>NZ_JAGGOT010000030.1 GCF_018614195.1 Streptomyces sp. ISL-43
GGCCTAAATCACCAGCATTGGACCTAGCCCACGTCCGCCGGGGGCCGGCGCGTGCGGGCCATCTTGCGGGCCACGAAGGTGCGCGGGAGGTGGCGGGCCGCGAGGGCGTACGCCTGGTAGCGCCGGCCGGTGATGCTCACCGGGCGGCGCCTGGCCAGGTCCTTCAGGGCCCGGGCCACCACGTCGTGCGGCTCCAGCCACACCGCGTCGCGCAGTGCGCTGACGTCCATCCCGGCGCGCTCCTGGAACTCGGTGCGGGTGAACCCGGGCACCACCGCCAGCACGCGCACCCCGTACGGCTCCATGTCCACGCGCAGCGACTCGCTGAAGGCCGTGATCCAGGCCTTCGCGGCACCGTACGTGCCGGTCGGGAGCAGTCCGGCCACCGAGGAGACATTGAGCACCGCGCCCCGGCGGCGCGCGCGCAGGCCCGGCAGTACCGCGTGCGTGAGCCGGAGGGGGACCTTGACCAGCAGGTCGAGCATCCGCTCCTCGTCCTCGACCGGGTTGTACGGGAAGGGCACGGGGAGCCCGAAGCCGGCGTTGTTGACCAGGATGTCGACGGGCCGGGCCGGGTCGGCGAGCCGCTCGGCGACGGCTCCGAGGCCGTCGGCGTCGAGCAGGTCGGCGGGCAACACCTGGCAGACGGAGCCGAATTCCCGGGCGAGCTCTTCGGCGACCTCCTCCAGGCGGCCCTTGTCACGGGCGACGAGGACGAGGTCGCAGCCCTTGGCGGCGAAGCCGCGGGCGAAGGCCACACCGAGTCCGGCGCTGGCCCCTGTGATCAGTACGGTGGTCAAGAAACGTTCACTTCCTGGCGGTTGCGGGGGTGAAAGCGGTCGTGGCCGGTGAGGCGTAGGCCCGGGCGACGTCCACGAGGAACCGCGCCTCGCCCTCCAGGTCTCCCCTGTCGGCCGAGATCTGGATGGCCGCGGGGAGCTCCAACGCGTCGGATTCGCCCTGCTGTTGCGGGATCCCGGCCAGCTTCGCCCGACGCGCCTCCTTCAGTACGCAGGCCAGCGCGGCCGCGGTGAGCCGCGGCTCGGGGACCCCGCTCCCGGCGACGTGGCCGCGCGCGAGCTCCGGCACGCCCGGGGCGACGTACTCCCCCAGGATCAGGATGGCGTCGCGGGTCTCGATGACCTTGCGGTAGACGAGCAGGTTGCGCGGGACCGGTGGCCACAACAGTTCCAGCACCCGGGCGGCGCGGGGCTTGTTGAGGGCGACGTGCGGGACGGCGTGGACCAGGTCGCGCCAGAGCGGCCAGAGCCGCCACGCGGTGGCGATGTCCGCGGCGGTGCTGCGAAAGGTGAACAGCGTCGGGACGAGGATCGCGGCGGCGCGCAGCAGTCCGTGCGTGTTCATCAGCAGCGGGTTGGCGGGCATCGCCCAGGTGGCTCCGAAGAGCGCCTTGAGCAGGTACACGAACCAGAACACCCCGGCGAGTGCGGTGCCGAGGCCGAACAGCCGCAGCCCGGCGGCCAGTCCCCGGCTCTCGGTGCGCCGGCCGTAGCGCCAGCAGACGGACACGCAGATGGTGTTGGCGAGGAGGTGCGCGGAGATCAGCACCAGCCAGTAGAAGAGGGAGGGCACGGGATCGCCCGCCGGCGGGATGGTGTGCGTGCCGTGGTCCGGCGCGGCCGCGTCCGCCACGACAAGGGTGGCCAGCCAGACCAGGGTGCCGACGCCGGAGGCGATCTGGAGCTTGCGGCCCCGGGTGGCGGAGGCGACGAAGTAGAGCACGGCGCCCGCCGACAGGACGCCGATGAGGTTGCGGACGAGCCCGATGGTGTGCGCGTAGCCCGGGTCGCGGCCCATGGCGTACGCGACGACGTCGGGCAGGTTCAGGGTCATCGCGGCGGCGGCGGTGGCGACGGCGAGCCACAGGCCGCGCTGGTGCGGGACGCGCAGGGCGCCGGGGGCGCGGAGCAGGACGGCCACCCAGAGGCAGACGACGCTGGGGACGGCGAGCGCGTCGCCGAAGGTCATGAGGTCAGAAGCCACGGCGGCCCAGCCCCCGTCCGCGCCGCTCGTAGCCCATCGCGGACTCCAGCCGGGCGAGGGTGTCGCGGTCCCCGGCGCCGTGGGCGCGGTGCGCGCCGGGCGTCGTCGTGCGGGTGCGGATCATGCTGGCGAGCATCTCCGCCTCCTGCTCCTGGCGGGTGGTGTAGTTGGTGCGCCCGAGCACCGTGGGGACCTGCCCCGCGTCCTCGGCGGTCCCGGCGGCGTCTTCGACCTCCAGCGAGTTGTGCCCGAAGAGGATGTGGCCGATCTCGTGGAGCACGATGTGCTCGCGGTGCAGAGGAGTGGTCTGGGCCTCGTAGAAGACGTAGTCGATGCTGGCCGTGCCGACCCACAGTCCGCACACCCCGGATTCCGCCGCTTCCTTGGGCAGCGGGTGAAGCCGGATGGGACGGCCCCTCTCCTCGGCTATCCGGCCGCACAGTCCGTCGAGCGAGAACGGGTGAGTCAGTTCAAGACGGCCGAGAATCGCCTCGCAGCGTTTACGCAGACTGAGTTGCGGGTGGCGCATGTGTTCCCTCTTCGGACCCTTTCTCGGGCAACGTCGATAGGCGTGCGTGGGCAGGGGCATGACGTCCTTTGCCTTCAAGGCGAACTCGGGAGTGCGGTCCTGAGCGGGAAACACGGACGCCCGTTCGCCGAAAGACGAACGGGCGTTCCACCATGCCTACAGATCTTGTACGGGCGTTGGCAAGGCATGTCCCCACGTGAGGTGCCTATTCGGCCAACCCGTCACACGCTGCCACGAACCGTCAGCGCTTGCGCCCGCCCCGCTCCTCGGGAGCGGTGAGACCGGCACGGCGCAGGGCGTCGGCCATCGCGCTGTTGGCGGGGGCCGGAGCCGAGCCGCCCTGACCGCCTTGACGCTGGCCGCCGCCCTGACCGCCCTGGCGCTGGCCCCTGCCGGCGTCACGGGAAGAGCCCTGACCGCCTTGGCCGCCTTGGCCGCCCTGACCGCCCTGACCGCCCGACGCGCCGCGCTGCTGCGGCGGCCGGCCGCCACCGCGCCGCTCGCCCCGCTCGCCCCGCTCCTCGCGCTGCTTCGGCGTACCGCCCCCGCCGCGCTCCGCCTCGTCCTCCAGCCGCAGCGTCAGCGAGATCCGCTTGCGCGGGATGTCCACGTCCATGACCTTCACGCGGACGATGTCGCCCGGCTTGACCACGTCCCTGGGGTCCTTGACGAAGTTCTTCGACAGCGCCGAGACGTGGGCCAGCCCGTCCTGGTGGACGCCGATGTCGATGAAGGCGCCGAAGGCGGCCACATTGGTGACCACGCCCTCCAGGATCATCCCGGGAGCCAGGTCGCCGAGCTTCTCCACGCCCTCCTTGAAGGTCGCCGTCTTGAAGGCGGGCCGCGGGTCGCGGCCCGGCTTCTCCAGCTCGCGCAGGATGTCCGTGACGGTCGGCAGGCCGAAGGAGTCGGTGACGAACTGCTCCGGCCGCAGCGAGCGCAGCACGCCGGTGTTGCCGATCAGGGCCGCCACCTCGCTGCCCGCCGTCTTGCCCATGGAGCGGACCACCGGGTACGCCTCGGGGTGCACGCTGGAGGAGTCCAGCGGGTCGTCCCCGCCGCGGATCCGCAGGAAGCCCGCGCACTGCTCGTACGCCTTCGGCCCGAGCCGGGCCACGTCCTTGAGTCCCTTGCGGTTGCGGAATGGGCCGTTGGCGTCGCGGTGCGCGACGATGTTCTCGGCGAGTCCGCCGCTGATGCCCGACACGCGCGAAAGCAGCGGTGCGGAGGCGGTGTTGACGTCGACGCCGACGCCGTTCACGCAGTCCTCGACGACCGCGTCGAGCGAGCGCGAGAGCTTCACCTCGGACAGGTCGTGCTGGTACTGGCCCACCCCGATCGACTTCGGGTCGATCTTGACCAGTTCGGCGAGCGGGTCCTGCAGGCGGCGGGCGATGGAGACCGCGCCGCGCAACGACACGTCCATGTCGGGGAGTTCCTGCGAGGCGAAGGCCGACGCCGAGTACACGGAGGCGCCGGCCTCCGAGACCATCACCTTGGTGAGCTTCAGCTCGGGGTGGCGGGTGATGAGGTCCACGGCGAGCTTGTCGGTCTCGCGGGAGGCGGTGCCGTTGCCGATGGCGACGAGCTCGACCGCGTGCTCCTTGGCGAGCCGGGCCAGCTTGGCGAGGGCGTCGTCCCACTTGTTGGCGGGCACGTGCGGGTAGATCACCTCGGTGGCGACCACCTTGCCGGTGGCGTCCACGACGGCGACCTTCACCCCGGTACGGAAGCCCGGGTCCAGGCCGAGCGTCGCGCGGGTGCCGGCGGGCGCCGCGAGCAGCAGGTCGCGCAGGTTCGAGGCGAAGACCCGTACGGCCTCGTCCTCGGCGGCCTGGCGCAGCCGCGTCCGCAGGTCGATGCCGAGGTGGACCTGGATCTTCGTACGCCAGGCCCAGCGGACGGTGTCGGCGAGCCACTTGTCGCCGGGGCGGCCGCGATCACCGATGCCGAAGCGGCGGGCGACCATGCCCTCGTACGTGGAGGGCCCGGGCGTGTCGCTCGGTTCCTCCGGCTCCAGGGTGAGGTCGAGCACGTCCTCCTTCTCGCCGCGCAGCATGGCGAGCACGCGGTGCGAGGGGAGCGCGGTGAACGGCTCGGTGAAGTCGAAGTAGTCGGAGAACTTGGCGCCCGCCTCCTCCTTGCCCTCGCGGACCTTCGCGGCGAGCCGGCCGCGGCCCCACATGCGCTCGCGCAGTTCGCCGATGAGGTCGGCGTCCTCTCCGAACTTCTCGGTGAGGATGGCGCGGGCGCCTTCCAGGGCGGCGGCCGGGTCGGCGACGCCCTTGTCCGCGTCGACGAACGCGGCCGCCCGGGCCGCGGGTTCCGCCGAGGGGTCGGCCAGCAGGCCTTCGGCGAGCGGAGCCAGGCCGGCCTCGCGGGCGATCTGCGCCTTGGTCCGGCGCTTGGTCTTGAAGGGGAGGTAGATGTCCTCCAGCCGGGCCTTGGTGTCGGCCGCGTTGATGCGGGCCTCCAGCTCGGCGTCGAGCTTGCCCTGTTCCCGTACGGAGTCGAGGATCGACGCGCGCCGGTCCTCCAGCTCGCGCAGATAGCGCAGCCGCTCCTCCAGGGTGCGCAGCTGGGCGTCGTCGAGCATCTCGGTCGCTTCCTTGCGGTAGCGAGCGATGAACGGCACGGTCGAGCCGCCGTCGAGCAGCTCGACGGCGGACTTGACCTGCCGCTCCCGTACGCCGAGCTCCTCGGCGATCCTGCCTTCGATGGACATCGTCACTGTGCGGTCCCGCCTGCCTTCGTACGTGTACGTGATGCTGTGTGCTGCGTCTGAAGGCTGCCAATTGTGGCAGGTGGCGGCCGCGGACGTCGGGAGCCTTGTCCGTCCCGGGTCTCAGGCCTTGCCCAAGAGGTCCGCGGGGAAGGCTCCGGCGCCGAAGGCCTTCATGGCGAAACCGCCACCGATCTCGGCGAGCCGGGCGAGTCCGGTCGCGCCGAGGTGCTCGTACGGTGCGGCGTCCAGGCGGTCGGTCTCCGCTTCCAGCTCCTCGCGCAGCTCCGCTCCCGCGGCGGTGAGCACGCCCTCGGCGTCGAGGACGCCGCGGGCTCGCAGCCGGTCGGTGGCCGCGTCGAGGTCCGACTGATCCCAGCCGCGGATGATCTTGAGGTACTTCGGGGTCATGCCCCGGCCGGTGGCCGTGTGGCTGATCAGGGCTTCGACCGGGTCCAGGCCGACGGTGAGCAGGGCGACGAGGTGGCCGTCGCCGCGGTGCTCGCGCAGGAGGGTGGTGGCGTGCCAGAGCTTGAGGTGCGGCTCCTCGGGTACGGGGAGGTCCGCGTGGGCGGAGTAGAGGGTGCGGGCGTGCCGGGTGCAGCCCTCGCCGGCGCGCATCGCCAGCTCGGCGGCCTCGGCGATCTCCGGGGACGCTATGGCCTCGGCGCCGAGGAGCCGGCGCAGCGTGGAGTCGGCGGCCCGCAGCCGGGCAGCGAGGACCTGCTCGGGGGTCGCGGTCTCCCAGACGGCGGGCAGGTGCCGGGCGACCAGGTCGTGGCGGTAGTTGTAGAAGGTGGCGGTCACCGTGCCGGCGCCGACCGCGCCCATGGCGGCGGCCCGGGAGGAGAGGTTGACCGCGTGGGGATCGGTGATCCCGAGGGCGGCGAATTCCTTGCCGAGGTCGGGCGAGAAGTAGACGGTGGCGTGCAGCGGGTTGATCGCCCCGTGCCAGCAGTGACGGGCGGCGCGCTCGGGAATTGTCATGCCTGGAGACTACCGACTGCTTGGTATGCCCGAAAGGCGGCACCCTCCGGCCAGGCAGTCGGGCGCGGGGGCGCACACGCCCTGTGACGGCCGAATGGCGATCATGTGACAGCAGGGCCCATGGACATGACGTGGGGCGGCGGGCGTGAATACGGTCGAACGGAAGCCACTCCCCCACCCATTGGAGTTCCAGGTGCACCGCAAAGTCATCGCCCCGAGCGTGCTCGCCGCTTCCCTCCTGCTGGTGATCCCGGCGTCGGCGGCGAGTTCGGGTCCGGGCGCCCCGGGTATCGGCGACCCCTATTACCCGGCCAGCGGCAACGGCGGGTACGACGTGTCCCACTACGACCTGCGCCTGCAGTACCAGCCCAAGACCGACCTGCTCGAAGGCACCGCCACCCTCCTCGCCACCGCCAAGCAGGACCTGTCCCGCTTCAACCTCGACTTCGGGCTGGACGTCAGCGAGATCCGGGTCAACGGCGTCAAGGCGAAGTTCGCCAAGTCCGCCGCCCACGAGCTGGAGGTCACCCCGGCCTCCCCGTTGCAGCGGGGCCGGCAGTCCAGCGTGGTCGTCAAATACGCTGGCAAGCCCTCGGAGTTCAAGGTCGACGGCTGGTCGGCATGGCAGCGCACGCCCGACGGCGGCATCGCCGCGCAGGAGCCCGACTCGGCGGTCTGGTGGTTCCCGAGCAACGACCACCCGCTCGACAAGGCCACCTTCGACGTCTCCGTCAACGTGCCCGACGGCACCCAGGCCATCAGCAACGGCGTCCTGCAGTCCCAGAGTTCGCGCCTCGGCTGGACCCGCTACAACTGGCGCTCGAACAAGCCGCAGGCCACGTACCTCGCCACCCTGGCGATCGGCAAGTTCGACGTCACCACCGACAAGACGTCGAGCGGACTGCCGATCCTGAACGCCTACAGCCAGGACCTCGGCGACAACGCCGGCGCGGCCCGGGCCAGCGTGGAGCGGACCGGCGAGGTCGCGGAGTGGCTGGAGGGGGTCTTCGGCCCGTACCCCTTCAACGCGCTGGGCGGCTACGTCCCGAACGTGCCCAGCGGCTTCGCCCTGGAGACGCAGACCCGGCCGTTCTACAGCCCCCGGCAGTTCGCCAACGGCGCGAACGTCTCGGTCGTCGTGCACGAGCTGGCCCACCAGTGGTACGGGGACAGCGTGTCCGTCGAGGGCTGGAAGGACATCTGGATCAATGAGGGCTTCGCCCGCTACAGCCAGTGGCTGTGGTCGGAGAAGGAGGGCGAGGGCACCGCGCAGGAGCTCGCCGACTGGGCGTACGGGGTGCGGGCGGCGGAGGACCCGTTCTGGCAGGTCAAGCCGGGCGACCCGGGTCCGGAGAACCAGTTCCACGGAGCCGTCTACGACCGCGGCGCGATCGCCCTCCAGGCGCTGCGCAACGAGATCGGCGACGAGAAGTTCTTCCGGATCCTCAAGGGCTGGCCGACCGAGCGCGCCTACGGCAACGCCAATGTCGGCGACTTCGTCCGCTACGCCGAGAAGATCTCCGGCAAGCCGCTCGCGCAGCTCTTCGAGACCTGGCTCTACACCGCGGGCAAGCCCGCCTTCGCGCCGCCGGCGGCCGAGTCGCCGGGTGCCCGCACCCTCCGGTCCCCGGCCAAGCCGGCGGCGGAGCCGAAGTCCTGGAAGAAGATCGCCGCGACGGACTCCGTCCACGAGGGCCACTGATCCACGGGCCTTACGGGGCCCCGACCGTACGGGCACGACCGTGCGGAGCCCCGCGCGCCGGCACCCCTCAGAGGGTGCCGGCGCGCCGGCGGGCGCGGGCGGCGCGGGCGATCGGCAGGTAGCGCAGGCGCTCCGGCAGCAGAGGTACGAGGACGCGTACGGCCGCGCTGAACAGGCGCAGCCGGCGCTCCTGGGACCGGGTCCATTTCAGGCCGATGGCGGCACGGGCATCGGGCGGCATGTAGCCGACGGTGACGAACGACCGGAAGTGCAGGAACGCCGCCCGGAGCACCGGCCAGGCGAGGAGCAGCAGGAGCCGGACCGCCGGCGGGCCGCCCTCGGGGCGGGGCAGCGGCGTATCGGTGGCGACGAGCTCGCGGGCGACCTTGGTGGGCTCGATCTCCTCGGCCAGCATCCGGTGGTAGTACGGCCAGTACTCCTCGATGGTCTGCGGCATGTCCCGGTCGTGGAGGCCGAGGATCCTGCCGACCTGGAGCCACTCGCGGTAGAGCTGTCGCTCCTGGGCGGGGGTGAAGCGGCGCAGCAGGTAGCGCCCGGCGTAGAGGTAGACGGGGAAGCCGGTGGCGTGCACCCAGGCGTAGCAGGCGGGGTCGAGGGAGTGGTAGCGGCGCCCCCGGGTGTCGGTGCCCTTGATCTCCTTGTGCAGCCGGCGCACCCGGCGCCCCTCGGCGGCGGCGTCCGCTCCGCCGTACACCCACAGCTGGGCGGAGCGCAGGGAGCGCTCGCCGCGGCCCCAGGGGTCGGTGCGGAAGACGGAGTGCTCGTCGACGCCGGCCCCGATCGCGGGGTGGGCCACCTGCATGGTGAAGGCGGCGGGCAGCATGAGCAGCGCCCGGACGTCGCCGGCGATGGTCCAGAGCACTCCGCCGGGCGGCGGGGGCTCCGGGTCCGCGCGGCCGCCGGCCGCGCGGCGATCGAACCCCGCCGCAGGGCCCTGGCCCGGGCCCTCCGGCGGCCCTGTCACCGCCCCGTCCGCAGCCCCCGCCGCGGGGTGCTCCGTCGTGCTCATGAGTGTGCCCCCAGGGTGTAGACCTCGCCGTTCTCCCAGTATGCCGGGGGTCACGCCTCTTCCGCCGGACCGCCGGACGGCGCATCCTGCGGCCATGGACCTGTCCCCCTCCGCCTGGCTGGAGGCCGCGACTCCCTACGTGCTGGCGGTCGCGGCCGTCACGCTGGCCTTCGTCGCCGCGTTCGCGGTCGCGGTCTTCGCGGTGCTGCACTTCCTCCTGCGGCGCCGACGGCGCCGGTGGCTCCGCGACGATGCCTCCGGTGCCCCCGCGCAGGACGGTCTCGACGGTTTCACCTGGACCTCCACGGAGGACTGACCGGCTCCGTTTCACCCGCGCCCCCACGTTGTCGTGGTCCGGACAGAAAGTCGTGTCATGGGTGTTACCCAGAGGTAACCGCGGCTGCTTGGATGGCGGAGCCGATCTTCCCCCACAGGAACGAGGGAGACCTCCATGTCGCACATCCCGCCCCGCAAGGCCCGCGCCGCCGCCACCGTCGTCGCCGCGATCGCCGTCGGAGCGCTCGCCGCCACCACGGCTCCGGCCGCTACCGCCGCGGAGGGCGCCGCCGCGCCGCGGCTCAGCGTCCTGTCGTACAACGCGTTCCTGATGAGCAAGAACCTGTACCCGAACTGGGGCCAGGACCACCGGGCGGCGGAGATCCCCAAGACCTCCTTCTTCCAGGGCCACGACGTGGTCGTGCTCCAGGAGGCCTTCGACAACGGCGCCTCGGACGCGCTGAAGTCCAACGCCTCCGCGCAGTACCCGTACCAGACCCCCGTCGTGGGCCGCGGCAAGAGCGGCTGGGACGCGACGGGCGGCGCCTACTCCTCCACCACCCCGGAGGACGGCGGCGTGACGGTCCTCAGCAAGTGGCCGATCGTGCGCAAGGAGCAGGTCGTCTACAAGGACGCCTGCGGCGCCGACTGGTGGTCCAACAAGGGCTTCGCCTACGTCGTGCTGAACGTGAACGGCGCCAGGGTCCACGTGGTGGGCACCCACGCCCAGTCCACCGACCCGGGCTGCGGCGCGGGCGAGGCGGCGGACATGCGCGCCCGCCAGTTCCGGAACATCGACGCGTTCCTGGACGGCAAGAACATCCCGGCGGGCGAGCAGGTGATCGTGGCGGGCGACATGAACGTCGACTCGCGCACCCCCGAGTACGCCTCCATGCTGGCCAACGCCGACCTGGCGGGCTCCGACACCCGCACGGGCCACCCGTACTCCTTCGACACCGCGCTGAACTCGATAGCGAACTACCGCTACCCGACGGACCCGCGCGAGGACCTGGACTACGTGCTCTACCGCAAGGGCAACGCCCGCCCGGCGAACTGGGAGAACAACGTGGTGAAGGAGGAGTCGGCGCCCTGGACGGTCTCCAGCTGGGGCACCTCCTACACCTACACCAACCTCTCCGACCACTACCCCCTGATCGGTCGCTGATCCAGCCCCGACGGGTGCCCGCCGCGATCCGGCGGGCACCCGCGGCCCGGGGCGCCGGCTGATGCCGAGGACCAGGTGGAGAGAGTGAGTTCGAGGTCCGGGGCGGGGGGGCGACCCGGCCCCCGCCTACTCCGCGCCCTCGCCCGGCTGCTCGTACAGCCCCTCGATCAGCGCCCCGTACTTCTCCCGGACCACGCGCCGGCGCAACTTCAGCGAGGGGGTCAGCTCCCCGGACTCCGGTCCCCACTCCTCGGTCAGCAGCCGGTAGCGCTTGATCTGCTCGGTGCGGTTGAGCCGCGCGTTGGCGGCCTCGACGGCGCGGGCCACCTCCTCCCGTACGGCCGGGTGCGCGCCCAGCTCCGCGGGCGTGGCCGCCTCGATGCCGTGGGCCGCCGCCCAGGCGGGGGCCAGTTCCGGGTCCAGGACGAGGAGGGCGACGAGGTAGGAGCGGCCGTCGCCGTGCACCAGCGCCTGCCCGATCAGCGGGTGTTCCTTGACGGTGTTCTCCACCAGGGCCGGCGAGACGTTCTTGCCGTTCGAGGTGATGATCAGTTCCTTCTTGCGGTCGGTCAGCCAGAGGAACCCGTCCTCGTCGAGCCGGCCGACGTCCCCCGTCGGGAACCAGCCCTCCCCGTCGGCGGCGCTCTCCACCGACCCGTCCGGGAGCAGGTAGCCGTCGAAGACCGTCTCCCCGCGCGTGAAGATCTCCCCGTCGGCGGCGAGCCTCAGCTCCAGCCCCTCGATCGGGCGGCCCACCGAGCCCAGCCGGAAGCCGTCCGGGCTGTTGACGGTGCAGACGCCCGACGTCTCGGTCAGCCCCCAGGCGTCCATGATGGTGATCCCCCAGCCCGCCCAGAAGCGGACCACATCGATCGGCATCGGCGCGGTGGCGCTCGCCGTCCAGACCAGGCGGTCCAGCCCCGCCAGGCAGAGCAGCGGGTCCAGCACCCGCTCCTTCGCGGCGGCGTACGAGGCTTCGAGTGCCGCCGGGACCTCCTGCCCGCGCTCCCGGTGGGCCGCGCGGGAGCGCGCCAGGTCGTTCGCGGCTTCGATGGCGAGCCGCTGCTCCTCGGGGAGCCGCCCGAGCACCGCCCGTACGGAGGCGGCCAGTTTCTCCCACACCCGCGGGACGCCGAAGAACTGCACCGGGTGCAGCTCGCGCACCGCCGCCGACACGGCGGCCGGGTCGGCGCACAACCGGACGTGGGCGGCCCGCAGCAGCGGCAGGTAGATGCCGAGGACCCGCTCGGCGATGTGCGCGAAGGGCAGGTAGCAGACGTGCTCGGCGTGCTCGGGCAGGTCCACGTGCCGGTCGAGGCGGACCGCCTGGAGCATGATGTTGCGGTGGGTGAGGCGCACGCCCTTGGGGTCGCCGGTGGTGCCCGAGGTGTAGACGACGGTCAGCGGGTCCTCGGGACGCGACTCCTGCCAGGCCTTCTCGAAGGCGTCGGGGCGGTACAGGCGGGCACCACTGGCGTACAGGGAGCCGTAGGTGCGGTGCGGGCCCGCCTCGGAGGCCTCGGCTACGACCAGCCGCTCCAGCGGGACCCCGGGGTCGGTCAGCAGCGGCTCCCAGCGGGCCAGTTCCCGGGCGCCCTCGACGACGGCGAGCCTGGCCCGGCTGTGCCGGGCTATGTGGGCGATCTGCTCGGGCGCGGAGGTCCCGTACACGGTGACGGGCACGGCGCCGAGGTGGACGAGGGCGAGGTCGGTGAGCCAGTGCTCGGGGCGGTTGCCCATCATCAGCAGGACGTGCTCGCCGCGCCCGACGCCGAGGGCGGCGTAGCCGGAGGCGAGGACGGCGACCTTGCGGCGTACGTCGGACCAGCTGAGGGTGGACCAGCCGTCGCCCTCGCGCCACGAGAGGGCGGGCAGATCGCCGTGCTCGGCGGCGTTGCGCGCCAGCAGGGCGGGCAGGACGAGCTCGTCGGTAGGTGCGGGCAGTCGCAGTTTCGTGGGCATGGGCAGCTCCTGGCCGTTTCACATCGTTGGTGCGACAGCAATACTGTTGAACCGCGGTACGGGAACGAACTGTGCCGATGAAGGCGTGCTGATCAGAGAGCGAGGCGGAGACCATGACCACCCAGGCACCCGAGCCGGCGCTCACCGTCGACGAGTTGGCCGCCAGGGCGGGCGTGACCGTCCGCACCGTACGGTTCTACAGCACCCGCGGCCTTTTGCCCCCTCCCGTGATCGGACCCCGCCGGGTGGGCCACTACGGCCCCGAGCACCTGTCGCGGCTGGCGCTGATCGAGGAGCTGCAGCACCAGGGCATGACCCTGTCGGCCATCGAGCGCTACCTCGACGCCCTGCCCGACGACCTGAGCGCGCACGATCTGGCCATCCACCGGGCGCTGGTGGCCACATGGGCCCCGGACGCGGCGTTGAAGGCCTCGCGCGCGGAGCTGGAGAAGCGGGCGGGGCGGACCCTGACGGAGAACGACATCCGGCGGCTGACCGCGATGAACGTGCTGGCGCCGGCCCCGGAGGGCTTCCGGGTGGACGTGGGGTTGCTGCGGCTCGGGGTCGCGCTGCTCGACGTACCGATCGCCCACGAGACGATCCTGATCGCGCGCAAGGTGCTGCTGGAGCACGCGCGGACGGCCGCGCACGAGCTGACCGCGCTCTTCCGCGACGAGGTGTGGGGGCCGTTCACCGAGGGCGAGAACGATCCGGAGCGGGTGGAGTCGATGAAGGCGCTGTCCGCGCACATGCAGCCGATGGTGGTGCAGGCCCTGGTGACGGCGTTCCAGCGCTCGCTGAAGGAGGAGCTGCGGGCCGCCTTCGTCCCGGAGGAGTAGTTTGCGAGGATGCCCCCATGGCGATGATCTACAAGACCACGATGAAACCCGGAAAGCTGGAACTCGTCTCCTCCTGGCTGCCGACGCGGCCTTGGTACGTGCCCACGGGACAGACGCCCGAACTGGACAAGTCGGGCGGATTCAGGCTTGACGATCCGGAGGGCGAGGTCGGCATCGAGTTCATGGTGCTCACCGACTTCTCGGGCGGGCGGGAGACCTCGTACCTCGTGCCGCTCACCTACCGGGGCGCCCCGCTCGACACCGCCGGGGCGGGCCTGGTGGGCACCTCCGAGCACGGTGTGCTCGGCAAGCGGTGGATCTACGACGGCGCCCACGACCCGGTGCTCGTGGCCCAGTTGCTCGCGCTGTTCCAGGGCCGCGCCGTGGCGCAGGACCAGTGCGACAGCGATGCGCCCGACCCCTCCGTCACGGCGTGGTTCCGCGGACCGGAGCTCCCGGCGGTCCTCTCCGGAGAGCCGCTGGAGGTCTCCGACACCGCGCGGGGCACGGACGTGCCCGTGGCGGGCACGCGGGTGCTCGGCCTGACGCGGGTCCTGCGGTCCGAGGAAACGCCCGAGGACCCCTCCGGTCCGGCGGCGGCCACGGCCACCGCGCCGGCCGGCATCACCGGCCGGATCACCGCCGGCTGGACCACGCTGGACGGCTCCGCGTACCGGGGCGCGTTCGCGACGCTGCGCGCCGCCGACGCGCACGTCACCACCTGACCCGCTACCGCGCGCGAGGTCCCGGGGCCCGCGGAGCCCGGGACCTCGCGCCGGTCACCGCTCAGTCGGCGTAGGTCTCGCCGCGCCCGGCCTTCTCGACCAGGGAGGCGGGCGGGGTGAACCGCTCGCCGTAGCGCTCGGCCAGCTCGCGGGCGCGGGCCACGAAGCCGGCCAGGCCGCCCTCGTAGCCGTTGATGTACTGGATCACGCCGCCGGTCCAGGCCGGGAAGCCGATGCCCATGATGGAGCCGATGTTGGCGTCGGCGATGGAGGTGAGCACGCCCTCGTCGAAGCAGCGGACGGTGTCCAGCGCCTCGGAGAAGAGCATCCGCTCCTTCATGTCTTCAAAAGGCACGGTCGCGGACGGGTTCTCCCCGCCGGGCTTCCCGAAGTGCTCGCGCAGCCCCGGCCAGATGCGGGCGCGCTTGCCCGCCTCGTCGTACTCGTAGAAGCCGGCTCCGCCGCTGCGGCCCGGGCGCCCGAACTCGTCGACCATCCGGTCGATGACGGTGTCGGCCGGGTGCTCGGCCCACGTCCGGCCCTCGGCCTCGAAGGCCTTGCGGGTCTCGTTGCGGATCTTGCGGGGCAGCGTGAGCGTCAGCTCGTCCATCAGGGAGAGCACCTTGGCCGGGTATCCGGCCTGCGCGGCGGCCTGCTCGATGGAGGCGGGCTCGATGCCCTCGCCGACCATCGCGACGCCCTCGTTGATGAACTGGCCGATGACGCGTGAGGTGAAGAAGCCGCGCGAGTCGTTGACCACGATCGGGGTCTTGTTGATCTGCCGTACGAGGTCGAAGGCGCGGGCGATGGCCTCGTCGCCGGTGCGCTCGCCCTTGATGATCTCGACCAGCGGCATCTTGTCCACGGGCGAGAAGAAGTGCAGGCCGATGAAGTCGGCGGGCCGCGAAACCCCTTCCGCGAGGCCCGTGATGGGCAGCGTGGAGGTGTTGGAGCAGAGCAGCGCGTCGGGGGTGAGGAACTCCTGGATCTCCTGGAACACCTTGTGCTTGAGCGCGGTGTCCTCGAAGACGGCCTCGATGACGGCGTCACAGCCGGCCAGGTCGGCGGGCTCGGCGGTCGGGGTGATCCGGGCGAGCAGCTCGGCGCGCTTGGCCTCGGTGGTACGGCCGCGGGACAGGGCCTTGTCGAGCAGCTTCTCGGAGTACGCCTTGCCCTTGGCGGCGGCCTCGGGGGTGACGTCCTTGAGCACCACCTCGATGCCCGCGCGGGCGCAGGAGTAGGCGATGCCGGCGCCCATCATGCCGGCGCCGAGGACGGCGACCTTGGCGACCTTGCGGGGCTCCACGCCCTGCGGGCGGCTGCGGCCGGCGTTGACGGCCTGGAGGTCGAAGAAGAACGCCTGGATCATGTTCTTGGCGGTCTGCCCGGTGACCAGCTCGGTGAAGTAGCGGGCCTCGATGGTCAGCGCGGTCTCGAAGTCCACCTGGGCGCCTTCGACGGCACAGGCGAGGATGTTGCGCGGGGCCGGGTACGGGGCCCCGTTCAGCTGCTTCTTCAAGTTGGCCGGGAAGGCCGGGAGGTTGGCGGCGAACCGCGGGTTGGACGGCGTACCGCCCGGGATCTTGTAGCCGGGGACGTCCCACGGCTGCTTGGACTCCGGGTTCGCGTCGATGAAGGCGCGCGCCTTGGCGAGCATCTCCTCGGGCGTGGCGGCCAGTTCGTGGACCAGGCCGTTGTCCAGCGCGCGCTGCGGGTTGTACTGGGTCCCCTGCAGCAGCACCTTGAGCAGCGCGTCGGCGATGCCCATCAGGCGCACGGTGCGGGTGACGCCGCCGCCGGCCGGGAGCAGGCCGAGGGTGACCTCGGGCAGGCCGATCTTCGAGCCGGGCGCGTCGAGGGCCACGCGGTGGTGGGAGGCCAGGCAGATCTCGTAACCGCCGCCAAGGGCCGTGCCGTTGATGGCGGCGACGACGGGCTTGCCGAGGGTCTCGATGCGGCGCAGTGAGCTCTTGATCGCGGTGCCGGTGTCGAAGGCCAGCTGCGCGTGCTCGGGGCGCAGCCGGATCATGTCCTTCAGGTCGCCGCCGGCGAAGAAGGTCTTCTTGGCGGAGGTGAAGATGATGCCCCGGATGGAGTCCTTCTCGGCCTCGGCACGCTCCGCGATCGCGGCGATGGAGTCCTTGAAGGCCTGGTTCATCGTGTTGGCGGACTGGTTGGGGTCGTCGAGGACCAGGGTGACGACGCCGGTCTCGTCCTGTTCCCAGCGGATCGTGGTGGACTCGCTCATGTTCGCTACTTCCGTGTCAGGGGTGGGATCAGGGATCAGGACGGATCAGATGCGTTCGACGATGGTGGCGACACCCATGCCGCCGCCGACGCAGAGGGTGACGAGCCCGTAGCGCTTGTCCTGGCGCTCCAGTTCGTCGACGACCGTGCCGAGCAGCATCGCGCCGGTGGCGCCGAGCGGGTGGCCGAGCGCGATGGCGCCGCCGTTGACGTTGACCTTGTCCAGCGAGATGCCCATGTCCTTGACGAAGCGGAGAACGACGCCGGCGAAGGCCTCGTTCATCTCGATGAGGTCGATGTCGTCGATGGTCAGCCCGGCCTTGGCGAGGGCCTTGCGGGTGGCCGGGGCGGGGCCGGTGAGCATGATGGTGGGCTCGGAGCCGGAGACGGCGGCCGAGACGATCCGGGCACGGGGCGTGAGGCCGTTGCGGGCGCCCGCCTCGCGGGTCCCGATCGCGACGAGCGAGGCGCCGTCGACGATGCCGGAAGAGTTGCCCGCGTGGTGGACGTGGTCGATCTTCTCGACCCAGTGGTACTTCTGCAGGGCGACGGCGTCGAAACCGCCCAGCTCGCCGATGTCCGCGAAGGACGGCTTCAGCTTGGCGAGGGTGTCGGCCGTGGTGCCGGGGCGGACGAACTCGTCGTGGTCCAGGACGACGAGGCCGTTGCGGTCGGTGACCGGGACGACCGACTTGGCGAAGCGGCCGTCCTTGATGGCGGCGGCGGCCCGCTCCTGGGACAGGGCAGCGTACTCGTCCACATCGCGGCGGGAGAATCCCTCGATGGTGGCGATCAGGTCGGCGCCGATGCCCTGCGGGACGAAGTCGGTGTCCCAGCCGGTCATCGGGTCGTTGAACCAGGCTCCGCCGTCCGAGGCCATCGGGACGCGGGACATCGACTCGACCCCGCCCGCGAGGACCAGGTCCTCCCAGCCGGAACGGACCTTCGCCGCAGCCAGGTTGACGGCCTCCAGGCCGGAGGCACAGAAGCGGTTCTCCTGGAGTCCGGCCACGGTGTCCGGCAGCCCGGCGGCGATGGCCGCGATCCGGGCGATGTCGGAGCCCTGGTCGCCGACCGGGCTGACGACGCCGAGCACGATGTCGTCGATGGTGGCGGGGTCCAGGCCGGGGTTGCGTTCGCGCAGGGCGTGGATGAGGCCGACGACCAGGTCGATCGGCTTGGTGCCGTGCAGGGAGCCATTGGCCTTGCCGCGGCCGCGCGGTGTGCGGATCGCGTCGTATACGTAAGCTTCGGTGCTCACTGGTCAAGCCTTTCGAGGGTGCGGAGGCGAGGTCGGGGAGGGGTGGCGTGGGACGGGGCGGTGCGCGGGGTCAGCCGAGCAGGGAACGGCCGATGATCTCCTTCATGATCTCGGTCGTACCGCCGTAGATGGTCTGGATGCGGCCGTCGGTGAAGGCTCGCGCGACGCGGTACTCGGTCATGTATCCGTAGCCGCCGTGCAGTTGCAGGCAGCGGTCGGCGACACGCTTCTGCAGCTCGGTGGCCCACCACTTCGCCATCGAGGCGTGGACGTGGTCCAGCTCCCCGTTGGAGTGGTCGGTGATGCAGCGGTCCAGGAACGTGCGGGTGACCGCGCACTCGGTGGCCATCTCCGCGATCTCGAACCGGATGTGCTGGAGCTTGGAGAGCGGCCGCCCGAAGGCCTCGCGCTCCTTCACGTACTGGGTGGTGATCTCCAGCAGGTACTCGGCGGCGGCGATGCCCGCCATGGCGATGCCCATCCGCTCCTGCGCGAGGTTGGTCATCAGGTGGACGAAGGCGCCGTTCAGCTCGCCGAGCAGGTTCTCCTTGGGGACGCGCACGTCGTTGAAGAACAACTCGGCGGTGTCCTGCGCCTTCTGGCCGATCTTG
Source organism: Streptomyces sp. ISL-43 (assembly GCF_018614195.1). Lineage (GTDB taxonomy): Bacteria > Actinomycetota > Actinomycetes > Streptomycetales > Streptomycetaceae > Streptomyces. Next base: position 18,061 of record NZ_JAGGOT010000030.1, read on the forward strand.
TCGAGGTTGCGGCCGCGCTCGAAGCCCTCCGCGCCGCGCTCCACGACCAGCAGCGACATGCCGTGCGCCCCGCCCTCGGGAGTGGTCTTGGCGACCACGACCACCAGGTCGGCGAGGATGCCGTTGGAGATGAAGGTCTTGGAGCCGTTCAGCACCCAGTGGTCGCCCGCGTCCTCGGCGGTGGTCCGGATCCCCTGGAGGTCGGAGCCCGCGCCCGGCTCGGTCATCGCGATGGCGGTGATGGTCTCCCCGGAGCAGAAGCCGGGCAGCCAGCGGCGCTTCTGCTCTTCGGTGGACAGCGAGGTCAGGTACGGCCCGATGATGTCGTTGTGCAGCCCGATCGCGAGCCCGGCGGCGCCGGCCCGGGTGAACTCCTCGGCGATCACCGCCGCGTACCGGAAGTCGGTGTTCCCGCCGCCCCCGTACTCCTCCGGGACGGCGAGACCGAGCAAGCCCTGCCGGCCGGCGGCCCTCCAGGCCTCGCGGCTGACGATGCCGTCCTTCTCCCACTGCTCGTAGTGCGGCAGCACCTCCTTGGTGAGGAAGGTGCGGACGGTCTCGCGGAACGCCTCGTGGTCGGCGTCGAAGATCTGGCGTTTCATCGGGGGCTCCTCAAAGCCAGTTCTTGACGGTTTCGATCAGCCGGGCCGGCTCGGGGCCGACGGGCGTGACGTTGAGCATGGTCACCCCGGCGGCCCGGAAGGCCTCGACGCGCTCGCGCACGTAACTCTCGGGGCCGCACAGGGTGGTGAGTTCGCACAGCTCGTCGGGGACGGCGGCCGCGGCGTCGCGCTTGTGTCCGGCGAGGTAGAGCTCCTGGATCTTGCGGGCCTCTTCCTCGTACCCGTAGGCGACGGCCAGGTCGTTGTAGAAGTTCTTGCCGACCGCCCCCATGCCGCCGACGTACAGGGCGATCTGCGGCCGCGCGAGGTCCCGTGCGGCCGCGGCGTCCTCGCCGATGGCCAGCAGCCCGCCGGCCACCGTCCGCAGCGGGCCGAGTTCCGGCGCGCGCAGGGCCGCGCCCTCGGCGAGCGCGCTCCCCCACACGGCGTCGGCCTTCTCCGGCACGAAGAGGGTGGGCAGCCAGCCGTCGGCGATCTCGGCCGTCATCCGCACGTTCGCGGGTCCCAGCGAGGCCACGTAGACGGGGATGGCCGCGCGGACCGGCCGGGTCAGCATCTTCAGCGGCTTGCCGTGCCGGCCGCCCTTGTCCGCGGGCAGCGGCATGTCGGTGATGCCGTGGTGGTCGATGGTCTCGCGGCGCCAGATGCGCCGGCACAGCTCGACGGTCTCGCGGGTCCGGCCGATCGGTTTGTCGTACGGCTTCCCGTGCCAGCCCTCGACCACCTGCGGGCCGGAAGCCCCGAGGCCGAGCAGCGCCCGGCCGCCGGACATCGCGTCCAGGCCCGCCGCCGTCTGGGCGATGAGCGCGGGGGTGCGCGAGTAGACGTTGAGGATGGCCGAGCCGATCTTCATCCGCTCGGTGCGTGCGGCCAGGTATCCCATGATCGTCGGGGCGTCGAAGCCCCAGGCCTCGGCGACCCACACCGCGTCGAGCCCGGCCGTCTCCAGCGCCGCCGCCTCGTCGGCGGCCCGGCGCGGGTCCCCGGCGTAGTCGAGCATCATGGAGAGCTCCATCAGCCCTCCTTGCCGAGCAGCGCCGGTACGTCCCAGTCCGCCGCGACGGACTCGGTGTGCGCGCCCGGCTGCGCGGGGCCGCCCACGGAGGCGGTGGGGGTCGCGGAGAAGCGCGGCGCGGGGGCCGGCTGGGTGATCCCGGCGGCCTCGACGAAGGTGCCCCGGGCCGCGAGGTGCGGGTGGTGCGGGGCCTCGCGGAGGGAGAGCACGGGCGCGACGCAGGCGTCGGTGCCGTCGAAGACCGCCGTCCACTCCTCGCGGGTACGGGACTTGAAGCGTTCGGCGACGGCCTCGCGGAGCTCGCCCCAGCGGGCCAGGTCCTTGCGGGCGGGGGCCTGGTCCTTGACGCCGAGGAGCTCCACGAAGGTGTCGTAGAACTGCTGTTCCAGCGCGCCGACCGCCATGTAACCGCCGTCGGAGGTCTCGTAGGTGCCGTAGAACGGGCAGCCGCCGTCCAGGAGGTTGGCTCCGCGCCGGTCCTGCCAGCCGCCGGCCGCGACCATGCCGTGGATCATGGCGGTGAGGTGGGCCGTGCCGTCGACGATGGCCGCGTCCACGACCTGGCCCGCGCCGCCCGGGGTGCGGGCGTGCTGGAGGGCCGCGAGGATCCCGATGACGAGGTAGAGCGAGCCGCCCGCGTAGTCCCCGACCAGGTTGGCGGGGACGACAGGGGGCTCGCCCGGGTTGCCGATCATGCCGAGGGCGCCGGTGACGGCGATGTACGCGATGTCGTGCCCGGCGGTGTGGGCGAGCGGGCCGTCCTGGCCCCAGCCCGTCATCCGGCCGTAGACGAGCTGCGGATTGCGGGCGTGGCAGTCGGCCGGGCCGACGCCGAGCCGCTCGGCGACCCCGGGGCGGAAGCCCTCGATGAGCACGTCGGCGCGCTCGACCAGGTCCAGTACGCGGGAGGGGCCTTCGGCGGACTTCAGGTCGACGAGGACGGAGCGCTTGCCCCGGTTGGTGATGTCGTAGGCGGGGTCGACCGCGAGTCCGCCGCCGCCGGGGCGGTCGACGCGGACCACGTCGGCCCCCAGATCGGCGAGGAGCATCGCGGCGAACGGGCCCGGCCCGATGCCCGCCAGCTCGACGACGCGCACGCCCGCGAGCGGGCCGCCGCTCCTGCCGTTGCCGCTCCCGGGCACGTTCCCTGTCACTGCCATCGAGCCCCCAGCATCCCCGTGGCGCCACTGTGGCCACTGTGTGACACAACTGATGTAACACCAGTGATGCTAGGAACCTGTTCCACTCAGCACAAGAGCAAGCGCTTAGGTCGTCTCTTTCACGGCGGCGATCCGCGCGTCGAGCTCCTTGAGGTGCCGCTTGAGGGCCACGGTCCGGTAGCTCTCCTCCACCCACTCGCACAGCACCTCGACGGAGGGCGCCCCCTTCTCCGCCAGCGGTACGGAGACCCAGCCGGCCTTCCCCAGTCCGTACCCGGTCGGCTCGGCCCCGGGCGCGGTCATGGCGTGGCCGTGCAGCGCCTCGTCCTTGAGCTTCACCGAGATCCCGGGGGGCTGCGGGCCGTCGGCGTTCCCGAGGAAGACGAAGATCTTCTTGTTGACCTTCACCACGCAGTCCTCGGGGCCCCACGGGAACTCCTCCCCGGCCTCCGGCAACCCCCGGGCGAACTCCCGGACCGCCTCCCACTTGCGCACCGCAGCCTTCACGGAAAACCTCCACTCGCCGCAGATCACACCCGCTCGCACGGACAGTCGATCCCCACGCTAGCGCCGGGCGCCGACGGCGGCCGGGCATCCGGTCCGCGAGTCTGCGGCGGTCGCAAACGCGAACACAAAAACCCCCGCGCTCCACCGACCTGACGTTATGTAGGCTGTGCACGCTTTCGGCCCTGGTCAAGGGCTCACAGACATTTGGGGGGGCTCGGTGTCATATCGCCGACTCGTAGCATCCGCGACCATCCTCGCGGCAGGCATTTCTCTCATACCGGGTCTGGCCCACGCGGCCGAGCCCGCGCCGGGCAAGGCCCACGGGATGGCCCAGCCCGACCTGGCCGCGGCCGAGGCATCCAAGACCACCACGTTCGACAGCCCGGCCGGCCGCTCGGTCAAGGCCCCGGCCGCCGGCAACGGCAAGGCGGCCGCCGCGGCGCAGGCCACCGACCCCAACCCGGACCTCGCGGTCGGCCTTCTCGCCACCACGATCTCCGCGCACGGGCTGGAGCTGGACTCCGCCGTCACGAGCGTGAACACCCCCCTCGAGATCAGCATCGACTGGGGCGACAAAACGTCGGTCATGGAATACGCCGACGGCACCGAGACCGTGACCTCGGCGCACACGTACGCCGAGGTCGGCACGTACACGGTCAAGGTCACCGTGACCGACACGGTCAACCAGACCTCGGTCGACAACTCGGTCACCGTCACCACGAACGGCTCGGACTTCACCCCGTACGGCCCGACCCGTCTGCTGGACACCCGTAACGGCACGGGCGCGGCGCAGCACAAGATCGCCCCGTACACCTCCGCGCGCGTGAAGATCGGCGGCAACGGCGCCATCCCCGCCGGTGTGACCGCGGTGGCCCTCAACATCACCGTCACCAGCGCCACGAGCGGCGGCCACATCATCGCCTTCGCCGACGGCGACACGCGTCCGACCACGTCGAACGTCAACTTCGCCCCCGGCCAGACGGTCCCGAACCTGGCCATCGTGCCGGTCGGCGCCAACGGCTACGTCGACCTGTACAACGGCGGCTGGGAATCGGTCGACCTGATCGCCGACGTCACCGGCTACTTCACCCAGTCCGCCTCCAGCGGCTACACCGCGATCACCCCGGACCGGTTCGTCGACACCCGCACCGGCGTGGGCACCGGCAGGGGCCAGGTCCCCGGCTACGGGACCTTCAGCACTCCGGTCGCGGGCACCCGCGGCGTCCCGGCCGGCGCCAAGGCGGTGGCGCTCAACGTGACCGTCACGAACCCGAGGAGCGACGGCCACCTGACCGTCTTCCCGACCGGCCAGAGCGCCCCGACCGCGTCCAACCTGAACTTCAGCGCCGGCCAGACCATCGCCAACTCGGTGATCGTCCCCATCGGCGCCGACGGCAGGATCAGTGTCCGCAACGGCGGCTGGAACCCGGCCGACGTCATCGTCGACGTCGTCGGCTACTACAGCCCGGACAGCGTCAGCGCGTACCTCCCGTTCAACCCGGAGCGCGTGACGGACACGCGCGTGAAGGGCGGTCCCCTCCCCGGCCGCTACTACGCATACCTCGGTCTCGGCTCGGGACTCCCGCACAGCACGGGCTTCGTCCTGAACACCACGGTGACCAACACCAAGGACACCGGCTACCTCGCGGTCACTCCGGACCCGAACTCGATCGAGGACTACGACCTGGAGATCGACATCGCTCCGCCCCTTCCCACGTCCTCCAACCTGAACTGGACCGTGGGCAAGACCGTCCCGAACCTGGTCCAGGCGGGCCGCGGCTCGACCGGTGTCATCGACTTCTGGAACGAGAGCGATGGCGCCATAGACGTCATCATCGACATCTTCGGCGTCTACAAGGACAACTGATCCACCGGTGAACAGTGAGCGCGGCTGAATCCAGCCGCACACAGCGCCCCGGGAACGGCCGTCCAGGCCGTTCCCGGGGCGCTGTCCGTTGCCCCCGACGCCCTCCCCGGCCCCTTCCCGGCCCCTTCCCGGCACCGGGACGACCCCCGTGTCCGGCCGGTCGGCGGGCTATGTAGCCTGAGCCAGCTTTCAGCCCTGATCAGGGGCTCACAGACATTTCGGAGGCTCGGTGTCATACCGCCGACTCGCAGCATCTGCAGCCGTTTTCGCAGCAGGTATTTCCCTCATACCGGGCATGGCCCAGGCGGCCGGACCGGCCACCGGCGGTGCCCAGGGCATCAGCACTCCCGACCTGACCCAGGACGGCGTGGAAAAGGCGCCCACATCCACCAGCCCTGCCGACCGGTCGACCCTGCAGGCCGCTCCGGCCACGCCGCAGTCCGCGACCGCGACCGCGACCGCCGAGGGCAACACGGGTCTCAAGGTAGGACTGACCTCGAGCCTCATCAGCGCGCACGGGATCGAGCTGAAGAGCGCCATCACCAGCGAGGCCACGCCGCTCACCGTCGTCATCGACTACGGCGACTGGCATTCGACGGTCATCGCAGCCTCCGGCAGCGAAACCCTGACCGAGCAGCACACCTACGCGGAGCTCGGCACGTACACGGTCAAGGTGACCGTGACGGACAGCACCAACCACGTGGTGGCCTCCAACCAGCTGACCGTCACGACCTGGGGTTCGGACTACACCCCGTACGGCCCGACCCGTCTGCTGGACACCCGTAACGGCACGGGCGCGGCGCAGGGGAAGATCGCCCCGTACACCTCGGCGCGCGTGAAGATCGGCGGCAACGGCGCCATCCCCGCCGGTGTGACCGCGGTGGTCCTCAACGTCACCGTCACGAACACCGCGAGCGGCGGCCACGTCACGGCGTTCGCCGACGGCGACACGCGTCCGACCACGTCGAACGTCAACTTCGCCCCCGGCCAGACGGTTCCGAACCTGGTGATCGTGCCGGTCGGCGCCAACGGCTACGTCGACCTGTACAACGGCGGCTGGGAATCGGTCGACCTGATCGCCGACGTCACCGGCTACTTCACCCAGTCCGCCTCCAGCGGCTACACCCCGCTGGCTCCGGACCGGTTCGTCGACACCCGCACGGGCCTCGGCGCCGCCAAGGGCCAGGTCCCCGGCTACGGGATCTTCAGCACCCGGATCGCCGGGGTCGGCCGGGTACCGGACTCGGGGGTCACCGCCGTCGCCCTCAACGTGACGGTCACCAACCCGAGGAGCGACGGCCACCTGACCGTCTTCCCGACCGGGCAGAGCACGCCGACCGCGTCCAACCTGAACTTCAGCGCCGGCCAGACCATCGCCAACTCGGTGATCGTCCCCATCGGCGCCGACGGCAAGATCGACATCCGCAACGGCGGCTGGAACCCGGCCGACGTCATCGTCGACGTCGTCGGCTACTACAGCCCGGAGAGCAAGGGCTCCTACCTGCCGTTCGAGCCGGAGCGGATCATCGACACCCGCGACCCCGAGGACCCCGTCCACGGTCCCCTGGCAGGCCGCGACTACATCGCCGCGGAGCTGTCCGAACCGGGTTCCGGCGTCACGGGCTTCGTGCTGAACGCCACGGCGACCAACACCCGGGACAACGGCTTCCTTGCCGTCGCGCCCGACTCGAACACCCAGGACGAGTACGACCACAACGCGGCGGGCCCGCCCTTGCCGCCCACCTCCTCCACCCTGAACTGGACGGTGGGCAAGACCGTCCCGAACCTGGTCCAGACGCACGTCGACACCGGCCTCGTCGACTTCTGGAACCAGAGCGACGGGGACATCGACCTCGTCGTCGACGTCTTCGGCATGTACCAGGAGAACTGACCCACCGGGCCGGGCGGCGCACGCCCGAACGCCCGATGCCCGGATGCCCGCACAGCGCCCCCGGAACGGCCGCCGCAGGTCGCTCCCGGGGCGCTGTCCGCCGTACGGCGGCCACGCGCTAGCCTCAGCCACCACCGACACCGTCTGGGAGGCTCCCGATGAACGCAGATGTTCGACACGAACCGCGCACCGCGGAACGGGAGTACGACGTCGTGCTCTTCGGCGCGACCGGGTTCGTGGGAGCCCTGACCGCCGAGTACCTCGCCGCGCACGCGCCCGCCGGCTGCCGGTGGGCCCTCGCGGGCCGGAGCCTGCCGAAGCTGGAGCGGCTGCGCGAGCGGCTGGCCGCCGTGAACCCGGCCTGCGCGGACCTCCCCCTGCTGGTCGCGGACGCCGAGGACGCCGAGGCGCAGCGCGAACTGGCCGCCTCCACACGGGTACTGGCCACGACCGTGGGACCGTACGTCTGGTACGGGGCCGGGCTGGTCGCCGCCTGCGCCGAGGCGGGCACCGACTACGTCGACCTCACCGGCGAACCCGAGTTCGTGGACCGGATGTACGTCGAACACGACGCGCGGGCCCGCGAGACCGGCGCCCGCATCGTCCACGCCTGCGGCTTCGACTCGATCCCGGCCGACCTCGGGGCGTACTTCACGGTCGGACACCTCCCGGCCGGGGTACCGCTGCGCGTGGACGGGTTCCTGCGCTCCAACGCCCTGGTCTCCGGTGGCACCCTGACCACGCTGCTCACCGCGATGGGCCGCGGCCCGCAGCACCTGGCCGCCGCCCGCGCGCGCCGGCTGCACGAACCCCGGCTGCCGGGCCGGCGGGTACGCGGGCCCGTGGGCGCGCCGCGCTTCAGCCGGGAGACCGGCGCCTGGGCGCTGCCGCTGCCCACGCTGGACCCCCGGGTCGTGGCCCGGTCGGCGGCCGCGCTGGAGCGGTACGGCCCGGACTTCCGCTACCGCCACTACGCCTCCGTACGGCACCTGCCCGTCGCGGTGGGCGGTACGGCGGCGGTCGGCGGGGTGGCCTTGCTGGCGCAACTCCCGCCGGTGCGCCGGTGGCTCGCCGGCCGCTGGGAGCCGGGCCGGGGCCCGGACGCGCAGCGGCGGGCGCGCAGCTGGTTCACCGTGCGGTTCGTGGGCGAGGGCGGGGGCCGCCGGGTCTTCACGGAGGTCTCGGGCGGCGACCCGGGGTACGGGGAGACCGCGAAGATGCTGGCGGAGTCGGCGCTCTGCCTCGCCTACGACGCCCTGCCCGAGGTCTCCGGCCAGCTGACCACCGCCGTGGCGATGGGCGACGCCCTGCTGGACCGGCTCCAGAAGGCGGGCATCCGCTTCCGGGTGGCGGCCACCGACTGACGACGGCCCGGGCCGCGCCCCGGGCCGTCGGAGGCCCTGTCGTCGAAGTGGCGCCTGGCCCGCGGCGTCCCTTACCGGCTCCACTTCGACGACACGGTCCAGCCGGTGGCTTCGCGCAGGGCGCGCCGGCACAGCGAGTCGGCGTTCCGGGTGGTCTCGGGGAGGCGGAAGCGGGGACTCAGCGCGAGGGCGTGCGCGCAGGCGTTGTCGAGCGAGACGCGGTGCCCGACGGAGACGTACACGGGCTTGATCCCGTCCTGCGTCCGCAGCGCCCGCCCGACCACGTCGCCGTCGGCCGCGCGCAGCGGGGAGGCGTCCCCGCGCCGGGCGCCCGGTTCCTCGTAGGTGAAGGTGAACGGATTCTTCGCGATGCCGATGGCGGGCAGGCCGGTGACCACGCCGAGATGGCAGGCGAGGCCGAAGCGGCGCGGGTGGGCCAGGCCGTAGCCGTCGCAGACGACGAGACCGGGCGTGACGGTCAGCGCGTCCAGCGCGGCGAGCACGGTCGGCAGCTCGCGGAAGGCGAGTAGCCCGGGCACGTAGGGGAAGCTGACGCGGCCGACGGAGGTGGCCTCCTCCACCACGCGCAGGGTGGCTGCGTCGAGCACGACGGCCGCGGCGGCGACGAGGTCGCGCTCGTCGTCGTAAGCGACGTCCACCCCCGCTATCAGCCCTTCGCCGGGCGGGGGCCCTGCCTCGGTCAGTACGACTCGGCCGCGCAGTTCGTCTTGTACCGCCTTGGCCTCGGCCTCGTCGGCGGGGGTCTTCGCACTCGTCATAGTGCTGCGAGAGTAGCCTGGCGATCATGTTCGTCATGGAGCTCACCTACACAGCACCCGTCGAAGCCGTCGAAGAGGAGATGGACGCGCACATCGCCTGGCTGGACGGCTACTACGCGGCCGGGATCTTCCTCGCCTCGGGCCGCAAGGTCCCGCGCGACGGCGGCGTCATCCTGGCCGGCGGGGTCTCCCGCGCGGAGATCGAGAAGATCTCGGCCGAGGACCCCTTCACCCTGGCGGGCGTCTGCACCTACCGCATCACCGAGTTCCTCGCGACGAAGACGTCGGCGGACCTGGCGGCGGTACGGGAGAACCCGGCCGTCTGAGCCGCGACCCGGCGGTCCGCGCCGCCGCTTCCCGATCTTTCCGGGCCCGACGCCCGGCCCGCCCAGCGGGCCGGGCGTCGGGCGTGTGAGCACCCCGGACGGAGTAGCGCAGGAAAGAGCGGGGTCGTGCTTTGGGCCTGTGGAGTGATCGGGAACCAGCCGTACTTCGACCACTCCGGAGCGTGTGGAAAGGCCTGATATCCCCACCCCTCCGTCACTCTGTGCGATCACACGGACTGGATCCGGCCACTCGGTGACACAGCTCACTCCACCTCGCGTGCACGGATTCCACGAATTCGGCGTCTTCCCCGTTGCCGGGTCCCACCCCATGGCCCGACAAGAGATCCGCCGTAAGGGAGCGAGCCTTGATCACTGTCATCGAGCAGGCCGTGCAGGCCCGACTGGTTGCCACCGCGCCGAAGGTCGACACCATCCCGGTCACGTTCTGCTACGACCGGTCGGATCCCTTCGCCGTCCGCATGGCCTTCCCCGCGCCCGCCACCCTGGAGGGCGTCGAGGTCTCCTGGACCTTCGCGCGAGAGCTGCTGGAATCCGGGCTGGACCGCCCGGCCGGTTACGGGGACGTGCGTGTGCGCCCGTACGACGCCGACCGGACCACCGTCGAGTTCCACGCCCCCGAGGGCATCGCCATCGTGCTGATGGTGACGGCCGAGCTGCACCGCTTCCTGGAACGAGCCTCGACCGTCGTGCCGCCGGGCCTGGAGCACCTGTACCTCGACATGGACCAGAGCCTGGCCGAGCTGATGCGCGACTCCTGCTGAGCCGCGCGGGCGCCTGCCCCCAATTCGCTTGCGGGCGGCTTCGGCCGCCCGTAGCTTCGTAGACGCCCCACCGCCGTCGAAACGGAGCAGGACATTGTCCATCTGAGGTCCGAGACACCGATCCCCGTCATCCTCGTCACCACCGTCTTCACGGTGACCGCCGACGGTCCGGTCCGCTGTCTCACCACGTTGCACGCACCATTCACGCAACCTGGAGGCCTCCATGAGTCCTGCTCCCTCATCCATCACGTGTTCCGCCCTGTCCTTCGACTGGCCCGACGGAACCCCCGTCTTCGACGGTTTCCAACTGGCCGTCGGCCCCGGCCGTACCGGACTGATCGGCCTCAACGGCTGCGGGAAGTCCACCCTGCTGAAGCTCATCACGGGTGAACTGACCCCATCGAGCGGCCAGTTGACCGTCGCCGGCACGATCGGCCACCTCCCGCAGTCCGTCACCTTCGACACCGCCCTGCGTGTGGACGAGGCCCTCGGCGTCCACACCGCCCGGGCCGCCCTGCTCGCCATCGAGGCGGGCGAGGCGACCGAGGCGAACTTCGCGGCCGTCGGCGACGACTGGGACGTGGAGGAGCGGGCGCTCGTCACGCTCGACCAGCTCGGCCTGGGCGGGATCGGCCTGGACCGCACCGTCGGCGAACTGTCCGGCGGGGAATGCGTACTGCTGCGCCTGGCGGCCTTGCTGCTGGCCCGGCCGGACGTCCTGCTGCTGGACGAGCCGACCAACAACCTCGACCTGCGGGCCCGGCAACGGCTGTACGCGGCCGTGGAGTCCTGGGCCGGGGTGATGGTCCTGGTCAGCCACGACCGGGAGCTGCTGGAGCGGGTCGACCAGATCGCCGACCTGCGCGACGGTGAAGTGCACTGGTACGGCGGCAACTTCACCGAATACGAGGTACTGCTCGCGGCCGAGCAGGAGGCGGCCGGGCGGATGGTCCGGGTCGCGCAGGCCGACGTACAGCGCCAGAAGCGGGACCTGGCCGACGCCCAGGCCAAATTGGCCCGGCGCAAGCGGTACGGCCAGAAGATGAACGACACCAAGCGCGAGCCGAAGATCGTCATGGGTGCCCGCAAGCGCGCGGCGCAGGAGTCGGCCGGCAAGCACCGCATCATGCACACCGAGAAGCTGGCGCAGGCGCGGGAGCGGCTGGACCAGGCTGCCCTGGCGGTTCGGGACGACGCCGAGATCCGGATCGAGCTCCCCGCCACCCGGGTGCCGCCCGGCCGGCGCGTGCTCACCCTGAGCGGGCTGGGCCTGGCCCATGGCGCCTCGGTGCCGGGCGAGTGGGAACTGCGCGGTCCGGAGCGGATCGCCCTGGTGGGCCGCAACGGCTCCGGCAAGACGACGCTGCTGCGGACGATCGCGGGGGAGCTGGCCGCGGAGTCCGGCGAATCGGTGGCGCACGTGCCGACGCGGTTCCTACCGCAGCGCCTCGACGTACTGGACGACGACCGCTCGGTCGTGGAGAACGTGGCGCGGTCCGCGCCGCACGCCACGGACAACCTGATCCGGGCGCGCCTCGCGCACTTCCTGTTCCGGGGCGCGCGGGCGGACCGGCCGGCCGGCACCCTGTCGGGCGGCGAGCGCTTCCGGGCGGCGCTGGCGGCGCTGCTGCTGGCGGAGCCGGCTCCGCAGCTGCTCATGCTGGACGAGCCGACGAACAACCTGGACCTGGGGTCGGTACGCCAGTTGACGGACGCGCTGGACTCGTACGAGGGAGCCCTCTTCGTCGCGAGCCATGACGTGCCGTTCCTGGAGTCGATCGGCGTGACGCGGTGGCTGCTGCTCGACGGCGAACTGCGGCCGACCACCGTCGAAGAGGTCCGCGCGGCGCTGTGAGCGGGGCTAACGGGGCAGCGGAAGCGGAAGTAAGGCCCAGGACTTGGTGCCGCCCATGGGGGTGAGGACGGGGGTGAGCCCCCAGTCCCCGCCGCAGGCCTCGACGACCGCCGAGAGCAGCCACATCCCGCGGCTGCGCCGGCTCCGGCACTCCTCGCTCGCCTCGGGCGAGGGGTGCGCCGGGTGCTGGTCGTAGACGACGATGCGCAACGCGTCGAACTGCCGGCGGACTTTGAGCGTCATCTCCTTGTCGGGCGTGAACCGGTAGGCACAGGCCACGAGTTCGGAGGCGGCGAGGGCCGCGGTGTCGCACAGGTCGGACAGCCCGTGCCGGGTGAGCAGGGACCGTACGGCGCCGCGCGCGCTGCCCGCGCAATAGGCGCCGCCCGGCAGGCCTATGGAGCAGCTCAGCTTGTCCGCCTCGGGCGGGACCTGCCGCAACTCGTGGACCAACCGCAGGCCACGGAGAGTGCCCGTCATCGTGCTGCTCCAAGATTCTGAAGGCGCGGGGTCCGACGCGCGCGGCCCGGTCGCAGGCCGTGCGGTCGAAAGCCGTGTCGTCGAAAGCCGTTTCGTCAAAGCCGTGTGGGTCAAAGCCGTGTGGTCATACAAGACCCCGAGGTCGCCCCGTGTGAGATTTGTATTACCGACCGTAGCGCAACCTGGTGCACAGTGCTACTACTTGTACGACGACTTGCCGTTTTCTCATGGTATTTCCGGACTCGCGAGGGCATCCCGCCGGCTCCCGGCCGGAGGAGAGGGGACCCGTGCCACCCAGGAGTACGCCGACCGCGCGACAGCAGCGCCTGGGCTCCGAGCTGCGCAAACTCCGCGAGCAGTCGGGCATGACGGTCCAGCAGGCCGCGGCTCTCCTGAAGGTGGACCGCACCCGGATCCCGAACATCGAATCCGGCCGGATCGGCATCAGCGCCGAGCGCGTCCGCACCCTCGCCTTCAACTACGACTGCCCCGACACCGGGCTCGTGGACCTGCTCGCCTCGATGGCGCAGGAGCGGGAGAAGGGATGGTGGGAGCAGCACCGGGGAATGCTGCCGCCCGCACTCCTGGACATCTGCGAACTCGAGCACCACTCGGTCGAGTTGCACACCGCCGTGACCACGCACATACCCGGGCTGCTGCAGACCGAGGCGCACGCGCGGGCCGTTTTCGACACCGCCGACCCGCCGCTGCCCGAGCCGGACCTGCAGGCGCGCCTCGCCCTGCGGATGCAGCGCCAGCAGGTGTTCGCGCGCGAAGCGCCTCCGCTCTACGAGGTCGTCGTCCACGAGGCGGCGCTGCGGATGCAGTTCGGCGGACCCAAGGTGGCGCGGGCGCAGCTCGAACACATCCTGGAGCAGCCGGAGCGGTCCCGCACCACGGTCCGGGTGATTCCGTTCACCGCCGGCGGCTTCCCCGGCGCCGGGCAGTCCTTCACGTACGCGGCCGCCGCGATCAGCGAGCTGGACACCGTACAGCTGGACAGCTCGCACGGCTCGATGTTGCTGGATTCGCACATGAAGCTGCTCCGCTACCGCGGGCTGCTGGAGCGGCTCCGCTCGCTGGCGCTGCCGGCCGCCGGGTCCCGCGATTTCGTCCACGCCATCGCGTGGACCCTCTGACATGCCGACCGGCCGACCGACCACCCGGCCGGATCCGACGAGAAGACGAGAGAACGACATGCGCACCACGACCACACCGGCGACCACGACGGCGGGCGCGCCGGCGGTGACGGACATCGCCTGGAACGAGGCCTTCTGCAGCGAGGGCGCGAACTGTTTCCGCTTCGGGCTCGACGCCGAGGGGAAGGCGTACATCGGAACGACCGGGTCCGCCGCGTACGTCACCGACTCCCTCGACGCCCTCCGCGCGCTGATCTCAGCCGTCAAGGCGGGAGCCGCGGACCACCTGCTGGCGTGACTTTATCCCTTCCAGGGCTCGCCAGACCCCCTTCCAACTGCACAGATAACCGGATGTAACCGGACAGACACCTGCGTGGGGCTTGGCTGGTCTTGATGTCGCGCTTAACCTACGACTCCGTAGGCTACGGAACCGTAGGTAATTCGCTTTGCACTCAGGAGTACCCGTGACGATCACCTCTCCCCACCTCGGCAGCTCGGAGGCATGGACGGACGCCAAGCTGCTGTTCGCGCTGGAAGAGGTGGTCGAGAAGGAGCTCAACCGCCATCTGACGGTCACCAAGGACTGGATGCCCCACGAGTACGTCCCGTGGAGCGACGGCCGCAACTTCCCCGGCTTCTTCGAGGACGGCGAAGCCTGGGACCCGCAGCAGTCCAAGGTCACCGAGATCGGCAAGATCGCGCTCGTCGTGAACCTGCTGACCGAGGACAACCTCCCCAGCTACCACCACGAGATCGCCTCGCTTTTCGGCCGCAACGGCGCGTGGGGCACGTGGGTGCACCGCTGGACCGCCGAGGAGGGCCGCCACGGCATCGTGATGCGCGACTACCTGCTGGCCTCGCGCGCCGTGGACCCGGACAAGCTGGAAGCATTCCGGATGCAGCACATGTCGGAGGGCTTCGAGTCCGACAACCGCCACTCGATGCTCCACTCCGTGGCGTACGTGGCCTTCCAGGAGCTCGCGACCCGCATCTCGCACCGCAACACCGGCCACCAGTCCGGCGACCCGGTCTGCGACCGCATGCTGGCCCGCATCGCGCAGGACGAGAACCTGCACATGATCTTCTACCGCAACCTGCTGGGCGCGGCCTTCGAGATCGCCCCGGACCTCACGATGCAGGCCGTTCGCGACGTCGTGGTCGACTTCCGGATGCCCGGACACGGCATGCCCGGCTTCGAGCGGATGGCCGCCCAGATGGCGATCGGCGGGGTCTACAACCTGCGGATCCACCACGACGACGTACTGAGCCCCGTGATCCGCTTCCTGAAGATCATGGACATCGACGGTCTCGGCCCCGACGGCCAGAAGGCCCAGGAGGAGCTCGGGCTCTTCATGAACGGCCTGGACTCCGAAGCCCGCAAGTTCGACGAGCGTCTGGCCGCCCGCGCGGCGCGCATCGCGGCCCGCAAGGCCTGACCGGTTTCCGCCCGCTCGGGCGGGTGACGACGATTGCCCTGGCAGAGCCACGCTCTGCCAGGGTTTCGCGCGTCATGGGGCCACGGCACCAAGGAGCTCGCCCGGCGGATCAAGGCCGTACGCGCGGGAGTGCGGCGCCGGTCAGGGGCGGCGGGGGCGCAGGGCCTGTCGTTCGGCTTCGGACAGGCCGCCCCAGACGCCGAAGCGCTCGTCGTTGGCCAGGGCGTACTCCAGGCAGGCGGTCCGGCCCTCGCATGCGCCGCACAGCCGCTTCGCGTCGCGCAGCGAGGATCCGGGCTCCGGGAAGAAGAAGCCGGGGCCCGTCTGGGCGCAGAGGGCGAGCTCGTACCAGGCGGCGCCGGTGGCCGTGGCGGTTGCGGTGGTGTTCATCGACATGCCGCAGAGCCTGTCCGCCGACGATGGACGTCCGATCAACGCCTGATCAACACGGGCTCCGTCCTTCACCCGGCCACAGAGTGAACGACCGTACGTTCGATGAGTTCGGTACGATGGAGCCATGGCAGACGGACGTGTGGAGCGCGGAAACCAGACGCGGCGGACGGTCCTGGAGCGGACGATGAGCATCGCCTCGGTGGACGGCCTGGAGGGCCTTTCCCTCGGGAAGATCGCCACGGACCTGGGGCTGAGCAAGAGCGGCGTGTTCGCCCTCTTCGGCTCCAAGGAAGAGCTGCAGCTCGCCACCGTGCACGCCGCCCGGGCCGTCTTCGTCGACGAGGTCGTGCGCCCCGTACGGGACGAGCCCGCGGGCCTCGCCAAGGTGTGGCGGCTGTGCGAGAGCTGGATCGGCTACTCCGGGCGCCGGGTCTTCCCCGGCGGCTGCTTCTTCTACTCCGTCGCCGCCGAGTTCGACTCGCGCCCCGGGCCCGTCCACGACGAGGTAGCCAAGATCCGCGGCGACTGGACGCGCTATCTGGAACGGCTGCTGGACGAGGCCCGGCTGGCGGGCGGGTTCCGCGAGCCGGCCGACTCCGTGGACATGGAGCAGCTCGCCTTCGAGATCATGGCGATGATGGAGCTGGCCAACGCCCACTCCGTGCTGCACGGGAGCACCGTGGACTACGAGCGGGCCGCCCGCGGCATCCTCGCCCGGCTGCGCGCAGCGACGGCCGCCCCGGAAGAACTCCCGGAGCGGCCGCCCGTCGTCGATTTCGCCGCCGCCGCCTTCTCGGCGGCCGACGCCCCCGCCGTCAGGCTCCCGGCTTAGGGCGTCTCCTTCGGATCTCGCCCGACCCGCATCGTCCAGCCCGCGGCCGCCGAGCCCAGCGCGGTGAGCGCGGTGAGCAGGAAGACTCCGCTCCAGTGCTCGCCGGCGCCCGCTCCGGCCCCGGTGAGCAGGGCGGCCGTGGCGGCGACACCCAGTGCGCCGCCCAGCTGCCGGGCCGTCATCAGCAGGCCGGTGCCGGCCGCGAACCGCTGCGGCGGCAGACCGGCCGAGGCGACCGTGGAGAGCGCGGTCACCACGACTCCGATGCCGAGACCGCCGAGCAGCCCGGCGGGCAGGAAGATCTGGGCGTACGAGGTCGAGTCCGCGGCCCAGCCCCACAGCAGCAGGGCGTTGGCGGCGAAGAGCAGCGATCCCACGGTGACGGCTGCCCATTGGAGGCGCGCGGGAACCCGGCGTCCGACGACGAGCGCGCCGGCCATGGCGAGGACCGCTCCCGGCGTGACGCCGAAGCCGGCTTGCAGGACCGAGTAGTTCCAGCGGTCGATGAGGTAGGACGGGCCGGTCAGCAGCCACGCGTACATGGCGGCGCCGAAGAGCAACGCCCCGGTGTTGGCGCGGGCGAAGAGCCGGTCGCGCCACAGGTCCCGGTCGACGGCCGGGGCGGGGTGGCTGCGCGAGCGGTGCAGGGCGAGGGTGCCCGAGAGGGCACCGCCGATGATGAGGACGAGCACCTTCGGGTCGGTCCAGCCCCATTCCGCGCCCTGGGAGAGCCCGGCGACCACTGCGCCGATGCCGAGGGCGAGGGCGGCCGTGCCGACGGGGTCGGGCAGCCGGCGGCCGGTGCGCGCCTCCTTGGGGACCGCCCGGGCGGCGGCGAGGCAGACCGCGAGGCCGAGGGGGACGTTCAGGAGGAAGATCGCGCGCCAGTCCCACCACTCGACGAGCAGCCCGCCGGCGCTGGGGCCGATGGCGGCGGCGAGGCCGCCCGCCGCCGACCACGCGCCGAGGGCCGCGGCGCGCCGGGCGGGCGGGGTGTGGGCGAGTACGAGGCCCAGCGCCGCCGGGATCATCCCCGCGGCGGCGGCGCCCTGGAGGGCGCGGGCCAGGATGAGCAGATCGGCGGTGGGGGCCGCGCTGGCGGCGAGCGAGGTGAGGGTGAAGGCGAAGGTGGAGCCGAGGAAGAGGGTGCGCCTGCCCAGGGTGTCCGCGAGGCGGCCGGCCGCGGCGAGCAGGGCGGCGAACAGTACGGCGTAGGCGCTGACGACCCAGGTCAGGCGGGCCAGCGACACGTCGGGGAAGGCCCGGCGCAGATCGGGGAAGGCGACGTTGACGACGGTGGCGTCAAGGAAGGCGAGGAAGGTGACGGCGCTGGCGAGCCCGACCATCCGCCCGGCCCCGGGGGACGGTTCGGCGATCGGGGCCGGGGTGGCGGCGGGGGCCGGGGACGGGGTGGCGGCTTCGGGCCGGGTGGCGGTCATCGGACGGCCGCCGAAATCCCGGCCGGAGTCTCCGCCGGGGCCTCGGGCCCGGCTGGGTCCCTGACCTCGGGCCCGGCTGGGTCCCTGACCTCGGTCCAGGCTGGGTCCCTGACCTCGGTCCAGGCTGGGTCCCTGACCTCGGTCCAGGCTGGGTCCCTGACCTCGGTCCAGGCTGGGTCCCTGGCCTCGGTCCAGGCATGGGCTCCGGCCCCGGCGAGGAACTCGGTGGCGGCCGCGATGATCTCGGGGGCTCCGAGGATCCGGCGGTGGCCGAGACCGCCGGTCTCGATCAGGCGGGCCCGCTCCCCGTAGGCCTCGGCGATGGCGCGGGACTGGGCGGGGGCCGCGGTGTCGTCGTCGGCGTCGTGGATGAGCAGGATGTCCGAGGGGATCTCCTCGGGGTGGCGGCAGGCGTCGAAGCGCTGCCAGACATCGGGTTCGGACGGGAAGAGCCGACGCTGCACGTGGCGCCGCATGGCGTCCTCGACGGCTTGGTTCACCCCCGCGTTGGCGCGGAACCGTTCGGCGAGGAAGTCGAAGTCCGCGATGGCGCCGATGCCGACGATCCGGTCGACCCGGATCCCGTCCCGCAGGGCGAAGAAGGTGGCCACCACTCCGAAGGAGTGGGCCAGGACGGCCGAGAAGCCCCCGTACTCCCCGTGCAGCCGGCGGATGATCTCGCGCTGCCGAAGGATGGTGGTGGCCCGGCCGCCGGATTCGCCGTGGCCGGGTGCGTCGAAGGAGACAACGGTCAGGCCCCGGGCGCGCAGCGCCTCGACGAAGCCGGCGAAGCGCGAGGCGCGCGAGGTCCAGCCGTGCACGACGAGAACGGGCCGGCCGCCGTCACCCCAGCGGTAGGTGGTGACGGGTATCCCGTCCACGACGAGCCGGCCGGTCACGGCCCGGGCCATGACCTCCGCTTCGCCGGGCCGCACCTTGGGCCGGCCGAGGGGCCGCACGAACAGCGCGAACGCCACCCGCCCGACCGGCCCCGGCGCAACCCGGGCGGTGATGTCGAGGGTCGTGCTCAGGAGTGAAGCCATGGGACGCATACCCGGTTCTCCGGATCTCCTCAGAGGGGCCAGATGAATGGCGAAGTCATGATGATGAGGAGATATTAGCACGATCGTTCGTGTTGTTTTGAGGCTGATCCCCGTCCTTCTCAGAGGGCGCCGCTGTCCGGTCTCAAGGAAGGCAGTCGATTCCATCGAACTGAGTCGACCTCGAAAGAACGACGTACGACACGGCGCGCAACGGCTCGCGCGACCGGGTTGGGTGAGACGACGGCTGGCTTCGCCGAGATAGGGACAGCGGAACCTGTCCGTTGTCATCCAATCGCAGCGTTTTGACAGCGAACGCAGTCGTTGCGGCTTCCTGGCCGGCGAACCTGGTCGTGTGAGGTGAGCGCTGGGGCTGCTGGATGGCTTTCCCCGCCAAGTTCGACCGTACTCACCTGGCGCAACGAGCACCGAGGGCGCCGGCTCAGCTTCTCGCGGACCGGGAAGCTTACGAGCGGCGGCGCGGTCAGGCGGCGCAGGCCATCCACGAGCGGTGCGTTGCTCACGAGACCGACGCCGACCGTCTCCTGTCCGGGAAGGGCCTGAGGACTAAGCCTTGATCCACCGACT
>NZ_JAGGOT010000031.1 GCF_018614195.1 Streptomyces sp. ISL-43
CCCCAGACCTCGGTGATGACGGCGAGGTCGAAGGCGCGGATGCCGGGCTGTACGACGATCGCGACGCGGTGCATGGCGGTGAGTCTGCCACGGCCGTCCCGGCGGTCAAGGGGGCTGTGGGGGGCTGTGGGACGGCGGCGGGGGTTCCGGCGGAGGAGGCTTCGGGGGTACGTCCGGGGTCTGTGGGGGGCTTGTGGGGGCTCCTGGGGGTTGCGCGTGGCCCGCGGGGCTGCCGGGAGGGTGGGGAGCGGGGTTCGGCGGGGGTGTGCGAAGGGTCTTCGCCGCGGGTGTGCGCGGGGCTCCGCCGGGGGTGCGCGAGGGGTGTGCGGCGGGGGCTTGCGAGGACTGCCGGATCGGCAGGATCCCATCGGTTCGGGTCCCGGCCGCCGCTGTCGCGAAGGCCTCGCGTCGCAGAGGATCGAGTCATGACGAACACGATCGAGATCACCCCGAACAGTGCCCTGCTGGTCATCGACGTCCAGAAGGGCTTCGACGACGCGGCCCTCTGGGGACCGCGCGACAACCCGGCCGCCGAAGCCAACATTGCGGCGCTGATGGACACTTGGCAGGAGTCGGGCCGCCCGGTAGTGGTGGTCCGGCACGTCTCCCGGGCCGGTATGGTCTTCGCGCCGGACCAGCCCGGACACGCCCTCAAGGAGTTCGTCGCCGAGCGGTCGGAGCGGGCGGCCCTGCACATCACCAAGTCCGTGAACTCCGCCTTCTACGGAACCCCGGACCTCGCCGACTGGCTCACCGCCCAGGACATCGGGCAGCTCGTGGTCGCCGGGATCCAGACCAACATGTGCGTCGAGACCACGGCCCGGATGGCGGGCAACCTGGGCTACGACGTCCTCGTACCGCTCGACGCCACGCACACCTTCGACCTGGCCGCCGGACCCGGCCCGGACGCGCCGCGGCTGACGGCCGAGCAGCTCGTCACCGCCACCGCCGTCAACCTCCAGGGCGGCCGCTTCGCCCGGGTCGTCACCACCGCTCAGCTCGTCGACGCGGCCCGGGCCCAGGTCACCGCGTAGTACCGCGGCCGGTCGGTGAGGATCGGTTCGCTGGTGAGGGGGGTCGTGGGTGCGGTCTGCCCCGGCGGACTCCTCGTACACCTGGCCGACGAGTCCCACTGGGGCGGCGGGATTCGGTCGTCGGGGTCTCGGGAGCGGGGGCGGCGGTCCTACCATCGACGCATGGTGGTCTCCTGGCCCTTCCACGGGCGAGCCGCGGAACTGGACCGGGCGCACCGGGCGTTGACCGGGCGCGAGGCGGCGGTTCATAGCGCCACGAACCGCGCTCCCGGCGGGTGGGCGGCGGCGGGCCCGCGCGGAGTGCTGCTGGTCGGTGCGGCCGGGGCCGGGAAGTCCTGGCTCATCGCCGAAGTGCGCCGCACCCTGCCCGAACTGCTCGTCGCCGAGGGCTCGGAGGCAGCCCGGAGCACACCCTTCGGGGCGCTCGCACCGCTCCTGCCGGAGCGGATGGCCCCCGACGGCAACCGGTGGCGCTGGGCGGCCGACGCCCTGGCCGGCGCGGCGATCTGCGTGGACGACGCCCACCTGCTCGACCCCCTGTCCGCCACACTGCTGCGACGCCTCGTGCACGACGGCGAGGTGCGGCTGCTGGCCGCCGTACGCACCGGATCCGGGACGCCCGAAGGGCTGCGCAGGCTCACCGAGGACCGGCTGCTGGGACGCCTGGAACTGCCGTCCTTCACCTCGGCCGAGACGGCGGCCCTGCTCACGGCAGCCCTCGGCCCGGTGGCCGAGCGGACGGCCGCCCGGCTGCACGAACGGACCCGGGGAAACCCGCTGCTCTTACGGGAGTTGGTGCTCGCGTCCATCGACAGCGGCGAACTGCGCCTGGAGGACGGAACGTGGGGGGCGGCGCCCGGGCAGCTCCCCGGCCCGCCCCCCGACCGCGTCGCCGACCTCGTCGAGAACCGCGTCGGCGGCTACGGCCAGGACCGGCCCGAGCTGCGCGAGGTAATCGAACTGGTCTCTTTCGGCCAGCCGTTGGAGATCTCCCTGCTGCTCGGCATGGCGGACCCGGCGCTCGTGGAAGAGGCCGAGGCGCGCGGACTGCTCGCCGTCGCCGACGAAGGGCGGCGCACCTACGTCCGCACCGCCCACCCGCTGTACGCCGAAGTGGCCGCCGCGCGGTGCCCCCGGGTCCGTGCCCGGCGCCACCACCGGGCGCTGGTACGGGCGGTGGAGGCCGCCGGCGCCCGCCGCGGCGGGGACACGCTGCGGCTCGCGCAGTGGCGGCTGGCCGCCGGGATGACCGAGGACCCGGCCCCGCTGCTGGCCGGGGCCCGGGACGCCTGGGCGGCGTACGACACCGCGGCGGCCGTACGGCTCGCCGAGGCGGCCCGCGACTGCGGCGGCGGCACGGAGGCGGCGCTGCTCCTCGCCGAGGCCCTGAGCTGGGCGGAACGCTATGACGAAGCCGAGCGGGTGCTCGGCGAATGCGCCGGTTCGCCGATGAGCGACCTCCAGCGCGTCCGGCACGCCGTGCTGCGCGCCCACGGGCTCAGCTGGGGGCTGCGCAGTTTCGCCGCGGCCGAGCGGGTGCTGATCGAAGCCGAGTCGGCGGTCGCCGAGCCCGCGCTGCGGTGGGAGGCCGGCGCCCGCCGGGTCGCACTGGTCGGCGCCCAGGGCGACTTCGGGGCCGCGCTGGAGCTGGCCGCGGGACTCCTCGCGGAACGCGCGGACACGCGGCGGACCGGAGCGCTGCTGACGACGACCGCCGTGGCGCACGCCTACACGGGCCGGCCCGAGGAGGCCCGGAGCGAGGTCCGGCGGGCCGCGGAACTCCTCGGCCGGGAACCGGCGGAGGTGCTGCCCCTGCGACTGGCCGAATTCGCCGCCGAGTTCTGGGCGGGCCGGCTCGACGGCGCCGACCGGGCCGCCGACGCCTTCGCGGAGCTGCTGCTGCGGTGCGGCGACTGGCCGGTGGCGGAGCGCTCCGTGGACGCCCTGTACGGGGCGGTCCTGCTCTGGCGCGGCCGGCCGGGCCCCGCCCTGACCCGCTTCCGGGCGGGCATCGCCGCACGCGGCCCCGGGTACTACGACACCTCCCACCTCGGCGGCGCCGCGCACGCGGCCGCGCTCGCCGGGGACGCGGCCCGGGCAGAGGCCTACCTCGCGGCCGCCGACCGGGGCGCGGCCGCCGCCCCCGTGGTCTTCGACCACTGGACGGAACTCGCCCGGCCCTGGGTGGCGGCGGCCGGGGGCCGCCTGACGCAGGCGGTGGAGCTGGCGCGGAGCGTCGCCGAAGGGGCGCGGGCGGGGGGCCTCGCGGGCTTCGAGCTGCTCGCCCTGCATGACGTGGCCCGCCTCGGCGGGGTCGCCGGGGCCCGTGCGGTCGCGGACCGGATGCGGGAGGCGGCCTCGGCGCACGAGGGCGCGCTGGCCACGGCGTGCGCCGCGCACGTGGCGGCGCTCGCCTCCCGCTCGGGGCCGGGACTGTGGGAAGCGGCAAGGGAGTTCGAGGTCCTGGGCTACGGGCTCTTCGCGGCCGAGGCGGCGGCCGGCGCGGCGCAGGTCGCCGTGGACGCCGTCGCCGCCCGGGCCGCGGCGGCCCGGGCGCACGCGCTGGCCGCGCGCTGCACGGGGCTCTCGGCGGGTGCCGTCCCGGCCCTGGCGGGTCTGGCGGTCCCCGCGCTCACTCCGAGGGAGCGTGAGATCGCGGCGCTGGCGGCGCAGGGACTGGCCTCGCGGGCGATCGCGGGCCGGCTGAGCGTGTCGCCACGGACCGTGGACAACCACCTGACCAGCATCTACGCGAAGCTGGGCATCCCCGGACGCTCGAACTTGGCGGCGGTCCTGGCGCCGTAGGGGCCGTCGTGCCGGTCAGGCCGGGCTCGCGGCGCCCCGCCGCGTTCCCTTCGGTCGACGGGGCGGGGCGCCGCGCCGGCCCCGCGCTACTCCAGCGTGCCGCTCAGCAGCGCGGACGCCGAGCACTTCGTCGGGGCCGCCGCCGCCGGGGGCTTGCCGATCGTGCGGCAGGCCAGGGTGATCGTGATCTCCTGCTTCGGGCCCGCCAGGAGGGCCGACGCCCAGTGGAAGTCCTGTTCGCGGAAGTTCTCCAGCGCGGGGGCCAGCAAGGGCTTCCCGCCCACCGAGAAGGTCACCGTGCCCGCGTCGCCCTGGGGGTTCTCCAGGATCAGGTCGGTCAGACGCAGCACCTTGTCGTCCGGGACGGTGTACGTCGCCGACTTGGTGGCGCCGGCGCCCGCCTCCGCCGTCAGGCGGGTCGAGAACAGGTTCGCCTGGGCCTGGGGGGCCGGGCCCGTGCCCGGGGAGGCGCCCGGGGAGGCGCCCGGATCGGGGGACGGTTTCGCGGCGCCCCCGGCGCCCCCGCCCGCCGCGGCCTTTTCCGCCGCCTCCTTCGCCTCGGCCGCCTTCGACTCCGCCGCCTGAACCGGGCCCTTCACCGCTTCCTTGGCCGCGCCGCGCACCGCCGGGCGCAGCAGGGTGAACCAGATCACCGCCAGCGCGGCCAGCAGGGCGAGCACCGCCAGCAGGGCCCGCAGGGCCGTCGCCGAAAGGACCGGGCGGTGCAGCAGGGTGCCGTCCAGGACCGCCGGGGCCACGCCGTCCTCGGCGGGCGCGGCCGTCACCTGGAAGGGGTGCGGGGTGGGCATCCCGCGCCACATCCGCCGCCGCGCGCGCACGGGAATCCGTACGAACGCGGCCTGGCCGGCGCCGACCACGGTCGCGGTGGAGGGAAGCGTGAAACGCAGCGCGTCCGACTGGTCCTTGGCGGACAGCGACACCGTCAGGGGGTGGTTCCCCCTGTTGTCCAGGGCGAGCTGGAAGCGGGCCCCGCCGCTGCCCTGGCTCAGCCTCGGCGTCAGCTCGGCGCTGAAGTCCGCGTACGCGCCGATGTCGAGCAGGCCTTCCGGCACCGTCGCGTGCTCCGGCTGCTCCTGGGGCAGTACCCGGACGCCGTAGGCCAGTTCACCGGGCGGGACGGCCGAGTCCCGGGGCGGCCGGACCACGAGGTGGACCGTGCCCGCCGTGTCCGGGTAGAGGGACAGCGTCGATGGTTCGACCACCGTCCAGGCCGCGGCCGGTCCCAGCACCTCGAAACCGTAGGCCTCGACGACATTGCCGCTGTTGCGCAGCTCCAGCGGGATCCGGACCTCGTCCCCGGGCATGACGGCGGCCGGGGAGGCGTCCAGATGAGCGGAAGTGGTCATGAGGGGACGGTAGGGAGGGGTGCGAAGGCGGGTCCGCACCCGTACGGACACATCCGGGGGCACTGCGCGTTGCCCGTTGAGTCCGTGTGGAGTGCCTGCTGACTGCCCGGGTGTTCACTGGGTGGACACGCGGCAGGTGGGGCTGCCGCGGTGAGCTGGGGGAGAGCGTCATGCGCTATCAAGGGGAGAGCGGGGCCGAACGGATCCCGGTACGGCTGACGGCCCAGGACCCGATCTCGCGGGCCGGCCTCGCGGGGCAGTTGCGCAACTGCCCCGAGGTGCGGCTGCTGGGGGACGAGGAGTCCTACGAGGCGTACGGGAACTCGTGCGTGGCCGTCGTGGCCGCGGACCGGGTCGGGGAGAACGAGACGCAGACGCTGCGGCGTGCCCAGCGCGGCGCGCCGGACGGCGGCGGAGGGGCGGGGGGCGGCGCGGGCGGCGAGGCGCGGATCGTGCTCGTGGTGACGGAGATCGACGACGCCGGGCTGGTGGCCGCCGTGGAGTGCGGGGTCGTCGGGGTGGTGCGGCGCTCCGAGGCCTCGGGGGAGCGGCTGGTCCAGGTGATCACGGCCGCCTCGCGCGGCGAGGGCAGCGTGCCGGCCGACCTGCTCGGGCGGCTGCTGGACCAGGTGGGACGGTTGCAGCGGCAGGTCCTCGACCCGCGCGGGCTGGCCTTCACCGGGCTCGCGCCCCGGGAAGTGGATGTGCTGCGGCTGGTCGCCGAGGGCAGCGACACGGCGGAGATCGCCCGTGCGCTGGCCTTCTCGGAGCGGACCGTGAAGAACATCCTGCACGACGTGACCACCCGCCTCCAGCTCCGCAACCGCTCGCACGCCGTGGCCTACGCGATGCGGCAGGGGTTCATCTGAGCCGCCCGTCCCGGCGTCCGGCCGGACTCCTGCCCCGGCGTCCGGCCGAGCCTCGAATGCCCCTTGGGGCAAGGTGAGTTACCCGCAACGGTGCCCCGCCCTGGGCTACGGGCGGGGCACCCGGCGGGCCACGGTTGCGGTGAGGCCCGCCCCGGGGGCGGGCGGGGACACGTCCGGGAGACGCGCGTGCGACGAGGTGGCTTCAGGCGGTTCGGGCGGTCCATGGTGCTGGTGGTGTCCCTGGGGCTGATGGGTGTCGTGCCCCCGGTGACGCCGGTCCGCGCGCCGGCCGCGCCCGTGGCCGCGGCGGCGGACGCCCCGGACCCCGGGCGGCTCGCGTACATCGGCGACGGCGCGCACCACACCGTCAACACCGTCGGCGGGAACGGCGAGTTGGCCCCTCTGCTGCCCGTCGGCGTCGCGGGCAACGACTGCCAGCCGGCCGCGCGCGGCGACGACCTCGTCTGGGTCAGCGACCGCAGCGGCGAGGGCGAGGGGATCTACCGGCGCACCGGCGACGGACCCGCCACCCGGGTCTTCTGGCGCAAGGGCTGGCGGATCGCCGACCCCGTGCTGTCCCCGGACCGGCAGTGGATCGCGTTCGCCTCCTGGGAGAACGATCCCGGCGACGGCTACTCCGCCACCGGCTACCGCTGCGACGACATGGAGGGCCGGAGCGAGTACCCGATCGGCGTCTGGGTCGTCCGCACCGACGGCAGCGGACTGCGCCGGGTCGCCGAGGACGCGGACTGGCCCGACTGGTCGCCCGACTCCTCCGAGCTGGTCTACGCGCACGACGGCGAGGCCCTGCGGGTTCCGCTGGCCGGAGGGCCGGCCGTCCGCGTCTCGCCGGCCGGGGACGACGCGCGGGTGCCCGTCTGGGAGCCCGGCGGCAAGAACCGCATCGCCTACATCTCCTCGGACGGCGACGGCGGGTACGACCTCGAAACGGTCCCCGCCGACGGGCGCGGCGAGACCGCGCCCCAGATCCTCGCCCAGGGCGAGCGAGGCGAAAGCGGCCGGCTGGACCTGGCCTGGCGGCCCGACGCGGGGCAGCTGCTCGTGCTGTTCGGGGAGCCCTACTACGTCGACCCCGCGCGGCCGTGCGACGGCTGCCCGGGCACCCCGCTGTTCGACCCCGACACGGTGGTGCCGCTGAGCTCGCACAACGTCGCCTGGTACACGCCCGCCGGGGCCGGCGCCGGGCCGCGGCCGCTGGTCGCCGGGGAAGACTGGGAGTCGGAGAACATCGAGCGGCAGCGGGCCGCGATGCCCGTGGACCGCGTACAGCTGCGGGCCGCGCGGGGGGCGGAGTACGCCTTCGCGGATCCCGCGTACGCGCCCGACGCGCGCCGGCTGGCCTTCGTACGGGTCCTCGGCGGGTCCGATCGGGCAGTGGCGCGGTACGTCCGGCCCACGCAGATCATGATCGGGGAGCCGGAGGCGCTCGCGGCCGCGCGGCCGCTGGCCTACCAGGGGATGAACCGCGACGAGACGCAGACCCGTCCAGCCTGGTCCCCGGACGGCACCCGGCTCGCCCTCGCCCGCCGGCCCGACCCCACCGAGGCCAACCCGAACCCGCGCACCGAGATCGCGGTCGTCGACGTGTCCTCCGCGCAGCCCGAGGACTGGAAGCTCGTGGCCACCGTGCCCCGGCGGACCCGATCCGGCTACGACTGCCGCTCGGACGACCTGGAGCCGAGCTGGTCCCCGGACGGCACCCGGCTCGCCTTCTCGCGCTGGAGCGAGTGCGTCCTGACGCCGAGGCCGCACATCGCGGCGGAGCCGCCGGACGAGGGAGCGCCCGACCGGTACCCGGACCGGCACGTCTGGACCGCGAACGCGGCGGACGGGAACGGGCAGCTCGACGTCACGGGCGCGCAGTGCGGGCCGGACTGCGCGGTGATCGACGCGCGCCCCGCCTACGATCCGCGGGGCGCGGGGCTGGCCTTCGTCCGGCACGAGCACTACATCGACAACACGGTCAACACGGTCGACACGGTCGACAAGATCAACAGGGTCGACACGGGCCGCTCGGGCAGCCCAGGCGCGAAGATCGGTACGGCCGACGCGGCCAGGCCCGCGGCCGAGCCCGCGCCCAGTGCGGCCAAACCCGCCGCCATCGCGACCGGCGGGCCGGCCCCCGAGACGCGGATGGTGGTACTGGCCTCCGAGGACGGCAAGAGGTGCCGGGCCATCGTGCCCCGGCAGGACTCCTGCCCGGTGGACGTGCCCGTCCCGTCCTCGGGCGCGGCGTACTACGAGGCCGACAACCCCGCGTGGTCGCCGGGCGGCGGCCGGCTCGCCATGGACGTCGTGCGGATGTCCGACAGCAGGTACGACACCCGCATCCTGGTCCTCGACCCGGACAACGACGGCGGCGCGGACGACTACGCGCAGATGTTCCCGGGCACCACGGACGTCGGCCAGCACCAGCCCACGTGGGAGCCGAGCGCCGACCTGTCCGTCGAGTTCACCGGCGGCGACGCCACCGTGCTCCTCGGCGACCCGGTCGAGCTGGTGGTGGTGCTGCGCAACCGGGGCATCGCCCCCTCGCCGGGCACCGAGGTACGCATCACCCTGCCGCCGGGCCTGGAGCCGGCGGGGTCCGCCGTCCCGTCGGCGGGCACCTGCACCGCGCAACTGGTCTGTGAGCTCGGCACGGTGGAAGCGGACGACCGGCGCCAGGTCTCGATCAGGATGACCGTGAAGGGAGCCGCACTCGGGGTGCACCGGGTCGAGGCCGTGGCCGAGGCAGGGCTGCCCGACCACGTCCCGGCCGACAACCGGGCCGGGGCCGCGGTCGCCGTCGTCGTCCCCGACCTCGCCGTGACGGCGACCGCCGTCCCGGCCGTGCTGAAGATCGGCGAGCGGACGAAGGTCGAGTTCACCGTCCGCAACGCCGGCACCGCGACCGCCGAGGACGTCCGGCTGAAGATGGTCCTCCCGCCCGGACTGGCCCTGGTCACCGGCACCGCCTGCCCAGCCGACGGCTGCGCGCTCGGCGCGCTGAAAGCGGGCGCCGAGAAGAAGCTCACCTGGGAGTACAGCTCACCCGAAGGGCTCTCCGGGACCGTCGAGGGCACCGCCTCGACCACCACCCGGCGCGGCGTCGACGGCAACCCCGACAACGACCGCGCCGCCGTCGACCTGACCTTCGTCGACCCGCGCCGCCCCGACGCCGCCGTCACCGTCACGGCGACCCCCGGCCGCCTCGCCACCGGGGAGCAGTCCACGGTCGTGTACAAGGTGACCAACCTCGGCGACGCCACCGCCAAGGCGGTCCTGCTGACCCCGGTGCTGCCGGCCGGCATGACCGTGCTCTCCGCCGTCCCCGCCTGCCCGCCCGCCGGCTGCGCGCTCGGCGATCTGGCCCCCGGCGCCACGGCGACGGTGACCCGCGTGGTGACCTCGCCGACCCCGCTCAGCGGCAACGCCACCGGGACCGTGGTCACGGCCGGGGTGGACAGCAACCCCACCAACAACACCGCCTCGGCGCCGATCGTGGTCGAGGCGGCCCCGCCGCCGGTCCCGGGCCGCTACGCCGACCCGGCCGTCTCGGTGACCGCCACCCCGCGCACCGCCTACACCGGGGGCGTGGTCGCCGCGGAGGTGACGCTCTCCAACCCCGGGTCGCTGCCGGCCACCGGGCTGACCCTCGTCCTCACGGTCCCGCCCGGTCTGGGCGTGACCTCCGTGACCCGGCCCGGGTGCGTGGGCGCGGGCGCGGGCGCGGGCGCGGGCGGCTGCCCCGTCCCGGACCTGGCCCCGGGCGCGCGGCTGACCGTACGGCTGGAGCTGGCGGCCGGGCAGCCGCTGACCGGTGCGATCACGGCCACCGTCACCACCACCGGGACCGACGCCCAGCCCGCCAACGACACGGGATCCGCGCAAGTGACCGTACGGCAGCCCGTGCTGGAGCTCAGCCCTGTCCTCGGGCCGCCCGGCTCGGTGACGCAGGCGCACGGAGCCGATTTCCCGCCCGGCGCGACCGTGGACCTCCGCTGGGACCGGGGGGTGACGGTCGCCTCCACGCCCGTCGTGGTCGGGGCCGACGGCAGTTTCACGGCGCCGGTGCTGATCCTCGTACAGGACACCCTGGGCGACCGGAAGTTGACCGCGACGCACGCCGACGTGACCCCGCCGCTCTTCACGGAGGTGTCGGCGCCGTTCCTGGTGGTGCCCGGTGTGCTCCAGCCCGACAACTTCCAGTGGCGCAGGTGATCCGGCCGTGATCCACGAGGTGGACGACGCGCTGCGCGAGCTCGTACGGGCCGAGGCGCTCGGCGGCGGCGCGGGCGTCGACGTGGTCTTCGACGCGCCGACCCGCGACTGGGCGGCCCGGCGCAACACGCCGACCGTCAACCTGTACCTCTACGACATCCGGGAGGACCTCGGGCTGCGCTCGCGCGGGCGGCGCAACGTGTACGACGAACAGGGCAGGGTGATCTCCCGGACCCTGCCGCCGCGGTACTTCAAGCTGTCCTACCTGATCAGCGCCTGGACACAGCGACCCGAGGACGAACACCGGCTGCTGGCCTCCCTGTTGGGCTGCTTCCTGCGGTACTCGGCACTGCCGGGCGAGCGGCTCGGTGCCGAACTGGGCCTGACCGGGCTCCCCGTGCCGGTGTCGATCGCGCTGCCGCCGCCGGAGAACAAGGCCTTCACGGACGTGTGGAGCGCGCTGGGAGGGGAGTTGAAGCCCTCGCTCGACGTCGTGGTCAGCGCCCCCGTGGTGGCGGCCCCGGTGTACCCCGCGGGTCCGCCGGTGGAGGAGGGGCTTTCCGTCGACCTGTCGGACCTCTCGAAGCCCGTGCCGCCGCCGTCGGGGGTGCCCGCGCCCGCGCCGCCGCCGGGGGCCGCCGCGGTGCCCCGCCCGCGGGCCGCCCGCGCCCGCCGCCGGAGCGAGGGCTGATGGACTACCTGCTGACACGGCTGGCCACGGTCGAGGCCCGGGTGCGTGCCGCCGTCGAGGCGCGGCGCGGGAGCGACCCGGAGGCCGACGACCCGTTCCGCGGGCTCTACCTGTCCGACGACACCGTCCGCAGGATCCTCGACGCACCCGACCAGGTGCCCTGGCCCGATCCCTCGCCCCCGGACGCGCCCGGCGACGGCGGCTCCCGGCTGGAGCGCCTCGAAGCCGGCTTCGGGCTGCTGCCGCTGGACGTGGAGCTGCTGCTGATCGCCCTCGCGCCCGACCTCGACCGGCGCTTCGAGCAGCTCTACGGCTACCTCAACGACGACGTCACGCGCCGCCGCCCGACCGCCGGGCTCGCACTGGGGCTGTGCGGGGTGCCCGCCGCCTCGGCGCCGGCCCGGGCCCGGCTGTCGGCCGACGGGCCACTGTGCGTACGCGGCCTCCTGCTGGTGGAGGAACAGGAACGGCCCTTCCTCGGCAGGTCGTTGCGGGTGCCCGACCGGGTCGCGGCACACCTGCTCGGCGATGACGCGGTGGCGCCCGAACTCGCCGACCTGCTGCGCCCGGCGGAGGCGGCGGGAGACACCGGACTGCCCAGCGCACCGCTGGCGGGCGCGCTGCGGTCGGGCGTCTCGCCGGTGTACCTGCGCGAACCCGCCGGAGGGGCCGCCGCGGAACTGGCCGCCGAGGCACTGGGCGGCGCCGGACGCGGGGCCTTCGTACTGGACCTGGACCGACTCGCCCGGCACTCCGACCCGGCCCCACTGGTGCGCGCCGCCGGCCGGGAGGCCGCCATGGCCGGGGCCGGCCTGATCGCCGCCCCCGTGGAGGCCCTCGCACAGCGCACCGAACTGCTGCGCGCGCTCGCCGCGCTGCCCGTCCCGGTCCTGCTGGCCGGGCAGGCGGGCTGGGACCCCGAATGGTCGGACCGCACCCCGCTGCTGGTGGACGCAGGACGCCTCGGGGCGGCCGCGCGGACCGCCCTGTGGGCCTCGGTGCTCGGCTCCGCGCCGGGCGAAGCGGTGGCCGCCTTCGTGCTGAGCCCGCGCCAGATGCGACGGGCGGCCGCCACCGCGCGGCAGCAGGCGGCGCTGGCGGGCGGTGGCGTACCGGGCGACGCGGAACTCCTGCACGGGGTACGGGCCCAGAACACCTCCGGGCTCGAACGCCTCGCCCGCCGCATCCAGCCGGGCGTCGGCTGGGGCGACCTGGTGCTCCCGCCCGCCGTACTGGGGCAGTTGGGGGAGCTGGCCGCGCGCGCCCGGCACCGCGACCTCGTGCTCGGGGACTGGGCGATGCGGCCCGGCGGCGGGCGCGGGCGGGGCGTGATGGCGCTGTTCGCGGGGGACTCCGGGACCGGCAAGACCATGTCGGCCGAGGTCATCGCGGGCGAACTGGGGCTGGACCTCTACACGGTGGACCTGGCCACGGTGGTGGACAAGTACGTCGGCGAGACCGAGAAGAACCTGGAACGGATCTTCACGGAGGCGGCCGGCGTCAACGGCGTGCTGCTCTTCGACGAGGCGGACGCGGTCTTCGGCAAGCGCTCGGAGGTCAAGGACGCGCACGACCGGTACGCGAACGTCGAGAGCGCGTACCTGCTCCAGCGCATGGAGACCTTCGACGGCCTCGCCGTCCTCGCCACCAACCTGCGGGCCAACCTCGACGAGGCCTTCACCCGCCGCCTCGACCTGGTCGTCGACTTCCCGCTGCCGGACGCCGAGCAGCGGCTCGCGCTGTGGGACCGCTGCCTGGGGCCGCGGCTGCCCCGCGGCGACGACCTCGATCTGCCCTTCTGCGCACGGTCGTTCGAGCTCGCGGGCGGCGACATCCGCTCGGCGGCGGTCACGGCGGCCTACCTCGCGGCCGACGCGGGCCGGCCCGTGACGATGGCCGACCTGGTCGCGGCGGTGGCCCGCGAGTACCGCAAGCTCGGACGGCTCTGTCTGGAGAGCGAGTTCGGGCCGTACCTGCGCCTCGCCTGGTGAACGGCTGCCCGAAGGGGCAGCCCGCGCCGCAGCCCCGGCCCGGGGCGCGAAGGGCCGCCGTACCGGCCTCCTCGGTGGCCTCTTCGGTGGCCTCGGCGGTGTCCTGCGGCTGCTTCGCGGTCCGGCTCACGGCGGCAGGGTCGTCTCGGGCCATCGCGGAGTGAAGTGCCCGGGGCCTGGGGGGATGCGCAGCCGGGTCTGCCCGTCCGGGCACTTCAGGGTTCCCCCGAAGGCGCACGACCGGTCATGACCATCAAGGGGTGCGGGGCGGGAGGGTGAGATCAACCGTCACACCCCAGGGGGAGGACCCGGATGCCGTCGTACCTGTCACCAGGCGTCTACGTCGAAGAGGTCGAGGCCGGCTCGCGCCCGATCGAGGGTGTGGGTACCGCCGTCGCCGCCTTCGTCGGGCTGGCAGCGGCAGGACCGTACAACGCGCCCACCCTGGTGACCAATTGGAGCCAGTTCACGGCCACCTTCGGGGACTTCACGGAGGGGGCCTACCTCGCCCACTCCGTCTACGCCTACTTCCTCAACGGCGGCGGCACCTGCTACGTCGTACGGGTCGGCGGCGAACCGGCCGACGGCGCGTCCCCGGCGACGCCCGCCGCCGTGCCCGCATCCGTCGCGGGCAAGCGGGGCAAGCCCGGCGCGCTGCCCGCGGGCGCCCGTACGGCGCTCGGCGGATTCCAGGTCGCCGCGCTGGAAGGGACCGGCGAGGGGATCAGCGTCGAGATCGCCGACGCGGGCGGCGAATCGCCGGCCGAGGACGCCTTCACCCTCAATGTCAAGCGCGGGGACCGGACGGAGGAGACCTGGGAGGTCTCCAGCAAGCGCGGCAACCGCAACTACGTCGTCACCGTCGTGCGGGACCGTTCGCGGCTGGTCACCGTGGAGGACGCCGGCCCGACCCAGGTGCTGGCCCGGCCCGAGAACCAGACGGTTGCGGTGGCCCCGGCGCCCGTACCGGTACCCGCCGTACCCGTGAGCGTCACCCCGGCCTCGTACGTGGGCAGTTCGGACGACCGGACCGGCTTCGGCGGCCTGGAGACGGTGGACGAGATCACCATGCTCGCCGTACCGGATGTGATGAGCGCGTACGAGCAGGGCGCGATCGACGCCGAGGGCGTCAAGGCCGTGCAGCTCGCGATGATCGCGCACTGCGAGCTGATGGGGAACCGGGTGGCGATCATCGACCCGCTGCCGGACCTGTCGCCGCAGCGCGTCAAGGACTGGCGGATGACGGGCGCGGGATACGACTCCAAGTACGCGGCCCTGTACTACCCGTGGGTCAAGGTCGCCGATCCGTCGTCCGGACAGACCCGCTATATCCCGCCGAGCGGGGCGATGGCGGGCGTGTGGGCGCGCAACGACGAGAGCCGCGGCGTGCACAAGGCGCCGGCCAACGAAGTCGTGCGCGGGGCCGTGGACTTGGCGGTCCACTTGACCAAGGGCGAGCAGGACCTGCTCAACCCGATCGGCGTCAACTGCATCCGCTCCTTCGCCGGCCGGGGCATCCGGGTGTGGGGCGCGCGGACCCTGTCCTCCGACCCGGCCTGGCGGTACCTGAACGTGCGCCGGCTCTTCAACTACATAGAGGAGTCAATCCTCATCGGCACCCAGTGGGTGGTCTTCGAACCCAACGACGACGCGCTCTGGGCCCGGATCCGGCGGACGATCTCGGCGTTCCTGGTGAACGAGTGGCGGCGCGGCGCCCTCTTCGGGCTGACACCCGACGAAGCCTTCTACGTGAAGTGCGACCGCGAGACGAATCCGGCCGAGGGGATCGACGCGGGCCAGGTGGTCTGCGAGATCGGCATCGCCCCCGTGAAGCCCGCCGAGTTCGTGATCTTCCGGCTGGCCCAGTTCTCGGGCGGCACCAGTCTCGTCAACGAGTAGCAGCGGGTATCCGCTATCCGCTAGGGGGTTTACGGCATGGCACTTCCCGATATGGACACCTCGGTCGGTCACTCCTTCGGGCTGGAGATCGACGGGGTCGTCATCAAGCAGATCAACGAGGTGACGGGCCTGAAGATGGAGCAGGACGTCATCGAGCTCAAGCAGAACACGGCGGACGGCAAGTACGTCATCAAGAAGCTGCCCGGGCGCCCGAAGGCGGGCGAGGTCACGCTCACGCGCGGTCTGACGGCCGACAACAACTTCGAAAAGTGGATCAAGGACGCGCGGTTCGGGAAGATGAGCTCGGCCCGCAAGGGCGGCGCGATCATCGTCTTCGACTACGAGGGCCAGGCGATCAAGCGCTACACGCTGGTCAACGCGTGGCCGAAGAGCCTGGAGATCAGCTCGCTGAAGGCGGGCGACACCAGCGTCCTGACCGAGAAACTCGTCATCACGTACGAGCAGATGGACGTGGCGTGATCTGCTGATGCGACGACAGATGACACCACCCGGCGGGGCGGAGGACACGGCCGCACCGCTGCCCGCCGCCGAACCGGCGCGGGGCGGCTCGATGCGGACGGAGTTCGCCTTCGAGCTGCCGCGCGGGTACGTGGACGGCGCGGGCCAGGTGCACCGTACGGGCGTGATGCGGCTCGCCACCGCGCGCGACGAGCTGGTGCCGTTGCGGGACGACCGGGTGCGGGAGAACCCGGCCTACCTGTCAGTGGTGCTGCTGGGGCGGGTCGTGGAGCGGATCGGCGCCGTGACGGACGTCCACGCCGGGGTGATCGAGGACCTGTTCGCCTCCGACCTGGCCTTCCTGCAGGACTTCTACCGCCGGATCAACGCCGAGGGCCACACCCGGGCACAGGTGACGTGCCCGTCGTGCGGCACGGACATCGCGGTGGACCTCTCGGGTGGTGGGCGCCTGGGGGAATCGTGACGTACGCGGCAGATGACCTGTACGGCGAAGTCGCGTACATCGCCTACCACTTCCACTGGCCGATGGACTCGCTGCTCGACCTGGAGCACGCGGACCGGCGGCGGTACGTGGACCAGATCGCGCGGTTGAACCGGCTGGCCGGGGGGCGGTGAACGGTGGTGTTCGACGCGTTGCGCGCGCGGCTGCGGGGCCGTGCTGCCGAGGAGCCGGCTGCTGCCCCGGGTGCTGCTGCCCCGGCGGCGGACGGCCCCGCTTCCGGGGGCCCTGCTTCCTCCGGTCCTGCTCCCGTGGGACCTGCTCCTGTGCGTCCCGCCCCGGCCTGGCCCGGACTCCCGGTCCAGCGGAGCACGTTCGGCGCGGCCCCGCTGCTCACCGACCCGCAGCGCTTCGGAGCGGGCCTCGCCGCGTGGCACGACCCCTCCCTGACCGGAACCCTGGGCCACGCGGTGACCCCGGACGCCCCGTCGGGCACGATCCACCTCGGGGCGGAGCCGGCCGCGACCGGCTCCGCCGCCTTGCCGTCGAACCCGGCGCCCG
Source organism: Streptomyces sp. ISL-43 (assembly GCF_018614195.1). Lineage (GTDB taxonomy): Bacteria > Actinomycetota > Actinomycetes > Streptomycetales > Streptomycetaceae > Streptomyces. The sequence continues at coordinate 16,361 of NZ_JAGGOT010000031.1, forward strand.
GTCCGGCCCCGGCCGTGGCCGCGCAGGCTTCGGCGCCGGGCGCAACCGCGGCTCCGCCGGAGCCCGTCCCGGTGGTGCGGCCCGACCTCGTACGGAGTCTGACGGTGGCTCCGCCGCCGGACCTCCCGCCGCGCGTCCTCCCGGCCCAGCGACTGCCCGACCCCCCGGCCGCCGCCCCGCGGCCGGGCCTTTCGCCGCAAGCACCGGCGGTGCGCGGGCCGGAGGCCCCGATGACAGACCTGCCCGTGCGGGGGCTGCCCGTACAGCGGTTGGACGCCGCTGCCCCTCCCGTGGAGCCGGCGCGGGCCGCCGAGGAGGCCCAGGCGTCGGCCGGCCCGGCCCGGCCCGAGTCGGCGGACCTGCCCGTGGCGGGGCCGCAGCGCCCGACCGCTGCTCCGGGGGGCGCGGATTCCCCTGGGGCGGAGTCCGCTTCGCCGATGGCCCCCGCGCCGAGCGGGCTGCCGGTGCAACGCCTGGACGCGCCGCCGTCCCCGTCGGCGACGACGCGGGACCTGTCCGCCGCCTCGGGGGCTGCCCTTCCGCCCCGGGAGGCCCCGGCCTCCCCGGCGGAGTCGCAGGGCCTGACCGCCGCTTCGGCGGATGGCGGTCCGGACCGGGGGACATCGACCCGGGCGGTGGAACAGCTGCCGGTGGTACAGCGGCTGGATGCTCCGGTTGCCGCTCCCGCAGAGTCTCCGCGTCCGCCCTCCGTGACTCCGGTGTGGGCGGACGCCTCCGTCGGGCCGGCGGAACTGCCCGTGCAACGGCCGGCGCAGGACCCGGCCGTTGCCTCGGGAGATGCCGTCGCGCCCCGGGCGTCGTCGGCTTCGCCGGTGGACCCTACGGCGAGTGGGCTTCCCGTGCAGCGGCTGGACGCTCCGGCGCCGGCGCAGGGCCCGGCCGCCGCGTTGGGGTCGGCCGTTCCGCCCAGGGAGGCGTCCGCTTCCTCGGCGGACGGTGATTCGGCTCGGGCGGCGTCGACCCGGTCGGTGGATCTGCCCGTGCGGGGGCCGGCGGTGCAGCGGCTGGACGTTGCGGCTGCCGCTCCCGTGGAGCCCGCGAGTCCGTCCTCCGTGGCTCCGGCGTGGGCGGACGACTCCGCCGGTCAAGCGGCCCCGGCCGGGCCGGAGGAGCTGCCCGCCGCCCCGTCGGAGCTCGGGGCAGCCCTGCCGTCGGCGGACGCACCGGCCGCCACCGTGCAGCGGCTGGAGGCCGCTTCGGGCCCGACACCGATGCCGATCGTGGGCCGGTGGCCCCTGGACGGGGGCGGCCCGGCCGCCGCCGGGCCCCCGCACCTGCCGGTCCAGCGGCTGGAGGCGCCGGCCGGCTCCTCGGCGCCCTGGCCTTCGCCCGGTGCCGAGCCGGCGGTTCCACTCGCCGCACCGCCCGCACCCCCCGGGCCGGCCGCAGCGCCGCCGAGGCGGCTGGGGCTGGGCGCCCCACTCCCGGCACGCTCCGAGACCCCGGCCCCGTCGCCCGCGCCCGCCCCGCCGGATCCGCCTGCCCGCCGCGTCGGCCTTGGCGCCCCGATCCCGCCGGTCCAGCGCACCCCGACCGGCTCCGCGCCGCCCGCGCCACCGCCCGTACGTCCCGACGCAACCGTCCCCCTGGCCCAGCGGCGGACCGCTGCTGAGGACTCCGCACCTCCGGACGTGCTCGGGCTCCCGGCTCAGCGGTGGGCCGCCGCCGAGGACTCCGTACGCCCCGACGTGCTCGGGCTCCCTGCCGCGCGGCCGACCCCGGCCGAGGACTCCGTACGCCCCGACGGGTTCAGCCCCGCGCCCGCGCCCGCCCGCCCGCCGCTGCCCGCCGTACCGCTCACCCCGCTCCAGCGGGCCGTGGAACCGGGTCCCCTCGCCGCGCTGGTGGGGGAGCGGGGGCTCCGGCTCCGGTCCGCGCCCTCACCCCCGCCGCCGGAGGCGGGCGCGCCGCCTGGGCCACCGGATCCGCCGCAGGCCGTCGTGGTGCCGCTGACCTGGGCGTCGTCCTCGTCCGTGCATCCGGCGGCCGCCATCGGGGCCCCCGCTGCCGCGCTCGCCCCAGGCCCGGAGGGCGAGGCCTTCGCCGGCCCGGCCGCCGGGGCCGCGGCCTCCAGGCTCTCGACGGTCCAGCGTTCGACGTGGCAGCCCCCGCCGGGGCCGCCACCGCCCCCGGTGGCGCAGCGGGACGTGGAGGAGGCCCCGCCCGCCGCCGAGGCGCGCGAGGCCGTACCCGCGCCGCCTCCACCGGCGCAGCCACCCGTCCCACCCGAACCCCCACCCGAATCCCCACCTGCACCCGCACCCGCAGCCGCTCCACCCGCCCCACCCGCCCCACCCGCGGAACCCAACACCGACGAGCTCGTCCGCCGCCTCATCGGCCCCCTCGGCCGGCTGCTCCGCGCGGAACTGCGGCTCGACCGCGAGCGGGCCGGCGTACGGCTCGATCCCAGGCACTGAGAGACGGAAGGAGAGCGGACAGCGACATGGCCCGGCAACAGGACCCCGCCGTCAGCGTGTGCTTCATGGTCGAGATCGACAACATCAGCCTCGGCTCCTTCAACAGCTGCGAGGGCCTCGGCTGCGAGGTCGTCATGGAGCAGCGCGAAGAGGGCGGCAACAACGGATACGTCTGGCAACTCCCCACCCGGATCAAGTACTCCAACATCAAGCTCACCCGCCCCGTGACCCGCGACACCGAACAGGTCACCCGGTGGCTGGCCGGCATGCTCGGCGGGATACCCCGCAAGACCGCTCACATCAGCGCCATGACCCTCGACGGCACGGTGGTCGCCCGCTGGAGCCTGATGGACGTGGTCCCCGTGCGCTGGACCGGGCCCATCCTCAATCCCGAGACCGTCAAGGTCGCCACCGAGACGCTGGAGATCGCCCACCACGGTTTCCTCAACGCGGGCCGATAGGGGAGGACTTCGGACATGTCCCTGCAGCAGCCCGTCGCCTTCATCGCCTCCGCTTCCCCCGCCTCGCCCTCCGGCGGTTCCGGGCCGCGCCCCAAACTGGAGCGTGCCTGGCTGGAGTTGCGCGAGCCGCCCGCGGACGGCGGGTCCGGGCCGGCCGGGCCGCGGATGGGGCGGATCGACTTCCAGTTCAATCCCAAGGAGCTGACCCTCGCCAAGTCCGCCCAGTGGGAGCGCAAGCCCGCCAAGGGCGCGGCCACCGCCGGCCCCGCCGAGTTCAAGGGACCCGGCGCCGCCAAGCTGACCCTGGAGATGTTCTTCGACGCCACCGCCGACCAGGACGGCCGGGTGGTGGCGGCGGTCGAGAAGCTGCTCGCCTGCTGCGTGGCCACCCAGGAGACGCACCAGCAGAAGCAGGGGGTCCCGCCCTGGGTGATCCTGCGCTGGGGCGGACTCACCGGGTTCGTCGGCTACGTCAGCCAAGTGCAGGCGAAGTACACGCTGTTCACCCCCGGCGGGATCCCGATCCGCGCCGTCTGCCAGGTCACGCTGGAGGAGCTCAGCGGACCCATGCCCGGCCAGAACCCCACCTCCGGGGCGCTCGCCGCGCGCCGCGTGCACCACGTGGTCACGGGGGACACCCTCGCGCTGCTCGCTTGGCGGGAGTACGGGGACGCGACCGCCTGGCGCCACATCGCCGAGGCCAACGGCATCGACGACCCGATGCGGCTGGCGCCCGGCACCGAACTGCTGCTGCCGGGCGCCGAGGAGCTGGACTGACCCATGGCCGGAGAGAGTTTCGTCAACAGCCTCGCCGTCGAGGTCGCCGGGCAGCCGCTGCCCGAGCCGGTCGCGCAGACGCTGGTGTCGGCGTACGTGGACGACAGCACCGAACTGCCCGACCTGTTCGTACTGCGCTTTCGCGATCCCCACCATCTCGCCCTGCGCGCCGCCGGCTTCACCCTCGGCAGCCCCGTCAGGCTCTTCGCGCGGGCCGCCGACGACCCGCAGCGCCAACTCCTCGTGTCCGGTGAGGTCACGGCGGTCGAGATCGACCTCGACGCCACGGGCACCTTCACCGTGGTACGCGGCCTCGACCACGCGCACCGCTTCTTCCGGGGCCGCCGGGTCACCGGATACCGCCAGATGACCGCCTCCGACGTGGCCGTGCAGGTCGCCCGGCGGGCCGGACTGCCCGTCGGCTCCGTCGACAGCACCACCACCGTCTACGAGCACCTGGCGCAGCCGGGCATCACCGACTGGGAGTTCCTGCACCGGCTGGCCGACCTCGCGGGAGCCGAGGTCGGCGTACTGGAGGGCCGCTTCTTCTTCCGGGTGCCGGCCAAGGCCGACGGTGCGCCCGCCGCGTCCACCCGGCCCCAAGCGAGCCCGTACGTCCTGGAGTTCGGCCGCAACCTGCTGAGCTGCCACGCTTCGGTGACCGCCGCCGACCAGGTCCAGCAGGTGGAGGTGCGCGGCTGGGACGTCCAGGCGAAGGCCGCCGTCGTCGGTCGGGCACCCGCCGGGCGCAGCGACCGGCTCGACCTCGGCCTGACCCCGCAGCAGGCCGCCGACGCCTTCGGCGACGCGCTGTTCCTGGCCACGGACACCCCGTACCGCACCCAGGCCGAAGCCGACCAGGCCGCGAAGTCCCTGGCCGCCGACCTCGCCGGATCCCTCGCGGAACTCGACGCCGTCGCGATGGGCATGCCGAGGCTGCGCGCGGGCACCGCCGTCACCCTCACCAACGTCGGGTCGCCCTTCGAGGGCAAGTACACGATCTCCGCGAGCCGCCACGTCTTCGACCCGCAGACCGGCTACCAGACCTGGCTCACGGTCGGCGGCCGCTCCAACCGCTCGCTCCACGGCCTCGCCTCCGGCGGCGGGTCCGGCCCGGGCGGCGACCGGGGGCGGATCGGAGGCCTGGTCAACGCGACCGTGACCGACACCCGGGACCCCGAGGACCGGGGGCGGGTCAAACTGGCCTTCCCCTGGCTGGACGGGGAGTACGTGAGCGACTGGGCCCGGACCGCCGATTTCGGGGGCAAGGGCGGCGGCGGCATCTTCGGGCCCGAGGTGGGCGACGAGGTGCTCGTCGGCTTCGAACAGGGGCGCGTGGACCACCCGTACGTCATCGGCGGGCTCTACAACGGCCAGGACAAGCCCTCCGACCACGAGGCCCCGCTCGTCGACTCCACCAGCGGATCCACCAACCGCCGCTCCCTGGTGTCCCGTTCGGGCAACCGGCTGGAACTGCTGGACTGCGCGCGCGGCCCCAAGGGCGTGCGCCTGGCCACCGGCGACGGCAAACTCACCCTCCACCTCGACCAGCAGAACACCTCCGTCACCGTGCACAGCGACGGAACCGTCGAGATCGAGGCCAAGGACAAGGTGACGGTGAAGGCGCGGCAGGGCATCGCCATGGACGCGGGCACCGGGAAGCTCGAACTCAAGGGCCAGTCGGTGGAGATCACCTCCCAGGCGGGAGTGGAGGTCGACGGCGGCGCGGGCGCGCTGAAGCTCCAGACCAACGGCCAGGTGGACGTCAAGGGCACCACCGTCAGTGTCAACGGCCAGGCCAGTACCGAACTCAAGGGCGGCGCCAGCCTGTCGATCACCGCCGCGCTCGTCCGCATCAATTAGCCGCGGTACCCCCGAAGACGAAGACCCGCAGGATCGAGGAGAACAGCGATATGCCGCCAGCCGCACGCGTCGGGGACCCCACCGGCCACCCCGGGGTGATCGGGCCGCCCGGAGTGCCCACCGTCCTGATCGGCGGCATGCCGGCGGCCGTCGTGTCCACCCCGCACATCTGCTCCTTCCCGCCCCCCGCCGTCCACCCGCCGTCGGTCATCGCCCCTCCCGGGTGCCCCACCGTCCTCATCGGCGGTCTGCCCGCCGCACGCATGGGCGACATGGCCGCCTGCGGCGCGCCGGTCATCATGGGCGCCCCCACCGTCCTGATCGGCGGGTGAACCGGCCGTGGGGGAGCAGTTCATCGGCGCCGGCTGGGCCTTCCCGCTGCGCACCGACGCGACCGGAGCCATCGCGCTGGTGCGCCGCGAGCAGGAGATCGAGGAGAGCATGCGGCTGATCCTGGGCACGGCGCCGGGGGAGCGCCCCATGCGCCCGCAGTTCGGCTGCGCCATCCACGACCACGTCTTCGCCCCGGCCGACGCGGCGACCGCCGCCCAGATCGGCTACGAGGTGCGCACCTCGCTGGAGCGGTGGGAACCCAGGATCCGGCTCGTCGACGTGAGCGTCAGCTTCGACGCCGTGGAGGCCGGCACCCTCTACATCGACATCAGCTACGCCCCGCGCGGCTCCAACACCCCCCGCAACCTGGTCTTCCCGTTCTACGTGATCCCCGCCCACGGCTCGCCCGACGCCACCGAAGGGAGCGGCGGCTGATGGCGCTGCCCCGTCCCAACCTCGACGACCGCCGCTTCCAGGACCTCGTGGACGAGGCCAAGCGGATGGTCCAGCAGCGCTGCCCGCAATGGAGCGACCACAACGTCTCCGACCCCGGCGTCACGCTCATCGAGGCCTTCGCCCACATGACCGACCAGCTGATCTACCGGCTCAACCGGGTCCCCGACAAGAACCACGTGGCCTTCCTCGACCTGATCGGCCTGACCCTCAACCCGCCCTCGGCGGCCCGCACCGACGTCACGTTCTGGCTGTCCGCGCCCCAGCCCGAGACCGTCCGCATCCGCGAGGGCAGCGAGGTCGCCACCACCCGCACCGAGACCGACGAGGCGGTGATCTTCTCGACCGTACGGGAACTCGCGCTGGTCCCGGTCGAGTTGTCGGTCCTCGCCACCGGCTCCGCCGAACCGGGCGCGGCCCCCGCCGGCGCCCCGCCCGGCGCCGCAGCTGCTCCCGCCGCCCCCGCCGCCCTGACCGACCGGGGTCCAGAGCTCGCCACCGGGCGCGGAGTACCCTGCTTCTCGCCGGTGCCCCGCCCCGGCGACGCCCTCTACTTCGGGCTCTCCGAGGCCGCGCCCTCCTGCGTGGTCGCGCTCCGCCTGGACTTCCCCGTCGCCGGCCACGGCATCGACCCCGAACGGCCCCCGCTCGCCTGGGAGGCCTGGACCGGCGAGGGCTGGACCCGCTGCGAGGTCGACCGCGACGGCACCGGCGGCTTCAACCGGCCCGGCGACGTGCTGATCCAGCTCCCCGACACCCACCTCGCCTCCGCCGAGGCCCGCCACCGCGCCGGCTGGCTGCGCTGCGTCGTCGTCGCCCCCGCCGAAGGGCAGCGGACGTACTCGGCGGCCCCCTCCCTGCTCTCCGCCGAGGCGTTCACCATCGGCGGTACCGCCCCCGCCGTCCACGCCGAACGGGTCGGCGAGCACCTCCTCGGTGTCTCCGAGGGCGTCCCCGGCCAGAGTTTCACCCTCGACCGGGCCCCGGTGATCGCGGGCGGGCTGCCCTTCACCGTGGAGACGCACAGCACCGCCGAGGGCTGGGTGGACTGGACCGAGGTCCCCCACTTCGGCGAATCGGGCCCCAGGGACCGGCACATCGGCGTCGACCGCGCCACCGGCGAGATCACTTTCGGCCCCGCCGTGCGCGAGGCCGACGGCTCCCTGCGCCAGTACGGGGCCGTGCCCGCCAAGGGTGTCCCGGTCCGCGCCCGCCCCTACCTCACCGGCGGCGGCCGGCGCGGCAACGTGGCCCGCCGCACCCTGGGCGTCCTGCGCAGCTCCATCCCGTACATCGCGCGCGTCGAGAACCGCCGCGCCGCCGGCGGCGGGGTCGATGGCGAGGACGTGGCCAACGCCCGCCTGCGCGGCGCGATGGAACTGCGCACACGCGAACGGGCCGTCACCGCCGAGGACTTCGAGTACCTCACCCGGCAGGCCGCCCCCGAGGTCGCCCGCGTCCGCTGCGTCGAAGCCCCCGAGGCGGGCCCCGGCGGGGTGCGCGTACTCCTCGTACCGGCCGCCGAGGACGACGGCGAAGGGCGCCTGGAATTCTCCCGGATGGCCTGCCGGCCCGAGCTTCTCGCCTCCGTGGCCGCCCATTTGGACGCCCGCCGCATGCTCGGCACCCGGCTCGTCGTCGAACCGCCGTACTACCAGGGCGTCACCGTCGTCGCCGTCCTGCGCGCCGCCGACGGCATCCCCGCCGCCCGCGTCCAGCGTGCCGCGCTCGCCGCCCTCTACCGGCAGCTCAACCCGCTCACCGGTGGACCCGACGGCGCCGGCTGGCCGTTCGGCCGGGCCGTGCACACCGGAGCCCTCTGGGCCGTCCTCGAACAGGTCCCCGGCGTCGAGTCGGTGGAGAGCGTACGGCTCTTCCCCGCGGACCTGGAGACCCGCCGGCGCAGCGAGCCCGCCGACCGGATCGTGCTCGGCCCCGGCTCCCTCGCCTTCAGCTACGACCACCAGGTCAGGGTGGACCACCGGTGAGCCGGCGGCTGGTCCCCGGACTGACCTCCCGGCATCCGCTCGGCGCCCAACTGCCCGCCGTGTATGCCGAGGACGACCTCGCCCAGCGGATCACCGAGAGCCTGGACGAGGTGCTCGCACCCGTACTGGCGGTCCTCGACTGCCTGCCCGCCTACTTCGATCCCGGCCTGGCCCCCGCCGACTTCACCGCTCTCCTCGGCGCCTGGGTGGGCGCCGACGGCGACGTCCCGGGAGCGGTGTCCGCCCACGCCCGGCGCGGCACCGGGGCCGGCCTCGCCGAACAGGTCCGCCAGGTCTTCGGGGTCACCCCGGAGATCGAGGAGAGCGGCGCCGCCACCTGGTCCGCGACCCCGGGGGCGCCGCTGCCGGGCTCCGGCCGCCCGTACCTGGTGGTGCGGCTGCGCGTGCCCGACCCGGACGCGGTGGACACCGCCGCGCTGACGGCGTTCGTGGCGCGCGGCCGGCCGGTGCACCTGCCCTTCCGGGTCGAGGTGGTGGCGATTGGGTAGTGGGTTACTCATGCAGTACGGAGAGTGAGCGGCCATCCTTGACCTGCCGTGCGCGGGGGAGGAGGCCGGGAATTGTCCGACCGCACAGTGTTTCCGCCCGTCGTCGTGCCGACCGCACCGATCCAGTGGGCCACACCGGCCGCACCGGCGTTTCCGGCCGCTCCGGTCCACCCGGCGCCGCCGGCCGCACTCGCCTCCGCGAGCGCTTCGGCCGTCCCGCTCGTCGGCCCGGGCGCCCTGACGCTCGTGATCGCGCCCGCCGGGTACGGCAAGACCACCCTGCTGGCCGAGGCGGCAGCCGCCTTCCCCGGGCCGGTCGTCCACTGGCGCCCCTGCCGGGACACCCGGGACGCCTCCACCGTGCTGGCCCGGCTGGCCCGGACGCGTGAAGACCCGCCGTCCTCGGCGGCGCCCACGGTGGAATCCGTACTGCTGGACATCGAGCAGGGCCCCGCCCCGGTCCTGCTGCTGGTGGACGATGTCCACCTGGTGCACGGCAACCCGGCCGAGGCCGCCCTGGAAGAGCTCGCCCGGCTCGCGCCGCCCGGCCGGCTCCGGGTGGTCCTGGCCGGCCGCAGGATGCCCGCGGTGAACCTCACCCGGCTCGAACTCGCCGACACCCGCCTGCTCACCGCCCGCGACCTGCGCCTCGGCGAAGCCGCCGCAGCGGCTGCCTTCCCGGACGCGGACCCGGCCCTGCTCCGGCTCAGTCGCGGCTGGCCCGCCCTCATCCGCCTCGGCCGGGCCGCGGCGGCCGCCGGCCGGGACCCCCTCGACGCCCCCGCGCTGCGCACCTACCTGGACCGCGAGGTGCTCGCCACCTTCCCCGACCGGGCGGTACGGGCCCTGCGGCGCGGGGCGCAGGAGCCGCCGGAACTGGCGGACGAGTACGGGGCGGAGGACTGCCTGCCCCTGCTGCGCACCTACCTCGCGCGCCACCGTCCCGCTCCGGCCCGCAACCGCTCCGCACGGGCGGCCCAGGCGGCCCGCCCTCCGGGCTCCACCGACTCCGCCGGCTCCACCGACTCCCCGGACGCCGCCGCGGCCGTCGACCGCGCCCCCGAACGCCCGCTCACGCTCCGCTGTTTCCGCCGCTTCGAGGCCACCCTCGACGGCCGTCCCCTGGACTGGGGCGCCACGCGGCCGCGGGTACGGGCCCTGGCCCGGCTGCTCGCCGTCCACGCCGGCCGCCCGGTCCACCGCGAGCAGTTGATGGCCGCCCTGTGGCCGGAGAGCCCCGCCCGTACGGCCGGCCACGGCCTCCAGACGGCCGTCTCCGCCCTGCGCTCCGTCCTGGAACCGGGCCAGGACCGGGGCAGGGCCCGCGTCCTGGTCCGCACCGGCGAGGCCTACATGCTCGACCTCGTCCCCGGCGGCAGCTGCGACGTCCAGCACTTCGAGGCCGCCACCGCACAGGGTCTGGCCGATGCCGCCCGCGGCCGCGCCGACCGGGCCGCCGAGGCACTGGCCCGGGCGCTGCGCCTGTACACCGGCGAGCTGCTGCCGGAGGACGGACCGGCGGAGTGGGTGGTCCCGCTGCGGGAGCGCTGCCGGGACCAGGCGGTCCGGGCCGCGCACACCCTGGCCGAAGTGGAGCTGGCTCGCGGCCGCGCCGAGGCGGCGGTGACGGCGGCCGGCCACGCGCTGTCGCTGGACCCCTTCCGGGACGCGGTGTGGCGCCTGCTGATCGAAGCCCACCGCAGGGCGGGCGACCCGGCGGCCGCCCGCCAGGCGGAACGCCGCCACGCAAGGATCCTGGCGGCCCTGAGCTGACTGCTCAGCGCCGCTTGACGTCAGCGCCGCTTGAAGTCAGCGCCGCTTGAAAAACTCGACCTCGCCCAGGGCGACGGCCCGACCGCCGTCGGCCCCGTAAGCCCCCTGCACGGTGATCCTCAGCCGCACCACGTCGCTCACCGCGAAGTGGAAGCGCTGCTGGCCGGGTACGTCGGCGAGGCGGACCGTCTTGTCCGTCGTCCGCCCGTCCTTGCCCACGGCGGTCAGCAGCAGGGTGCTGGGCCGCCCCTGCAGGAGGAACTTCTCCGCGACCGGCGAGGCCCCGGGATGCACGACGAGGTCCAGCAGCCGCAGCGGCCTGTCGAAGGAGGCCTCAAGGAACTCCCCCTGCCCCGCCGCGGCGGGGGCCCAGTACCGGTCGGTGGTCCCGTCCACGGCGAGGGCGGCCTCGTGCTCCGGGGCGGCACTGGACGCGGTCACCGCCGAGGCGTGCGTCTGCTCGGGCTTGGACACCCGGTCGCGTACGGATTCCAGCGCGCGCGAGGCCTCGGCCCGGAAGGCGTATCCGGCGGCGGCCAGGGCCAGGATCAGCACGAGCGGAACCACGGGGCGCGGCACGCGCCACCGGCGGCGGCGCACGGGCCGCTCTCCGGCGGCCGGCGCGCGGCGGGTCCGCCGTCTGCGCCACCAGGGTGGCTTCGGCGCGACGGGCGCGTCCGCGAGGCCGGCTCCGCAGCGGCGGCAGTACCGGCGCGCGGGCACGTTCCCGGCGCCGCACTGCCCGCAGATCAGCTCCCCGGGCCGTGGCGCGTCCTCCTCGGCCTCCGCCCGCCGCCGCACGGGCGCGGCGGCCTCACCCCTGCCGGGCTGCACGGCCCGGGTGGGCGGCCGGGTGGGCATGGGCGGTACGGCGGGCCCCGCGGCGGCGGGACCTCCGGCAGGCCGCGGGGCGGCTGGAGGACCGGGCGGCTCCGCCCGCAGGCCGGAAGGGCCGGAGGGGCCGGAAGGGCCGGCAGCAGCAGGGCCGGGAGAAGCGGCAGGGCCGGCAGGGGCCGCCGGGGCGGCGGGGCCGTCTCCCCACTCCAGGAACGCCCCGCAGTTCCCGCAGAACTGTTCCCCGGGCTCACAGCGCGTCCCACACACCGTGCAGTTGGTCACCCGACCATGCTCGCCACCACCCCCGCACCCCCCAACCCCCGCCGGGGCACCCCCACGGCACCCACCGCTGCCCTTTCGGGCACGCCCCGTCCCGCTGCGCTGGAAGACCCGGCCTCCCCGGCGTGCCGCAAACGCCGGCGGCCCGGACCCCCGTCAGGGGATCCGGGCCGCCGGGCGGGGCAGACGCCGGGTCAGAGGACGTCGGCCGCGATGTTCGCCGCCACCCGCTCCAGCAGCGGCCCCGCGTTGGCGATGCACACCGCCGGGTCGGGCTCGATCTCCGTGAGCGGGTAGGCCCGCCGGATCCCGGCCGCCTGGAGCGCCTCCTGCGTGAGCAGCAGGCGGCCGCAGACCGCGACGACCTCCTTGCCCGCCGCGCGGGCCGCCGCCGCGACACCGGCCGGAGCCTTGCCGTGCAGGGTCTGCTCGTCGAGCGAGCCCTCGCCGGTGATGACCAGCGTCGCCCGCTCCAGCGCCGGCGCGAAGCCGAGCACCTCGAGCATCAGCTCGATGCCGGGTCGGAAGGAGGCGCCGAGCAGCAGGGCCCCGTAGCCGATGCCGCCCGCGCCGCCCGCGCCGGGCGAGACCGCGGCCTCGGCGGCCAGGGAGCCGATCGACTTCTCCAGGACCACCGCGAAGTGCGCCAGCGCCGCGTCGAGCGTCGCCACGTCCTCGGGCGACGCCCCCTTCTGCGGGCCGTAGACCGCCGGAGCGCCCTTCGGACCCGTCAGCGGGTTGTCCACGTCGCTCGCCAGGACGAAGTCGACCTCCTTGATGCGGGGGTCGATGCCCGACAGGTCGGCCGAGGCCAGAGCCGCCAGCGCGCCGCCGCCCGGACCGACCGGTTCACCGTTCGCATCCAGGAACACCGCGCCCAGAGCGGCCAGCATGCCCGCGCCGCCGTCGGTGGTGGCGCTGCCGCCCACACCGAAGACGATCGAGCGCGCTCCCGCGTCGAGTGCGGCCTTCAGCAGTTCGCCGGAGCCGTAGGTGGTCGCCGTCAGCGGGGCGAAGACACCCGCCGGCAGCAGCTGGAGGCCGGAGGCCTCCGCCATCTCGACCACCGCGGTGCCCTCGCGCAGCGCGAAGGCGGCCGTGACCTGGTCACCGAGCGGTCCGGTGACCCGTACCTCCCGGCGCTCGAAACCGGCCGCCACAGCGGCCGCGACCGTACCGTCGCCGCCGTCCGCGACGGGGAGGGTCTCGATCTCCACGCCCGGTACGGCCTTGCGAAGTCCGGCCGTCACCCGCTCCGCGACCTGAACGGCTGTGAGCGAGCCCTTGAATTTGTCCGCGGCGATGAGCACGCGCGCGGTCTCAGTTACTGCTCCGTCCGTCACCTTGCTAATCCCTTGCTATCGAACAGTGCAGTCGCGCCACCCATGAGCCTATCCGGAGGATCCTCCTATGCCCATGCGTGGCCTGGGCCACACCCGGCGCGGCATGCCCCTAAATCGGGATATACGCCTGAATAGTGTGGCCGCATGAGCACGGATTCACTGGAACAGCCACGTCCGGATTCCCCAGGCGGCGGGTCGGCGGGCCCGGATGACGGCACTCCCGACCGCACCGTCGTCACCATCGGAGTGATCTCCGTCCTGGCCGTCGTCGCGTGGGCGGCACTCGGCAAGAGCTCCTTCGACTCGGCGTCCAGCACCGCCCTGGCCTGGGTGCTGAACAACTTCGCGTGGCTGTTCGTGATCGCCGCCGACGTGTTCCTCGTCATGTGCGTCGTGCTCGCGATCAGCCGGTTCGGGCGGATCCGCCTCGGCAAGGACGACTCGGAGCCCGAGTTCACGAACCTCGCGTGGATCGCGATGATGTTCAGCGCCGGCATGGGGATCGGCCTGATGTTCTACGGGGTGGGGGAGCCGCTCACCCACTACCTGAACCCGCCCCCGGCCTCCGGCGCGGCCCCCGGCACCGGCGACGCCGCCCGGGCCGCCCTCGACTACTCCTTCTTCCACTGGACCCTCACCCCGTGGGCGATCTACGGGATCGCCGGGCTCGCCCTCGCCTACGCGACCTTCCGCAAGGGCCGCGGCAACCGCCTCAGCTCCGCCTTCGTCCCCCTCATGGGCGAGGAGCGGGCCAACGGCCGGCCGGGCAAGGCCATCGACCTGCTCGCCGTCTTCGCGACCGTCTTCGGCACCGCCACCAGCCTCGGCCTCGGCGCGCTCCAGGTGGCCAAGGGGCTCGAGATCACCACCGGGATCGAGGACTCGACCACCGTCGAGCTGGTCATCATCGGGTCCCTCTCCGCAGCCTTCGTCCTCTCCGCCTTCTCCGGCCTGCACAAGGGCGTCAAATGGCTCAGCACGGTCAACATCGTGCTCGCCGCGGCCCTGATGCTCTTCGTCTTCGTCCTCGGCCCGACCGTCTACATCCTCGACGTGATCCCGGCGAGCGTCGGCAGCTACCTGCACGACCTGCTCCCGATGGCCACCCGTACCGGCGCCTTCACCGACAGCGCGTGGCTCGGCGCGTGGACGATCTTCTACTGGGCGTGGTGGCTCTCCTGGGCGCCGTTCGTCGGCACCTTCATCGCCCGGATCTCGCGCGGCCGCACCATCCGCGAGTTCCTCGTCGGCGTGCTGCTGGTCCCCAGCGGCGCCACCGTCGTCTGGTTCTGCGTCATGGGCGGCACCGCCATCCGCCTCGACTCCACCGGCGTCGCCGACATGGCCCCCAAGGTCAAGGAGGGCACCGAGGCGTCCCTCTTCGCGATGCTCGACGCGCTCCCGCTCGGCTCGCTCACCTCGTGGATCGCGATGGCCCTGGTGATGACGTACTTCGTCACCAGCGCCGACTCCGCCTCCCTCGTCATGGGCTCGCTCACCAGCCGCGGCTCGCTCCACCCGCCGACCTGGCTCGTCGTCACCTGGGGCGTGCTGATGGCCGCGGTGGCCGCCGTACTCCTCGTCGCGGGCGGCCTGAAGTCCCTCCAGACGGCCACCATCCTGGTCGCGCTGCCGTTCGTGATCGTGATGCTGCTGCTCTGCTGGGCCCTGGTGAAGGAACTGCGGGAGGACCCGGGCGCGGGCCCCGTCCGCCACCACGCCCTGCACGGCATGCGGGACGCGGTCAAGGCCATGGTCGGCGACGCCATCACCGAGCAGGGCCCGGCCCGCCACCTCAGACTGCGCCGCGTCGCGGAGTCGAAGAACCGCGACCGCGACGACTCCGACCCGGGGCCCGGCCAGGGCTGACCGGCCGTCCGCTCCGCCGACGACGAAGGCCCCTCGAATTCGCCGCGTGCCGGGGCCCTTCGCCGTACGCGTGCGTCAGCCGGTCACGGTATTCGGTAGACGGCGACCTGCTTGTTGTCGAACTCCTTCTGTGCGAGCTCCCCCAGGCGCGGAGACTCGGCGCCCGCCGTACGGAGCACCACCACGTAGCGCACGCGGTACTCGTCGTGCAGCCGGCGCAGGATCGCCTGCGTGGGGCGGTACACGGCGTCCTCGTTGAGCTTGAACAGCGCCTGGTCCCAGAACGGACCGTCGTACCCGATGCCGTCGCCTCGGGTCAGCGCCATCATCCGGGGCGCGTACGCCCAGCCCTCGATCAGCACCGACCGCTCGGAGTAGGCGCCGAGCCACCAGGAACGGGTGTTCTCGAAGCCGGGGCCGTGGGCGTCGTTCAACTCCCAGCCGTGGCTGTTGGTGACCAGCACGTCCCCGGGGTCGCTGTGCGCGCGGACCCAGCGCGCCGCGTCGACCTGCGAGGCGGGCAACGTCCACGATCCCATCCATGTGTGCTTCCGGGCCTGGAGGGCGTCGTGGAAGACGCCCGGCGCGCCCGTCGCGAGGACCGCGGTCATCAGTACGACGGCGCCCCGGCCGCGCAGCGCGGGCAGCACCCGGCCGCCGGCCCACCACAGGAGGCCGCAGACCAGCGCGATCGCGGCCAGCGCCGCACCCGCGAGCACGGAGGGCAGGAGGAGGTAGTACGTCTTGTGCGCGTCCCCGTCCGAGAACTCGCGCAGGACGTAGGCCTGCCACGCGGCCGAATAGCGGTAGATCACGTAGGTGAGCAGGGCGACGAAGGCCACCGTGCCCACGGCGAGCGCTACCTGGGCCCGGCGGGGCAGCGCGGCGCGTTCGAACGCCTCGCAGCAGCCCCAGGCCGAGAGGACGGCTCCGAAGGGCAGGGCGGCCATGGTGAAGTAGCTGGAGTTGTAGCCGCCGATGAGCAGGTATGCGCAGGGCCCCGCCACGGCGGAACCCAGCAGGAACCACTGGAGGGGGTCCAGTTTGGACCGCCGGCGCAGGATCAGCGGGATCATGCCGACCAGCTTGAGGTGGTGGTACAGCACGAAGGCGAACAGAGCCGACACGATCAGCAGGGCCTGGAGCGGCGCCGAACGCTTGTGGTCCGGGTCGGCCCAGAAGGGGGCGAGGTTGCCCAGCGGAACGATCTGGAGTCCGTAGGTCTCGAACTTGAAGATCACCGCCGTCGCGAAGAGCTGGGCGGAGGCGAGGATCGCGCCGAGCCCGACCACCGTCCACGGGATGCGGCGGGTCGCGATCAGCACCACGAGTCCGGCGAGGGCCAGTCCGGCGATGGTGACCGGCAGGGTGCTGGCTTTGGCCGCGCTGGAGGCCAGCGCGAACAGGGCGACCAGGACGAAGAGCCCGCGGCCGAACGCGGGGGCCGCATTCCCCGTGCCGTCGCCGTCGCCGGCCCCGCGCAGCCGGCGCAGGGCCTCGCCGACGGCGCCCATCAGCGCGATCAGCAGCGGCTGGCTGTACGTGTAGGACAGGCTCGACCAGTACATCAGCCGGACGGACGGGGCGCCGAGCGTCCAGGTGTCCACGTTGTTCGGGTAGATCGCCGTGAACTCGGTGACGACGAAGAGCAGGACGACGGCCGGCGGACCGGCCCAGGCGCGGCCGGTGAGCCGCCGGGCCACCACGGCGGTGAGCACCACGGCGAGCGCGGCGAGCGCCGGAACCATGAGCCGCGTCTGGATCACCGGCAGGTCTATGTGCCCGACCATGGAGCTCATCGCCATGTGGGCGAAGGAGAACCAGTGGTAGTGGAGCGGTTCACCGGAGGCCTGGGGGAGCGTCAGCGGTACGTGCTGCTTCGCGTTCGCGGCGAGCGACAGTAAGTACGGCAGGTCGGCGAAGATCCGCGAGGTCTCGCTGTCGGACAGGACCGGGTACTTCGACAAGGAGTCCTGGTAGAAGTACGCGCCGGTGAGCATGACCAGCCCGGAGACCGACCAGGACCAGCCGAGGGAGGTGCGGGCGTAGCCGCGTGGACACCAGTGCCGGCGCAGGCCCGGTACGGCGAGGAAGGGGACCACCACGGCGAGGGGCCAGGCGGTGGCGACCGACTGGGCCCCGAGGGAGACCAGCACGAACCAGGCGGCCAGTTCCAGGGCGAGGCCGGTGACGGCTCCGTACGCGAGGTCCTCGACCAGGGTGTGGGGCCGGCGGCGCAGCGCCCGGAACACCAGGGTGCCGGGGAGCACGACGCCCCAGAGCGCGTATCCGGTGTACCGGGCGACGTCGCTCGCCGAAGTGTCGGCGAGCAGCAGTAGCGCGGCCAGCACGAGGTAGGCGGCGATGCCCGGCAGGAACCGGAGGAACCGGTGTGTCTGGGGCCGCTCGGCCTCGCCTGCCGGGGTCGCGCCGTCGGATCGCTCCCCCGAGGAGCTCCGCCGCTCGGAGACGGCGTTTCCAGTCGTACCCATACGGTTGGCTTCTCCCTGCCTGCTGTGGGTCGGCCGGCTTCCGGATCAGGCCGGGTGATCGGAGGTCTTGGCACCTGGCGCGGCGCCGTCCCGCTCCGCGGAGTCGTAGCCGACGAAGTAGGCCGGCCGGGCCTGGACGGCCGAGTAGATCCGGCCGATGTACTCACCGAGCAGGCCCACGCAGACGAGTTGGACACCGCCGATGAAGAGCATGCCGATGAACAGCGAGGACCAGCCCGGCACGGTCGAGCCGAACGCGTACTGGAAGGTCGTGTAGACCGCCAGACCGAAGCAGACCAGGAAGCTCAGCAGCCCGAGCCAGGTGGCGAGCCGCAGCGGGGCCGCCGAGAAGTTGGTGATGCTGTCGAGCGCGAGGCGGACCATCTTGGACAGCGGGTAATGGGTGCTGCCGGCGACCCGCTCCTCGCGGACGTAGACGACCTCGCCGCTGTTGAAGCCGAGCCACGGCACGAGCAGCCGGTAGACCGGCTGGTGCTCGGGCAGGGACTTCAGCGCGTCGACGGCGGCCCGGCTCAGGAGGCGGAAGTCGCCGGCCTGGTTGGGCATGTTCTTGCCGACGAGCTTGCGCATCAGCCAGTAGTAGGCGCCGGCCGTGCGCCGCTTGAAGAAGGTGTCGGTGCCGCGGTCGCCGCGCACCCCGTAGACGATGTCCAGGTCCTTCTCGCGGGCGAGCGCGAACATCTCCGCGATCTTCTCCGGCGGGTCCTGCAGGTCGGCGTCGATGCTGACGACGTACTCGCCGAAGGCCCGGTGGATGCCCGCCGTCAGCGCCGCCTGGTGCCCGGAATTGCGGGCGAAGCGGATGATGCGCAGCTCGGGCCAGTCCTGGCGGATCTTCTGCATGATGACCGGAGTGGCATCGGTGCTGCCGTCGTCTATGCCGACGACCTCGTAGTCCACGCCGAGCCCGTCAAGGATCGGACGCAGGCGGGCCACGGTCAGCGGCAGCGCCTCCTGCTCGTTGTAGATCGGGATGACGACCGACAACACGGGAACGGGATGGTCGACCACGTTGCGCGTCGAGGCTGCTGCGTTGTGCATGGCTGGTCGCCCGTCCCCAATACCTGAGAGCGTGAAGAACTCGGCAATACCTGAGCAGTTGAAGAACTCGGCGAAAGCACCGACGGTCTGACCGGTGTGACGCGGCCGAATTCGGAAACCGTGCGGGCCGGGCCGAACGGTCGGCAAGAATATCATCTTGAATGAGCTGTCGTTCGACCGTCTGTACGCCTTCGGAGGGCCTCTGCGGCGGGTCCTCCCGCCTTCCCGGGCGCCTCGGTAGGGTTGCCGGGTGACCACCACGGATGACTACGCCACCTACATCGCGAGCCTGCCCCGGGTACTGGCCGGCGCGGCCGCCCTCTACCGGGACGCCGAGGGCCGGGTGCTCCTCGTCGAGCCCAACTACCGTGCGGGCTGGGCCCTGCCGGGCGGAACCATCGAGTCGGACCAGGGCGAGTCCCCGCGCGCGGCCGCCCGCCGCGAGAGCGCCGAGGAGATCGGCATCGACGTACCGCTCGGCCGGCTGCTCGCCGTCGACTGGACGCTCGGCGCGGACCGGCCGCCGCTCGTCGCCTACCTCTACGACGGCGGCGTCCTCGACGCCGATCAGCTCGCCTCCGTCCGGCTCCAGGAGGAGGAGCTGGTCTCCTGGCGGATGGTGCAGCCCGCGGAGCTGACGGACTATCTGCCGGGAGCGCTCGGCCTGCGCACCGAGGAGGCGTACCGGGTGCTGCGGTCCGGCGAGGGCGCCGCGGAGTTGGAGAACGGCCGCACGCCCACGGCTTAGCGGGGCCCCCGCTCGTTATTTCGCGCCTACACCGGGCAGGACAGAATTCAGCAGATGATCACGATGTACGCCTGGCCCAGCACCGCCGACGGGCCCGACGCCCTGCCCATGGTCCACTTCACCACCGATCAGCAGGCCGGCGGCGAGGTCACCCCCGACGGGGTGCCGGTCTGGATGTTCGACACCGCGATCCGCGACGGCGGCTGGGCCCTGTTCACCGACTTCGAGGCCTGGTCCGCGCCGGCCGCCGGCTGGCAGGCCTTCTACCGCCGGGAGGACGACGTCCTCGCCGTCACCGGTCCCGGCTCCTGCGAGGGCTGGTACGAGGGCGGCCTGGGCGCCGGCGCCGAGTGGGTGGGGGCGGCCACGGCCCAGCAGAGCGTGGTCCTGCTCGCGGCCCCCGTCCAGCACCCCTCCCTGTACGCCTACGCCGTCGAGGCAGGCGCCGCCTTCGCCCTGCTGGTCCCGCTCGTCGTGATCTAGACCGTCCCGTTCGGATCTAGGTCGTCTCTAGAGCTCGTCGGCTCCGGACTCGAAGGCGAGCAGGCGCACCTTGCGGTCGATGCCGCCTCCGTAGCCGGTCATGGAGCCGGACGCCCCGATCACGCGGTGGCAGGGCACGATGATGCCGACCGGGTTCTTCCCGTTGGCCAGGCCCACCGCGCGCGAGGCGTTCGGCTTGCCGAGCTTGGCCGCCAGCTCCCCGTACGACCAGGTCTGCCCGTAGGGGATCCGTACGAGCTGCTCCCACACGCTGCGCTGGAAGTCGGTGCCCTCCAGCCGGACCGGCAGGTCGAACTCGGTGAGCTCCCCGGCGAAGTACGCGGTCAGCTGCCGCACCACCTCGGGGAAGGGCTCCTCTCCGGCGTCGACGCGCTCGCCGAAGGACTCATCGGCCGGCCGGTGGCGCTGCCCGGTCATGTAGAGCCCGCTGAGGAGGCCGCCGGTGGCGACGAGGGTGAGCGGCTCGTACGGGCTCTCGACGACGGTGTGCTGCTTGCCGCTGCTGCTGGACATGGTGGTTCGTACTCCTCGGAAGTCAGGCGGGCAGGAAGTTGACGGCGTGGTCCTCGGTGGCCCACAGGTACTGGACGGCGTACGCGCGCCAGGGCCGCCAGTGCGCCGCGCGGGCCGTCAGCGCGGCGGGCGTGGACGGCAGCCCGAGCCCCTTCGCGGCCCGCCGGATCCCCAGGTCGGAGGGGATGAAGGCGTCGGGGTCGCCCAGCGCCCGCATCGCGATGATCTCGGTGGTCCACGGCCCGAAACCGGGCAGCGCGGCCAGCCGCGCACGGGCGCTCTCCCAGTCGCTGTCGGCGGCGAGCGGGAGCGAGCCGTCCGCCAGCGCCGAGACGAGCGTGGTCAGGGTGGTGCGCCGGCTGAGGGGCAGGGCCAGCGACTGCGGATCGAGCCCGGCCAGCGCCTGCGAGGACGGGAACAGGTGCGTCAGGCCGCCCTCGGGATCGGGGTCCGCCACCGGCTCGCCGAGGGCCCTGACCAGCCGGGCGGCGTGCGTACGGGCCGCCGCGGTGGACACCTGCTGGCCGAGGACCGCCCGTACGGCGAACTCCTCCGCGTCGACCGTACGGGGCACCCGGCGCCCGGGGGCCTTGTCCACGATCGGGGCCAGCAGCGGATCCGAGCGCAGCTGCTCGTCGACGGCCTCGGGGTCGGCGTCCAGGTCCAGGAGCCGGCGGCAGCGGTTGATGGCGATGGTCAGGTCGCGCAGGTCGGTCAGGGCGAGCCGGCAGCCGATGTGGTCGGGCTGCGGGGTGAGCGCGACGACGCCCGTGCCGTAGGGGAGCCGCAGGGTGCGGCGGTAGGCGCCCGCACGCCACTCCTCGACGCCGGGCACGGCGGTCGCGGCGAGGTGGCCGAAGAGGTTGTCGGGGTTGAGCGGGGCGCGGAAGGGGAGCCGCAGGCTTATGGTGCCGGGCACCTGGGCCCGGACCTGGCGGGGTCCCTTCCCCGCTCTGGTCCGCAGCTCGCCCGGCGCCAGCGCGAAGACCTCGCGGACGGTGTCGTTGAAGGTCCGGATGGAGGAGAACCCGGCGGCGAAGGCGATGTCGCCCATCGGGAGCTCCGAGGTCTCGATCAGCAGCCGGGCGGTCTGCGCGCGCTGTGCCCGGGCGAGCGCGAGCGGCCCGGCCCCGAGCTCGGCGTTGAGCTGGCGCTCCACCTGGCGGGAGGAGTACCCGAGCCTGGCGGCCAGTCCCGGAACGCCTTCCCGGTCGACCACACCGTCCTGGATGAGGCGCATGGCGCGGGCGACGGCGTCGGCGCGGGCGTTCCACTCGGGGGAGCCGGGGGAGGTGTCGGGCCGGCACCGCTTGCAGGCCCGGTACCCGCTCTGCTGGCAGGCGGCGGCGCTGGGCAGGAAGGTCATGTTCTCGACCTTGGGCGGTACGGCGGGGCAGCTGGGCCGGCAGTAGATGCCGGTGGTCCTGACAGCGGTGAAGAACCAGCCGTCGAAGCGAGCGTCCTTGGACTGGACGGCCCTCACGCAACGCTCGGTGTCGGTGTACATGCCGTCCATCCTCCCGGCCCCCTGTCCCCCGGGCTGGCGGTTTTCCGACATCAAGCCTATCCGCCGGCCGCGGTTCCACCGGTCCCCGCGCCCGTCCCGCCCGGGGAGGGGCGAGGCCCCGCGCGGGACCGGGCGGGACGCGCATACGAGAGGGCCCCCGGTCGCCTGCTGGCGGCCGGGGGCCCTCTCGTGCGCGTACAGCCGTGCTTACGGGGCCTGCGTGGCCCGCGCCTCACGGCGGTTGTGGCGGAACGTGTTCGCGCGACGGGTCGTCGCGAACAGCGGGATCGTCGCCGCCAGAGCGATCTGCAGCGCACAGCCGGTCTGGAGCAGCAGCCCGCCGCCCGGCGCGTCGAACGCCCACGCCGCCAGCAGGCCCATCGCCCCGACGATCCAGCTCAGCATCGCCACCGCGAGGACACCCCGCGGCTTGGGGTACTCGACCCGGCTCACCATCAGCCACGCCACCCCGATGATCGCCAGCAGCGTCGGGACGAACGGCAGCTCCAGCAGCACGATCGAGACGACCGTCAGCGCGCCGAAGGGGCTCGGCATGCCCTGGAACATGCCGTCCTTCATCGTCACGCAGCTGAATCTCGCGAGGCGCAGCACCACGGCCAGCAGCACCACGATCGCGGCCAGCGCGGACATCTTCTGGACCGCGTCCACGGCGACCATGCCGTAGACGAGCACGAAGTACGCGGGGGCCAGACCGAAGCTGATCAGGTCGGACAGGTTGTCCAGCTCGGCGCCCATCGGCGAGCTGCGCAGCTTGCGGGCCACGATGCCGTCGAAGAGGTCGAAGACCGCGGCGAGCAGCATCAGTATCACGGCCGTCGCGGCGCTGCTGCGGGCCATGCCCGACTCGCCGCTGCCGGTGAGGTGCGGAATGAGGATCCCGGTGGTGGTGAAGTACACCGCCATGAATCCGCACGTCGCGTTGCCGAGGGTGAGGGTGTCCGCTATCGACAGCCGCAGTGACAGCGGCATGTCGTCCTCGGCGGACTCCTCCTCGGGCGCCTCGGGCACCCAGCCTGCGGCCGGGGTCTCAGGGTCAGTCACGGTCAATTCGGGTCACCCCCGCGGTGGTGGCCTGCCCGACCTCGACCGCGACCTCGACGCCCTCCGGGAGGTAGATGTCGACGCGCGAGCCGAAGCGGATCAGACCGATGCGTTCGCCCTGCTCCACCTTGGAGCCGGCCGGCAGGTACGGGACGATGCGGCGCGCGACGGCGCCGGCGATCTGCACCATCTCGATGTCGCCGAGCTCGGTGTCGAAGTGCCAGACAACGCGCTCGTTGTTCTCGCTCTCCTTGTTGAACGCCGGAACGAATCCGCCGGGGATGTGCTCCACGGACGTCACCGTGCCCGCGAGGGGCGCGCGGTTGACGTGCACGTTCAGCGGGCTCATGAAGATCGCGACCCGGGTCCGCCCGTCCTTCCACGGCATGATGCTCTGCACCACACCGTCGGCGGGCGAGATGACCCGGCCCTGCGTGATCTCACGCTCGGGGTCGCGGAAGAACCACAGCATGCCCGCCGCGAGCGCGGTGGTGGGCACGGCTACTGCCGCCCAGCGTCCGGACTTGCGGGCCCTGGTGAGGCTGAGAGCGGCGGTGGCGACGGTCGGCAGAAGCCACGGCGATGCTCCGCGCGCGAGGCGTCCACCGAGGAGGCCGACGCGAGGTGCAGAGGTTTGGCTGTGGGGCATGGATGACCTTCGTAGCGGGTGGTGCCGCGCCGCAAATAGGGGGACGGGACGGCGGCTTTACTGGAATGCTATCGGTTGCACGCAACAACTGGGCAAGCCAGAAGCCGAGTCGATGACCGCCGGCCAGTGACTGGTAGTGACTCTTTTGCGGAAAACCACTGGATGATTCCCCGCAAAAGGGACTTTCAGCCCTGGAGTCGGTACTCCTCGAGCAGGCGTCGCCCGATGATCATTTTCTGGATCTCGGCGGTACCTTCACCGATGAGCAGCATCGGAGCCTCCCGGTAGAGACGCTCGATCTCGTACTCCTTCGAGAAGCCGTAGCCGCCGTGGATGCGGAACGCGTCCTCAACCACCTCCTTGCAGTACTCGGAGGCGAGGTACTTCGCCATCCCTGCTTCGAGGTCGTTTCGTTCCCCGGAGTCCTTTTTGCGTGCTGCATTGACCATCATCGCATGGGCGGCTTCGACCTTGGTAGCCATCTCGGCCAGCTTGAACTGGATCGCCTGGTGCTCGGCGATGGCCTTGCCGAAAGTGTGACGTTGCTGGGCATACGAGACACCCAGCTCGAACGCACGCTGTGCGACGCCGCAGCCACGGGCCGCCACGTTGACGCGGCCGACCTCGACCCCGTCCATCATTTGGTAAAACCCTCGGCCGGTCTGGCCGCCCAGCACCCGATTGGCCGGAATGCGCAGTCCGTCCATGATGAGCTCGGTCGTGTCGACGCCCTTGTAGCCCATCTTGTCGATCTTGCCGGGGATGGTCAGGCCGGGGCGCACCTCACCGAAGCCGGCCTCCTTCTCCACGAGGAAGGTCGTCATCGACTTGTGGGGCGCGGTGCCGTC
This sequence comes from Streptomyces sp. ISL-43, assembly GCF_018614195.1. Classification (GTDB taxonomy): domain Bacteria; phylum Actinomycetota; class Actinomycetes; order Streptomycetales; family Streptomycetaceae; genus Streptomyces. The sequence continues at coordinate 40,669 of NZ_JAGGOT010000031.1, forward strand.
CGGGTGTCCTTCGTCACTGCGGACCAGAACGGCCACCAGCGTGGACGTGCCGCCGTTCGTCAGCCACATCTTCTGGCCGTTCAGGACGTACTCGTCGCCGTCCTTGACCGCCTTGGACGTGATGGCCGACACATCGGAGCCGAGCCCCGGCTCGGACATCGAGAACGCGCCGCGCACCTCGCCCAGCGCCATGCGGGGCAGGAAGTAGTCCTTCTGCTCCTGGGTGCCGTGCTGCTTGAGCATGTACGCGACGATGAAGTGCGTGTTGATGATGCCCGAGACGGACATCCAGCCACGCGCGATCTCCTCGACGCACAGCGCGTAGGTGAGCAGCGACTCACCCAGGCCGCCGTACTCCTCCGGGATCATCAGGCCGAAGAGGCCGAGTTCCTTGAGGCCGTCGACGATCGCCTGCGGGTACTCGTCGCGGTGCTCCAGCTCGGTCGCGACCGGGATGATCTCCTTGTCGACGAACTCCCGGACGGTCTTGAGGATCTCCCTCTGGACGTCCGTCAGGCCGGCGGTCTGGGCAAGTCGGCTCATGGTTCTACTTCCCCTGTTCCTTCAGCGTGGGGCGGCCGGGCTGCTCGCCGCCGCGCTCCTTGATGTACGTCTCGGTCGGGACCATCACCTTGCGCCGGAAGACGCAGACGAGGGTGCCGTCCTGCTTGTAGCCCTTGGTCTCGACGTAGACGATGCCGCGGTCGTTCTTCGACTTCGACGGGGTCTTGTCGAGGACCGTGGTCTCGCCGTAGATCGTGTCGCCGTGGAAGGTCGGCGCCACGTGCCGCAGCGACTCGATCTCCAGGTTGGCGATCGCCTTGCCGGAGACGTCCGGCACGGACATGCCCAGCAGCAGCGAGTAGATGTAGTTGCCCACGACGACGTTCTTGCCGAAGTCGGTCGTGTTCTCGGCGTAGTTGCTGTCCATGTGCAGCGGGTGGTGGTTCATGGTCAGCAGGCAGAAGAGGTGGTCGTCGTACTCGGTGACCGTCTTTCCGGGCCAGTGCTTGTAGACCGCGCCGATCTCGAACTCTTCGTAGGTGCGTCCGAACTGCATCGGGATCAGGCCTCCGGGATCTCGAACTTGGTGGTGCGGCGCATGCCCGCGGCGCGGCCCTTGCCGGAGATGACCAGGGCCATCTTGCGGCTGGCCTCGTCGATCATCTCGTCGCCGAGCATCGCCGAGCCCTTCTTGCCGCCCGCCTCGGAGGTGCACCAGTCGTAGGCGTCGAGGATCAGCTCGGCGTGGTCGTAGTCCTCCTGCGAGGGGGAGAAGACCTCGTTGGCCGCGTCGACCTGGCCCGGGTGCAGCACCCACTTGCCGTCGAAGCCCAGCGCCGCCGCGCGCCCCGCGACCTCGCGGTAGCCGTCGACGTTCTTGATCTGCAGGAAGGGGCCGTCGATCGCCTGCAGGTCGTGCATGCGGGCCGCCATCAGGATCCGCATCAGGATGTAGTGGTAGGCGTCCGCGCCGTAGCCGGGCGGCTGCATGCCCACGACCAGGGACTTCATGTTGATCGAAGCCATGAAGTCGGCCGGCCCGAAGATGATGGTCTCCAGCCGCGGCGAGGCGGCGGCGATCTCGTCGACGTTGACCAGGCCCTTGGCGTTCTCGATCTGCGCCTCGATGCCGATCTTGCCGACCTCGAAGCCCATGGTCTTCTCGATCTGCGTCAGCAGGAGGTCGAGCGCCACGACCTGCTGGGCGTCCTGGACCTTCGGCAGCATGATGCAGTCGAGGTTCTGGCCGGCGCCCTCGACGACCGTGATCACGTCGCGGTACGTCCAGTGCGTGGTCCAGTCGTTGACGCGCACCACGCGGGTCTTGCCCGTCCAGTCGCCGTTGTTCAGCGCGTCCACGATGGTGTGGCGGGCGCCTTCCTTGGCGAGCGGGGCGCAGGCGTCCTCCAGGTCGAGGAAGACCTGGTCGGCCGGCAGGCCCTGGGCCTTCTCCAGGAACCGGGGGTTGGAACCCGGCACCGCGAGGCAGGAGCGGCGCGGCCGCAGCCGGTTGACCGGGGAAGAGGGCGTGGTCATGCGGGGACCTCCGTGCTTGCAGCGGTGTTCTTGGTGTCGCTGATGTCGGTAACGGTGTCGTCGGCGTCGACGAGCGGGTGGAGCTTGTTCGCCTTGCGGATCTCGTCGACGATACGGCCGATGATCTCCGTGATGCCGAAGTCCTTCGGGGTGAATACGGCGGCCACCCCGGCCGCCTTCAGCGCCACGGCGTCGGCATTCGGAATGATGCCTCCGAGGACGACGGGGATGTCACCCGCCCCCGCCGCACGCAGGCGTTCCAGCACGTCCGGGACGAGCGCGCTGTGCGAGCCGGACAGGATGGACAGTCCCACGCAGTGGACGTCCTCGGCCAGGGCCGCCGAGGAGATCTCCTCGGGCGTCAGCCGAATGCCCTGGTAGACCACCTCGAAACCGGCGTCGCGGGCCCGTACGGCGATCTGCTCGGCGCCGTTGGAGTGCCCGTCCAGGCCGGGCTTGCCGACCAGCAGGCGCAGCCGGCCGGAGCCCAGCTCGTCGGCCGTACGGGAGACCTTCGCGCGGACGAGGGCCATGGGGGTCCCCTCCTCGGCGGTCACGGCCACCGGGGCCGAGGAGACCCCGGTCGGCGCCCGGAACTCCCCGAAGACCTCGCGCAGGGCGCCGGACCACTCGCCGGTCGTGACGCCGGCGCGGGCGCACTCCAGGGTGGCGTCCATCAGGTTCTCGTCGCCCGCCGCGGCCTCCTTCAGCCGGACCAGGGCCTGCATGACCGTCGGGAAGACGAACGGATCGCCGCCGCCCTGCCGGTCCGAGGACTCCTGGCGCTCGGACTTCCAGCGGCCGATGCGCTCGACGGTCTGCGCCTCCAGGGCTCCGTCCACCGTCATGATGGCGCCGTCGAGGTCCGCGGTGAGCGGGTTCTCCTCGGTCTGCTGGAAGCAGTTGACGCCGACGATCTTGTCCTTGCCGTCCTCGATCCGGGCCCGGCGCTCGGCGTGCGAGGAGACCAGCTCGCCCTTCAGGTACCCGGACTCGACGGCCGCCATCGCGCCGCCCATCTCCTGGATCCGGTCGATTTCCGCCAGGCATTCGTCCACCAGGGACTCGACCTTGGCCTCGATGACGTGCGAGCCGGCGAAGATGTCCTCGTACTCGAGCAGGTCGCTCTCGTGGGCCAGGACCTGCTGGATGCGCAGCGACCACTGCTGGTCCCAGGGCCGGGGCAGGCCCAGCGCCTCGTTCCAGGCCGGCAGCTGCACGGCGCGGGCGCGGGCGTCCTTGGAGAGGGTGACCGCGAGCATTTCCAGCACGATGCGCTGGACGTTGTTCTCCGGCTGCGCCTCGGTCAGGCCGAGCGAGTTGACCTGGACGCCGTAGCGGAAGCGGCGCTGCTTGTCGTTCTCGATGCCGTAGCGCTCGCGGGTGACCTTGTCCCAGATGCGGCCGAAGGCGCGCATCTTGCACATCTCCTCGATGAAGCGGACGCCCGCGTTCACGAAGAAGGAGATGCGGGCGACGACCTCGCCGAAGCGCTCCTCGGGCACCTGGCCCGAGTCGCGCACCGAGTCCAGGACGGCGATGGCCGTGGCCATCGCGTAGGAGATCTCCTGGACGGGCGTGGCCCCGGCCTCCTGCAGGTGGTAGCTGCAGATGTTGATCGGGTTCCACTTCGGGATGTGGTTGACCGTGTACGCGATCATGTCCGTCGTCAGGCGGAGCGAGGGCCCGGGCGGGAAGACGTGCGTCCCGCGCGAGAGGTACTCCTTGACGATGTCGTTCTGGGTGGTGCCCTGGAGCTGGGAGATGTCCGCGCCCTGCTCCTCGGCGGCCACCTGATAGAGCGCCAGCAGCCACATGGCCGTGGCGTTGATCGTCATCGAGGTGTTCATCTGCTCCAGGGGGATGTCCTGGAACAGCCGCCGCATGTCGCCCAGATGGGAGACCGGGACCCCGACCCGGCCGACCTCGCCGCGGGCGAGGATGTGGTCGGGGTCGTATCCGGTCTGCGTCGGCAGGTCGAAGGCGACCGACAGGCCGGTCTGGCCCTTGGCGAGGTTGCGGCGGTACAGCTCGTTGGACGCCTCGGCCGTGGAGTGGCCGGCGTACGTCCGCATGAGCCACGGACGGTCTTTCTGGCGCTCTGTCATCTCAGGCTGTCCCTTTGGCCCTTGAACGATCTCAGACGGGTCGGGCGAATCGGATGGTGCGGCTGTGCTGGTCGGTCCGCTCCGCTACACGTCGCGGAACCGGTTGATCGCCTCGAGGTGCGTCGCGCGCATCTCGTGGTCCCGGACGCCCAGGCCCTCCTCGGGGGCCAGCGCGAGGACGCCGACCTTGCCCTGGTGGAGGTTGCGGTGGACGTCGTAGGCGGCCTGGCCGGTCTGCTCCAGGGAGTAGACCTTCGACAGGGTGGGGTGGATCTTGCCCTTGGCGACGAGGCGGTTGGCCTCCCAGGCCTCGCGGTAGTTCGCGAAGTGGGAGCCGACGATCTTCTTCAGCGACATCCACAGGTACCGGTTGTCGTACTCGTGGTTGTAGCCCGAGGTCGAGGCGCAGGTGACGATCGTGCCGCCCTTGCGGGTGACGTACACGGAGGCGCCGAAGGTCTCGCGGCCCGGGTGCTCGAAGACGATGTCCACGTCCTCGCCGCCGGTCAGCTCGCGGATGCGCTTGCCGAGGCGCTTCCACTCCTTGGGGTCCTGGGTGTGCTCGTCCTTCCAGAACTTGTAGCCCTCGGCGCTGCGGTCGATGATCGCGGTCGCGCCCATCGCCCGGCAGATGTCCGCCTTCTGCGCGCTGGAGACCACGCAGATCGGGTTGGCGCCGCCGGCCAGCGCGAACTGGGTCGCGTACGAGCCGAGGCCGCCGCTCGCGCCCCAGATCAGGACGTTGTCGCCCTGCTTCATACCGGCACCGTTGCGGGAGACCAGCTGGCGGTAGGCGGTGGAGTTGACCAGGCCGGGGGAGGCGGCCTCCTCCCAGCTGAGGTGGTCGGGCTTGGGCATCAGCTGGTTGGACTTGACGAGCGCGATCTCCGCCAGGCCGCCGAAGTTGGTCTCGAAGCCCCAGATGCGCTGCTCGGGGTCGAGCATCGTGTCGTTGTGGCCGTCCGAGGACTCCAGCTCGACCGACAGGCAGTGCGCGACGACCTCGTCGCCGGGCTTCCAGGCGTTCACGCCGGGACCGGTGCGCAGGACGACGCCCGCGAGGTCCGAGCCGATGACGTGGTACGGGAGGTCGTGGCGCTTGGTGAGCTCCGAGAGGCGCCCGTAGCGCTCCAGGAAGCTGAAGGTGGACACCGGCTCGAAGATCGAGGTCCACACGGAGTTGTAGTTGACCGAGGAGGCCATGACGGCCACCAGGGCCTCGCCCGGGCCGAGCTCCGGAACCGGGACCTGGTCCAGGTGCAGGGACTTGCGCGGGTCCTTCTCGCGGGTGGTGAGCCCGGCGAACATCTCCGCCTCGTCCTTGTGCACGGTGATCGCGCGGTACGAATCGGGTAGCGGCATGGCTGCGAAGTCGGCTGCCGTAGCGCTCTGCGACTGGATCGCGTCCAGGATGTCCTTCACGGTGTTGCCTCCGGCCGTGCGCTGATGAGGTGCGCTGAGGGAAACGGGTTGCGTGGAGCGGGCGAAGCGGTGTGTTCGGGGCGCCGTCGATTCGGCTGAGGGTGGAGCTGCGCGTTGCCTGTGGTGGGGCGGTGCGGGGTGCCTGGTGACGCAGGCGTCCGGGGCGCGTTCCGTGCCGAGTGGGCTGGGCCGCGGGGACATCCGGACGAGATTCAACGTATGGCACCCCGTGTCACTCAGCAAGGCACCGGGTGCCAAAACTTTCTCTCATTTGCCGATTGACCTGCACGGATGAGCGATGATCGATCAGAGTTACCCGCGAGTAGGGGCAACCCGGACAAACGAAAGCGGCCGCCCCCGGAACGGGAGCGGCCGCTGTGACGCGAGCTACACGTGAGTTACCGCTGCTTGTTTCTGAGTGCCTCTTCGATGGTCCGCATGACCTCGTCCAGCGGCGCGTCCGTACGCGCCACCGCCACCAGTACCTCGCCCTGCGTACGGACCGAGGCTGGGGGCGCGACCGGGGCCGCCGGCACCGCGCTCAGCGTGCGCCCCGCGCCGATCCCGCTGCCGAAGGTCTTGCGCACGATCGAGAAGGCGTGGTCGAGCTGTGCCTCCACGTCGCCCCGCCCGCCGGCCCGCAGCCAGCGCCGCAGCACGTGGTTGTGGGCCGTGACCACCGCCGAGGCGGCCACCTCCGCCAGCAGCGGGTCGTCGTTGTCGTCGTGGTGGTCCTGCTCGTCGAAATGGGCCAGCAGGTAGCGGGTGAAGAGCCGCTCGTAGCGGGCGACCGAGGCGATCTCCCGCTCCCGCAGCGCAGGCACCTCGCGGGTGAGCCGGTAGCGCTCCACCGACACCGCCGGCGAGGCGGCGTACATCTTCATGACTTCCTTGATCCCCCGGCACACCGTGTCGAGCGGGTGCTCGTGCGCCGGAGCCACGTCGAGGACGGCCTCGGCGCGGGTCAGGGTGTCGTCGTGGTCCGGGAAGATCGCCTCTTCCTTGGACCGGAAGTGCCGGAAGAAGGTCCGGCGCGCCACCCCGGCCACCGAGGCGATCTCGTCGACCGTCGTCGCCTCGTACCCCTTGGTCGCGAACAGCTCCATCGCGGCCGCCGCCAGCTCGCGGCGCATCTTGAGCCGCTGCGCGGCCGCCTTGGTGCCGGCCGGGCTCTCCGGGGTGTCGGTGGCCGAGGAGGCACGGGGCGAGGTCTTGGCGGGCTGGGACATAGAGCGAAAGTACTTCATTTGCACGGGAGAGCGCTCCCGAGGGGGGTGGGACGGGAATGGATGCGGGGGAGAGCCCGCACTGGGCTCGGAGGGTACGGCCTGCCGTGAGGGTCCGGCAGACCCGAGCAGCCCTCCCCACGCATCCGGCTCGTGTGCCTGCCGCCGGTTACCGGCGGGGGGCGTACTCACGGAATCCGCGGCCGGTCTTCCGGCCCAGGCAGCCAGCCGCCACCAGGTGCTCCAGCAGCGGGGACGGGGCCAGGCCCGGGTCGCGGAACTCCTTGTGCAGGACCTGCTCGATGGCCAGTGACACGTCCAGGCCGACCACGTCCAGGAGCTCGAAGGGCCCCATCGGGTAGCCGCCGCCCAGCTTCATCGCCGCGTCGATGTCGTCGATGCCGGCGTAGTGCTGCTCGACCATCTTGATCGCGTTGTTGAGGTACGGGAACAGCAGCGCGTTCACGATGAAGCCGGCCCGGTCCCCGCAGTCCACCGCGTGCTTGCGCACCTGACCGCAGATCCCGCGGACCGTGGCGTGGACGTCGTCGGCGGTCAGCACGGTGCGGACCACCTCGACGAGCTTCATCGCCGGAGCCGGGTTGAAGAAGTGCATGCCGATCACGTCCTGCGGACGCGCCGTCGCGCGGGCGATCGCGATCACCGGCAGCGAGGAGGTGGTGGTGGCCAGCACCGCGCCGGGCTTGCAGACCTTGTCCAGCGCCTGGAAGAGCTCCTGCTTGACCGCCAGGTCCTCGGCGACGGCCTCCACGGCCAGGTCCACCTCGGAGAAGGACTCCAGCGAGCCCGCCGGCGTGATCCGGCCCAGGGTGGCCGCGGCGGCGTCCGCGGACAGCCGGCCCCGGTCCACCGCGCGGCCGAGCGACTTGCCGATCGCGGCCTTGGCGGCGTCCGCCTTCTCCTGGCTGCGGGCAGCCAGCACCACCGGGAAGCCGGCCTGCGCGAAGACCTGCGCGATACCGCTCGCCATCGTGCCCGAACCGGCCACGCCGACCGAGTTCACCGGGCGGCTCGCCCGGACCAGGTCCCCGTCCGGCGGGGTCTGCAGGTCGCGGACGACGACCTTGCTGCCCGCGGCCTCGTACGTGTAGAACCCGCGCCCGGACTTCTGCCCGGTCAGGCCCGCCTCGGCGAGGTGGCCGAGGATCGGGGCCGGGGCGTGCAGCCGGTCGCCGGACGCCGTGTACATGGCCTCCAGGACGGTGCGGGCGGTGTCCACGCCGATCAGGTCGAGCAGGGCGAGCGGGCCCATCGGCATGCCGCAGCCCAGCTTCATCGCCGCGTCGATGTCCTCGCGGGAGGCGTACTTGGCCTCGTACATGGCGGCGGCCTGGTTGAGGTAGCCGAACAGCAGGCCGTCGGCGACGAAGCCCGGGCGGTCGCCGACCGCGACGGGCTCCTTGCCGAGCTCGCGGGCCAGCGTCGTGACCGCCTCGACGGCCGGCGGGGCCGTCAGCACGCTGGAGACGACCTCGACCAGCTTCATCGCCGGGGCGGGGTTGAAGAAGTGCAGGCCGACGACGCGCTCCGGGCGCTGCGACTCGGCGGCCATCCGCGTCACCGACAGGGCGTTGGTGCCCGTGGCCAGGATCGCGGTGGGCCGGACGATCGCGTCGAGCTCGCGGAAGATCCGCTGCTTCAGCTCGTAGGACTCGGGGACCACCTCGATGACGAGATCGGCGTCGGCGGCGGCGCCCAGCTCGGAGAAGGTGCGGAAGCGGGCGAGCACGCCCTCGCGCTCCTGCTCGGTGAGCAGTCCCTTGGTGACGGAGCGGGCGGTGGCCGCCGCGAGGGCCGCGGTGGCCCGGCGGGCGGCGGCCTCGCTGATGTCGATGCCGACGACCTCGCGGCCGGCCCGGGCGAGGACCTCGGCGATGCCGGTGCCCATCGTGCCGAGACCGACGATCGCGATGCTCTGCAGGGCGGGCTTGGAGGAGGGGGAGGACTGACTGGACGTGGACGGAAGGTCCATCGCGGGACTCCAGTGGAAGAGGGTGACGACTGAGGGGGGCGCGCGGCGCACAGCGCGCGCGGATGCCGTACGGAAAGCCGTGCGGAGAAGCCCAGGGGGTCCCGGAAGGGAGCGGCCCGGAGGGCGGAAGCGGCGGAGCCCTGTCCCGGGGTCACGCCGTGAGGTCGTGCAAGAGGTCGTACTGAACCGACTGGCACGAGGTGGCTGCGTCACCAGGCCGCCCTCGTACGTGTTGTAGGGACAATAACCCGCTGGTAACTGGTCCGCCAGGGCGCGCAGATGTGACCTGCGCCGCTCAAATGTACCGATCATCGATCATCGATCAACCGGCGCTCCAGCCAGGCTCCGGCGGCGCCCGTCACCAACTCCGGGAACCCGCCGTGGCGACCCTCGCGGGCACCTAGGGTGGCCGGGTGAACGACGTGTTGGAGCGCTTGCGGGCGGAAGCCGGGCAGGCGCCGGAGTACGAGGCACTGCTCGCGGCGGACGCGGACGGCCTGGCCGCGTCCCTGACCTCCGCCGGGCTGCCGCTGTGGGCCCGCGAACTGGCCGCGTACCGGCTGGGCCTGGCCGGGGACCGGCGGGCCTTCGAATCGCTGGTCCTGCTGCTCAACCACCGGGACCCGCCGCGCTGCGAGGCCGCAGCGCGGGCGCTGGCCGTCCTCGGGGACCCGCGCACCGCCCGCGCGGCGGCGGCGCTGGCGACGAACGAACTGCGCACGGCCTACGCCCTGCACCCGGTCCGGCTGCTGGCGGCGCTGCGCGCCCCGGAGTCCGCCCCGGCGCTGATCCGCACCCTGGGCCGGCTGCTCGCGCCGAACGACCCGTACTGGCGGGTGGCCCTGGCCTGCGTGGAGGGGCTGGGCGCGCTGGCGGACCGGCGCGCCCGCGAGGTCCTGATCCGGGCCCAGTCGCACCCCCGGCTGGCGGTGGCGGCGACAACGGCCCTGCGGGGATTACGGGACAGCCCTTAGGCGGCGGGATCGACGGGGACGATCGCGAACGCCTCGATCTCCAGCAGCAGTTCGGGCCGGAAGAGCGCCGCCACCTGGACCGCCGAGGAGGCCGGGAGGCGGTCCGGGGCGATCACCGCGTCACGGGCCGCCCGTACCGCCGGGAGGTGGGCGACGTCCGTGACGAAGTACGTCAGCTTGACCACGTCGTCGAAGGTCGCCCCGGCCGCCGCCAGGCACCGCCGCAGGTTCTCGAACACCTGCCGGGCCTGGGCGGCGGCGTCGCCCTCGCCGACGACCCCGCCCTTCTCGTCGAGGGAGCACTGCCCGGACACGGCGACGAACCGCCCGGTCCCCCAGACGACGTGGCTGTATCCGGTGCCCGCGCCGACACCCTCGGGAGCGGCGACACGGGTGAGGTGGCTGTTGGTTGTCATGCCCGCGATTGTGCCCGGCGGGGATCACCGGGCGCCGCTCACCCCCGGAAGCCGAGGAGCCCGTGCAGCGCCGCGCCGCCCGCCGACGGCGGCACCGCCCGCGTCGCCGGGACCGGCGTGGGGGCCGGCTGGGCCGGGCAGACGGCGTCCGAGGCCGTGCCCGTCAGCAGGTACGCCGACAGCTTCTCGTCCAGGCACTTGTTGCCGGCGAGCGAGACGCCGTGGTTGCCGCCGCCCTCCTCGACCACCAGCGCCGAACCGGCCAGCTTGCGCCGCATGCTCACCGCGCCCTCGTACGGGGTCGCCGCGTCCTCCGTCGCCTGGAAGAGGAGCGCCTGCGGGAGCGCGGTGTTGGTGACGTCCGGGGCCTGCAGCTGCTCGCCCGGCCAGAACGCGCAGGGGGCGTTGTACCAGGCGTTGTTCCAGGTCATGAAGGGCGCCTTGGCGTGCGTGCGCCACATGTCGGCCCGCCACTGGTTCCAGTCCTTGGGCCATGCCGAGTCCCGGCACTGCACCGCCGTGTACACGCTGTAGCTGTTGCCCGCCGACGGCTCCACCGCGCCGAACCGCTCGTACGCGGCGACCAGCGGCTTCGGGTCTCCCTCCACCGCGTACGCCGAGAAGGCCACCGCGAGGTGGGGCCAGTAGCCGTTGTAGTAGCCGCCCGGCATGAAGGTGTCCTCCAGCTCGGCCGCGCCCACCTTGGCGCCCGCCGGGCTCTCGCGCAGCGCGGAGCGCATCCGGTACCAGCGGGCCTCGATCACCGCGGGGTCGGTGCCCAGGTGGTAAGTGGCGTCGTACCGGGCCACCCATGCCAGGAAGGCCTTGTGGCGGGCGTCGAAGGCCTGGTCCTGGGCGAGGTTGTCCTCGTACCAGACCCCCGCCGGGTCCACGACCGAGTCGAGGACCAGGCGGTGCACCCGGTCGGGGTGGAGCTTGGCGTACACCGCGCCCAGGTAGGTCCCGTAGGAGTACCCGAGGTAGCTGAGCTTGTCCGCGCGCAGGGCGGCGCGCAGCGCCTCGATGTCGCGGGCCGCCGAGACCGTGCCGATGTACGGGAGGACGTCCGCGTGCTTGGTCTGGCAGGACTCGGCGAAGGACTTCACCCGCTCCAGGTTGGCCCGCTCGGTCGCCTCGTCGAGGGGTACGGAGTCGGGCCGTACGGGGGTGAAGTGGCCGGCGCCGCAGTCCAGGACGGGCTCGCTCTTGCCGACGCCGCGCGGGTCGAAGCCGATCACGTCGAACTGCGCGGCGATGTCCTTGGGCAGCGCGGAGGCGACGTACCCGGCCAGGGTGCGGCCGCTGCCCCCGGGGCCGCCCGGGTTGACCAGCAGCGGGCCCTGGGAGCGGGCGGCCGTGTGGGGGACCCGGGTCAGGGCGAGGGAGATCTGCCGGCCGGCGGGGTGGTCGTGGTCGAGGGGCACCGCGAGGGAGGCGCACTGCAGCGTCGGGTAGCGGGGGGTCGCGCAGTCGGCCCACTTCAGCGCGGCGGGCGCGGACACGGGCGCGGCCGGGGCGGCGGCCGTGACCGGAGCCGCGAACGCGGAGGCGGCGACGGTGGAGAGCGCCAGAAGGACGGCGGCGCGCTTCTTCGAGGTTCCGCGCTTGTTGATCGGATGCAGCATGAGGCCTCCCAGCCGAGGGTTCTGGGCGGAATCGTCCCGGAACCCGCGCCCGGAAAGCGGGATTGGACCGCTCATTGGCCCGATGTGATGACCTTCTGGCGGGTCGCACGGGCCGTACGGGTGCTCAGAGCAGGCTCAGCTGGGCCGGCCCGGCGGGTGCGGGGTCGGCCGGCCGCTCGGGTACGACGGTCCGCCGGGCCGCGCCGCGCCCGCCGGGGCCGATGCCGAATTCGGTGGCGAGCTCGTGGACTTGGCGGGTGATCGCGCGCTGGTACCAGGTCGGGGCGTAGGAGCCGCCCGCGTACATCCGTTCGTACCGCTCGACCAGGTGCGGGTGGTGCTCGCCGAGCCAGGACGTGAACCACTCGCGCGCCCCTGGCCGCAGATGGAGCACCAGGGGTGTCACGGAGGTCGCGCCCGACTCGGCGATGGCCCGGACGGTGGCCCGCAGCTGCTCCGGGGAGTCCCCGAGGAAGGGGACCACCGGGGCCATCAGCACCCCGCATTCGATGCCGGCGCCGGTGAGGGTGCGCACGGCCTGCAGCCGGGCGCCGGGGGAGGGGGTGCCGGGCTCGACCGTGCGCCACAGGGCGGTGTCGGTGAATCCGACCGAGACGGATATCCCGACGTCGGCGACGGCCGAGGCCTCCTGGAGGAGGGGCAGGTCGCGCAGGATCAGGGTGCCTTTGGTGAGGATCGAGAAGGGGTTGGCGCGCTCCCGCAGCGCCTCGATGATCCCCGGCATGAGGCGGTAGCGGCCCTCCGCGCGCTGGTAGCAGTCGACGTTGGTGCCCATCGCGACGTGCGCGCCGGTCCAGCGGCGGGAGGCGAGCTCGCGGCGCAGCAGGTCGGGGGCGTTGGTCTTGACGACGATCTGGGAGTCGAAGCCGATGCCGGTGTCGAGGTCGAGGTAGCTGTGCGTCTTGCGCGCGAAACAGTAGACGCAGGCGTGGCTGCAGCCCCGGTACGGGTTCACGGTCCATTCGAACGGCATGCGCGAGGCCCCGGGGACCCGGTTGAGGATCGAGCGGGCGCGGACCTCGTGGAAGGTGATGCCCCGGAACTCGGGGGTGTCGAACGTGCGGGTGACGACGGCGTCGGCGCCGAAGAGCGCGGCCGGGCCGTCGGCCGCGGCCCCGTTGGTGCCGCCGGCTCCGTCGGCCTTTCCGGTCAGATTGTCCCAGCGCATGGTGCGCCTCCCTCGGTAGCTCGCTCCGAGAATAGAACAAACGTTCCCATGATCGTGCGGGCCGTCGCCCGCGGCCACGCGCACCACCGGCCGTGCGCCCCGCCCCGGGACCCGGATTTGGGCGCCCGCCCCGGAGGTGGTTGGCTTGCGGCGACGAGAGATCACCACTGTTGGAGGAGTAGCCATGGCGCAGGTCGAGGCCACCACGGAGCGCATCATCACGGCGGACGCGGAGACCGTGTTCGACGCGCTGGCCGACTACACCGGGACCCGGGGCAAGCTGCTGCCCGAGCACTTCAGCGAGTACGAGGTGCGCGAGGGCGGCGACGGCGAGGGCACCCTCGTCCACTGGAAGCTCCAGGCCACCAGCAAGCGGGTCCGCGACTGCCTGCTCGAGGTCAGCGAGCCCACCGACGGGCAGCTCGTGGAGAAGGACCGCAACTCCTCCATGGTCACCACCTGGACGGTCACCCCGGCGGGCGAGGGCAAGTCCAAGGCCGTCGTCACCACCGTGTGGAACGGCGCCGGCGGCATCGGCGGCTTCTTCGAGCGCACCTTCGCGCCCAAGGGCCTGGCCCGCATCTACGACACCCTTCTCGCCAATCTGGCTGCCGAAGTCGAGGGCTGAACAAGGCCGTTGCCGGTGGGGCCGGGGGAGCGGCCTCACCGGATCGAGTGAAACCAGCGACCGGGGGCGATGCCGCGACAGGGTCGACCCGGTGGTCGCCACCGGACTCGGCGCGGCCTTCGGCATCGCCGGGGTCGCCCGTGGCGCGCGCCGGCCCCGCCGGGCCCCGGACGGCCGTGCGGCCGGGCGTGCCCCGGGGGCCTGCGGGGGCCGGGCGGTTAGGGTGGGGGCCTGAGCGCTACCGACCGCCCGGGGGCCCGATGAAGATTCTCATCTCCGCCGACATGGAAGGCGCCACCGGCGTCACCTGGCCCGCCGACGTGCTGCCCGGGACGCCGCAGTGGGAACGCTGCCGGACGATGTTCACCTCCGACGTGAACGCCGCCGTACTCGGCTTCTACGACGGCGGCGCCGAGCAGGTCCTCGTCAACGAAGCCCACTGGACCATGCGCAACCTGCTGCTGGAGCGGCTCGACGCGCGCGCCGAGATGCTCACCGGCCGCCACAAATCCCTCTCCATGGTCGAGGGCGTCCAGCACGGGGACGTCGACGGCATCGCCTTCGTCGGCTACCACACGGGCGCCGGCGCGGAGGGCGTGCTCGCCCACACCTACCTCGCCAACTCCATCACCGGGGTCTGGCTCAACGGGATCCGCGCCAGCGAGGGAGTGCTCAACGCGCACGTCGTCGCCGAGTACGGGGTCCCGGTCGTCCTGGTCACCGGAGACGACCTGACCTGCGTCGACGCAGCCGGCTACGCCCCGGACGCGCTGACCGTCGCCGTCAAGGACCACGTCTCGCGCTACGCCGCCGTCTGCCGCACCCCCGCCCGCACGGCCGCCGACATCCGGGCCGCCGCCAAGGCCGCCACAGCCCTGGCGATCCGTCACGAACCCGTGAGCGGCGGGCCGTTCACCGTCGAGGTGGAGTTCGACGCCGAGCACCTGGCGATGGCCGCCACGGTGGTGCCCGGGGTCGCCCGCTCGGGCGAGCGCAAGGTCGCGTACACCAGCGGGACGATGTACGAGGGGATCCGGACCTTCAAGGCGGTCACGACGATCGTCTCGGCAGCGGTGGAGGAGCAATATGGCTGACATGTCCGAACCGGGCGAGAGCACCCCGGTCGACCGGACGGCACTTGACGAGGCCGTCGAGTTCACCTCCGGCCTGATCCGGATCGACACGACGAACCGGGGCGGCGGCGACTGCCGGGAGCGCCCGGCCGCCGAGTACGTCGCCGAGCGGCTGGCGGCCGCCGGCCTGGAGCCGGTGCTGCTGGAACGCACCCCGGGCCGCACCAACGTGGTGGCCCGGATCGAGGGCGCCGACCGCGGCGCCCCCGCCCTCCTGGTCCACGGCCACCTCGACGTGGTCCCGGCGGAGGCCGCCGACTGGAGCGTGGACCCCTTCTCGGGGGAGGTCCGCGACGGGGTGGTCTGGGGTCGCGGTGCCGTCGACATGAAGAACATGGACGCGATGGTGCTGGCCGTCGTACGGGCCTGGGCGCGGGCAGGCGTGCGGCCGCGGCGGGACATCGTGATCGCCTACACCGCCGACGAGGAGGACAGCGCGATCGACGGAGCGGGCTTCCTCGCCGATCACCACCCCCACCTCTTCGAGGGCTGTACCGAGGGCATCAGCGAGTCCGGGGCCTTCACCGTGCACACCGGACCCCGTCAAGCCCTCTACCCCATCGCCGCCGGTGAACGCGGCACGGCCTGGCTCAAGTTGACCGCGACCGGCACCGCCGGGCACGGATCCAAGCCCAACCGGGCCAACGCGGTCAGCCGGCTCGCCGCCGCCGTGGCCCGCATCGGCGAGTACGACTGGCCCGTCCGCCTCACCGACACCGTCACCGCCTGCATCACCGAACTCGCCGCCCTCCAGGACATGTCGGTGGACCCCCGGGAGCCCGGCTTCGACCTCGAAGGCGTCCTCGGCAAGCTCGGACCGGCCGCCGCCCTCGTGGAGGCGACCGTCCGCAACAGCGCCAACCCCACGATGTTCAGCGCCGGTTACAAGCTCAACGTCATCCCGGGCAGCGCCACCGCATACGTCGACGGCAGGATGCTGCCCGGCGGCGAGGAGGAGTTCGCCGCCACCCTCGACGAGCTCACCGGACCCGACGTGCGCTGGGAGTTCCACCACCGGGAAGTGGCCCTCGAAGCCCCCGTGGACGGGCGCACGTACGGGATCCTGCGCGAGTCCGTCGAGGCGTTCGACCCCGCGGGCCGTGTGGTGCCCTTCTGCATGGCGGGCGGCACCGACGCCAAGCAGTTCTCCCGCCTCGGCATCACCGGCTACGGCTTCTCCCCGCTCAAGCTGCCGCCCGGCTTCGACTACTGGTCCCTCTTCCACGGCGTGGACGAGCGGGTCCCCGTCGACGCCCTGCACTTCGGCGTCCGCGTCCTCGACCGCGCACTGCGCACCCTGTGATGGAACTCCGCACGGCCCCCTACGGCAGCTGGCCCTCGCCCATCGACGCGGCGCTCGCCGCCGGCCTCGACGGACGGCCCGAGTACCTCGCCGCGGTCGGCCCCGAGGTGTGGTGGACCGAGCCCCGGCCGGCCGAGGGCGGCCGCCGCACCCTGGTCCGGCGGCCCGCCGACGGCGGGCCGGCCGCCTGCGTGCTGCCGGCGCCGTGGAACGTGCGCAGCCGGGTCACCGAGTACGGGGGACTGCCCTGGGCCGGCGCCGAACGCCCCGGCGGCGGCCCGCTGGTGGTGTTCGTCCACTTCGCCGACCAGCGGCTCCACGCCTACGAGCCCGACGCGCCGGGCAGCCCCGGCCCGCGCGCCCTGACCCCCGTCTCGGCGGTCGGCGGCGGGCTGCGCTGGGCCGACCCGGTGCTGCGCGGCGAGGAGGTCTGGTGCGTGCTGGAGGAGTTCACGGGACCCGCGCCGACCGACGTGCGCCGGGTCCTGGCCGCCGTACCGCTGGACGGGTCGGCGGCCGGTGACCGGTCCCGGGTACGGGAACTGACCGACGGGCGCCACCGGTTCAGCACCGGTCCCCGGCTCTCCCCGGACGGGCGGCAAGCGGCCTGGCTGGTGTGGGACCACCCCCGGATGCCGTGGGACGGCACCGAGCTGCGGCTCGCCGAGGTCACGCGGGACGGGCGGCTCGCGGAGCCCCGTACCGTGCTGGGCGGAGCGGACGAGGCCGTCGCGCAGGTCGAGTGGGCCGCCGACGGAACGCTCCTCGCGGTGAGCGACCGGGGCGGCTGGTGGAACCCGTACCGGGTGGACCCGCGGACCGGCTCGGCCGTCAACCTCTGCCCCCGGGAAGAGGAGTTCGGCGGACCGCTCTGGAAACCCGGACTGCGCTGGATCGCCGCGCTCCCGGCGGGCGCCTCCCGGGCCGGCGGCTCAGGGCACTCCGGTGGTGCCGGTGGTGCCGGTGGTTCCGGGGGAGGGGCCCTCGCCGTCCTGCACGGTCAGGGCTCCTGCGTGCTCGGCGTGCTCGACCCGGAGAGCGGCGACCTGGTGGACGCGGCCGGGCCGTGGACGGCCTGGCAGCCCACCCTCGCCGTCAGCGGCACCCGGGTCTACGGGGTCGCGGCCAGCCCGCGCAGCGGGTACGAGGTGGTGGAGCTGGACACCGCCACCGGGCACGCCCGGGCGGTCGGCGTCCGGGGCTCGCCGCGGACGGACCCGGTGGACCCGGCGTACTACCCGGAGCCGCAGAGCAGGACCTTCGCGGGGCCGGGCGGCCGGGAGATCCACGCCCACGTCTACCCGCCGCACCATCCCGTACTGCGGGCCCGGGCGGACGAGCTGCCCCCGTACGTGGTGTGGGCGCACGGCGGCCCCACCGACCACGTGCCGCCCGTACTCGACCTGCACATCGCCTACTTCACCTCGCGGGGCATCGGCGTGGTCGAGGTCAACTACGGCGGCTCCACCGGCTACGGACGCGCCTACCGGGAGCGGCTGCGCGAACAGTGGGGCGTCGTCGACGTCGAGGACTGCGCGGCCGTGGCGCGCGCCCTGGCCGCCGAGGGCACCGCCGACCCGGACCGGCTCGCGATCCGGGGCGGCAGCGCGGGAGGCTGGACGGCGGCGGCCTCGCTGGCCGCCACCGGCCTGTACGCGTGCGCGGCGATCATCTACCCGGTGCTGGACCTGCTCGGCTTCGCCGAGGAGACCCACGATCTGGAGTCCCGCTACCTCGACGGCCTCGCCGGGCCGCCGCAGACCCTGGCCCTGCGCAACCGCGAGCGCTCCCCGGTGGCCCGGGCGGACCGGATCACCGCGCCGTTCGTCCTGCTGCAGGGCCTGGACGATCCGGTCTGCCCGCCCGCGCAGGCGCGGCGGCTGCTGGCCGCGATGCGCGGGCGGTCGGTGCCGCACGCGTACGTCGCCTTCGAGGGCGAGGGGCACGGCTTCCGGCGCCAGGAGACGATGATCCGGGCGCTGGAGGCCGAACTGTCGCTGTACGCCCAGGTGTTCGGTATCGAGCGGACGGACGTGCCGCTGCTCGCGCTGGAGCCCTGACCGGGCGCGTGAGTTCTCGGGCGGTCAGCCCGTGTGGACCCAGACGAGGAGCGGGCCGATGGCGGTGAAGCCGTGGCGCAGCGCCGTGTCGAGGTCGTCGCCGGACTCGTAGCCGACGACCGCCAGGCCGGGCCAGATCGAGGCGATCAGGGTCAGCGCGCCCGCCCAGGCCTCGTCGTCCGCGGTCCCGTCGGCGCAGAACACGTTCGATACTCCGACGACCTCCCCGGTGCGGTTGGCGGCGGCCCCGGCGACGATCCGCCCCTCGGCGTCCCGGCCCGCGAGGAAGGCGATCTCCCCGTCGTGTCCGGTGAGCAGCCCCGGGTGGAACAGGCCGGTGCTCTCCTCGCCGTCCCAGGCCGTCTCCCAGGACTCCAGCTCGGCGGGGCCGGCGACCCGGCTCCACTCCAGGGCCGGGGCGGCGCCGGGAGCGCCCGCCGGGCGGTGGATCCACTGGGCGCCGAAGAGGACCTCGAAACCGGCCGGGGCCAGGTCGAGCGCGGCGAAGCTGTCCTTGACCGAGGCGCGCGGCGCGGCGGTGTCGATGCCGGCGACGAGCGCGGCCGCGTCGGTGTCCCTGGTGAGGGTCACGGCGTCCGGGTAGTAGAGCGGGGTCGGGCGCGGACTGATCCAGGCCTCGGCGGTGAACGCACCGTCGCGGCAGACGGCGGCGCACCAGGCGGCGTTGTTGTGGGCGGCCGCGAGGAGGAGCTCTTCAGTGTTCGGGGTGATGATCACACCGGGATCCTGCCATAGGCCCTGGCCTGGAACGATGAGACTTTTTCCGTACCTGGCGCAGGGGGTGGGCCGGACCGCGCGGGCGTGCGGCCTGCTCGGGGAGGCGTTCGATCCGGTCATCGGCCGCGCCTTCGCGAAGGAGGGCCCGGATCCGCCCGGGCACAGGCCGGTGCCCAGCCCGGGAACGCCGGCACGATCGCCCTCCCGCGCGGCCGGGGCTTCCGGCCGGAAGGGTCCTCGCCGGGTCGCCCCACGTCGGCGGCGCCCGGCCGGGCCGCGAACGCCGGGCGATCACGGCCGAAATGCCTCGTCCACGGGCCCGGCATCGCACAGGATGAGTGCATGCGAACCCTCGTGCTCCTCGACGCGCCGTCCAACCTCGGGCTCCGGCCGCCCGCGCCGGGCACCGTACCCGGCGTCTACAAACTGGCCGGGGCCCTGCGCGAGCAGGGCCTGCTGGCCCGGCTCGGCGCGCGCGAGGGCGGTGTCGTCGTCCCGCCGCGCTACGACCGGGGCGGCTGGAAGGAGGGCGACGGCGTGTTCCACGCCGGGCAGCTCGCCGCGTACACCGTCGCCCTCGCCGACCGGATCGAGGGCCACCTGCGGGCCGGGGAGTTCCCCGTCGTGCTCGGCGGCGACTGCTCCATCCAGCTCGGCGCCTCGCTCGCCATGCGCCGGCTCGGGCGGTACGGGATCGCCGCGATCGACGGCTCCGCCGATTTCCGCCACCCCGGCAACGAGGCCGTCAACGGGCCCGTCGGCGCGGCGGGCGGCGAGGAGCTGGCCCTGGCCACCGGGCGGGGCCAGGCCGGCCTCGCCGACCTGGAGGGCCTCGGGCCGTACCTGCGCGACGAGGACGTACGGCTCTTCGGGCTGCGCGACGGGGACCCGGACCTCCCCGAGCTGCGCGCCGCCGGGATCTTCGCCGCCACGGTCGGGGCGATCCGGGACCGGGGCGCGGGTCCCGTGGCCCGGACCGCCCTGACGGGGCTGCAGCCCCCGGCCACCGCCGGGTTCTGGGTCCACCTGGACGCCGACGTACTGGACCCGGCGGTGATGCCGGCCGTCGACAGCCCCGACCCCGGCGGGCTGATCCCCGACGAACTCGCCGAACTGCTCGGGGTGTTGATCAGCTCCCCGCGCTGCGTCGGACTCAACGTCACCATCTACGACCCGGACCTGGACCCGGACGGCCGCGCCGGGGCGCTGCTCGCGGACCTGGTCGCGGGGGCGTTCGCGTAGGCCCTGGGCAGGGTGCGCGTCGCGCTGAGGGGGCCGGGGCCGCCCACCGCGACGAGCACCCGGCCCGGATCCCCGACGAGCACCCGGCCCGGATACCGGCTCCGGTCAGACCCCGGTCACGCCGTCGATGCGCTCGCGCAGCAGGTCCGCGTGGCCGTTGTGCCGCGCGTACTCCTCGATCATGTGGATCAGCACCAGGCCCGAGCACTTGAGTTCCAGCGTCGCGCGCTGCGCGCCCAGCATTCCGGCGAGCATCCGCCGTTCGTCACCGGTCGCGGGCATCGCGAACCGGTCCTCGGATCCGGCTGCGTCGAAGACCCCGGCTCTTCTGCTGCGACTGCTCATGCACCCATTTTCAATCAACGACCCGTGCCCCGGCGGGCTTTGCGTAATCCTGACCGGTGGTGATCCGCCGAATCCCTGTGCACCGGCCGCCGTGGCGTGTTCCATTTCCCTCATGGCCACCACCGTCCGCCGCTCCGTACTGACCCTTCCCGCAGCCCCGTCGGGTCCCGAGAACCCACTGCCCGCCCTCCGCGCTCCCGACGGGGTGCACGCGCTGGACGAGCGCTCGCGCGAGGGCCTGCCGCGCGACATGGCACGCCAGATCGGCTACAAGCCGCTGCGCTCGCTGCTGCCCGTCCGGATCCTGGACGGGTACCGGCGGCAGCGGGCCGAGCAGGACATCGAGACGATCGTCATCGAGAACGCGCATCTGCGCGTCACCGTCCTGCCCGGTCTCGGCGGCCGGATCCATTCGCTCGTCCACCTCCCCACGGGACGCGAACTGCTCTACCGCAACCCGGTGTTGCAGCCCGCCAACTTCGCGCTCAACGGCGCCTGGTTCTCCGGCGGCATCGAGTGGAACCTCGGCGCCACCGGCCACACCACCCTCTCCTGCGCCCCGCTGCACGCGGCCCTGGTCCCGGCGCCCGACGGAGGCGTGATGGTGCGGCTGTGGGAGTGGGAGCGGCTGCGCGACCTGCCGTTCCAGGTGGACCTGTGGCTGCCGGAGGACTCGCCGTTCCTCTACGTGGGCGTCCGCGTGCGCAATCCGCACGAGCGGCCCGCGCCCGTGTACTGGTGGTCCAACATCGCCGTGCCCGAGGACGAGGGCACCCGGGTCCTGGCCCCGGCCGACGAGGCCTGGCACTTCGGGTACGAGCGCTCGCTGAGGCGGATCCCCGTACCGCGGTGGGAGGAGGCGGACCGCACGTACCCGCTGCGCAGCACCTACCCGGCCGACTTCTTCTACGAGGTCGAAGCCGGGGCCCGGCCCTGGATCGCCTCACTCGACGCGGCCGGGCAGGGCCTCGTGCAGAGCTCGACGGCCCGGCTGCGCGGCCGCAAGCTCTTCGTCTGGGGCGGGGGCGAGGGCGGCCGGCGCTGGCAGGAGTGGCTGACCGAACCGGGCACGGGCGGGTACGCGGAGATCCAGGCCGGACTGGCCCGCACCCAGCTGGAGCACGTACGGCTGGAGGGCGGGGCGGAGTTCAGCTGGCTGGAGGCCTACGGGCCGCTGTCCGCGGACCCGGCCGCCGTGCACGGGGACGACTGGACCGCGGCGCGCGGCTCCGCCGAGGCGGCGCTGGAGGCCGCGCTGCCCCGGGCGGCCGTGGACGCGGCGTACGAGGCGTGGCGGACCCGCGCCGACACCGAGCCGGGGGAGCGGCTGGCGGCCGGCTCCGGCTGGGGCGCGCTGGAGGTGCTGTGCGGGGGCCACAAGCTGCCCGGCACCCCGTTCGCGGAGGACACGCTCGGCGAGGCCCAGGCGCCGTGGCTGGAGCTGTGGCGCACCGGGGTCTTCCCCGCCCCGCGCAAGGTGGCACCGCCCGGCCCGAGCCTGGTCGCCCCGCACTGGCGGGACATGCTGGAGACGGCCCGGGCGGACCCGCTGACCGAGTACCACCTCGGGGTGGCGCAGTGGCATGCCGGGGACATCGCGCAGGCGGTACGCAGCTGGGAGCGCGGGCTGGCGCTGGCCCCTTCGCGGTGGCCGCTGCTCAGGTGCCTCGCGGTGGCGGACGACCTGGCCGGGGACCCGGCGCGTGCGGCCCGCTGGTATGCCGAGGCCTTCGAGGACCTGACCCAGGAGAGCCGGGGCGGCGCGGGCTGGCTGGCCGCCGAATCGGCGCTGGGCCGCGAGGCGTTGGAGTCCCTGCTGTCGGCGGGACTGCTGCCGCGGGCCCGCGCGGTGTGGGACCGGCTGCGGCCCGCCCTGCGCGACGAGGGCCGCTTCCGGCTGGCCGCGGCCCGCCTGCTGGCGGCGGAGGGACATGTGGGCGCGGCCCGCCGGGTCTTCGAGGAGGGCTTCGAACTGCCCGACCTCCGCGAGGGGGAGGAGATCCTCGCGGAAGTCTGGGCCACCCTCACGGACCGCCCGCTGCCGGCCCCGTACAACTTCCGGATGCGCCCGCCGGGGGACTGACTCCTGGGATCCGGCCGTCCGGTCGGACGGCGGCCCGGGCTGTCCGGCTAGAGCTTCGCGATGTCCTTGTGGGCCAGTTCGGAGCTGTGGTAGACGGCCAAGCGCACCTTGAGCTGGTAGCCCTTCGGCGCCTTGATGATCACGTTGGGCGTCTCCAGCAGATCGCCACCGTTACACGGCGGCTCGGAGTTGAGGCTGGCCCAGCCGTCCACCTCGTCATGCGGGTCGTTCCACTCCACCCACACGCAATCACGCTCGCCGGCGTGGGCCTCCACGGAGAGGATCTCGACCGAGTTCACCGCGCCGTCGACGCGCTCGTAGGTCACCGTCGCGGAACTGTGGTGGAGGCCGGCGCCGGCCTCCAGGTTGACCTTGCTGGCCGAGGTGGTGGCGGCGGCTGGAGCCGCTGCTCCCGCAATCGTCGCGGCCACCACCGCGACGGTGGCAGACAGTGCAGATATGCGCATGATCCGTCTCCACGAAGCTAGTTGAGGAAATCGAACCCTATCCCGTGTGGGGACTCGCGCTCCGACGATCCGTCGATCGGGGGCTGGGACCGGCCATGATCCAAGAGGCCGTTTCCAGGCCGTTTCCAGGCCGTTCCTAGGCCGTCGGGGCGGGGACGAGGCCGTCGGCGATGAGGCCGGCGAGGACCGCCTCGCCGACGGCCAGGACCGCCGTCTGGGGGCGGATCATCACGGTGATCTCGCCGATCAGGCCCCCGGGCGCGAGGTGCAGCATGTCGATGCCGTGCACCTGCCTGCCGTTCACGGTTGTCCGGAAGGGCAGCACGGTCGCCGGGCCCTCGGCCCCGTCGGCGCCGGCCTCGACGCTGCCGTCGAAGTGGCCGACGTAGCGGAAGTCCTCGAAGGTGCGCAGGAGGACGCGGAAGAGGGCCAGTACCGCCGCCTTGCCCTCGAACGGCTTCGACTTCACCGGGCTGTTGAGCCGGACGTCCTCGGTGAACAGCCCGTCCAGCGCGGCGAGGTCCTGGCTGTCGACGGCGTCGCGGAACCGGTCGGCGGTGCTCGTGCCGGTACTCATGAGGTCTCCTCGATAGTCACCGATGTGATTAGTCAGTTTCTTGACTATCATGGCTCGGGCGTCCCTGAGAAGACGCCGTGGTGGACGGACCCGAGGAGGCGGACCGGTGGCTTTGCGTCACGCCGTACTGGCGGCGCTGCTCGACGAGGAGCTGAGCGGCTACCAGCTGGCCAAGGCCTTCGGCACGGGCGTGGCCAACTTCTGGCACGCGCTGCCCCAGCAGCTCTACGCCGAGCTGGCCAAGCTGGAGCAGGAGGGGCTCATCGCCGGCCGGGAGGTCGTCCAGGACACCCGGCCCAACAAGCGCCTGTTCCAGGTGACCGCCGCCGGACTGGCCGAGCTGGAACGGTTCGCGGCCACCTCCACCAAGCCCTCCTTCATCCGCGACGACCTGCTCGTGAAGGTCCAGGCCGCCGATCACGTCGACACGCAGGCACTGATCGCGCAGCTCGCGGAGCGGATCGCCTTCGCCGACTCCAAGATCGAGCTGTTCGGCGCGCTGCTGCGCAAGATGCGCGGAGAGCGCGCCGAGGAGGAGTTCCTGCGCCACGGCGAGCGGATCGGCCCGTACCTCACCTGCCTGCGCGGCCTGGAGTTCGAGCGGGCCAACCGGGCCTGGTACGAGCGCACCACGACCATCCTGAGTGAGAGGCGGACGGACCGTGCCGGTCGATGAGCGCAACCAGCGGGACGAGGGCCGGGAACAACGCGAGCGGAGCGGGAACGGGCCCGGGGACTTGAATAGCGGGACGCGCTACGTGGCGCTCGGCGACAGCCAGACCGAGGGCGTCGGCGACGGCGACGACCGCACCGGGCTGCGCGGGTGCGCCGACCGGCTCGCCGAGCTGATCGCGGCCCACGACCCCGAGGTCCGTTACGCCAACCTGGCCGTACGGGGCCGTCTCGCGGCCGGGGTCCGCGCGGGGCAGCTCGCGCCCGCCCTGGCGCTGCGCCCCGACGTGGCCACCGTCGTCGCCGGGGTCAACGACGTGCTGCGGCCCCGGTTCGACGCCGACGAGGTCGCCGGGCACCTGGAGGCGATGTTCGCCGCGCTCACCGCGCAGGGCGCCCGCGTCGCCACCGTCACCTTCCCCGACATCGCCAAGCTCGTCCCGCTCGCCAAGGGCGCGGCCCCGCGCGTCCACGCGCTCAACGAGCGGATACGGCAGGCGGCACAGCGACACGGTGTGGTCGTCGCCGATTTCGCCCGGCACGAGGCGTCCACCGACCCCCGGATGTGGAGCGCGGACCGGCTGCACGCCGCGCCGCTCGGCCACGCGATGATCGCCGCCGGTGTCGCGCACGCCCTGGGGCTGCCCGGCAGCGACGACTCCTGGACCCGCCCGCTGCCCGGCCCGCCGCCGGCCGCCCAGGCGGGCCTGCGAGCCGTCGCCGGGGAGCTGCGCTGGGCCGTCGGGTTCGCCGGGCCCTGGATCGGCCGGCGGCTGCGCGGGCGCTCCTCCGGCGACGGGCGTACGGCGAAGCGGCCCGGCCTGCTTCCCGTCCGCGGTCCCGAAGCCCCGTAGGTCAAGCCCCGTGGGCCCGAAGCCCCGTCGACCCGCAGAGCCCCAAGGCGGGCGGAGGGCCGCTCCGCACGTCAGGCGCGGGCGATGATCTCGCCGTTCAGGACCGAGAACCAGGCGTCGGGGTCCGCGCCCCACGTGCGCCAGGCCTTCTCGACGGCCGCCAGCTCCGCCTCCGTCGCGTGTCCGCCGCCGGTCGCGATCCCTGCGTACGCCGAGGCCGTCGTACGGTCCGCCCACAGCGAGGACCACCACGCGGCCTCCTCGTCGGTCGCGTAACACCACGAGGTCGCCGTGCAGGTCACGTCCGTGAAGCCGGCCGCGCGCGCCCACGCGCGCAGGCGGCGTCCGGCGTCCGGTTCGCCGCCGTTGGAGCGGGCGACCCGCCGGTACAGGCTCAGCCACTCCTCCAGCCCCGGGGTCCGCGGATACCAGGTCATCGCCGCGTAGTCCGCGTCCCGCGCCGCCACGATCCCGCCCGGCCGGCACACCCGGCGCATCTCGCGCAGTGCCTGGACCGGGTCGCCGACGTGCTGCAGCACCTGGTGGGCGTGGACCACGTCGAAGGAGTCGTCGGGGAAGTCCAGCGCGTGGACGTCGGCCGTCGCGAAATCGACGTTGGCCAGGCCCCGTTCCCCCGCGTACGCGGCGGCCTGCTCGATCACGTCCGGCGCCGCGTCCACCGCCGTGACCCGGCCATGCGGCCCCACCAGCTCCGCCAGGTCCGCCGTGATCGTGCCCGGCCCGCAGCCCACGTCCAGGACGGCCATGCCCGGGCGCAGTTCGCCGATCAGGTAGGCGGCGGAGTTCGCGGCCGTGCGCCAGCGGTGCGAGCGCAGCACCGACTCGTGGTGTCCGTGGGTGTAGACCGCGGTCTCGTGCGCGGCGTCCTTGGTGTCGGTGCTGTCCGTGGCGTTCATGGTCGTGGCTCCTTCGTCGTCGAAGTGCTCTGGAAGTGCTCTCGAAAAGTGCTCTCGAAGCGGTGCCGAAGAGGTGTCGAACCGTTGGTGTCACCGTAAGGGATCAGTTCGTCATCTGAGATCCGTGTTTTGGCATGTGGACACCACCCTTGCGCGCCAAGGGGGTTGGGTAGGTCGGTGGCAGGGCAAGGCAGGTGCGAGGACAGTGAAGCCGGGGGAGGGAAACGACCCCGGTGAAGGACGGTGAGATCGATGCCGGACCCGTTGCTCGACTGGCACGCCGAAGCGCTGCGGCTCTTCGGCGACCACGTGCGCGCCGTCGCGGACACCCAGTGGGACGCGCCGACGCCCTGCAGCGAATGGAGCGTGCGCGACCTGGTCAACCACGTCACCGCCGAACAGCTCTGGATACCGCCCCTGGTCACCGACGGCCGCACCGTCGAGGACATCGGCAGCACCTTCTCCGGTGACGTCCTCGGCACGGACCCCGTCGAGGCGTGGGACCGGGCCTCGGCCGCCGCGCGCGTCGCCTTCGAGATCCCCGGGGCGCTGGAGCGCACCGTCCGGCTTTCCTACGGGCCCGCGCTCGGGTCGGCGTACTGCTCGGAGCTGACGGCGGACTGCGTCGTCCACGCCTGGGACCTCGCGCGGGCCATAGGCGCCGACGACCGGTTGCCGGACGGTCTCGTCGAGTTCTCCATCAAGGAGGTCATGCCCTACGCCGACGGGCTGGCGGCGAGCGGCATGTACGCGGCGCCGCTGGAGGTGCCGGCCGGGGCGAACGCCCAGACCCGGCTGCTCGCGCTGCTGGGACGGGACGGCTGACGCCGGCTGTCCGGCCGTCCGGCTCCGACGGGCAATTATGCGCAAATAACCGTATAAAGGCATGGTCGGTGAGCGGGGGACGGCAGGAAGAGGTGGCGCGCGGTGTCGGGGATCCAGCGCACGACGGCCGAGGGCCGCGGTCCGGTCCGCTACGGCCCGCACGCTCCCCAGCCCGGCCTGCCCGTCCTGCCCGAGCTCACGGCCGTCCTCGCGGCGGCCGCCTGGCGTTCGGCGCCGGAGCCCCCGGGCGGAGGAGTGCCCGTACGGGCCGCCGCGGCCCGGCACTGGGGCCGGCGGGGGCTGGCGACCGACCCCGACCACGTGGCCGCCGGAGCCGGTGCGCCGGCACTGCTGCTCGCGCTGCTCGGCGCGTACGGCGGCGACGTCATGCTGCCCCGACCCTGTCCCGCCTGGTGGACCCCGCAGGTCCGGCTGCTGGGACGGCGGGCGTACCACGTGCCGACCCCGGCCGAGTGCGGCGGCGTACCCGACCCCTACGCCCTGCTGGAGACCGTGCGCCGGGTGCGTGCCGAGGGCGGTGACCCGCGGGTGCTGCTGCTGTCCGTGGCCGACGACCCGACGGCCACCGTGCCGCCGCCCGAGCTGCTGCGGGAGGCCTGCGAGGCCGCCGCGTCGGCCGGGCTGTTCGTCATCAGCGACGAGACCTGGCGGGACACCGTCCACCGCCCCGCGCGCCGCGGCGCGGACGTGGGCGCGGGCCGGGGTGTCGGCGGGGCTGCCGAACGGGCGCACGGCACCCTCGTCCTCAGCCCCGCCGAGATGCTGCCCGACGAGACCGCCGTCCTCCTCGACCTGTCCGGAGCGCTGCTGCCCGCCGGCTGGCCCGCCGCCGTCGTCCGCTTCCCCGGCACCCCGCACGGCACCTGGCTGCGGGCCCGCACCCTCGACGTGCTCACGGCGACCGGCGGATTCGTCGCGGGACCCGTCGCCGGGGCCGCCGCACACGCCCTCGACGAGCCCGCCGCCGTCGCCGGACGCGCCGCCTCGGCCGCCACCCTGCACGGCACGGTGGCGGCCGCCGCGCACCGGGAGCTGCTGGCCGTCGGGGCGCTGGCCCGGCCCCCGCAGGCCGGCCGGCACCTCTACGCCGACCTGACGCCCCTGCGGGCGGGGCTCGCCCGGCAGGGCGTCGGCGACGCGATGGAACTGGAGGACTGGCTGGGCGGCCGGCTCGGCGCGCCGACGCCCGGCGGGCAGCGGTTCGCGGACGAACCGGTGGCCCTGCGGGTCCGGCTGTCCACCGGGCCGCTGCTCGGCGCCACCCCGGAGGAGCGGCTCGCCGCGCTCACCGCGGCCGACCCCCTCGAACTGCCCCACGTACGGGGCTCGCTGGAACGGCTCCGGTCGGTCCTGGCCGGGCTGTCCGACTGAAACCCCGACTCCCGCCGGTGAACGGAGACTTCTCGATGAGGGATCAGGCGGACGCACCCGCGGACTCCGGCGCGCAGGCCCCTGAGGACTCCCGCGCGGCAGGTCCCGTCGCCGAGCGCGCCGCCGTCGGCGCCCGTGCGGCCGGCGCCGTCCGCCACGCACCGGTCCGCCACGCATCGGTCCGTCACGCACCGGTCCGGCCGGCGCCACCCCTGCCGGTGGTGCGCCCGCTGGGCGAACACCGGGTGTGGCCACGCTCGTTCGCGGACCGGCTGACCACACC
The DNA here is from genome assembly GCF_018614195.1 of Streptomyces sp. ISL-43. Taxonomy (GTDB): domain Bacteria; phylum Actinomycetota; class Actinomycetes; order Streptomycetales; family Streptomycetaceae; genus Streptomyces. The sequence goes on from NZ_JAGGOT010000031.1 coordinate 69,181, forward strand.
TCTGCCGGGACTGCGCGCGTTCGCCCGGCTCGCCCGCGAGGGCGCCTTCCGGCCCGGCCCCGAGGGGCTGCGCGGCATCCCGGACCTTCCGTACGAGCCCGCTCCGCTGCCCGTCGTCACCGCCGGGACGGTGTCCGTCACCTGGGCCGGGCACGCCAGCTGGATCCTGTGGATCGGCGGCCTGACCGTACTCACCGACCCCGTCTGGTCGCGGCGGATCCTCGGTACCCCGGCGCGGATGACCCCCGTCGGGGTCCGGTGGGAGGAACTGCCGCCGGTCGACGCGGTGGTGATCAGCCACAACCACTACGACCACCTCGACGCGCCGACGCTGAAACGGCTGCCCCGCCACACCGCCCTCTTCGTCCCGGCCGGCCTCGCCCGCTGGTGCCGACGCCGGGGATTCACCCGTGTCACCGAGCTCGACTGGTGGGAATCGGCCGAACTGCGCGGCGTGCGGTTCGAGTTCGTACCGGCGCACCACTGGTCGAAGCGGTCCCTGATCGACACGTGCCGCACGCTGTGGGGCGGCTGGATCCTCACCGACCCGCTGGCCGGGACGCCGAGGAAGGTCTACTTCGCGGGCGACACCGGTTACGGGCACTGGTTCGGCGAGATCGGCCGCAGGCACCCCGGGATCGACCTCGCGCTGCTCCCCGTCGGGGCGTACGCCCCGCGGTGGTGGCTGCGCGATGTCCACGCCGACCCGGAGGAGGCGGTACGGGCCTGCGTCGACCTGGGGGCCCGGAGGATGGCGCCCATGCACTGGGCGACCTTCGCCCTGTCCGCGGAGCCGGTGATGGAGCCCCTGCACCGGGTGCGGGCGGCCTGGACCCGCGCGGGCCTGCCCCGCGAGTCCCTCTGGGACCTCCCGATCGGCGCTTCCCGCGCGCTCCCTTCTTGACGCCCCGGGCTGCGGGGCGGGCGGGCCCGTCCGGGGTCGGGTTGGACGACCGGCCAGGTCATGCGCGGAGGCGGCGCCACAAGGTCGGGGCCGTGCTGATGGCGAGGGTGAGGGCCACCGCCAGGGCCACGCCCTTCCAAGGCTCCGAGAACAGGGAGCCGCCCAGGATGCCGATCAGGCCGTAGGTCGCCGCCCAGGCCAGGCAGGCGGGGGCGTCGCCGCGTGCGAAGCGGCGGAGCGGTAGCTCCGCGAGGAGGCAGGCCAGCATCACCGGGATCCGCCCCGCCGGGACCAGGCGGGAGACCACCAGGACCAGTACGCCGTGCTCGTCCAGCTTCCGCTGGGCCTGGGTGAGGCGTTCGGGGGTCGCCCGGCGGCGCAAAGCCTCCAGCCGGCGCGAGCCGTTGCGCGAGCGGACCCCGCGCCCGCCCAGCCAGTACAGCGCCAGGTCCCCGGCGAACGCGGCCAGGGCGGCGACGAGGAAGACCAGCGAGAGGGTCAGGGACGGAGTGCCCTGGTGGAGCGCCACGACCGCCGCCGTGCTCACCAGCGCGCCCGTCGGAATGACCGGCACCAGCGCCCCGAGCGCGACCAGGACGAACAACGCCGGGTAGCCGACGGCCTGTTGTGTCGTCTCGGGCGGGACCTGTCCGGCCGTCGCCGCGAGGCAGTGCAGGGGCGAGGGGGTCGTCACGGCAACCGCACCCGCTCGCCGTGCGCGGGCACCCGTACCGTCACCTTCGGCGCCTCCCGCAGCGCACACCGAACGAACTCCTCGCCCGGCGCGTGGAATTCGTGCGGCCGCACCGCGTCCATCCCGATCGGCCAGTACGTCCCCCAGTGCACCGGAACCGCCGCCGCCGGCGCCAGCATGGCCAGAGCCCGCGCCGCGCGCGCCGCGTCGAGGTGGCCCGGACCCAGGTACGGCCCCCAGCCGCCCACCGGCAGCAGGGCCACGTCCACCGGCCCGACCTCGCGGGCCATCGAGTCGAACAGCCCGGTGTCCCCGGCGAAGTAGGTCCGGGCCGAGCCCTCGATCACGTAACCGAGCGCCGGCGCGATCTGCGGGCCGATCGGCAGCCGCCGCCCGTCGTGCCGCGCGCTGACCGCCCGTACCCGTACGCCGCCCGCACCGCCGCCGGCACCGCCCACCGCCACCGCATCGCCCGGCACCATCTCCGAGACCGCCAGCCCCCGCAGCCGTGCGACCCGGGCCAGCCCCGGGACCGCCCGCCGTGCCCCACGGGGCACCAGCAGCCGGGTCCCGGGCGACAGCCGCGCCAGCGACGGCAGATGCAGGTGGTCGGAGTGCAGGTGCGAGACGAGCACGGCGTCCGCGACCGCCGCCTCCGGCGGGGGCACCGCTCCCCGGCGGCGCCGCAGGTGCGCGAGCCGCCGCGCGAACAGCGGGTCCGTCAGCAGCCGGACACCGGAGTCCTCGACGGTGCACGTGGCATGGCCCCACCAGGTGATCTCCACCGGTACCAGGTCTCCCTCCCTCGTCCCGCTCCCGTCGAGCCTAAAGGCTGCCCGCTGGATCCGCCCGGAACCGGCCCTCCACGCCCCCTCCTCCCCGCCGGCGTATCGGAGTAGGGTCGGGCGGCATGGATGAGCTCCGCGTGGCCGCGATCGCCAGCCTGGCCCCGCTAGAGGATCTGGACGCCGATCCCTTCGCCGTCGACACCCGGAGCCAGCACGCCATGTGCGCCCGCTGGGCCGCCGGCCGGGGCTACGTGGTGACCCGGCAACTCCTCGTCTACGGGCTGCGCGCCGACCACTGCGGACTGTGGAACGACGTCGACGCCGGCCGCGTCGACCTGTTCGTCACCGCCAACCACCGGGTGCTGGCCCGCGCGCTGCGCTCCGTGGAGGAGTTCACCGCCGAGTGCGAGCGGCGCGGGGTACGGCTGGAAACCGCCGGTCTCGACGAGCCGAGGTACACCTCCGCGATGAAGGCCGAGGTACACCGCCGGCTCTCCATGCCGACCGCCGGCTACGACGGCACCTAGGCCTGGGCCGAGCGGACCCGGACCGCCGCCTCCCGTACGCACATCCGCCACCTGTGTCATCCGCCCGGGCGGGCCCCGTTGTGCGAGCCTGGATGGGTGGGACGGGGGCCCGGCGGCGCGGTGCGGGCCACGGCGGTGAGGCGGGTGCGGGTGTGTCGCGAGGCCGGTGGCGGAGTGCGGGCAGCGCCCTGGTGCGGGTGGTCATCGTATGGGCGGTGTCCACCCTCACCATGCTCGCCCTGGCCGGCATCCTCCCCGACTTCCGGCTCCAGGCCGACGCCAGCGGCGACCGCGACAGCATCACGCAGATCGGGCTGACGGCCGCCATCGGCGCCGGGGCGTTCGGTCTGCTGAGCGCCCTCGTCTGGCCGGTTCTCGTACGCGCCCTGCTGCTCGTGCCGGCCCTGGTGCTCGGCCTGCTGGTCTTCTTCCTCAACGGCTCCTTGCTGCTCATAGCCCTCAGCCTGATCCCGGCCGGGCGCGGCGCGGCGGCCCCCGAGACGGCGGTGGTCGTCGCCGCGGTGATGTCCGCCGTCGCCTCCGCGACCTCCACCTCGCTGGCCGTACGCGACGACGAGGCCTACCGGCGGCGCCTGTACCGGCTGGCCGACCGGCGCCGGCGCAGGCAGCGCCGCGAGGGACGGCCCGGCGCCGGGGAGGCCGCGCCCGGCCTGGTCTTCCTCCAGCTCGACGGGGTCGGCTACGAGGTGCTGCGCCACGCGTCGGGCAGCGGACTGATGCCGACGGTGGCCGACTGGCTCGACCGCACCCACCGCCTCACCTCCTGGCGGACCGACTGGTCCAGCCAGACCGGCGCCAGCCAGCTCGGCATCCTGCACGGCTCCAACTTCGACGTCCCGGCCTTCCGCTGGTACGAGAAGGACACCGGCGACGTGGTGGTCTGCAACCGGCCCACCAGCGCCGCCGAGCTCCAGCGGCGCGCGATCGAGCGCACCGGGGACGGCGGCCTGCTCACCCTCGACGGCGCCAGCCGCGGGAACCTCTTCAGCGGCGGCGCGGACCAACTGGCCCTCGTCCTGTCCGTATCCGCGCGGCGGGGCCGGGACAACCGTTCCCGCGCGGGCTACTTCGCCTACTTCTCCGACCCGGCGAACGCCGTGCGCACCGCTCTCTCCTTCGTCGCCGAGGTGGTCCGCGAGATCACCCAGTCGGTACGCGGCCGCCTGCGCGGGGACCGGCCGCGCATCGCGCGCGGCGGGCTCTACCCGCTGATCCGGGCCTTCGCGACCGTGGTGGAGCGGGACGTGGTCGTCGCCGCGGTGATCGGCGACATGCTGGCCGGGCGCGCCGCGGTCTACGCCGACCTCGTCGCCTACGACGAGGTCGCCCACCACTCGGGCCCGCGCGCCCGGGACACCGACCAGGTGCTCGCCCGGCTCGACCGCAGCCTCGCCCTCATCGCGCGGGTCGCCGAGCACGCCCCGCGGGAGTACCGGATCGTGCTGCTCTCGGACCACGGCCAGAGCCCGGGGGAGACCTTCCTCGGCTGCTACGGCCTCACCTTGAAGGACCTGGTGCGGGCCGGCTGCGGGCTGCCGGTGTCCCGGCGGGCCGGCCGTACGCACAGCGGGGCGGAGGCGCGCGCCGCCGTACTGGCCGCCCTGCACCGGCCGGTCGAGGAGGCGGCCGAGGAGGCGCACCCCGGGCCCGGCCCGGACCCGGTGGTGCTCGCGTCGGGCAACCTCGGGCTGATCTCCTTCCCGGACCTGCCCGGCCGGGCTTCGCGGGAGCGGATCGACCGCGCGCACCCGGCGCTGCTGGCGACCCTGGCGAACCATCCCGGTATCGGGTTCCTGCTGGTCGACGGCGTGGTGCTGGGGCCGGACGGAGCCGAGGCGCGGCTGGACGAGCCCGGCGCGGCGGAGGAGCTGCTGGCGCGCTTCGGGCCGGGCGCGGCGCAGGCGGTCCGGCGGACCGACACCTTCCCGCACGTGGCCGACGTGATGGTGAACTCGGCGTACGACCCGGTGACGGGCACGGTGCACGCCTTCGAGGAGCAGATCGGCTCGCACGGCGGGCTGGGCGGGGAACAGGGGCACCCGTTCCTGATGTGGCCGGCGGAGCTGTCCGAGCCGGGGCCCCGGCCGGGCGGGGAACTGGTGGGCGCGGAGGCGGTGCACGAGGTCCTGCGCCACTGGCTCCGCGAGGCGGACGGCCCCCAGGTGCCGCTGCCTCCGGCGGTGCCGGCGGCCAAGGCCGCGGAGCCGCCCCCGGCGCCGTAGCCGACGCCCGCGCCGCCCGCGGGGTCCGGTGACGAAGTGACGCGCGGGTGCGGGCCCGGCGGCGTAATTTGGAAGGAGAGGACAGCCAGGGGGGCTCTAAGGGGTGCCATGTCCGCGATCAGCAACAGCATCGACATCGACCGTCGGCCCGAGGACGTCTACGCCTACATCACGGACCCCACGCACCTGCCGGAGTGGCAGGACAGCGCCGTATCCGCCGTTCCCATGGGTGACCTCCCCGTCCACGTCGGTTCGAAGGTGGTCGTCACCCGGCAGATCGGCAAGCGGAGGATGCCCACGACCATGGAGTTCATGGAACTCGACCCGCCGAGGAGCTGGCACATCCACGGCGTCGACGGGCCGGTCCGGCCGGACGTGCGGGGCCGGATCGAACCCCTCGACGGCGGGACCCGCTCACGCGTCACCATTGCCGTCGACTTCGAGGGCCACGGCATGGGCAGGGCGCTGGTCCCCCTCGCGGTCAAGCCCATGGTCCGCAAGGAGATGCCCCGGAGCGAGGAGAAGCTGAAGCACCTGCTGGAGCACTCCGCGGCCTGAACCCGGCCTGAACCCGGCCTCACCGCGGTCGTCCGGGGCCCCCGGCGCCGGTGATCACGCACGGGTGGACCGACACCCTGCGGATCCGGCGCGAGCACGCCTTCCTGGTTCCGCAGGGTGCCTCCCTGCCGTCACGCCACGGGGGCCCGTCTTCCGACCGGCCCGAGGGCGCGGGCCCTGTCAGTCGAGGTAGTCGCGCAGCACCTGCGAGCGCGACGGGTGACGGAGCTTCGACATGGTCTTCGACTCGATCTGGCGGATGCGCTCACGGGTGACCCCGTACACGCGGCCGATCTCGTCGAGGGTCTTCGGCTGGCCGTCGTTGAGGCCGTAGCGCATGGAGACCACGCCCGCCTCGCGCTCCGAGAGCGTGCCCAGGATCGACTGGAGCTGCTCCTGGAGGAAAGTGAAGCTCACGGCGTCGGCCGGGACGACCGCCTCGGAGTCCTCGATGAGGTCACCGAACTCGCTGTCGCCCTCCTCACCCAGCGGGGTGTGCAGGGAGATCGGCTCGCGGCCGTACTTCTGGACCTCGATGACCTTCTCGGGGGTCATGTCGAGTTCCTTGCCCAGCTCCTCCGGGGTGGGCTCGCGGCCCAGGTCCTGGAGCATCTGGCGCTGGACGCGGGCCAGCTTGTTGATGATCTCGACCATGTGGACGGGGATGCGGATGGTGCGCGACTGGTCGGCCATGGCACGCGTGATCGCCTGCCGGATCCACCAGGTCGCGTACGTGGAGAACTTGAAGCCCTTGGTGTAGTCGAACTTCTCCACGGCGCGGATCAGACCGACGTTGCCTTCCTGGATCAGGTCCAGGAAGAGCATGCCGCGGCCGGTGTAGCGCTTGGCGAGGGAGACCACGAGGCGGAGGTTGGCCTCCAGCAGGTGGTTCTTGGCGCGACGGCCGTCCTCGACCAGGATCTCCAGCTCGCGCTTGAAGGCGGGCTTGTGGTCCTCCTCCTCTTCGAGCTTGTACTCGGAGAAGAGACCGGCCTCGATCCGCTTGGCGAGCTCGACCTCCTGCTCGGCGTTGAGCAGCGGCACCTTGCCGATGAGCTTGAGGTAGTCCTTGACGGGGTCGGCGGTGGCGCCGGCGACCATGACCGTCTGCGCCGGGGCGTCGTCCTCGTCGTCGTCGGACAGGACGAAGCCCGCGCTGCCGCCGGTCTTGGGCGTCTCCTTCTCGGCGTCGTCGTCGAGGTCCTCGGCCGCCCAGTCCTCGCCCTCGGCCGCGGCGGGCTCGGCCTCGTCGCCGTCCTTGGTCTTCTTCGTCGCGGCCGTCTTCTTCACGGCCGTCTTCTTCGCGGCGGTCTTCTTGACCGTCCGCTTCTTCGGCGCGGCGGCGGCCTCGGCCGCCACCTCCTCCTCGGTGCCGGAGGCCGACGGGTCGGATATCGCCGCGGCGGTGGCGGGTGCCGCCGTCTTGCGCGCGCCGATGAGGCGCGGCGGGGCGGCGGCCTTCTTGGTGACGGCGCGAGCCGGAGCGGCGGCCGCCTTGCGCGGCTTCTTGGCGGCAACCTTCGTGGCGGGCGCGGCGCTGACGTGCAGCGCGACGCCCTCCTCGTCCAGGACCTGGTTCAGGCTGCGCAGGACCCGCTTCCACTGGTCCACCGGGATGCGGCCGGCCTCGAAGGCCTGGCGCACGTCATCACCGTTGATGTGACCCTGCTCGCGGCCGCGCTCGACAAGCGCGACCAGGGCCTCGGATTCGGCGATCTCCGTGGGGAACGTACGGGACGGGCTGAGCGACACAAGGAGCCTCTCGTTGCGAACAGATAAGGGGTGGCGGGACATCATCGCGCGAACTTGGGAAACAGACCCGAGGGGGGTCTGTATTCCGGGCCGCACGAGGACACCTGTCGGTTCATCGCATGCCCGAGTCGATTCGTTACGCGTTGAATTGAGTGACCTGCGCCACGCTGTGACCGGGCAACCGTTCGGTGGTGGCCGCGTCCGCCCATTTTGTCAGCCCGTTTTGCGGGCCTCGATGAGGAATCGGGCGGTGTGCGCGACGAACGGGCCGTCGCGTTCGATCTGTTCGTGGAGCTCGCGCAAGCGGTCCCGAAAGTGCCCGACTGTGAAACCGGGCACCATCCAGATCACCTTCCGTAGAAAGTAGATCACGGCTCCGATGTCGTGGAACTCCGTCCGCAGCCGCTCCGAGCGCAGATCGACGACCTCCAGCCCGGCCTTCGTGGCGTCGGCGACCGCGTCGTCGGGGTGCCGGCCGCGCCGGACCTCCTGCGGTTGGGGGCCCAGGAAGTACTCGACCAGCTCGAAGACGCTCGCCGGACCGACCTGCTGGGAGAAGTACGTGCCGCCGGGCCGCAGCACCCGCGCGATCTCGTCCCACCAGATCGTGACCGGATGCCGGCTGCAGACGAACTCGAAGGCCTCGTCGCCGAACGGCAGCGGGGGCTCGTCGGAGTCCGCGACCACCACCGCGCCGAGCGGGTGCAGCAGCCGCGTCGCCTTGTCGATGTTCGGCGGCCAGGCCTCGGTGGCCGCCGTCAGCGGGGGCAGGGGCCCGGCCCCGGCGAGCACCTCGCCGCCGCCGGTCTGGATGTCCAGGGCGGAGCGGACCTCGGCCAGGTGCGTCCCCAGGAGGCGCTGGTAGCCCCACGAGGGGCGCTGCTCGCTGGCGCGTCCGTCGAGCCAGGCGAAGTCCCAGCCGTCCACGGACACGGACTCGGCCTCCGCGACGAGATGGTCAAAGGTGGGAGTCATGTCTCGATCGTCCCAGGCGGGACGCCGCTCATCCACCGGATTCCCGGCGCCGGGGGCGCCGCGGGGAGCTCCGGGGGTTCGCCTACACTGGGCGGCGGGCCGTGACTGGCGTTCGGGTGGATCACCACCGGGGAGCGGCCCGGCGTGCCTCCGTACGTCGACTGCCGCGCGCCTGGGCGAACCGCGATCCCGCAGCGACGCTCAGGAGACCCCATGACGACTGCCCAGACCGTTCCCGGCGCCCAGAGCGACCAGCCCCAGCCGGAGCGGACCGCCCGGCTGATGGACGGAACCGCCCTCGCCCGCCGCATCTCGGAGCAGACCGCCGGCTACGCCGCGAAGATCACCGAGCGCACCGGCACCGCGCCCTGCCTGGCGACCGTGCTGGTCGGCGAGGACCCCGCGTCCGTCACCTACGTGCGCATGAAGCAGAACCGCTGCGCCAAGGCCGGGATCACCTCCCGTCACGTGGAGCTGCCGGCCGCGACCACCACGGAGGAGCTGGTGGCCACCCTCACCGCGCTCTCCGAGGACCCGGAGATCAGCGGGATCCTGCTCCAGCACCCCGTCCCGCACCACATCGACGAGCGCGCCGCCTTCGAGGCCATCGCCCCCGGCAAGGACGTCGACGGGGTCACCATGCACTCCTTCGCCGCCATGGGCTTCGGGCTGCCGGGCTTCGTCTCCTGCACCCCCGGCGGCATCATGCGCCTGCTGGAGGCCTACGACGTGGACCTGACCGGCAAGCACGCCGTGGTCGTCGGCCGCAGCGCGATCCTGGGCAAGCCCGCCGGGATGCTCCTCCTGGAGCAGAACGCCACCGTCACCTACTGCCACTCGCGCACCGTGGACCTCCCGTCCATCGTGCGCCAGGCGGACGTGCTCGTCGCCGCCGTCGGCAAGGCCGAGTTCATCCGGGGCGAGGACATCAAGCCGGGCGCCGTGGTCCTGGACGCCGGGTACAACGAGGGCAACGTCGGCGACGTCCACTTCGAGTCGGCCGCCGCCCGCGCCTCGCTGATCACCCCTGTACCCGGCGGCGTCGGCCCGATGACCATCGCGGTGCTGCTGGAGCAGACCGTCCAGGCGGCGGCCGCCCAGGCCGGCCTGGCCCTCGCGGACCTCTGACCCCGGCCGGCGAGCGCCACCAAGGCGCGTTCGCGGGCTCCGACGGCGGCCCAGGTCCCCGGGAACCCGGCCGGCGCCCCCGCAGGGCCCACAGGCCCGCAGGGTCCGCCTGGGGCCCCGCCGGGACCCCGCCGGGACCCCGCGGGGCCGGCCGGACCCCGTAGTCCCCGCCGGGCCCGTGGTCAGGCCCCCGCCGCCTGGCGGCGGGCCTCGGCCACGATCGGGGAGGCGTGGAACTCCCGGGCCAGCTCGGTCAGCGGCCGGGAGTCCAAGCGGTACGGGCCGTCGCGGCCGGGCCCGGCGTCGTCCGCGCGGGCGCCCACCCGGTCGGCCGCCGCCCGGCGCTGGCACGCCGCCGCGAGCATGGCCGCGTCCGCCACCAGGGCGGCCTCCTCCTCGGTCCGGCCCTGGGCGCGCGCGGTCCCGTACGCCTCTTCGCGCACGGCGGCGTCGAACCAGTACACGAGCGCCAGGATGCCGTCGTCGATCACCGATTCGCGGTGGATCAGCCGGATCCCGACCGGCGACCACCAGGTCAGCGGCACGGGCCGCATCCCGCACGGGGAGAACCCGCGCAGCGCCGCCCACAGCGGCCGCAGCCGCCGGTAGCGGCTGTAGTCCCGCCAGGGCGCCGAACCGCCGACCAGCGGCACGATGAACCCGGCCCCCACCAGCAGGGCCGCGGCGGCGCCCAGCGGCGGTGCGACGTAGGTGGACAGGTAGTCCAGGTCCCCGCCGCCCCAGTGCGCGGCCATCGCCGTCCACTTCACGACGAGGAAGGCCAGGTCGAACACGCCGCCGGACATCAGCACGGCGAGTCCCGTGCGCAGCGGGCGCATCGACGGGTCCAGGCGGCGCAGCCACTTCCAGCACAGCACCGTGAGCGCGGTGCTGCCCACGGTGTGCGCCGACAGGTAGCAGATGATCATCTCGCGGATCCACGGCGTGTCGGCGTAGTACGTGTCCATGTCCCGCAGCCGTTCGACCGGCGCCTCGCCCAGGACGAACAGGGCGACGATCGCCACCGTCACGGCTCCGTACGCGGCCACGGTCAGGCGGGTGGCCCGGCGCACGCCCGGGCTCGGGGGGCCGCTCCAGTGCAGGATCAGCACGATGCAGGCGCCGGAGAAGGCGGTGAGCAGGCCGTACACGAGCGGGGCCGAGAAGTTGACGACCCCGGTCAGCCTGTTGACGGCGACGATGGTCGGGGGCGCCGAGAGGAACACGGCGAGCGAGCCCACGACGAGGAGCGTGCACACGGCGCGCATGAGGGGTTGGTCCCAGCCGCGTCGTAACGTCGGCGCCTTGACGATCAGTGCCGTGGCGATCACCACGCCCGGCACGTAGAGGACGAGGCTTTCGATCATCGGGCCTGCCCGGCGGGGGCCGCGGCCGGCCCGTCCTGGTCCAGGCCCGCGACGGTCCGCTCGGCGGCCGTCAGCGGCGCGGCCTTCAGGGCGCCCCGCCGGGAGGCGCGCAGCACCTCCCAGACCACGTCCGGGCGCACCCAGTACGTGGGCGCCCGGTTCATGGTGATGACCTGGAGCAGGGCGGCGGTGAGCGACGCCTTGGTCGTGGCGCCGGTCATCAGCCGCTCCACGTACCCGTTGAGCAGGCCGGCCCCGGCGCGCGGCTTCATGCCGGTGGCGCCCGGGTACAGGATGTCCTGCGAGGTGGCGAGGTCCCAGGCGACGGCCACCTGCGGGGCGATGGCCCGCTGCGCCTCGCGGCCGATGGCCGGGTGCGAGAGGCCCTTGGCGCGCAGCAGCGTACGGACGGCCAGCAGGCCCTGGGCGGCGACCGTCATGCCCTGGCCGTAGAGCGGGTTGAAGGTGGCGACGGAGTCCCCGACGGCGAAGAAGCCGTCGGGGAGGTCGGCCTTCTCGAAGAAGATCCGGCGGTTGGCGGTGCCCTGGGTGACGGAGACGTCGGTCAGCGGCTTCTTGCCTTCGAGGAGCTCGCCGACGATGGGATCGCGGACCCCCTTGGCGAACGGGATGAATGCCTCGGGGTCGGCGGTGGGCTGGCCGCCGCGGGTGCCGGACAGGGTGGCCTGCCAGTGGCCGTTCTCGATCGGGACGATCGTCGCGGTCCGGCCGGGTACGGGCACCCGGGGGTCGGACTGCACGTTGATGATGGGGAAACCCATGGCGTGGGCGCCTTCGGGCGCCTCGAAGATGCGGGTCGCGTAGACGAGCCCGGAGTCCACCCCGGCCTCCTTGAGGCCGCTCACGCCGAGCGCCTCCAGCCAGGTGCGGGCCCGGGATCCGCGGCCGCTGGCGTCGACCACGAGATCGGCGGTGACCAGGCGGTTCTCTCTCCCGCCGGTGTCCACCCGGACCCCGGTGATCCGGTCGGCCGTGCCCTCCAGGCCCCGGACCCGGCTCTGCTGGAGGGTGGTGACGCCGGCCAGCCCGATGACGCGGGAGCGGATCACCGAGTCGAGCAGGTCGCGGCTGCAGGAGATGTTGAACTGCATCTCGCCGTGGCGCGGCAGCCAGCCCTGGGCGGTCTTGCTGACCAGGTCGGTGGGCAGGCTGCGGCGGAAGGCGCCGGCGGCCGTCCAGTCGTCGGTGATGCCGGGCAGGATCTCCTCGATGGCGCGCGCGCCGCCCGACCACAGGAGGTGGGTGTGCCGCGCCTGGGGGAGTCCGCGGCGCGGCTCGGGGCCGTCCGGCAGGGTGTCCGCCTCGATGATCGTGACCGTCGCGTGCTCGGCGAGAACGGCTGCCGCGAGCAGGCCGGACAGGCTGCCGCCGATGACGACGGCGTGCCGGAGCGGGGAAGACTGGGTCATCGTGTGGTGCTCTCTGTCAGGCCGTGCGAAGACGCATCGGCGGAGGAAGGGCGTCGGCGGGGAGGGCAGCGGTCAGCCGCCGGGTGTGGTCACCGGGGCCGCGCTCAACGTCCCCAGCCGAACGAGCTCTTGATCCGTTCGATCGCTTCGGGGACCTGTTCCTCCCGGGGTGGTGGGAGGAATGTTTTGAGGATCTTGCCGAGGTGCAGTCCGAAGGTCTCCGCGCGGACCTCCGCCGGATCCTCCCGGTCGGCACGGGCGGCGGCCTGCCGGACGACCGAGCCCAGCCCCCGCTCGGAGCCCAGCAGCGCGGCGAGGCCGCCGTGGCGGGCCGTCAGCCGGGCGGCCACGGCCATGCCAGGGCCGTGGCGGTCGCAGGTGCCCTCGTCCACGTGCCAGAGCTCGTGGCAGGCGATGACGAGCTGGTGTTCGGGCCGGGTGCGCTCCTCGATGACCAGGAGGTCGCGCTCCTCCAGCCCGAGCCACAGCCCGCTGGCCGTGTCGGGAGGGAAGGAGGCGAACCGGAACTCGACCGGGCGCCCGCCGCGCACGCGCCCGTAGGCGGCGCAGAGCGCCCCGATGATGTCGGCGGCCTCGGCGGGCGGGGTCAGGTCCGCGGCCGCCTGCAGGTCGTCACCGAGCCTCCGCATGGCCCGTGTGGTCCTCATCGCGCTTCCCCCTCGGCGGTTCCTGCGTGGTCGGTGCGGTCGACGGCTTCGTGGCCGTCGGTCACGGCGGCGCCGGCCGCGGCGCCCTTGTCAGCCGTGCCGCCGTCGTCCGCCGCGGCGGCGTCGGTACGGGGGCCGGCGGTTCTGCGGTCGTCCGCGCGGCGCGCCGCGGGCACGGCCGCGCGGGCGAGCTGTCCCTCCCGCGCGAGCAGATCGTCCAGGTGGTCGGCCAGCGACTTCCAGCCGGCCGGGGAGAGCCGGCCGGCCCGGGTGACGATGCTGTGCACGTCGTGCGCCCGCATCACGGCGAGCATCGGATTCTCGGCGGGCCGCTCCGCGGACCGCAGTTCGCGCTCGATCCCGGTGAGGGCCGCGGCCAGCGCCTCGGTGTCGTCGGCCAGCAGGAATCCGCCCTCGACCCCGTAGAAGCGCTGGATCCCGGCGGCCGCCGCGAGGTTGGGCAGCCCCTCGCCCTGGGCGAGGCGGGTCAGGGACTGGCCCGACGCGTCGAAGGAACCGGCTATGGCGGAGAGGGAGTGGGCCTGCCCGTCCTCCCGGGGGCGGGTGCGGCGCAGGTGCTCGAACCGGCTGCGCACCTGCTCTTTCAGGGGGAGCCTGGGCGGGTTCCCGTCGAGGGTGAGCCGGATGTTCTGCGGGGTGATGCCGGTGAGGTACGAGAGGTGTTCGAGGTCGTCGCCGGCGCCTGCCGCCCGGCTGCGGGATCCGGATCCGGACCCGGACCCGGGCTCCGTGAGGGCGAGGGCCCGCTCCACCGCGCTCTTGCTGTCGGCGAGGAGGAAGCCGGCGTAGACCCCGAAGAACCGCTGTACGCCGGCCGCGTGGCCGAGCCGGGGCAGCCCGGTGCCCGCGTTGAGCGGACCGAGGGAGGCGCCGGGGGCGTCGAAGTCCTCGGCGATGGCGGCGAGCGGCCACTCGCGGCCGTGCTTGTCGAGGCGGGTGGCGCGCAACCGCAGGAAACGCTCGTGCACCCGCTCGCACAGCGGCAGTTCGGCGGCGGTGCCGGCCAGCACCCGCGGAATGCGCGCCGGTTCGACTCCGGAAAGGTGACCGAGCCGATCCACGGCGAGCACCTGCTCCGGATCCTGGCCGCGCCGCTCCGCCAACGCCACGACGCGGCCCCAGGCCGCGGTGAGGTCGGGTCTGGAGGCCGCACGCACCGGATGTTTCTCCGTCAGTAGAGAGAAGGTTCGATCTGGTTGCTCTGTGTGAAGCCTAGCCCCCGGTTCCGTGGCGTGACAGGCCGACTCGCAACCTTTCCTTCCCTCCATCTCAAAAAGTGTGGGGACGCCGGGCACCCGTCGACGGGCATGACCTCGGAGGTAATCGACCCGGCCCGGGCCCCGGCGGCACAGTGGAGCCATCGGGTTCCGGGGCCGCGCACTCGGCTCCGGGGCCCGGGCCACCCGTACCCCACCAGCGCATTCGATCCTCGACGGAGGCTGATCCGCCATGTCCGCAGCCCTGCTCACCGCCGTAGCCCGCACCGCCGTCCCGCAGGCGGCGCTGCGCCGCGTGCTCGCCCTCGACGCCGTCGTCACCGCCGGCAACGGCCTCGCCTACGCCGCCTTCTCCGCCCCGCTCGGCCGGCTGCTCGGCGTCGGGCAGGGCCTGCTGCTGGAGCTCGGCGTCCTCCTGGTGCTCTACGGCGCCGGCGTCGGCTGGCTGGCCTCGCGCCGGCAGCCCCCGGCCTTCCCGGTGAAGCTCGTCATCGAGGCCAACTACGCCTGGGCCGCGCTCAGCCTGGTCGCCCTCGTCGTCTGGTTCACCCCCACCGCCGCCGGGGCGGTGTGGATCCCGGCGCAGGCGCTCACCGTCGCCGGCTTCGCGCTCCTGCAGCAGCTCGCGCTGCGCGCCGGCTCAGGGCGCCACTGACCGCAGGTACTTCACCGTCGCCGGGTCCGCCGGCAGCAGGGTCTCGATGGCCAGCTCGGCGACGGTCACGTCCATCGGCGTGTTGAAGGTGGAGATGGAGGAGACGAAGGAGAGCAGGTGTCCGTCGTGCTCGATCCGCAGCGGCAGCGCGATGTACGGCACCGCTTCCTCCGGTTCGCTGTCGCCGGGCCGCTCCGGTACCGGGTACGCGGCCACCTCCTCGTACAGCGCGCGCAGCGGCGCCGAGCGGACCAGCGCGATCTGCCGCTCCATCTGGGCCAGCAGGTGCCCCCGCCATTCCCTCAGGTTGTGGATCCGCGGGGCGAGGCCCTGTGGGTGCAGGGTCAGCCGCATCGCGTTGAGCGGACCGGCGAGCAGGTGCTCGGGCAGCCCCTCCATCAGCATCATGACGCCCCGGTTGGCCGCCACCACGTCGTACCTCGCGTCCACCACCAGCGCCGGATACGGCTCGTAACCGGTGAGCAGCCGCTCCAGCCCCTCGCGCAGCACCCCCATCGAGGGGTCGTCCAGCGGGGTGTGCGCGTACCGGGGCGCGTAACCGGCCGCCAGCAGCAGGGCGTTGCGGTCCCGCATCGGCACGTCCAGCCGGTCGGCGAGCCGCAGCACCATCTCCTCGCTCGGCCGGGAGCGGCCGGTCTCCACGAAACTGATGTGCCGGGAGGAGGAGTCGGCGCGGCCCGCCAGCTCCAGCTGGCTGATCCCGCGCCGCTCCCGCCACGTGCGCAGCAGGGCGCCCACCGTCGCAGTCGTCATGACACGACCTTAGGGGGTGTTTCTCGGATCTCCGCGGCGTCGCGGGCTTCCGGGGAACACCCCCTGTCCCAGCCGGCTCAGCCCAGGTCGAAGGCGTTGCGCAGGCCGAGCCGGTAGCGCCACAGGTCGTTGCGCTTGAAGGCCTCCACCGCCGGGGCCCGGTAGAGCGGCCGGACCGTGCACCGGCCCGCCTTCGAACCGTCGTGGTCCAGGAGGGAGTTGACGGCGGCGCGCGCCGACGCGTTGGCGCCCTCCATCGTCGCGAGGTCGATGTCGACGGACACGTAGTCCCCGCTGAGGAAGAAGTTGGGGATGCGGGTTCCCGCGCTCGGCCGGTTGTGGAAGGTGCCGGTCGGGTGGATCAGCAGCTGGTCCTGGTTGGTGGGGTTCGGCGTGCCGGTCCCGTCCACCCCCGGGTCGAGGAACCACGAGTGCAGCTTCCCGTCCGACAGCAGCGTCTTGCCGGTGTCGTTGAGTGATGCCTTCAGCTGCGCCCACACCTCGCGGGCGATCTCCTCGCGCGTGCACTGCTTGGCCGTCTTCCCGTACAGGATCCCGGGCTTGTCCCATTCGGAGATGTCCACCGACAGGCAGTCCACGGCGACGCCGTCCCCGTAGTCGGCGGGGAAATCGCGCGCAGGCCAGTGCTCGGCCTGCTGGATCGCCGTCAACGACCAAGGCGAGTCGATGCAGTTGAGGTGCCCGTGGACGAGGGGCGCGCGCTCGGTGAGGTAGAACTGGATGCCTGTCATCCAGTCGGTCTCCAGCTTGTCGCACCGTCCCAGCATCGGGTCGGCAGCCCGCAGCGCGGGACTCCAGGTGCGGCGGGCGTGCTCGACGGGCAGCGCGCTGACGTAGTGGTCGGCGGTGACGGTCCGTACGGCGCCTGCCGGGTCCTCGACGACGACCCCGCTCACGCGGCCGTCCCCGTACCGCACCTCGCGCACCGTCCAGCCGATCTGGAACTCGACGCCCAGCGACCGCAGATGGGTCTCCCACGGGTCGATCCACGCCTCGTTGGTCGGCAGGTTCAGGATGCGGTCCGGCGGGCCGTCCGCGCCCAGCCCCAGCAGGTTGAAGACGAAGGCCTCGCCGAGCGCGCCGACGGTACGGGTGGAGGCCTCCTCGGCCTTGGTCGCCACGATGTTGCGCGTGACGCCGATGGCGAGGATGCGCTGGTACTCGCTCGACATCTGCGCGGCCCGGGTGAACTCCCACCAAGGGGTGCGCTCCCACTGCTCGTTGCGCCGTTCGTCGCAGCTGGTGAGGAAGACGAGCGCGCGGTCGACGAAGTACGCCGTCTCGTGGAGCGGGAGGCGGACCAGCGACTGGAGGATGCCGGTGAGGGCCCGGCGCAGCTCGTCGGGGGTCAGCTCGGCGGCGGAGTGGCCGGGCCACGGGATGGGCGCGCGCAGATCCTCGCGGCCGGCCGCGCGGGCGAACATCATCTCGCGCGGGGCGGTCAGGTTGTCCCAGACGCCGTTGGCGTTGCCCGGGAAGGGGATGCGCCGCATCGTGTCGGGCAGGTTGTGGTAGATCCCCGGGATGAAGCGGAAGCCGTGCTCGGCGGGGAGCGGGCGGCGGCCGCCGCGCCCACTGCCGGGGACGTCCATACTGCGGGCCTTGCCGCCGAGCGCGCGGCGCTCGTACACGGTGACGGCGTAGCCGCGTTCGGCCAGCTCGTGTGCGGCGGTCAGGCCCGCGACCCCGCCGCCGAGGACGGCGACGCGGCGCTCGCCCGCCGCGGAGGCGGCGGTCGCCGCCGCTCCGGCGGGGGCGGCCTGGGCGGCTCGGGCGGGGGCCGCGAGGGCCCCGCCGCCGGTTAACGCACCCGCGGTGGCCGCGGCCCCCGCGATGAACGTGCGCCTGGAATTGCCTGTGCGCGTCACGATGGTGTCCCCTCGATACCCGGCTGTATTACCGGCGGTAACAGTCACGTCCGGCGCAGGAGCATATGGGCGGCGCGGTGGTCACGGAAGGCGCGGAAGTACCCGCACGCACTATGGCGCGAAACCTTCCCTGTGGCCCGCGCTGTGCGAACCTTGACTTCACGTCAGGTCAATCGGGCAGTCGCGTACGGGCACGCGTACGCATACGGGGAAGGAGCCTGCGGATGTCGCGAGAGCCGCTTTCGCAGAAGGAGATCGAGGACCGGTTGCGGGAACTCCCCGGCTGGGCCTTCGAGGACGACCGGATCATCCGCACCTACCGGCTGGGCAGCCACTTCGCGGCGAGCGCCCTCGTCACCCACATCGCCGCGGTGCAGGAGGAGCTGAACCACCACTCCGACCTCACCCTCGGCTACAACACCGTCCGCGTCGCCGTGAACACGCACGACGCCGGAGACGCCGTCACCGACGCCGACTTCACTCTCGCCGAGCGCGTCGAATCCCTCGCCCCCGCCCACGGCGCCGCCTGATGCCGATGGCGCGCCCCCTGCTCGACTACGACGCCGAGGCCGAGGCCTACGACGCCACGCGCGGCGGCGCCCCGCGCGCCGAGGCCGCCGCCGCGGGGGTCCTCGGCCTGCTCCCGCCCACCACCCGGACACTGCTCGACCTCGGCTGCGGCACCGGCATCGTCACCACCCGGATCGCCGCCGCCCGCCCCGCGCTGCGCGTCCTCGGCGCCGACGCCTCGTACGGGATGGCCGCCATGGCGTACTCCCGGGGGGTTGCGGTGGTACTCGCCTCCGGGACCCGGCTCCCCGTCCGCCCGGGTTCGCTCGACGCGGTGAGCGCGGTCTGGCTGCTGCACCTGCTGCGCGCACCGGGGGCGGTGGCCGCCGTGGTCGCCGAGGCCGGCCGGGTGCTGCGGCCCGGCGGGGTGTTCGTCACCACCGTCGACAAGGACTCCGCCCACGACGTCGGCAGCGACATCGACGAGGTGCTCGCGCCGCACCTCACCCCCACCCCCGCCGACTCCACGCGGGCCGTCACCGGCTACGCCGCAGCGGCGGGCCTGCGCCCCGCCGGCGAAGCCCGGTTCACCGGGCACGGACAGGGGCGCACCCCGCGCGGGAGCGCCGCCGCGCTGCTCGCCGGGCAGTACGCCTCACGGGTCCGCACGCGCGGGATCACCCCGCGCGAGCTCGCGGACCGGCTGGAACTCCTGCCCGGGCCGGATACCGCGCGGGCGGAGCCGGAGTACCGGCTGCGCGGCTTCGTACGCAGCTGACGGTCAGACGGGCTCCAGGCGCCACCACTGCGAGGGCGAGTCCTCGTCCTCGCACTGGCGGGCACCGCCCTGCGCGTCCGCCTCCAGCGGCAGACCGCTGATTGCGGCGATCAGCGAGACGACACCGGGGTCGTCGAGGTGCTCCTCGACGACCCACTCCTGGGCCCCGAAGGCATTGGCCTTCCACACCTGGACGCGGGTGCCGCTCTCGGTCGACGCGTTCGCGACGTCGAGCCGCTTGCCGTTGTGCACGCTGACCACGTGGAAGATCCCGCCGCCGCTGTGGACCGGCGCGACCTCCCACTGCCGGGACGCGGCCGGCTCGCCGTCCGGTCCGACGCCCACCCGGTTGCCGCTCTCGACCTGGAGCAGCAGCCCACTGGCGACGTTGCGGATCCGGTACACGCCGTCCGGCGGCCGCCGCCGCGCCGAATCGGGGTTCATGGGGCTCACAGGGTTCACGGGGTTCACGGGATCTATGGGGTTCACGGGATCTATGGGGCTCACGCGGCTCAGAAGTCGAACTCGGCCGGGTCGGGACCGATCCGGCGGCCCGAGGCGCCCGCGCCCAGGGCGTCCAGCGCGGCGATGTCCGTCGCGTCCAGCTCGAAGCCGAAGACGTCCAGGTTCTCCCGGATCCGGGACGGGGTCACGGACTTCGGGATCACGATGTTCCCGAGCTGGAGGTGCCAGCGCAGTACCACCTGCGCGGCCGAGCGGCCGTGCTTGGCGGCGATCGCGGTGACGGCGGGCAGCGTGAGGAGGTCCTTGCCCTGGCCGAGCGGGGACCAGGCCTCGGTGGCGATGCCGAGACGCGCGTGCACGGCGCGCAGTTCGGCCTGCGGGAGGAGCGGGTGCAGCTCGATCTGGTTCACGGCCGGGACCAGGGAGCTCTCGGCGCCGAGCCGCTCCAGGTCGGCGGGGCGGAAGTTGGACACGCCGACGGCCTTGGCGCGGCCGCTCGCCGCGATCTCCTCGAAGGCCTTCCAGATGGCGACGAAGTCGTCGCGCATCGGGCGCGGCCAGTGGATCAGGTACAGGTCGATCTCGTCGAGTCCCAGCTTGGCGAGCGAGGCGTCGAACTCGCGCAGCACGTTGTCCCGGCCCCAGGTCTCGGACTTGCCGTTCCACAGCTTCGTGGTGACGAACAGCTCCTCGCGCGGCACGCCGGAGGCGGCGATGGCTTTGCCGGTGCCCGCCTCGTTGCCGTAGATGGCGGCGGTGTCGATGCTGCGGTACCCCGCCTCCAGCGCGGAGCCGACGGCCCGCTCCGCCTCGGCGTCCGGAACCCGCCAGACGCCGAAGCCGAGCTGGGGCATGAGCGTGCCGTTGTTGAGCTTGATGGCGGGTACCTGGTTGGGGACCTGGTTCACGTCGGGTCGTTCCCTCGGTTCGTCGCGTTGGTACGGGGTGCACGTACGACCGGCGACAACCGGACCCCGGGGTGGCCTATTCCCGCCGTACGGGTGAACCAGGCCCCGCCTAGTGCTGCGACCGGCCACGGCACTAGGCACCCAGGTACGCCTCCCGGACCAGCGCGTTGCCCCGTACCTCGGCGGCCGTGCCCTCGGCGAGCACGCTCCCCAGGTCCAGGACGACCACCCGGGTGCAAAGGTCCATCACGAAGGCGACGTTGTGCTCGACCAGCAGCACCGCACAGCCCTCCTCCTCCGCGAGCCGGCGCACGACCGCGGCCAGCCGTTCGCGCTCGGGCGCCGACATGCCCGAGGCGGGCTCGTCCAGCAGCAGCACCCGGGGAGGATCGGCCACGGCGCGCGCCAGCTCCACCATCCGGGCCCGCCCCACCGGCAGACCGCCGGCGTACGAGGCCCCGAGCGCGCCGATGCCGCAGTCCGCCAGTACCCGCGCGGCCCGCTCCCGCCGCTCCCGCTCCCGGCGGCGCCGGGCGGGCGAAGCGACCAGATCGGCGGCGAAACCGCCGCCACCGCCCCGCCACTCCTGGGCGACGAGGACGTTGTCGGTCACGCTGAGCTGCCCGAACAACTGCTGGCGCTGAAACGTCCGGCGCATCCCGTGCCGGGCCCGCCAGACCGGCGAGCGGCGGGTGATGTCCGCCCCGTCCAGCAGCATCCGCCCCTGGTCGGGGCGGCGGATCCCGGACAGGACGTCGAACAGCGTGGTCTTCCCGGCCCCGTTCGGCCCGATCAGCCCGCACACCTCGCCGGCCCGCACCCCGAGGTCGACGCCGGTCAGCGCCTTCACCCCGCCGAAGCGGACACTGATGCCGGAGGCCTCCAGCACGTAGCGCTCCGTCGTCATGTCGCCATCCCCAGATAGGCCTCGGTCAACCGGTCCGTCTCCACCTCGGAGCGCGGGCCGCACCAGGAGACCCGGCCCTGGGAGAGGTAGGCGACGGTGTCGGCGATCCCGAGGATCTCGGCCGCCTTCTCCTCCACCAGCAGCAGCGCGGTCCCGGCGTCACGGAGCTCGGTGAGCAGCCCGTACACCTCGTCCACCACGCGCGGGGCCAGCCCGAGCGAGGGCTCGTCCGCGATCAGGACCTCGGGCGGGCGCTGCAGCAGCGGAGCGAGGGCCAGCATCTGCTGCTCCCCGCCGGACAGCGCGCCGGCGGCGACGGAGCGCCGCTCGCGGAGCCGGGGGAACCGGTCGTAGACGGCGTCCCGCTCGTCCCCGTCCCTCAGATAGAGGGCAAGGTTCTCCTCGATGCTGAGCGCGGGGAAGATCCCCCGCCCCTCGGGCGCGAGCAGCACTCCGGCCCGGGAGCGCCGTACGGCACCGTCGCGCGTGGCGTCCCGCCCGTTCACGTGGACGGCTCCGCCGATGACGGGCAGCGCCCCGGCCGCCACCCGGCAGGCGGTGCTCTTCCCGGCCCCGTTGGGCCCGAGCACCGCCAGGATCTCCCCCCGCCGCACGACGAGATCCACCCCGTGCAACACGAGTCCGCCGTCGTAGCCCGCCGTCACGCCGCGCAGCTCCAGGGCGGGGGTTGGCGCGGCCCCTGCGGGGGGCTCGTCCCCCGCGGGGCCCACCCCGACCCCGCCGCCTGCCCTGGCCGCGGGAAGGACTCCGGCTCCGGCTCGGGCCCCGGCTCCGGCCCCGGCTGCGGTCACGGGACCGGCCGCGGCCGCGGTCCGGCGTTTCGCCAACCGCACCGGAACGGCCGCGCAATACCCGTCCGGATCGTTGGCCAAGGCCAACCCCGCCAGCCCGAACAGGATCACCGGCAGATGCGCCGACTCCGTCACGTAGTCCGCCATGACCCGCGGAGCGACCGCGAAGACCAGCCCCGCCACCACCGCGTACTGCGGCCGCCGGACCCCCGCCGCCACGACCACCGCCAGCCACACCAGCCCGGTCATCGCCGTGAAGTCGGTCGCCGTGACGCGGGTGTTGTACGAGGCGTACATCACGCCCCCGAACCCGGCAAGCCCCGCCGACAGCGTGAACAGCAGCAGCTTGGTCCGCAGCACGGACACGCCGGAGGCCATCGCGGCCGCGGGAGCCGACCGTACGGCGAGCATCGCCCGTCCCGACGGCGAGTTCCGCAGCGCGCTCAGCCCGGCCGCGACGAGGGCGACCAGGACCACGAGTGCCACTCCCAGCGCCCGGTCGTCGGAGAGGTCCACCGGCCCGATCACGGGCCGCGGGATCGACCACCCCGAGTCCCCGTTGCGCAGCCACCGCATCTGGAACAGCACCTGGTCCGCGAGGAAGGCCAGCGCCAGCGTCGCCAGCGCCAGGGACCGCCCGCCGAGGCGCAGCGCGGGCAGCGCGACCAGCGCCCCCAGTACGGCGGCCACGCAGGTCCCGACCGCCAGCGCCGCGATGAAGGGCCAACCGCGGCTCATCAGCAGCCCGGCCACCAGCGCGGCGCCGGTCACGAAGGTGCCCTGGGCCAGCGAGACCATCGCGCCGAGTCCGGTCACCACCGTGAAGGACATGAACACCAGGGCCAGCGCGAGCCCTTGAGCGAGGAGCCCGCTCCAGAACGGCGTGGTCACGGTGTAGAACGCGACGCCCAGGGCCACGCCCAGCGCGGCCCACACCCCCCACCGCCGTCCCCACGCGGCCCCGGCCAGGTGGTCCACCGAGGCCGTGTCCACCGCGGCGGTCCCGGCGGCGCGCGCCCGCCGGGTGAGGACGAGCAGCCCGCCGAAGAGGATCAGGAAGGGCACGGCCGTCCTGAACCCGGTGATGGAGTCGGCGAAGGAGGCGTAGCCGACGACCAGGTTCTGCAGCACCCCCAGACCCAGCCCGCCGGCGAACGCGAGGGGGACGGAGGCGAACCGCCCGATCACGGCCGCCGTGGCCGACACGAACAGGAACAGTGTGAAGTCGTGCGCCGACAGCCCCAGCAGCGGCGTCGCCAGCACCCCGGCCAGCCCGGCCAGTCCCGACGCGATCATCCACGCCACCGACGACAGCCGGTCGGCGTCGATCCCGCGCAGTTCGGTGAGCGAGCGGTTGTCGACGGCGGCCCGCAGCCGCAGCCCCAGCCGGGTGTGCCGCATCAGCACCCACAGGGCCACCGCGACAAGGGCCGTGGCCACCCAGGTGATCAGCTGGTCGGAGTCGATGCCGACGTCGGCGGTGAGCTGCCAGGACTCGGCGGGGCTCGGCCCCACCCCCGGCAGCCCGAACTGGTTCTCCGCCGGCTTGAGCGGGGCGCCCGCCTCGGCCAGCAGTTCCACCGCCCAGAGACCGGCCGCCGGCAGCGCCACCAGCAGGCCGATGGTCGCGACGATCTGCGCCGTTTCGCCGACCTGCGCGAGCCGCCTGAACATCAGCCGGTCCAGCGCCCACCCGAGCCCGGGTGCCAGTACGAGGACCACCAGCAGCGCCGCCGGGACGGCCGGCCAGCCCAGCCCGGAGTGCAGTTCGTAGAAGGTGAGCGCGCACAGGTAGGCGGTGGCCCCGTGCGCGAAGTTGAACAGTCCGGACGCCGAGTACGACAGCACCAGCCCGGTGGCGAGCAGTGCGTACAGGGCGCCGGACACCAGACCGCTCAGTACGAAGGCGAGCAGATCTCCCATGCCGTTTCCCGGCCCGCTACTTGAAGGGGATGGGCTCGTAGCACTTGAACGGTACGGAGACCTCGTACGCGCCGTTCTTCAGCTGGACGAGTGCGCCGCAGCCGAAGCTGTCCTTCTGGCCCTTGGGCTCCGAGCGGTCGCCGACGAGGGTGGCGGTGTCGGAGAAGCCCTGCGCGGCGGCCTGGAAGGACTCGACGGTCAGGTCCTTCCCGGCCTTCTTCGCGATGGACACGAACAGGTCGGCGGACATGTACCCGGTCATCATGTGCATGTTGAGCGGCACGTCCTGCCCGCCGGACGCGGCCTTGATGTCGGCCTTGAACTGGGCCATCTTCGGGTCGGTCGACTCGAAGGGCTCGAACTGCAGCAGGACGTGCACGCCGTCGAGGGCCTGCTTGGTGGCGTCCTTGGCGAGCAGGCCGGGGTCGTAGTCGGTCGGGTCGGAGAGCAGCCCCTTGTACCCGCTGCGCTTGAGCGAGGTGAACAGCCCGATGTTGTTGGGGGTCTGCATGACGGAGACGACCGCGTCCGGGGCCTTGCCGTCGTTGCTCTCGAGGATCTCCTTGACGTAGGCCGACCAGTCGCTCGGCACGGCGGTGCCGGGCACCGAGGCCTTGGCGTAGGCGACCTTGAACCCGGCGCTGGTGAAGCCCTGTTGGAAGGTGCGCACGCCGAACTTCCCGGCGTCGCTGTCGTTGGCGATGATCGCGACGGACTTGCCCTGGGCCCCGCCGAGTACCTTGCCGATGCCCTCGGGCCAGGTCTGGTTGATGGTGCCGCCGGGGGTGGGGACGAGGCAGCCGTTGAACCCGTAGATGTACTTGGGGCCGCAGAAGGACGGGAGCGTGCCCCAGCCGAAGGTGGGGACCTTCTCCTGCTCCAGGAAGTCGGCGCCGGAGAAGGTGACCGAGCTCATGGGGGAGACCGCGAAGACCTTGTCCTGCTGGACGAGCTTGCGGGCCGCGGCCAGGTTCTTGGCCGGGTCCTGGCCGTCGTCCTCGGCGCCGATGTAGTCGATCTTCCGTCCGTTGACGCCGCCCTCGGCGTTGGCTCTCATGTAGCGGGCCTTCGCTCCGAGGTCGGTGTCCTTCTTGCTGTAGCCGCTGGCGCTCGTCATGGACACGATGCCGCCGACCTTGATCGCGTCGGCGCTCACCCCGCGGGAGTTGCCGGTGTTCCCGGGCTTGTCGGGGGAGGAGCCGTTGGAGGCGGAGTTGCAGGCGGAGACGAGTGCGAGAGTCGCCGCCGCGGCGGCCAGGGTGCGGATCGGTCGCAACATGTGTGGATCCCCTCCGGTCGGAATCCCCGCATTCTGTGCGTGACCTGACGCATCGTCAATATCAATGACCAAGTGAAGTGACGATGCGTCAGATGTGAGAGGAGGGAGTCCTCCCGGGTGTGGTCAGGACTGGTAGAGGGCCGCCACCTCCGCCTCGTACGCCTTCTCGATGGCCCGCCGCTTCAGCTTCAGCGAGGGCGTCAGCAGACCCCGCTCCTCCGTGAACTGCTCGGCCAGGACACGGAACGTACGGATCGACTCGGCCTGGGAGACCAGGGTGTTGGCGGCCACCACCGCCCGGCGGACCTCCGCCGTCAGGTCGGGGTCGAGCACCAGATCCGCCGCCGGCAGCTGCGGGCGCCCGCGCATCGCCAGCCAGTGCGCGACCCCCTCCATGTCCAGGGTGAGCAGGGCCGCGATGTACGGCCGGTCGTTGCCCACCAGCACGCACTGCGAGACCAGCGGATGCGAGCGGACCCGTTCCTCCAGGGCGGTCGGCGCGACGCTCTTGCCGTTGGAGGTCACCAGGATCTCCTTCTTGCGCCCGGTGATCGTGAGGTAGCCGTCCTCGTCGAGGCGCCCCAGGTCCCCGGTGGCCAGCCAGCCGCCCCGCAGCACCGCCTCGGTGGCCGGCGTGTCGTTGAGGTACCCGGAGAAGACGTGGGCGCCGTGCAGCCAGACCTCCCCGTCGTCGGCGATGTGCACGGTGGCGCCGGGTATCGGCTTGCCGACGGTCCCGTACTTGGTGGCCCCGGGCGGATTCGCGGTGGCCGCCGCGCACGACTCCGTCAGTCCGTACCCCTCGAACACCGTGACTCCGGCGCCGTCGAAGAACAGCCCGAGCCGGCGCGACATCGCGGAACCGCCCGACATGGCGTGCCGCACCCGCCCGCCCAGCGCCTCGCGGACCTTCCCGTACACCAGCTTCTCGAAGAGCTGGTGCTCCATGCGCAGCTTGGCCGAAGGCCCGGGCCCCATGTCGAACGCCTTCTGCTCGCGCGCCTCCGCGTACCGTACGGCCACATCCACCGCCCGGTCGAAGGGTCCGGTCCTGCCCTCGGACTCGGCCTTGCGGCGGGCGGCGGCGAAGACCTTCTCGAAGACGTAGGGGACCCCGAGCACGAACGTCGGGCGGAACGCGGCGAGATCCGGCAGCAACTCGGCCGCCGCGAGCACCGGTTGGTGCCCGAGCTTCACCCGGGAGCGGACGGCCGCCACCTCCACCATCCGCCCGAAGACGTGGGCGAGCGGCAGGAACAGCAGGGTGGAGGGCTGCTCGCCCGGCCCGGCCTGGAAGACGGACTCCCAGCGGGTGACCATGGTGTCGGCCTCGAACATGAAATTGCCGTGGGTCAGCACGCAGCCCTTGGGGCGGCCCGTGGTCCCCGAGGTGTAGATGACGGTGGCCGTCGCGTCGGGCGTCACCGCCCCCCGGTGGCGGTGCACCACGTCCTCGGAGACCTGCCGGCCGTCCTCGGACAGGGCGTCCACCGCGCCCGCGTCCAGCTGCCAGAGCAGGCGCAGGCGGGGCAGCCGCTCGATGACCGAGCCCACGGTCATGGCCTGGTCCTCGTCCTCGACCACGCAGGCCGTGCACTCGGAGTCGTACAGGATCCAGTGCACCTGCTCGGTGGAGGAGGTGGGGTAGACCGGGACGGGCTGGGCGCCGATCGCCCACAGGGCGAAGTCGAAGAGGGTCCACTCGTACCGGGTACGGGACATGATCGCGACCCGGTCCCCGAAGCGGATGCCGTGCGCGAGCAGCCCCTGGGCCAGTCGCGTGACCTCGGCGGCCAGTTCGCCCGCGGTCACGTCCTGCCAGACCCCGCCGGTCTTGCGGCCGAGCACGACCCGGCCGGGGTCCTCGCGGGCGTTCCGGAAGACGGCATCGGCCAGACCGCCGACGGGTGAGCCCGTGACGACGGGTGGGACGGTGATCTCGCGCAAGGACCCGCTCCTCTCCGCACAGCGCGGTGACGCTACCCCAGCCCTCCCCGTCGTTGATCAACGGGCGAAGACCTCCACAAGACCTCCCCAGCCGGTGGCTCAGGCCGTGACCACGGAGATGTCGAAGCCCGTCCCCGCGCGGCCGCGGTCGCGGGCCGGGGCGTGCAGGCCGGGGCCGGGGCGGAGCTTTGGCGGTCGCGGGCCCCGGCTACGTGGCCCGCGTCAGGCGGTCCGCGCCGGAGAGGATCGCCGCCGCCAGCGCTTCGGCGGCGGCCGATACCCGGGGGCCGCGCAGCAGTGCGAACTCCACCGAGCCGAGGTCCGGCAGGCCGCCCACCCGGACCAGCCCCGGCGGGATCAGGCCCCGGGTGTGGGCCATGACGCCCAGCCCCGCTCTGGCCGCCGCGATCAGACCGCTGAGGCTGCCGCTCGTACAGGCGATCCGCCAGGGCCGGCCGTCGGCCTGCAGTACGTCCAGCGCCCGCGCCCGCGTGATCCCCGGCGGCGGGAAGACGATCAGCGGAACCGGCCGGTCCGGGTCCACCCGCAGGCCCTCCGCCCCGATCCACACCATCCGGTCCCGCCACACCAGCCGTCCCCGCTCGTCGGCGTCCCCGCGCCGCTTGGCGAGTACGAGGTCCAGCCGCCCCGCGTCCAGCCGCTCGTGCAAGGTCCCCGACAGCTCCACCGACAGCTCCAGCTCCACCTCGGGGTGCTCGTGCCGGAACGCCTCCAGGATCTCCGGCAGGCGGGTCAGTACGAAGTCCTCCGAGGCGCCGAAGCGCAGCCGGCCCCGGATCCGGGTGCCCGCGAAGAAGGCCGCCGCGCGCTCGTGCGCCTCCAGGATCGAGCGGGCGAATCCGAGCAGCGCCTCGCCGTCCTCCGTGAGCTCCACGCTGTGCGTGTCGCGCAGGAAGAGCGGCCGGCCCGTGGCCTCCTCCAGCCGCCGTACGTGCTGGCTGACCGTGGACTGCCGGACACCGAGCCGGGCGGCGGCCTGCGTGAAGCTCAGCGTCTGGGCGACGGTGAGGAAGGTGCGCAGCTGGACGGGGTCGTACATGCCGCCCAGCCTAGAGGGTCATCGCGTTTCGTGATGACAGTCACCACGGTGTGCGGGTTTCCCGATCACCGTTCCACCCCCGAACATGGGAAGGACCCCTGCCCGCACCCGGGCGGCAGCATCAGAGACAGCACCGCACCCGCACCCGCACCCGCACCCGCAACAGCAACAGCAACAGCAACAGCAACAGCAAGTGAGCACCCCCATGCGCCGCCCGCACATCCCCGCCTGGCTCCCCGCGGACCCGTTCATCATGGGTCTGCTCGCCACCGTCGCCATCGCCGCCCTGCTCCCCGCCCGCGGCGCGGCCGCCCCGCTGGCCGAGGCCGCCTCCACCGGAGCGGTGGCGCTGCTCTTCTTCCTCTACGGCGCCCGGCTCTCCACCCGCGAGGCCCTCGACGGCCTGCGCCACTGGCGGCTCCACCTCACCGTGCTCGCCTGCACCTTCGTCCTCTTCCCCCTCCTCGGCCTCGCCGCCCACGCCCTGGTCCCCACCCTCCTCACCCCCTCCCTCTACAGCGGCCTGCTCTTCCTCTGCCTGGTCCCCTCGACCATCCAGTCCTCCATCGCCTTCACCTCGATCGCCCGGGGCAACGTCCCCGCCGCGATCTGCGCCGGCTCCTTCTCCAGCCTCATCGGCATCTTCCTCACCCCCCTCCTCGCCGCCGGCCTGCTCGGCAACAGCGCCGGCGGGTTCTCCCTCGACTCGGTGCTGAAGATCGTCCTCCAGCTCCTCCTGCCCTTCCTCCTCGGCCAGGCCCTGCGCCGCTGGGTCGGCGGCTTCCTCGTCCGCAACAAGAAGGTCCTGGGCTACGTCGACCGCGGCTCGATCCTGCTCGTCGTCTACACCGCCTTCAGCGCGGGCATGGTCGCCGGGATCTGGCACCAGGTCAGCGTCGCGCGCCTCGGCGCGCTGATGGTGGTGGAGGCGGTCGTCCTCGCCGTGATGCTCCTGGCCACCTGGTACGGGGCCAAGCGCCTGGGGTTCGACCGCGAGGACCGGATCGCCATCCAGTTCGCGGGGTCGAAGAAGAGCCTGGCCGCCGGACTCCCCATGGCCAGCGTGCTGTTCGGCGCGCAGGCGAGCCTCGCCGTGCTGCCGCTGATGCTCTTCCACCAGATGCAGCTGATGGTCTGCGCGGTCCTGGCCCGGCGTCGCGCCCAGGACACCCAGGACACCCAGAACGCCCAGGACGCCGACGAGGCCGCGGGGGACACCGGCGCCGAACTCCCCGGTGGAGCCGAACTCCCCGCCGACCATGTGGCGGAGGTCTCCCACACCGCTCAACACCCCGCCCCGCAGGCCCGGTAACGTGCGGCGGTGACCTGGATACGCCCGCTCTCCGCCCACGCCGAACGCCCCTGCACCCTGGTGGTCTGCCGGGGCTGCTGCTGCGGCGACCCCCGCAAGAACCCCGGCACCGACCACGCGGGTCAACTGGCCCGGCTGCGCGAGGCCGCCGCGGCCTCCGGGGGCCGCCTGGCCGTCCGTACGACCGACTGCCTCGGGCCGTGCGCACAGGCCAACGTCATCGTGGTGCAGCCCACCACCGAGGCCCGCCGCCGGGGTGCCCGCGCCGCCTGGTTCGGCTGGGCCCTCGACGACACCGCCACCGACGAGATCATCGCCTGGGCCGAGTCGGGCGGCCCCGGAGCCACCCCGGTCCCGCCGACCCTCGACCTCCACCGCATCGACCCGCCGACCCCCAAGCCGGCCAAGCCCGCCTCCCGCCGAGGCCGCAGGGGGCGGTGACGCCACCGTCCGTTGACGCCACCGTCCGTTGACGTCACCGTCCGTTGACGTCACCGCCCGTTGACGTCACCGTCCGTTGACGTCACCCTGCTGCCCGGCACCCTCGCCCTCGGCCCCACCCCCGCGGCGGCGCCTCACGCCGACAGGTCGATCCGCTCCTCGCCCGCGTAGACGTTCATGTCCCCGTCCCGCAGGAACCCGACCAGCGTCAGCCCCGACTCCAGCGCGAGGTCCACCGCGAGCGAGGACGGCGCCGACACGGCCGCCAGGACGGGAATGCCCGCCATCACCGCCTTCTGCGCCAGCTCGAAGGAGGCCCGGCTCGACACCAGCAGCACCGATCCCGCCAGGGGCAGGAGACCGGCCTGCAGCGCCCGGCCGACGAGCTTGTCCACCGCGTTGTGCCGGCCCACGTCCTCCCGTACGTCGATCAGCTCGCCCCCCGCCGAGAACAGCCCGGCGCCGTGCAGCCCGCCCGTGGCGTCGAAGACCTTCTGCCGGGCGCGCAGCCGGTCCGGGAGCTCCCCGAGGAGCCGCGCGCTCACCCGTACGGGATCGTCGGCGACGCCCGGGAACCGGGTCGCCGTGCGCACCGCGTCCAGGCTGGCCTTGCCGCACAGCCCGCAGGAGGAGGTGGTGTAGACGTTCCGCTCCAGCGTGATGTCCGGCACGGGAACCCCGGCGGCCAGCCGCACGTTCACCACGTTGTACGTGTTGGTTCCGTCCTCCGCCGCGCCTTCGCAGTAGGTGACGGCGGCGACGTCCGAGGCCGAACCGAGCACGCCCTCGCTGACCAGGAAGCCCACGGCCAGCGCGAAATCGTCCCCCGGCGTGCGCATCGTGATGGCCAGCGGTTTGCCGTTCAGCCGTATCTCCAGCGGCTCCTCGGCCACCAGCGTGTCCGCCCGGGTGCCCGCCACGCCATTCCGGATCCGGACGACGCGACGGCGTTCGGTGACCCGTCCCATGTGATCAGCCCACCTGTTCTGTCCTCGCTGTACCGTTCGCGCACCCATTCTCGCGGATCCGCTTCGGGCACCGTCCCCGGCTGGAAGATCCTCGGGAAGCTCCAAATTCCGGGCACTGAATCCTGTCGGGTCACGCGCCCTCGTACCCATGGGTAGCAGGCGAAGCTGGGACGTCCTGACTGCCGTACGAGGGGGGAACCCACCCATGACCGGTTCACGCGTGGTGGCGCTAGGGCACTACCAGCCCGCGAGAGTGCTCACCAACGAGGACCTCGCGGCCATGGTGGACACCAACGACGAGTGGATCCGGTCCCGCGTCGGGATCAAGACCCGCCACATCGCCGGCCCCGACGAGCCGGTGGACGAGCTGGCCTACCAGGCAGCGGGCAAGGCCCTCGCCGGCGCGGGCCTGACCCCGGACGACATCGACCTCGTCCTCGTCGCCACCTCCACGGCCATCGACCGTTCCCCCAACATGGCCGCCCGCGTCGCCGCCAAGCTGGGCATGGGCGGCGCTCCCGCCGTCATGGACATCAATGTCGTCTGCTCGGGTTTCACGCACGCCCTGGCCACCGCCGACCACGCGATCCGCGCCGGCGCCGCCACCCGCGCCCTGGTCATCGGCGCGGACAAGATGACCGCGATCACCGACTGGACCGACCGCACCACCTGCGTCCTGACCGGCGACGGCGCCGGCGCGGCCGTCGTCGAGGCCTGCGACGAGCCCGGCATCGGCCCGGTCCTGTGGGGCTCGGTGCCCGAGATGGGCCACGCGGTCCGCATCGAGGGATCGCCGCCGATCTTCGCGCAGGAGGGCCAGTCCGTCTACCGCTGGACCACCAGCCAGCTCCCCCCGCTCGCCCGCAAGGTCTGCGAGAAGGCGGGGGTCACTCCCGAGGAACTGGCCGCGGTCGTCCTCCACCAGGCGAACCTGCGGATCATCGAGCCGCTCGCCGCCAAGATCGGCGCCGTCAACGCCGTCGTCGCCCGCGACGTCGTCGACTCCGGCAACACCTCGGCCGGCTCCATCCCGATGGCCCTGTCCAAGCTGGTCGAGCGCGGCGAGATCCCCTCCGGGGCGCCCGTCCTCCTCTTCGGCTTCGGCGGCAACCTCTCCTACGCCGGCCAGGTCATCCGCTGCCCGTAGCCCCGGCCCCGGCTTCGGCGGCGCCCTCAGGCTCCCCCGAGGCCGGCGGCAGGCGACCCCGCCCGCGAGCGCGAAGGCAGGCGCGGCCCCGACGCCCGGCGTCAGGAATGCGTCCACGGCAGCGGACCCACCCCGATGCCGATCGCGATCCCCGACGCGCCGAACACGATGATGATCGCGGGGAGCACGCCCGCGCCGTCGCCCGTAGTGAGACGCACCGTCTCGCCCGACCCGTGGGCCCGGCCTCCGGACATGCCCGCAGGTCAGCGCGGCGCGTCGAACTCCGGCCGGGCGAAATATCTGGTCGGAACCCCGCCGAACCTTTGCTATTGTTGTCCATGTCGCCGCGGGAAACCGGGGCCGATCACCTAGTCCGGGTGGCGGAATGGCAGACGCGCTAGCTTGAGGTGCTAGTGCCCTTTATCGGGCGTGGGGGTTCAAGTCCCCCCTCGGACACAAAGGTCAACCGACCAAATGGAGCCGGTCAAAGCGACGTATTGTCGCTTTGACCGGCTCTGTTGTTGTGCGTGAACGTGATCTGGCCCCCTGCGGTTCGCAGGGGGCCAGAGTCGTTTGTTCTGGTCAGGCAGGTTTTTGAGGTCGGGGTGGATCAGGACTCAGGACTGGGACCCGGGAGGTAGCCCTTGGGGGTCCAGTGGTGGGGGTTCCGGGGCTTGTGGCGGTTGGAGGGGCGTCGGCGGGCGGGCTGCGGCGAGGCTTGAACCTGGTCGGGGAACTGCTTGGCAAGTCCCCGGTAGCCCGCGTCGACCTTGGCCCTGACCTGGGGGTACTGCTCGAACAGCTCGCAGATTCCCTCGGTCTTCACGGCTGTCTGGTCGTGCATTCGGCCGGGCCGGAAGGCCCCGGCCCACAGGGTGCGGCCCTGCCCGTCAGTGACGACGGTGGCCTTCTTGGTGTTCTGCCGCATCTTGCCCGAGGCGTAGGCGCGACGGCCTGGCTTGTTCGCCCGGTGTCGTCGAACCCGGACCTCCGTCCCGTCCAGCCGCAGCTCGACATCCTCAGCCGCCGCATAGGCGAAGACGTCCGCGAGAGTGCGAAGCCGCCGGTCGCCATGTCCGGGAACGGCGAAGCCACGAGCTGCCAGAAGGGGACGGACTTCGTGGACAGCCCAGGTGATCGTGGAGCGGTCCACTCCGTAGAGCAGGGCCAGAGCCGCGTGCGGGAGCTGGAATCGCAGGACGACCAGTGTGGTGATGACCCGGTCGGTGAACACCAGCTGGTGATTCGGTCCCGCGCCGGCCGCACGCAACCGGCTGCGGCCTCGACGCTTGTGCAGTCGGCCCTCC
This sequence comes from Streptomyces sp. ISL-43, assembly GCF_018614195.1. Taxonomy (GTDB): domain Bacteria; phylum Actinomycetota; class Actinomycetes; order Streptomycetales; family Streptomycetaceae; genus Streptomyces. The sequence continues at coordinate 102,535 of NZ_JAGGOT010000031.1, forward strand.
TCGGCGGCCATCCATGCCTCGGCCAACTCTGCGATCAGCGAAGGCCGGAGAGCAGGGCCGCAGCAGCTCTGTCGAAAGGAGCGATGCTGCCTGCAGCGCGACACAGGATGTGGGCGCCTTCGAGCGTGACGATCATGAGGGTGGCCAGATCAGCGGCCTGGGACGAGCTCATTCCGGCATGGGTGAGTTTCCCGGCGAGCTCGCCGCCCCATCCGGTGAATGCTTCGGCCGCGACAGTGCGCAGGCTGCTCTGGTCGGCAATGGCCGCACCGCCGTCGATAGTGACCGCCGCGATTGCGCAGCCGCCGCCCCCGGCGGACGCCTGCACCACGGGGCGGACGCTGCCAAGGAACGCCTCGACGACTTCGCGTGGCGTGCGGGCCGGCAGTTCGTGCAGGTGGCTGCGGACGTCTTCTGCGTTGCGGCGGGCGGCTTCGAGTGCGAGTTGCTGTTTGCCGCCCGGGAAATGGTGATAGATCGCTCCACGCGCGGCACCACTCTCGGCCAGGACGTCGGTGAAGGACATCGCGGCCAGGCCGTGGCGCTGCAGCAGTCCGATTGCTGCGCTGATCATGCGGGACTTCGTGTCTGCGGCCATCCCGACCCCCTTGACTAGTACGGCCATCCTAGTCCATGCTCACCCCGCTAGGACGCACGTACTAGTAGCGTGGGCTGGACAGCCCCCGAAACCGGAGGTTCGTGATGGGCAAGACGTTTCTCTACACCGAGATCCAGGCAGCAGTGCCGTTTGACCAGTTCGACTGGCACCAGATCAATGCGGCGCTGAAGACCGCGCCGGGCCTGATCCGCAAGACATGGCTGTCCGGCATCGGAACTCACACCCTCGGCGGCTTCTACGAGTTCGACAGCACCCAGAACGCCCTGGCCTTCGCTCAGGGCCCCTTCGCCGAAGAAGCCCGCCGGGCCGGAGCCCCGGCAACGACACGACTGTTCGACGGCGACATCGTCAAAGACGCCAGTATCGACCTGAACTCGCCCTACTACACCTGACACCGCAGGTTGCCGCCGAGTCGGCTCTGAACACCGCCTCGCTCCACCGCCGGGGCGAGGCGGCCTCAACCGGAAAGTCATCTCGATGAACATCACGCGGCACCCCGAGAACACCGTGAGCTGGATCGACCTCGGCACCCCCGATATGGGGACGACGACGGCGTTCTACACCGCGCTGTTCGGCTGGACCGTCGCCCAACCGGACTCCAACGGCTACCGGCTCTGTACGCTGCGCGGACATCTCGTCGCCGCCCTGGGGCCGGCCGAGGATGCAGGCGCACCCTACTGGACGACCAACGTCACCGTGTCGGACGTCCAATCCACCGCCACCCGCTTCACGAACCTGGGCGCCCAGATCATCGTGGCACCAACCCAAGTCGGGACGCTCGGCCACGCCGCCGTCACGATCGACCCCGTCGGCGCACCACTGTCACTCTGGCAGCCCGGAACCCATGACGGCATGCAGCTGAAACACGAACCGGGGACCTTCGCCCGCATCAGCCTTCTCACCGACCACTCCGCGCATGCCGCCGCTTTCTATCGACCAGCACTGCACTGGAACTCCAACCCCCAGCACACCGAGTTCCGGTTGCCGGACAATTCCATCGCCGCCACCGGCAAGCCGCCAGGGAGACCAACGGCGCAGCGATCACTCTGGCTGGTCAGTTTCGCCAGCAACAGACCCACCGCCGACGTCAAGCGGGCCCGACAGCTCGGTGCGACCGAAGTTCGCCAGAACTCCAACAGAGACGTGGTCATGCGCGATCCCACCGGCGCCCTGTTCGGGCTCACCCCGCACGTCCGATAGTCCCGCTCCGCCCGAACGCGTTGCCCCAGGCAATCGCGCACCAAGTTGTAAACGCATCGGGGTGCGGATCGCCAGGAAAGCCATCGAGTCCAGCGAACGATCAGGGTGCCGCCGGTGGGTGACCGAGCGGACCATGTCCTGGCTGACTGGCTACCGTCAGCTGAGCCACCGCTACGAACGCCACCGCAGCAGCTACCTGGCCTTTCTCGGCCCCGCGGCAGCCCTTTGCTGCTACAAGTGACTCGTCCGCCTCGCCGCATAGGACAGGGTCTGAACGTCAAGCGCAGAGACCGCCGTCTCCTCCGTGGCCAACTCGTCAAGCTTCGCCGTCGTCATGCAGCCTGCCGACGGTCTTAGGCACGTGCTGACTCCACTTCGGAGGCAGGTTCGCAGCCGGGTCGCGGTGTCGTCCCGACCGATGGCATTGGACGCTCGCGTCTCGACGCAGACGATCACTTCCTCCGCTCGGCGACGCCTGGGGCGCTTTCATCGAGCCAGCTCGGTCGCGCGGGCGGCCCCGGCAGATCGGGATCGGGATCAGTCCACTCGTTTCCCCAGGCGACCAAGGCTGCGAGCACCGGTACCAAGGCGCGCCCCCTTTCGGTGAGGAGGTACTCGAAGCGGGCGGGTTTGAGGCTGTACTGCGTGCGCATGAGGACGCCCGCGGCGGTCAACTCCGCCAGCCGTCGGGCGAGCGTGTTCTCGCTCATCCGCAACCGATCGCGGAATTCGTCGAACCGGCGGGCTCCACCGAGGGCTTCACGCACCACCAGGAGCGCCCATCGTTCGCCGATCACGTCCAGTGCTCGGGCGGCGGGACAGTTGTCGAGGGCGAGGGGCGAACGCATGTCCTCAGCCTAGCGGCTTCCATGATGGAAGTGAATTGCTAGCATCCCCTAGTGGCTTCCATAGTGGAAGTCGTCAAGGAGGGGTGCTTCCAGATGCAGAGACTTCGTCAGGTCGGTATCGAGGTCGCCCGTGGGGTGTTCCGTTTCGGAGACGGCCATGTCAACTGGTACGTCATCGAGCAGGAGGGCGCGCTGACCGTCGTGGACGGCGGTATGCCCGATCACTGGCCCGCACTGATGGACTGGCTGAAGAAGCGGGGGCAAGGTCTGGACGCGGTTCGGGCCATCGCGCTCACCCATGGACACGCCGATCACCTGGGCATCATCCGCCGGCTTTCCGACGCCACCGGCCGGCCGGTGCACGTACACCCGGACGACGAGGCTCAGGCCAAAGGCGCCGGACTCCACATCCCACCCCGCCGTATTCGACGAAACGTGTGGAAACCTCACGTCTTTGCCCTCACCGTGAACTGGGGACGCGCGGGCCTGTTCACCGTCCCACCGATCCTGCATGCCGAGTCCTACGCCGACGGCCGGCGCCTGGACATACCGGGATCGCCTCAGGTGATCCACACGCCCGGCCACAGTCCGGGCAGCAGCTGCCTGCTGCTCGCCGACCGCGATGTCCTGATCACGGGAGACGCCCTGGTGACCCTCGACGTCGTCACCGGCCGTCGTGGCGTCGGGATCATGCCCGGCACCCTCAACGACGACCCCGAACAGGCATTGGACAGCCTGACCTCTCTGGCCGGAATCACAGCCACGACGCTGCTGCCCGGCCACGGCGAGCCCTACTCGGAAGGCGTGCCCACAGCTCTCGCGGCGGCCCGTCGACACGGCATCGACTGGAGGAAGCCGACGGCAGGCGCCCACGGCCACGCCCATTGACCGCAGTCCGTCCTGTCGAGCCCTCCGAGAGACCACGGATCTCCATCGGGCCATGTGTTGGTTCCGTAGCCGCCTGCACGCCCGCTGGGTGAGGCCGGCGTGGGCGGCGGCGGTTGTGCTCGTCGTTCTTGGCGGTGACGCGGGCGGAGGTCTCCTCACCGAGCTTGAGGTAGTGACCCAGAGTCGCCAGGCGCTTGTGCCGGGACTTGGCTCGGAGGTCTTCCGCGGGCTGGGGTCCCCGTAGTAGGGGTGGGAAACTGGCGGAATACGAGCAAAACGTGCCACACACCAGCGGACAGGTATCACAGGCGCGAATCGGTGTCGTAGGCGGTGGCGAGGACGTCCGCCGACTCGAAGAGACGACAATGTGGACACTGAGGTTGTTTCATAGGTGGTCGCCCAATGCCGCGAAGTTAAGGGTCGCCAGGCAGCTGTTCAAGGAGGGGCGTACACGCGAAGTCCATGCGTCGCGACGTGGGTTCGGCAGGCCGTGGGTAGGTCTGGGTTGTCCGGATCGAGAGTCGAGGCCTCGTTGGACGACCGGTCTGCTGTCCCCTGCCGCACTGCTCTCTCGGTCGAGGGTGACGTATTCGCCCCTGGGCATCTGGGTGAACTGACCCAGGTGGTTCCGTTCGAGCTCGTGGACGCCGTGCTGGAAGAGACGGGCCGCACCGAGTGCCGCCTGTGGATACTGCCCTCGCGAGTGGGGGTGTACTTTGTCCTGGCGCTGGGCTTGTTCGGGCATGTCGGCGCCGGCCTGGTCTGGCGGAAGCTGACCCATGGTCTGAGCGGGCTTGTGGTCCCGGTCCCGTCGGAGAAGGCGCTGCGGGACCTGCGGCGGCGCATCGGTGTGGCCCCGTTGAAGGCACTGTTCGAGACGCTGGCGGTCCCGCTGGCGCAGCCGTCCACGCCCGGCGTCCGCTACCGTCGATGGCGGACCGTCGCCTTCGACGGGTGCGGCTCGTTGAAGGTCCCCGACCACGAACGCAACCGCAACTGGCTCGGCAAGCTGCAGTCCCGGCTCGGCCCGGCGGGTTACCCGACGATGATGCTGATGGCGCTCGTAGAGACCGGCACACGAGGTGTGCTGGGTGCGGCCTTCGGCCCGACCCAGACCAGCGAGACCGCCTACGCCGCGCGACTGCTGCACCTGCTCGACCGCGACATGCTGCTGCTGGCCGCCCGCGGCTTCGACAGCCACTACTTCCTGGAGGCGGTGGCCGCCACCGGCAGCCAGTTCCTACCCGCTGCCGCTCCTACCGACGCCCGCCCGTCCTCGCGGTACTGAGTGACGGCTCCTACCTCACCCAGATCGCGAGCCTGCGACTGCGGGTGATCGAGGCCGAGGTGAAAGCGAACGGCGCCGACGGAAGCACCACCGCCGACCGGTACCGGCTGGTCGCTGCCTTGACAGTCCAAGTGATTAGCCGCCATATTATTTGCATGACGAGGGACGGCATCGATGGCGAGGCGCCCACGCTGGACCAGGCCAGGCGGCAGGTCGAGCACTACGGACTGGAGGTCGATCCGCAGGCGGTGCTGGTCGCGGTGCGGCTGATCTCGGCGGGCGCGAGGGTCGGCCGGGCGGCCGAGGCGCACTTTGCCAGGTTCGGCCTGTCGACGGGGCGCTACCGCCTGCTCGCCGACCTCGAAGACCACGGCGGGGAGAAATCCCCCTCGCGCCTTGCAGTCGACCTCGATGTCTCCAGGGCCACGGTCACCGGCCTGCTGGACGGCCTTGAGCGCGAGGGCCTGATCGCCCGCCGCCCGTCCGCGGAGGACGGCCGGGGCACGGTGGCCGTCCTGACCGCGCGCGGGGCGCAGCGCCTGCGCGACATGGCGTCCGAGCATTTCGGGCGGCTTGAGACGATGGTGGGCGGGCTTTCCGTCGAGGAGCGTGCGGTGTTCCTGGATCTGCTCGCCCGCGTCGTGCGCGGCAGTGCGGCCCTGGCCGCTGACTGACCCGGCTCTCAGCTGGTTTGGCCCCGCCCTCCGGGTAGGGCCCTTTTTGCGAGGCGATAGTTAGCTGCCTAATTATATTGGCGGAGTGGGCCTGACGCCCCCCGCCCCAACCCTTCGCTTCCCTCACACGAACGAGAAAGAGGCCAGCATGCCCGCAACGAAGGACACAACCAGCCGAAACCGGGCAGCCCCCCGGCTATCCCGGCCGTTCACCCTGTGGCGCGAGGTGCTGACCGCCTACGCCGCCCCCGCGTTGATGGCCGGTACCGCCGGAGTCGTCACCGGGCAGCAGGACCTGGCCGTGGCCGCCTGCACCTCCATCGCCGGCACCTCCGCCGTGGTGGCGTTCCTGGTGGGCACCTGGCTTCGGCACGGCGGGCAGCCCCAACGGTGGACCACCACCACGCCGCGCGTCGCCCTGACCGCCGCACTCGTCATCACCGCCGCCGGCGCGGCGGCCCTGCTGGGATGGTTCACCGCCCAATGGCTACCCGCCCACACCCCGATCCCCGCCACTCCGTGGCTGGAGCGCCTGCGCATCGACCTGCCCGTCTCCGCAGCCCTCGCCACCACCATCGTCACCCTGCGCTGGCGCAGCACCACCACGGCATCCCCGACATAGCCCACCCCGGCACCGGGCCCACCCGCCCCACGAGCCCAAGCCCGACCGAGCCCACCCGGCAGCACCCGCCGCCGAGAAGTCGCCAAGGAATGAGCAGACGATGATCGTTGTCATGGGAGCGACCGGAGCAACCGGGAACGCCCTGCTCCACAGCCGCCTCACACTCGGCACCCCCGTCCGCGCACTGACCCGCACCCCGCACAGGCCGATCCCCGGCATAACCGGCGCACACCAACCGCCCGTCGAGGTTCAGTACGCCGACGCCACCGACCCCCACTCCCTGCGCACCGCCTTCAAGGGCGCCAGCCAGCTCTTCCTCGCCATGGCCAACAGCCCCGCACAGGTCGAACTCGAAACCCGCGTCATCGACATCGCCGCCCACGCCGGCATCGGACACATCGTCAAGATCTCCGCACCCGCCGCCGAACCCGACTCCCCGGTCATCATCTCCCGCGGACACCACGCCATCGAGGAACACCTGCGCGCCAGCGGTCTCACCCACACCATCCTGCGCCCCTACGCGTTCACCCAGAACCTCCTGCGCCTGGCCCCCGCCGTCGCCCAGGGCATCATCCTCGGCACGACGGGCGACGCGCCCTGCAACTACATCGACTGCCGCGACATCGGCGACGTCGCCGCCGCCGCCCTCACCAGGCCCGACATCGCCGGCGGCACCTACACCCTGACCGGACCCGAAGCCGTCTCCTACCCCACTCTCGCCTCACGACTGACCACCCTGACCGGCAATCAGATCCGCTACGTCAACCTCACCCCGGACGAACTGCGCGACAACCTCATCCACAACGCCCACATGCCCACCTGGCTCGCCGACCACGTGACGGAGATCCAACAACTCGCCATTACCCGACCCGAAACCCCCACCACCACCGTCATCGACATCCTCGGCCGCCCGCCCCGCACTCTCGACGCCTTCCTGCACGAACACCACGCCCACTTCCGCCGATAAGACGCCGCCTCAAGCCTGGTCACGAAACTGCGAACCGTCCCGCCGCACAAGGCAGATGATCAGTCCTCGGCTCGGCGGTGGGCGAAGCGGGTGAATCTCCGCCCGGCCGGGCACACGTGGAGCCGATACGCCGCTGGAGATCACATACGGTCACCGGCCGGTTGGGTTCCGCGGGGAACTGGTGAAAGTTGAATACGAGAGCCCACCAGTAAACGCCGTACCACCATGCTGTGCGGCGGACAGCACAGTCACGTGCGGGGCACACGGCCTGAGGGGGACGGACTGCTGCCCACGCTGCCGGCCTCCAGGAGCGGCTCAGGCCTCGATCGGATCATGGTCATAGGCCTTGGGAGACCTGTTGGTGGGGAGGAAGCCGCGGCAAACCACCCGGCACGCGGTGGTGACCGTCGCCGAATCGGATTCTCTGTCCTCATCAGGCGGCGGCCTCACCACGCAAGGCCTGATCTGCACAGTGGGAAGTGATCTTGATGCCCATGGGAACGATCACGTGATCGAACCAGAGAACCAGCCGGTCAGAGGATTCCGTCGGTTGGCCACAAAGGTCGAAAGACCGTCTGGCCCCCTGCGAACAGCAGGGGGCCAGACTTGTTTTCGGGCTGATGGCCGTTACGGGACCGGCTGCTGCTGGGTGACGCAGTGGATGCCGCCGCCGCCCGCGCCGAGGTTGTCGATGTCGAGCTGCTCGATCACCCGGCCCGGGAAGGCCCGCTGGAGGGTGGTCCTGGCCGCCGCGTCCGCGCCGCTGTCACCGAACTGCGGGGCGATGACGGCGCCGTTGCACACGTAGTAGTTGGCGTAGGAGCCCACGAAGTCGCGGCTGCGGGAGCGGATCTTGTCGTAGTCCGGGCCCTGCAGTTTGGTGACCGCGACCGGGTGGCCCTGGGCGTTGATGGCGGTGGACAGGATCTGGTATTGCTGGCGCGCGTCGTTCGACCAGGCGTCGGTGTCCTTCGCGAGCGGCATTTGTACGAGTCCCGACCCCTCGGCGAGGAACCGGGACGTCGCGTCGACGTGGTCGTCGGTGATGTCCCGGCCGAGGACGCCCTTGAACCAGACGACCTCGGAGGCGCCGAACGCGGCGCACATGGCCGCTTCCAGCTGCGCCTGGCTGACGCCCGGGTTGCGGTTCGGGTGCAGCAGGCACTGCTCGGTGGTGATCAGGGTGCCCTCGCCGTCGACGGTGATCGCGCCGCCCTCGAGGATCATCCGCGAGTCGATCCGGTCCACGCCGAAGTGCTCCAGCAGGGCCGCGGCGATCTTGTCGTCGGTGTCGTACGGGAAGTGCTTGCCGCCCCAGGCGTCGAAGCGGAAGTCCACGCCGGCCCGCTGCCCGTCCGGGCCGAGGACGAAGATCGGCCCGGAATCCCGGAACCAGGAGTCGTCCAGCGGCAGCTCGATCACCTCGACGCCCGCCCCGCACAGCGCGCGGGCCTCGTCGCCGCCTGCCGGGCAGGGTGACCATGGCCGGCTCGAAGGCGGAGATCGCGGCGGCGACCTGGGCGTACTCGGCCTTGAAAATTCAGTCAACCATTCTGGCCAAGCTGATGCGGAATTGGCCACACCGGGCGGGTCGGGGCGGTCCGGTGCTCGCACTTCAGTCGGGGGTGGGCGGGATCGGGCTTGCGAATGCGCTTGATCACGACATCCCGCCGGGATCGAGCTCCTGACGTTACGGTCAGGAAAAGCCCCAGGTAACGGACCCGGCGGGTAGAGTGACCCCTCGTGTCAGACCGTCGAACCGAAATACTCAGGGCCGCCACGCGAGTCATCGCGCGACGCGGCGTGCGCGGGCTCCGCGTGGGGGAGCTGGCAGCCGAAGCGGGTGTGTCCACCTCGCTGATCTATTACCACTTCACCGACCGCGCCGGGATCCTGCGCCGGACCCTGGAGTTCATCAGCGACCGCGCCGGGCGCTACACCGCCGAGCGCGAAGCCGGCCCGGACGTCCCCGTGAGCCCCCGCGACGAACTGACGCAGGCCTTGCTGCTCGAACTCCAGGACACCCCGGAGGTCCGGGAGAACAGCACGGCCTGGGGCGAGCTGCGAGCCAGCGCCGTCTTCGACCCCGATCTGCGCGAGGACGTGGCCAAGGCCACGCACAGCTGGGTCCACGAGATCTCCTACCTCCTCGCCCAGGCCCGGCCCACCGGCACGGCTCCCGAGCACGCGGCCGCCGCCGAACGCCTGACGGCCCTCCTCGAAGGCCTCAGCGTCCGGTGGCTCAGCGGCTCGCTGCCCTTGGAGCACGCGCGTCGGCTCCTCGCCGACGCGATCGACGGGGAACTGGCCACCTAAGCTGCGGATCATGGACCAGGAGACGACCGGCACGGCCGCCGAGACCGTCACGGCTGCCGAGCGCGCGGATCCGGTGATCGCCGAGCGAGCGGGGCTGGTGATCGACGAGCCCGCGGCTCCGGTAATCGACGAGCGAGCGGAGCTGGTGCTCGCCGAGCCCACAACTCCGGTGATCCTCGACGCCCTGGAGCTCGCGGCCGACCCGGAACGAGCGGCCCGGTTCGCCGCTGCGGCGCACCGGATCCTGGCCGAGCTGGTGGCCGGGGGAGCCGCGCTGGGCTGGGTCGCACCCCCCGCACCGGAGGAGGTGGCGGGCCTCCTCGAAGGAGTCGTGGCCGCCGCAGGGGCCGGGGACGCGGGTCTGCGCGCCGCCTATCTCGGCCGCCGGCTCGTCGGGTTGGGGTACTGGCAGCGCTACGCCCGCCCGACGCACCGGCCGCACGCCGACCTGGAGAAGATCGCGGTCGACGCCGCGGCCCACGGCCGAGGCGTCGGGCGGGCGCTGACCACCGCCCTGATCGAGGATGCCCGGACGGCCGGGATCGAGGTCCTCACACTGGACGCGCGCGGTGACAACACCCGTGCCCTGCGGCTCTACACCGCCCTGGGCTTCACCGAGTACGGGCGGCTGCCCGACTTCGTGGCCGTCGGCGAACGCCGGTACGACAAGGTGTTCTGCATGTTGGACTTCCGCGGCGGTCCCAGGCTCGCGCGGTCGCGAGTCCGGGGAAGTCGGCGGTGATGGCGCGGGATGCCGCATAGCCTTCGCTGTCGGTGGGGACGGTGAAGCTGGTGCGGTTGTCGGGGAAGACCGCTGCGGCGGTGCTCGATCTCACGCAGAGTAATCAGCCACGTTTCACGCAAGGCCCGTAGCGGCTCCTATTCGCAGCCTGGGCCGCGCCTCGCGCACTCGGGGATAATTGGGCGATATGAGCCTTACGTTCTTCGACGACAGGCGTCTGGCGTGTGACCTCTATGCCGCGGCGAGCCAGAACACCGGCCCCGAACAGGTCGGAGCAGGGATCTCGCGCGTGCTCGCCCCCATCGTGGCCCACGACGCGCTGGGCAGTTTCAGTTTCTGGCACCGGTACGACCCCGCGCTGGTCAGAGAGCTCGTCATGCACCGGCATCTGGGGAGTGACCCGCAGCGGTCGGCGATTCCGACTCCTGCGGACCCCGGCTGTCGTCGTGGGCGCGGACACTGACAGGTCGCCCTTGCCCGACCCGCGTGGGCGGGACATTCTCACCGCCCACGGGGCGAGTTCCGAGCTGCGTCTGCTCCTCCAGGACAGGCGCGGCGTGTGGGGGGCTCTCGGGCTCCTCCGCTGCGAAGGTGCCGTGCCGTTCAGCCGTGATGGTCCGCGTGGAAGACGTCGTCCCGGTCCTCCCGCCGGCGCGGCAGCGTCGTCCGTCGTCCGCCGTCCGGGGTCCCGCCGAGGCCGCCGAACCCAGCACGGCTCCCGCCCCCGAGGAGCCGGCCGAAGAGGGAGCGGCTGGTCCCGGGAGAGTCGCTCATCGGTATGTCTCCAGATCGGGTGGGGTGCCGGTCCCGGCCATGACCCGACTCTGTCGCTGACTGAAAATTCAGTCAAGACCTGAGGCGTGCGGAACCCCAGGGGGAAGGGGTGCTGTACGCGGCCTGGACCGATCCGGGTCCGGGCCGGCGGCCCCGGCCCGCGGGGCCGCGATCAGGTCCGGGCGAGGCGGTCCAGCTCGGCGGCGATGGCCGACACCATCAGCTCGCGGGCGTGCGCGAGGGGCAGGCTGCCGCTGAGCCAGCGCGAGCTGAGGCCCTCCACCAGGGCCGTCAGCCGCTCGGCGGTGCCGGCGAGCGCGGCGGCCCCGGCCATGGGCCGGACGCGGCCGAGCAGCTCGCCCACTTCCTGGACCCAGACGAGGGTGGCCCGCGCGAGGTCTTCCCGCAGGTCGGGGTCGAACACCGCGCTGGCCCGGAGCTCTCCCCAGGCCGTGCTGTTCTCCCGTACGCCGGGGTCGTCCTGGAACTCCAGGAGGAGGGTCTGCGCCAGCTCGCCCAGGGCGTCGAGCGGCGGATCGCCGGGATCCCGCTCGGTGGTGTACCGACCGGCGCGGTCGTTGATGAACTCCAGGGTCGCGCGCAGGATGCCCGCGCGGTCCTTGAAGTGGTAATAGATCAACGCCGTGGACACGCCCGCCTCGGCGGCGAGCTCCTCCACGCGCAGGCCTCGGACGCCGCGCCGGGCGATGACCCGCGCGGCCTCTTCCATCCTTTGGTCTTCGCAGGGAATCCCGGCCTTTAGGCCAAGGCCGTGAAGTTAAGGGCTGATCGGCTCTGTCAACATCAACATCCTGTTGACAGAGCCGATCAGCCCTTAACTTCATGGCCTTGTCCTTTAGGCCGGGAGGGAATGCGCTCCCGAGGGCGCAGGCGCGGAGCGCCGGAGTGCTCTGCGCCTCCTTCGGTGACGGTCAGTTGGGTCGCTTCTGGTTCTCGATGTAGTCCTTGACGATCTGGATCGGTGCGCCGCC
>NZ_JAGGOT010000032.1 GCF_018614195.1 Streptomyces sp. ISL-43
ACACCAAAGTCACCAGCATTGCGGCTAGGCCGGCTCGACGCGGACCGCGCAGACCTTGAACTCCGGCATGCGGGACGTGGGGTCCAGCGCCGGGTTGGTCAGGGTGTTGGCGCGGCCCTCGCCCGGCCAGTGGAAGGGCATGAAGACCGTGTCCGCGCGGATGGTGTCCGTGATGCGGGCCGGGGCGACCGCGCGGCCGCGCCGGGAGGTGACGGCCAGGAGGGCGCCGTCGGCCACGCCGATGCGGGCCGCGAGGCGGGGGTGGAGTTCCACGAAGGGGCCGGGGGCGGCTTCGTTGAGCTCCTCCACCCGGCGGGTCTGCGCGCCCGACTGGTACTGGGCGACCACCCGGCCGGTGGTGAGCAGCAGCGGGTACTCCGCGTCCGGGACCTCGGCGGCGTCGCGGTGGGTGACGGGGACGAAGCGGGCCCGGCCGTCCTCGGTGGCGAAGCGGTCCAGGAAGAGGCGCGGGGTGCCGGGGTGGGGCTCGGGCCGGTCGGCCTCCCCCGATGGGGAGTCCGCCGGGGAGTCCGCCCGGGAGTCCGCCGGGCACGGCCAGAAGACTCCCTGCTCGGCTTCGATCCGGGCGTAGCTGATGCCCGAGTAGTCCGCCGGGCCGCCCGCCGAGGCGCGGCGCAGCTCCTCGAAGACCTCCTCGGGCGCGGTCGGGAAGGCCTTCGGCATGCCCAGCCGGGCCGCCAGTCCGTGCAGGACCTCCAGGTCGGAGCGGACGCCCGGCGGCGCGGTCAGTGCCTGGCGACGGAGCAGGACCCTGCCCTCCAGGTTGGTGGTGGTGCCGGTCTCCTCCGCCCACTGGGTGACCGGGAGGACCACGTCCGCCAGGGCGGCGGTCTCGGACAGGACCACGTCCGCGACGGCGAGGAAGTCCAGGGAGCGGATGCGCTCCTCGACGTGGGCGGCGCGGGGGGCCGAGACCACCGGGTTGGAGCCCATCAGGAGCAGGGCCTTGACCTCGGAGCCCAGCGCGTCGAGGAGTTCGTAGGCGCTGCGGCCCGGGCCGGGCAGGTCGTCGGGGTCGATGCCCCAGACCCCGGCCACGTGCGCCCGCGCCGCCGGGTCGGTGAGCTTGCGGTAGCCGGGGAGCTGGTCGGCTTTCTGGCCGTGTTCGCGGCCGCCCTGACCGTTGCCCTGGCCGGTGAGGCATCCGTAGCCGGAGAGCGGGCGGCCGGCGCGGCCGGTGGCGAGGCAGAGGTTGATCCAGGCGCCGACGGTGTCGGTGCCCTTGGACTGCTGCTCGGGGCCGCGTGCGGTGAGCACCATGGCGGAGGAGGGCTCGCAGAACATCCGGACCGCCTCGCGGAGCTTGGGCACGGGCACGCCCGTGATGCGCTCGACGAGCTCCGGCCAGTGCGCCATGGCCCCCGCGCGGGCCTCCTCCCAGCCCGTGGTGCGCTCGGCGATGAACTCCTCGTCCGTGTGCCCGCCGGCCACCACGAGGTGCAGCAGGCCGAGCGCGAGCGCCAGGTCCGTGCCGGGGCGCGGTGCCAGGTGCAGGTCGGCCTGCTCGGCGGTGCGCGTGCGGCGCGGGTCCACCACGATCAGCGTGCCGCCGTTCTCCCTGAGTTCCCGGAAGAAGCGCAGGGCGGGCGGCATGGTCTCGGCGGGGTTGGAGCCGACGAGGATGACGCAGCCGGTCCGGGGGATGTCCTCCAGCGGGAAGGGCAGCCCCCGGTCGAGCCCGAAGGCCCGCTGGTGCGCGGCGGCGGCCGAGGACATGCAGAACCGGCCGTTGTAGTCGATCTGCGAGGTCCGCAGGGCGACGCGGGCGAACTTCCCGAGGGCGTACGCCTTCTCGTTCGTCAGCCCGCCACCGCCGAACACCCCGACCGCGTCCGCCCCGTGGGACCGCCGCGTGCGGGCGAGGCCCTCGGCGACGGCGTCGAGGGCCTCCTCCCAGGTGGCCGGCTCCAGCCGCCCGGCGTGGGTGCGGACGAGCGGCTGGGTCAGGCGCACCCGGGAGGAGAGCACGGAGGGGGCGGTGCGGCCCTTGCCGCACAGCGCGCCCCGGTTCACGGGGAAGTCCGCGCGCTCCTCCACCGCCACACCGGCTCCGTCCGGTTCGGGGCGGAGGTTCATCCCGCACTGCAGCGCGCAGTACGGGCAGTGCGTGGCGGTGACGGCGGAGGAGGCGGTATCGGCCGGTGCGGCTCCCGGGGTGTGCATACGCCTCACGATGCGACGCGGGTGTTACGGCGGGCGCCGCCCCGCGTTACGGGCTGGGGTGTTCGACCTCAGCGCAACCCGGCGGCTCCGGTGAGGCCCGGCCCCCGGCGGAAGGCCGCACGGCCGCCGGGGTGCCGGGTCACTGGCCCGTCAGGTGCTTCACCGTGAGGCCGGCCGTCCAGCCGCCGTCCACCGCGAGCTCGGCGCCGGTCATGTATCCGGCGGCGTCCGAGAGGAGGAAGGCGACCGCGGCGGCGATCTCCTCGGGGAGGCCGACGCGGCCGAGCGGGGCGCCGGGGTAGTTGCCCTCGCCGGCCTGGATGCCGATCGGGGCGGTCATCGGGGTCAGCGTCATGCCGGGGTGGACCGAGTTCACGCGGATCCCCGACTCGGCGAGCTCGACCGCGCCGATCTTCGACAGGCCGCGCACGCCCCACTTCGAGGCGCCGTACCCCGCGGTCAGCGCGAGGCCGGTGAGGCCGGCGGCGGAGGAGATGTTGACGATGGAGCCGCCGCCGTTCGCGCGCAGCAGCGGGATCGCGGTCTTGATGCCGATGAAGACGCCGACCAGGTTGATCTCGACGACCCGGCGGAAGTGCTCGACGCTCTCGTGTTCCAGGAACTGGCCGGTGGCGATGCCGGCGTTGTTGACCAGGCCGTCGATCCGGCCGAACTCGGCGAGCGCGTACCGCAGCGCCGCCTCCCAGTCGGATTCGCTGGTCACGTCGTGGCGCAGGAAGCGTGCCGCGTCGCCGAGCTTCGCGGCCGTTTCGGCGCCCTCCGCCTCCAGGACGTCGGTGATCAGCACCTTGCCGCCGCCGTCCACGACGGCCTGCGCGGCAGCCGCGCCGAGGCCGCGGGCTCCACCGGTGACGACGACGACCTTGTCGCTGAGATCCACAACAGCCACGGTTCCACACCCCTGACGAACGAGACAGACCGGCATATGACTAATCGGCATACGCCGATAGCGGCGTCAGTCTGCCAGAGCGGCCAGGGCCCGCGACACCCCCTCCTCCTTCGGACCCAGGAAGCGCGGCTCCGGCTTGAAGACGGCGTCCAGCGCCGCCTTCCCCGAGGCGAAGACCTCGCGCGCGCCGCCGTAGAACCAGGTCGCGTCGTGCGCCTCGGCCACCCCGACCCCGTACGCGTCCACGCCCGCGGCCCGGCACAGGGCCACCGCCCGGCGGATGTGGAAG
The DNA here is from genome assembly GCF_018614195.1 of Streptomyces sp. ISL-43. GTDB lineage: Bacteria > Actinomycetota > Actinomycetes > Streptomycetales > Streptomycetaceae > Streptomyces. Next base: position 3,384 of record NZ_JAGGOT010000032.1, read on the forward strand.
CCCTGGCTGATCAGCACCGCCCGGCGCACCCCGAAGATCTCCCGGGCCCGGACGCAGGAGTCCCACGAGTCGAAGCCCGCGTAGTCGCTGACGATGCGGGCGTCCGGCACCCCGTGGCCCGTCAGGTACGCGCGCATCGCGTCGGGCTCGTCGTATTCGGTGCGGCTGTTGTCCCCGGTGACGAGGACGACCTTGACCTTGCCCGCGCGGTAGAGCCCGGCGGCGGCGTCGAGGCGGCTCGCGAGGTACGGGGTGGGCCGGCCGTTCCACAGCCCGGCCCCGAAGACCACCGCCACCTCGGCGGCGGGCGCCCCGGCGGTCGTGCGCAGCCGCGGCCCGGCCGCCGCGTGCGTCCACGCGGAAGGCAGCAGCGCGAGCACGCAGCCGGCCACCACGACCCGCACGGCCCGCCGCCGCGCCCGCACGGTCCGGGGCACCGGGCCCCGTACGGCTTCACGCCGGTCCGGTACGGCCTTGCGCCGCTCCCCCGGCGCCCCGAACCGGTCCCGCGCCGCCCTCGGCAGGCCTCGTACCGCCCCGAGCAGGCCTCGTACCGCTGCGCGCATCACTACCCCCTGTTGGTCCTGTGGACTACGGACGCGTGTACGACCCCGGCGGTTTCCGAGCGGGCGGCCCGGCCGCCGCCGCACCCCCCGCGTCCACCCCCCTGTGAGCAGCCGGAAAACACCCGTCACCCCGGCGCAACGCGTCGGCAACCTGCGGCGCGCAGGATCTGTTCATGACGGAGCCGGCGCACCCTCCCGAGTCCCTGCCCCTCCCGCTTCCCCTTCCGCCGGCCACCACGGCGGAGTTGCTGACCCGGATAACCGCCCAGCTCGGCACGCAGCTCAGCGGCCTGCGCCCCCGACACCACGGAGTCCCCCCATGCAGCCCACCCTCGTCGCCGTGGCCCACGGCAGCCGCGACCCGCGCGCACCGCACACCGTCGAAACCCTCCTCGAGCGGGTCCGCGAGCTCCGCCCCCGCCTCGACGTCCGGCTCGGGCACATCGAGCTGAACCAGCCCCTGCTGGACGACACCCTCGATCAGGTCTCCGGGGCAGCCGTCCTGGTGCCGCTGCTGCTGGGGCGCGGCACCCACGTCAAGCGGGACCTGCCGGCCTCCGCCGCCCGCGCCGGGCACCTGCGGATCCGCATCGCCGCCCCGCTCGGCCCGCATCCGCTGCTCGTCGAGGCCCTGTACGAGCGGCTCGTGGAGGCCGGCTGGAGCGCCGGCTCGCCGGTGGTGCTGGCCTCCGCCGGATCCCGCGACCCCGACTCCGCCGCCGACGCCCGGGTCACCGCCGCCCTGCTCGGCGAACGGCTCGGCGGGGTGCCGGTCGTGGCTGCCTACGCGTCGGCCGCCTCGCCCACCGTGCCCGACGCCGTACGGGCGCTGGCCGCGCGGGGCCGCCACCGGGTCGCGGTCGCCTCCTACTTCACCGCCCCCGGCCGCTTCGCCACCCAGTGCGCCGCCGCCGCGCAGGGCCCGGCCGCCGCCCCGCTCGGGGCCCATCCGGCGCTGGCCCGGCTGGTGCTGCGGCGCTACGACGAAGCCGTCGCGGCCCTCGCGGCCCCCGTACGGCGGGAGCACCCGCTGGAACTGGCCACCGCGTAAGACCGGGTTGGTTGGGATTGCTCGGATTGTCTCGTCTTGTCGGCGGGTGCGGTTACCGTTCTGAGCATGGAAGGCATGGAAGGCACCACCGCACCCATCCGCCCCGACCAGCCCGGCGAGCCGTACGGGAGCGCCGACACCGAGCGCTGGGCCACCGAGCCCGACAAACGGCCGGGCCGGACCGCCTTCCAGCGCGACCGCGCCCGCGTGCTGCACTCCGCCGCCCTGCGCCGGCTCGCCGGGAAGACCCAGGTGGTCACCCCCGGGACGCGTTCGTACGACTGGGACGCGAGTCCCCGTACGCGCCTGACCCACTCCCTCGAATGCGCCCAGGTCGGCCGCGAGCTCGGCGCCGCGCTCGGCTGCGACCCCGACCTGGTCGAGGCGGCCTGCCTCTCGCACGACATGGGCCACCCGCCCTTCGGCCACAACGGCGAGGAGGCGCTCAACGAGTTCGCCAAGGACTGCGGCGGCTTCGAGGGCAACGCCCAGTCGCTGCGCCTGCTGACCCGCCTGGAGCCCAAGCGGTTCGTACCCGATCCGGCGACCGGCGAGCTGGTCAGTGTCGGGCTGAATCTGACCCGGGCCGCTCTGGACGCCGCCACCAAGTACCCCTGGGCGCGCGGGGACCACCCGACCGACCCGGACTCGGTGAAGTTCGGCGCGTACGACGACGACCTGCCGGTCTTCGCGTGGTTGCGCCGCGGCGCGCCCGCGGACCGCAAGTGCTTCGAGGCGCAGGTCATGGACTGGTCGGACGACGTGGCGTACTCCGTCCACGACTTCGAGGACGGCCTGCACGCCGGCCACCTCGACCCGAACCTCCTGTTCGCCGAGCCCGAGCGCACCGCGATCTGGCGGGTCGCCATCGGCCGGTACGTGCCCTCCGACACCGAGCCGGAGGAACTGCGCGAGGCGCTGGACCGGCTGATGGAGCAGGAGTGGTGGCCGCACGGGTACGACGGCTCGGCCGTCGCCCAGGCCCGGCTGAAGGACGCCACCAGCCAGCTGATCGGCCGCTTCTGCCTGGCCGCCGAGGGCGCCACCCGGCAGGCGTACGGCACCGGCCGGCTGACCCGGTACGCGGCGGAGCTGGTGGTCCCGCGCGAGGCGCGCAACGAGTGCGCCGTGCTGAAGGCCGTCGCCGACCTGTACGTGATGCAGCGCGACGAGCAGGAGCGGATCCGAGCCGATCAGCGCATCGTCCTGGCCGAGCTCGCGGAGGCGCTCAGCGCCCGCGCGCCCGAGGGCCTGGACCCGCAGTTCCGGGCGGTCTTCGACGAGGCCCCGGACGACAAGGCCCGCAAACGCGCGGTCGTCGACCAGATCGCGGCGCTCACGGACGCCGCCGCGCGCTCCCTGCACGCCCGTCTCACGCTGCGCACGCGACGCGCCGGAGGGTGAGCTGATCGGGCCACTCCCCCTTCACGCGGCAGGCTCAGTGCGGGACGCTCGCATGTGGTCGCATGTGGCGCAGAGGTTATGAGGAGGCATCAGGTGGTCGACGCACACCGGACGTTCGTCATCGTGGGCGCAGGGCTCGCCGGGGCCAAGGCAGCCGAGACGCTGCGGTCGGAGGGGTTCACGGGACGGGTGATCCTGATCGGCGACGAGCGCGAGCATCCCTACGAACGGCCCCCGCTCTCCAAGGGCTACCTGGCGGGCAAGGAGGAGCGCGAGAGCGTCTTCGTCCACGAGGCGTCCTGGTACGCGGCCTCCGACATCGAGCTGCACCTCGGCCAGCCCGCGGTCCAGCTGGACCGGGACGCCAAGAAGGTGGTCCTCGGCGACGGCACGGCGCTGCCCTACGACAAGCTGCTCCTCGCCACCGGCGCCGAGCCGCGCCGGCTCGACATCCCGGGCACCGGGCTGGTCGGGGTGCACCACCTGCGCCGGCTCGCGCACGCCGAGCGGCTGCGCGGGGTCCTCGCGGGCCTGGGCCGGGACAACGGGCACCTGCTGATCGCGGGCGCCGGCTGGATCGGCCTGGAGGTCGCCGCGGCGGCCCGGGGGTACGGGGCCGAGGTCACCGTGATCGAGCCGGAGGCGACCCCGCTGTACACGGTGCTCGGTCCGGAGATCGGCCGGCTCTTCGCCGACCTGCACGCCGAGCACGGGGTCCGCTTCCACTTCGGCGCCCGGCTGACCGAGATCATCGGGCACGACGGGATGGTCCTGGCGGCCCGCACCGACGACGGCGAGGAGCACCCGGCGCACGCCGTCCTCGCGGCGATCGGGGCCGCGCCGCGGACCGCGCTCGCCGAGACCTCGGGTCTGGCCCTGGTGGACCGGGAGCACGGCGGCGGGATCGCCGTGGACGCCTCGCTGCGCACCTCCGACCCGGACGTCTTCGCGGTCGGTGACGTGGCGGCAGCGCACCACCCGGTGCTGGGGACCCGGCTGCGGGTGGAGCACTGGGCGAACGCCCTCAACGGGGGTCCGGCCGCCGCGCGGGCGATGCTCGGGCAGGAGGTCTCGTACGACCGCGTGCCCTACTTCTTCTCCGACCAGTACGACGTGGGCCTGGAGTACTCGGGGTACGCGCCGGCAGGCGGCTACGACCAGGTGCTGATCCGCGGGGACGTGGGCAAGCGGGAGTTCATCGCCTTCTGGCTCTCGGACGGGCGGGTCCTGGCCGGGATGAACGTGAACGTGTGGGACGTCACCGAGCACATCCAGGCCCTGATCAGGTCGAAAGCGCCCGTCGACCGCGAGAAACTGGCGGATCCGTCGATTCCGCTTTCCGCCCTGGTACCGGCGGAGGGGGCCTGACGGGTTTGTCGGTCCCCGGCCGTAGACTTCACGCGTGGCAGGACGGATCAACGACGACGACGTGAAGGCGGTACGGGACGCGGTCCCTATCGACGCCGTGGTCTCGGAGTACCTCCAGCTGCGCAACGCCGGCGGCGGGAACCTCAAGGGCCTGTGTCCCTTCCATGACGAGAAGTCCCCGTCCTTCCAGGTCAGCCCCAGCAAGGGCTTCTACCACTGCTTCGGCTGCCAGGCGGGCGGGGACACCCTCGACTTCGTCATGAAGATCGACCACCTCTCCTTCTCGGAGGCGGTCGAGCGGCTCGCCGGCCTGGCCGGCATCACCCTGCGGTACGAGGAGGGCGGCTACACCGCCGGCACCAGCGGACGCGGCGAGCGCATCCGGCTGGTCGAGGCGCACAAAGCGGCCGCCGACTTCTACATGGACCAGCTCGGCAGCGCCGAAGCGGAGATCGGCCGCAGGTTCCTGGCCGAGCGCGGCTTCGACCAGGCCGCCGCCGCGCACTTCAGCGTCGGCTACAGCCCGGCCGGCTGGGACCACCTGACCCGCTTCCTGCGCGGCAAGGGCTTCAGCGACAAGGAACTGATCACCTCGGGCCTGGCCCAGGACAGCCGCAGCGGAAAGCCCATCGACCGCTTCCGCGGCCGGCTGATGTGGCCCATCCGCGACATCAGCGGCGAGGTCGTCGGCTTCGGCGCGCGCAAGCTGCGCGACGACGACAACGGCCCCAAGTACCTGAACACGCCCGAGACCTCGATCTACAAGAAGTCCCAGGTGCTCTACGGCATCGACCTGGCCAAGAAGGAGATCGCCAAGACCTCCCGGGCCGTGGTGGTCGAGGGCTACACCGACGTGATGGCCTGCCACATGGCCGGGGTCACGACCGCGATCGCCACCTGCGGCACCGCCTTCGGCGGCGACCACATCAAGATCCTGCGCCGCCTGCTGATGGACAACGCGACGGCCGAGGTGATCTTCACCTTCGACGGCGACTCGGCCGGGCAGAAGGCCGCGCTGCGCGCCTTCGAGGACGACCAGAAGTTCGCCGCCGAGACCTCCATCACCATCGCCCCGGGCGGCATGGACCCTTGCGACCTGCGCCTCGCGCAAGGCGACGTGGCCGTGGCCGGACTGGTCGAGGCCCGCACCCCGCTCTTCGAGTTCGCGCTGCGGCACATCGTGGCCCGGCACAACCTGGAGAATCCCGCCGGGCGGGCGGCCGCGCTGGAAGAAGCCGCCCCGATCATCAAGAAGATCAAGAACGTCGCGATCCAGCACGAGTCGGCGGTCCAGCTCGCGGGCATGCTCGGCATGCGCGACGAGCAGTTCGTGGTCAAGCGGATCGCCCAGCTGGACCGTTGGGCCCGGGAACGGGGCAACCAGCCCCAGCAGCAGCGCCGGGGCAGCCACTCGTACGAGGACATCCCCGCACCGGCCGCCACGCCTACGGGTCCGGCGCTGAACCTGCGCAGCCCCGCCCACATCACCGAGCGCGAGCTGCTCAAGCTGGCGCTCCAGCGCCCGGCCCTGGTCTCCCCCGCCTTCGACGCGTACGGGATGGACGAGTTCACCGCCCCGCCCTACGCGGCCGTCCGCCAGGCGATCCAGGACGCCGGCGGCGCTTCCCTGGGCAGCGAGGACTACCTGACCCGGGTCCGGGACGCCGCGCCGAACGACACCGTCCGCGCGCTGGTCACCGAGCTGGTCGTCGAGGCCATCCACGCGAAGACGGTGGACGAGGTCTACGCCGGGGTCCAGCTGGTCCAGGTCCGGCTGCGCGCGGTCGACCGCCGGGTGCACGAGATCCAGGGCACCCTGGCCCGCCTCGGCCACCAGGACGCGCCGGAGCAGCTGGCGGCGGTCCAGGAAGAGCTGTGGGTCCTCCAGCAGTACGGGCAGCGCCTGCGCAACCGGGGCGCGGAAGGCCTGTAGGCCGGTCGGGCGTCAGGCGTGCTGCGGCACCTCGTCCTTCAACATCGTCCGCAGCATGTCGCGGAACTCCGGTGTGTCGACCTCGCTGTGCACGGACACGGAGTGCTCGGTGGCCGCCCTGATCACTTCCTCTTCCTCGCCCGCGATGGTCAGGCTGCACTTGGCCTCGCTGGGGTAGTCCCTGCAGTCGATGACCTTACGCAGGGTGTGCCTCCAGGATGGGTGGTGCGCCTGCCGGCGTCGCCGTCCGAGCGGCGCTCGGACGGGAGGGCGGGGCCAGGTGTATTCGGGCTCTCCTTCCACGATCCTCCCTACGGGCCCGGGACGCGCTCTGGGGCCAGGCCCGGCCACCGTGTGGACGGGCCTGGACACCCTGCGTGCGGACCACACCCGGCGGCGGATCGAGGTCGTCTCGCGCGAGTGACGACGCCGCCCCGCCGCCACCACCACCGGCCCGGCCGGCCCCACCGGCTCCCGCGGCCGGGGCCCGCACCCGGCGGTGGTGGCGGCCGTCGTCATGACGGCCTGAGGACGGCCTACCGGCGCAGCCAGTCGCCGCCGGGGATCCGCTTGCCCGAGCGTGCGAGGCGGCTTGCCAGTGGTGGCGCCGCCAGGTAGACCCAGGCGCGGACCGGGGTGCCGTCGGGGCGCAGGGCCTCGCGGGCGATGCGGTCGTAGATGTTGCCGGGGCTCCCGGGGCCCTCGTACTCCTCCAGCAGATCGAGCGCGACGAGGAGTTCCCCGTAGGCGCCCGGGGCCGGGGTGATCAGCTCCCCGGCCACGGCGGAGCCCGCGCGGGCGACGGCGAAGGGGTAGCCGGGGCCCTCGTACAGTGCCGCGTCCGGCAGCCGGGCGGGCTCCTCGGCGGCCGTGCGGCCGCGCAGGAACAGGTCGTGGTTGACCTCGCCCGGGCGCAGGGTCCCGTAGACGAAGAAGGGCAGCTCCTCCACCTGGGGAATCGTTCCTTCGCCGTGGCCTTCCGGCCGATCGGCCGATGTCATGCGGCCCTCCCTCGACTCACAGTGGGCTGTCCGCCGGACCGCCACCGGCCGCCGCCGGGTCGAAAGTCCCCTGTTCGGCGGCGAAAGTCCGCGTACGCACCGCTGTTACACAACCTCCCGACGCCCGTGACCGACGCCGTCTACCGTCAGTCTGCCTCCTCCCCCGCCGCCCCCTCCCACCACCTGACGGTTCCGCCCCATGACTCGACCGACCCGCCGCGGCCTCGTCGCCGCCGCCCTGCTCTGCGCCGGCCTCGGCGGCTGCGCCGCGCCCGGCGGCCTCGACCGGGGCGAGCCCGCGCCGCCCGTCTCGGCCCAGCCGCGGCCGAAGCCGCTGTGGCCGCTGTGGGCCGACGACTCCCCGACCTCCGGCGCCGCCGCGGTGGCCAGCCGGATGCCACCGCCCCAGCCGCTCAAGGACGCCCCCGCCGTGGGGCCGGAGGGGATCGAGAAGGTCGACGTGATGGCCGTCCTGCGCGCGGACAAGTCGATGAAGCAGTTCGGCCGCTCGGAGACGATCGAGGGCCCCGGCCGGGCCGGGGTCCGCCCGCCGCGGTTCGCCGACCTGACCGGCGACGGGAAGCCCGAGCTGATCGTCGCAGCCGACACCCCCAGCAGGCGTTCGATGCTGAGCGTCTACACCGTGGCCGACGGAAGGATCGTCCCGATCCTGTTCACCACCGGCCGGCGGATGAGCCCCGAGATCGTCGGCAGCGACCTGCTGATCCGCACCGCCGACGACGACGGGTCCGCGCAAGCCGTCCGCTACCACTGGGACGGCCGGCGGATGACCGTGCTCAGCGACGAGCGGCAGTTCGGCGACACCATCTCCGGCGCGCACCCCGGGCAGTACCCGGCCCCGCGGCCGTCCGGCTGCGAATCCGCCGCCGGGAAGGACCAGGGCGCCCGGTGAAACGCGCCGCGCTCCGCTGCCGCCGCCTCCTGCACGCCCTGGGCCTGCGCTGGAAGATCTCCGTACTGCTCGCCGTCGGCTGCTCGCTCGTCGCGCTCACCATCGGCGTACTGATCCACGAGGCCCGGGTCCACCAGGTGTCCGACGCGGCGCGCCAGAGCGCCGTCGCGCAACTCGTCCGCGTCAGGCAGGTGTACGAGCTCACGGGCCGGCTGGACTTCGACAAGGTCGGCGAGGCCGACGCGCGCATCGACTGCCCCAGCCTGCCCGAGCCCCTGCGGCGGGCGGCCCTCTCCGGGCAGCGCACCACCTACCTGGACCTGGACGGGCCCCGCCCGGCGGTGTGGGCCGCCCGGCCGGTCGGCAGCGACCAAGTGCTCTCCGTACGGCAGTCCCTGGACGCGGACCGGGCGGAACTGGCAGAACTGGACCACCAGTTGATCGCCTTCGGGGTGGTGGTCGTCAGCCTCGCGGCGATCGGCGGGGCGGCGCTGGCCAGCCGGCTGAGCAAGGACCTGCGGTCGGCGGCCGAGACCGCCCGGCGGATCAGCGCGGGCGAACTGGACGCGCGGATCGGCCCGTCGGGCGTGCCGGGGACCCGCGACGAGGTGGCCGAGCTGTCCTCGGCGGTCGACACGATGGCGGCGAGCCTGCAGCGGCGGCTGGTGGCGGAGCAGCGGTTCACGGCCGACGTGGCGCACGAGCTGCGGACCCCGCTGACCGGACTGCACACGGCCGCCGAACTGCTGCCTCCGGGGCGGCCCACCGAGCTGGTGCGCGACCGGGTCTCGGCCCTGCGCACCCTGACCGAGGACCTCCTGGAGGTGGCCCGGCTGGACGCGGACCGGGAGGTGGCGCAGCTGGACACGCACGCGCTGGGGCCGCTGGTGGAGTCCATCACCCGGCGTTCGGGGGTCGAGGCGCGGGTGGTGGGCGCGGACGGCACGGCATGCGTGCGCACGGACGTCCGACGCCTGGAGCGCATCCTGACGAACCTGCTGGTCAACGCCCGCAGGCACGGCGGAGCCCCGGTCACGGTGACGGTGGCCGGGAACACGGTGACGGTCCGCGACCGGGGCCCGGGCTTCCCCGAGACGCTGCTGCGCGACGGCCCGCAGCGCTTCCTGACCGGTGCGACGGAACGCGGCCAGGGCACGGGCCTGGGCCTCACCATCGCCCTGGGCCAGGCGCAGGTCATCGGCGCCACGGTGACCCTCGCCAACGCCGGCCCCTCGGGCGCGGCAGCCACGCTTACCCTCCCTCCGGCCGAATCCGGCCCCGCCGGCCCGTCCACCGCGCCTCTTTAGCCCCGCCGGCCCGTCCACCGCGCCTCTTTAGCCCCGCCGGCCGGTCCACCGCGCCTCTTCCGCCCCGCCGCCAGGCCAGCGTCACCCGGACGGGGTGGGGGTCCACGGATGGCCCATCACAGCCGCTGACCTGCACAAACGGCACACTCGCGGGCATCCCGGGGCTCAATCTGACACCACATCAGCAGGCGCCGGCCCGGGCGCCCGGGTTACCTCGGAAACACGACCCCGTGTCCACAGGAGACCTCCCATGCGCCGACGCACAGCCCACGCGCTCACCGCCACCGCGCTGACCGCTGCCGCGTTCACCGGCCCGGTGGCCGGTGCGGTCGCCGCCGTGGACCTGGGCATGGCGAGCTTCGCGGCCGGGGACTTCGCCCCGCTGGAGGTCTGGCCCAAGTCGGCCGCCCCCGGCACGACCGTCACGGTGAACACCAGCGCCTGCGGCCCCGCAAGCCACGCCGAGGGCGATGCCACCACCGTCGGGGGCGGCCGCTTCAAGCTGACCCCGGGGACCCGCAAGGAGGTGGTCGTGGGGCAGTTCCAGGTCGCCCGCGGCACCCGTCCCGGCACCTACGGCATCGGCGCCACCTGTGCGAACGGCAAGTTCGCCACCGGCGACCTGATCGTCACCGAGCACGACCGCGGCCCTCAGGGCCACGTGCGGACCGGGGTGGGCGGTGGCACGACCACCACCGCCGACCCCGCCAAGATCGCGGCGGGAGCGGCAGTACTGGTCGCGGCCGCCGCCGGCGGTACCTGGCTCCTGCGTCGCCGGGCGAGCGGCACGCGGAGCTGACGGACGCCCACCGCGGCTCCGGCCGCGGTCCGACCGGTACCGTCCCCCGTCGCCCGCCCCGCGAGGTCCCCCCCGTTCGCGGGGCCGGGCGACGGCCAGTCAAGGAACGAAGGCGCGAAGGGCTGGTGCTGCGACCGGAGGGGTCCACCGGGTCGCGGCGCCCGACACGGCACCTCGCCGCGTCGTCGGACCACGGACGTACGTCCAGTACGAGCCGCGGCCCTCCGCCTTCCGACGCACCGCACCGAACACCGCGACCCGGCAAACCTTCCCGGCCACAGCACTAGGGGGCCCGCGATGGACGCAAGCCGAGCCCGCTCCGGCGGGCTCGTGGCGCTCGCCGCCTGCATCGGAGTCTGGCTCGTCGGCAGCGGCTCGGGCGAGCGGGTCCGGCCCCCGCTGCCCTCCCCCGGCGAGGCGCTGAGCGCCCACGCCCAGTACCCCGGGGCGATCGCCCCGCTCAGCGGTTCCCCGCCCACCCGCATCAAGATCCCCTCCATCCGGGTGGACGCCCCGCTCACCGGGCTCGGGCTCCAGTCCGACGGCAGCCTCGAAGTGCCGCCGCCCGCCCGCCGGGACCTGGCGGGCTGGTACCGCGACGGGACCACCCCGGGCGCCACCGGCACCGCGGTCGTCGCCGGGCACGTGGACGACGCGACCGGCCCGGCGGTCTTCTACCACCTCGGGGCGCTGCGCCGGGGAGCCCTGATCGAGGTCGCCCGCGCGGACGGGCGTACGGCCGTGTTCACGGTCCACGCGGTGGAGGTCTACGACGCCAGGGCCTTCCCCGACACCCGCGTCTACGGGTCTTCGCCGCGCGCCGAGCTCCGCGTCATCACGTGCGGCGGCGGCTTCACCCCGCGCACCGGCTACCAGGGCAACGTGGTCGTCTTCGCCCACCTCACGGGCACGTACTGAGGCACCCGGCCGGGCGGGCCCGGACGCGCCGGTCTCAGAACGACGGCGCGTACCAGCGGCGGTGGACGTACGGCTCGACGCACAGGACGGCGGCGCCCGCGACGGCGCCGACGAGGAGCGAGGTCCAGCCGCCCCCGGCGAGGAGCGCGCCCGCACAGGCGGCGGCCACGAACAGCGGCCGCGCCAGGGTCAGCGGCCCGAGGCCGATCACCATCGCGAGGGTGCTGGCCCGGAACGGCAGGGCGAAGTAGGCGGCGAGCGAGAGCGCGACCGCGAGGGCGTAGGCCCCGAGCGGGACGAGGAAGCCGGCGCCGCCGTCGGCGAGGGCGCCGTACGCCCGGTCCGGATCGTCGGCGGCCAGCAGGACGCCGCCGGCCGTGAGCGCGGGGGCGAGCAGCAGGACCGCGCCGACGCCGAGGCCGCGCAGGGCCGCGCGGGCGATGGCTCGGTGCTTGCGGATCCGGGCGTCCCGGCCGGCGTAGGCGCGGAAGCCGCTGAACGCGGCGTCGACGAGGCCGAGGACGGCGAGCGGCAGGACCGGGTTCACCGTGCGGACCCGAGGGAGGCTCCGGTCGAAGCGCCGGTGCCCGCGGCGCCGGGCAGCCCGGGGCCGGCCGGCCGGCCGGGGCTCAGCCGCTCCGCGCCCACGAGCCGGCGGGAGTCGCGGCCGAGGGCCCGGCGCAGCGGCTCCTCCAGCTCGGGCCGGACGCCGAGGATCGGGCGCAGGGTGGTGCAGAAGGGGTTGGCCAGGCTCCGGGGTTCGTAGAGCAGGGGCCGGATGCCGGGCACGCTCGCGGCGCGCAGCAGGGTTTCGTCGGAGTGGGCGCGGCGGGCGGAGACGACTCCGTCGTGGCGGCCGAGCGGGTGGCGCATTCGGGCCCGGTGGAACATCCAGGCGCCGACGGGTGCCAGCCCGGTGGCGGCGATGTCGAAATGACAGAAGGCGAGGGCCGGCGAGTCGGCCTGGGCCTCGAAGAACTCCCCGAGCGCGGGGCCGCGGAAGTGGTGCAGCACCCCGGTCGAGACGTAGACGGTGGCGACCTCCGGCAGGTCGAAGGCGTTGCCGTGGACGAACCGGCAGTCGAGCCCCTCGGCGCGGGCCAGCCGGTCGGCCTCTGCGACCAGTGCGGCGTCGAGGTCGACACCGATGAGCTCGACGCCGGGGCCCAGGGCGCCGGTGGCCGCGAGCCGGCGGATCAGGTAGCCGAGCCCGCAGCCGATGTCGACGAGTCGGAACCGGCCGCGCCGGCCGGCGATCTCGCGGATGGCCTCGAAGAGCGGGCCGATCACGTGCACCAGGCGTTCGTCGACGCGCAGTTCCTCGCTGAGCCGCTGCATCTCGGTGTGGACGCCGATCATCAGGCGGTCCACGGCGAGCGGGTCGAGCACGTCGTCCGGGCCGGCCGGCAGCCGGGCGACGATGCGGGCCGCGCGCCGGTCCCCGGACTCCCGGAGCCTGCGGATCACGTCATCGCGGCGGACCGGGAGGCGCTCCCCGGTGCGCGGGTCCGTGACGGTGATCAGGTCGGATATCTCGAGGAGGTGCACGAGCGGAACTTTACGCCCAGGGTCAGCCCCACTGCTCGAAGCCCAGCTTGAGCACGAGGGCGCCGACCACCGTCAGGAGGACGCCGCGTACGAAGCCGCTGCCCTTCTTCAGCGCCATGCGGGCGCCGATCATGGCACCGGCCAGGTTGAACGCCGCCATCAGCGCGGCCAGTTGCCACAGCACCATGCCCTGGTACGCGAACATCGCGAGCGCCCCGGCGTTGGTGCACACGTTGACGATCTTCGCCGTGGCGGAGGCGGTGACCAGGTCGAGGTGGAGGAGGGCCGTCAGGGCCAGGACGAGGAAGGTGCCGGTGCCGGGCCCGATGAGGCCGTCGTAGAACCCGATGCCGAGGCCGGCCAGGGCGATGGCGAGCAGGACGCGCTGCCGGCTGACGGGGGTCGCGCCGGGGGCGGTGCCGAAGGCGGGCCGAAAGAGCACGAAGCCGGCGACGACCACCAGGACGACCATGATCATCGGACGCAGCGCGTCCTTGCTGATCCCGCCGGCCAGCGCGGCCCCGCCCATCGAGCCGGCGAGCGCCGCCAGGCCGATGCGGACGGCGAGCTTCACGTCCACCCGGGTCTTGCGCAGGTAGGTCACGGCCGCGCCCGAGGTCCCGACGATGGCCACGGCCTTGTTGGTGCCGAGGACGGTCGCGGGGTGGGCGTTCGGCAGGCCGAGCAGCAGGGCCGGCAGGAGCAGCAGGCCGCCGCCGCCCACGACGGCGTCGATCCAGCCCGCCGCGGCGGCGGCCACGCACAGCACGATGATCATGGTTGTCGATATGTCAGGCACGGCACCGACCCTACGGAGCAGGTGGGTGCACCAGCCATCAATCCCCGGAAACTTGCGCAAAGGTTGAGCTTTGCCGGGCCGGCGCCCGGTCCGGGGCCACCGGAGCCGACGGGTCCACCGCCGCCGTCAGCACGCTCGCGGCCAGCACGCTGGCCAGCCCGAGCCCGGCCGCCAGCCGCCGCGCGGGCGGTACGCGGGCCAGCGCGGTCCACGCGGCGTGCGCAGGGGAGGTACGGGGCCTGCGGTGCCGGGCGGCGGCGGGCGCCGCGGGCCCGGCCGGTGCGGTCGCCCCGGGCGGTACGGACACGGACAGGGCGACGTGCAGCGGGTTACGCATGGGTGCGGCGACCTCTCGGGGGACGGAAGCGGGCTCAAGGGCGGCGGCGCCTCAGAAGCTGAAGCACTCGGAGTGGATCCGCCCGCCCGGCACCCCTGCCCGCAGCAGCGCGGCCTGCGTGGCGTCCGCCATCCCGGGCGGCCCGCACAGGTACACGTCGTGCTCCGCCAGGTCGGGAACCAGCGCGAGCAGCGCCTGCGGAGCCAGCGGATCGTATGCGGCGTCCGAGCGCCCGAGCAGGTAGTGCAGCCCGGCCCGCCGCTGCGCGGCGATGGCCTCCAGCTCGGAGCGCAGGACGAGGTGCTCCTCGGCCCCGGCCCGGTAGAGCAGGGTGATGTCCCCCGGCCCGCCCGGCAGGGTCTCGAACAGGGCCCGCATCGGGGTGATCCCGACCCCGCCGGCGATCAGCAGCACCTTGGGCCGGGTCCGCCGGGCGGCGGTGAGCGCCCCGAAGGGGCCGGTGGCGATCACCCGGGTGCCCGGGCGCAGCCGGCGGATCCGGCGGGAGTGGCCGCCCAGCGCCTTCACCGTGATGCGCAGCGTGTCCCCGCGGACCGGAGCCGACAGCGAGAACGGCAGCGCGGTGTGCCACAGCCGGCGCTGCAGGAACCGCCAGCGCAGGAACTGGCCCGGCTCCGCGCGCAGCTCCGCGAGGTGCTCCCCGTAGACGACGACGGAGACGACCCCGGGCCCCTCGACGCGGACTTCGGCGACCCGCAGCGCGTGCCGCAGGACCTGGCGGACGGGGACCACGGCCCGGTACCAGACGAGCAGGACGGCGACGACGGCGTGGGCGAGGGCCCAGAACCAGGCGACCAGGGCCAGGTCGGGCCCGACGAGCTGGTGCCCGAAGGCCAGGGCCGCGGCGAGGTAGACCAGCAGGTGCACCCCGCGCCAGGTCTCGTACGGGACGCGGCGGCGTACGGAGCGGGCGGAGGTGATGCCGACGGCGGCCAGGAGGACGGTCCCGGTCGCCGCGGCGGCCACGGCCGGGTAGCCGAGCAGCTCCCGGACGGCGGAGAGCACGTCGACCCCCTCGTGGACGGCGTACCCCCACAGCGCGAACAGCCCGTGCCCGAAACAGAGCAGCAGGACGTGCCGGCCGCCCAGCGCGTGCCAGCGGGCGAGCCGGTCGGCGCCCACCCCGTGCTCGACGGCGGGGACGCGGGCCATCAGGAACAGCAGCACCAGGACCCCGTACCCGGCGAGCAGCCCGGACAGGTGGGCGGCGGTCGCGAACAGCGCGTCGAGCCGGGCCGAGGGCCGCACCTGGGCGGCCCACAGCAGGGTCACGGCCCCCGCCCCGCCCAGCATTCCGCCCTTGACCCGCACCGCCGCATCTCCATACGGGCCACGCTAAGGGCGGTCCGCGCGGCCGCCGGGTCCGGCGGATGATCCTTAAGGCGGCCTTGAGGAACGCCTCACGGACCCTTAACCCGGACGCTGAGGTCGGCGTTCCGTCCGGGTAACAAAGACGGTGCCGAGGGGAAACAGCAGCGTCGCACCCTCGTGTCATGACCTCGGAACAGCAGCGCGTGGTGGTGATCGGCGGCGGCCTCGCGGGCCTGCGGCTCGCCGCCCGGCTGGGCGGGAACGTCACAGTCCTCGGCGAGGAACCGCACGTCCCGTACAACCGGGTCCTGCTCGCGGAAGTCCTGGCCGGCCGGTACGCACCGGAGGTGACGGCCTTGCCCGCCGCCGGCCCGGCGCTGCGCCGGGGCGTGCGGGCGGTGCGGATCGACCGGGCCGAGCAGGTGGTGCACTGCGACGACGGAACGGTCGAGCCCTACGGCACCCTGGTGCTGGCCACCGGGTCGAACCCGGTCCTCCCGGCGCTGCGCGGCCTGTTCGAACCCGAGGGCCGGGACCTCCCCTCCGGGGTCCACGCCTTCCGCACCATGGACGACTGCCTGGCCCTGTCCGCCGCCGTCCGCCCCGGCGTGCGCGCGGTGGTGATCGGCGGCGGCCTCCTCGGCGTTTCGGCGGCCCGCGCCCTCGCCGAGCGCGGCGCGCAGGTCGTGCTGGCGCAGCAGGGCGAGCGCCTCATGGAGCGCCAGCTCGACGCGGACGCCTCGGCCCTGCTGCACACGCACCTCACCGCGCTCGGCGTCGAGATCCACACCGAGTGCCGGGTGCGCGGCCTCACGACGTCCGGCCCGGACGGGGACACCCGCCCCGCCACCGGCCCGGCGGCGGCCCGCACCACCCCGCAGGTCCCGCGGACCGGCCAGAACAGGGTCACCGGCGTCGAGCTCGCCGTCGGCTACCGCCTCGACGCCGACATCGTCGTGCTCGCCTGCGGGGTGCGGCCGCGCACCGGCCTCGCCCTGGCCGCCGGGCTCGACGTCCGCACCGGCATCGTGGTCGACGACCGGCTGCGCACCAGCGACCCCCGCATCCACGCGATCGGCGACTGCGCCGAGCACGCGGGCCGGGTGTACGGCCTGGCCGGCCCCGCCCTGGAACAGGCCGACGCCCTCGCCGACGTCCTCCTCGGAACCGGCCAGGGCATCGCCGGCGCCGCCGGCGATGCCTCCGGATACTCCGGCACCCGGGCCCTGACCCGGCTCACCCTCACCGCCGGCGGCGACCGGCCCCTCGACCTCGCCGCCTTCGGCGAGACCACCCCGCTCCCCGGCGACGACGTGGTCCGCCTCACCGACGCCACGCGCCGCACCTACCGCAAGGTCGTCGTCCGCGGCGACCGCCTCGTCGGCGGGGTCCTCCTCGGCGAGCTCTCCAGCGTGGGCGCCCTCGCCCGCAGCTGGGAGGACGGCGAGACCCTCACCGACTTGCACCACCTGCTCACCGACGACGGAGGCTCCTGATCATGGCCGCAGCCACGCCCACGCCCACCCCCGCCATCGTGCTCATCGGCCACGGCATGGTCGGCCAGCGCTACCTGGAGGCACTCGCCGAGCGCGGCGCCACCGCCACGCACCGGATCACCGTGCTCTGCGAGGAGCCCCGGCCGGCCTACGACCGCGTGCACCTGACCTCGTACTTCTCCGGCAGCACCCCCGAGGACCTCTCGATGACCCCGGCCTCCTTCATGGAGGACCACGGGATCACCCTGCACCTCGACGATCCCGCCGAGACCATCGACCGCGAGGCCCGCACCGTCACCTCCCGCTCGGGGCGCGTGTTCCCGTACGACGTGCTCGTGCTCGCGACGGGCAGCTACCCCTTCGTGCCGCCCGTCCCCGGCAAGGACGCCCCGGGCTGTTTCGTCTACCGCACCATCGAGGACCTCCTGGCGATCGAGGAGTACGCCAAGACCCGCACGAGCGGTGCCGTCGTCGGCGGCGGCCTGCTCGGGCTGGAGGCCGCCGGCGCGCTCCAGGGCCTCGGGCTCGCCACCCGCATCGTGGAGTTCGCGCCCCGGCTGATGCCCGCCCAGGTCGACGAGGGCGGCGGCGCGGCCCTGCTGCGCACCATCCAGAACATGGGCCTCACCGTCCACACGGGCGTCGGCACCCAGGAGGTCGTCACCGGCGACGACGGCTCGGTCACCGGCATGAAGCTGTCCGACGGTTCCACCGTCTCCACCGAGCTGGTCGTCTTCTCCGCCGGCGTCCGCCCCCGCGACCAGCTCGCCCGCGAGAGCGGCCTGAGCGTCGGCGAGCGCGGCGGCATCGCCGTCGACGCCCACTGCCGCACTTCCGACCCGCACGTCTACGCCATCGGCGAGTGCGCGCTCGCCGCCGACGGCCGCGTCTACGGCCTGGTCGCCCCCGGCTACGAGATGGCCGAGACGGCCGCCGAGGACCTGCTGGGCCGCGAGAAGGAGTTCACCGGAGCCGACCTCTCCACCAAGCTCAAACTGCTCGGCGTGGACGTGGCCTCCTTCGGCGACGCGCACGGCGCCACCGCCGGCAGCCTCGACGTCGTCTACTCCGACTCCCGCTCCGGCGTCTACAAGAAGGTGGTCGTCTCCTCCGAAGGCGTCCTGCTGGGCGGCGTCCTGGTCGGCGACGCCGACTCCTACGGCCTGCTGCGCCCGCTCACCGGCTCCGTACCGCCCGTCACCCCCGAGCAGCTGGTGCTGCCCGCCGGGGCCGGTGCGCCCGTCGCCCTGGGCCCGGCCTCGCTCCCCGACACCGCGGTGATCTGCTCCTGCCACAACGTCACCAAGAAGGCCATCACCGCCCACGCGACCGTCCCCGAGGTCAAGAAGTGCACCAAGGCGGGCACCGGTTGCGGCAGCTGCCTGAAGGTGATCGGGCAGCTCATGCCGCCCGCCGCCGACAAAGGGCTCTGCGACTGCTTCGCCTTCACCCGCGCCGAGCTCTACGAGATCGTGCGCACTCTGCGCGTGAGCTCCTACCAGCAGCTCCTGGACAGCCACGGCCGGGAGGGCGCGCGCGGCGGGGACGGCTGCGAGCTGTGCAAGCCCACCATCGGCTCGATCATCGCCTCGCTCGCCCCCACCCTCGGCGCGAGCGGCTACGTCCTGGACGGGGAGCAGGCGGCCCTGCAGGACACCAACGACCACTTCCTCGCGAACATGCAGCGCAACGGCTCGTACTCGGTGGTCCCGCGCATCCCCGGTGGCGAGATCACCCCCGACAAGCTCATCGTGATCGGCGAGGTGGCCCGCGACTTCGGCCTCTACACGAAGATCACCGGCGGGCAGCGCATCGACCTCTTCGGCGCCAGCGTCGACCAGCTCCCCCGCATCTGGGCCCGCCTCGTCGATGCCGGATTCGAGTCCGGGCACGCCTACGGCAAGGCCCTGCGGACGGTGAAGTCCTGCGTGGGCCAGACCTGGTGCCGCTACGGAGTCCAGGACTCCGTACGGATGGCCATCGACCTGGAGCTGCGCTACCGGGGCCTGCGCGCCCCGCACAAGCTCAAGTCGGCGGTCTCCGGCTGCGCCCGCGAGTGCGCGGAGGCGCAGAGCAAGGACTTCGGGGTCATCGCGACGGCGAGCGGCTGGAACCTCTACGTCGGCGGCAACGGCGGGGCCACCCCGCGCCACGCCGACCTGCTGGCCCAGGACCTGTCCGACGCCGAGCTGATCCGGCTCATCGACCGGTTCCTGATGTTCTACATCCGCACGGCGGACCGGCTGGAGCGCACCTCCACCTGGCTGGAGCGGCTGGAGGGCGGTCTCGGGCACCTGCGGGACGTCGTCGTGCACGACTCGCTCGGGCTGTGCGCGGAGCTGGAGTCGCTGATGGCCGACCACGTGGCGCACTACCGCGACGAGTGGGCCGAGACCCTGGAGGACCCGGAACGGCTGCGCCGGTTCGTGTCCTTCGTCAACGCTCCCGGCGCCCCCGACCCGACCGTGAAGTTCGTCCCCGAGCGCGACCAGGTCAAGCCCGACCTGACCATCCTCACCCTTGAGCCCGTTGGATCCCTGGGAGGCACCCGATGACCGTCGAACTGCAGGTGGACGAAGGCTGGCTGACGGTGTGCGAGCTCTCCGAGCTCGTCCCCGGGCGCGGGGTCGCGGCCCTGCTGCCCGACGGGAGCCAGGCCGCGGTGTTCCTCGACCGCAAGGGGCGCCCGTACGCCATCACCAACCGGGACCCCTTCACCGGGGCGTACGTCCTCTCGCGCGGGCTGCTCGGCACCGCGGAAGGGCGGACCTTCGTGGCCTCGCCGCTGCTCAAGCAGCGCTTCGACCTGGAGACGGGGCGCTGCCTGGACGACGAGGAGGTGGCGGTCCGCACGTATCCGGTGCGGACTGCCGCGACCTCGGTGTGAGGCTCAGGCCTGGACCGTCGCCGGATCCATCCACATGATCTCCCAGGTGTGGCCGTCGAGGTCGTCGAAGGCGCGGCCGTACATGGTGCCGTAGTCCTGGGCGGCGCGGGGCTCGGTGGCGCCGCCGGCGAGGGCCCCGTCGACGAGCTCGTCCACCGCGGCACGGCTCTCGGCGCTCAGACACAGGAGCACCGAGGTGGTGGTGGCGGTGTCGGCGATGGCCTTGTGGGTGAAGTCCTTGAAGCGGGCCTCGGTCAGGAACATCGCGACGATGGTGTCGCTGATCGGCATCGAGGCGCAGTTCTCGTCGGTGAACTGGGCGTTGAAGGAGTAGCCGAGCCCGGCCCAGAAGGCCTTCGTCGCGTCGAGGTCCTTGACCGGCAGGTTGACGAAAATCATGGTGGAGGACATCGCGGTCCCTCTTCTCTCGGTGTGTTCCCGTTGCTTTCGAGGGATAGACCGCGGGGCCCCGGAGAACTCATCGCTCCGGGCGAAACTTTTCCGGATTTTCTCGGCGGAGGACGAACCCGCAGGTCAGACGGGACAGACGGGACCAGACAGGGGTCGGACGGGGCCACACGGGGTCAGGCGAACGAGCGCAGCTCCAGGGCTGCCAGCGGTACGAAGCCCACCGTGCCCTCGCCGCGCGGCAGCTCCTCGTCCGCGCCGGCGAGCCGCTTGTGCAGGGTCAGCGCGATCCGCTCGCCCTGCGCCTTGGCTCGCTCCGCGTTCGGCCCCTGGTGCAGTCCGTCGATCGTGGCGCGCCACAGCTGCACCCAGCGGCCGAAGTCCCCGGCGGTCATCTCGCGGGCCGAGTGGAGGGCGGCGTGCGGGGCGAAGGCGTTGCGCCGGTAGTCGGCGCTGCGGAAGAGGGCCCGCTCCCAGAAGTCGGTGATCCGGGGCAGGTGCACGTCGAGGTCGGTGCCGGCGATCTCGGTGAAGAACGGCCCGATCCGCGGGTCGGCGAAGGCGGCCGTGTAGAAGCGGCGCAGCACGACGTCCAGGTCGGCGCGGCCGGAGATGTCGCAGACGGCGGCGTTGTGGCTCATGAGTCCACCATCCTCCCGTACCGGGGCACTCCCCAGGGCAGAAAGTCCCGTAGTGCGTCACATCTCGCCGTACCCCGCCGGGCCCGCGCGGCCGCCGGCGGGCCGGCGGGCGCCGGTGCCGTGGAGGTCCGCGGGACCCTCCGAAAAGAGCGCTCGGATTTCCCGGAATCCCTCCTGGCGGATTGACCCCGAACCGGTCGCCCCCGCGCCATTTGGAATTGACTTCACGTCAACTCGGCACTTCTAAGTTCCTCCACGCGAGTGCGACTCCCCGCCCGACCGGGCGCGGAGCTTCTCCTCCCACAGGAGTGACCGTGGAACGTCGTACCTTCCTCCGCGGGGCCGTCATCGGGTCCTCGGCCGCCGCCTTCGGCGGCACATTGATGCACGGGGCGGCCTACGCCGCCCCCGCCCAGCCCGGCGCCGGACCCTACGGGGCGCTCGGCGCGGCGGACGCGAACGGCATCATGCTGCCCACCGGCTTCAGCAGCCGCGTGATCGCCCGCTCCGGCCAGAACGTCGGCCCCACCACGTACAAGTGGCACAGCGCCCCGGACGGCGGCGCCTGCTTCGCCGACGGCTCGGGCTGGATCTACGTGTCGAACTCGGAGATCAACCCCTCCGGCGGCGCGAGCGCCGTCAAGTTCAACTCCTCGGGCACCATCACCGGCGCGTACCGGATCCTCTCCGGCACCCGGCAGAACTGCGCGGGCGGCAAGACCCCGTGGAACACCTGGCTGTCCTGCGAGGAGGTCAGCCTCGGCTACGTGTACGAGACCGACCCGTACGGCGTGAACACGGCGGTACAGCGCCCGGCGATGGGCAGGTTCAAGCACGAGGCGGCCGCCGCCGACCCGGTGCGCCAGGTGATCTACCTGACCGAGGACGAGACCAGCGGCTGCTTCTACCGGTTCATCCCCACCACCTGGGGCGACCTCTCCTCCGGCACCCTCCAGGCGATGGTCGCCGGAACCGCCACCTCCGGGTCCTTCACCTGGCAGAACGTCCCCGACCCGGACGGCTCCCCGACCACCACCCGCACCCAGGTCTCCGGCTCCAAGAAGTTCAACGGCGGCGAGGGCTGCCACTACGCCAACGACACGGTCTGGTTCACCACCAAGGGCGACAACCGGGTCTGGCAGCTCAACCTCGCGAACAGCACCTACGAGCTGGCCTACGACGACTCCCTGGTGCCCGGCGGCGGCGCCCCCCTGACAGGCGTCGACAACGTCACGGGGTCCTCGTTCGGCGACCTGTACGTCGCCGAGGACGGCGGCAACCTGGAGATCTGCGTGATCACCCCGGACGACGTGGTCGCCCCCTTCCTGCGGGTCACCGGGCAGTCCTCCTCGGAGATCACCGGCCCGGCCTTCTCCCCCGCCGGGAACCGGCTCTACTTCAGCAGCCAGCGCGGTACGAGCGGCAGCTCCACCGGCGGCATCACCTACGAGGTGACCGGCCCGTTCCGGGTCTGAACACGTCCCGGAGGGACGCCTCACGGCGCCTCCCGGGATAGGCGCCGCACGGCATCATCGGCCGCACCCCGGCGGGGGTTCCTCCCCGCCGGGGTGCGGCCGCGGTCATGAGGCCACGGCCCCGCCCTTGAGCAGCGCGGCCCCCAGCGGCGTCACCGTGTGCAGGACGGCGTTGCCCCGGCGCAGGGTGGTGACGAGGCCGGCCTCCCGCATCACCCCGGCGTGCTGGCTCGCGGAGGCCAGCGAGACCCCGGCACGCCGGGCCAGCTCGCTGGTGGTGGCTCCGTCCCCTATGGCCTCGAGCACCACCGAGCGGGTGTGCCCGACGAGCTTGCCCAGGGTGCGCTGGCGGTACTGGCGCAGCTCCGCCGCCGGGCGGGTCGCCTCGCAGCCGACCTGGGCCGAGCCCAGCTCCGCCGCGGCCGGATAGACCAGTACCGGCGGCAGCTCCGGATCGTGCAGGGTCACCGCCGTGCGCCGGCAGAAGAAGGAGGGCTGGAGCAGCAGCCCGCGCCCCCGTAGCCGTACGTCACGGTCCACGGGGTAGTCGCACTCCAGCACCGGAGCCCGCCAGCGCAGCATCGGCGGCAGGGAGGCGAGCAGCTCGTCCGCTCCGCCGTCGAGCAGCGCCCGGCCGCGCGCGGCCCGCTCGGCCTCGATCTGGGCCTGGATGTGGGTCCAGTACGGCTCCACGGCCGCCCGGTGGTAGCCGCGCAGTTCTCCGAGGAGCCGGGGCAGGTGCGCGGTGGCGCCCTCCATGAAGTCGCGCAGCCGCCTGGGGACCGGACCGTCGGCGCCCCCGCCCGCACCCGCCGCCGAGGGCATCCCGAAGGCCGCCGCCATGCCCGAGCCCGCTCCCGCGCCCTGGCCGAGCATCAGGAGCTCGCGCCGCATCCGCTCGGGGCGGATCGCGCGCAGGGCGTCGAGGCCGACGTCCCATCCGTACTGCCCCTCGACGGGCGTGAGGAAATCGGGGAAATACCCGCGGCTCGGTATCAGTGCGCCGAGAAGTCGTGTTTCACCATTCAACCTGCTCCGGGTTTCGGTACGCCAATCACCGAAGAGCCGGGCATCCCGCCGGTCTCTTAATCGGTGAAAACTCAAAATCGTTTCCCACAACGCATCGGGACGCCCTGCCATCCTTACGCGTGCCAGGTCCACTCCAGTGAAATGGATACGCAGCACCGAACCCCCACCTGTGCAACCGCAATCCCCCCGCCCCATGAGTATGCACGCCGTCACACGTGGTCACCATGGCCTTTCAGCCACAGTTGAAACCCCTTTCGGCGGGGGCGTGACAACCGAAATCCTGTACTCCGCCGGGCACACTCCGGCGCGACCGAAACGCTCCGCGAAGGCCGTGGGGGGCTTTGCGGGGCCTGGCGGTCGGTCGCACCGGGAAGCGCCGACGTGTCCGGCGGATTGGCGACAGGCGGTGGACGGGTGGGGATCCGTCCACCGCCTGTTGCCGTTAAGGCCTTTGGAACAACATTGAACGAATATTGCCCGGCAGGGAACGGCCGGAACGGCCGATCGGCCGAGACCGAACGGCCGGGGAACGCCGAACCCGGAACGCCGGAAGGCACGGAAAGCGGAACGCGCGGAAGGCTGGCGGCGCCCGGGAAATAGGCGCGCCTGCCGCCGGGTGTCAGGGAACCCGGGGGCAGGCGCGGTCCAAGTGGGCCCCCCCGAACCGGGGGCCTGGGGGCGGTCAGCGGCTGTCGCTGCCCTTCGCCTCGGCGGCGGCGCGGCCGGCCTCCAGGCGCGCGACCGGAATCCGGAACGGCGAGCAGGAGACGTAGTCGAGGCCGACTTCGTGGAAGAAGTGGACGGACTCCGGGTCACCGCCGTGCTCTCCGCAGACACCGAGCTTGAGGTCGGGGCGGGTGGCCCGGCCGGCCTCGACGGCGCTGCGGACCAGCGAGCCGACGCCCTCGCGGTCGATGGTCTCGAAGGGCGAGACCCCGAAGATGCCCTTCTCCAGGTAGGCGGTGAAGAAGCTGGCCTCGACGTCGTCGCGGGAGAAGCCCCACACCGTCTGGGTCAGGTCGTTCGTGCCGAAGGAGAAGAACTGCGCGGCCTCGGCGATCTGGCCGGCCGTGAGGGCGGCGCGCGGCAGCTCGATCATGGTGCCGATGGTCAGCTTGAGGCTGGTGCCGGTGGCGGCCTCCACCTCGGCGATGACCTGGTCGGCTTCCTCGCGGACGATCTCCAGCTCCTGGACGGTGCCCACGAGCGGGACCATGATCTCGGCGCGCGGGTCGCCCTTGGCGTTCTTGCGCTCGGCCGCGGCCTCGGCGATCGCCCGGACCTGCATGGCGAACAGGCCGGGGATGACCAGGCCGAGACGGACACCGCGCAGACCCAGCATCGGGTTCTGCTCGTGCAGCTTGTGCACGGCCTGGAGCAGGCGCAGGTCGTTCTCGTTGGCGTCCTTGCGGGACTCGGCGAGGGCGACGCGCACCGACAGCTCGGTGATGTCGGGCAGGAACTCGTGCAGCGGCGGGTCGAGCAGGCGGACGGTGACGGGCAGGCCGTCCATCGCCTCGAACAGCTCGACGAAGTCCTTCTTCTGGAGCGGCAGGAGGGCACTCAGTGCCGTCTCACGCTCCTTGTCGGTGTCCGCGAGGATCAGGTGCTCGACCAGCTCGCGGCGCTCGCCGAGGAACATGTGCTCGGTGCGGCACAGGCCGATGCCCTGGGCGCCGAAGCGGCGGGCGCGCAGCGCGTCCTCGGCGTTGTCGGCGTTGGCGCGCACGCGCAGGCGGCGTACGCGGTCGGCGTAGGCCATGATCCGGTGCACGGCGGCGACGAGCTCGTCGGCGTCGTCGGCGCCGGCGTGCATGCGGCCCTCGAAGTACTCGACGACCGGAGACGGTACGACGGGTACCTCGCCGAGGTAGACCTTGCCGGTGGAGCCGTCGATGGAGACGACGTCGCCCTCTTCGACGACCGTCCCGCCGACCGTCATGCGGCGGCGCTTGGTGTCGACCTCAAGGTCCTCGGCGCCGCAGACGCAGGTCTTGCCCATGCCGCGGGCGACGACGGCGGCGTGCGAGGTCTTGCCGCCGCGCGAGGTCAGGATGCCCTCGGAGGCGATCATGCCGTCCAGGTCGTCGGGGTTGGTCTCGCGGCGGATCAGGATGACCTTCTCGCCGGAGCGGGACCACTTGACGGCCGTGTAGGAGTCGAAGACGGCCTTGCCGACGGCCGCGCCCGGGGAGGCGGCGATGCCGCGGCCGAGCAGCGTGGTCTTGGCGTCCTCGTCGAAGCGCGGGAACATCAGCTGCGCGAGCTGGGCGCCGTTGACGCGCTGCAGGGCCTCGGCCTCGTCGATCAGGCCCTGGTCCACGAGCTGGGTGGCGATGCGGAAGGCGGCGCCCGCGGTGCGCTTGCCGACGCGGGTCTGGAGCATCCACAGCTGGCCGCGCTCGATGGTGAACTCGATGTCGCAGAGATCCTTGTAGTGGGTCTCCAGCGTCGTCATGATCGTCATGAGCTGGTCGTAGGAGGTCTTGTCGATCGACTCCAGGTCCGCCAGCGGGACGGTGTTGCGGATGCCCGCGACCACGTCCTCGCCCTGGGCGTTCTGGAGGTAGTCGCCGTAGACGCCCGCGTGGCCGCTGGCCGGGTCGCGGGTGAAGGCGACGCCGGTGCCGGAGTCGGGGCCGAGGTTGCCGAAGACCATGGAGCAGATGTTGACCGCGGTGCCCAGGTCGCTCGGGATGCGCTCCTGGCGGCGGTAGAGCTTGGCGCGGTCGGTGTTCCAGGAGTTGAAGACCGCTTCGACGGCGAGGTCCAGCTGCTCGCGGGCGTCCTGCGGGAACTCGCGGCCGGCCTGCTTGGCGACGATCTTCTTGAAGCGGGTGACCAGCTTCTTCAGGTCGGCGGCGTCGAGGTCGGTGTCGACGGTGACCTTCTTGGCGGCCTTGGCCTCGTCGAGGGCTTCCTCGAACAGCTCGCCGTCCACATCGAGGACGGTCTTGCCGAACATCTGGATGAGGCGGCGGTACGAATCCCACGCGAAGCGCTCGTTGCCGGCCTGGGTGGCGAGCCCGGTGACGGACACATCGGAGAGGCCGATGTTGAGGACCGTGTCCATCATGCCCGGCATCGAGAACTTGGCACCGGAACGCACGGAGACCAGGAGCGGGTCGTCCGACTGGCCGAGCTTCTTGCCCATCTTCGCCTCGAGGGCGGCGAGGTGCGCGCTGACCTCCTCGCGCAGCTCGGCCGGGGCCTCGCCGCTGTCGAGGTAGACCTTGCAGGCCTCGGTGGTGATGGTGAAGCCGGGAGGGACCGGCAGACCCAGGTTGGTCATCTCGGCGAGGTTGGCACCCTTGCCACCGAGAAGGTCCTTGAGGTCGCGGTTGCCCTCCGTGAAGTCGTAGACGAACTTCTGATCTTTGTTTTCCGACACGGGTCTCGACTCCTCGAGGCTCGGTGGCTGCCCTGACGGCCAGGAACATACCCAGATCGAAGGCTTATGGGTACGTCCACTTGGCGGTCATGCGCCCGTAACCATCCACCCGCCCCCAGATCGAAAGTAACTGGCGAGTAGCCAGAACATACGAAGAGCCTTCACATCCCGAAGGATGAGAGGCCCACTGAGGCTTAAACCCGCTCGGATGAGCGATCATCGATACATTTGCGTTCAACACTTGAACGCACAAAGGGTGGCACCCAGTGCCACCCTTTGAAAGTCTTACCCGTGACCATTGCGCTCATCTGAGCGAAACCTCACCCATGCGTGGCGTATGTCACGCCACAGCTGACGCGTTTTGCCAGTGAATCCTCAGCCTCCGGACGTGTCCAGTTCGGCTTCCTCACTCACGCCCGCACAGTCGTAAGGATCCTTCAACCAGCCCTCGGGCAGGACAACCCGGTTGTTTCCGGACGTCCGGCCGCGCGGTCCGTCCGCACTCTCCGGCCAGGGCTGATCCAAATCCAGCTCGCTCAGATGAGCGTCCAGCTCGGCCAGGGAGGAGGTGACGGCGAGCTTCTGGCGCATCTCCGACCCCACCGAGAAGCCCTTGGTGTACCAGGCCACGTGCTTACGGAAGTCGATCACCCCGCGCGCCTCGTCGCCGATCCACTCCCCCAGCAGCTCGGCGTGCCGGAGCATGGTGCGCGCGACCTCCCGCAGCGTGGGCTTGTGGAAGTCCTCGGGGCGCCCCTCGAAGGCCGCGACCAGGTCGTTGAACAGCCACGGCCGCCCCAGGCAGCCGCGCCCCACGACCACGCCGTCGCAGCCGGTCTCGCGGACCATGCGCAGCGCGTCCTCGGCACACCAGATGTCGCCGTTGCCGAGCACCGGGATCTCCGGCACATGCTCCTTGAGCCGCGCGATGGCGTCCCAGTCGGCGGTGCCCCCGTAGTGCTGGGCGGTGGTGCGGCCGTGCAGGGCTATGGCGGTGACGCCCTCCTCGACGGCGATCCGGCCGGCGTCGAGGTAGGTGAGGTGGTCGTCGTTGATGCCCTTGCGCATCTTCATCGTCACCGGCAGGTCGCCCGCGCCCGCGACGGCCTCGCGCAGGATCGCGCGCAGCAGGTTGCGCTTGTACGGGAGGGCCGAGCCGCCGCCCTTGCGGGTCACCTTGGGGACCGGGCAGCCGAAGTTGAGGTCGATGTGGTCGGCGCGGTCCTCCTCGACGATCATGCGGACCGCCTTGCCGACCGTCACCGGGTCCACCCCGTACAGCTGGATCGAGCGAGGCTTCTCGGTCTCGTCGAAGTGGATCAGATGCATGGTCTTCTCGTTGCGCTCGACCAGGGCACGGGTCGTGATCATCTCGCTCACGAACAGCCCCTTGCCGCCCGAGAACTCGCGGCACAGGGTTCGGAACGGGGCATTGGTGATGCCGGCCATGGGCGCGAGCACCACCGGGGGCTGCACGGTGTGCGGGCCGATCGCGAGAGGCGGAGGGAGCGTGGTCATCCCCCCATTGTCGCGCAGCCGCGCCGTGGGTCATATTTCTTTAGTTAGACGTACTATCGGCACCATGCGCGACGTGAGCCCCAGGAGGCGTCTGCTCGTCCTGGCGATCTGCTGCATGAGCCTGCTCATCGTCAGTCTCGACAACACCGTCCTGAACGTGGCCCTCCCCTCCATGCGGCGCGACCTGGACGCCTCGGTGGCCGGGATGCAGTGGACGATCGACGCCTACACGCTGGTCCTGGCCTCGCTCCTGATGCTGGCCGGCTCCACGGCGGACCGGATCGGTCGCCGCAAGGTCTTCACCGTTGGCCTCATCGTCTTCACCCTCGGCTCGCTGCTCTGCTCGCTCGCGCCGAGCCTGGAGTGGCTCGTCGCCTTCCGGATGGTCCAGGCGGTGGGCGGCTCGATGCTCAACCCGGTCGCCATGTCGATCATCACCAACACCTTCACCGACCCGCGCGAGCGCGCCCGCGCCATCGGCGCCTGGGGTGCGGTCGTCGGCATCTCCATGGCCGCGGGCCCGCTGATCGGCGGCCTGCTCGTCGACTCCGTCGGCTGGCGGTCCATCTTCTGGGTCAACCTCCCCGTCGGAGCGCTCGCCCTCCTCCTGACCCTGCGCTACGTCCCCGAGTCGCGGGCCGACCACCCGCGCCGCCCCGACCCCGTCGGGCAGCTGCTGGTCATGGCTCTGCTGGGCTCCGTCACCTACGGGATCATCGAGGCCCCGGCCGCCGGCCCGAGCTCCCCGCTGATCCTCGGCTGCGCGGCGCTCGCCGTCGCCTCCCTGGCCGGGCTGCTGGTGTACGAGCCCAGGCGGGCGGAGCCCCTGATCGACCCGCGGTTCTTCCGCAGCGCCCCCTTCAGCGGGGCCACGGTGATCGCGGTCAGCGCCTTCGCCGCGCTGTCCGGGTTCCTGTTCCTGAACACCCTGTACCTCCAGGACGTACGGGGCCTCGACGCCCTGGACGCCGGCCTGTACATGCTGCCCATGGCGGCCCTGGCCTTCCTCTGCGCCCCGCTGTCGGGCCGGCTTGTCGGCACCCGCGGCCCACGGCTGCCGCTCGTGGTCGCGGGGGTGGGCATGGCGGCGAGCGGCCTGCTCTTCGCCGCGTTCTCGGCGGAGTCCTCGGACCCGCTCCTCTTCGCCGGGTACGTGCTCTTCGGACTCGGCTTCGGCATGGTCAACGCCCCGATCACCAACACCGCCGTCTCCGGCATGCCGCGCGCCCAGGCGGGCGTGGCCGCGGCGGTGGCCTCCACCAGCCGCCAGACCGGCGGCACCCTGGGCGTGGCGATCGTCGGCGCGGTCCTGGCCGCCGGCATGACCGCCACCCCGTCCGACTTCGTCACGGCGGCCCGCCCCGGCTGGTGGATCATCACGGCCTGCGGCGTACTGGTCCTGCTGGTAGGCCTGGCCACGAGCGGCCCCTGGGCCCACACCACGGCCCTCCGCACGGCGAAGTCCCTCTCCTTGGCCGGTCCCCAACCCCTGCCCCCGCCCACACCCCGCACCACGAAGGCACCCCCGGGGGCGTGACCGGGCGCGACCGGAGGCGCGGGCGGGGGCCGGCGGAGGCGTGCCCTGCCGGCCTGTATCGGAGGCGGGGGGGGCGGGGCGCAGCCCGGGGGTCCGGGAGGTCCGGGGGGTCCGGCGCAGCCCGGGGGACGGGGGAAGGGCGGGGCGGGGACGAGCCCGCGCAGCGGCACAGCCCGGCGGCCCGACCCGCCCCAGCGGCAAGCGCCGCCGACCGCCGTCACCCCGCGGCGGACCATCCCGGGAGCGTCGGCAGCACCGTCTCGGCGACGCGGAGCAGCGCCGCGTCGTCCGGCACCAGGCCGTCCGTACGCCACAGGGCCATCGACAAGGAGCCGCCGCTGTCCTGCGCGTCCTGGGCCACGACGAGGACGCGGGCCGGGACGCCGGGACGGCTGTGGCTGTCGCTCCCGTCGAGGCGGAAGCCGATGCTGATCGTGCGGTCCGAGTAGAGGACCGCCGGGCGGCCCAGAACCGTCCGGCCGGGCGCGCCGTCTCCCAGAAGGGCGGCGGTCGTGGCCACGGGAAGGAGGTCGTAGTCGGCCCGCAGCGTCACCGTGTAGGTCCCGAGCTCGACCCTGGCCGAGGAACTGGTGATCTCCTTGCCCCCGGCGACCTTGACGGAGCCGGCGCTGCCGCCGGCGCTCTTCGCGATCTCCCCGGGTGTGCCCAGCAGTTCCGCGAGGTCGGGACGGTGCAGCGCCGTGCACAGCTGGGCCCCGGAGGCGCGCGGGGGCGCGTCCCCGGACTGCGCCTGCGTCTTGTCGGGCTCCCCGCCCGAGCAGGTAGCGGGCCGCGGCGGCGTACTGGTGGCGGACGACGACTGCGCGAGCGTCCAGAAACCGATACCGAGTGCCCCCACCAACGCCACGGCCGTAATGGCCTGCCCCACCGCGGCCACACCCTTGTTGCGTGCGTCGAAATCGTCGGCCATATCCCCCACCTGCTGTGATCCCCCGATGCGTGCCCGGGGACCTTAACCCGTGATCATCAGGCGGACAAGGAATGAGGCCGTCGCCCCAGTGCCGGACGGGCCTGCTCCCAAGCCGCGCCAAGCCGCACCGAGCCGCACCGGTCGCGCCCGCCACGGAGCTCCCGTCCGGGCCCACCGGAAGGCCGGGCCGCCACCCTGCCCACCGGTCGTGCCCCGCCGGGCCAGGGCCTCGTATCCCCGTACCGCCGCGCGGGCTACTCCGCGCAGTCGAGGTCGTCGCCGTGCGAATCGATCCGCGCCAGCAGCCCCCGCAGCACGTCCCGGTCCTGCCCCGACAGCCCCGCGAACAGTCCGAGCTCGACCGCGTCGAGAGCCGCGTTGGTCCTGGTCAGGACGTCCGTCCCGGCGTCGGTGATGGCGACGTTGTGACGCCGCCGGTCGGCCGGGTCCCGGCGGCGCTCGGCGAGCCCGCCGCCCTCGAGGTCGTTGAGGATCCCGACGAGCACGCTCGGGTCCACTTCCAGCCGCTCGGCGAGGGCGCGCTGGCCGATGGGGCCGCCGGCCAGGTGCATCAGGGTCATCGCGTGGCGCGGGGTGAGTCCGGCCGCGCTGAGCGCCTTCTTCATGCGGGTCTGGGTGACCGATCCGTGCCAGGCCAGCAGCAGGCCCAGCCGCTGCGGAGGGTGCGGGGAGTCCTGAGGCGCCGTCATGGCCACATCGTAACAACGTGGAAATGATTGCACTCTATCGATCGTTGATGATATTCAATGATTTACCACCACCGACTGTTGGAGTTCATCATGTTCATCGCCTACGCCGTCGTCGCCGCCCTGCTCGCCCTCACCCTCACCGCCTCCGCCACCCTCACGCTCCGACGCAACCCGGCGGTCACGGCGAGCATGCAGAACCTCGGAGTTCCGGACTCCTGGCTGCCGCGCCTGGCCGGCCTCAAGGCGGCGGGCGCGATCGGCCTGGTCGCGGGCCTGTGGCTGACGCCGTTGGGCATCGCCGCCGCCATCGGCGTTTCGCTCTACTTCATCGGCGCGGCCATCGCCCACCTGCGCGCGAAGAACTACGAGCTCGCCCCCGCGGCCGTCCTGACCCTGGTCGCGATAGGCGCGCTGGTACTGCGCGCGACGTCCTGACGACCCTCCCCCGCGACCTGCGGCCCCGACCTCCTGGACGGTTACTCTTCGCGCAGATAGTCTTCGCGAAGAACATCTGAGAACGTCCACCAGGAGGCAGCCATGTGGGAGTACGAGCACAGCGTCGAAACCGCCGCCACGCCCAAGGCGATCTGGGCCCTGTGGGCCGACGTCGAGGGCTGGGGCACCTGGAACGCCGACATCGAGAAGATCGAGCTCCGGGGCGCCTTCGCGGCGGGCGCGGAGATCACCATGACCCCGGCCGGCCAGGACCCGGTGGAACTGCTCGTCGCCGAGGCGACCGAGGGCGAGATGTTCGTCGACGAGGCGCGCTTCGACGGACTGGTCCTGCGGACCACCCACCGGATCGACCGGCTCGGCGCGGACCGCAGCCGCGTGGCGTACCGGATGGAGATCAGCGGCGAGGGCGCCGCCGAGGCCGGCCCGCAGATCGGCCCGGCCATCACCGCCGACTGGCCCGAGACCATGGCCGCGCTGGTCCGGACGGCGGCTCGGACCTGATGGCCCTGACTCCGGGCGAAAGCCCCGGGCTCCTGCTCTGGCACGCCACCCTGCGCTGGCAGCGCGGCATCGCCGCGGCGCTGGGCCCCCTGGGTCTGACCCACGTGCAGTTCGTCCTGCTCGCCTGCGCCTGGTGGCTCAACAACCAGGGCGAGCACCCCAACCAACAGGCGCTGGCGCGCCAGGCCGGCACCGACGTGAAGATGACGTCGCAGGTGGTGCGGACCCTGGAGCAGAAGGGGCTGCTCGCGCGCGAGGTCGACCCGGCGGACACGCGCGCCAAGCGGCTACGGGTCACCGAGGCCGGGGCCGAGCTGGCGCCGCGGGCGATCGCCGCCGTCGAAGCGGTCGATACGGAGTTCTTCCGGCCGGTCCCGCGCGAGGACGCGATCACCCTGCTGAGCCGGCTGGCGCACCCGGAGTCCTGAACCCGCTCCCCGATGACGCCGGCCCCGCGGCACACCTCCCCACACTGACGGGTGACAGATATTGAAATCTGTCACCCGTCATGCCATTCTCGTTCCATGACGACGAACGAGAGCACCTACGCGACGACCCACCCGACGACCCCGACCCACTCGAAGCGCGCCCTCGGCACCACCGGCCCCTCGGTCTTCCCGCTGGGTCTGGGATGCATGGGGATGTCCGCCCTCTACGGCGAGGCCGACCGCGCCGAGTCCATCGCCACCATCCACGCGGCCCTCGACGCCGGCGTCACCCTTCTCGACACCGGCGACTTCTACGGCATGGGGCACAACGAGCTCCTCATCAACGAAGCCCTGCGCACCGCGCCCGCCGCGGCCCGCGATCAGGCGCTGACCAGCGTGAAGTTCGGCGCCCTGCGCACGGTCGAGGGCGGCTTCACCGGTTACGACGGGCGGCCGGAGGCCGTCAAGAACTTCCTGGCCTACTCGCTCCAACGGCTCGGCCGGGATCACATCGACGTCTACCGCATCGCCCGCGTGGACCCGGACGTCCCGATCGAGGAGACCGTCGGCGCCATCGCCGAAGCCGTGGAGGCCGGGCACGTCCGGCACATCGGGCTCTCCGAAGTCGGCGCGGACACCCTGCGCCGGGCAGCCGCCGTGGCCCCGATCGCCGACCTCCAGATCGAGTACTCCCTGATCTCGCGCGGCATCGAGCAGGAGATCCTGCCGACCGCCCGCGAGCTCGGCATAGGTATCACGGCGTACGGAGTGCTGTCCCGCGGCCTGATCAGCGGGCACTTCACCCGCGGACGGGCTCTCGCCCCGGGCGACTTCCGCGGGATGAGCCCGCGCTTCCAGGGAGACAACCTCGACCGGAACCTCGACCTGGTCGACGCCCTGCGCAAGGTCGCCGACGACAAGGGCGTCAGCGTCGCCCAGACCGCCATCGCCTGGGTGCTCTCGCGCGGCGGGGACATCGTGCCGCTGGTGGGCGCCCGCCGCCGCGACCGGCTCGCGGAGGCGCTGGGTGCCATGGAGATAGTGCTGACCCCCGCCGACCGCGCCGCCATCGAGGAGGCGGTCCCCGCCGGGGCCGCGGCGGGCGAGCGGTATCCGGCGGCGCAGATGGCCCACCTGGACAGCGAGCACTGATCCGGCTGTACGGTCGTACTCATGCCACCCGCAGCTGCCGAGCCCCTCACTCCCGAGCGCATCCTCGAAATCACCGAGGAGGTGCTGCGCCGCTTCGGTCCGACCAAGGCGACCGTGGTGGACGTGGCGCGGGCCCTGGGCGTGAGTCACGGCAGCGTGTACCGGCACTTCCCGTCGAAGGCGGCGCTGCGCGAGGCCGTCACGGACCGCTGGCTCGCCAAGAACGTGAGCATGCTGGAGGAGATCGCCTCGGCGCCCGCCGAGCCGGCCCCCTCGAAGCTGGAGTCGTGGCTGGAGGCGCTGTTCGAGTCCAAGCGCCACAAGGCGGGTGACGACCCGGAACTGTTCGCGACGTACACGGTGCTGCTCGCCGAGAACAGCGGTGTGGTCGACCACCATCTGACACAGCTGATCGAACAACTCTCCCGGATCATCGGCGAGGGCGTCGTGGAGGGATCGCTCAGCGCGGCCGACGTACCGGCCGCCGCCCGTGCGGTGTTCGATGCCACCGGCCGCTTCCACGATCCGCAGTACGCCGCGGACTGGCTGCTGCCGAACATCACCGCGGAGTTCGAGGCGGTCTCTGCCCTGGTCATCCGGGGTCTGCGCGCCTGACGTCCGGAATCGGCCACTCCGGACTTCTTGATCATCATTTTGGGCGCCACGCCCTTGCCGCACCCCTGTCGCGTTCCTACGTTCCCCTTACCGCACGTCATCAGGTCTGTTCCAGGGGGAACATTGTCCGCTCAGGAAGTACCGGCAGCACAGTCCGGGCCACCGGCCCGGTCCGGAGCCGCCGCCGCGATCGGCTGGATCCTGACCATCGGGTTCAACGTGGTCGCACCCATCCTCACGTACAACATGCTCACCGACCGGGGCTGGAGCGAGTTCGCCGCGCTGCTGGTCAGCGGCGTCTGGCCGGTG
Source organism: Streptomyces sp. ISL-43 (assembly GCF_018614195.1). Classification (GTDB taxonomy): domain Bacteria; phylum Actinomycetota; class Actinomycetes; order Streptomycetales; family Streptomycetaceae; genus Streptomyces. Next base: position 38,144 of record NZ_JAGGOT010000032.1, read on the forward strand.
GTCGACTCCATTGTCCACCTCGCCTGGCGACGCAAGATCGACGAATTCGCCGTGGTCACCCTGGTCTTCCTGGTGATCACCGCCCTCGTCACGCTGATCGGCGCGCACTCGGCGCGCGCCCTGCTCATCAAGGACTCGGGGGTGACGGGTCTGTTCGGCCTGCTCTGCATCGCCACCCTGTTCGCTCCCCGGCCGCTGATGTTCTACTTCGGCCGGAAGTTCGGCACGGACGGGACGAAGGAGGGCGTGGCGTACTTCAACGGGCTCTGGCAGTACCCCGACTTCCGCAGGGCGATGCGACGGATGACCACCGTCTGGGGCGTCGCGTACCTGGTGGAGGCATTGCTGCGCGTCGTGCTGGCGTACCAGCTGACCGTCGACCAGATGGTCGTGGTCAGCCCCGTCCTGATCTACGGCTTCCTGCTCTCGCTGATCTTCTGGACCATCAGGTTCTCGAAGCGGACCCAGGCCGAGGGCCAGGCCAGGGCCGCGGCCCTGGCGGCCGCCACCGCCGAGGGCACCGCCGCACCGGCGTAGTCGGCGCGGCAGACGGCAGTGGCCCGGTGCGCGATACGCACCGGGCCACTGCCGTTCTCGCCGCGGGAAGCTAGCAGCCGAGCAGGCGGCTGCCGAGGTAGCTCTGGATCTGGTCCAGGGAGACGCGCTCCTGCTTCATGGTGTCGCGCTCGCGCACGGTCACCGCGTTGTCGTCGAGGGTGTCGAAGTCGACGGTGACGCAGAACGGCGTACCGATCTCGTCCTGACGGCGGTAGCGGCGGCCGATGGCGCCCGCGTCGTCGAACTCGATGTTCCAGTACTTGCGCAGGTCGGCGGCGAGGCCCTTGGCCTTCGGCGACAGCTGCGCGTTGCGGGACAGCGGCAGGACGGCGACCTTGATCGGGGCCAGGCGCGGGTCGAGGCGCATCACGGTGCGCTTCTCCATGACGCCCTTGGCGTTGGGGGCCTCGTCCTCGTTGTACGCGTCGAGCATGAAGGCGAGCATGGCGCGGTTGACACCGGCCGCCGGCTCGATGACGTACGGGGTGTACTTCTCCTTGGACTCCTGGTCGAAGTACACCAAGTCCTGGCCGGAGGCGGCGGAGTGGGCCTTGAGGTCGAAGTCGGTGCGGTTGGCCACGCCCTCGAGCTCGGAGAACTCATTGCCACCGAAGTTGAAGCGGTACTCGATGTCGGCGGTGCGCTTCGAGTAGTGGGACAGCTTCTCCTTCGGGTGGTCGTACCAGCGGATGTTCTCCTCGCGGATGCCGAGGTCGCGGTACCAGTTCCACCGCTCCTGCATCCAGTACTCCTGCCACTGCTCGTCCTCGCCCGGCTTGACGAAGAACTCCATCTCCATCTGCTCGAACTCGCGGGTGCGGAAGATGAAGTTGCCGGGCGTGATCTCGTTGCGGAAGGACTTGCCCATCTGCGCGATGCCGAACGGGGGCTTCTTGCGCGAGGTGGTCTGCACGTGGGCGAAGTTGGTGAAGATGCCCTGGGCCGTCTCGGGGCGCAGGTACGCCTTGGAGCCGGTGTCCTGGGTCGGGCCGAGGTGGGTCTCCAGCATGCCGGAGAACTGCTTGGGCTCGGTGAACTGGCCCTTCACGCCGCAGTTGGGGCAGTTGATGTCGGCGAGACCGTTGGCGGGCGTGCGGCCGTGCTTGGCCTCGTACGCCTCTTCCAGGTGGTCGGCGCGGTGGCGCTTGTGACAGGAGGTGCACTCCGTCAGCGGGTCCGAGAAGGTGCCGACGTGACCCGACGCCACCCAGACCTCGGGGGCCAGGATCACGGAGGAGTCGAGGCCGACGACGTCCTCACGCCCGGTGACCATCGCCTTCCACCACTGGCGCTTGATGTTCTCCTTGAGCTCGACACCGAGCGGACCGTAATCCCAGGCAGCCCGAGAGCCGCCGTAGATGTCACTGCACGGGAAAACGAAGCCACGGCGCTTGCTCAGGCTGACGATGGTTTCGATCTTGTCGGCGGCCACGGTGCTCTCTTCATTTACGAGGACGAACGGCGAAGCCTCAAGGTTACCGGCGCCCGCACCCTCCCTTTCAAATCGGGACCCCCGTCCACGGGCGCTCCGCACCCCACTTCACCAGCGTTTTTGACAATCGTTTCCATCTTTGATGAAAATGGATGTCATGAACGTACGACGCCTCATACCCACCGCCACCCTCGCCGGAGCCGTTGCCCTCGCCGCCACGGCCCTCACCGCCTGCTCGGGCGCCGCCGGAGCCGCCGGCGGCAAGGACGGCAGACTCGACGTGACGGCGTCGTTCTATCCGATGCAGTTCCTCGCCGAGCAGATCGGCAAGGACCACGTGAAGGTCGACACCCTCACCAAGCCGGGCGTGGAGCCGCACGACCTGGAGATCACCCCGAAGCAGACCGCGCAGCTCGCCGAGTCGGACGTCGTCCTCTACCTCAAGACGCTGCAGCCCGCCGTCGACAAGGCCGTCGCCCAGTCCGGCGTGAAGAACATCGTCGACGCCGCCACCCTCACCAAGCTGGAGGCGCACGGCACCTCCGGCCACGACCACGACCACACGGCCGAGGAAGGCCACCCCGCCGAGGGCGCCGCTGACGGCCACGACCACGACCACAGCCACGGCGAAGCCGGCGAGGACCCCCACGTCTGGCTCGACCCCGTCAAGTACGCGGAGATCGCCAAGGGCGTCGGCGCGGCCCTGGAGAAGGCCGACCCCGACCACGCGGCGGACTACGAGAAGAACACCGGCGAGCTGGTCGCCAAGCTGGGCGCGCTCGACACCGAGTTCAAGGACGGCCTGAAGAACACGGCCTCCAAGACCTTCATCACCACCCACTCCGCCTTCGGCTACCTCGCCGAGCGCTACGGCCTCGACCAGGAGGGCATCTCCGGCGTCGACCCCGAGTCCGAGCCGAGCCCGGCCCGGATGAAGGAGCTCCAGACCATCGCGAAAAAGGACAATGTGACGACGGTGTTCTTCGAGACGCTGGCCAGCGACAAGACGGCCAAGACCCTCGCGACCGACACCGGCCTGAAGACCGACGTCCTGGACCCCCTCGAGGGAATCACGGACAAGTCCCAGGGCGCTGACTACTTCGAGGTCATGCGGGCCAACCTGAAGAACCTCCAGAAGGCACTCGGCAACAAGTAATGGCAGCAGTAGCAGCAACGGAGGCGCGAGCCATGGAGTCCAAGCCCGAGCAGGTGTCGGACCAGCCCGTCATATCCCTGCGCGGGGCCACGGCCTCGCTCGGCTCGCGCCCCGTGCTGCGCGGCGTCGACCTGACCGTCCGCCGCGGCGAGGTCGTCGCCCTGCTCGGCGCCAACGGCTCCGGCAAGTCCACGGCGGTACGCGCCGTGGTCGGCCAGGTCCCGCTGAGCGACGGCGCTCTGTCGCTCTTCGGCACCGATTTCAAGCGTTTCCGCGACTGGTCGCGCATCGGGTACGTCCCCCAGCGCACCACCGCCGCCAGCGGGGTCCCCGCCACCGTCCGCGAGGTCGTCTCCGCCGGCCGGCTCGCGCGCACCCGGTTCGGGTTCCTGCGCAAGGCCGACAAGGCCGCCGTCGAGCGGGCTCTGGACCTGGTCGACATGGGCTTCTACGCCGGCGCCTCCGTGAACGCCCTCTCCGGCGGCCAGCACCAGCGGGTGCTCATCGCCCGCGCGCTCGCCGTCGAGCCGGAGCTGCTGATCATGGACGAGCCGATGGCGGGCGTGGACCTGGCCAACCAGGAGGTCCTCGCGAATGCCCTGCGCACCCAGGTCGCCGCCGGCACCACCGTGCTGCTCGTCCTGCACGAACTGGGTCCGCTGGAGCCGCTCATCGACCGCGCCGTCGTCCTGCGCGACGGCTGCGTCACGCACGACGGCCCGCCCCCGGAGGCCGTGGGCCAGCACGCGCTGCCCGGCCACGACCACGTACACCCCCACGCGGCGCACGACGCCGAGCCCCTGCGGACGGGACTGCTGAGCTGATGGACCTCCTCGACTACGCCTTCATGCAGCGCGCGCTGATCGCGGCCGCCCTGGTCGGCATCACGGCCCCCGCGATCGGCACGTACCTCGTGCAGCGCCGCCAGGCCGTCATGGGCGACGGCATCGGGCACGTGGCCATGACCGGTGTCGCGCTCGGCTTCCTGCTCAACACGAGCCCGGTGTGGATGGCCACGCTCGTCGCCGTCATCGGCGCGGTCGGCATGGAGCTGATCCGCTCCCGCGGCAAGACCAGCGGGGACATCGCGCTCGCCATGCTCTTCTACGGCGGCCTGGCCGGCGGCGTCATGATCATCAACCTGGCTCCGGGCGGCTCCACGGCCAATCTGACCAGCTACCTCTTCGGCTCCATCACCACCGTCTCGGCCGAGGACATCACCGCCGTGGTGATCCTCGCCCTGTTCGTCGTCGCCGTCACCCTGGGGCTGCGCCGTCAGCTGTTCGCGGTCTGCCAGGACGAGGAGTTCGCCCGGGTCACCGGCCTGCCGGTGCGCTTCCTGAACCTGCTGATGGCGGTCACCGCCGCCGTCACCGTCACCGTCGCGATGCGCATCGTCGGCCTGCTGCTGGTCAGCGCCATGATGGTGATCCCCGTCGCCGCCGCACAGCGCGTCACCCGGGGCTTCACCGCCACCTTGTCGGTGGCCATGGTGATCGGCGTACTGGTCTCGCTCTCCGGCACGGCGGCCACGTACTACATCGACGCGCCGTCCGGCGGCACGATCGTGCTGCTCGCCATCGCCGTCTTCATGGTCATGACGGCCGTGTCGACCCCGCTGGCCCGGCGCCGGGCGAAGGCCGCCCGCGCCACCGAGGAAGTCTGCACGCGGGAAGGCGTGGAAGTCTGAAGGCCTGAGGCCCACGGCCGCCTGGCACAATGGGCCGAGACCGAAACGAGGAGGAACCGGTGGCGACTGCGCCTGGCGAGATGAATACCGCGCCAGTACGAGGACGATCCACCCGGCAGCGGGCCGCCGTCGCGGCGGCGCTGGACGAGGTGGACGAGTTCCGCAGTGCCCAGGAACTCCACGACATGCTCAAGCACCGCGGCGACTCCGTGGGCCTGACGACCGTCTACCGCACCCTGCAGTCCCTCGCGGACGCCGGCGAGGTGGACGTCCTGCGTACCAGCGACGGCGAGTCCGTCTACCGGCGCTGCTCCACCGGGGAGCACCACCACCACCTGGTCTGCCGCAAGTGCGGCAAGGCGGTCGAGGTGGAAGGCCCGGCGGTGGAGAAGTGGGCGGACGCCATCGCGGCCGAGCACGGATTCGTGAACGTCGCCCACACGGTGGAAATCTTCGGCACCTGCTCCGACTGCGCGGCGGCCGCCGCCTAAAGGTTGTTGCAGAAGCCTCGGTCAGGGGCATTCTGCAACAACCTTCAGAGCTTGCGCAGGTTCCGGTCGAGGATCGCGCGCGTGCGGTCGATGTCGGCGGGCTCCTGGGCTCCCCGCTTCGGCAGTGCCGCGAGGCAGCTCGCGCGCGGGCCTCCGACCAAGACGAAGAGTTCCGGTGTCTCGACGTAATCCGTGAAGAGCTTCCAGTCGGTCGTGTACGACATGCTCTCGCCCGTGGTCGCGGCGCCCCGCTCGTCGACCACCGTGCGGCACTGCCCGTACTGCGCCATCACGCTGTGGAGCCGGCGCGCCATGCCGCGTCGACCCCGTACGACACCGATGAGCCCGGCGCCCAGGCCCACCACCGCGCTGATCACGACGACGATCGGCAGGAACCCGCGGAACAGGCCGAACGCCACCACGAGGAGGGTCGTCATCAGCGGGAGCAGGACCGTCTCCGCCCGGCCCGCTCCGGTCCGCCGGGCGCGGGCCCGGACGGCCCCCCGAAGGTCGTCGAGCGTCGGCCGGTAGGCGAATACGGCCTGCTCCGTCCGCTGTGCGTGATCCCCACTCGTGTTCATGAAACTGGAGCGTAGGGGACGCTCAGGCCGAGGCGCCCGGCTCCCCCTGGTTCGGGACGGCCCCGCCGAAGCGGCGGTCCCGCTGGGCGTACTCGTAGCAGGCCGCCCAGAGGTTGCGGCGGTCGAAGTCCGGCCACAGGACGTCCTGGAAGACCATCTCGGCGTACGCGCTCTGCCAGAGCAGGTAGTTGGAGGTGCGCTGTTCGCCGCTCGGCCGCAGGAAGAGGTCCACGTCCGGCATGTCCGGGTAGTACATGTACTTCGCGAAGGTCTTCTCGTTGACCTTCGACGGGTCGAGCCGGCCGGCCGCCACGTCGCGCGCGATCGCCTGCGCCGCGTCCGCGATCTCGGCGCGGCCGCCGTAGTTGACGCAGAAGTACAGGGTCATCGCGTCGTTGTCGACGGTCTGCTCCTGCGCGACCTGCAGCTCCTGGACGACCGACTTCCACATCTTCGGCATGCGGCCGACCCAGCGGATGCGGATGCCCAGCTCGTTCATCTCGTCGCGCCGGCGCCGGATGACGTCGCGGTTGAAGTTCATGAGGAAGCGCACCTCGTCGGGCGAGCGCTTCCAGTTCTCCGTCGAGAAGGCATAGAGGGAGAGGTTCTTGACGCCCATCTCCAGGCAGCCCTTGAGCACGTCGAGTACGACACCCTCGCCCACCTTGTGGCCCTCGGTCCGCGGCAGTCCGCGCTCCTTGGCCCAGCGGCCGTTGCCGTCCATGACGACCGCGACGTGGTTCGGGACGAGCTCGCCGGGGATCTTCGGCGGACGCTCACCGGACGGGTGCGGCTCGGGAACCTTGTACTCGCGGCGAGAGCGTCCCAGAATCCCGCGTCGTGCCATGTGCCCAGCTCCTATTTCTCGACGTATCGAAGGGAGCGTAGCCCGCGCTCCAGATGCCAGTGCAAGTAGGCGGAGACCAGCCCGCTGCCCTCCCGCACGTGACGCGCCTCGCACGCGTCGGCATGCCCCCAGTCGCCCGTCAGCAGCGCGCTGAGCAGGGCGATGGCCTCCGACGAGGGTACGACGCTGCCGGGGACGCGGCAGTCGCCGCATATGACCCCGCCGGCGCCGACGGAGAAGTGCCGGTTGGGGCCGTGGATCCCGCACTTCGCGCAGTCGTCGAAGCTGGGCGCGTAGCCGTTGACGGCCAGCGAGCGCAGCAGGAAGGCGTCGAGGATGAGGTTGGGCGCGTGTTCGCCGCGCGAGAGGGTGCGCAGCGCGCCGACGAGCAGCAGGTACTGCTGCACGGCGGGCTCGCCCTCGTGGTCGGTGAACCGCTCGGCGGTCTCCAGCATCGCGGTGCCGGCGGTGTAGCGGGCGTAGTCGGTGACGATGCCGTTGCCGTACGGGGCGATGATCTGGGTCTGCGTGCAGAGCGGCAGGCTGCGGCCGATCAACTCGTTGCCGCGCGCGAAGAACTGCACGTCGGCGTGGGAGAAAGGTTCCAGCCCGGCGCCGAACTTGGACTTCGTACGCCGGACACCGCGGGCGACGGCCCGGACCCGGCCGTGGCCCCGGGTGAGCAGCGTGATGATGCGGTCCGCCTCACCCAGCTTCTGGGTGCGCAGCACGATGCCGTCGTCGCGGAACAGGCTCATGGCCCCATTGTCCCGTACCCCGCTGACAGGACGGCCTCCCGGAACGGCAGCGGCCCCCGCCGGGCGCGAGCCCGGCGGGGGACACCCCTTGGGAGGATCAGGCGGACGGCGTCGGGGCGGCGTGCTCGCCCTCGGCCGACTGGGCCGGTATGGCTGCCGTGTCCTCGTCGTCCACCGCCGGGGCGGCGACCTCCGGGGCGGCGGCCTCGGGGGCGGCGGCCTCCGCGGCGGCGGCTTCCGGGGCGGCGGCCTGCGGGGCGCTGTGCGCGTCGTCCTTGCCCAGGCCGTTGAAGATCAGGTTGAGGACGATCGCGGCCGTGGCGCCCAGCGTCACACCGCTGTTGAGGAGCGAGGAGAGGTCCGTGTCCATGTGGTCCTTGAAGAGCACCGGGACGGTGGCCGGGAGCAGGGCGAAGGCCAGGGAGACGCCCACGACCAGCGCGTTCTTCTCCTCCTTGAGGTCGACCTTGGCCAGGGTCTGGATACCGGCCAGGGCCACCATGGCGAACATCACCGTCGCCGCGCCGCCGAGCACTCCGTGCGGGACCGCGGCGACGATCGCGGCGGCCTTCGGGATCAGCCCCAGCACGATCATGAAGACGCCCGCGGCGACCACGACGAAGCGGCTCTTGACCTTGGTCATGCGGACCAGGCCGACGTTCTCGGCGAAGGCCACGTACGGGAAGGAGTTGAGGACGCCGCCCAGCGCGGTCGCGGCCCCGTCGGCGCGCAGGGCGCGGGCCACGGTCTCGCTGTCGATCTCCTTGCCGACGATGTCGCCGACGGCGTACGTGTCACCGGTGGTCTCGACCATGGTGATCAGCATGACGATGAGCATCAGCAGGATCGGGAACCACGCGAACTTCGGGGCTCCGTAGTGGAACGGGGTGGTGATGCCGATCCAGTCCGAGTTGCTCACGTCGCCGAACTTGGCGTCGCCGAGCAGGAAGGCGACGACGGTGCCGCCGACCAGGCCGAGCAGGATGGAGATGCTGTTGAGGAAGGGCTTGCCGAGCTTCATCAGGACGAGGATGAAGAGCATCGTGCCGCCGGCGTAGGCGAAGTGCTTGGGGTCGCCGAAGTCGGGGCTGCCGACGCCGCCCGCGGCGTCGTTGAGACCGACGGGGATCAGCACGATGCCGAGGACGGTGATCACCGTGCCGGTGACGACCGGCGGGAAGAGCCTCATGACCGTACGGAAGGCCTTGGGAGGCAGCCAGGCGAAGGCGAAGGTGGCGATGCCGGCCGTGATGACCGCGCCGTAGATGACGAGCAGGCCCGCCGTACCGCCGCCCGCTCCGAGACCGATGGCGATCATCGGGGACACCGCGGTGAAGGTGACGCCCTGGATCAGAGGCAGCCGCGCGCCGATCCGGCCGATGCCCCACGCCTGGATGATCGAGGCGATACCGCAGGTGAAGAGGTCGGCGTTGATCAGGTAGACCAGCTGCTCGGTGGTGAGCCCGAGGGCGCCACCGACGATGATCGGAACGATCACCGCACCGGCGTAGAACGCGAGTACGTGCTGGAAGCCGTACAGCGCGAGCTTGGGGAGGGGGAGCACCTCGTCGACCGGGTGCGTGCTCTGCTCTCCGTTGGCGGAAAGCGGTGCGGCGACACGTGCCATCTCTGCCTTGCCCTTCAATGAGGTAGGTACCTGAGAGGAATCTGGTTATCCCTGGCCGGAGTGGGTCGCTAACCCGTTGGTCCGCCAGGGTTGTCAGTGCGTTCACGTGAATCGAAGCCCCGCGGTGTTACCGCCGGCGTCTCGTCGTGTGACCGGAATTGAACGCCTGTGGGGCCGCTCACAGATATCGTCGACTTCCACAAAGTGTTGAGGCGCGAGAGTGCTCGATCTGGAGGTTTCACCAGTGGCGGAGCACGTCGGGGTCAGCTATGGCCAACGGTTCACAGAATGACCGGTTCCCGCTGCGCGAACGCGAAGGCCCTACGGGATGACGTGCGGGTTAACGCTTCGCGGGGGTTCGGCGGCGCAAACGAGAAGGCGCTCCTCCGACCGTCCACCTGGTGGACTCATCACACACGGATGGCACGGCTCCACGGTTCAAACGGAGCGCGAAAGGCTCGAAATCGAGGGTGCGAGGCTGGATCGTTACCTCGAAATGTGCCGTTTTATCCCATCCCGGGGGCGGCGACGGCATGTGAAACGGCCGGCCTGGCCGAAACGGCCAGGTCGCGGCTCGCCCTGAGACACGAGGCATCTTCGAACGAACGCGGCTCGGTGGTCCCCTACGGGGCCCGGACCGCCGACAGCAGCCGTGCCACCTCGTCCGTGTCGATCCGCAGCGCCGCGCCCACCGTCGCGAGCACCTCGCGCTCCGCGGGGATGTACGGGCCGTCCGCCAGCGCCACGCGCGCGCCCTGCAGCAGAATCGATTCGCGCCCGGGGGCGGCCAGGTGTGAAGCCAGTGGTTCCAGGACCTCGTGCAGCTCGATCGAGAGCGCGGCGCCGCAGCAGTCCGGGCCGTCGTAGAGCCCGAGCCGCCCCTCGTCGGTGGCCAGCGCCTCCACGAGGGACTCCAGCTGCTCCTCCGTGCAGTCCTGGAACCCGGCCGACCGTACGGCGCCCACGGCGGCCTCCAGCGCGCTGCGCGACACCGTCCCGCCGGCGGCCAGCACGGCCAGCGTCACCGTGTGCACGGCGTCGCGCAGCAGAGCGGTGAAGCGGGTGGTGGTGAGGTGGTCCAGGACCTCGGTGGCGAAGCGCTCGCGGCAGCCCTGGCATTCGACGACGGGGCCCGCCTGCCCGCGCGGCAGCAGCGGCACCCCGAGGACGGTGAACCGGCGGCGCCCGGTGCGCCGGCGGTAATTGCGGTCCCCACCGCAGTCAGGGCAGAAGAACTCCCCGTCCCCCACGGTGCTCCAGGTGGTGCGGATGCCCCAGACCGTCAGCTTCCGGCCGTCCCCACCCCGAACTGGCAGCACGTCGCACCTCCGTAACCTTCCGGCAGCATCGCCGGGTTGGCGTGATGTTAGCCACATCGATGAGGATGCGTCAGGCGTGTGACAAGACAACATCCGCCGGGCCCCGTACTTGGCCGATCTGCGCCCCTGCCGGGAAGCGGTGCGAAGGCGGGCGAAAACGGCGTGACCCCGCCCCTCCGGGAGGAGGGACGGGGTCACGAAGCGCATGTACGGCAGGGATCAGCCGGACAGGGATCAGCCGGACGGGGTTCAGCGGCCCGCGCGGTTGACGGCGGAGATGACCGCCTTCAGGGAGGCGCGGGTGGTGTTGGCGTCGATGCCGATGCCCCACAGGACGCGGCCGTCGATCGCGCACTCGATGTACGAGGCGGCGACGGCGGAGGCGCCCTCGCTCATCGTGTGCTCGGTGTAGTCCAGCAGGCGGGCGTCGATGCCGATGCCGGCCAGCGCGTCGAAGAAGGCCGAGATCGGGCCGTTGCCGGTGCCGTTCAGCACGGTGTCCACGCCGTCCACGACCGCCTCGACGGTCAGCGTGTCCGTGCCGTCCTTGTCGGTGGTGGTCTGACCGGAACGCAGCTGGATGCGGCCCCACGGGTTCTCCGGGTTGGGCAGGTACTCGTCCTGGAAGACGTCCCAGATCGCCTTCGGGGTGACCTCGCCGCCCTCGGAGTCGGTCTTGGCCTGGATGATCCGCGAGAACTCGATCTGCATGCGGCGCGGCAGGTCCAGCTTGTGGTCGTTCTTCAGGACGTACGCGATGCCGCCCTTGCCGGACTGCGAGTTGACCCGGATGACCGCCTCGTAGGAGCGGCCGACGTCCTTGGGGTCGATGGGCAGGTACGGGACCGCCCACTCGATGTCGTCGACGGTCTTGCCGGCGGCGGCCGCGTCGGCCTCCATGGCGTCGAAGCCCTTCTTGATGGCGTCCTGGTGGGAGCCGGAGAAGGCGGTGTAGACCAGATCGCCCGCGTAGGGGTGGCGCGGATGTACTTCCATCTGGTTGCAGTACTCGCTCGTACGACGGATCTCGTCGATCTGCGAGAAGTCGATCTGCGGGTCGATGCCCTGCGAGAACAGGTTCATGCCCAGCGTGATCAGGTCGACGTTGCCGGTGCGCTCGCCCTGGCCGAACAGGCAGCCCTCGATGCGGTCGGCGCCGGCCATCAGGGCCAGTTCGGCGGCGGCCACGGCCGTGCCGCGGTCGTTGTGCGGGTGCACGGAGATGCAGATGTGCTCGCGGCGGGTCAGGTTGCGGGCCATCCACTCGAAGCGGTCCGCGTGCGTGGAGGGCGTCGAGCGCTCCACGGTGGCGGGCAGGTTCAGGATGATCTCGCGGCCCTCGGACGGCTGCCACACGTCGCAGACGGCCTCGCAGACCTCCAGGGCGAAGTCCAGCTCGGTGTCGGTGAAGATCTCCGGGCTGTACTGGTAGCCGAAGGTGGTCTCCGGGCCCAGCAGCTTGCCGGCGTACTCCATGACCAGGCGGGTGCCGTCGACGGCGATCTGCTTGATCTGCTCCTTGGAGCCGCGGAAGACGACCCGGCGGAAGGTCGGGGCGGTCGCGTTGTACAGGTGTACGGTGGCGCGCTTGGCGCCGACCAGCGACTCCACGGTCCGCTCGATCAGGTCCTCGCGGGCCTGGGTCAGTACGGAGATGGTGACGTCGTCCGGGATCGCGCCCTCTTCGATGATGGAGCGCACGAAGGCGAAGTCGGTCTCACCGGAGGACGGGAAGCCGACCTCGATCTCCTTGTAGCCCATGCGCACCAGCAGGTCGAACATCTCGCGCTTGCGGGCGGGGGTCATCGGGTCGATCAGCGACTGGTTGCCGTCGCGCAGGTCGGTGGACAGCCAGCGGGGCGCCTTGGTGACGCGGGCCTCGGGCCAGGTGCGGTCGGGGATGTCCACCTGCTCGTACGAGCCGTACTTGTGGATCGGCATCCCGGAGGGCTTCTGGGTGTGGGTCGCGTTCGTGATGGGCGTGGGGCGACCGACAAAAGTGTGCTGGCTCATGACGTAGGGCTCCTCGCGTGTCCGCGTGTAGTTCGCTGGGACGGCCGACGACGGTCGCAAAACCGCAACACCAAACTCCGCGGGGAGGGGGTCGGCCTACGACTACAGGCCCTCGCCGCGGCAGCTAAGGAGAAGCAGCCCGAAACGCATGATGGGCCGAGCCTAACCGAGCCGCCCCGTAATCCGGGACCTGTTTCAGTATGCAAGACCCCTGCGCCCGATTTGCACCCTTTGTGAGCTAAGCCTCGTTCGCTCACGCGAGATCGGCCCGAGGTCCGGGTGATCCGTCAACGCGATGCGACCGCTTTAAGACGACCGAATGAATCATGGTCGCCCCTAGTGACATTCTCGTCACCCGCTGCCACATTGCCGGGCATGGATGCCTTCCACGCCCACAGTCACCCCACCTTCTGCACCGTGGTGCCGCCGCACCTCCTGGACAAGATCGCCCGGTCCGAGGACGCCGCCCGCGCGGCCGCCGCGCGGCGCACCCTCGAACTGGACGCCTCCCACCGCGTCCGGCGCCTGATGGCGGTCCTCCCGCCCGCGGGGGACGCGGTCCCCGACACCCCCGAGCGGACCATCCACGACGCGCAGCACCACACCCGGCTCCCCGGCAAGAAGGTCCGCGGCGAGGGCGGGGAGGCGAGCAAGGACGCCAGCGTCAACCGCGCCTACGCCGGGCTCGGGGCCACCTTCGAGCTGTACCTCAAGGCCTTCGGCCGCCACTCGATCGACGACGCCGGCCTGCCGCTGAACGCCAGCGTCCACTACGACCGGCTGTACAACAACGCCTTCTGGGACGGCAGCCAGATGGTCTTCGGCGACGGGGACGGGGACCTCTTCCTCGACTTCACCGTCTCCGTGGACGTCATCGGGCACGAGCTGACCCACGGGGTCACCCAGTACACCGCCGACCTCGAGTACTTCGGCCAGTCCGGCGCGCTCAACGAGTCCATGTCCGATGTCTTCGGCTCCCTCATCAAGCAGTACTCGCTGGACCAGACGGCCGAGGAGGCCGACTGGCTGATCGGCGCCGGGCTGCTCGGTCCGTCCGTCGACAGCGGCTCCGCCCTGCGGTCGATGAAGGCGCCCGGGACGGCGTACGAGGACGACGAGCTCGGCAAGGACCCGCAGCCCGCGACGATGGACGGCTACGTCCGCACCTCCCGCGACAACGGCGGGGTGCACATCAACTCCGGCATCCCCAACCACGCCTTCTACATCGTGGCGACCGAGCTCGGCGGCAAGGCCTGGGAGCGGGCCGGGCGGATCTGGTACGACACGCTGACCGGCGGGCAGCTCGGCCCGAAGGCGGACTTCGCGGAGTTCGCCGCCCTGACGGTCACCGCGGCCGTGGCCCGGTACGGGGAGGGCGGCGCGGAACACCAGGCGCTGCAGAAGGCGTGGTCGGCGGTCGGGTTGGGGTAGAAGGCCGGTCATGCGGATTCAGGTGGTGCGAACGGGCGGCTTCGCGGGGATCGAGCGACGGGCCGAGGTGGACACCTCGGGCATGCCCGACGAGGCCGAGTGGCAGGCCCTGGCCCAGCTGGCCCTGCGGCCCGGTCCGCCGAGGGATCCGGCGGACCGGATCCGGGACGGGTTCTCCTACCGGATCACGGTCGACGGGCGGACGGTGCTCTGCCAGGACCCGAACCTGTCGGAGGCGCAGCGCTCGCTGATCTCGCGCGTCCTGAAAGAAGGTGCCTAGCGGCGCTCCGCTTGATTGGATGGCCGGATGATCACTACGTCCGACTGCCTGCCCGAGCTCGAGCGCTACTACGACACGGCACCCCGGGTGGGCGGGGCGCGGGCCGAGGACTTCGGCCCGCTGACCCTGTTCGTCCAGGAGAGCGCGGGCTGGCCGTACTACGCGCGGCCCGCGCTCGGCGGCGATTCGGCCGACGCCGTCTCGGTGGCCGACGTGGAACGGGTGCTGACCCGCCAGCGGGAGCTGAACGTCCCCGAGTCCTTCGAGTGGGTGGCCGAAACCACCCCCTCCCTGCGGGCCGCGGCGGAGGCCGCCGGACTCCAGGTCCACGCCCACCCGCTGATGGTGCTCGACCCCTCGGCGGTACGGATCCCCGCGCATCCGGACGTACGCGTACTCGGCGCGGCCGACCCGCTGCTGCGCGCGGCGGTGACGGTGCCGATGCTGGCCTTCGCCGCGCCCGGCACGGCGGTGGGCGAGGCGGGCCCGGCGGAGCTCGCGGTGGCGGAGCGGGACCCGGCCTCGGAGGGCCGCCGGGTCCGGGTCGCCGGGATGATCGCGTCGGGCCGTACCGCCCTGGCGGCGGCCGCACGCGACGGCGTGGTGCTGTGTTCCGGCCAGCACATCCCGGTCGGCGACGTCACCGAGGTCGTCGGCGTCGGCACGCTCCCCTCGGCCCGCCGCCAAGGCCTGGCCCTCGCGGTGACGGCGGCCCTGATCGCGGACGCCCTGGCCCGCGGTGCCCGCACGGTCTTCCTCTCGGCGGGCGACGAGGACGTGGCCCGCGTCTACGCCCGCCTCGGCTTCCGCCCGGTCGGCACGGCCCTGATCGCGGACCGCCCCCTGTGATCCACCGGGTCCGGCCGCGCCGGGAGGCACGGCAGGCCCGCGCCCAGCCCCTGGCCAACGGGTGGCCCGCGCCGCCGCCCCGCCGGACCGCCTGCCGCTGACCGAGGCCGAGGCGGCCGAGGCGGAGCGGGAGCTCGGCGTCCGCTTCCCGCCCGCGTACCGCTCGTACCTGCTCGAAGAGAGCGCGGGCGGCAGGCGGGGTTGCCGGAACGGCAACGTTGTTTGGCGGGCCGGGACAGGCGGGCGGAGCATCGGGGGCGCAGGCACCCGTACCGACCGGAAGAGGCCGCCATGGCGCACGAGCACGACCACCAGTCCCCCGAGCCCGCCGACTTCGAAGGCGAGGAGTACTGGGACACCCGCTACCGGGAGAGCGAGAAGATCTGGAGCGGCGACGCCAACGCCGCCCTGGCGCGGGAGGTCGCGTCGCTCGCTCCGGGGCGGGCCCTGGATCTGGGCTGCGGCGAGGGCGGCGACGCC
The DNA here is from genome assembly GCF_018614195.1 of Streptomyces sp. ISL-43. Taxonomy (GTDB): domain Bacteria; phylum Actinomycetota; class Actinomycetes; order Streptomycetales; family Streptomycetaceae; genus Streptomyces. Next base: position 53,656 of record NZ_JAGGOT010000032.1, read on the forward strand.
GTGTGGCTCGCGCGCAAGGGCTGGCACGTCACCGGGACGGACATCTCCGGGGTCGCCCTGGAGAAGGCGGCGGCCCACGCCGCCGACGCCGGGGTCGCGGACCGCACCGCGTGGGAGCGCCACGACCTCGCGGAGTCCTTCCCGGCCGGGGAGTACGACCTGGTCTCCGCGTGCTTCCTGCACACCTTCGGCGATTTCCCGCGCGAGCGGATCCTGCGCCGGGCAGCCGCGGCCGTGGCCCCCGGCGGCATCCTGCTCGTCGTGGGCCACGCGGGCTGGGCACCCTGGCAGCAGGACCGCCCCGAGGTGGCCATGCCGACCCCCGACGAGGTCCTCGCCCAGCTGGAGCTGGAGTCGGGCGCCTGGGAGGTGCTGCTGGCGGAGGAACACGTACGGGTCCAGAACCAGCCTGACGGCCGGCCCGGGACCCGTACGGACAACGCGGTGAAGGTGCGGCGCCTCCCCTAGCCGGGGCCGGCCGCGTCAAGGAATCAGAAGCCGAGCTTGCGGAGCTGCTTGGGGTCGCGCTGCCAGTCCTTGGCGACCTTCACGTGCAGGTCGAGGAAGACCGGGGTGCCGAGCAGTGCCTCGATGTGCTTGCGCGACTTCATCCCGACCTCCTTCAGGCGGGCGCCCTTCGGGCCGATGATGATGCCCTTCTGGCTCGGCCGCTCGATGTAGAGGTTCGCGTGGATGTCGAGCAGCGGGCGGTCCGCCGGGCGGTTCTCCCGGGGGATCATCTCCTCGACGACGACCGCGATGGAGTGCGGGAGCTCGTCCCGTACGCCTTCGAGCGCGGCCTCGCGGATCAGCTCCGCGACCATGACCATCTCGGGCTCGTCGGTGAGGTCGCCCTCGGGGTACAGCGGCGGGCTCAGCGGCAGCATCGGCGCGATCAGGTCCGCCAGCAGCTGGACCTGGTTGTCGCCGACCGCCGAGACGGGGACGATCTCGGCCCACTCGAAGCCGAGCTCCTCGGCGAGCTGGTGGACGGCGATGAGCTGCTCGCCCACCTGCTTGGACTCGACCAGGTCGGTCTTGGTGATGATGGCGATCTTGGGGGTCTTCTTGATCCCCGCGAGCTCCTTGGCGATGAACTTGTCGCCGGGGCCGAGCTTCTGGTCGGCGGGCAGGCAGAAGCCGATGACGTCGACCTCGGTCCAGGTCGCGCGCACGACGTCGTTGAGGCGCTCGCCGAGCAGGGTGCGCGGCTTGTGGAGGCCGGGCGTGTCGACCAGCACGAGCTGGGCGTCGGGGCGGTGCACGATGCCGCGGACCGTGTGGCGGGTGGTCTGCGGCCGGTTGGAGGTGATCGCGACCTTGGTACCCACGAGCGCGTTGGTCAGGGTCGACTTCCCCGCGTTGGGACGGCCGACGAAGCAGGCGAAGCCCGCACGGTGCGGGCTGGTGGTCTCGGGGGAACGATCGCTCATACGGGCCATTCTCCCCGATGCGGCTCCCAGCGCCGACCAGACCGCCGCCACGAGGGCGAGAGCGGCCGCGAGCAGGCCGTTCAGGGCGGGGTGCGCGGCGTGCCCGACGGCGGCCCGGGAGGTGGCGCCCTCGGCCCCGGCAGCCACCGTGACCTGGGTCCATTCCAGCGCGGGCGGGTCCTCCCAGCGGGCTCGGAGCCGGACTTCCTGCCCCGGCAGCAGCTCGGCGGGCAGCCCGGTGAGGTTCCGGGAGAGGAGGGAGCGGCCGAGGGCGCCGGAGGCGGTGAGGACGGCGCGGGGGCGCAGGGTGACGTTGCCGAGGTTGTGGAGCGTGTACGAGATCTCCGCGCCGGCGGCGCCGCGGCGGGTGGTGCGGAGGTCCTCGACGGCGAGGGCGGGGGCGGTGGGCCCGGTGACCCGCAGGTAGACCCGGGCGGCGACGGCCTGCTGCACGCCGATCCCCCGCGCGGCCGTGTCGGCGGGCCGGTCCTCCAGCGCGACGATGGCTCCGGGGTGGTCCCCGGGCTCGGCCCGGTCGGGGACGGCGAGGGTGAACCCGACGCTGAGGGCCGTCTTCGCCGGGACGGTGATCCGCTCCCGTTCGAGCTTCGCCCAGGCGGCGGTGGCCGTGCGCGGCTCGTCGGGGCCGCGCAGGGCGAAGCCGCCGTCGCGGGCGGTGTTGTAGGCGTCGGCGGCGTAGAGGCGGAAGGTGCGGGGCAGGTCGGTGCGGTTGGCGATGGTGACGGAGTCGGTGACGGCCTGGCCGGGGGCCGCGGAGAGGTAGAAGTAGGGGCGCTGCCCGAGCTTGTTGGCGGCGGGCAGCACGGACCACTGCCCGTTGTCGGCGGCGACGGCGGGTCCGGCTCCGCCGAGCAGCAGGACGCCGAGCCCGGCGAGGAGGGCCAGGACCGTCCCCGCCGCGGCCCGTGCGCGGGCGGTCACGACAGGGTGAGGGTCAGCACCGCCGTGTAGGCGCCCGGCGGGGTGTACGGGGGGACCTGGAGGGCGACGGTCGCGTCGATGGTGAAGGTGCCCCCGGTGAGCGCGGCGTCCCCGGTGGAGGCCAGTACCGCCCCGTCCGGTCCGACCGTGCCCGCGCTGCCCGGAGTACACGCGCTGGGGCTGCCGGGGGCGGCCGCGCACGACGGGGTCCAGCTCAGGGAGGCGCCCGGGATGCGGACGCCGCCGGCTCCGCGGAAGTCGGTGACCTTGCCGATCAGCGACCACCCCGCCGGGCCGCCCCGGGCGTCCTTGACGGTGACGGTGCCGATCCGGCCGGCCGCGGCGCCGCCGTCCCCGTACGGGACCGCGCCCAGGGTCACGGTCGCGCCCTCCTGGGTCAGGCCCAGCGCACCGGGCTCCACGACCGCCGTCACCTTCTGGGTGCCCGGCGCCGTCGGGGCGGTGTCGATCACCGCGTAGGCGGCCGGCCCGGAGCCCTGGGTGGGCGACCAGGCCGCGCCCTCGTACGCGACGACGGCGGTGGTCGCCTTGTCCGTGACCGTCAGCTCGGCCAGGACCACGCCCAGCTCGTCGGCCTTCGCCGACACCCGGTCCGCGGTCTCGGCCGCTCCCGCCCGGCCGGCCACGGTGACGGCCGCGCCGGGGACGAACCCGGCGCCGGTGACCTTGACCTTGGTGCCCGGTCCGCCCGCGGCCACGGCGAGTGCGACCGACCGGAGGTTGGCCGTCGGCAGCGGGGTCGCGGTGATCCGCTGCGCGACCGGGGACGGCGGCGGCGACGGCGACGGATTCGAGGACGAGGACGGGGACGGATCCGGCGACGGGTTCGGTGACGGATCCGGATCCGGGACGGGGGTCGAGGCGGCCGCGCAGGTGGTGTCGAGGTCGAGCAGGTGACCGGTGTGCAGCGTGTAGCCGCCCGGAGCCAGGGTGATCTCACCGGGTGCGGTGACGGTGAAGGTGCCGGTCATGGTGACGGCGGGCAGCGCCTCGCCCGCCTTGACGGGGTCGTTGCGCTTGGCTCCGACGACCGTGACCTCGCCGCTCTGCGCGCCCCCGAGCACGATCCGCCCGGTCGGGGTGAGCACGTCGGCGGGCAGGTCGACGGCGAGCGGGTTCACGGCAGGGGTCCTGGTCACCTGGTAGGTCACGGTGACGGTGTCGCCCACGCGCGGCGCGGGGTCGTCGACGGTGATCCGGGCGGTGGTGGGTCCGTCGGCGGGCGGCAGTCCGGCTTCCTGGGGCGGCAGGCAGTGCGTCGGGAAGGTCACCTGGCCGGGCACGTGGCCCGGGGGCGGCTCCCCTTCGGCTGCGGCGGGCGAGCTCAGGGCGCCCCCGGTGGCGGCTGCCAGCACCGCCATGCCGACGGCCGCCGACCATCCCCTGCTCCGCGCCGATGTCCGCACTGCCCGCCCCCTGGGATCCCGTACCCCGACTGGGGGCCATTCACGAGCGGGCGGCGGGATAAGTCAATGCACGGATCCGGCAGCAACTGATGTCCCATCAGGAGATGGCAGGATGACGGCCCTCGGGGCCGCGGCCGCACCCGTCCCGACGCCCGCACCCGCACCCGTCCCGGTCTCTCGGAACGTACGCCGGTACGCGGTCGGGCTCACCCCGATCGCCGCCTGTACGTGCTTGCGCAGCGACTGCGCCGTCCCGAAGCCCGCCTCGCGCGCCACCTGTTCCATCGGCAGGTCCGTCTGCTCCAGCAGCGAGCGGGCCCGCTCCACCCGCTGCCCGACGATCCACTCACCGGGACTGAGCCCCGACTCCTCGCGGAACCTGCGCGTGAAGGTCCGTACCGACATGGACTCCTGCCTGGCCAGGTCGGTCAGCCGCAGCGGCTCGTGCAGCCGGTCCAGTACCCACGCGCGGGCCGCGGTGGTGGCGGACCGCTGCGGCTGCGGCACCGGGCGCTCGATGAACTGCGCCTGACCGCCCTCGCGGTGCGGCGGTACCACGGTGCGCCGGGCCACGTCGTTGGCGACGGCCACGCCGTGGTCGCGGCGCACGATGTGCAGGCACAGGTCGATGCCTGCGGCGACTCCGGCCGAGGTGAGCACGTCCCCGTCGTCGGTGTAGAGCACGCCCGGGTCGACCAGCACGGCCGGGAACATCTGCTGGAAGTGGCCCGCCGAGGCCCAGTGGGTGGTGGCCCGGCGGCCGTCCAGGTACCCGGCGGCGGCCAGCACGTAGCCGCCCGTACAGATGGAGACGAGCCGCGTACCGGGTCTGATGTGCGCGAGGGCGGCGGTGAGTTCGGGGGTGAGCCGGCCCTCCTCGTGGACCGGGCCCAGCTCGTAGGAGGCGGGGACCACCACCGTGTCGGCCGTGGCCAGCAGTTCCGGGCCGTGCTCGACGTGGATGTCGAAGTCGGCGTCCGTGGGCACCCGTCCGGGGGCGATCGCGCAGGTGAGGATCTCGTACAGCGGACGCCCGTCCCGGTCCTTGGCCCGGCCGAAGATCCGGTGCGGGATCCCGAGCTCGAAGGGCAGCAGCCCGGCGAGGGCGAGGACGACGACACGGTGCGCGCGAGTCTCCATGGCCCGATCATATCGAAGGGTGTCGGTCAGGCCACTGTCGTAGGGACCCCGCCGACCGGAAACTGTCGTCGTGACGCAAACAGCCCCCGGCCCCGGCCCCTCCCCCGCCTCCACGCCCGCACCCGCGGACGCGCCCGCCGACGCGCCCCGGCGGCCGCACCGCGTCCACCGCGCCTGGTTCGTCGCGGCCGTCGCCTTCGTGACGATCATCGGCGCCGCCGCCTTCGCCTCCCTCCCCGGGCTGCTCATCGAGCCGCTGCACGAGGAGTTCGACTGGTCGCGCGGCACGATCGGCCTCGCCGTCTCCGTGAACCTCGCGCTGTACGGGCTCACCGCGCCGTTCGCGGCCGCGCTGATGGACCGCTTCGGCATCCGGAAGGTCGTCGCGGTCGCGCTGACCGTCATAGCCGGCGGCTCGGTGGCCACGGTCTGGATGACCGCCTCCTGGCAGCTGATCCTGTACTGGGGCGTCCTGGTCGGCCTGGGCAGCGGCTCGATGGCGCTGGCCTTCGCGGCGACGGTGACCAACCGCTGGTTCACCGCCCGGCGCGGCCTGGTCACCGGCATCCTGACCGCCGCCGGCGCCTCCGGACAGCTGGTCTTCCTGCCACTGCTGGCCTGGCTGGTCGAGCACCACGGCTGGCGCCCGGCGTCGGTCACCGTCTCGCTTGCGGCCCTGGCCGTCGTGCCCTTCGTGTGGCTCCTGCTGCGCGACCACCCGGCGGACGTCGGGCTCGCCCCGTACGGCGGCACGTACGCGGCCAAGCCCGCACCCGTCCCGGGAGCCGCCCGCCGGGCGGTGACGGTCCTGGCCAAGGCGGCCCGGACAGGCCCCTTCTGGCTGCTCGCGGGCACCTTCGCGATCTGCGGAGCGTCGACCAACGGCCTGGTCAAGACCCACTTCATCCCGTCGGCCCACGACCACGGCATGCCGGTGACGGCGGCGGCCGGACTGCTGGCGGTCATCGGCGTGTTCGACGTGATCGGCACCGTCTTCTCCGGCTGGCTGACGGACCGCTTCGAGTCGCGCCGCCTCCTCGCCGTCTACTACGCCCTGCGCGGGGTCTCGCTGCTCTTCCTCCCGATGCTGCTGGCCCCGTCCGTGCACCCGCCGATGGTGTTCTTCATCGTCTTCTACGGCCTGGACTGGGTCGCGACCGTCCCGCCGACGATCGCGCTGTGCCGCGAGCACTACGGCGAGGACGGCGCCATCGTCTTCGGCTGGGTCCTGGCCTCGCACCAGGTCGGCGCGGCGCTGGTGGCCTTCCTGGGCGGCCTGGCCCGCGACGCCTTCGGCTCGTACGACCCCGTCTGGTACGCGTCGGGCGCGCTGTGCGCGATGGCCGCGCTGATGGCGATGGTCATCCGCCGCCGGCCCGTGCCCGTGCCCGTGGCCGTGCCCTCGGCGACCGGCTGAGCCCGGCCCTCAGCCCTGCGCAGGAGCAGCCCTGCCGAGTTCAACCCTCTTGAGGCGGCGGGCAGTAGAACTCCAGGGCGATGTTGTCCGGATCCTTGAAGCAGAGGTGCAGTCCGGACGGGTCCTCGACGATGCCGGAGTGGGACACGTCCTTCTCGTCGAGCAGGGCCTTCCACGCCTCCAGGTCGCTCCGGCCGCCGACGTGGAAGGCGAAGTGGTCCAGGCCGACCCGCGCGGGGTCGAAGGAGTCCGCCGTATTCGTCGTGCCGTGCGTACGGAAGCCGATCATGAGGGCCGGGGAGGCGCTGACCATGAAGGGCCCGAACTCGTCCTCCACGTCCTTCACCGTCTGCGTTCCGAAGAGCTCGTTGTAGAACTCCGTACTGCGCTTGACGTCACTCACGGACAGCACGATGTGCCCGACACCAGGTACCTCGGGCATGGCTTCCACCTCCTTGAGGGTGCGCCGCCCCCCGCTCCCAGGCTACGTCGCCCAAGATCAGCCCGCCTGGCAGGACCGCCCGCGGACAAGGAGGTGAGGCGGGGAGGCGGGGAGGCCGGGAGGCCGGGTCAGCCCGCCGGCGTCGTGGACTTGAGGGTGCCGTCCGGGGCCGCCAGGAGGACCGGGGTGTCCGGGCCGCCGAGGTCGCGGACCGCCGCGCGGTCGGCGTCGGCGGGGGCGTCGGCCGCGCTGACGACCGCCGCCGCCTCCAGGGACTGGGCGCCGCTGGCCACCGCCATCGCGACGGCCGTCTGGAGCGCGCTCAGCTTCAGGGAGTCCAGTGTCACCGTTCCGGCGACGTACGTACGGCCGGTCTCGTCCCGGACCGCCGCCCCCTCGGGCACGCCGTTGCGGGCCCGGGCGCTGCGCGCCAACGTGATGATCTTGCTGTCTTCGGGGTCGATCCCGGTGCTGTCGGTCATAGCCCGAAGCATAGGGAGCGCGTCGGCGCGGCCGCACGACGACCCCGCGGACGCACTCTCCCCTCCACCCCCGCTACGGCCGGTCGAGCCGCAGCCGCTCCGCCTTCGGCAGGCCCGCGACGACCAGGTCGTACGAGTCCTCGACCAGTTCACGGACCAGGGAGTCGGGCAGGGCGCCGGGCCCGCCCACCGTCACCGTGTTCCAGTGCCGCTTGTTCATGTGCCAGCCCGGCACGATCGCCTCGTGCTCCTCGCGCAGCCGCACCGCCAGCTCCGGTTCGCACTTGAGGTTGACCTTCAGCGGATCGGCGTCCAGGGCCGTCAGCGCGAACACCTTCCCCAGCACCTTGAACACCGAGGTCTCCGGCGTGAAGGGGAACTCCTCCACCGCCGCGTTGAAGCCCAGGCAGAAGTCGCGCAGCTCCGCCGGCGTCATTCGCCGTCCTCGCCCTCGCCCGTGCCCGCCGAAGCGACCACCGGCTCCACCAGCACCGTCACGATCTTGTTCCGCCGTCCCGCCGGGGACTCGGCGGTCAGCCGCAGCGGCCGCCCGTCCGGCAGGTCCACCACCGCCGAGGCGCCCGCGATCGGCACCCGGCCCAGCGCCTTGGCGAGCAGTCCGCCGACCGTCTCCACGTCCTCGTCGTCGAAGGAGTCGACCTTGAACAGTTCACCGAGGTCGGTGATGTCCAGGCGCGCGGTGACCCGGTAGCGGTCCGCGCCCAGCTCCTCCACCGGCGCGATCTCCCGGTCGTACTCGTCGGTGATCTCGCCGACGATCTCCTCGAGGATGTCCTCGATGGTGACGATTCCGGCGGTGCCGCCGTACTCGTCGATGACGACCGCCACGTGGTTGCGCACCAACTGCATCTCGCGCAGCAGGTCGCCCGCGTTCTTGGTGTCCGGTACGAAGACCGCCGGCCGCATCGCCGTCGAGACCAGGTCGGTCTCCGCCTCCCGGCTGATGTGCGTCTTGCGGACCAGGTCCTTGAGGTACACGATGCCGACGATGTCGTCCTCGTTCTCCCCGGTCACCGGGATGCGCGAGAAGCCGGACCGCAGTGCGAGCGTGGTCGCCTGACGGATCGTCTTGTACCGCTCGATGCAGACCAGGTCGGTGCGGGGCACCATGACCTCGCGCACGAGGGTGTCGCCCAGCTCGAAGACCTGGTGCACCATCCGGCGCTCGTCGTCCTCGATCAGCGATTCCTTCTCCGCCAGGTCGACCATGGCGCGCAGCTCCGCCTCGGAGGCGAAGGGCCCCTTGCGGAAGCCCTTTCCGGGCGTGAGCGCGTTGCCGATGAGGATCAGCAGCTGCGGGATCGGCCCCATGACGCGGGCGAGCGGTACGAGGACGTACGCGGCCGCCGTCGCGGTGTTCAGCGGGTGCTGGCGGCCGATGGTGCGCGGAGAGACGCCGACCGCCACGAACGAGACCAGCACCATCACGGCGATGGCCACGAACAGCGCGGTCCAGTTCTCCCCGAACTCGTCGAGGCAGACGTACGTGACGAGCACGCCCGCCGCCATCTCGCAGGTGACGCGGACCAGCAGCGCGACGTTGACGTAGCGGGTGGGGTCGGCGGCGACCTGGGCGAGCTTCGCGCTGCCGCGCCGGCCCTCCCGTACGGCCTGTTCGGCGCGGAAGGCGGAGATCCGGGCGATCCCGGACTCGGCGCATGCCGCGAACCAGGCCACCACGACGAGCAGGACGGCCCCGGTGATCAGCTGAGGGGCGCCGGTCACGAGACGGTCGGTGCCGGGGACGGGCCGGTCACGCCGCGCTCGCCGCGCCAGCCGTCGACGATGGCCGCCTGGAGGCCGAACATCTCGGCCTTCTCGTCCGGCTCCTCGTGGTCGTAGCCGAGCAGGTGCAGCACCCCGTGGACGGTCAGGAGCTGGAGCTCCTCGTCCATGGAGTGCCGCGTCGGCGCGTCCTCGCCCTGCTTCTTCGCCACTTCGGGGCAGAGGACGATGTCACCGAGGAGCCCCTGCGGGGGCTCCTCGTCGTCCTTCGACGGCGGACGCAGTTCGTCCATCGGGAAGGACATGACGTCGGTGGGTCCGGGCAGATCCATCCACTGGATGTGGAGCTGCTCCATCGCCTCCTCGTCGACGACGATGACGGAGAGCTCCGAGAGCGGGTGGATCCGCATCCGGGTGAGCGCGTAGCGGGCGATGTCGAGGATCGCCTGCTCGTCGACCTCGGTTCCGGACTCGTTGTTGACGTCGATCGACATGGTGCGCTGGGGTCTACTTCCGCTGGTAGCCGTTCCGGGACTGCTTCGCGTCCTGGCTGTCGTCGTACTTCTCGTACGCGTCGACGATACGGCCGACCAGCTTGTGCCGGACGACATCCTCGGACGTGAGCCGCGAGAAGTGGATGTCCGGAACCCCTTCGAGGATCTCCTGTACCTGGCGCAGACCGCTCTTGGTGCCGCCCGGCAGGTCGACCTGGGTGACGTCACCGGTGACGACGATCTTCGATTCGAAGCCGAGCCTGGTCAGGAACATCTTCATCTGCTCGGGGCTGGTGTTCTGCGCCTCGTCGAGGACGACGAACGCCTCGTTCAAGGTGCGACCCCTCATGTACGCGAGGGGGGCCACCTCGATGGTTCCCGCCGCCATGAGCCGCGGGATCGAGTCCGGGTCGATCATGTCGTGGAGCGCGTCGTAGAGCGGGCGCAGGTACGGGTCGATCTTGTCGAAGAGCGTTCCCGGCAGGAAGCCGAGGCGCTCGCCGGCCTCGACGGCGGGGCGGGTCAGGATGATCCGGCTGACCTGCTTGGACTGCAGGGCCTGGACCGCCTTGGCCATGGCGAGGTAGGTCTTGCCGGTACCGGCGGGGCCGATGCCGAAGACGATCGTGTTCTTGTCGATCGCGTCGACGTACCGCTTCTGGTTGAGGGTCTTGGGACGGATGGTGCGGCCGCGGCTGGAGAGGATGTTCTGGGTGAGCACCTCCGCGGGCGTCTCGTCCGGTCCCTCGCCGTTGCCGCTCGACTTGAGCATGGCGATCGAGCGTTCCACTGCGTCCTCCGTCATCGGCTGCCCGGTGCGGAGCACCAGCATCATCTCGTCGAACAGGCGCTGGATCAGAGCGACTTCCGCCGCCAGCCCGAGCGCGCTGACCTGATTGCCCCGAACATGGATGTCGGCCTCCGGGAAGGCCTTCTCGATCACGCGCAACAGGGCGTCGCCCGAGCCGAGGACGGACACCATCGGGTGGGCTGCCGGGACGGTGAAGTGGGCTCGCGCCTGCCCCGGCGCGGGGGTCTGGGCTGTCGGTGTCTGAGTCATGGGCCGGCACTGTGGCCTGCGCATACCTCCCACTGAGGGGCCGCGCCGATCGACGGCCTCCGGACTTCCAAGCGTACGTCGCCGCCGCCGCATCCCCGAGGGGTTTTACCGGGTCCCGCGCCGGGCCCCCCACGGGGCTGCGCGCGGCCCCCAAACCGGCCCCGGCCCCTCACACCCGGCCCCGCACCCGCCCCGCGCGCCACCCCGCCCCTACGCCGGCCGCCGGAAGCCGATCGTCGGGACCGCCCGGCGCCGGCTGGCCGGGGCCGCGCCCGGCGGGACCAGGTCGTCGAGGAAGCCGTACCGCCCGCGCAGTTCTTCGGGTGCGGTGCGCCACCAGTGGGCTACCTCCGGCCAGCCGGGGGCCGACAGCGAGCCGCCGAACTCCTGCACCGACAGGGCCGCCGTGAGGCCCGCGAAGGCGAGCCGGTCCGCCAGCGGCCATGCGGCGAGGGTGCCGGTGAGGAAGCCCGCCACGTACACGTCGCCCGCGCCGGTCGGGTCGAGGGCGTCGACCGTGATCGCCGGGACCTGCGCCGTCTCCCCGGTCCGCCCGTCCACCGCGTACGAGCCCTCGGCGCCCATGGTCACCACCGCGATCGGGACCTTCTCGGCCAGCGCCCGGGCCGCCGCGCGCGGGCAGTCGGTGCGCGTGTAGGCCATCGCCTCCCCCGCGTTGGGCAGGAACGCCTCGCAGTGCTCCAGGTCGGCCAGCGCCCCCAGGTCCCACCGCCCGCTCTCGTCCCACCCGACGTCGGCGAAGACCCGCGCCCCGTCCCGGGCCGCCTCGGCCACCCACGGCTCGCCTCCGCCCAGGCCGAGCGAGGCCACGGCCGCGCGGGTGCGGGGCGGACACTGCGGGAACGGCCCGGGGCCCGCCGGGGGCGGGGCCTCGTGGCCGTGCGAGACCATCGTGCGCTCGCCCTCGTAGGCCATCGAGACGGTGACGGGGCTGTGCCAGCCGGGCACGGTCCGTGACATCGACAGGTCGATGCCCTCGCCCTGTTCGAGCGCGTCCCAGCAGTACTCGCCGTAGTGGTCGTCCCCGAAGGCGGCGGCGAGGCAGGTGCGCAGGCCGAGGCGGGCGAGGGCGGTGGCCATGTTGGCGACGCCGCCGGGGCTGGAGCCCATGCCGCGCGCCCAGGACTCCGTACCGCGCACGGGGGCCGAGTCGAGGCCGGTGAAGATGATGTCGAGGAACACGGCGCCCGTCAGGAAGACGTCGCAGTCCGGCTCTTGGGGGTCGCGCAGCGGGCCGAGCGGGTCCACGGCGGCGGTGCGGCTGTCCCGGCTGGTGCGACTGCTCACGATGTACTCCCCGTTCGGCACGCGTTTCGCTGGCGTGGTCATCTGCTCGACGTTTCCGGTCGACGTTCTTGGCGGGTCGTTTCTTCAATGGGGTTAACACACGCCCGCCGTGCGGCCCCTCCCTCCCGGGTGGACCCGGAATACAGTGTGACGCAGATCACCACCTGAACGCCCTTCTCCGAAGATCCGGCCGGTTGGTGGATATGAGCCCCGCGCTCTTGCGGAATCTCACGCTCCACCTTTGTCACCTGGAACACCCGTGCCCGACCGCACCCCGCGCCGCCCGCCGCCTGGCCGCTCGTCGCGCTCTTCGCCGCCGGTTACGTCGCCCCGTACCTGCTGCCGACCGTCGTCGGGCGGCTCGATGCACACCTCCCGCTGAGCCCCGCGCAGGCCGGACTGATCGGCTCGGTCCTGCTGCTCGGCTCCGCCGCCGCCGGTTTCACCCTGGCCTCCCGCATCCCCCGCCACGGTCCACGGCCGCCGGCCCGGCTCGGGCTGCTGCTGTCCGTCCTCGGCTACGGCACCGCGGCCGCCACCCCGCTGCTCCCGCTCGTCGTCGCGGGCGCCGTCGTCGGCGGCTTCGGCTCGGGCGCGGCGACCGCCGTGGCCGCCTCCGGGATCGCCGCGCAGCGCGACCCGCACCGCACCTCCGCGCTGGGGCTGCTGTCGGTGTCGGCGACCGCCGGGGCCCTGTACCTGACCCTGCCCCGGCTCGGCGGCGGCCACGGGCTGCCCTTCGCGGCGATCGCCCTGGTCGCGGCGGTGTGCTGGCCCGCGACGGGCCGGCTCGGCGGAGCCGCCGCGCAGGGCCCGCGGAGCCGCCGGGCCGTACGGGTCTGCGGGCGGCTGCCGTACCCGCTCGCCGGGGTGGTGCTGGCCGGGGCCCTTGTGCTGTGGTCCCTCGCGCAGAACGCCCTGTGGGGCGTCAGCGGCCGCATCGGCGCGCAGCAGGCGGGCCTGTCCGAGGTCACCCTCGGCGTCGTCTTCGCCGCCTCGCTCGGCGCCGGGCTGCTCGGGGTCACCGCCGCCTCCGCGTTCGGGGCCCGCCTCGGCCGGGCGGTCCCGGTGGGCGCGGGCACGGCGGTCATCGCCTGCTGCGTGGTGCTGGCCTCCCGGGCGGACGGCCTGGCCGCCTTCGCCGCCGGGGAGATCTTCTGGAACGCGGTCTACCCCGTCGTGCTCTCCTACGCCATCGGCCTCGCGGCCGCCCTCGACCCGCGCGGCCGCTGGGCCGTCCTGGTCGGCTCCGCGTCCTCGCTCGGCGTGGCCTGCGGGCCCGTCACCGGGAGCCTGCTCGCCGAGGGCGCCGGGTTCCCGGGCATGGGCCTGGTCCTCGGCGGCCTGCTGCTGGCCGTGGCCGCGCCGATGACCGCCGTCGCCCTGCACGTCGGCGGACGCCCGCTGGTCCCCGGCTCGGTGTGGCGGCGCGGAGGGGCCCCGGCGGCCGTGCCGGCCGCCGGCGCGGGCGCCCCGACGGGTGCGGTGCCCCGGGTCGGCGCGCCCGAGCTGGAGGTCGCCGAGATCGCGCTCCGCCGCGCGCGCTCCCCGGGCCGGCCCCCGCTGCGGGTGCTGCTGCTCTCCCCGGCGGCCGCCCGCCGCTCACGCGAGCAGGCTTCGCGGCGGGTCCGGTCCGGAGTCTGCGCAACGACCGGGCCGGGTCCGGGGTCGGACCCCGGCCCCGGCACCGGGCCGGCTCTCAGGCCCGCTTCGGCACGGGAACCCGTACGAGGTCGGCGGCGATCGTCAGCTCGCCCTCGAAGCCGGCCGCTCGGGCCTGGCGTTCGAACTCCGACGGATCGCCGTAGCGCTGCGAGAAGTGCGTCAGCACGAGGTGCCGCACGCCCGCGTCCCGCGCCACCCGGGCGGCCTGTCCGGCGGTGAGGTGGCCGTGGTCGGTGGCCAGCCGGACGTCCTCGTCGAGGAACGTCGATTCGATCACCAGCATGTCGCAGCCCGCCGCGAGCGTTTCGACGCCCTCGCAGAGCCGGGTGTCCATCACGAAGGCGAACCGCTGCCCGGGGCGCGGCTCGCTGACGTCTTCGAGGGTGACCTCCCCGAGGCGGCCCTCGCGCTGGATGAGGCCCACGTCGGGCCCCTTGATCCCGTGGAGCGCGAGCAGTTCGGGCCGTATCCGGCGGCCGTCGGGCTCCGTGACCCGGTAGCCGAAGGACTCCACCGGGTGCGAGAGCCGTACGGCGTCCAGGGTGTAGGAGTCGGTGCGCGCCAGCACGCCGTCCCCGGCCACCGGTTCCTCGGCCATCTCCACGGTCTCGCGGTAGGCCGTGGCGTAGCGCAGCCGGTCGAAGAACTTCTGCCCGGAGGCCGGGTAGTGGGCGCTGACGGGGTGCGGGACCCGGTCGAGGTTGATGCGCTGGATCACCCCGGCGAGGCCGAGGCTGTGGTCACCGTGGAAGTGGGTGACGCAGATCCGGTTGATGTCGTGGGCGGCCACTCCGGCGCGCAGCATCTGGCGCTGGGTGCCCTCGCCGGGATCGAAGAGGATGCCCTCGCCGTCCCAGCGCAGCAGGTAGCCGTTGTGGTTGCGGTGGCGGGTGGGCACCTGGCTGGCGGTGCCCAGGACCACGAACTCTCGTACGGACACGGCTTATCCCGGGGGCCACTCGAAGCCGCGGCCGCCCAGGACGTGCGCGTGGGCGTGGAAGACGACCTGGCCGGCTCCGGGGCCGGTGTTGAAGACGAGCCGGTAGCCGCGGCCGGTGAGCCCCTCCTCGGCGGCGACCTCGCCTGCCTCGCGCAGCACGTCGGCGGTGATCTGGGGCTCGGCGGCCGCGAGGGAGGCGGCGTCGGGGTAGTGCACCTTCGGAATGACGAGGACGTGGGTGGGCGCCTGCGGGTTGATGTCGCGGAAGGCGACGGTCGTCTCGGTCTCGCGGACGATCGTCGCGGGGATCTTCCCCGCGGCGATCTTGCAGAACAGGCAGTCGGCCTGCGGTTCCCCGGCCATTGCTGAGCCCTTCGTGACAGTGATCGGTTCCGGCATCGTATCCACCGTCGCCGGTCGGACCCGTCACGACCAGCGGCCCGTCAGGACCGGCAGTCCGTCAGGACCGGCAGTCCGTCAGGACCGGCAGTCCGTCAGGACCGGCAGTCCGTCAGGACCGGCAGTCCGTCAGGACCAGCGGCCCGTCCTGGCCAGCAGGACCGCGGCGGCCGCCGTGCCGGCCGTGGAGGTGCGCAGCACCGAGGGGCCCAGCCGGTACGGGTGGGCCCCGGCCGCCGCGAAGGCGGCGAGCTCCTCCGGCGAGACTCCGCCCTCGGGCCCGACCACCAGGACGACGGAGCCCGCGGCGGGCAGCTGCGCCGTGGCCAGGGCGCCCGAGGGGGTGTCGCGGTCCTCGTGCAGGACCATCGCCAGGTCGGCCCCGGCGAGCAGCGCCGCGACCTGCTTGGTCGACATGGCCTCCGCGACCTCGGGGAAGCGCACCCGGCGGGACTGCTTGCCCGCCTCCCGCGCGGTCGCCCGCCACTTGGCGAGGGACTTGGCACCGCGGTCGCCGCGCCACTGGGTGATGCAGCGCGAGGCCTGCCAGGGCACGATCGCGTCGACGCCGGTCTCCGTCATGGTCTCGACGGCGACCTCGCCGCGGTCCCCCTTGGGCAGGGCCTGGACGACGGTGATCCGGACGGCCGGCTCCGCCTCCTCGAAGACCCCGGACACCGAGACCACGAGCCGGTCCTTGCCCTCGGCCGCCTTCACTACGGCCTCGGCCCAGCCGCCCCGGCCGTCGGCGAGCACGACGGCCTCGCCCGGGGTCAGCCGCTTCACGGAGACCGCGTGCCGGCCCTCGGGGCCGTCCAGGACGAACTCCGGCCCCGCGGGGACCTCCTCGACCACGAACACGGGGGCGGTCATGACGCACTCCTCATCTGCATTGTCTTCAACGCGTGCTGCGCTGCGGCGAGTTCCGCCGCGAGCACCTCCACCAGCTCCCCGGCGGGCATCGCCCGCGACAGCCGGTGCCCCTGACCCGCCCACAGGGCCATGCCCTGCGGGTCCCCGGCCGCGGCGGCGGCCTTGCGCAGCGGCGAGGTCAGGTGGTGGACCTGCGGGTACGCGGCCGGGGCGTACGGGCCGTGCTCGCGCATGAACCGGTTGACCAGCCCCCGGGCCGGCCGCCCCGAGAAGGCCCGGGTCAGCTCCGTGCGGACGAACAGCGGGTCGGTCAGCGCCTTCTTGTGCAGCGGGTCGGCGCCGGACTCCGGGCAGGCCAGGAACGCCGTGCCGAGCTGCGCGGCCTCCGCGCCCGCCGCGAGCAGCGCGGCGATCTGCGAGCCGCGCATCAGACCGCCCGCCGCGATGATCGGGAGGGCCACCGATTCGCGTACCTGCGCCACGAGCGCGAGCAGGCCGACGCCCGCCGTGCCGTCGGCCTGCGGGTCGTCGCGGTGGGTGCCCTGGTGGCCACCGGCCTCCAGGCCCTGGACGCAGACGGCGTCCGCCCCGGCGCTCTGCGCGGCGCGGGCCTCCTCGACCGAGGTCACGGTGGCGATCGTGTACGTACCGGCCTTGCGCAGGCAGGTGAAGGCCGCGGGCGAGGGCAGTCCGAAGGTGAACGAGACCACGGGTACCGGGTCTTCGATGAGGATGGCGAGTTTCGCGTCGTAGCCGTCGTCGCAAGTGCCGAGGAGGTCCTCCTCCGCGAGGGAGATCCCGTACCATCCGGCCTCGCTCGCGAGCTGTCCGCGGTACACCTCCAGCGCGGCCGGGTCCACGGAGGAGGCCTGCGGCATGAAGAGGTTGACACCGAAGGGGCGGCGGGTGAGCGCGCGCAGCCGCTTGATCTCCTGGTACATGCCGTCGGCGGTTTTGTAGCCGCCGGCCAGGAAGCCCAGTCCGCCCGCTTCGCACACGGCGGCCGCGAGCGGCGGGCAGGACGCGCCGCCCGCCATGGGAGCCTGCACGATCGGGTACGCGAAGAGACCGTTCGGTGCGGAGGACATGAGCTGCATCGTGCCACGTCCCGCGCAGGGGGCCGAATCACGGCATTCGCCTGGCATAGTCCCCTTCACCGGATCGGCGAGAACCCGCCGTCACCTGCGCCGCGAGCCCGGTCCGGGGCATCCCCGGACCGGGCTCGCAGGTGTTCGCGTACGTACGTCCGCGGGTGGCTCAGCGCCCGTTGAAGGCGTCCTTCAGGCGACTGAAGAGCCCCTGCTGGCCCGGCGCGAACTGGCCCGTCGGCCGCTCCTCGCCGCGCAGCTTCGCCAGCTGGCGCAGCAGGTCCTCCTGCTGGGCGTCCAGCTTGCTCGGGGTGGTGACCTCGACGTGGACGATGAGGTCGCCGCGCCCGCCGCCGCGCAGGTGCGTGACACCCCGGCCGTGCAGCGGGATGGCCTGGCCGGACTGGGTGCCGGGCCGGATGTCGATCTCCTCCAGGCCGTCCAGCGTCTCCAGCGGGCACTTGGTGCCCAGGGACGCCGCGGTCATCGGGATGGTGACCGTGCAGTGCAGGTCGTCCCCGCGCCGCTGGAAGGTCGCGTGCGGCAGCTCGTGGATCTCCACGTACAGGTCGCCGGCGGGGCCGCCGCCGGGGCCGACCTCGCCCTCGCCCGCGAGCTGGATCCGGGTGCCGTTCTCGACACCGGCAGGGATCTTGACCGTGAGGCTGCGGCGGGAGCGGACCCGGCCGTCGCCCGCGCACTCGGGGCACGGGGTCGGGACCACGGTGCCGAAGCCCTGGCACTGCGGGCAGGGGCGCGAGGTCATGACCTGGCCCAGGAAGGACCGGGTGACCTGCGAGACCTCGCCGCGGCCGCGGCACATGTCACACGTCTGCGCCGAGGTGCCGGGGGCGGCGCCCTCTCCGGAGCAGGTGGTGCAGACGACGGCCGTGTCGACCTGGATGTCCTTGGTGGTGCCGAAGGCGGCCTCGTCCAGCTCCAGGTCGAGGCGGATCATGGCGTCCTGGCCGCGGCGGGTCCGCGAGCGCGGTCCGCGCTGCGAGGACTGGCCGAAGAAGGCGTCCATGATGTCGGAGAAGTTGCCGAAGCCACCGGCCCCGAATCCGCCCGCGCCGCCGCCTCCTCCGGAGGAGGACAGCGGGTCGCCGCCGAGGTCGAAGACCTGCTTCTTCTGCGGGTCCGAGAGCACCTCGTAGGCCGCGTTGATCTCCTTGAAGCGCTCCTGCGTCTTCGGGTCCGGATTCACGTCCGGGTGGAGTTCACGCGCGAGGCGGCGGAAGGCCTTCTTGATCTCGTCCTGCGATGCGTCGCGGCGCACGCCGAGAACGGCGTAGTAGTCCGTGGCCACTTACGACTCCGCCAGGATCTGTCCGACGTAACGTGCCACTGCGCGTACCGCTCCCATCGTTCCGGGGTAGTCCATGCGGGTCGGTCCGACCACGCCGAGTTTGGCGACTGCTTCGCCGCCCGAACCGTAGCCGACCGAGACGACGGACGTGGAGTTCAGTCCCTCGTAGGCGTTCTCATGCCCGATCTTTACGGCCATTCCCGACTCATTGGCCTCGCCCAGCAGCTTGAGGAGCACGACCTGCTCCTCCAGCGCTTCGAGCACCGGCCTGATCGTCAGGGGAAAATCGTGTCCGAAGCGGGTGAGGTTGGCGGTGCCGCCGATCATCAGCCGCTCCTCCGCCTCCTCCACCAGCGTTTCGAGGAGGGTCGCCAGGACGTCCTTGACCGTCGCCTGGTCGTCCCCGGAGTCGAAGGACTCCGGAAGGTCCTGCACCAGCGGCGGCACGTCGGTGAACCGGCGGCCGACGACGCGGCTGTTGAGACGGGCCCGCAGATCGGCCAGCGAGGATTCCGTGAAGGGGGCCTGGCAGTCGACGAGCCGCTGCTCGACCCGGCCGGTGTCCGTGATGAGGACGAGCATGAGGCGGGCCGGGGCCAGCGAGAGCAGCTCCACGTGCCGGACGGTGGACCGGGTCAGGCTCGGGTACTGGACGACAGCGACCTGCCGGGTCAGCTGCGCGAGCAGCCGTACGGTCCGGCCGACGACGTCGTCGAGGTCGACGGCGCCGTCGAGGAAGTTCTGAATGGCCCGGCGCTCGGGCGTCGACAGCGGTTTGACCCCCGCCAGCCTGTCGACGAAGAGGCGGTAGCCCTTGTCGGTGGGGATCCGGCCGGCGCTGGTGTGGGGCTGGGCGATGTAGCCCTCCTCCTCCAGCACGGCCATGTCGTTGCGCACGGTGGCGGGCGAGACGCCGAGCCGGTGCCGCTCCGTGAGCGCCTTGGAGCCGACCGGCTCCTCCGTCCCGACGTAGTCCTGGACGATGGCGCGCAGCACTTCGAGTCTGCGTTCGCTGAGCATCGCGCACACCTCCATCGTTTCCGTCGTTCGCGGCTGGGACTGTTGGCACTCTGAGCGTTCGAGTGCCAGAGATCCCCCGGTCAGTGTACGGCGGGGTGGTGTACCCGTAGCAAGGGTGGCCCGCCAAGGTAGCGTCGCGGCATGGACGTGCGTTGGGAAGAGGCGGGCTGGGAACGGCTCACCGATCGGGCCGGCCGGCGGCGGCTGCCGGTGTGGGATTGCACGGTGGGACTGGTGGTGGGCGATGATTCGGCCCTCCTGATCGACCCCGGTTCCTCCGTCCGGGAAGGCGCCCTGGTGCGGGCCGAGGCGGAGCGACTGGCGGGCCGGCGCGTGACTCATATCGCATTCACACACGGACATTTCGACCACGTGCTGGGCGGTGCGGTGTTCGCGGGGGCGGAGGTCTACGGTCCCGTCGGCCTGGACACCCTGCTCTCCGTCAGCCATGACGACCTGCGGGCCGACGCGGTCCGGCACGGCCTGGCACCGGCCGAGGCCGCCGAGGCGGTGGACCTGCTGGTGGTCCCCCGGCACCTGGTGTCGGGCGAGTGGACGCTCGACCTGGGTGGCGTGCAGGTGCTGCTGGCCAACGTGGGGCCCGGGCACACCCGGCACGATCTGGCCGCCTTCGTCCCGGGCGGCGGTCGGGAGGTCGTCTTCTGCGGCGACCTCGTCGAGGAGTCGGGTGAGCCCCAGGCCGGCCCCGACGCCGTACCCCGCCAGTGGCCGGCGGCGCTGGACCGGCTGCTCTCCCTGGGCGGCGACGACGCGCTGTACGTGCCGGGTCACGGAGCGGTGGTCGACGCCGCCTTCGTCCGTGAGCAACGCGCCACACTGGCGGCCCGTTTCGGCGTGTCGGACGCCTGAACGCGCCCGCTCTCCTACCCTCGGCCGGATGCGTGAGTACTCCCCCGACCTGACACCCCAGTGGAAGCGCGCCAAGCCCGTTCCGGAGGTGCCGGCCGACCCCGACCTGGTGGTCGAGGTGGCGGGTACGGACTTCTGCGGCGCGGTGGTGGGGTGCGAGGCGGGCACCGTCACCCTGGAGGACCGCTTCGGCAAGCGGCGGGTCTTCCCGCTGGAGCCCCGCGGGTTCCTCCTGGACGGCGCGGTGGTGACGCTGACCCGCCCGGTCCGCGCCCCTTCGGCCCCGGTGCGCACCGCGTCCGGCTCCGTGGCCGTGCCCGGCGCGCGGGCGCGGGTGGCCCGGGCCGGCCGGATCTACGTGGAGGGCCGCCACGACGCCGAGCTCGTGGAACGGGTCTGGGGCGACGACCTGCGGATCGAGGGCGTGGTGGTCGAGTACCTGGAGGGCATCGACGACCTCCCGTCGGTGGTCGCCGACTTCGCCCCGGGCCCGGACGCCCGCCTGGGCGTCCTCGTGGACCACCTGGTGCCGGGCTCGAAGGAATCCCGCATCGCCGCGTCGGTGACCTCCCCGCACGTCCTGATCGTGGGCCACCCGTACGTGGACGTCTGGCAGGCGGTGAAACCGTCCGCGCTGGGCATCGCGGCATGGCCGGTGATCCCGCGCGGCCAGGACTGGAAGACGGGCATCTGCCGGGCGCTGGGCTGGCCGGAGAACACGGGCGCCGCCTGGCGGCACATCCTGTCCCGCGTGACCTCTTACAAGGACCTGGAGCCCACCCTGTTGGGCGCGGTGGAGCACCTCATCGACCACGTCACGGCGCCGTAGCACGCGGGGAAAAGGCTGTCGGTCACGATTGCGGCGAAACCCCTCGCAGCCAGACGGCCGTTCATATGATGTGCCTCCTTTGAGTGACTTTCAGGTGGGGGCACCGATGCACGGCAGCGACGGCAGCGACGGCAACAGCAGCGACAGCGACGGCCCGAGAGGCCGCATACGTCCCGGGGACCGGATCCGGCGGGCGCTGGTCGCCCTCCTGGTGGCGGGCGCGGCCGTCGCCTGCGCTCCGGCCGCGAGCGAGGGCCCCGCGGTGTCCGCGCCGCCGTCCCTCACCTCGGCGGCCCCGACGACGGCCTCGCCGACACCGACTCCGACTCCGTCCCCACCGCCCTCGGCCACCCCCTCGCCGGTCCCGGCCCCGGCGGCCACCACCGCCCCCGCCTCCGGCACCGACCGGAAGGCGCCCGTCGCCCCCACGACCCGGGCGGCCGCCAAGCCCACACCGAAACCCACGACCAAGGCCCCGGAACCGCCGCCCGCGGCCGCGGACTGCGAGATCGTCTCGAACGCGGGGAACTGCTACAACGCGGGCCAGTTCTGCCGCAAGGCCGACATCGGCCGCTCCACGCACGCCGGGAACGGCCGGATGATCTACTGCCGCCAGGACGGCAGCCAGGCCCGCTGGGGCTACTAGCGGCGACCGGCGGGGCCAGGTCCTGTCCGGGCGATCGCCCGGCCTAGTCCACCAGGTCGCGGACCACCGCGTCGGCCAGGAGGCGGCCGCGCAGCGTCAGTACGGCGCGGCCCGCCTCGTACGGGCCCTGCTCCAGGAGGCCGTCCGCCAACGCCCGCCCGGCGGCGGCAAGGCCGGCGGGGGCGAGCAGCGACAGCGGGCAGCCGTCCACCAGCCGCACCTCCAGCAGGATCCGCTCCACCCGCCGGTCCTCCGCGGACAGGAGCTCGCGCCCCGCGCCCGGTGAGCGCCCCTCCGCCAGCGCGGCCGCGTAGGCGCCCGGGTGCTTCACGTTCCACCACCGCACCCCGCTCACGTGCGAGTGGGCACCGGGCCCCGCGCCCCACCAGTCGGCCCCGCGCCAGTACAGCTCGTTGTGCAGGCACCGCCCGGCCTCGGACGTGGCCCAGTTCGACACCTCGTACCAGGAGTAGCCGGCCTCGGCCATCACGGAGTCCGCGATCAGGTACCGGTCCGCGTGCACGTCGTCGTCCGTCATCGGGACCTCGCCCCGGCGGATCCGCCGCGCGAGCTGCGTGCCTTCCTCCACGATCAGCGCGTAGGCGCTGATGTGGTCCGGTCCGGCCCCCAGCGCCGCCGACAGCGACGCCCGCCAGTCCTCGTCCGACTCGCCCGGCGTCCCGTAGATCAGGTCCAGGTTCACGTGCTCGAAGCCCGCCGCCCGCGCCTCCGCGACGCACGCCTCGGGCCGCCCGGGGGTGTGGGTGCGGTCCAGCACCTTCAGGACGTGCTGCTTCGCGCTCTGCATGCCGAAGGAGACCCGGTTGAATCCGCCCGCGCGCAGCTCCGCCAGGTACCGCGGGTCCACCGACTCCGGATTGGCCTCGGTGGTGATCTCCGCGTCCTCGGCCAGCCCGAACTCGTCGCGGATCGCCGCGAGCATCCGTACGAGGTCCCCCGCGGGCAGCAGCGTCGGCGTGCCGCCGCCCACGAACACCGTCCGCACGGCCCTCGGGTCGTCCCCGAGGACCTTGCGGGCCAGCCTGACCTCGTCGATCAGCGTGTCGGCGTAGTTCTCCCGGGAGGCGAGCACGCCGCCGGTACCCCGCAGTTCGGTGGCCGTGTAGGTGTTGAAGTCGCAGTACCCGCAGCGCGTGGCGCAGTACGGGACGTGCAGGTAGAACCCGAGCGGCCGTTCCCCGGCTCCCACCAGGGCGTGCGACGGCAGCGAGCCGTCTTCGGGCATGGGTTCACCGTCGGGCAGTGCGGAAGGCATACCCCCATTGTCCCGCACCCCCGACCCCACCGTCCCCGGCCACGGCCGGCGGGCCTGCCCGGGACGGGGCCCGTCCCGGGCAGGCCCGCCGGACGGGCCGACTGCGCGGGCCGGGGCAGGCCGGTCCCGGACCGCTCCCGCGGGTCCGTGCACGGCGGCCGAAGGCAGCCGGCGGGACCCGCGGGCGCCGGGGTTCGCGGGGCGGTCCGCCGCCCCGCCCGGCCCAGCTCGCCGCAGGGGCTACGCCTCGCGCGAGCCCTCGTACATCTCCTCGATCAGGTGCTTGAACTCACGCTCGACGGCCGGTCGCTTCAGCTTGAGGCTGGGCGTCAGGTCGCCGTGCTCGACGTCGAGGTCGCGGGGCAGGAGGCGGAACTTCTTGACCGTCTGCCACCGCTGGAGGCCCTCATTGAGGGTCTGGACGTAGGTCTCGATCAGCCGGTTGGTCTCGGGGGCGGCCAGGACCTGGGAGTACGTCTTGCCCTCCAGGCCGTTGTCGGCGGCCCAGACCAGGATGGACGGCTCGTCC
The DNA here is from genome assembly GCF_018614195.1 of Streptomyces sp. ISL-43. Lineage (GTDB taxonomy): Bacteria > Actinomycetota > Actinomycetes > Streptomycetales > Streptomycetaceae > Streptomyces. Next base: position 76,991 of record NZ_JAGGOT010000032.1, read on the forward strand.
AGGGCGATGAGCGCGGAGCAGAAGTTCCGGTCCGCGCCGTGCACGACGATGGTCGACACGTACGGGCAGATCGCCTTGAACTGGCCCTCGATCTCCGCCGGGGCGACGTATTTGCCGCCCGAGGTCTTGATCAGGTCCTTCTTGCGGTCGGTGATGCGCAGGTAGCCGTCGGCGGACAGTTCGCCGATGTCGCCCGTGTGCAGCCAACCGTCGGACTCCAGGACCTCGGCGGTCTTCTCCGGCTGCTGGTGGTAGCCCTGCATGATGCCGGGGCCGCGCAGGAGGACCTCGCCGTCGTCGGCGATGCGGACCTCGGTGCCGGGGAGCGGCTTGCCGACCGTGCCGGTGCGGTAGGCCTCGCCCGGGTTGACGAAGGAGGCCGCGCTGGACTCGGTCAGGCCGTAGCCCTCGAGGATGTGGATGCCCGCGCCGGAGAAGAAGTAGCCGATGTCGGGCGCCAGGGCGGAGGCACCGGAGACGGCGGCGCGCAGCTTTCCGCCGAAGGCCTCGCGGAGCTTGGAGTAGACGAGCGCGTCGGCGATCTTGTGCTTGGTGGTGAGGCCGAAGGGGGCGGTCGCCCGGCCCGTGCGGCGGAAGTTGTCCTGCGTGACCTTGGCGTACTCCCGGGCGACGCCGACCGACCACTTGAAGATCTTGTACTTGGCGCCGCCGGCGGCCCGGGCCTTGGCGGCCACACCGTTGTAGACCTTCTCGAAGATGCGCGGGACGGCGGCCATGTACGTCGGCTGCACGATCGGCAGGTTCTCGATGATCTTGTCGATCCGGCCGTCGACCGCGGTCACGTGCCCGGCCTCGATCTGCCCCGAGGTCAGCACCTTGCCGAAGACGTGGGCGAGCGGCAGCCAGAGGTACTGGACGTCGTCCTTGCCGATCAGCCCGGTGGCGACCATGGCCTTGGCCATGTACGACCAGTTGTCGTGCGGCAGCCGCACGCCCTTGGGGCGGCCGGTCGTACCGGAGGTGTAGATGAGGGTGGCGAGCTGGTCGGCGGTGATGGCCGCGATCCGCTCCTTGACCGCCTCGGGGTGCTTGGCGAGGTACTCCCGGCCGCGCGCCTCCAGGTCGGCGAGGGAGAGTACCCAGCCCTCGGGGTCGCCCTCGGCCGCGTCCACGCCGGTGGCGTCCAGGACCACCACGTGCGCGAGCTCGGGCAGGTCGGCGCGCCGCTCGCGGGCCTTGGCCAGCTGTGCGGCGTCCTCGGCGATCAGGATCCGGCTCTCGGAGTCGGAGAGGATGAACGCCGACTCCTCGGCGTTCGTGCTCGGGTAGATCGTGGTGACGGCGCCGCCGGCGCACATCACGCCGAGGTCGGCGAGGATCCACTCCACCCGGGTGTTGGAGGCCAGCGCGACGCGCTGCTCAGGCTGGATTCCGAGGTCGACGAGTCCCGCCGCGATGGCGAAAACCCGTTCGGCGGCCTGTCCCCAGCTGAGCGACTTCCACTCGTCCGGGCCGCCCCGGCCGTCCGCGGCGGGGACGGGGTAGCGGTAGGCCTCGGCGTTCGGCGTGGCGGCGACACGCTCCAGGAAGAGGGTCGCCACGGTGGGCGGACGGTTCTCGATCAAGGTCTGTGTGTCGCTCACGGACATCCTCCGGACCACGCGGCAGGGCCTGTTCTTCACAGGGGCGGACTGACTGGGTGGTGGGTCAGGGTGGGTGGCTGAGTCAGGTGCTTGTAACTGGCGAGTAACCAACGAGCAGTGATCAGACTAGGGGCCCTCCGCCTGGCGCGTAAGAGGCCTTGGGGCGCCGATTCATAACGAAGCGGACCGCGCCCTCCGCGACGCGCCGACGCCGACGCCCGCACCCACGCCCACGCCCGCACCCGCACCCGCACGCCGCACGCCGCAAACGGAGCAGGCCCCCGCGCCGGAGCACGGAGGCCTGCCTCACAAGCGGGGGGCTACTTCTTCTTGCCGCCGGACTCGTCGCTGGAGAGGACGGCGATGAAGGCCTCCTGCGGGACCTCCACGGAGCCGACCATCTTCATGCGCTTCTTGCCTTCCTTCTGCTTCTCCAGCAGCTTCCGCTTACGGGAGATGTCACCGCCGTAGCACTTGGCGAGGACGTCCTTGCGGATGGCGCGGATGGTCTCGCGGGCGATGACACGGGAGCCGACGGCCGCCTGGATCGGGATCTCGAAGGCCTGCCGCGGGATGAGCTCGCGCAGCTTGGCGACGAGGCGCACACCGTAGGCGTAGGCGGCGTCCTTGTGCGTGACGGCGGAGAAGGCGTCGACCTTGTCGCCGTGCAGCAGGATGTCGACCTTGACCAGGCCGGAGGCCTGCTCGCCGGTGGGCTCGTAGTCGAGGGAGGCGTAACCGCGCGTCTTGGACTTCAGCTGGTCGAAGAAGTCGAAGACGATCTCGGCGAGCGGGAGGGTGTAGCGGATCTCGACCCGGTCCTCGGAGAGGTAGTCCATCCCGAGGAGGGTGCCGCGGCGCTGCTGGCAGAGCTCCATGATCGCGCCGATGAACTCGGAAGGCGCGAGCAGGGTGGCCCGTACGACCGGCTCGAACACGTCCGAGATCTTGCCCTCGGGGAACTCGCTCGGGTTGGTGACGGTGACTTCCTTGCCGTCCTCCAGGACGACCCGGTAGACCACGTTGGGCGCGGTGGCGATCAGGTCGAGGCCGAACTCGCGCTCCAGGCGCTCGCGGACCACGTCCAGGTGGAGCAGGCCGAGGAAGCCGACGCGGAAGCCGAAGCCCAGCGCGGCCGAGGTCTCCGGCTCGTAGACGAGCGCGGCGTCGTTGAGCTGGAGCTTGTCCAGGGCCTCGCGCAGGTCCGGGTAGTCCGAGCCGTCGAGCGGGTACAGGCCCGAGAAGACCATCGGACGCGGGTCCTTGTAGCCGCCGAGGGCCTCGGTCGCGCCGTTGTGCAGGCTGGTGATGGTGTCACCGACCTTGGACTGACGGACGTCCTTCACGCCGGTGATGATGTAGCCCACCTCGCCGACGCCGATGCCGTCGGCCGGGGTCATCTCCGGAGAGGAGACGCCGATCTCCAGCAGCTCGTGCGTGGCGCCGGTGGACATCATCCGGATGCGCTCGCGCTTGTTGAGCTGGCCGTCGACGACACGGACGTAGGTCACGACACCGCGGTACGAGTCGTAGACCGAGTCGAAGATCATCGCGCGGGCCGGGGCGTCCTTGGGACCGACCGGGGCCGGGACCGTGGCGACGATCTTGTCGAGCAGTACGTCCACACCGAGACCGGTCTTCGCCGAGACGCGCAGGACGTCCTCGGGCTGGCAGCCGACCAGGTTCGCGAGCTCCTCGGCGAACTTCTCCGGCTGGGCGGCCGGCAGGTCGATCTTGTTCAGGACCGGGACGATCGCCAGGTCCTTCTCCATCGCCAGGTACAGGTTGGCGAGGGTCTGCGCCTCGATGCCCTGGGCGGCGTCCACCAGGAGGACCGTGCCCTCGCACGCGGCGAGGGAGCGCGAGACCTCGTAGGTGAAGTCGACGTGCCCGGGGGTGTCGATCATGTTGAGGATGTGGGTCTTGCCCTCGTCCTCGCCCGTGTTCGGCGCCCAGGGCAGTCGGACCGCCTGGGACTTGATCGTGATGCCGCGCTCACGCTCGATGTCCATGCGGTCGAGGTACTGGGCGCGCATCTGCCGCGAGTCCACCACGCCGGTGAGCTGGAGCATCCGGTCGGCGAGGGTCGACTTGCCGTGGTCGATGTGCGCGATGATGCAGAAATTGCGGATCAGCGCCGGGTCGGTACGGCTCGGCTCGGGCACGTGGCTGGGGATCGCGGGCACGCAGTGTCCTGATTCTCGGGTCGCAGTCGGAACGAAGTGGGCTTCGGTCTGCGCGAAGTCGGATCTGTACGCAGGCTCCCATGGTCCCATGGAAGCGAGAGTGCGCTCGGTTTGGGCCGGTGGGAGCGTGGCTGGTACCCTGAGCAGCTGTGTCTCGTGTGCCCTCTAAGCTTTCGGGACACAAATCCGAAGATCAAATCTCTGAACCTGCAAAGGCTCTTTCGTGGCGAACATCAAGTCCCAGATCAAGCGGAACAAGACGAACGAGAAGGCGCGCCTGCGCAACAAGGCCGTCAAGTCTTCGCTCAAGACCGCGATCCGCAAGGCCCGTGAGGCCGTCGTCGCCGGTGACGTCGAGAAGGCCACCGTGGCTTCCCGCGCCGCCGCTCGTGCGCTCGACAAGGCCGTCTCGAAGGGTGTCATCCACAAGAACGCCGCCGCCAACAAGAAGTCGGCGCTGGCCACCAAGGTTGCCTCCCTTCAGGGCTGAGCTCCTGATGTGATCGCCGGGTAGGGATCCAGCGGGCCCTCTCTCCCGCTCCCGACCGGCACCCCGCGCCGCACACGAAGCGTTCGCCACGCGGGTGCGGTGCAACCAAGCAGTAACGAAGGCCCCGGCCGCCACCCTTCCCCAGGGTGCCGCCGGGGCCTTCGCGCTGTCCGCAACCAGCCCCGCCGGCGTTTGAGGCGCGGGGTCTGGGGCGGAGCCGAAACCAGCCCCGCCGGCGTCTGAGGCGCGGGGTCTGGGGCGGGCCCGAAGCCAGCCCCGCCGGTGTTCGAGGCGCGGGGTCTGGGGCGGAGCTCCAGGGAACGGCGGAAGGGTGGGTCGGGGACAGGCCCCGGGGCCCGACCCACCGCCCCCGGCCAGGGCGGACGTACAAGGCGGAGCCCGGGCCCGGAGGACCAGACGGCCGGATCAAGCCCCGGCCGGAGCCGGCCAGGCTAAGCCCGCTGGGGCCGAGCCGCCCGCGCGACCGCGACGACCGCCTTCTCCAGCGCGTACTCCGGATCATCGCCCCCGCCCTTGACCCCCGCGTCAGCCGCGGCCACCGCGCGCAGCGCGTCCGCGACACCGTCCGCCGACCATCCCCGCATCTGCTGCCGGACCCGGTCGATCTTCCACGGCGGCATGCCCAGGTCCCGCGCGAGGTCTCCCGGACGGGCTCCCCGGGGGGCCGAGGCCAGCTTCCCGATCGCCCGTACCGCCTGGGCCAGCGCGCTGGTGATCAGGACCGGCGCCACCCCGGTGGACAGGGACCAGCGCAGGGCCTCCAGGGCCTCCGCGGCCCGTCCCTCGACCGCCCGGTCGGCGACCGTGAAGCTCGAAGCCTCTGCCCGGCCGGTGTAGTAGCGGCCGACCACGGCCTCGTCGATCGTGCCCTCGACGTCCGCGCACAGCTGCGCCGCCGCGCTCGCCAGCTCCCGCAGGTCGCTGCCGATCGCGTCGACCAGCGTCTGGCAGGCCTCGGGCGTGGCCGAACGGCCCAGCGTGCGGAACTCGCCCCGTACGAAGGCCAGCCGGTCCGCCGGCTTCGTCATCTTCGGGCAGGCGACCTCGCGGGCGCCCGCCTTGCGCGCGGCGTCCAGCAGGCCCTTGCCCTTGACGCCGCCCGCGTGCAGGAGGACGAGGCTGATCTCCTCGTAAGGCGAGTCGATGTACGCCTTGACCTCCTTGACCGTGTCCGCGGACAGGTCGTGCGCGTTGCGTACGACCAACACCTTGCGCTCGGAGAAGAGCGAGGGGCTGGTGAGCTCGGACAGCGTGCCGGGCTGGAGCTGCTCCGACGCGAGGTCGCGCACGTCCGTATCGGCGTCGGCGGCGCGGGCCGCCGCCACCACCTCCCGCACGGCGCGGTCGAGCAGCAGATCCTCCTGCCCCACCGCGAGGGTGATCGAGGCGAGCGGATCGTCGGTGGAATTCTTCCTGGTGGCCATCGGATCCAGCATCCCACGCCGCACCGACAGCCCCCGCTCCACGGCCGCCTGCCCGTGCCCGAGAATGTCCGGGTGAACGTGCGACATGTGATGGTCCTGCCCGACCGCGACGCGGCCGAGGAGGTGGCGCGGGAGGTGGTCGACCGCTTCGGCCTCCCGGAGGAGCCGCAGCTGGTCCGTGACGCCCTGGCCGGTGAGGACGACGCCGAGGACGCCCAGTGGCTGGTGGTCGTCGAGGACCCGCGCGAACGGCTCGACACCACGGCCCTGGACGACCTGGCCGCCGAGTACGACGGCTGGCTCGAAGCCCCTTGAGGTCCTGTCGCCCTTCCGGTGTCAGGCCTTGTGCACGATCTGGACGTCCAGCGCCACTTCCACGCTCGAACCGATCGCCGCGATCCCGTGCGCCAGCATCGACTGCCAGTTCAGCGTGAAGTCCTCGCGGTGCAGTTCCGTCGTGGCCCGGCACGCCGACCTGGGTTCGCCCTCCAGGCCCGTGCCCAGGCCCAGGTACCGGGTGTCCAGGGTGACGGACCGGCTGACCCCGTGGAGGGTGAGGGCACCCGCCACGGACCATCGGCTGCCGCTGCGGTGGATGAACCGCTCGCTGTAGAACTCCACCGTCGGGTAGCGGGCCGCGTCCAGGAAGTCCGCGGAGCGCAGGTGGTCGTCCCGCATCCGCAGCCCCGTGTCGATGCTCGCCGCGTCGATGATCACGTGCATGGAGGAGTCCTCCATGCGGTGGGCTATCCGTACCGCGCCGGCGAAGGTGTTGAACCGGCCGTTGATCCGGGCGAAGCCGATGTGCCGGGCCGAGAACCCGATCGACGAATGCGCCGGGTCGAGTTCCCAGTGGCCGGGCTGCGGCAGCAGCGGCGGCTCCACCGCGTCGAGGACGATCTCCCCGGTACCGGGCTGCGCCGGGTCCCCCACCAGCGTCGCACCGTGGAAGGGCGCGTAGCCCTCGGCCGTGACGGACAGCCGGTACTCGCCCGCCGGCACGGCCGCCGTGAACCCGCCGTACGGGTCGGTCTCCCCGCTGACGATCCGTCGGCCGATCGGGTCGGTCACCTCGAACTTGGCCTGCCGGACGGGCTGGTGGACCGTGTCGAGAACCCGGCAGCTGAGCAGCCGTGCCGTATAGGGAAGCGTCAGTGTCGCGGATGTCTGGGGACTGGCGCTTCCCGCCGCCTCCGTCCCCCGTCTGCGACTGAACATGGTTCGTGCACCCCCGTGCTGTATGAGCTTGGACCTCTCTGGAGAAAACGCATTCGATCATGCTGTCGGGTCGGGGGCAAACAGAGCGGTCACGTCCGGTATGCGTGCGCCGGGTCCGTCGCCGAATGGCCGGAAATGCCCGCAGTCCCGAGCCGCTGCCCGCCACGGCGACCGACCCGTCCTCGTCCGTGCGCAGTACCGCCGTCCCCAGCTCCCGCAGCCGCGCGAGCGTACCCGCCGCCGGGTGACCGTACCGGTTCCCCTCACCGACCGGGATGATCGCCAGGCGGGGCCGGACCCGCTCGTACAGGCCGGGATCCTGGTGCGCGCTGCCGTGGTGGGCGACCTTGAGGACATCGACCGGACCCAGCTCCGGATGGTTCCTCAGCAGCGCCTGCTGCGAAGCCGGTTCGAGGTCGCCCAGCAGCAGGACGGTCAGGCCCGCTCCGCGCACCAGCAGGGCCACGCTCGCGTCGTTGGGCCCCTCGGAGGGCGGGCCCGCCGCCGGCGGCCACAGCACCCGCCACTCCAGCGGCCCGGCCCGGCGCCGCTCCCCGTCCGCAGCCGTGACGACGGGAATCCCGGCGGCCGCCGCCGTCCGCCGCACGAACTTCGCCTGCCCCGACGGCTCTTCCAGTCCGGTGACTTGCACCACACCCACCGACCGGCCCCTCAGCACCCCCACCAGCCCGCCCACGTGGTCGGCGTGAAAGTGCGTCAGCACGAGCAGCGGCACCCGTCTCACCCCCAGCGCCCGCAGGCACGAGTCCACGGGCCCGGGCTCGGGGCCCGCGTCCACCACCACGGCCGTGCCCGGGGCGACGGCGAGTACGGCGGCGTCCCCCTGGCCCACCGCGCACTGCGCGTAGCTCCAGTCGGGCGGCGGCCAGCCCTTGACCGTACGGGTCACGAGCGGCGGCCTCAGTACGGCGAGGAGCAGCGCCACGGCCACGGCGCAGGCGAACCACCGCTCACGGCCGAACCGGATGCCGAGCCCCACCACCGCCAGGGTGACGGCGGCGAGCAGCAGGCCTCCGCCCACTCCGCCGGGCCAGCCCAGTTCCGCCCCGGGCAGCCGCGAACCGCCCCGGGCCACGGCGGCGATCCACCCGGCCGGAACCCCCGCGCACCAGGCGAGCAGCTCGGCCGCCGGCCGGCACAGCGGGGCCGTCGCCAGCGCGGCGAACCCCAGGACCGTCGCGGGGCCCGCGGCCAGCTCGGCCAGCAGATTGCACGGCACCGCCACCAGGCTCACCCGGGCCGACAGGACGGCGACGACCGGTGCGCACACCGCCTGGGCCGCCGCCGCGGCCGCAACCGCCTCGGCGAGGCGCGGACGCGTCCCGCGCCTTCGCAGGGCCTCGCTCCACCGGGGAGCGAGCGTCAGCAGGGCTCCGGTGGCCAGGACGGAAAGGAGGAATCCGTGGCTGCGGGCCAGCCACGGGTCGTAGAGCACCAGCAGCAGTACGGCGGCGGCCAGCGCCGGGATGAGGGATCTGCGCCGCCCGGTGGCGATGGCCAGCAGGGTCACCGACCCGCAGGCCGCCGCCCGCAGCACGCTGGGCTCCGGCCGGCACACCACCACGAAGGCCAGGGTCAGCGCGGCCCCGCACAGGGCGGTCGCCCGCAGCGAGAGCCCGAGGCGCGGCGCAAGGCCTCCCCGCTCGGCCTGCTGCGCCCGGGCCGGCGCCCCGATGAGCAGGAAGAGCACCACGGTGAGGTTGGAGCCGGAGACGGCCAGCAGGTGCAGCAGGTCGGTGGCCCGGAACGCCTCGTGCAGATCGGGCTCCACCCGGGAGGTGTCCCCGACCACCAGCCCCGGCAGCAGGGCCCTGGCGTCCGGCGCCAGCCCGTCGGTGACCTCGCGCAGCCCGGCCCGCAGCCGCCCGGCGATCCGCTGCGCGGTGTTCGGGCCGCCGGTCACCCCCGGGGGTGTGTCCCCGGCCGGGCGGATCAGGGCGACGGCCCGCTCCCCGCCCCGGGCCGGTGCCAGTCGGGCGACGACCTCGACCCGGGTCGAGGGCTGCAGCCGCGTCCACCCCGGATGCGCCGCCAGCACCCGTACCGGGGTCGCGACCCGGATCCGCGCGCCGTCGGGCCCGGTCACCCGGGTCACCACCGCGTCGAGTACGGCCACGGGCGGCCCGCTCCCGCTCCGGGCGATCCGGGGATCGGATCCGATGGTCAGCTCCGCCAGTACCCGGGCGTGCTCCCGGGCGAGCTCCGCGACCGGCCCCGCACGCGCCTCGGCCCGCTGGAGCCCGGCCACCCCGGCCCCGGCGGCCGCGCACAGCAGGGCCGCGGCCAGGGCCGTCCCGGCCTGCCGGAACGGCTCGGGGCGCCCGTGCCCGGCCAGCACCAGCAGCCCGGCACCGACGGCCCCCAGCCCCGCCGCGCAAAGACTCCAGGCGGCGGGTGCGCCGAGGGCGACGGCGGCCGCCGCCCACGCGGCCACGGCAGGCACCGCCAGGCGCAGGTCCGGCGGGCGCAGGTCCGCCGGGCGCAGGTCCGCCGGGCGCAGGTCCGCCGGGCGCAGGTCCGCCGGATCCCGGCCGGCCGGGCTCGGCTCCGCTCCCCCGGCCCGGATCACGGCCGCACCAGCTTCCGTAGATCGGCGAACCGCCGCTCGCCGATCCCGTTGACCTGCCGGAGCTCCTCGACGGTACGGAAACCCCCGCGCGCCGTACGGAAGTCCACGATGTGCTGCGCCAGGACCGGGCCGACCCCCGGCAGGCCGTCCAACTGCTCGGCCGTGGCCGTGCCGAGGCTCAGCGGCCCGGCGGCGGGGCCGCCCCCGCCCGCCGGCGGCGGCGCCGGGGCCCCCACCAGCACCTGTTCGCCGTCCGTCAGGACCCGGGCCCGGTTGAGGCTGGTGGTGTCCGTCCCGGGCCGCACTCCTCCGGCGGCGGCCAAGGCGTCCTCCACGCGCGAGCCGGCGGGCAGCCTGCGTACCCCCGGCTCCCGGACCTTGCCGCTGACGTCGACCAGGATGGGCCCGGCTCCCGCGCCGGTGCCGACGGCGCCGGCGGCGGGCAGGGCGGCCGCCGCCGGCGCGGGTGGGGGCGCCACCAGGGCAGGAGCGGTCACCGGACGCGGCCGGGCCGACCAGTACTGCTGCCCGGCGAACCCCACGGCCAGGGCCAGTACCACCGAGACCGCGGCCACCGTGCGCGGCTCCACCCCGCAGCGGGCCTGCAGCCACACGGGCAGCCGCTCCCGCACCGCGAGCCCCCGGCCGATACCGCCGGGCAGCAGCACGCCCTCCTCGGGCACAGGCACGGGCGGGGACACGGGCGGGGGCGGAGGCGGAGGCGCGGGCACGGGCACGGGCACGGGCACGGGCACAGCCGGGGCCGCCGCCTCCGCCCCGGGCAAGGCGCCACCCGGACCGGCGGCCGCAGCCCAAGGCGGTGGCGAAGCCCCCGGAGGACGGCCGGCGCCGAGCAGCGCCTCGGCCCTGCGGCGCACCGCGGCGGGCTCGGGGCCGCGGGCGCGACGACCCCGGCGGGGACGCAGACGGCTGTCGGAGAGCCGGGAACGGCCGGGGCCGCTGCCGGAGCCGGAGCCGACGGGAGACGGATACCGAGACGGAGACGAAGACGAAGACGAAGTACGTGCGCGAAGAGTCATGCCACGACGGTAGGAGCGAAACCGGAACCCCGTTCGGAACCTTCAATTCCGGTGGATAACCATCGCGTTGTGGATATCTCCGCCACCCGAACCGGTGATCAGCGCGGAGAGACGACCGCCGCCAGCAGCCCCGGCCCGGTGTGCGCGCCGATCACCGCGCCGACTTCGCTGACGTGCAGCTCGACCAGCCCGGGGATCCGCTCCCGGAGCCGCTGCGCGAGCTTTTCCGCGCGCTCCGGAGCCGCCAGGTGGTGCACGGCCACGTCGACGGCGCCGGACCCGGCGCGTTCCACGGCGAGCTCCTCCAGCCGGGCGATGGCCTTGGAAGCCGTGCGCACCTTCTCCAGCATCTCGATCCGTCCGCCGTCCAGCGTCAGCAGCGGCTTGACCGCGAGCGCCGAACCGAGCAGCGCCTGCGCGGCGCCGATCCGGCCGCCGCGGCGCAGGTAGTCGAGGGTGTCCACATAGAAGTACGCCGACATCCCGGAGGCCCGCTTCTCCGCGGCCGCGACGGCCTCGTCCACTGATCCGCCGGCCTCGGACACCTCCGCGGCGGCCAGGGCGCAGAAGCCGAGGGCCATCGCGACCATGCCGGTGTCCACGACGCGGACGGGCACGGGGGCGGTCTTCGCGGCGAGCACGGCCGCGTCGTAGGTGCCGGAGAACTCGGCGGACAGGTGCAGGCTGACGATGCCGGTCGCACCGGCGTCCGCGGCCGCCTGGTAGGCCCGGACGAAGTCCTCCGGACTGGGGCGGGACGTGGTGACCGAGCGGCGCTTCTGCAGGGCCAGGGCGAGGCTGCGGGCCGAGATCTCGGTGCCCTCTTCGAGGGCCTCGTCGCCGAGGACCACGGTCAGCGGGACGGAGATGATTCCGTGCCGCGACATGGCCGGTTGGGGCAGGTAGGCCGTGGAATCGGTGACGATCGCGACATGGCGGGACATGAGGCGGAGGTTACCGGCAGCCGAGGTGTTCCGGCAGCCCGGCCCCTCGCCCGGCCCCTCGCCGCCGCCCTCGCCGCCGCTCAGGGACTCAGGTCGTCGTTTCCGGGCGGGCGGACTTCTGCCAGGGGTACTGCGGCGCCGCCGCGGGCTGCGTCAGCGCCGCCGGGGGTGCCTCGGGCGTCTGCGGGCCGCCCCAGGAGCCGGCCGCGGAGGGCGCCTGAGCCTGAGGGGAGGGCGGTGCCGGAGACGGAGCCGGGGCCGGCGCCGGGTAGGTGAGGTCGTCGATCGATTCACGGGACCAGTCCCGCAGGGCGCCCGACTCGACCTCGATCTGAGCCGACAGCACCGAAAGGTCGTCGGCCGCGAAACGGCGGGCGCGGTCGCGCGCCGCCCAGCGCAGCGAGTCCGCCGCCTCCGTGATCCTCGCCGTACGCTCCCGCAGGTCAGGCAGGCCGGCCTCTATCCGCTTGCGGTCCGGCTCAGCCTCCAGCCGCTTCAGCTCGTCGTCCAGCTCGTGCCCATGGGCGCTCAGCCGCTCGAACAGCCCCACCGACTCCTGGAGGGAGGCGTCCGTCTGGACCCCCGCGTACAGCGCCTGCTGCGTGGCCCGCATCGACGTCCGCAGGTCCAGCCGCAGCTGTGCCAGCGTGCCCGTGACACCGACCTGGCCGAAGCTGCGCGCCCTCAACGTGGTGTCCTCCACGGTGCGGCGGGCCTGGGTGATGGTCCGGTCCACGCCGCGCTTGGCGGCCCCGACCACCTTCGCCGTCACATAGACCCCGAGCCCCAGAAAGGCGAACAGCAGCACCAGGGCCACGATGATAAAAGCCGCCTCCATGAGGTTCCCTTCCCCAGCCGATTAGGTCCCTTCCACCGTAAACGCCACGGGCAGGCCGCGGGTTCCAATCGAACCCCCAACCTGCCCGTACGGGAATACCCCTAGACGCCTCCGAGAGCCTCGGCGAGGCGCGTCGGACGACGATCGTCAGACGACGATGTTGACCAGCTTCGGCGCGCGCACGATCACCTTGCGGATCTCGGCCCCGCCCAGCGCCGCCACAACCGCCTCGTCGCCCAGCGCCAGCTGCTCCAGGTCGGCGTCGGAGATCGTCGGCGGCACCTCCAGGCGGGCCTTGACCTTGCCCTTGATCTGGACGACGCAGGTGACGGTCTCGTCCACGACGTACGCCGGGTCCGCGACCGGGAAGTCCTGGTGGACGACCGACTCGCTGTGGCCCAGGCGGTGCCACAGCTCCTCCGCGATGTGCGGGGCCAGCGGGGCGACCAGCAGCACCAGCCGCTCCGCGACCGAGCGCTCCAGCGGCCGGCCCGCCTTCGTCAGGGCGTTGTTCAGCTCGGTGATCTTCGCGATGGCGGTGTTGAAGCGCAGCGCCGCCATGTCGGCGCCGGCACCGTCGATCGCCTTGTGCAGTGCGCGCAGGGTGTCCTCGCCCGGCTCCGAGTCGACCACCGTCACGGCGCCCGTCTCCTCGTCCACCACGTTGCGCCACAGGCGCTGCAGCAGCCGGTACTGGCCGACCACGGCCCGGGTGTCCCACGGGCGCGAGACGTCCAGCGGGCCCATCGCCATCTCGTACAGGCGCAGGGTGTCCGCGCCGTACTCCCCGCAGATCTCGTCCGGCGTGACGGCGTTCTTCAGGGACTTGCCCATCTTGCCGTGCTCGCGCTTGACGGGCTCGCCCTGGTAGAAGTAGCCGCCGTCGCGCTCCTCGACCTCGGCCGCGGGCACGTACACGCCGCGCGCGTCGGTGTACGCGTACGCCTGGATCATGCCCTGGTTGAACAGCTTGTGGAACGGCTCCGCCGACGAGACGTGGCCCAGGTCGAACAGCACCTTCGACCAGAAGCGCGCGTACAGCAGGTGCAGTACGGCGTGCTCGGCGCCGCCCACGTACAGGTCGACGCCGCCGTGCGGCGCGCCCTCGCGCGGGCCCATCCAGTACTGCTCGATCGCCGGGTCGACCAGCGCCTCGGAGTTGTTCGGGTCCAGGTAGCGCAGCTCGTACCAGCAGGAGCCGGCCCAGTTCGGCATGGTGTTGGTCTCGCGGCGGTAGCGCTGGACGCCCTCGCCGCGGCCCAGGTCCAGCTCGACGTCGACCCACTCTTCGTTCCGCGACAGCGGGGTCTCCGGCTTGGAGGTGGCGTCGTCCGCCTCGAAGGTGCGCGGCGAGTAGTCCTCGACCTCCGGCAGCTCCAGCGGCAGCATCGACTCGGGCAGCGCGTGCGCGACGCCGTCCTCGTCGTAGACGATCGGGAAGGGCTCGCCCCAGTAGCGCTGACGGCTGAACAGCCAGTCGCGCAGCCGGAAGTTGATGGTCCCCTCGCCGATGCCGCGCCCGGCCAGCCAGTCGGCGATCGCGGCCTTCGCCTCGACCACGCCCAGGCCGTCCAGGGAGACGCCCTCACCCGTCGAGTTGACGATCGTGCCGTCGTACGAGGCGAAGGCGTCGTCCCACTCGGCCGGATCGGCGTCGCGGTCGTCCGAGGGCTGCACGACGCAGCGCATCGGCAGCTCGAAGGCCTGCGCGAACGCGAAGTCGCGGGTGTCGTGCGCCGGGACGGCCATGATCGCGCCGGTGCCGTAGCCCATCAGCACGTAGTCCGCGATGAAGACCGGGACCCGCTCGCCGCTGACCGGGTTGACCGCGAAGGCGCCGGTGAAGACACCGGTCTTGTCCTTGGCCTCGGCCTGCCGCTCGACGTCCGACTTCGACGCGGCCTGCTTGCGGTACGCGTCCACGGCGTCGGCGGGCGTCGCGGCGCCGCCGGTCCACACCTGGCGGGTGCCCTCGGGCCACTCGGCCGGGACGATCTTCCCGACCAGCTCGTGCTCGGGCGCCAGTACCATGTAGGTGGCGCCGAACAGCGTGTCGGGACGCGTGGTGAAGACGGTGATGGCGTCGCCGTCGCCGACCGCGAAGTCGACGCGCGCGCCCTCGCTGCGGCCGATCCAGTTGCGCTGCTGCAGCTTGATGGCCTCGGGCCAGTCCAGCGCGTCCAGGTCGTCGATCAGCCGGTCGGCGTACGCGGTGATCCGCATGTTCCACTGGCTCAGCTTGGCCTTGAAGACGGGGAAGTTGCCGCGCTCGGACCGGCCGTCGGCGGTGACTTCCTCGTTGGCCAGTACGGTGCCCAGCCCGGGGCACCAGTTGACGGGCGCGTCCGAGGCGTACGCCAGCCGGTACTCGTTCAGCACGTCGGCCCGCTCGCCCGCGCTCAGCGCGGCCCAGGAGGCGCCGCCGGGCAGCTCGCGGGAGCCGTCCTCGAAGGCGGCGACCAGCTCGGCGATCGGGCGGGCCGTCTTCGCCTCGGTGTCGTACCAGGAGTTGTAGATCTGCAGGAAGATCCACTGCGTCCACTTGTAGTAGTCCGGGTCGATCGTCGCGAACGAGCGGCGCTTGTCGTGGCCCAGGCCCAGCCGGCGCAGCTGGACCTTCATGTTCTCGATGTTCGCCTCGGTGGACACGCGGGGGTGCGTGCCGGTCTGCACGGCGTACTGCTCGGCCGGCAGGCCGAAGGCGTCGAAGCCCAGGGTGTGCAGGACGTTGTGGCCGGTCATCCGCTGGTGGCGGGCGAAGACGTCGGTGGCGATGTACCCCAGCGGGTGGCCGACGTGCAGGCCCGCGCCCGACGGGTACGGGAACATGTCCATGATGAACTTCTTGGGCCGCGCCACGACCGCCGCCTGCGAGGCCTCGGTCCCGGCCAGGTCACCGGTCGGGTTCGGAGCCTCGTAGGTCCCCTGGGCGTCCCATACGTCCTGCCAGCGTGCCTCGATGTCGGCGGCCATGGCAGCCGTGTAGCGGTGCGCCTCGGCCGCCTCGGGGGCCGGGGTGTTCGTCTCGCTCATGATTTCTGAAGCTCCATCGATCGTCTCTGCCGTCTCTGCCTGCCCAAACGAAAAAACCCCTCGCACAGGAGGGGGCGCCGCGCCGAGGCCGACCATCTCGTGGGGTCGGTGCTGTTCAGCGCGGCTCGGTAAGCAGGAGGCGTACGGCACGCATGGCGTCAGGGTACCGCAGCGGTCCCTACGGGCGCTGCGGCCTTCCGGCCCGCGGACGCACAACGAGAAGCGGGCCACCCGATCCGGGTGGCCCGCTTCTTCACTGTGGAGCTATGGAGAATTGAACTCCAGACCTCCTGCATGCCATGCAGGCGCTCTACCAACTGAGCTATAGCCCCTTGTCTTGCTTGCCGCTTCGTTCTCCGTTTCCGGTTCCCCTTGGCGACGTCCCAAACATTACACGGTCATGGCCCTGGTCCAAAAATCGGTTTCCGTCGACCGCGGGCCATGTCCGGTTTGACCTATATCGTCACGCCTGAGTCATACACGAATCACGCACGGGCGAACTGGTAGAACCGCTTCAGCGTGCAGTGCTCGTCGAGCAGCCGGCCGTAGATCGGCTCCCCTTCCAGCTCGCGGTAGGTCTCGATCGGGTCGCCTTTTATGATCAGCGCCCGCGCGCATTCCTCGCACCAGTACTGGTAGTCGGGGTTGATCGGCTCCATGTCCCGCACGATCGGCGTGCCGTTGTTGCACCAGTCGCACCGCCGCCGGTGTGCACCCATCCGTCAGCGACTCCCTCCCGCGTCGGGCCGTCGTCGTCCCCCTCCGGCCGTCCGATTCTGCCATGCCGGTGCTCGCCTGGGCAGCTGGGTACAAAAGCAAAGATCCCGCCCCCTGTTGGGGACGGGATCTTGATTGTGGAGCTATGGAGAATTGAACTCCAGACCTCCTGCATGCCATGCAGGCGCTCTACCAACTGAGCTATAGCCCCGCTCTCCGCGACGCTCCCCCCGTTTCCGGTGTTCTGCGCTGCGAACAAGAAGAACTCTAGCCTGGGACCAGCCGGAAAGTGAAATCCGGGTGGGAGCCGGGCGGAAGCCGCCCCGAGGCGGTGTCAGTCGTCGTCGCCGAGCACCGGTTCCGGCAGCGTGCCGGCGTTGTGCTCCATCAGACGCCAGCCGCGCGCGCCCTCGCCGAGAACGGACCAGCAGCAGTTGGAGAGCCCGCCCAGGCCCTCCCAGTAGTACGAGTCCAGGCCCAGCAGGCGGCCGATCGTCGTACGGATGGTGCCGCCGTGGCTGACCACGACGAGCGTGCCGCCCTCGGGCAGCCGGCCGGCGTGTTCCAGGACCACCGGCGCCGCCCGGTCGGCGACCTCGGTCTCCAGCTCACCGCCGCCGCGGCGGACCGCCTCGCCGCGCTTCCACGCCGCGTACTGCTCGCCGTACTTCTCGAGGATCTCGTCGTGCGTGAGGCCCTGCCACTCGCCGGCGTACGTCTCGCGCAGCGCCTCGTCGTGCGTCACGGACAGACCCGTGACAACCGCCAGCTCGGCAGCCGTCGCAGAGGCCCGTCGCAGGTCCGAGGCGACGATGGCGTCGGGCCTCAGGGAGGCGAGCAGCCGGGCGGCGCGGCGCGCCTGCGCCACACCGTCCTCGGTCAGCTCGATGTCCGTCGAGCCCTGGAAGCGGCGCTCCAGGTTCCACGAGGTCTGGCCGTGCCGCCAGAGGACGATCGTCCGGCCGGTCTTGCCCGGAGTGGTCGTACCGTCGAGGTTCGTGCCGTCTTTGGAGGCGCTCAGAACAGATCACCGTCCATCTCGTCGTCGCCCTGCGTCGCACGCAGGGCGGCGTGCTCCTCGGCCTTGCCCTTGGTGAGCTTGGCGTCCTCGGGGAGGTCGATCTCGGGGCAGTCCTTCCACAGGCGCTCCAGCGCGTAGAAGACCCGCTCCTCGCTGTGCTGCACGTGGACGACGATGTCGATGTAGTCGAGCAGGATCCAGCGGGCGTCGCGGTCGCCCTCGCGGCGCACCGGCTTGACGCCCAGCTCCTTCTGGAGCTTCTCCTCGATCTCGTCCACGATCGACTTGACCTGACGGTCGTTGGGCGCCGAGGCGAGCAGGAAGGCGTCGGTGATCGACAGCACGTCGCTGACGTCGTACGCGATGATGTCGTGCGCGAGCCGGTCGGCCGCGGCCTGGGCGGCGGCGGTGATGAGCTCGATGGAGCGGTCCGTGGCGGTCACTGGCCATGCTTTCGGGTTGGCGGGCAGATCCTTACAAGGGTCTCATGTACCGCCGACACCGCCCGCGCGGAACGTCCCGCGCGGGCGGACCCGCACCTCACAGGCGCTGCCGCAGAAGGCTCAGGACGGTTTGTAATCCTTGCCCAGCGTCACCACGACGTCCGCGTTGACCGCGTTCTCGGCCTTCTTGACGGCCGTCTCGGGCAGCCCCAGCGTCTTGGCGACCTCGACCGCCTTGTCCCGCTGGGCGTCGTCCTGGTAGGTGATCTGCGACGCGGGCACGGGCTTGTCGGCCTTGCCGCCGTCCACCAGGGTGTAGCCGCCGTTGAGCAGGGCCGCCTTGGCCGCCGTCTGGGTCTTGTCGTCGCCGGTGGCGTCCTTCAGGCCCACCCTGGGGGCGGCGCCGGGCTGGGCCTCCGCGGCGGTGCCGCCGAGGACCTCCTTGACGACCGTCTTGTTGGCGTCGTCGGTGAGGCCGCCGTTGGGCTTCAGGGCGAGCACGTCGGTGCGGTAGGCGCCCACCTTGGCGTGTTCCCCGAGTTTGGACAGCAGCGCGCCGAGGCTCTGCGCGTTCAGCGCCGGATCCAGGATCTGGCCGGTGGTCTCGACGGTCATGGCCGCCGACTTCGGATCGCCGGGCACCTTGCGCAGCAAGGCGAACAGGACCTTGCCGAACCGGTCCAGCTGCTTGGCCTCCGGCTCGCCCTGGGCCCGGTACGTGGCGTACGCGACGGCCATGGCACCGCTGAGGCTCTGCTTCTGGCCCTGGCCGACGGCGGGGGCCTTCACCGAGTCGTCCGCCGGGACCGCCGCGTCGGTGTCGACCTCGATGCCGCCGACCAGCTCCACGAAGTTTTCCAGGAAGGGGGTGTCCAGGCGCCAGGTGCCGCCGATGTGGGTGCCGAGCACCGAGTCGAGGGACTCCCGTACGCCCAGGCCCGCGCCCTCGACCGCCGCGCCCAGCTGGGTGCCGGTGCCGTCGTCCTTGGTGACGTTCAGCCCGTTCGGCACGAGGACGGTGGCGCCCTGCTTGGTGGTGACGTTGTCGACGAGCAGCGCCGTGGAGGTGCCGCCCTTCTTGGTGTTGTGCAGATGGACGACGATCATGTCGCGCTTCTGCGGACCGGTCGCGGCCGCGGCGCCCGATCCCTTGCCGGGGCCCTCCAGGAACGGCAGCTTGCCCGCGTACCAGAGGTACCCGAGACCGCCCGCGACGAAGACGGCCAGCACCACGATCAGCGCCACCACGCGGTTGCGGCCGCGCCGGCGGGCCTCCTCGCGCCGCTCGGTCCGGCTCTCGGTGAAGGCGAGCCAGTCGATGACGTCCTCGGAGTCCTCGTCCGGCTGGTCGATGAAGGCGAACTGCTCCGTGTGGTACGAGGGCCCCTGCGCGGTCGGCCCGTCGGCCCGGCGGGGCTCCGGGACCTGCGCGGCGGCCGGCCGGAACTCCGGCTCGGGCTCCCGGGCCGGTGCCTGCGGGGCGGACTGCTGCGGGATCCACTGCTGGGTGGCCTGGGTGTCGTACCCGTAGGGCTGTGCCTGGGGGTAGTCCTGCTGCGGCTGCGACTGCTGCTGCGGGTAGTACTGCTGCTGCGGCTGCTGCCGGCCGTACGCCTGGTAGTCGTAGCCGTGCTGCTGCTCGTACTGCCGCTGGTCGTACGACTGCTGCTCGTACTGCTGCTGCTCGTACGGAGGAGCGGGGGCAGGGGCGGGCTGCGCGGGCACCTGGCCGTACACCGGCCGCCCGTACGCGTCATAGCCGACGAGCTGCCGCTCCTGGCCTACGTACGGGTCGTACGGCTCCTGTCGGTCGTTCACCGCGGTGGCCCCTCTCTCCGGAAGCTCAGGCTCCCCGGTACAGCTCGCGCTTGTCGATGTAGCGGACGACGCCGTCGGGCACCAAGTACCAGACAGGATCCCCCTCGGCGACGCGTGCGCGGCAGTCCGTGGACGAAATGGCCAGGGCGGGCACCTCGACGAGGGAGACGCCGCCCTCGGGCAGACCGTCGTCGGTGAGGACGTGGCCGGGCCTGGTGACGCCGATGAAGTGGGCGAGGGCGAAGAGCTCGTCGGCGTTCCGCCAGGTCAGGATCTGGGCGAGGGCGTCGGCGCCGGTGATGAAGAACAGGTCGGCGTCGTCGTTGAGGGCGCTCAGGTCCCGCAGGGTGTCGATCGTGTAGGTCGGTCCGCCGCGGTCGATGTCGATGCGGCTCACCGAGAACTGCGGGTTCGAGGCGGTCGCGATGACCGTCATCAGATACCGGTCCTCGGCCGCCGACACGGCCCGCTGCGACTTCTGCCACGGCTCACCGGTCGGTACGAACATCACCTCGTCGAGGTGGAACAGCGCGGCCACCTCGCTGGCGGCCACCAGGTGTCCGTGGTGGATCGGGTCGAATGTCCCGCCCATCACCCCGAGCCGGCGCTTGACCGGGCCGGTAGGCATTTCCTGCTCTCCCATGAGCGCAGAGCCTACTGGCCCGGTGGGGCGGCGGGGACCCGCCTTCGAGCGCTTGCGCGAACCGCGGGCTTCAGCGGTCGCGGTTCAGGCGCGTGGTGACCCACAGCAGCAGCAGGAGGATGCCGAAGGCGGCGCCGCCGGTCAGGTACGGGGAGAGGCTGTCGTGGTTGCCGCCGTGCTGCTCGGCGCCCTCCGAGGCGAGGACGACCAGGGTGTGGGCGGTGGAGGCGAGGCTCATCAGGCAGATACCTATCGAGTCGGGGAGCGGGCGGAGACTTCGCTCACATCGTATGCGGGGGCCTGGGGCACGCTCACGCCGACTCAGGCGTTGGAGAGGATAGACGGACCGACAGACGGACGGACCAACGGGGAGGGCGCTATGACGGGAACGGGCTTCGAGAAGGCACCGGCACGGGACCGCAGGAGGTTCCCCGGGATTTCCTCACGGGCGTACGAGCATCCGGCGGACCGCTCGGCGCTCGTTGCCCTGCGCAAGCTGAGCGGCTTCGACACGGTCTTCAAGGCACTGAGCGGGCTGCTGCCGGAGCGCAGTCTGCGACTGCTCTTCCTGTCGGACTCCGTCCGGGTGGGCGAGACGCAGTTCCCGCACCTGTACGCGATGCTCCGCGACGCCTGTTACATCCTGGACCTGGAGAAGGTCCCGCAGATGTACGTGCAGCAGGATCCCAAGCCGAATGCCATGTGCATCGGGCTGGACGAGCCGATCATCGTGGTCACGACGGGCCTGGTCGAGCTGCTCGACGAGGAGGAGATGCGGGCGGTCGTGGGCCACGAGGTCGGCCACGCGCTGTCTGGACACTCCGTGTACCGCACGATCCTGCTGTTCCTGACGAACCTGGCGCTCAAGGTGGCGTGGATCCCGCTCGGCAACATGGCGATCACGGCGGTCGTGACCGCGCTGCGCGAGTGGTTCCGCAAGTCGGAGCTGTCTGCGGACCGGGCCGGCCTGCTGGTGGGGCAGGACGTGAACGCCTCGATGCGCGGGCTGATGAAGATCGCGGGCGGCAACCACCTCCACGAGATGAATGTGGACGCGTTCCTCGCCCAGGCCGAGGAGTACGAGCGGAGCGGGGACCTGCGCGACTCCGTGCTGAAGATCCTCAATGTGCTGCCCCGGACGCACCCCTTCACGACGGTGCGGGCGGCCGAGCTGAAGAAGTGGTCGCAGAACCGCGACTACCAGCGGATCATGGACGGCCACTATCCGCGGCGCGAGGAGGACAAGGACACCTCGGTAACCGACTCCTTCCGGCAGTCCGCCGCGCACTACGCCGACTCGGTGCGCACCAGCAAGGACCCGCTGATGAAGCTGGTCGGCGACATCGCCGGCGGCACCGCGGACCTGGGTGGCAAGCTCCGGGACAGGTTCACGGGTACGGCTACGGGCCCGGGTACGGCCACGCCCGGCAGCGAGGACAAGGGCAAGGGCGCGGGCACCGGCGGGGCTACGGAACAGGGCTGACGCCCTGCTGCGGGCTGGCCGTCGGCGCCAGCACCCCGCACAGCCCGGCCGTGCGCCGCGGATGGCCGCTGGTGTACGGATCGCTCGCGGCCGGGCCGACCGTGGCCGGCCCGGCGCCGGCCAGGAGCGGGCGGAAGCCAGGCGCCGGGTCGGCGGAGCAGTCCTGCGGACCGGCCATCACGTAGGCGGAGGCCAGCTCCGCCCGCCGGGCCGTGAGGTCGTCGCGGTCGAAGCGGAGCCGCAGCTCCCGGCGGACGGTGAAGAGCGAGGACCCGTCGGCCCCGGCGGGCTGACCGGTCGCCGGGCGCACGGCGTAGACGAAGGTGTGGTCGGTGGTCACCTCCAGCACGTTCGGGGTGACCTCCTGGAAGGCGAGGGTGCCGCTGACCCGGACCCGGGTGTCGGCCACCAGGGCCACGGCGGGGTCGAAGCGGACCAGCCAGCCCGTGATGGCGTGCCGCCCGTCGCCGGCCGGCGCGAGCATGCTCTGGTCGAACTGGGTCAGCTGGTCGGGGTCGAGCAGGACCCGCACGGGCCGGGAGGCGGTCCCCGACAGGATGTCGGGGTCCAGCGAGGACTGCACCAGGTAGTCCTTGGCGATGGTCAGCGCGGCGAGGACCTGGTTGTCGGCGAAGTGGTTGGTGCGGCGCACGGCGGGCAGGGTGATCCCGGCCGCCCCGACGCGGTACTGCGCGGCCGGACTCTTCGCGTACAGGTCGGCCGGGCGCCCGCCCTGGACGGCTTCGGAAGGCGCTAGCGGCACGACGGTGCTGGTGAGCGCCTCCGCCGGGCCTTCGGGGGGCGGCACATAGGGATTGCGCAGGCCCATGTAGACGGCGGTGGCGAGCGCCAGGGCGATGCACAGCACGATGACCCGGCCCTGCCGGGCCGCCGCCCTGCCGGAGCCGCCGCCCGGTCCGGGGGAGCCTCCGCTCGACCAGAACGACCGGCTCCGTACGGCGCGGGCGTGCTCGCCCATGCGTTCCTGCGCGGAGAACTCCTGGAGCCGGGCAGCCCGGACGAAGTCCTCGTCGAACACCACCGACCGGTACTCGTCCGACCGGAACTCGTCGTCGCCCCCTTCGGTGCCTTCGGGGGTGCCGTTGGGTGGATCTCCTGATACGGCCATCGCTTCTCCCCGCTGTCCCCGCTTCAGAGAAGCCCCCGGCTCCGACGAAAGGGAGCGGGGTCGTACCTTCAGGGTTGGCGGCCGACGCGGTCCATAAACTTGCCGGCGTCGGTGACTTCACCCATCGGGGTGCTGGCGGGCGCCGGAGCGGGTTCCGCGTCGCTCGCGGCGCTGCGGTAGACGGCACTGAAGGCGAGCGCGATCATGCCGAGGCCCATCACGAACGCGAGGATCCAGGCGACGGGGCGCAACCAGGGCGAGCGGCCCCGGTAGGGGCGCAGGCTGCCGCCGTACGCGCCGTAGGGGCCGTCCGCGTAGCCGAAGCCGTGGCCGTGGTCCCAGCCGGAGTCATCGGACAGGTAGCCGTCGGGGTGCCCGTACGCGTACCCGTCGTAGTCCTCGTCGCCCGTCCAGCCGCCGGCGAAGGCGGCGCGGGCGGCTTCGGCCGCTTCGGCGCGCGCCCGGTCGCCGGCCCGCTGGCGCTCCGCGGCGCTCGGTTCACGGATCTCGGCGTTCCGGACGAAGTCCTCGTCGAACACCACGGAGGCGAAGTCCTTGTCCGCGCCTCCGCGGTCGTCGTCGGGCTCCCCGTCGTCCGGGAACTTTTTGCCCCCCACGTCGTCCGGCACGGAACCAGCGTAGACCTGAGGGGCACCTTTGGGCAGGGTGTGCGCCGAATCCGGCCACACGGCGTTCAGTCGCCGACTACCGTACGTGACCGTCGCCGGTGACGATGTACTTGGTCGAGGTGAGCTCCGGGAGCCCCATCGGGCCCCGGGCGTGCAGCTTCTGGGTGGAGATGCCGATCTCCGCGCCGAAGCCGAACTGACCACCGTCGGTGAACCGGGTGGAGGCATTCACGGCAACCGTGGCCGAGTCGACCAGCTGGGTGAAGCGGCGCGCGGCGGCCTGCGAGGTGGTGACGATCGCCTCGGTGTGGCCGGAGGTCCAGCGGCGGATGTGGGCGACGGCGTCGTCGAGGGAGTCGACGACCCCGGCGGCGATGTCGTAGGAGAGGTACTCGGCGGCCCAGTCCTCGTCGGTGGCGGGCAGCGCGGTGACCTTGGTGCCTTCGGCGTACGAGAGCACCTCGCCGTCGCCGTGGACGGTCACGCCGGCTTCGGCGAGGGCGTCCAGGGCCAGCGGCAGGAAGGCCGCGGCGATGTCCCGGTGGACGAGGAGGGTCTCGGCCGAGTTGCAGACGGAGGGCCGCTGCGCCTTGGAGTTCACGAGGATGTCCACGGCCATGGCCAGGTCGGCCTGTGCGTCCACGTAGACGTGGCAGTTGCCGGTACCGGTCTCGATGACCGGGACGATGGACTCCTCGACCACGGTCTTGATGAGGGAGGCGCCGCCGCGCGGGATGAGCACGTCGACGAGGCCGCGGGCGCGCATCAGCTCGCGGACGGAGTCGCGGGACTCGCCGGGTACGAGCTGGATCGCGTCGGCGGGCAGGCCGGCCCCGGTGATGGCGTCGCGCAGGATGCCGACGAGGGCGGTGTTGGAGGCGTAGGCGGAGGAGGAGCCGCGCAGCAGGACGGCGTTGCCGGACTTCAGGCAGAGGGCGGCGGCGTCGACGGTGACGTTGGGGCGCGCCTCGTAGATGATGCCGACGACGCCGAGCGGGACGCGGATCTGGCGGAGGTCGATGCCGTTGGGGAGGGTGGAGCCGCGGACGACCTCGCCGACGGGGTCGGGCAGGGCCGCGACGTCGCGGACGTCGGAGGCGATGGCCTTGACGCGGTCGGGGGTGAGGGTGAGGCGGTCGATGACGGTCTCGCTCGTCCCGGCCTCGCGGGCCTTGGCCGTGTCGACGGCGTTGGCCTCGACGATCTCGGCCGTACGGGCCTCCAGCGCGTCCGCGATGGCCAGGAGGGCGGTGTCCTTGGCGGACCGCGGGAGCGGGGCGATGGCCGCGGCGGCGGTGCGGGACCGCTGCGCGGTGGCGATCACGGGCGAGGTGGTGGCATCGAGCGAGGTCATGCCGCCCAGGGTAGTACCCGGCCCGGCCGGGGCCGATGGGGTTTCACCCCGCGAGACGCCTGTCCGACGCGGGGCTCGCACCGGGCCGACGGGGCTGAGTTCGGCTCATCCCCGGCCCGGCGGCCGGTCAGTAAGGGTGTACGCCCACCGGGTGGGCCGGGGGTGGGCCGTAGCCCTCGGCCACGCGCTGGTGGTAGGTGGCCCGGTCGATGACCTCCAGGCCGACGATCTCCCAGGGCGGGAGCTGCGCCGAGGAGCGGTGTTCGCCCCAGAGGCGCAGGGCGACGGCCGCCGCGTCGTGGAGGTCGCGGGCCTCCTCCCAGTAGCGGATCTCCGCATGGTCGTCGGCGTAGCGGCTGGTCAGGAGGAAGGGGTGGTCGTGGGCGAGCTGTTCCAGCCCGCGGCGGACCTCGCACAGCGGCGCGGGCTTCCCGGAGACGCTCAGGGTGATGTGCCACAGACGGGAGGAGTCGCGCTCCTCCCCGCTCCCGCCGACGTCACCGTCCCCGGTGCCGACGCTGGTCAGCGCTCGTCTCACCAGCCGCCTCCTTGTCTGCGCCCTACCTGCCCGCCCCTCACAGTTGACCAGTCCTCGGCCGACCGCGCGGCGGTTTTGCCGAACCTCAGCCCTGGAGCAGGACCAGATCGTCCCGGTGGACGACCTCCCGCTCGTACTCGGGTCCGAGTTCACGCGCGAGCTCGCGCGTGGAGCGGCCGAGGAGCTGCGGAAGCTCCTTGGCGTCGAAGTTGACGAGACCCCGGGCGACGGCCCGGCCGTCGGCCGAGCGCAGTTCGACGGGGTCGCCGGCGACGAAGTCGCCCTCGACCGAGGCGATGCCCGCGGGCAGCAGCGAGCTGCCGCGCTCGGTGACCGCGCGGACGGCTCCGTCGTCCAGTACGAGGTGCCCCTGCGGGGCCGACGCGTGCTGGAGCCAGAGCAGCCGGTCCGTGGAGCGGCGCCCGGTGGAGTGGAACAGGGTGCCGGTCGCCCGCCCGGCCAGGGCGTCCGCGGCCTGGCTGGCCGAGGTCAGGACGACCGGGATGCCGGCCGCCGCGGCGATGCGCGCAGCCTCGACCTTGGTGGCCATGCCGCCGGTGCCGACGCCCGCCTTGCCGACGCTGCCGATGGTGACGTGCGCGATGTCCGCGGGGCCGTGCACCTCGTCGATGCGGCTGGTTCCGGACAGGGACGGGTCCCCGTCGTAGAGACCGTCGACGTCCGAGAGCAGGACGAGGAGGTCGGCGCGGACGAGGTGGGCCACGAGCGCGGCGAGGCGGTCGTTGTCGCCGAAGCGGATCTCGTCGGTGGCGACGGTGTCGTTCTCGTTGACGACGGGCAGGGCGCCCATGGCCAGGAGCTGGTCCAGGGTCCGGTAGGCGTTGCGGTAGTGCGCGCGCCGGCTGGTGTCGTCGGTGGTGAGCAGTACCTGGCCGACGCGGACCCCGTACCGGGCGAAGGAGGCGGTGTACCGGGCGACGAGCAGGCCCTGCCCGACGCTGGCGGCGGCCTGCTGGCGGGCCAGGTCCGTGGGGCGGCGGCGCAGGCCGAGCGGGGACAGGCCGGCGGCGATGGCTCCGCTGGAGACCAGGACGATCTCCTTCTCGCCGCCGCTGCGCGCCTTGGCCAGTACGTCGACCAGGGCGTCGACCCGGTCGGCGTCGAGTCCGCCGGCCGCCGTGGTCAGGGAGGAGGAGCCGACCTTGACGACGATCCTGCGCGCGTCGAGCACACCCTGCCTAGCCGCTGACACTTCGGTCCCCTTGCCCCTCGCCGTTACTGACCCTGCCCGCTCAATCTACGGGGTGGCCGGGCGGGGCCGCCCTCCGGTTTCAGACCGTGGACGTACTGCGTGCCTGCCCCTCTTCTCCGGCCTTCCGCGCGGTCCCCGGGATGAGGATCTTGCGGGAGAGGACGAAGGTGAACGGGATGGCCAGGACGGCCGCGACCAGCGGCGCGATCTTGGTGTTCATGCCCGCCCAGGTCACCAGCGCGTACAGGCCGGCGGACTGGATCACGTAGTTCGTGATGTTGGTCAGCGGGAAGAGCAGGAACTTCTTCCACGTGGGCCGAGTCCGGTAGGTGAAGTAGGTGTTCATGAAGAACGAGCCGACCATCGCCAGCACGAAGGCGAGGGAGTACGCGGCGAAGTACGGCATGAACGGGTGCAGGAGCAGGTACAGCACGAAGAAGGTGCCGGTGTTGACGCCGCCGACCAGTGCGAACCGGACGATCTGGCCGAGCTGCGTCTTCCTGTCGGACTTGTTCGGCATCAGCTGCTGCGCTCCGCGATCACGCTCTCGGACACGATGGCGCCACCGGACTTCCTGGCGTCGCCGGCGTCCCGCACGTCCCGGGACAGCGGCTCGGCGCCGTGCGACTCCTTCACGAGGAAGTGCGGCCGGCGCTTGGTCTCGTAGTAGATGCGGCCGATGTACTCGCCGATCAGCCCCAGCATGATCATCTGAACGCCGCCGAGGCCGACGATGATCGCGACGAGGGTGACGTATCCCGGGGAGTCCACGCCGTTGGTCATCGCCGAGATCGCGATCCACACGGCGTACAGGGCGGTCAGTGCCACCAGCGACACGCCCGCCCAGATGCCGATGCGCAGCGGCCGGTTGTTGAAGGAGATCAGCCCGTCCATGCCGTAGTTCAGCAGGGACCCGAACTTCCACTTCGTCTCGCCGGCCTCGCGCTGCGCGTTGCGGTAGTCGAAGTGGACGGTGTCGAAGCCGATCCAGGAGAAGAGGCCCTTGGAGAAGCGGTTGTACTCGGGCAGCGACAGCAGGGCGTCCACGGCCGGACGGGACAGCAGCCGGAAGTCGCCGACGCCGTCGGTGAGCTCCACGTCGACCCACCGGTTGATGCCCCGGTAGTAGAGGCGGCTCAGCGCCGTGCGGAGCTTCTTGTCGCCCTCGCGGGTGCGGCGGGCGATGATCTGGTCGTGTCCCAGCCGGTAGTAGTCGAGCATGGTGGCGATGAGCTCCGGCGGGTGCTGGAGGTCCGCGTCCATGATGACCACGGCGTCGCCGGTCGCCTCGCGCAGGCCCGCGAGCATGCCGGCCTCCTTGCCGAAGTTCCGGCTGAAGGAGACGTAGCGGGTCTGGTCGGTGTACTGGGCCGCGATCTTGCGGAGCTTGCCGAGGGTGCCGTCGCGGCTGCCGTCGTCGACGTAGCAGACCTCGTACTCGACGGGGAGGGCGTCCAGGACCTTGCGGATCTCCGTGTCGAAGCTGTCGATGACAGCTTCCTCGTTGTAGCAAGGGACTACTACGGACAGCTTCATGAACACTTCCTGCGGGTCCGAACGGGTGATTGTCGGCGACCGGACCAGCCACTCACCTCTTCCTCAGAAGTATGCACGCCGGTCGCGGGGCTGCCGGGGGTGAGTGCGGCACACGGTAGCTTTGACTGGATAAACGGAATGAAACAAAGGGATCGAGGTGCACGTGCCTGACGTCTCCGTGGTCGTCATCGTCTACAACGACGCAGAGCGTCTGCCGACAGCCGTCCAGTCGGTTTTGGACCAGACCCTGCACGGGGTCGAAGTCGTGATCGTCGACGACTGCAGCAAGGACCGGTCCTACGCGATCGCCCAGGAGCTCGAAGCCGCGCATCCGGGGAGGGTGCGCGCCTTCCAGCTGCCACAGAACAGCGGGGGCTGCGGCGCCCCGCGCAATCACGGCATCAAGCAGGCCACCGGCGCGTACGTCATGTTCCTGGACAGCGACGACGTGCTGGAACGCAACGCCTGCCGCAACATGCTGGACGCCGCCGAGCGGACCGGCTCCGACCTGGTCTCGGGCATGTGCGTCCGCGTGCACCTCGACAACCGGTGGGGCAAGACCACCGAGTGGTACCCGTGGATCTACGCGCGCACCCGCACGCTGGAGTCGATCACCGAGTACCCCGACCTGCTGGTCTACGACACCCTCTCCACGAACAAGTGCTACCGGCGCGAGTTCCTGCTGGAGCAGGGCCTGGAGTTCCCGGTCGGCATCCACTACGAGGACCTGCTGTTCTCCGCGCAGGCCTACGTCGCCGCCCGCCGCATCACGCTCATCCCGAACCACGTCTACTTCTGGAACGTGATCGAGAAGGCCGCGGCGAAGTCGATCAGCAACCGGCGCCACGAGATCGAGAACTTCGCGCACCGGATGGAGATCCACCGCCGCGTCGACGAGCTGCTGGCCGCCAAGGGGCACACGGAGATCAAGTCCGCGAAGGACGCCAAGTTCCTCAAGCACGACCTGGTGCTGCACCTGCGGGACCTGCCCCTGGTCGGGGACGCCTACCGCCAGGAGTTCGCCCGGCTGGCCAACGGCTACCTGGCCGGCATCGACCCGGCCGCGTACGGCCACGTCACGAACCTCCAGGCCATCTGCGCCTACCTGCTGGGCAAGGAGGACTGGGACAACCTCCTCCCGGCCGCCGACGCCATGACCAACAAGGGCCGGCTCACCTCCCCGCTCGCCGAGCGCGACGGCCGCGTCTACTGGTGCGCCGCCCACCTCGACGACGCCGAGGCCCGCCGGATACTGGACGTCACCGACCAGGGCTTCGACACCACGCCGCTCACCTCCCTCACCCTGGGCAACCGGCTCACCTCCTACGAGGACGACGGCCGCGGCACCGTCACCCTGTCCGGCGCCGTCGTGAACCCGCTGGGCCGGATCCGCCCCGAAACGGAACTGAAGGCCTCGCTCGAATTCCGGGCCCGCCGGCAGATCGGGGTCCGCTCCTTCAGCTTCCCGGTGGCAACCGTGCGCCACGCCGGTGACACGATCGAGTGGAACGTCACGGCCGACATCGGGAGCACCGTGCGCCCCCTCGGCATCATCGACGCGGTCTGGGACGTACGCCTGAAGTTGACGGCCGGCGGCTCGCGGCTCACCACCCGCGTCTCCGTCGGCGGGGTCGACCTGGAGAAGGCGGCCCGGCTGCGCGTGCGTCCCCGGCTGACGCGGCTGGTCTCCGACCGCTTCGAGCCCGAGGTGACCAAGAAGGGCAACCTCTCCTACGTCCTGACCGCCGAGGGCGCCGCCGCCGTGCGCACCCAGACGCTGATCAACAGCGCGATGCACGGCAAGGCCGCGGGCGTGGTCAAGCGGGGCCTGCGCAAGGCACTGCGGACCCGCCGCAACCTCGGCTCGGGCGAGCAGAAGGTGAAGGTCTACCACGAGGTCTTCTCGAAGCTGCCGATCAAGAAGGGCACGGTCGTCTTCGAGAGCCACATGGGCAAGCAGTACAGCGACAGCCCCAAGGCGATCTACGAGGAGATGGTGCGCCAAGGCGTGCCATTCGAGGCGATCTGGTCGTACGCGGGCGGCAAGCCCACCGGCTTCCCCAAGGAGGCCACCCTGGTGCGGCGCTGGAGCTGGCCGTACCTGCGCGCGCTGGCGCAGGCCGAGTACTGGGTCGACAACCAGGGCTTCCCGCTGGCGCTGGCCAAGCGCCCGGGGACCACGTACATCCAGACCTGGCACGGCTCGGCGCTCAAGCGGATGGGCTTCCACGAGCCCCGCACCAAGGCGCAGGACCGCGCGGGCCAGCTCCGCTTCCAGGCGGCCGTCGACCGCTTCGACCACTTCCTGATCCGCTCCGAGCACGACGCCCGCACCCTCGCCAAGGGCTTCCGGCTGCGCGACGAGGTGCTGCTGCGCACGGGCTACCCGCGCAACGACGCCCTGGTCGCGGCGCACCGCTCCGAGGCGCAGAGCGGCGAGCGGGTCCGCGGGCCCCTCGCCGGCGAGTTCGGGATCGACCCGGAGAAGAAGGTGCTGCTGTACGCGCCCACCTTCCGGGCGAACGCGGACGGCGCGGTGGAGGGCTTCGAATTCCCCTTCGACGTGGAGGAGTTCGCCGACCGGTTCGGCGACCGCTTCACGCTGCTCGTACGCACGCACTACCTCAACAGCGTCACGCTTCCGCCGTCGGTCGCGGGCCGGGTCATCGACGTGTCCAGGCACCACGACATCACGCCGCTGCTGGCGCTCGCCGACGGTCTGATCACCGACTACTCGTCCGTGATGTTCGACTACGCGGTCCTGGACCGGCCGATGCTGTTCTTCGCGTACGACTACGAGAAGTACGCGACGGACATCCGCGGCACCTACTTCGACCTGAAGGAGAAGGCCCCGGGCCCGGTGGTGGCCACGGCGGACGAACTGCTGCAGGCCCTCGCCGCCTTCGACGAGGCCGACGCCAAGTACGCCGAGGCGCGCCAGCGCTTCCTCACCGAGTTCGGCGAGTACGACCGCGGGGACGCGGCCGCCCGGATCGTCGAGAAGTTCTTCACCAGGAGCGGCAAGTGACCCAGCAGACCGCCTCCGGGCACAACGCGGCGGCACAGCGGGACCCGGCCGGCGGACGTGACATCTTCCTCGTCTCCAACAGCGTCGACGAGCTCGGCGGCGTGACGACCTGGTCGCACCAGATGGCCCGGCTGTTCAGCGAGCGCGGACACCGGGTGCACGTCGTCGGCATCGCCCCCGTCGCCGAGGAGATCCGCCAGAAGCTGCCCGCCGACCTGCCGTACGAGACGACCACGCTGTACGACGCGGCGCCGCCCGCGGCGCGCCGGCTGCGCGGCATCAAGGGCCGACTCAACGCGCCCGAGCGGCGCCGCCAGGCGGCCCGCCGGGCGAAGATGCGGGCCAAGGCGGACCGGCTGGGCGAGCTGCTGCGCGCGGCCCGTCCCGGGGGCGTCCTGATCGTGACCCAGGTCTGGGCGATGGAGTGGGTGGCCCTCGCCGACACCAAGGGGTTCACCGTCATCGGCATGAGCCACGAGTCCTTCGAGGCCAGCCAGAAGTCCACCCGCGGTCAGCGGGTCCGCCGCCTCTACGGGGAGGTCGACCGGATGCTCGTGCTGACCCCCGAGGACGCGGACCTCTGGATCCGGTCGGGCATGGAGAACGTCGCCAGCATGCCGAACCCGCTGCCGTTCATGCCCGACTCCCCCGCCCCGCGCACCGAGAAGGTCGTGGCGAGCGTCGGCCGCCTCGCCTTCGAGAAGGGCGTGGACCTGCTGCTCGACGCGTGGGCGGATTCCTCGCCGCACCACCCCGGGTGGGTCCTGCGGATCTACGGGGCGGGCGTGGAGGAGCCCGCGCTGCGGGCGCACGCCGCCGAGCTCGGGGTCGAGGACTCCGTGGAGTGGATGGGCAGCACCGACGACGTACTGGGCGCGCTGCGCGGGGCCTCGGTCTTCGCCCAGGCCTCGCGGGCCGAAGGGTTCCCGATCACGCTGCTGGAGGCGATGGCCGCGGGCGTGCCGGTGGCCGCCTTCGACTGCGCGCCGGGCGTACGGGAGATCGTCGAGCACGGCGAGGACGGACTGCTGGCCCGGCTCGGCAACACGATGGAGCTCGCCGGGCAGCTGGACCGGCTGATGTCGGACCGCGAACTGCGCGACCGGCTCGGCGACACCGCCTTCCACCACGTGCAGCGGTACTCCAGCGCCGAGATCACCGACCGGTGGGAGCAGCTGTTCTCCTTCCTGGAGCGCTGATCCCGACGGTACGTACGAAGCCGCCCGCCCCGGTCGTGTCCGGGGCGGGCGGCTTCGTACGCGGCGGTGGCCTGGTCAGGCCTTGTCGCGGGCCTCCCAGCCCTCCCAGGCCGAGGTGATCATCTCGCGCACGTCGTGGCGGGCCTTCCAGCCCAGCTCGGCGGTGATCCGGTCGGCGGAGGCGACGACCTGCGCCGGGTCGCCGGCGCGGCGCGGGGAGACCGCGGGCGCGTAGGCGGCATCGGTGTGCCCGGTGGTCTCGTTCACCAGCTCGACCATCTCGCGGACGGAAACGCCTTCGCCGCGACCGATGTTGACGGTCAGGTCCTTGTACTCGCCCTGCGCGCCCCACTCGACGAGCTTGCGGGCCGCCACCACGTGGGCCTCCGCGAGGTCCGCGACGTGGATGTAGTCGCGGATGCAGGTGCCGTCCGGGGTCGGGTAGTCGTCGCCGAAGATCCGCGCGCCCTCGCCCTTGTCGAAGCGCTCGAAGATCATCGGAACCAGGTTGAAGACCCCGGTGTCGGCGAGCTTCGGGGTCGCGGCGCCCGCCACGTTGAAGTAGCGCAGGCAGGCGGTGGAGATCCCGTGGGCCTTGCCGGCGGCACGGACCAGCCACTCGCCGGCCAGCTTCGTCTCGCCGTACGGGCTCAGCGGCAGGCACGGGGTGTCCTCGGTGACGAGGTCTACGTCGGGCATCCCGTACACGGAAGCGGAGGAGGAGAAGAGGAAGTTGCGGATGCCCGCGGCGGCCACGGCCCCGAGCAGGACCGTGAGGCCGTGCACGTTCTCGTGGTAGTAGTGCAGGGGCTTCTCGACGGACTCGCCGACCTGCTTCTTGCCCGCGAGGTGGACCACGCCGGTGATCTCGTGCCGGGCGAAGGTCTCGTCCAGGATCTGCCGGTCCAGCACGGAACCGACCACCAGCGGAACGCCCTCCGGGACGCGGTCGGCGTTGCCCGTGGAGAGGTCGTCCAGAACCACGACCTCCTCACCCGCGAGCAGCATCGCGCGGACGACGTGCGCCCCGATGTAACCAGCACCACCAGTGATCAGAAACGTCATGCGTAACTCCCTAGTTCTCTTTCGTGCTCTCTTGCCGAGGCCACCGGCCACCGGCCCCCGCTAGCCGACCTTCCTGCGGGCCCGGTGGATGCGGTTGCGTGCCAGGCTCACGACTCCCGCGGCACCGGGCGCGAGCCGCAGCGCCAGTGATCCGCCGGCGGTGCGGTAAGGCTGAGCCAACAGCACACCGTACCGGCTGCTGGGCAGCACCCGCCGGTGGAGCAGGCTGCCCAGGGGGCGCGGGGAAGTGAGCAGGGAGCTGCCGTCGGCGCACTCCACGCCCACCTTCACGTCCCACGCCTGCATCCCGCGCCGGCCCTCGCCGCGCCCGAGCGTCGCCAGCGTGGTGAGCCGGAAGGGCAGCTCCGCGGTCCAGTGGCTGCCGTCGCTCGCGGGGCGCAGCTCCACCGGCTCGGCCACCAGGGGCTTGCCGGGGTCGTTGCGGGGCAGGAAGCGCAGCTGGACGGTGCGCGGGCCGGCCGCGGCGAGCCGTCCGTACAGGTCGTGCACGCGCAGCCGGATCCTGGCGACGCCGCTCGGTTCGGCATCGACGGTGACGGGCAGCTCGGAGGTCTCCAGCTCGTCCAGCCGGTCCAGCTCCACCGGCAGGGTCTCGCTCCACACCGGTGTCCCGTCGGCGCGCGTCGCGTACGGGGGCAGCAGCCGGGGCGGGTCGGCCGCGAAACGGGTCAGCCGCAGCAGGTCGGCGGGGGCGGGCGGAGCCTCGGTGGCGCGCAGCACCCGTACGATCCAGCGGGCGTGCGCGCCGGCCGCCTCCACGTCGGCCCCGGCGAAACCGGCGACGTAGTCGCGGGTCAGCGTCCACCAGGCGGCCTGGTACTCGGGGTCCTTGCCGAGCTCGCGCAGGTACATGCGCAGGTCGTACTCCAGGAACTTGACCTGGCAGGCCCGGCCCAGCCGGGGCGAGGACGCGGCGATGATCCGGGAGGCCGTGCGGTGGGCCTCGACGCGCGCCCGCCAGTTGCCGACGTCCTTGCGGTCCAGGGAGATCGACACCTGGGCGGCGTCCCGGCGCACGTGCCACACGTAGACGAGGTCGCCGATGACGGCGATGCGCGGGGCGGCCGCGAGTACGCGGGCGGTGAAGACGAAGTCCTCGTAGACGAACCGGCCGTCGGGGAAGCGGATCTCGTGCTTGTCCAGGAAGGCCCGGTCGTACAGCTTGTTGACGCAGAGGGTGTCCCGGACCAGCTCCGGCCGGTCGGCCGGCGACTCGATGACCTCACCCGCGGTGTACAGGCCATGCACCCAGGGCACGTCTCGGCCCTCGGGCAGCTCGCGGCGGACGCAGGCGCCGACCGTGACCGGTGCCCGGTGCTCATCCGCGGCGCGCACCAGCGCGTCGACCGCTCCCGGCGGCAGGACGTCGTCGCTGTCCAGGAACAGGACGTACGGGGCGGTCGCGGCCGCGATCCCGTCATTGCGCGGGGTGCCGCAACCCCCGCTGTTCTCCGTGCGGTGCACGACCTGCACGCGTGGGTGGCGGGCGGCCAGCTCGTCCAGCACCAGTGCGGTGCCGTCGGAGGAGGCATCGTTGACCGCGATGACTTCAGCGACAACCGGACCCTGGGCGAGGGCCGAGGAAACGGCCTCGCCCACGAGCTCGGCATCGTTGTACGCGATCACCACAACGGAGACTGTGGGGGTATGGGTGCTCGTCACCCGTGGATCCTAGGCCACGCGAGTAAACGTGACCTTAAGACCAGTCACCCGGACGGGGGCAAGCGGAACCCCGCGGACCCGACGGGGGACCCGGCCGTAGGCCCGGCCGGGTCCCCCGTCGACAGTCCGGTCAGAAGGGACGGAACTCGTCGTACTCCTGCTGGGCCGAGTCCCCGCGCTTGGCTTCCTTCTCCTTGCGGCGGGTGGTGGCCGGACGCGGCGCCTCCAGGCGGTGGTCCTCACCGCGGCGGCCCAGCATCTCGGCGCCGGCCATCATGGTCGGCTCCCAGTCGAAGACGACCGCGTTCTCGTCGGGGCCGATGGCCACGCCGTCACCCGCACGGGCACCGGCCTTGCGCAGCGCTTCCTCGACACCGAGGCGGTTGAGGCGGTCGGCGAGGTAGCCGACGGCCTCGTCGATGTTGAAGTCGGTCTGGCGGACCCAGCGCTCCGGCTTCTCGCCCCGCACGCGGTAGAGCTCCTCGACCTCGTCGTAGGTGACGGTGAAGCCGGAGTCGTCCACGGCCTTCGGACGGATGACGATGCGGGTCGCCTCCTCCTTCGGCTTGCGGGCACGGGCCTTCGCGATGCCCTCGGCGAGGAAGAAGGACAGCTCCTTCAGGCCCGTGCGGTCGACCGCGGAGACTTCGAAGACCTTGTAGCCGCGGGCCTCCAGGTCCGGGCGGACCATGTCGGCCAGCTCCTTGCCGTCCGGGATGTCGACCTTGTTGAGGACGACCAGGCGCGGGCGCTTCTCCAGGCCGCCGCCGTAGATCCGCAGCTCTTCCTCGATGACGTCGAGGTCGGCGACGGGGTCGCGGTCGGACTCCAGGGTGGCGGTGTCCAGGACGTGCACCAGCACCGAGCAGCGCTCGACGTGGCGCAGGAACTCCAGGCCGAGGCCCTTGCCCTGGCTGGCGCCGGGGATGAGGCCCGGGACGTCGGCGATCGTGTAGACGGTGGAGCCCGCGGTGACCACGCCGAGGTTGGGAACCAGCGTCGTGAACGGGTAGTCCGCGATCTTCGGCTTGGCGGCGGAGAGCACCGAGATCAGCGAGGACTTGCCGGCGCTCGGGAAGCCGACCAGCGCCACGTCGGCGACGGTCTTGAGCTCCAGGACGACGTCGCCGGTGGTGCCCGGAACGCCGAGGAGCGCGAAGCCGGGCGCCTTGCGGCGGGCGGAGGAGAGCGCGGCGTTGCCGAGGCCGCCGCGGCCGCCCTCGGCGGCTACGAAGGTGGTGCCCTGACCGACGAGGTCGGCGAGGACGTTGCCCTCCTTGTCGAGGACGACGGTGCCGTCCGGCACGGGCAGGACGAGGTCCTGGCCGTCCTTGCCGGAGCGGTTGCCGCCCTCGCCGGGCTTGCCGTTGGTGGCCTTGCGGTGGGGGCTGTGGTGGTAGTCCAGCAGGGTGGTGATCGCCTGCTCCACCACCAGGATGACGTCGCCGCCACGGCCGCCGTTGCCGCCATCGGGGCCGCCGAGCGGCTTGAACTTCTCCCGGTGAACGGAGGCGCAGCCGTGGCCCCCGTTACCCGCGGCGACATGCAGCTCGACGCGGTCCACGAAGGTGGTCATGGGTGTTCCTCCAGATACATACGGGAATGTCCCGAGCAGGCCTTGCTGCCCATTAAACGTGTCTATGTGACAACGCGCCGAGGGCGGACCTCTCTTCCCGGCTTTCGCCGGGAAGAGTTGAGATCCGCCCTCGGGATGTTACGAACGACCGATTTCAGCAGAAGCTGAGATCAGGCGGCCGGAACGATGTTGACGACCTTGCGGCCACGGTGCGTGCCGAACTGGACCGAACCGGCCTGCAGCGCGAACAGCGTGTCATCGCCACCACGACCGACACCCGAACCCGGGTGGAAGTGGGTGCCGCGCTGGCGGACGAGGATCTCACCAGCGGAAACGACCTGACCGCCGAAGCGCTTCACGCCGAGCCGCTGAGCATTGGAATCGCGCCCGTTCCGGGTGGACGATGCGCCCTTCTTGTGTGCCATGTCTCAGTCCCTCTTACTTCGCAGCCGCGGGGATACCGGTGACCTTGATCGCCGTGTACTGCTGGCGGTGACCCTGGCGACGGCGGTAGCCGGTCTTGTTCTTGTACCGAAGGATGTCGATCTTGGCACCCTTGTGGTGGTCCACGATCTCGGCCTGGACCTTGATGCCGGCCAGGACCCACGGGTCGCTGGTCACGGCTTCGCCGTCGACAACGAGCAGGGTCGAGAGCTCGACCGTGTCGCCAACCTTGGCAGTGGGAATCTTGTCAACTTCAACGATGTCGCCGACAGCAACCTTGTGCTGGCGACCACCGCTGCGCACGATGGCGTACACGCGGATCTCTCTCTCACTCGGGACGGATGCTCCTGAAGCCAGCCACTCAGGCAGGACCCGACACGAGGACGGGACCAGACCGATCCGGATTGGACGAGCGGCCTCTCCCGCGCATGGTGCTCAGCGGGAGGAAGGTGCTCAGGAACGCGGCACGTTTTAAACGTAATCGTCTAAGACATGCCGACGGTCTAGGTTACGGGGCCGGTTCCAGGGGGTCAAACCGGGTCCCGCACGGCCGTGGGCCCCGCCACTCGGCGGGGCCCACGGACCAGGCGGATCAGGCTTCGGTCGGAGCCGAGACGGAGGGCAGCGTCTGCTGCTCGGCCGCTGCGGTCTTCTTCGTCGCCCGCTTCGCAACAGTCTTCTTCGCGGCCGTCTTGGCCGTCGCCGCCTTCTTGGCGACGGTCTTCTTGGCGGTCGCCGCCTTCTTGACCGGGGCCTTCTTCGCCGCGGTCGTCGTCGCCTTCTTGGCGGCCGTCTTGCGGACCGCCTTCTTGGCGGGGGCCGCCGGGGCGGCCTCCTCCACGACGGTCTCGGCCACGGCCTCCACCGGCGCCTCGACGGGCGTCTCCACGACCACCACGGCCGCCTCCGCGCCTGCCGGGGACCCGGCGGGTGCGGTGGCCTTACGGGTGGCACGGCGACGCGTACGGACCGGCGCGGCCTCGGCCACGGGCTCGGCCGGGGCCTCCACGACGACCGGCTCGGGCTCGACCTCGGGCTCGACGACCTCGGCCGGGGCGGCCTGGACGACCGGCTCCGGGGCCTCCGCCGGGGTGACCGCCGCGGCGGTCGCCTTGCGGGTGGCACGGCGGCGGGTGCGGCCCTTGGGGGCCTCCTCCACGACCGGCTCCGCCACGGGCTCGACGACGTCGAGTACCTCGGCGACCTCGATCTCGGGCTCGGGCTCGGCCACCGGCTCCGCCACGGA
This sequence comes from Streptomyces sp. ISL-43, assembly GCF_018614195.1. Lineage (GTDB taxonomy): Bacteria > Actinomycetota > Actinomycetes > Streptomycetales > Streptomycetaceae > Streptomyces. The sequence goes on from NZ_JAGGOT010000032.1 coordinate 115,144, forward strand.
GGCCGGGGCCGGGACGGCCGCACCGCGCGGGGCACCCGCCGGAGCGGTCGCCTTGCGGGTGGCGCGGCGGCGGTTGCGGCGGCCGCTCAGGCCCGCCGCGGCCTCGGCCTCGGCCGGGCTGCTGTAGAGCTCCTCGTCGGCGACGAAGGACGGCTCGGGCAGGGCCACGGGAGCGGCGGCCTCGGCAGCCACCTCCTCCTCGGTCTCGACCTCGTAGACGTCGCCCTCGACGGTCTCCACGGCCTCGATCTCGTGGTCGTGCTCGTCGGCGCGGCCACCGCGGCGCTTGGAGCGCTTGCCGTTGCCACCGCCGCCGACCACGGTCGGGGTCTCCATGTGCACGATCACACCGCGGCCGTTGCAGTGGACGCAGGTCTCGGAGAAGGACTCCAGCAGACCCTGGCCCACCCGCTTGCGGGTCATCTGGACCAGGCCCAGCGAGGTGACCTCGGCGACCTGGTGCTTGGTGCGGTCGCGGCCCAGGCACTCCAGCATGCGCCGCAGGACCAGGTCGCGGTTGGACTCCAGGACCATGTCGATGAAGTCGATGACCACGATGCCGCCGAGGTCGCGCAGCCGCAGCTGGCGCACGATCTCCTCGGCCGCCTCCAGGTTGTTCCTGGTGACGGTCTCCTCGAGGTTGCCGCCCTGACCGGTGAACTTGCCGGTGTTGACGTCGATGACGATCATCGCCTCGGTCTTGTCGATCACAAGCGAGCCGCCCGAGGGCAGCCACACCTTGCGGTCGAGCGCCTTGGCGAGCTGCTCGTCGATCCGGTACGTCGCGAAGACGTCGACCTCGGAGGTCCAGCGCGACAGCCGGTCGGACAGGTCCGGGGCCACGTGGTTCACGTAGCCGTGGATGGTCTCCCAGGCGCTGTCACCGCTGACGATGACCTTCGAGAAGTCCTCGTTGAAGATGTCGCGGACGACGCGGACGGTCATGTCCGGCTCGCCGTACAGGAGGCTCGGCGAAGAGGTCGAGATCTGCTTCGACTTCTTCTGGATGTCCTCCCACTGGGCCTGCAGACGCTCGACGTCGCGGCGCAGCTCGTCCTCGCTCGCGCCCTCGGCGGCGGTGCGCACGATGACGCCCGCGTCCTCGGGGACGATCTTCTTGAGGATGGTCTTCAGGCGCGCGCGCTCGGTGTCGGGCAGCTTGCGGCTGATGCCGGTCATCGAGCCCTCGGGCACGTAGACCAGGTAGCGGCCGGGCAGCGAGACCTGGCTGGTCAGGCGGGCGCCCTTGTGGCCGATCGGGTCCTTGGTGACCTGCACCAGGACCGACTGGCCGGACTTGAGGGCGGACTCGATGCGGCGCGGCCCGTTGGCCATGCCGAGCGCCTCGAAGTTGACCTCACCGGCGTACAGGACCGCGTTGCGGCCCTTGCCGATGTCGATGAAGGCGGCCTCCATCGACGGCAGCACGTTCTGGACCTTGCCCAGGTAGACGTTGCCGACGTACGAGGTGGCTTCTTCCTTGTTGACGTAGTGCTCGACGAGCACGTTGTCCTCGAGGACGCCGATCTGGGTGCGCTCGCCGGACTGGCGGACGACCATGACGCGCTCGACGGCCTCGCGGCGGGCCAGGAACTCGGCCTCGGTGATGATCGGGACGCGGCGGCGGCCCTGCTCGCGGCCTTCGCGGCGGCGCTGCTTCTTCGCCTCCAGGCGGGTCGAGCCCTTGATGGACTGGACCTCGTCGGAGGAGGTGGACAGGGCCTCGGAGCGCTCGCGCGCCGGGCGCGGCTCGCGGACCTTGACGACCGTGCGGACACCGTCGTCCTCGCCCGCCTCGGCGTCCGTACCGCCGTCACCGCTACGGCGGCGACGACGACGGCGACGACGGCTGGAGCTGGAGCCGAGGGCCCCGTTCTCCTCGTCGTCCTCCTCGGCGGAGTCCTCTTCCTCACCGGCCTCTTCGGCGGACTCGGTCTCGGCCTCTTCCTCGGCGGACTCGTCGAGGTCGGCGGCCTCACCGCGACGGCGGCGACGGCCACCGCGACGGCGGCGGCGCGACGGGCGGTCGCCCGACTCGTCGTCCTCGTCGAGCTCGGCGGCCTCGGCCTCTTCCTCCACCAGCTCTACGTCGGCCAGCGTGACCGGGCCGGACGGCGCGGCCGGGGCCTGGGCGGGGGCCGGGGCCTCCGGGGCGGCGGCCTCGGCGGCGGCGCGGCCGCGGCGACGGCGACGGCCGGCGGGCTGCGCGACGGGAGCCGCGGGGGCCTCGACCTCTGCCTCGAACTCGAGCTCCTCCTCCTCGGTCTCCTCGACCGGGGCGGCGGCAGCGGCGGCCGCGGCCATGGCCGCGGTCTCCGGGGTCTGGAACATCGGCTCGGCGAAGACCGGGGCCTGGAACACGGCGACGGCGGGACGCGCGGCGCGGCGGCCACGTGCCGGCGCCTCGGCCTCGGCGGCGGCGGGCGCGGCCTGCGGCGCGGCGGCGGCCGGGGCCGTGGTGGTACGGGTGGCGCGGCGGCGGCCGCCGCGCTTCGGGGAGTCCACGGCGTCGGCGACGGTGACGGTGGCCTTGCTCGCGGTGGCCGGCGCCGGGGCGGCGGCCTCCTCCACGACGGCTTCGGCGGCGGGCGCCTCGGGGGCCGTCACGGCGCGGGTGGCACGGCGGCGGGCACGCGGCGCGGGGGCGGCGGACTCCTCGACGACCGGAGCGGCCACGGCGGCCGGAGCCTCGACCACGACCGGCGCGGCCTCGGCGGCGGGCGCCTCGGGAGCGGCGACGGCGCGGGTGGCACGGCGACGGGCACGCGGCGCCGGGGCGGCGGACTCCTCGGTGGCGGGAACGGACACGGCGGCCGGAGCCTCGACCACGACCGGCGCGGCCTCGGCGGCGGGCGCCTCGGGAGCGGCGACGGCACGGGTGGCGCGACGGCGGGTACGAGCCGGGGCGGCGGCCGGGGCGGCCTCCTCGGCGGGAGCGGCCGCGACCACGGGGGCGGCGGCCTCGGCGGCGGGCGTCACGGCCCCGCCGGGCGGACCGGCGGGCCGGGACGCGGCACGCCGACGCCTGCGCGGAGGCAGGTTGTCACTGGGGCTGCCAGTGTCCGCGGCGGTGTTGTTGTCGTTTTCGTTGTTGAGCATGCGGGGTTTCTCCCGTCACGCTCCCGGGCGCCGCGGCTGACTTCCGGTCCGGCACGGCTCCGCACGATGAGCGGGGAGCCGGCCTCCGGGGCGCGTTCGCCACACGGGAGCTCAGTTCAATGGCCGCCGGTTCCGTACGTGGTAGTCCGTACGGCCTGGCGGAAGTCTTCAGGTCTGTGCGCGGCCCGACCCAGGTGGCTCCCGAGTCCCAGGGCTGCGCGACGACGACGATCCCTACGCGGCGGGACCTTCCGGCGCCTTCGCGTCGGCGGTTACGGCCGCCGTGGATGGGGCGGTCGTGACAGCTTCGCGGTCGGGCGCGAGCGGGTCGGTCACCGTGCCGGACTCCTCGTCGAAGAGCCCCTGCGCCAGCCTGGTCACCGCTGCGGGGACCGGCGGCGTTAGGTCGGCCACGGTTCGGAGACCGGACAGGACGTCGTCGGGTCGCACGGCAGGTGTCAAATGCCGAACAACCAGCCGCAGTATCGCACAAGCATTGTCCAGGGGCCTATCAGCCGCTGCGGCAACCGAAACGGGAACCACTTCCAGACTGACCACGGCGCCGCGCGTGTCGAAGGTCCGCATTCCGTTCTTGGTGCGGCGCTGGACCTCCACGGTCTCGGCGGCGAGGAAGGCCTCGACGGCCCGCTCGGTGTCCGCGGGCTCCACGCCGTCCAGGCGCAGCTCCCAGACGGAGGCCGTCAGCCGGTCGGCGAGACCGGAGGTGTGGGCCTCCACGGCGTCGATGATGTCGAGGCCGAGCGGCATCGACTCGTCGAGCAGTTCGCGGAGCTTCGCGGGGTCGCGGCGCTCCGCGAGGGCGATCTCCAGGTACTCGGCCTCGCTGCCGGTCCCGGTCGGGGCGGCGTTCGCGTACGAGACGCGCGGGTGCGGGGTGAAGCCCGCCGAGTACGCCATGGGCACCTCGGAGCGGCGCAGGGCCCGCTCGAAGGCGCGCTGGAAGTCCCGGTGACTGGTGAACCGGAGGCGGCCGCGCTTGGTGTAGCGCAGTCGAATGCGCTGCACCACCGGTGCGGGAGGCGGGCCTTCGGGCTGTCGCTTGCCCAGTGGTTCTTCTCCTTGTGCGGGGCTCCGCGGCTCGCGCGTCGCCCTGAGGTCTGTGGAGCCTGCGGGCCACGCCGTCGCCCGCCCGGCTCACCCCTGCGGCTTGTGCAGGGGGCTCGTCGGGATCGGCGTGGCGGGCGCGTCGTCTACGGCTCTGTTACTACACAGAGTACGCGCCTGTGACCTCGCCGGTTCCCGGGGCGGCCCCCCGAACAGTGCCCGCCGTACCTCGGCCCGCGCCTCGCGCACCGCGAGGCGGGAGGTGTTCCACACCTCGCGGACGGCGCGGCCGACCGGAGCGATCGCCTGCCGGTGCACCGAGCGGGCGGCGCGCCGGACGGAGGTCCACACCGCGCGGACGGCGTGCCCGACGGGTGTGGCGATCCGCCGGTACGCCCAGGCGACGGGCCGCACGACGAGCCAACGCCACACCCGCACGAACCCCCGCCACAGCGACCGGCTCACGCGCCCCGCGAGATGCCAGGCACCGACCAGCAGCCGGCCGAGGGGGGCGAGCAGGTACGCGTACAGCCCACGGCCGACGGGCGCGAGCACGTACCGCCACAGCCCGACCCAGGGCCAGACGAACAGCGCCATGGCCAGCCAGGCCACGCAGAGCCCGAACCCCCGGGCCAGCCAGAGCAGTCCGTGCCCGACGGGGGCGAGGACGTACCGGTACAGCGCCAGCGCCGGCAGGACCAGCAGGTACCGCACCCCGCCCGCGACCAGCCACGCGAAGCCCCGCCCGACCGGCGCCAGTACGTACTCCCAGGCGGGGACCAGCACGTACCGCCACAGCCCGACCGCCGGCCAGACGAGGAGCACCATGCCCAGCGTCCGGACCGCCCACCGCAGCCCCTTGCCCAACGGGCTCAGCAGATAGGTGTGAACGGCCCGCCCCAGCAGGCCGATCGCGTGCCCCGCCGGGAGCATGACGTACCGCCAGAGACCGACCCACGGCCAGTAGAGGAACAGCTTGAGCAGGGCCCCGACCAGCCACCCGAGTCCGCGCAGCACCGGCAGCACGGCCAGCTCGTACAACCGGGCCAGTCCCTGTCCCAGCGGTCCGAAGACGGTCCGGTTCAGCATCCGCGCGAAGGCGACGAGCACGTCCCACACCACCCGTACGGGCAGCACGACCAGCATCGCCACGATCTTCACGGGTATCCGGACGACGCCCACCAGGCAGCCTTCGCCCTGCGGTGGCGGCAGCGACTTCTCCAGTTCCATGCCGCTAAGGACACACCACGGGCCCGCTCCGTTGCACAGGGACCGCCTTCAGTCGATGGACCCCTTGGGCGGGACACGCGCCGCTCGTTGCCGACCGACGCTCCGCGGGCGCTCCCGTCCGTACGGCTGTCGGTGCTCACGGAAACCGGAGGAGGAATGCGAATGTCCCCCTGTCTCTCGACAAGGGGACATTTCACACGACCGTACTACTTCGGGGATTCGCCCACCACGCTCAGCGGGAGCAGCTTCTGCCCGGTCGGTCCGATTTGAATACTGGTCTGGAGCTGAGGACACACGCCGCAGTCGAAGCACGGAGTCCAGCGGCAGTCTTCGACCTCGGTCTCGTCGAGGGCGTCCTGCCAGTCCTCCCAGAGCCAGTCCTTGTCCAGACCGGAGTCCAGGTGGTCCCAGGGCAGCACTTCTTCGTAGGTGCGCTCGCGGGTCGTGTACCAGGCCACGTCCACGCCGTACGCGGGCAGGGTCTTCCCGGCCGCCTGCATCCAGCGCTCGTAGCTGAAGTGCTCGCGCCAGCCGTCGAAGCGGCCGCCCGACTCGTACACGGCGCGGATGACGTCGCCGATGCGGCGGTCACCGCGGGAGAGCAGGCCCTCGACGACGCCCGGCTTGCCGTCGTGGTAGCGGAAGCCGATGGAGCGACCGTACTTCTTGTCCCCGCGGAGCTTGTCCCGGAGCTTGGCCAGACGGGCGTCCGTCTCCTCCGCCGACAGCTGCGGCGCCCACTGGAACGGGGTGTGCGGCTTCGGCACGAACCCGCCGATCGACACCGTGCAGCGGATGTCGTTCTGGCCGGAGACCTCGCGGCCCTTGGCGATGACGTTGACCGCCATGTCGCCGATCTGGAGCACGTCCTCGTCGGTCTCGGTCGGCAGGCCGACCATGAAGTACAGCTTCACCTGGCGCCAGCCGTTGCCGTACGCCGTGGAGACCGTCCGGATCAGGTCCTCTTCCGAGACCATCTTGTTGATGACCTTGCGCATGCGCTCGGAGCCGCCCTCGGGGGCGAAGGTCAGACCGGAGCGGCGGCCGTTGCGGGTCAGCTCGTTGGCCAGGTCGACGTTGAAGGCGTCCACGCGGGTCGACGGGAGGGACAGGCCCACCTTGTCGTCCGTGTAGCGGTCGGCCAGGCCCTTGGCGATGTCCGCGATCTCGGTGTGGTCCGCGGAGGAGAGGGAGAGGAGACCGACCTCTTCGAAGCCCGTCGCCTTGAGGCCGCGCTCCACCATTTCGCCGATGCCGGTGATGCTTCGCTCCCGCACGGGGCGCGTGATCATGCCGGCCTGGCAGAAACGGCAGCCGCGGGTGCAGCCGCGGAAGATCTCCACGGACATGCGCTCGTGGACGGTCTCGGCGAGCGGGACCAGGGGCTGCTTGGGGTAGGGCCATTCGTCGAGGTCCATGACGGTGTGCTTGGACACCCGCCACGGCACGCCCGACCGGTTCGGGACGACGCGGCCGATGCGGCCGTCCGGCAGGTACTCGACGTCGTAGAAGCCCGGGACGTAGACGCCGCCGGTCTTGGCGAGGCGCAGCAGGACCTCCTCGCGCCCGCCCGGACGGCCCTCGGCCTTCCACGCACGGATGATCTCGGTCATGTCGAGGACGGCCTGCTCGCCGTCGCCGATGATCGCGCAGTCGATGAACTCGGCGATCGGCTCGGGGTTGAAGGCCGCGTGACCGCCCGCGAGGACGATGGGGTGGTCGACCGTACGGTTCTTGGCCTCCAGCGGGATGCCCGCGAGGTCCAGCGCCGTCAGCATGTTGGTGTAGCCGAGCTCGGTGGAGAAGGAGAGCCCGAAGACGTCGAAGTCCCCGACCGGGCGGTGGGAGTCGACGGTGAACTGCGGCACCTTGTGCTCGCGCATCAGCTCTTCGAGGTCCGGCCACACGCTGTACGTGCGCTCCGCGAGCACGCCCTCGCGCTCGTTCAGCACCTCGTAAAGGATCATGACGCCCTGGTTGGGCAGCCCGACCTCGTACGCGTCCGGGTACATCAGCGCCCAGCGGACGTCGGCGGAGTCCCACTCCTTGACGGTGGAGTTCAGCTCACCACCGACGTACTGGATGGGCTTCTGCACATGCGGGAGCAGAGCTTCGAGCTGTGGGAAGACCGACTCGGACATCACGCGACTTTCGTGAAGCGGGCAGGGAGCGACTCTCAAGCGTACCCCGATGCCCGGCAGCCTCCCGCCCGCTCGACGCCCGGCCCGGCCCCGGGCCGTCACCCCCGCAGCGCCGCCGCCCGCGCCGTTGTGGCCGCCCAGACCTGCGGGAGCTCCCGCTCCCGGCGCGCCGAGATCTCCTCCTCGTGGGCGTAGAGCACCCCCCACGTGAAGGCCGACTCCCCCGCGCCCGCCGCCTGGACCGCGAGGCCGCGCAGGGCCTCGCGGGCGACCACGCCGTCCTGGTGGTCGCCGAGCAGGCTCTGGACCTCCTTCACCGCCTTGGCCAGGCGCCGCGCGGGCTTGCCGAGGGCCGGAACCGCGGCCTCCGCCGCGTACCGGGCGCGCTTGGCCGCCTTGCGGGCTTCGTGCAGGGCCAGGTCGCGCTCCGGTCCGGGGTCCACGGCCAGTGCGCCTTCCACCCGGTCGGCGAGGCGGCCGTAGTCGTGGAGGACCGCCGCGGGCAGGGCGGCCTCGGCAGGCCGGCCGGCGGCCTCCAGCAGGGGCGGGTCGGCGAGCAGGGCGTCGAGGTCGTTCAGCAGGGCCACGTAGCGCCTGCCGTCGAGGGCGGCCAGGGCCGCCCGCCGCGAACCGGTGCGGCGGGTGGTGTTCCAGATCTTCAGGCGGCCGCCGACCGGGCCGAGCCGCAGGGTGCGAGGGAGTTCTCCGAGGCGGGTGCGGATCCGCTCCATCAGGACCTCCTGGTCGCGGTCGACGCCGAGCTCCGCGGCGAGCCATCGCAGTTCCTCGCCGACGGGCCCGGTCTCGGCGGGGTCCAGGACCCGGCGGTAGGTCTTGAAGGCGCTGCGCAGCCGTCGGGTGGCGACCCGCATCTGGTGGACGGAGTCGGGCAGGTCCCGGCGTACGGCGGGGTCCTGGGCGATCAGGGTGTCGCGCTGTTCGCGCAGGTACGACAGGACGTACGCGCCCGTTGTCCCGTCGGCGGGGGCGGGGTCGGGCCGGGCCGGCGGTTCGGCGCCGGTCTCGGTCAGCGCGCGGGCGAGCTTCGAGGGCGCGTCCGAGACGCGCAGGCCGGCCTTGCGGAAGGTCTTCTCGACGGCGTCGAGCAGCTCCGGGTCGATGCCGTCGGCGAGTTCCACCTCGACCTCGGTCCAGGCGGCGGTGGCATCGAGGCGCTCGGCCCGTACGGCGTCGGTGGACAGCTCCGCGAGGAGGGCGCCGTCGGCGTCGAGGAGGTGACTGACCTTGCGCGAGGACAGGAGCCTGACCTGCGGTTCCAGCGGGGCGTCGCGGAGGCGGGAGCGGAGCAGCGAGGTGAGCGCGGGCGGCACGGTGTCGCTGAGGGGGGTGGCGATCTCGTCGCGGACCCCGGGGGCGACGGGGAGTTTGAGGTGCCAGCCGGCGTCCTTGCCGCCAATGCGGCGGCGCAGGGTGAGTCCGTCGGAGGCGAGCCGCTGGTCGGGGGTGTCGTAGTAGACGGCGTCGAGGTCGACGGTGCCCTGGTCGGTGACGGCCGCGATGGCGGCCGTGCCCGTCAGATCCGGCACCCCGCGCCGTCCGGCCTTGTCGCTCCTGAACTCGAATTTGCGCTCGATCTCGCGCTTCGTGTCCGCCATAGACCGAACCTAGTCCTGAACGGCGCACGACGTGAAGGTGAATACAGGACGTGCCGCCGACAGGGGCCTAAGCCAGGCCTAAGCCGACATCGGCCGCTGCACCCTGATCGACTGCAGCAGCCCGATGGCCACCCATACGGCGAACATCGACGATCCTCCGTACGAGACGAACGGCAGCGGGAGCCCGGCCACCGGCATGATCCCCAGGGTCATGCCGATGTTCTCGAAGGACTGGAAGGCGAACCAGGCGATGATCCCGGCGCACACGATCGTCCCGTACAGCTCGGTGGTCTCGCGGGCGATGACGCAGGCCCGCCACAGGATGACGCCCAGCAGCACCAGGATCAGCCCGGCGCCGACGAAGCCCAGCTCCTCCCCCGCGACCGTGAAGACGAAGTCGGTCTGCTGCTCCGGGACGAACTGGCCGGTGGTCTGCGATCCGTGGAAGAGCCCGGATCCGGTCAGTCCACCGGAGCCGATCGCGATCCGCGCCTGGTTGGTGTTGTAGCCGACGCCGGCGGGGTCGAGCTCGGGGTTGGCGAAGGCCGCGAAGCGGTTGATCTGGTACTCGTCGAGGATGCCGAGCTGCCAGATCAGGATGGCGCCGGCGGCGCCCGAGCCGAGCAGGCCCAGCACCCAGCGGTTGGAGGCGCCGGAGGCCAGCAGGACGCCGAGCACGATGACGACCATGACCATGACGGAGCCGAGGTCGGGCATCAGCATGACGATGCCCATCGGGGCGGCCGCCAGGCACAGCGCCTTGACGACCGTGCGGTGGTCGGGGTGGGCGAGGTCGCCCGCGTCCACCCGGGTGGCGAGCAGCATCGCCATGCCCAGGATGATCGTGATCTTCACGAATTCGGAGGGCTGCAGCGAGAAGCCGCCGCCGATCACGATCCAGGCGTGGGCGCCGTTGATGGTGGCGCCGAGCGGGGTGAGCACGGCGAGGATCAGCACCAACGAGAGCCCGTAGAGGACCGGGACCGCGCCGCGCAGGGTGCGGTGCCCGAGCCAGACGGTGGCGATCATCAGCACGAGGCCGATGCCGGTGTTCATGGCGTGCCGGAAGAGGAAGTAGTACGGGTCCCCGTTGTTCAGTGAGGTCCTGTTGCGGGTCGCCGACCACACCAGCAGGGAGCCGAGGAGGGAGAGGGCTAGCGCGGAGAGGAGTATCGGCCAGTCGAGCCGGCGCACCACGGAGTCGCGGGCGGTCAGCTTGGCCATCGCCCCGCGCTCGGGCGCGTACCGGGAGACGGAGAACTTGTTGGCGGTCTGCATGTCTGTTTCGGTCCTCAGTCGTGCTGCGCGGGGCGCGCGGCGGGCGGGCCGGCGAGCGCGGGCGGCGCCAGCTCCTCCGGGGACGGCGGCACGTACGGCCGGATCTCGGGGGAGTCGATGGAGCCGTCGGGGCGGATCCTGGGCAGTTTCGCCTCGGGTCCCAGCAGCAGGGCCTTCGTCACGTCCTGCTTGCCGGCCATGTCGAGGCCGTAGATGGCGTTGTAGATGTTGCGGACGGCGGGGCCGGAGGCCCCGGAGCCGGTGCCGCCCTGGGAGATCGTCATGACGATCGTGAAGTCGTCGGTGTACGTCGCCAGCCACGAGGTGGTCTGCTTGTCGTAGACCTGGGCGGTGCCGGTCTTGGCCCGCATCGGGATCTTGTCCAGCGGCCAGCCGCCGAACCGCCAGGCGGCGGTACCGCCGGGCTCGACCACCATGCGCAGGCCCCTGTCGAGGTCGCTGACGGTCTTGGCGTCGATCGGCAGCCTTCCGTGGGGCCTGGGCTTGATCATCTCGACGTGCTTGCCGTCAGGGCTGATCACGGCCTTGCCGACCGTGGGGTCGAAGAGGGTGCCCCCGTTGCTGATGGCGGAGTACGCGGTGGCCATCTGGATGGGGGTGACGAGAACGTCTCCCTGGCCGATGGCGAAGTTGATGCTGTCGTAGGCCTTCAGCTGGTTGCCTTCGAGGCAGCTCTCGTAGGCGATCTGCTCTACGTAGGTGCCGCCCTTCTTGCCCTGCTTGCACCAGGAGTCCTTGTTGGCCTTCCAGAAGCTCTGCTTCCACCGGCGGTCGGGGATGCGGCCGGTGACCTCGTTCGGCAGGTCGATCCCGGTCTCGGAGCCGAGGCCGAATTCGCGGGCGGTCCGGTAGAACCAGTCGTGTGCGTTCTTGGGCTTGAGGCCGCCGTCGCGCTGCCACTCCTTGTGCCCGAGGGCGTAGAAGACGGTGTTGCAGGAGAACTTGAGGGCCTCGCCGAGGGTGATGGGGCCGTGCCCCTTGGACTCGAAGTTCGCGAAGCTCCGGTTGCCCATGCTGTAGGAAGCGCTGCAGTTGTACTTGTCGTCGAAGCCGTAGCCGGCCCGCACGGCCGCGCTCGCCGACACCACCTTGAAGATGGAGCCCGCGGGGGCCTGGCCCTGGATGGACCGGTTGAGCAGCGGGTAGTTGGAGTTCTTGCTGGTGAGGTTGGCGTAGTCCTTGGCGGAAATGCCGCCGACCCAGGCGTTGGGGTCGTAGTCGGGCTGGGAGGCCATCGCGACGACGCGGCCGGTCTTGGCCTCCATGACGACGACGGCGCCCGAGTCGGCCTCGTACTTGCGGCCTGTGATCTTGTCGGTCTCCTGGCGGACGGTCTTCATCGCCTGCTGGAGCTCGAATTCGGCGACGGACTGGACCCGGGCATCGATGCTGGTGACGAGGGTGGATCCGGGGACGCCGGGGTCGGACTGGGTCTGGTGCATGACCCGGCCGAGGTTGTCGACCTCGTACGAGGTGACCCGCGCCTTGCCGCGCAACTGCCTGTCATACGTGCGTTCGATCCCGGAGCGGCCTACCTGATCGGACCGCAGGTGCGGCGAGTCGGTGTCCTTGGCCTTCTGGATCTCCTCGTCGGTGACCGGCGAGAGATAGCCGAGCACCTGTGACGTGCGGGCCCCGCCGGGTGCCGGGTAGCGGCGGACGGCGGTGGGCTCCGCGGTGACGCCGGGGAAGTCCTCCGGCCGTTCGCGCAGCTGCAGCGCCTGCTGCGTGGTGGCTTCGAGGGTGATCGGGATCGGCTGGTACGGGGAGCCGTTCCAGCAGGGCGCCGGGGTCTCGGAGTCGCAGAGGCGGACCTTCTCCATGACCTCCTTGGGGGTCATGTCCAGGACGTCGGCGAGGCGGGTCATGACGGCCTTGCCGCGGTCCTTCATCTTCATCAGCGCCGTGCGGCTGGCGGAGACGACCAGGCGGGTCTCGTTGTCGGCGAGCGGAACCCCGCGGGCGTCGAGGACCGCTCCGCGCACAGCGGGCTGGACGACCCGCTGGACGTGGTTGCTCCTCGCCTCGTGGTAGTACTCGTCGCCGTTGCGGATCTGGAGGTACCAAAGGCGCCCGCCGAGGGTGAGGAACATCGAGAAGACGAGCACCTGGATGATGACGAGCCTGATCTGCACCCGTGAGGTGCGGCCGGTCTCCGGAACATTGGTCACGCCTGCTCCTCCCTCACAGCTTCTTGACGCTCTTCACACCCTTGATTCCCTTGACGCCCTTTATCCGGCCGGCCCGGTTGGCGCGGCTGCGGGCGGTCTTCATCCGAAGGCCGCCGCGCTGGCTGCCGATCCGCAGGCCGGTGCCGCCGGCCAGCCAGCCGGAGGCGATGTCCTTGCCCGCCGGAGCGCCGCCGTTGGCGTCCACGGCCATCGGGTCGCTCTCGGCGCGGCGGGCCAGGGCCATGATGAACGGCACGGTGAAGGGCGCGAGCAGCAGGTCGTAGAGGACCGCGGTGAAGAGCAGTCCGGTCAGGCCCACGTGGCGGGCGGCGGTGTCGCCGACCAGGGCGCCGACTCCCGCGGAGAGCAGGGTGGAGGCGAAGGCGGCGCCGACGACGGTGAGCATCGGGCCCCAGGCGGAGCGGAACCGTCCGCTGTCGGGGCGGACCAGGCCGGCGACGTAGCCGATGACGCACAGCACGAGCGCGTAGCGTCCGGCGGCGTGGTCGGCGGGCGGGGCCAGGTCGGCGAGGAGGCCGGCGGCGAAGCCGATGAGGGCGCCGCTGACGCACCCGTACACGAGTGCGAGGGCGACGACGGTGAGGAGGACCAGGTCGGGGACGGCTCCGGGGAGTTGGAGCCGTCCCAGGATGGAGACCTGGACGACGAGGGCGACCACGACGAGCGTGCCCGCGAGCAGGATCCGGTTGAAGCGCATGGTGGTCGGCTCCTACTCGTCGGCCGGCTTGCCGGGCGCGCTGGCCGACGGGGTGACCGTAACGGTGACCGTCGGGGTGGGCTTGGGCGCCTCGGGCTTGGGCGGCAGTACGGCGTCGCGCGGGTCCTCGCGCGGGGGCATCACCACGACGCCGACGATGTCCAGGCGCGAGAAGCCGACGAAGGGCTGGACCCAGACGGTACGGGTCAGGTCGCCGCGCGAGGGGTCCACCTTGACCACCTCGCCGATCGGGACACCGGGGACGAAGGGCTTGTTGCCGCGCGAGCCGAACGTGACGAGCCGGTCACCGGGGTTGATCTTGGCCTTGCCGTTGAGCATCTGCACCGAGAGCGCGCGGTCGCCCTGGCCGGTGGCGAAGCCGAGTTCGCCGGTCTTCTCCAGCCGGGTCCCGACGGTGAAGTCGGGGTCGTTGGCGAGGACGACGGTGGCGGTGTCGGGGCCGACGGTGGCGACGCGGCCGACGAGCCCGTCCCCGTTGAGGACGGTCATGTCGCGCTCGATGCCGTCCTTGCTGCCGGCGTCGATGGTGACGGTCCAGGAGAAGCCCTGGGCCGCTCCTATGGCGATGACTTCGGCGCCCTTGATGCCGTACTGTCCGGCGCCCGCCCGCTTGAGCATCTCGTCGAGCTCGCGGATCCGGCTGCGGGTCTGCTCGTCGCTGCCCAGCTTGGCCTTCAATGCCGCGTTCTCGCGCTCCAGAGTGGCGATCCGGTTGTGCCGCTCACCGGAGTCCCTTACCGCCCCTATGGCGTTGGCGACCGGGTCGACCCCCTTCGCCACGCCCTTCTCGACCGGCCCGAAGACCGCTGCGGCGGCCTGTCGGGCACCGTCGACCGGCGACTCCTCGCCCGTCCTGATGTCCACCGTGATCAACGCGAACGCGATGGCGATCAGAAGCACCAGGAGCAGCCGGCTTTCTCGTGTGTCCCTCACGTGCGGCGGCCGTGCCTTCCTCATAGATACCCGTGCGGCGAAGCCGCTCCGGTGGAGCCGGGGCTCACACCGGACCTTGCCTGTATATCAACGATCCGCCGCACGGGCCCGGTAGCACCCGTACGGCGGATCATTTGTGTTCCACCGGCCGGCGGCGGGCCGGCTAGCGGCGGGGCTGGGCGTCCAGGACCTGCTGGAGCGCCTCGAACTCCTCGACGCACTTGCCGGATCCGAGCGCGACGGAGTCGAGCGGGTCCTCGGCGATGTGGATGGGCATGCCCGTCTCGCGGCGCAGCCGCTCGTCGAGGCCGCGCAGCAGGGCGCCGCCGCCCGTGAGGACGATGCCGCGGTCCATGATGTCGCCGGAGAGCTCCGGCGGGCACTTGTCGAGGGTGGTCTTGACCGCGTCGACGATGGCGTTGACCGGCTCCTCGATCGCCTTGCGGACCTCGGCGGCCGAGATGACCACGGTCTTGGGCAGGCCGGAGACCAGGTCGCGGCCGCGGATCTCGGTGTGCTCGTCCTTGTCGAGGTCGTAGGCGGACCCGATGGTGATCTTGATCTGTTCGGCGGTGCGCTCACCGAGGAGGAGCGAGTACTCCTTCTTGATGTGCTGGATGATCGCGTTGTCCAGCTCGTCGCCGGCCACCCGGATGGACTGTGCCGTGACGATTCCGCCGAGGGAGATGACGGCCACCTCGGTGGTGCCGCCGCCGATGTCCACGACCATGTTGCCGGTGGCCTCGTGGACGGGCAGGCCCGCGCCGATGGCGGCGGCCATGGGCTCTTCGATGATGTGCACCTGGCGGGCGCCGGCCTGCGTGGACGCCTCGATGACGGCGCGGCGCTCCACTCCCGTGATGCCGGAGGGTACGCAGACCACGACGCGCGGGCGGGCCAGGTAGCGGCGCTTGTGGATCTTGAGGATGAAGTACCGGAGCATTCGCTCGGTGATCTCGAAGTCGGCGATCACGCCGTCCTTGAGGGGCCGAACGGCCACGATGTTGCCGGGCGTGCGCCCGATCATCTTCTTCGCCTCGGAGCCGACCGCCAGGATGCCGCCGGTGTTCGTGTTGATGGCGACCACGGACGGCTCGTTCAGAACGATTCCCCGGCCCCTCACGTACACCAGCGTGTTGGCGGTCCCGAGGTCGATCGCCATGTCACGGCCGATGAACGACATGTTGTTCCCCTTGTTCCCCATGAGGAGCGTCTGGCCTTCCAGTTGATAGCGGCTGCTGTCAGGTCGGCGAGGTGGGTGTGTGGGTGGAGGCCCCATCGTAGTGCCGCGAGTACGGACACCGCGCGACGGGACTCCGGCAATCCCGCCGGAATGGATACCCGCCCCCATAGTGGTGACGTCGTGTCCTGTCCATGCGTTCCCGGAAGTCTCCGGTAATACCAAAGGGCGACCGAAATTACTTCGGTCGCCCCAGGTCATGAGCGCTATTTGGCTGATGTTGCCTCAGCGAGGAGTGATCAGAGCGCGGGGAAGAACAGCTTCAGCTCGCGTTCGGCCGACTCCTCGGAATCCGAGGCGTGGATCAGGTTCTCGCGGGTGACGGTGCCGAAATCGCCCCGGATGGAACCGGGCGCCGCGGCGATCGGGTCGGTGGGTCCGGCCAGCTGGCGGACACCCTCGATCACGCGTTCCCCTTCGACGACCAGGGCGACGACCGGGCCGCTCGCCATGAAGCCCATGAGCGGCTCGTAGAACACCTTGCCCTTGTGCTCGCCGTAGTGCGCCTCCAGGGTCTCCTGGTCCAGCGTGCGCAGCTCCAGCGCGGGAATGGTCCAGCCGGCCTTCCGCTCGATGCGGCCGACGATCTCGCCGATCAGGCCGCGACGGACGGCGTCGGGCTTGAGGAGGACGAGCGTGCGCTGGGTCATGTGGGTAACTCCTTGCGGCAAACGGGTGCGGTCCGACGAGGCTACAGGGGCCCGGTGCCCGGCCGTGCGGGGCCTTCCCGGGCTGATCCCCCGCGCGCGCGGCCGGCCTACGCCTCGGGCTGGGCCGCCGCCTGGGCCGCCCAGCCCGCCTTGATCGTGTCGATCTTGCGGCCGTAGTGGACCGAGCACCACCAAAGGCCGGCGAAGACCGCGCCCAGGAAGAACATCGTCGGGACCACGAAGCCGCTCAGGATCAGGCCGATCTGCAGGGCCCAGCCGATCTGCACGGCGCCGGGCCGCGACAGCATCCCGCACAGCAGGACCGACAGCAGCATCACGACCCCGCACACCGACCAGACCGCGGCCTGGGTCAGGTCCGGGTTCTTCATGGCCACCAGGCCCGCGAACCCGACCACGAAGAACTCGCCGATCAGCGTCGAAGCACACAGCGTGCGCATTCCCTCAGCCCCTCTTCAGCAGCAGGCGGGCCTCGCCCACCGTGATCACGGACCCGGTCACCAGGACCCCGGCCCCTCCGTACTCCGCCTCTTCCTCCGCCAGCGTGATCGCCGCCTCCAGGGCGTCGTCCAGCCGAGGCTCCACCTGCACCCGGTCCGGCCCGAAGACCTCGACCGCCACGGCCGCCAGGGCGTCCGCGGACATCGCCCGATGACTGGTGTTCTCCGTGATCACGACCTCCGCGAAGATCGGCTCGAAGGCCTCGAAGAACCCCCGCACGTCCTTGCCCTCGCTCGCGCCCACGACCCCGATGAGCCGGCTGAAGCCGAAGGCCTCGGTCACCGCCTCCGCCGTGACCAGCGCCCCGGCCGGGTTGTGCGCCGCGTCCAGGACCACCGTCGGGCTGCGCCGCACGACCTCCATGCGGCCGGGCGAGGTCACCGAGGCGAAGGCCTTGCGCACCGTATCCACGTCCAGCGCCCGCGCGTGGTCCGCGCCGATCCCGAAGAAGGCCTCGACCGCCGCCAGTGCCACCGCCGCGTTGTGCGCCATGTGGGCGCCGTACAGCGGCAGGAAGATCCCGTCGTACTCGCCGCCCAGGCCGCGCAGCGTCAGCTGCTGCCCGCCCACGGCGACCTCGCGGGTGACGACGCCGAACTCCATGCCCTCGCGGGCCACCGTCGCGTCGACCTCGACGGCCTTCTTCAGCAGCACCTGCGCCGCGTCCACCGGCTGCTGCGCCAGGATCACGGTGGCGCCCTGCTTGATGACCCCGCCCTTCTCCACGGCGATCTCGCCGGGCGTGGAGCCGAGCCGGTCCGTGTGGTCCAGGCTGATCGGGGTGACCACGGCGACCGCGGCGTCGATCACGTTGGTCGCGTCCCAGGTGCCGCCCATGCCGACCTCGATCACGGCCGCGTCGATGGGAGCGTCCGCGAACGCCGCGTAGGCCATGCCGGTGAGGACCTCGAAGAACGACAGCCGGAACTCCTCGGCCGCGTCCACCATCTCCACGTACGGCTTGATGTCGTGGTACGTCTCGACGAACCGCTCGGCCGTGATCGGCGCCCCGTCCAGGCTGATCCGCTCGGTGACCGACTGCACGTGCGGGCTGGTGTAGCGCCCGGTGCGCAGCTCGAAGGCGTTCAGCAGCGCCTCGATCATGCGGGCGGTGCTCGTCTTGCCGTTGGTGCCGGTGACGTGGATGGAGGGGTACGCGCGCTGCGGCTCGCCCAGGACGTCCATCAGCGCGGCGATCCGCGTGATGGACGGCTCCAGTTTGGTCTCGCCCCAGCGGCCGGCCAGCTCCTGCTCCACCTCCCGCAGCGCCTTGGCCACCTCGGGGTCGGCGGGCACGTCGGGTACCGGCTCGCCCTGAGGTGGACCGGCCTGCGCGCGCAGGGTGCGGCTGCCCGCAGCGATCACCGCCAGGTCGGGGTCGCGGTCGGACTCTTCCGCCACGATCTGGTCGAACTCGTCGAAGCTGTCATCGTGGCTCTCGGGCTGCTGCTCACTCACGGGACCAGTCTACGGACGAGGGCCGGGGGGACTTTCGGCCTGGTCGCTTCGGGACCTTCGACGGCGAAGGCGACCGGATCGTTATGCAAGCCTTGCGGGCAGGAGATAGGGGAATAGATGCCGCAGGCCAGCACCAACAAGACAGCTTCCAGCCGCGACATAGGGATAGACCTGGGAACCGCCAACACCCTCGTCTACGCACGCGGACACGGCATCGTCCTCAATGAGCCGTCCGTGGTGGCGGTCAAGGCCGGCACGACCACCGCCCTGGCCGTCGGAACCGAGGCCAAGGAGACCATCGGCCGCACCCCCGGCTCCATCACCGCCATCCGACCGCTCAAGGACGGCGTGATCTGCGACTACGAGGCCGCCGAGGAGATGATCCGGCACTTCGTCCGCAAGGCCGTCCCCGGCCGCCGGGTGCGCACCCGCATGGTGATCTGCGTACCGACCGGGATCACCCAGGTGGAGCGGCGGGCCATCATCCACGCCTCCACCCGGGCCGGCGCCAAGACCGTGCACCTCATCGAGGAACCGATGGCCGCCGCGATGGGAGCCGGGCTGCCGGTGTCCGAACCGCGCGGCTCGATGGTCGTCGACATCGGTGGCGGCACCTCGGAGGTCGCGGTCATCTCGCTGGGCGGCATCGTCACCTCCCAGTCGCTGCGGGTCGGCGGCGACAAGCTGGACTCCGCGATCATGGACTACGTCCGCAAGGAGCACGCCCTGCTCATCGGCGAGCGCACCGCCGAGGACGTCAAGATCGCCATCGGCTCGGCCTGGCCCGTGCCCGACCGGCCGGAGCTGGAGACCCGCACCTTCACCGTGCGGGGCGGCGAGAGGGTCGGCGGCATGCCCCAGACGCTCCAGCTCGGCGCGGGCGACGTGCGGGCCGCCCTCGACGAGCCCATCGAGGCGATCATCACCGCGGTGCGCACCACCCTGGAGGAATGCCCGCCCGAACTGTCCGGCGACGTCATGGAGCACGGCATCGTCCTGACCGGCGGCGGCGCGCTGCTGCCCGGCCTGGACCTGCGGATGGCCTCCTCGACCGGGATCCCGGTCTTCGTCGCGGACGATCCGCTGGACTGCGTGGCCCTGGGATCGGGCCGCTGCGTGGAGGACATGGACACGCTCAGCAGCCTGCTGGCACCGGCGAAGGCCTAAGGGCTGTCACGCGCCTATCCCTTCGGGAGGGTGGCCACGACCTCGTACGAGCCCTCCGTGCGCGTCGCCGTCAGGCTTCCGCCCAGGCTGCGCACGCGCTCGGACATGCTCGCCGTGCCCGAGCCCGCCGAGACCGGGGCCCGGGTCCCGTTGCGCTCCGCCAGCCCGTTGCTGACGGCGATCCGCAGCTGCGGGCCGTCCGCCGCGATGGACACCTCGATGGTCTCGCCGCGGGCGTGCTTGGCGGCGTTGGTCAGGCACTCCTGCACCACCCGGTAGACCGCCGCCTGCCGCAGCGGCGACAGCCCGTGCACGTCCGGATCCAGGGCGAGCCGTACGGGGGAACCCGCCCGCCCGCTCTCCTCCGCGAGGGCCGCCAGCCCCTCCACGCCCGGGGTCGCGGCCCGCTCCCCGCGCTGCACGATGATCTCGTTGAGCACCAGGTGGGCCCGGCGGGCGGTGTCGGCCAGCTCTTCGAAGTCCTTCGCGTACGCCGTCTCGCGCGAGCGCATCGACAGCACCTCGGAGCGGACCGTGAGCAGGGTCAGCTCGCGCCCGACGAAGTCGTGGACGTCGCGGGCGACGGAGGTCCGCTCCTGCTGGACGGCCTGCAGGACGGCGGACTCGGCGCGCCGGGTGTCGAGCTCGCGCACGAGGTCGTGGCGGTAGGCGGCGATGCCGACGGCCGAGGCGAGGACGCCGATGGGCACGACGAGGCTGAGGAAGGAGCTGAGGGTCTCGATCCGCGGCTCGGGCCATCCGGGCACGGCGAACACCACCAGCGCGAAGCCCACGTACCCGACGGTGGCCAGGATCCCGGCGCGGCGCCCCCGGTAGCGGCCCACGGAGTACAGGGCGAACTGGATCAGCGTGAGCTCGTGGAGCCAGCCGATGAAGAGCAGGGCGGTCAGGTACGAGACCCAGGGCACGCGGCGCCGCACCAGCAGGCCCAGGCAGCCCGCCGCGAGCACGACGGCGGCGAGCGGCCCGCTCAGGGAGTTGTCGGCGGCGGCCAGGCCCGGCAGGTCCAGCGCCATCAGGGCGAAGCAGCCGAGCGCCGTCAGCACGTCGATCGCCCGCGGTGACCCGGCCCAGCTCTCGGTGAGCCTGCGGCCGGAGGCCGCGACCCAGTGGAGCGCCGAGGCGACGGGCTTGACGTGCATGCCCTCCATCATCCGTGGTCGCCCACCCGCATCCGATCCGCCGCCGCCCCACGACAAGTGATATACGGCACTTCGGATGTGTCAGGACATGGCCGGATGGCCCTGCCGCCGCCGGACCCCGTTTCGTAGCGTCGAAGGAATGACCACCCGAACGACCCCCCGAACGACCACCGAGGAACACGGCCCCGGCCACCGCTCCCGGGGCGTCCCGCTGCTCCTGCTCATCGGCGGCCTGATCGGCACGCTGGCCTCCGGCGTCCTCACCTACGACCGCGTCCGCACCCTGGAAGACCCGCTCTTCACCCCGGGCTGCAACGTCAACGCGGTCCTGAGCTGCGGCGACGTGATGACCACCTGGCAGGGCAACCTGCTCGGCTTCCCCAACATGCTGCTCGGCATCGCCGGCTTCGCGGCGCTCTCCGGGCTGGGTACGGCCCTGGTGGCCGGGGCGGTGCTCCCCCGCCGACTCTGGCAGCGAAGGCCCCCACGTCGACGGCGTGGGGGCCTTCACCTGTGCTCTGCGGGCTGCCGGACCGCTACTCGGCGGGCAGCGCGGCCAGCTGGGCCTGGAGCCGCGCGATGTCCGCGTCGGCCTTGGCGAGGCGGCCCTTGATCTTGTCCACGACGTTGTCGGGGGCCTTGGCGATGAACGCCTCGTTGCCGAGCTTCGCCTGGGCCTGCTGCTTCTCCTTCTCGGCGGCGGCAAGGTCCTTGCTCAGCCGCTTGCGCTCCGCCGGGATGTCGATGGTGCCCGACAGGTCGAGCGCGACGCTGGCACCGGCCACCGGCAGGGTCGCGGTGGCGTGGAACTCCTCGCCCTCCGGCTGAAGGCGCAGGAGCTGGCGGATGGCCGCCTCGTGGGAGGCCAGCGGCGTACCCGCCAGAGCCAGGCGGGCCGGGACCTTCTGCTTGTCGTCGAGGCCCTGCTCCTTGCGGAACCGGCGGACCTCCCTGACCAGGGTCTGGACACCTTCGATCTCGGCCTGGGCGGCCGCGTCGCGGAAACCGCTGTCCTTCGGCCACTCGGCGATCACAAGGGACTCACCGCCGGTCAGCGTGGTCCAGAGGGTCTCGGTGACGAAGGGGACCACCGGGTGCAGCAGGCGCAGCGTGACGTCGAGGACCTCGCCGAGGACCCGGGCGGAGACCTTGGCCTGCTCGCCGCCCGCGAAGAACGTCGTCTTCGACAGCTCGACGTACCAGTCGAAGACCTCGTCCCACGCGAAGTGGTAGAGGGCGTCCGACAGCTTCGAGAACTGGTAGTCCTCGTAGAACGCGTCGACCTCGGCCACGGTCGTGTTGAGGCGCGACAGGATCCAGCGGTCGGTCGCCGACATCTGCTCGGCGGCCGGCAGCTCGCCCTCGATCGTGGCGCCGTTCATCATCGCGAAGCGCGTGGCGTTCCAGATCTTGTTGGCGAACTTGCTGGAGGCCTGGACCCAGTCCTCACCGATCGGGACGTCGACACCCGGGTTGGCGCCGCGGGCCAGGGTGAAGCGGACGGCATCCGAGCCGTACTTGTCCATCCAGTCCAGCGGGTTGACGGCGTTGCCGAAGGACTTCGACATCTTCTTGCCGCGCTCGTCGCGGACCATGCCGTGCAGGGCGATGGTGTGGAACGGCGGGGTGCCGTCCATCGCGTACAGGCCGAACATCATCATCCGGGCGACCCAGAAGAAGAGGATGTCGTAGCCGGTGACCAGCACGGCGTTCGGGTAGAACTTCGCCAGGCTGTCGGTCTGCCGCGGCCAGCCGAGCGTGGAGAACGGCCACAGGCCGGAGGAGAACCAGGTGTCCAGGACGTCCGTGTCCTGGGTCCAGCCTTCGCCGGTCGGCGGCTGCTCGTCGGGGCCGACACAGACGATCTCGCCGTTCGGGCCGTACCAGACCGGGATCCGGTGGCCCCACCACAGCTGGCGCGAGATGCACCAGTCGTGGAGGTTGTCGACCCAGTCGAAGTAGCGCTTCTCCATCTCCTGCGGGTGGATCTTGACCTTGCCGTCGCGGACCGCGTCACCGGCGGCCTTGGCGAGCGGGCCCACCTTGACCCACCACTGGAGCGACAGGCGGGGCTCGATGGTGGTCTTGCAGCGCGAGCAGTGGCCGACGGAGTGGGCGTACGGGCGCTTCTCGGCGACGATCCGGCCGTCGGCGCGCAGCGCGGCGACGATGGCGGAGCGGGCCTCCAGCCGGTCCAGGCCCTGGAAGGGGCCGTGGGCGGTGATGATGGCGTGCTCGTCCATGACGGCGAGGTTGGGCAGGCCGTGGCGCTGGCCGATCTCGAAGTCGTTCGGGTCGTGCGCCGGGGTCACCTTGACGGCGCCGGTCCCGAACTCGGGGTCGACGTGCTCGTCGGCGACGATCTTGATGCGGCGGCCGGTCAGCGGCAGCTCGATCTCGGTGCCGACCATGTGCTTGTAGCGCTCGTCCTCGGGGTGGACGGCCACGGCGGTGTCGCCCAGCATCGTCTCGGCGCGGGTCGTCGCGACGACGATGGAGTTCTCCCCGTCGCCGTACCGGATGGAGACGAGCTCGCCGTCGTCGTCCTGGTACTCGACCTCGATGTCGGAGATCGCGGTGAGGCAGCGCGGGCACCAGTTGATGATGCGCTCGGCGCGGTAGATCAGTTCGTCGTCGTACAGCTTCTTGAAGATGGTCTGGACGGCTTCGGAGAGGCCCTCGTCCATGGTGAAGCGCTCGCGCGACCAGTCGACGCCGTCGCCGAGGCGACGCATCTGGCCGGAGATCTGACCGCCGGACTCGCCCTTCCACTGCCAGACGCGCTCGACGAACGCCTCACGGCCCAGGTCGTGGCGGGACTTGCCCTCCTTGGCGAGCTCGCGCTCGACGACGTTCTGGGTCGCGATACCGGCGTGGTCCATGCCGGGCTGCCACAGGGTCTCGTAGCCCTGCATGCGCTTGCGGCGGGTGAGTGCGTCGATCAGCGTGTGCTCGAAGGCATGCCCCAGGTGGAGGCTTCCGGTGACGTTCGGCGGCGGAATGACGATGGCGTACGGAGGCTTCTCGCTCTTCTCGTCCGCCTCGAAGTACCCACGCTCTACCCAGCGCTCGTAGAGCTTCCCCTCTACATCGGCCGGCGCGTACTGGGTCGGCAGTTCGGAGTTGGGGCTGCTGGGTGTCTGCGTGTTCTCGGTCACGGACCACAGTTTAGGGCCGTAACGGTCCGGTCATGAAACCGGCTTTAGCGGGGCCCGGGGGTCTGTGCGGGTCCGGCTTCCGCGAGGATGTGTGGGACGCATAAGCAACCTCATGGGGGGACGCGGGATGAGCTACAACCAGCCGGGACCGTACGGAGACCAGCAGCCGCAGCAGCCCGGGCCTTACGGGCAGCAGCAGCCGCCGCAGCAGCCGGGGCCCTACGGACAGCCCGGGCCCTACGGGCAGCAGCCCGGCGCGCAGCCCGGATACGGATACCCGCAGCAGGCCCCCCAGGGAGTACCGCAGCAGGGTTACCCCCAGCAGCCCGGATACCCGCAGCAGCAGCCGCAGCCGCAGCAGCCCCCGTACGGCGGCGGCTACCAGCAGCCTCCGTACGGCGGCGGGATGCCCCCGAAGAAGTCGAAGGCCGGCGTGGTCATCGCCGTGGTCCTGGCGGTCGCCGTGATCGCGGGCGGCGGGTACTGGTTCATGACCAAGGGCGCCGGCAACAGCGACGTCTCCGCCTCCACCAAGGGCTACAAGATCGTCCCGCCGGCGACGGTGAACGACTTCAAGAAGAGCGCCAAAGAGGGCGACAGCACCATGGACGCCCAGGAGAAGAAGGAGACCGAGGCGATCGGGATCAAGAACCCGACCAAGGTCGGGGCAGGCTACGAGATCAAGAACACGGCCAAGCCCCTGGAGGGCAAGTCCCTCAACTTCTCCGGCTTCTACGGCGAGATCGCGGACCCCGCGAAGACCCTCGACGCCTCGTTCCAGCTGATGAAGACCTCCAGCCTGGCCAAGGACGACAAGGACGCCGACATCCAGTTCATCGGCTCCCCCGAGACCTTCAAGCCGGCCGGGTTCAGCGGTGCGCTGATGAAGTGCCAGGAGGTGAAGCTCACCTCCAAGAAGCCCTCCACCAACCCGCTGCAGCCCAAGGAGATCACGATGCCGATGTGCATCTGGACCGACTACAGCACCATGGGCATGACGATCAACATCGACATCGGCAAGATGATGACCGGGGGCAAGGGCTACACCCTGGCCCAGAGCGCCGAGCTGAACGCGGCGCTCTACAACACCGCGCGCGCGAAGAAGTAACCGCGACCGCCCGCACGGCATGAGGAAGGGCGCCCCCCCCGTCCGGGGGGCGCCCTTCCTCATGTCCGGTACGACTATGCCGACTTCTCGTGCGGCCCCTGCTCCTTCGGGACGATCCGCGGGACCAGCGTCGGGTTGACGTTGGAGCGGACCACGTCCGAGGTGATGACCACGCGGGCCACGTCCTTGCGGGACGGGACCTCGTACATCACCGACATCAGGACCTCTTCCATGATGGCGCGCAGGCCGCGCGCGCCGGTCTGGCGGAGGATCGCCTGGTCCGCGATGGCTTCCAGCGCCTCGCGCTCGAAGTCCAGCTCCACACCGTCGAGTTCGAACAGCCGCTGGTACTGCTTCACCAGGGCGTTGCGCGGCTCGATGAGGATCTGGAGCAGGGCCTCGCGGTCCAGGTTGTGCACGGAGGTGATGACGGGCAGGCGTCCGATGAACTCGGGGATCATCCCGAACTTCACCAGGTCCTCCGGCATGACCTCCTGGAACTGGTTGCTCGCCTCGATCTCGCGCTTCGAGCGGATCGTCGCCCCGAAGCCGATGCCCTTGGCGCCGGCGCGCGATTCGATGATCCGCTCCAGGCCGGAGAAGGCACCGCCCACGATGAACAGCACGTTCGTCGTGTCGATCTGGATGAATTCCTGGTGCGGGTGCTTGCGGCCGCCCTGCGGCGGTACGGAAGCGGTCGTGCCTTCCAGGATCTTCAGGAGGGCCTGCTGCACGCCCTCGCCGCTCACGTCGCGCGTGATCGACGGGTTCTCGCTCTTGCGGGCGACCTTGTCGATCTCGTCGATGTAGATGATCCCGGTCTCGGCCTTCTTGACGTCGTAGTCGGCCGCCTGGATCAGCTTGAGCAGGATGTTCTCGACGTCCTCGCCGACGTACCCGGCCTCCGTCAGCGCCGTCGCGTCGGCGATGGCGAACGGGACGTTGAGCATGCGGGCGAGCGTCTGGGCCAGCAGCGTCTTGCCCGAGCCCGTGGGGCCCAGCAGCAGGATGTTGGACTTCGCGAGCTCGATCGCGTCGTCCTTGCCCTGCGCGCCGCCGTTCTCGCCGGCCTGGACGCGCTTGTAGTGGTTGTACACCGCGACCGAGAGCGCCTTCTTCGCCGGCTCCTGGCCGACGACGTAGCTCTCCAGGAACTCATAGATCTCGCGGGGCTTCGGGAGTTCCTCCCACCGGACCTCGGAGGTCTCCGCGAGTTCCTCTTCGATGATCTCGTTGCAGAGGTCGATGCACTCGTCGCAGATGTACACACCGGGTCCCGCGATGAGCTTCTTCACCTGCTTCTGGCTCTTTCCGCAGAACGAGCACTTGAGCAGGTCGCCGCCGTCACCGATGCGTGCCACGAGGTACTTCCCCTTCGCCTGGGAGACGCCTGGTTCAGCGCTCCTGGTGCCTCATATCCGACGGTACCTTGCCGGGGGCCCCGTGCGGGGCCCCCTTGACGTGGTTCACATCGCCCAATCCGGCGACGTGCCCACGCCAACTGGCGGCAAGGATTCAGTGCGAGGTCTTGCGGGTGGCGACGACCTGGTCGATCAGGCCGTAGGCCAGCGCACCCTCGGCAGTGAGGATCTTGTCGCGCTCGATGTCGTCGCGGATCTTCTCGAGCGGCGTCGTCGAGTGCTTGGCCAGCATGGTCTCCAGCTGGTCGCGCATGCGCAGGATCTCGTTGGCCGCGATCTCCAGGTCGGAGAGCTGCTCGCGACCGGTGCCACCGGAGGGCTGGTGGATCAGCACACGGGCGTTCGGCAGCGCCATGCGCTTGCCGGGGGCGCCCGCGGCGAGCAGGACGGCGGCGGCGGAGGCCGCCTGGCCCATGCAGACCGTCGAGATGTCCGGCTTCACGAACTGCATCGTGTCGTAGATGGCCGTCAGCGCGGTGAAGGAGCCGCCGGGGCTGTTGATGTACAGGTAGATGTCGCGGTCCGGGTCCATCGACTCCAGGCACAGCAGCTGCGCCATGACGTCGTTGGCGGAGGCGTCATCGATCTGCACGCCGAGGAAGATGATGCGCTCCTCGAAGAGCTTCGCGTACGGGTCGTACTCGCGCACGCCCTGCGAGGTGCGCTCCACGAAGCGCGGCACGACGTAACGGTTGTCCACCGGCGCGCCGGTGTAGAGGCCGCTCGCGGGAGAAAGGTTGTTCATGTGCATCTGGGTGTTCACCATCCTGGTGGCGTTCTGCGGGCTGAGGCTTGCCTGGTGCGGGCTGGCGTACGAGCTCCCCTGCGGGTTCTCGCGCGCCGGGGCCGGGATCAGGCCCCGGTGCCGCCGCCGCCCGGGACCAGCGACGCGGCGGAGATGATCTCGTCGATGAGGCCGTAAGCCTTGGCCTCTTCCGCCGTGTACCAGCGGTCGCGGTCGCCGTCGCGGATGATCGTCTCCACCGTCTGGCCGGAGTGGTGGGCGGTGATCTCAGCCATGCGCTGCTTCGTGCGCAGCAGGTACTGGGCCTGGATCTTGATGTCCGAGGCGGTGCCGCCGATGCCGGCGGAGCCCTGGTGCATCAGGATGTCGGTGTTCGGGAGCGAGAACCGCTTGCCCGCGGTGCCGCCGGTGAGCAGGAACTGGCCCATCGAGGCCGCCATGCCCATACCGATGGTGACGACGTCGTTCGGGATGTACTGCATGGTGTCGTAGACCGCCATGCCGGCCGTCACCGAGCCACCGGGGCTGTTGATGTACAGGTAGATGTCCTTGTCCGGCTCGGCGGCCAGGAGGAGGAGCTGCGCGGTGATCTTGTTGGCGATGTCGTCGTCGACCTGCTGGCCGAGGAAGATGATGCGCTCGCCGAGCAGCCGGTTGTAGACATGGTCGCCGAGGCCGCCACCGATGGACGGCTCACCCGCGGCGTAAGGCTTCAGATTCGTCACGTATCCACCTGCTCGTCTCCGACGGCCATGTGCCGTCTCAGCGTCTCGTTCTGGGGCTCGGACCAACCGGTGCGGACGACGTCCGCCGGCGTCGGGTACTCCCGTGCCCTCGTATTCATGGACCCTAACGCGCAGGTAGGACAACGCCATCCCGCTTCCCGAACTGTTCGCTCGGAGCGCAAGGTCCGGGACCGGTCCCGGAGGGCTTCGCGCGGGCAAGCCGAAGGGCCCGGACGCGGCTGCGTACGGGCCCTTCGGGCCATGCTCGGGTACTGCTCGGCGGGGGTGACCCCAGGTGTTACTTGGCCTCGTCGGCCGCGGTCTCGCCGTCGGCCTCGACCACGTTCTCGACGGTCTCGGCGGCCTGCTCGACCTCGTCC
Source organism: Streptomyces sp. ISL-43 (assembly GCF_018614195.1). Lineage (GTDB taxonomy): Bacteria > Actinomycetota > Actinomycetes > Streptomycetales > Streptomycetaceae > Streptomyces. Next base: position 143,171 of record NZ_JAGGOT010000032.1, read on the forward strand.
TCGTCGTCGGACAGGTCGACGACCTCACCGTTGGTGTCGGTGACCTTGGCGACCTCGACGACGGCCGCGAGGGCCTTGCCGCGGGCGACCTCGCCGACGAGCATCGGAACCTGGCCGCCCTCGACGACGGCCTGGGCGAACTGGTCGGGGGACATGCCGGAGGAGGCAGCGCGCCGCATGAGGTGCTCGGTGAGCTCCTCCTGGTTGACGTTCAGCTTCTCCTTGTTGACCAGCTCGTCGAGGACGAACTGGGTCTTGATGCCCTTGATCGCCTGCTCGGCGGTCTCGGCGTCGAACTCCTCGACCGTCTTGCCCTGGATCTCGAGGTACTTCTCGATGGAAAGACCCATCTGGCCGAGCTGGTGGTGCTCGAGGTTGTGCTTGCGGGTCTGGACCTCGTCCGCGAGGAGCTTCTCGGGGATCGGGACCTCGACGAGCTCGAGCAGCTTCTCCAGCACGCGCTCCTGGGCCTGGGTGGCCTGGTCGTACTGCTTCATGTTCTCGAGGCGCTTGCGGCTGTCGGCCTTCAGCTCCTCCAGCGTGTCGAACTCGCTCGCCATGCCGGCGAACTCGTCGTCCAGCTCCGGCAGCTCACGGGCGGAGACCTTGGCGACCTTGACGGTGACCTCGGCGTCCTTGCCCTCGGCGGAGCCGCCCTTCAGCTGGGAGGTGAAGGTGGCCTCGCCACCGGCCTCCAGGCCCTTGACGGCCTCGTCGATGCCTTCGAGCAGCTCACCCGAGCCGATGGTGTAGGAGACGTCCTGGGCGACACCGTCCTCCAGCACCTCCCCGTCGACCTTGGCCTCGAGGTCGATCGTGACGACGTCGCCGTCCTGGGCGGCGCGCTCGACGTCCTTGGTGGACGCGAAACGGCCGCGCAGCTGCTCGACCGACTTCTCGACGTCCTCGTCGGAGACCTCGATGGCGTCCACGGTGACCTCGATGCCGGAGTAGTCCGGGATCTCGATCGCGGGACGGATGTCGACCTCGGCGGTGAAGGCCAGCAGTTCGCCGTCCTTCAGCTCCGTGATGTCGACGTCGGGCTGGCCCAGCGGGTTCAGGTCGGCCTCGTTGACCGCCTCGGTGTAGAACTTCGGGAGGGCGTCGTTGACGGCCTCCTCCAGCACCGCACCGCGGCCGAAGCGCTGGTCGATGACGCGGGCCGGGATCTTGCCCTTGCGGAAGCCCTTCACCGTGACCTGCTGGTTGATCTTCTTGTAGGCCGCGTCGAGGCTGTCCTTGAGCTCCTCGAAGGGCACCTCAACAGTGAGCCGAACCCGAGTCGGGTTCAGGGTCTCCACGGCGCTCTTCACGGTTCGGTCTCCTTGTGGCTGACTGCTGGGGGTCTCTGCTGTCGCCGCGACTCAGCGGTTCTCAGCGGATCGGGCCCGGTACATCAGACACACGGGCACGCAGCTTGCATAGTAGCCGCAAGCGGCAATCAGCCCACAACGCGATCATCGACGCGGTCTCCGCGAAGCTTCTCGCGCGGTCGCGTGGAATGACGCCGATCGGAGAAGGATCAGCCTCCGAGCGCTTCCTGCTGGTCGGGGTGGCCGGATTCGAACCGACGACCTTCCGCTCCCAAAGCGGACGCGCTACCAAGCTGCGCCACACCCCGTCGGTGCGACACGTAGGGTACATGCCCGAAGACCCTCCGCCGTGCGGAGTTTCGGGGAAAGCGCCACCGCTCGCGCACCCGGGCCCGAAATGCGGTGTGCGATCCGCCGCCCCGACCCGCTAGGATGCTGTCCGTGCCGCGGTCCTCGGACCTGCGTCGCACGTAGTGCGGGTGTAGCTCAATGGTAGAGCACTAGTCTTCCAAACTAGCTACGCGGGTTCGATTCCCGTCACCCGCTCAGAAGCACTAAGGGCCAGGTCAGAGGATGTTTCCTCGACTTGGCCCTTCGTCGTTCCCGGGTCTGCGATCAGCTCCCCGCGCCCCCTGCGTACCTCTTCCGCTGTGGATCTTCTTTCGTACCCTTCGAGTCCTTCACATCCTTCTTGCTCATGCGTCCGCACCGCAGGTCGTCGACGAACTGGCCCGCCAGATCTCCGGGTTGCCTCCGCGGTCCGCTCTCTGAAGACTTCGAGCGTGTGGCCGACCGGGATGATCAGGAACAGCACGCGCGACGCCGGGCCGTCTGTGGGCCGTGAGCGGCTGGCCGGGGCTGGCCAAGGGTGACAACCGCTCACTGGCCGACCGCGGGTCAGAGCGTCCTTACCCGGTAAACGCCCAGGCCGGGGCAAGAACCAGGCCGAGAAGAAGTAGGCGTACGCCCTGCAAACGTGGGCCTCTAAAGAAGGCCCAGGGCAGTCATGATCAAGATTGACAACGTCACAGCACCCCCGAAGGCCACCCCTCCATGGCGGATGGCAACCGGTGCGGATGAACCGCTGAGCCAAGCCAGCAGACCAGCCGCCATGCCGACGATCACGCCAAGCATCACCGCAAGCCCAATCAGCAAGACCCTCACTTCGATAGAACGTCCCATGTCTTCCCCTCGATTGCGCAGACTCGCCCGGTTGTGCGAAGTACGAGTCCAGGATCCTCAGTTGGGACTCGCCAACTTCCCGAAACCTCGCGGGGTTCTTACGCTGTCTCCATGCCTAGGACGCAGCCAAGTCGTACCGACCAGGAACTCATCAGAGCGCTGGCATCGCGAGGGGTCTCGATCACGGCAACACAGCTGGAACGGTGGCGGTCCAAGAGCTACCTGCCGCGACACATGCGCCAGGGGCTTGGCCGGGGTGCCGGCTCTCGCTCCGAACCTGTGGCTGGGCTTCACGACTATGCCGAGAGCCTGGCACTGCGGACAGGCCAAGGCCGATCGACCGATGAGGCAGTTCTCACGCTTTTCATGGCGGGGCTAGTGCAGCCACGAAATGTTCCATGCGTGAATGAACTAACGACAACGCATATCGCGTCAGTTCGTCGAGTCCTCAATAAATGGATCGATTCGGGCGAAAGAGACAGAGATCGCATTTCGCGCTTCACGGATGACGGCGATCATTCCGAGGCAGCACTGGACGGAGCTTACGCGGAAGCGGAAAAGGTCTCCAAACGCAGGACCTCCAAAGCGAAGATCACTTTTGACCGGATCGGGGCCGAATTGAGCGGCACCACCGCCAGAACCAGAGAGGAAATTAAAACCGCAGAGGAGCAAGCTTATCTGAGCGCCGCGCAGTTGCGGCCACCGCTGTGGGATCGCAACGAAGATGAAAGGAGCTTCGCCGAAATCTGGGACACCGGCTTGGTCCCACTTGACGCAAGCATCTTCCGCAGTGAATGCCGGGTATGCACGTCACGCACGAAGCATATGGCTGGCTCTCTTGTCGGTCAGCGTGAGATCCTCGAATCCGCGTGTTTCTGCGAAATAAATCGCGCTCGCGCCATCGGCGGCGCCATGTCGATGCTAGTGGCGGGCGTACGCGATGCAGCCCTGGCAGATCCAGGCGACTCTTTTGCGCAGGCCGCCGTGCAACTAATATCCAACACGGTGTTTAGGTTCCTACTGAGAGACATCAGAAAAGTTTCTCCTGATCAGCCGGCATCAATCGCCTCATGCGCCCTATTCTTCTTGCATAACTGCGGGTGGCTGAAATCAGGGGCGGCGACATTAATGCAGCTTGCGATCTGGAAAATGGAGTCAGCCGAAGATACGTCCGATGTTGTCAAGGTTGCTCGCGCGATGGATGAAGTCCTTCACAGGCCATCTCTCTTGAGATCGGCAGGTGGGATCGGAATGCTGCTCACGCTCGACGGCACCTTGGAGTCCGATGAACTGTTGCGGCGCCGTTCTGCACATTGCCACTCATACTGTATTGATCATGCACACACCTCCGCGGCTCGGTAGGAGGACAGCGCCGGGGGCCCGCGAGCGTCATTGCTCCAGGCAGGCTGAACTTGAGCCCCACCCCAAAAGCGGACCAGATCAAGCGACGGGGAACAGTAGGGAACTGCCGTGAAGGCCGAATCCATCGCCGAGCCCGCGCCCAGCCGTCTGCCGCAACGAGAGGCACGACGAGCCGCTGTCAGACGACGAGGTGGAGCTGTTCCTCCAATACCTCCACCGATACGCTATCCACGATCTCGCCCAGTGGGAGCAGCTGCGGGTGGGGCACGGTGCGCGTACGTGATCTTCCAAACCAGCTAGGCGGGTTCGATTCCCGTCACCCGCTCCAGACGGCTCAGGGCCAGGTCAGAGGATGTTTTCCTCCGACTGGCCCTGTTGCGTTCCCGGGATCCACGGGATCTGCGGCGCCGTGGCCGGCTGACCGCCGGCCCGGCTTCCGTGCTCAGAGTTTGATGCCGGCGATCGTGTCCGCGAGGGAGTTCAGAAAGCGGTTGACGTCCGGGGCGATGGAGCTGGACGCGAGGAAGAAGCCGAAGAGGACCGCGACGACCGCGGGGCCGGCCTTGAGGTGGTTCCCGCGAACGAGCACCACGAGGATGATCGCCAACAGAACCACTACTGACAGCGAAATGGCCACTTCTGATCACACCTTCGGTCGTCCCCTGGTCGGCCCGGGGGTCGGCCGTGCGCACCCCCACATGGACCATCCTCCCACCAACAGGCCCCCGCTATCCGCCCCGTGACGAATCGGCAGTGGCGCGTTTGCGTCAGGGCTCGGGGAGGCCGAGCAGTGAACGGACATAGGCGTACTTCGCGGACAGCCGGTCGCGGGTGGGGGCGTCGAGGACCGCGAGGCGGGCCGGGTCCGCGTTGTGCGCGAGGTCGGCTTCCTTGACGAGGCGGGCGCCGGGTGTGGAGAGGATCCGGGCCGTGTAGTCCTCGACCGGTTCCCCGGGGCGTTTGGTGAGCGCCAGGACCATGGCCTTGACCGGCGGGGGGAGTGCGGCGGCCGCCAGCCAGGCGGGGCTGAGGGCGTCGTCCTCGATCGCGTCGTGGAGCCAGGCCGCCGCCTGCTGTTCGGCGGTGCCGCCGCGGGCGCGGACGCCTTCGGCCACCGCCGCGAGGTGCTCCGCGTACGGCCGGCCGGCCTTGTCGGTCTGGCCCTCGTGCGCGGCGCGGGCGAGGGCCTCGACCTCGATGAGGGTCAGGGGGTGGTGGTCGGTCATCCGAGCTCCCTTGCCGCCGTGTGGAGGGCCTGCGCGATCCGGCGCACATCCGCGTGCGTGGTACGCCAGTTGGAGAACGCGGCGCGCAGGGCGGGGGTTCCCGCGTACGTCGTGGGGGTGACGAAGACCTCGGGGGCGGCCGCTTCGCGCAGGGCCGTGAGGCGGGCGGGGGTGGGCTCGGCGGCGAGGGTGAAGCAGACGACGTTCAGGCGGACCGGGGCGAGGACCGTGAAGGACGGGTCCTCGGCGAGCGACGCGCCCAGCGCGCGGGCGCAGGCGATGTCCCGTTCGACGATCTCCCGATGGCCCTCGCGGCCGTAGGCCCGGAGCGTGAACCAGGCGGCCAGGGCCCGCAGCCGGTGGGAGTTCTCCGGGGTGAGGTGGACCAGGTCGGGGTGGTCGCCCAGGGGGCCGAGGTAGGCGGCGGCGTTCTGGAAGACGCGGGCCTGCAGGTCGCGGCGGCGGGTGAACAGGACGGCGCTGTCGTAGGGGACGTTGAGCCACTTGTGCAGGTCGACGCAGACGGAGTCGGCCGCGTCGAGGCCGGCGGTGAGGTGGGCGTGTTCCGGGGACAGTGCGGCGAACGCGCCGAAAGCGGCGTCGGTGTGCAGCCAGAAGTCGTGGCGTTCGCGCAGGGCCGCGATGGCCCGGAGGTCGTCGAAGTCCACGGTGTTCACGGTGCCGGCGTTGGCGACGACGACGGCGGGGAGCCCGGGCGCGTCGGCGAGCGCGCGTTCCAGGGCGGCGGGGTCGACGGCCTCGCGGCCGGGGAGTGTCGGTACGGGGACCAGGGCGCCGCGGCCGAGGCCGAGGACCGAGAGGGCCTTGGCGATGGAGGAGTGCGGGGCGCCGGAGAGGACCCGGACGGGGCCGAGCGCGGCCGCGCCGTCCTCGGCCGGGGAGACGTCGAGGCGCTCGCCGAGCCATTCGCGGGCGATGGCGAGGCCCGTGGTATTGGACATGGTGGCGCCGCTGACGAACGTGCCGGTGTGGGCGTCGGAGAGGTGGAAGAGGTCGCGGAGCCAGCCGACGGTCTCGCGTTCGAGGTCCTGGCCGGCGCCGTCCAGGGCGGAGTTGGAGTTCTGGTCGTGGGCCGCGGTGAGCCAGTCGCCGGCCAGGGCGGCGGGGGTGGCGCCGCCGGTGACGAAGCCGAGGTAGCGGGGGCCGGCGGAGGCGGACAGGCGCGGGGCCCAGCGGTCGGCGAAGGCGGCCAGCGCCGCCTCCGTACCGGTGCCGCGTTCGGGCAGGGCTTCGCGCTCCTGCGGCTTGTCCGGGGGCGGCGGTACGACGGGACGCGCGTCCAGGGTCGCGAGGGCCTCGGCGGCTGCGTCGCGGGTGGCGTCGAGGAGGTCGGGGAGGCGGGCGAGGTCGGCGGCGAGCGTGCGGTCCATGGGGGCACGGTAGGCGCCGCCGGGCCCCGGCGGACGGGCCAATCGGGCCCGGGTGGCCTCCCCGGCCCCGTTCCGCACCTCCCCCGGCGGGGCCTGGGCGGGTCTTAAGGTCGGGGCATGAGCGTGAAGCGGTGGGGGCGGGCGGTGGCCGGGGTGGGCGCGCTGGTGGGGACGGCGGTGATGGTCGCGGGGTGCGATGCGCCGCCCGCGCCGGCCTCGGCGCCGGGGCCGACCTCGTCCGCCGGGGTGCGGACGACGCAGGACCCGCGCGCCGGCGGGTGTCCCGAGGGCGGGGTGCGGCTCCTGGAGGGGCTCGGGAACGCCGCGATGGGGTTGCGCGTGGAGTCGGTGCAGCTGCTCAACTGCGGGTCGCGGCCGTACGAGTTGGAGGGGTATCCGGAGATCGCGCTGCTGGACGCGGCGAACGCTCCGGTGGAGGTGGCCGTCGGCCACGGCGCGGCCGGGATCACCGCGAGCCCCACGGGGCTGGACTCCCCGCCGGGGAAAGTGACGGTCCTGCCGGGGCAGGCGGCCGAGGTGGGGCTGGTGTGGCGCAACCTGGTCACGGAGTCGAGCGCCCCGGCGGTGGAGGGGTGGGTGCTCGCGGTCACGCCCCGGCCCGGCGCGCCCCGGCTGGAGCTGCGCCTGACCCGGCCGGTGGACCTCGGGAACACCGGGAAGCTCGGGATCGGCCCGTGGACTGCGGCCGGGCACTGACCGCAGGGCTCGACGGGCCCTTCGGCGGCGGGAATCCGAAGGAGACGAAGGAGACGAAGGAGACGAAGGAGACGAAGGAGACGAAGGAGACGAAGGAGACGAAGGAGACGAAGGAGACCAGGGAGAACACCGACAGCGCGCTCCGGGGTCGGCTCCGGCGCGCGCTGGTCGGCGTACGGCACGTCAGGTTCGGCTGAGGCGGAGCGCGCGGCGGGCCGGAAGGGACGTGGCCGCCAGGGTCAAGGCCACGGCGGCGGCCACGAAGGAGCCGTAGACGACGGGCGGGACGTAGGGGCCGGTGCCCGTCAGGGTCTTGGCCAGCGGGATCAGCGTGGCCAGCGCTATCGCCGAGCCGATGGCGATGCCGGCGCCGCTGACCAGGAGGGCTTCCCAGCGCAGCATCCGCAGCACCTGGCGGCGGGTGGAGCCGACGAGGCGCAGCATGCCCAGTTCGCGGCGGCGGTCGAGGACGGTCATCACCAGGGTGTTGGCGGCGGCGACGGCCGCGAAGCCGCCGAGTACGGCCGCCATGGTGGTGTTGGCCCAGGCGTTGACCTCGCGCGCCAGGCTCTGGGTCGTGGTCCAGGCGGATGCGGACTGCGCCGGGCCGAGGTCCGCGGGGAGCGGGCCGCGGACCAGGAGTTCCGTGGGGCGGCCGGCGGTGGTGTGGCCGGCCAGGTCGGCGGCGGGGAGGGTGACTTCGCCGAGGCCGAGGCCGCGGGAGTAGACGGCGACGATCTCGGGGTCGGTCCGGGTGCCGTCGGGCAGGCGCAGCTCGATGCGGTCGCCGACGGCGGCGTGGTCGGCCTCGGCCAGGGTCCGGTCGACGGCGACCTTGCCGGGGGCCAGCCGGGCGAGGTCCCCCGAGAGCACGCCCAGGTCCTCGACGGTGGTGATGTCCCCGGCGACCCCCTGGGCGGAGGCGCTGTGGATCATGCGCTCCGGGCCGGAGCCGACGATGGCGAGGACGGAGGTGCGGGTGAGGGCGACCGCACCGGCCGCGACCGCCCGGTCCGGGTCGTGCGGGTCGGTGATGACGTGGTCGGCGAGCAGCCCGGCTTCCTGCTGCTGGACTACGGCCCGGTCCTGGCTGGTGTGGAGGAAGACCAGGGTGGAGGAGAAGGCCATGGCGAGCACGATCGGCGTGATCGCGGAGGCCAGACGGCGGGCGTTGGTACGGGAGTTGGCGGCGGCCAGCGAGCCCGAGGCGCCGGCGGCGCGCATCGGGAGCCCGAAGAGGGCGGCGCAGGCGCGGGCGATCAGCGGGCCGAGCAGGGCGACGGCGAGCATGAAGAGCATGACGACGCCGAGCGCGGCGTTGGCCGCGTCCGGACCGCTGCTGGTGGCGGCCAGGCCCGCACAGGCGGCGCCGCCGGCCAGGGCGGCGATGCCCAACGGGGTACGGATCCACCCGGGCCGCAGGCGTTCCATGGCGGCCGCGGCGAGGGCCTGGCCGGGGCGGATGCGGGCGGGGCGGCGGGAGGCGGCCCAGCCGGCGAACAGGGCGGTGACGAGCCCGATGCCGACGGCGCAGACCAGCGGGATCCCGGAGACGGCCAGGTCGACGGGGGCCGGGGTCGCGCCCTTCGCCTTGAGCTGTCCGAACCACCAGGAGGCGAGTGCGATGCCGGGTACGAGGCCCAGTGCGCCGGCGGCCGGTGCGATGAGGAGGGCTTCGGCGGCGACCGTGCGGCGGATCTGGCGCGGGGTGGCTCCGACGGCGCGCAGCAGGGCGAATTCGCGGGAGCGCTGGCCGACGGAGAGCGCGATGGTGCCCGCGGCGGTGAAGACGGAGACGAGGGTGGCGATGCCGCCGAAGGAGCCGCCGAGGCCGGCCAGCAGCTCCTTGGCGCCCGCGAGCTGCGGGTCCATGGCGCGGTCGGCGCCGGTCAGCACCTGGGCGCGGCCGTCCACGGCCGCCCGGACCCGTTCGGCGTCGGCCCCGAAGACGGCGATGGCGTCGAGCGCGTCGGGGTGTCCGGACAGGGTGCGCGCTTCGGCGTCGGCGAACCAGGCTCCGGGCCGGTCGGTGCGCCCGACGACCCGGAACTCCCGCTTGCCGGCGGGGGTGTCGAGCGTGATCCGGCCGGGCCCGTCGGCGCCGCCGAGAACGACTTCGCCCGGGGCGGCCGGGGCGCGGCCCGTGCGCAGCTCGGTGGGGCTGAAGGCGGTGGAGCCCCAGCCGTACGCGTCGAAGGCACCGCCGGCCGCGGCGGCGGTTGCGGCTCCGGCTCCGGCTCCGGCTCCGGCCGCGTCCCGTACCGGGAACGTCACGTCGGGCACGGCCCGGCCCAGCGGGGCCAGCCGGGCCAGGAGCGCGGCGTCCACCCGGGCGTGCTCGGGGACCTGCGTGGAGACGTCGTAGGCCCCCTCGCCGCTGCCCGTCCGCAGGGTGACCTGCTGGTCGGCGGCGACGACGACGGGGGCTTCGGCGTACCGGGTCGGCGGGGCGCTCGCCCGCAGCCCGGTCTCCAGCAGGATCCCGCAGGCGGAGACGATGGCGACGGTCATCAGGACGGCGATGAAGGTGCCGGCGAAGGCGGCGGGGCGGAAGCGCAGTGCGGCGCGGGCCAGGCCGTTGGTGCGGGCGCGCATCAGGCGGCCGCTCCCGCGTAGGCCGGGGCGGGGGCGGTGAGGGCCGTCATCCGGGCGGCGATGGTGGCGGTGGAGCTGCGCGGGAGCCGGTCGGCGATGAGGCCGTCGGCGAGGAAGAGCACCTGGTCGGCGTGGGCGGCGGCGCCCGGGTCGTGGGTGACCATGACGACGGTGGCGCCGAGGGAGTCGACGGCGCTGCGGAGCAGGCCGAGGACTTCGGCGGCGGCGGTGGTGTCGAGGGCGCCGGTGGGCTCGTCGGCGAAGACCACGTCGGGCCGGGTTACCAGCGCCCTGGCGATGGCGACCCGCTGCTGCTGGCCGCCGGAGAGCTCGGCGGGGCGGCGCCGGCCCTTGCCCTCCAGGCCGACGCGGGCGAGGAGGTCGGCGGCGCGGTCCTGGCCTTGGGCGGATGCGCGGCCGCCGGCGAGGCGCATGGGGAGCAGGACGTTCTGCTCGACGGTGAGGGAGGGCAGCAGGTTGAAGGCCTGGAAGACGAAGCCCAGGCGGTTGCGGCGGAGCTCGGTGAGCTCGTTCTCGTTCATGCCGGTGATCTCGGTGCCGCCGAGGCGGACGGAGCCCTCGGTGGGGAGGTCGAGTCCGGCGGCGCACTGCAGGAAGGTGGACTTGCCGGAGCCGGAGGGGCCCATCACGGCGGTGAAGCTGCCGCGCGGGAGGCTGAGGTCGATGCCGCGCAGGGCGTGGACGGCGGCGGAGCCGCGCCCGTACTGCCGGCGGACACCGCGCAGTTCGACGGCGGGGGTGGAGTCGTAGGACCGCCCGGCCTGGTCGGCCCGCCGCTCGGGCTGCTGCTCGGCCTGTCGTGTGGTCCGCCGGAACCCCATGGTGTGTTGCCTTCCGTTGTGCGCCGTTGCCTGTGTGGTGACGGTCTCGACGCTACGGAGGACGGGGTGTCCGGGACCATGACGGGACCCGGCGGATGGATGGTGGGGTTTGCCCTACCCCGGCGGACCTGCGGTGTCGTCCGGCGGGGCTGCCCGGCGGGTCGGCTCGGCGGTCAGCCCGACCGGCGGATGAGCAGCAGGGCGCGATCGTCGTTGACGTCCTTGGCGACCTTCTCGATCAGGTGCCAGGCCGCGCCGTCCCAGCCGGCGGCGACGTAGCGGTCGGCCTCGCCGGTGAGGCGGTCCATGCCTTCGCTGATGTCGCGGTCGGACGTCTCGACGAGGCCGTCGGTGAAGAGCATCAGGACGTCGCCGGAGCGCAGGTTGCCCCGGGCCGGTTCGAACTCGGCGCCGTCGTAGACGCCCAGCAGCGGGCCCTCGCCGGAGACCTCCTGCCAGCGGCCGGTGCCGGCGCAGCGCTGGAGGGCGGGCAGGTGGCCGGCGGACAGCAGCTCGTAGTCGCCGGTCTCCAGGTCCAGGACGAGGTGGATGGAGGTGGCGAAGCCCTCGTCCCAGTCCTGGCGCAGGAGGTAGCCGTTGGCGGCGGGCAGGAAGCCGTGCGGGGGCAGGGCCCCGAGGAGTCCGCCGAAGGCGCCGGAGAGCAGCAGGGCGCGGGAGCCGGCTTCCATGCCCTTGCCGGAGACGTCGGTGAGGACGATCTCCAGGGTGCGGCCGCCGTTGGTGCGGGCGGCGACGACGAAGTCGCCGGAGAAGGACTGGCCGCCGGCCGGGCGCAGGGCCATCTCGCGGTGCCAGCCGCGCGGCAGGGAGGGCAGCTTGCTCTGGACCCGGATGCGTTCGCGCAGGTCGAAGAGCATGGTGCCGCCGCGCCGCCAGGGCACGCCGACGCGGCTGCGGAACTGGGCGATGACCAGTCCGAAGAATCCGCAGGCGGCGACGACCAGCACGGTGCCGGGCGTGACCCGGGCGGGGCCCTGGTTGTACGGCCCGAGGACGAGGGCCTCGACGATGAGCGCGGCCGCCGAGGCCGCGTACAGCGCGAGCAGGCTGGCGGGGCGCAGGAGCAGGCCGCCGGCCACGATGGGCAGGACGAGCGCGGACGGGGAGAACCACACCGGCAGCATCAGCGTGCCGCAGGCGATGGCCGGGACGGTGAGCAGCAGGACGCCGAAGGCGAGCCAGTCGGAGGCATCGCCGCGGAAGTAGTCGACGGCGGATTTGCGCAGGGCGGTGCGTGCCCGGTGCGACATCATGCGCGTCCGGGCCAGGAGGGTCTCCACACGTGCTCCGGCCATTGCTTCGGGACCCTATCCATCCTGGCTGTGCGCGCGCAGGGGTACCCCCGGAGATGGGCCCGCAGGTAGACCGAAAAGAGATCGACCGGGACGGATTGCCCTGATAGGGATGGCCGTATGGCTCTTGAGACGCGCGTATTGCAGGCTGATGAGTGGGATGTCTGGTTCGACCACCTGGAACTGGCGTTCGGTGGAGTGCCCGAATCCCCCGAGGAACGGGAGCTCTACAAGTCCCTGACCGAGACGGAGCGCTCCCTCGGCGTCTGGGACGGTGAGACGTGCGTCGGATCGGCGGGCGCCTTCTCCTTCCGGCTGTCCGTGCCGGGCGGCGCGCTCGTCCCCGCCGGCGGCGTCACGATGGTGGGCGTCTCCCCGACCCACCGCAGGCAGGGCGTGCTCACCTCGCTGATGCGCCGGCAATTGGACGACATCCGGGCGGGTGGTGAACCGCTCGCCGTGCTGACGGCCTCGGATCCGGCGATCTACGGGCGCTTCGGCTACGGCACCGCGGCGTACTCCGTGTCCGTCGACATCGACACCACCCGCGTACGCCTCTCCGTGCCGCCGGGGACCGACGGCGTACGGCTTCGGCTCGTCGATCCGCAGAAGGCGCTGGGCGACTGCGAGCGGGTCTACGCGGCGCTGGTCGCGGGCCGGCCCGGCATGCCGGCCCGGCAGCCGGGCTGGGAGCTGCATGCGCTGCTGGACCCGCCGTCGCGCCGGGAGGGAGCCTCCGCGCTGAAGTGCGTGGTCGCCGAGGGGGCGGACGGCGAGGTCGTCGGGTACGTCCGCTATCACGTCAAGCCCGACTGGGAGCAGACCGGTTCGGACGGCAAGGTCCAGGTGCGCGATCTGGACGCGCTGGATCCGGCGGCGTACGCGGCGCTGTGGCGCTACGTCTTCGGCATCGACCTGGCCTGGCGGGTGCGGGCGTACGGGCGGCCCGTGGACGATCCGGTGCTGCACCTGGTGAGCGACGTACGCCGGACCCAGGTGCGCCAGCGCGACGCGCTGCACCTGCGGCTGGTGGACCTGCCGGCGGCGCTGGAGGCCCGCGGCTACGGGGCCCCGCTGGACGTGGTCTTCGAGGTCGAGGACCGGTTCTGCCCGTGGAACGCGGGCCGGTGGCGGCTCACGGCAACTGCCGGGGGCGGGGCCTCCTGCACGCGCACCGACGCGCCGGCGGAGCTGGAGCTGTCGGTCGGCGAGCTCGGCTCGGCGTACCTGGGCGGGGTCGCCCTGACCTCGCTCGCCGCGGCCGGCCGGGTGCGCGAGCTGCGCGCGGGGGCCTTGGCGGAGGTCTCGCGGGCCCTCGCGGGCGACGTGGCCCCGTGGTTGTCGCACGGGTTCTAGCTAGGCCCTGTCGTCGAAGTGGCGCTTGGCCGGGGCGTTCCGGGCCGCGGGCCGATCCGCGTGGATCGCCCGGCCTAGCGGACCTGGCACCCCGGGCACCAGAAGAGGTTGCGGGCGGCGAGAGCGGCGGTGCGGATCTCGCGCCCGCAGATGTGGCAGGGCATGTTCGCCCTCCGGTAGACGTACACCTCTCCGCCGTGGTCGTCCACCCTCGGCGGGCGGCCCATGGCTTCGGGCAGGTGCTCGTCGCGGACGGTGTCGATGCGGTTGTTGCGCACGCCCTCGCGCATGAGCAGCGCCAAGTCGGCCCAGATCGCGTCCCACTCGGCCCGCGTGAGGTCCTTGCCGAGGCGGTACGGGTCGATGGCGTGCCGGAAGAGGACCTCGGCGCGGTAGACGTTGCCGACGCCCGCGACGACCTTCTGGTCCATGAGCAGCGCGGCGACAGTGGTGCGGGAGCGGGAGATCCGGGCCCAGGCGCGGTCGGGGTCGTCTCTGTTGCGCAAGGGGTCCGGGCCGAGCCGGTCGCTTATCGCCAGCTTCTCCCCGTCCGTGATCCACGCGCAGGTGGTCGGGCCGCGCAGGTCGGAGAAGTAATCGTCGCTGGCGAGGCGCAGCCTGACCGTGTCGGTGGCCGGCGGGGCCGGTGCGGGGCCGAGCGCGTACTTGCCGAAGAGTCCGAGGTGGATGTGGATCCAGCCGCTCTCCTTGAATCCCAGGAAGAGGTGCTTGCCGTGGGCGTCGACGCCGTCCAGGATCCGTCCGTCGAGCAGGGCCGCGCTCTCGGCGAAGCGCCCCTGGGGGCTGCTGACGGCGACCTCCCACCCGGCGAACCGCATGAGGTGGTCCTCGGCGAGGCGGTGGATCGTATGCCCCTCGGGCACGGTGAAGCTCCTCGTGGAAAGAAAACAGCCGTGCCGCCCCCGGGGGGCGGCACGGCCGGAAGGGGAATCAGCCCTGCGGGTGGTGGGCCGGGATCGGGGGGAGCTCGCCGGTGGTCTCGTAGGCCGAGAGCATGTCGATGCGGCGGGTGTGGCGCTCCTCGCCGGAGTACGGGGTCGCCAGGAAGGCCTCGATGAAGGAGACGGCCTCGTCCTGCGTGTGCATCCGGCCGCCGACGGAGATGACGTTGGCATTGTTGTGCTCGCGGCCGAGCTTCGCGGTCTCGACGCTCCAGGCCAGGATGGCGCGGACGCCCTTGACCTTGTTGGCGGCGATCTGCTCGCCGTTGCCGGAGCCGCCGATCACGATGCCGAGGCCGTCGGCGTCCGCGGCGGTCTGCTGCGCGGCACGCAGGCAGAACGGCGGGTAGTCGTCCACCGCGTCGTAGATGTGGGGCCCGCAGTCGACGGGCTCGTGGCCGTTGTTCTTGAGCCAGTCCACCAGGTGGTTCTTGAGCTCAAAGCCGGCATGGTCGGATCCGAGGTACACGCGCATGTCTCGAGTGTGGCACGAGCCCGCCCGCCACCCCGCAGCGGGTGTCGCGTAAGTCACTTCTAAAGCTCAAGTAAACCCAAACAACCCAGATGAGACACGCCGGGACCAGGGTCCGGGACTTTGAGCCCTGGGCAACCATCCGGAACAGGGTCTTCCGTCTTGTCCGCGTGTCGGGTTTGAATGCCGGGGCTCGTAACCCGAGCGCCCCGAGAACCTAAGGAATCGTTCATGAGTTCCACGACGACCCTTCAGAAGGCAGGCGACCCCACCGGCACCCCCGGCGACGGCCAGCCCTCCGACGGCCTGAAGGCCGGTCTCAAGAACCGCCACCTGTCCATGATCGCCATCGGTGGCGTGATCGGCGCCGGCCTCTTCGTCGGCTCCGGCGGAGGCATCGCCAAGACCGGCCCCGCCATCCTGCTCTCCTACGCGCTGGTCGGCGCGCTGGTCGTCTTCGTCATGCGGATGCTGGGCGAGATGGCCGCCGCCAGCCCGAACTCCGGCTCCTTCTCCGCGTACGCCGACCGGGCGCTCGGCCGCTGGGCCGGCTTCTCCATCGGCTGGCTGTACTGGTTCTTCTGGGTCGTCGTGCTGGCCGTCGAGGCAACCGCCGGCGCCGTGATCCTCGAAGGCTGGGTGCCGGCCGTCCCGCAGTGGGCCTGGGCACTGATCGTGATGGCCGTGCTGACGGTCACCAACCTCGGCTCGGTCGCCTCCTACGGCGAGTTCGAGTTCTGGTTCGCCGGCATCAAGGTGGTCGCCATCGGCGGCTTCGTGATCATCGGCATGCTGGCCGTCTTCGGCGTGCTGCCGGGCTCGGACAACCCGGGCGCGGGCTTCGCGCACCTCACCGACACCGGCGGCTTCATGCCGAACGGATGGGGCTCGGTCCTCACCGGTGTGCTGATGGTCGTCTTCTCCTTCATGGGCAGCGAGATCGTCACGCTGGCCGCGGGCGAGTCCGAGGACCCGCGCCGCGCGGTCACCAAGGCCACCAACTCGGTGATCTGGCGCATCGGCGTCTTCTACTTGGGCTCGATCTTCATCGTGCTCACCCTGCTGCCGTGGAACGACAAGTCGATCACCGAGAAGGGCTCGTACGTCGCCGCCCTGGACTCGATCGGCATCGCGCACGCCGGTCAGATCATGAACGTGATCGTGCTGACCGCCGTGCTGTCCTGCCTGAACTCGGGCCTGTACACCGCTTCCCGCATGGCGTTCTCGCTGGGCGAGCGCGGCGATGCCCCGAAGGCCTTCGCCAAGGTGAGCAAGCGGGGCGTTCCGACGGCCGCGATCCTGGGCTCGGTGGTGTTCGGCTTCGTCGCCGTCTACTTCAACTACGCCTTCAAGGACACCGTCTTCAGCTTCCTGCTGAACGCCTCGGGTGCGATCGCGCTGTTCGTGTGGCTGGTCATCTGCCTCACCCAGCTGCGGATGCGGAAGATCCTGGTCGCCGAGGCTCCGGAGAAGCTGACGGTGAAGATGTGGTGCTTCCCGTACCTGACCTGGGCCACCGCCGCGATGATCACCTTCGTCCTGGGCTACATGGTCTACGACAAGGACAACCGCGAGACCGTCCTGCTGTCGCTTCTGGTCGCGGCCGTGGTGCTGGTGATCGGCGTGGTCCGCGACGTACGCCGCAAGGCCGCCGCGCGCCTCTCCGCGTAAGCACGACGAGGTGAGCGCGACGACCTGATCGCGAAGACCTGAGCACGAAGACAGCAGCCCCGGACCGCCGCTCGCGGTCCGGGGCTGCCGTGCGTGTGAGGGCCGGCCGCGGCGCGCGGTCAGCCGCGGCGGCCCACCAGCTTCCAGGCGGCCGGCAGCAGGCCCATCGCCAGCGCGGCCTTGAGCGCGTCGCCGATCAGGAACGGGGTCAGGCCGCCCGCGACGGCCGCGCCGAAGGACATCCCGGTGGCCAGCGCGAGGTAGGGGACGCCGACGGCGTAGACGATCGCGGAGCCCAGCACCATGGCGCCCGCCGTACGCGGGACGGAGCGGTCGGCGCCGCGCCGCGCGAGGGCGCCGACGACGGTGGAGGCCAGGAGCATGCCGAGGACGTACCCGAAGGTCGCGCCGCCCGCGCCGGAGGAGCCGCCCGCGAACCACGGCACGCCGGCCATGCCGACCAGGGTGTAGAGGGCCAGGGAGAGGAAGCCGCGGCCGGCGCCCAGCGCGGTGCCCACGAGCAGCGCGGCGAAGGTCTGCCCGGTGATCGGGGCGGCCAGGCCGTCGACGTGGACGGCGATCTGCGCGGCCAGGCCGGTGAGCGCGGCTCCGCCGGTGACGAGCGTGATGTCGCGGACGCGGCTCGAGGGCAGCAGGTCGGCGAGGACGGCGCCGGGCCGGAGGGAGACGGAAGCAGTGCTCATCGGGGACTCCGCGGGAGGTGGTGTCGACAGGACGATCACCGACGTTAGTCCCGGGTCCAGGGCCGCATCAGCGTCGCCCGGGACAAAGCCGCACTCCCCGGCTTGGTGGGGAGTAGACAAAGACCCTGCTTCACACCCGAGTTGAAGTGATCCGCATCACGAGCCAGAACAGACAACACGTCCGTTTTGCACGAGTGGACGCTCTCCGGGGAGACTGTAGGTTCCCTCCAACTGTCGCGGAGCCCCCACCGCCGCCAGGCCACAGAGAGTACGAGCACCCCTCATGCGCGACCTCCTGCCCGACCCGCCCACCAGTACGACCGAGCTCCCTGCGGAACCCCTGAGCCACAGCCTCAAGCAGCGCCATCTGACCATGCTGGGTCTCGGCGGCGTGATCGGCGCCGGGCTCTTCGTCGGCTCCGGAGCCGGAATCGGCATCGCCGGTCCCGCGATCATCTGCTCGTACCTGCTCGCGGGCGTCCTCGCGATGCTGGTGATGCGCGCGCTCGGCGAGATGTCGGCGGCGATGCCCGCCTCCGGCTCCTTCTCCGTCTACGCGGAGAAGGCGCTCGGCCGCTGGGCCGGCTTCTCGGCGGGCTGGCTGTACTGGTTCCTGCTGGTCGTGGTGCTGGCCGTGGAGGCGACCGGCGCGGCGAAGATCGCGAACGGCTGGCTGCCCTCGGTGGACCAGTGGGTCTGGGTGCTCCTCTTCATGGTGGTCTTCACCGTGAGCAACCTGGCCGCCGTGCGGAACTTCGGCGAGTTCGAGTTCTGGTTCGCGGCCCTCAAGGTCGGCGCGATCGTGCTGTTCCTGATCCTCGGCACCCTGGCCGTCTTCGGCTTCCTCCCCGACACGGACGCGGTCGGCATGGCCAACCTGACCGGCCAGGGCGGTTTCCTCCCGAACGGCGCGAGCGGCGTGGTCGCCGGCATGCTGGCCGTCGTCTTCGCCTTCGGCGGCCTGGAGGTCGTCACCATCGCGGCCGCCGAGTCGGACGACCCGGCCAAGTCCGTGGCCCGCGCGGTGCGCAGCGCCGTGTGGCGCATCCTCTTCTTCTACGTCGGCTCGATGCTGGTCATCGTGACCCTGCTGCCGTGGGACTCGCTGAAGCCCGGTCAGAGCCCGTACGTGGCGGTGCTCGACTCCATCGGCATCCCGGCGGCCGGCCAGATCATGGACATCGTGATCTTCGTGGCGCTGCTGTCGGCGCTGAACGCGAACCTGTACGGGTCCTCGCGCATGGTGTTCTCCCTGGCCGAACGGGGCGAGGCACCGAAGGCCCTGCTGAAGGTGTCGCCCGGCGGGGTGCCGCGCAGGGCGGTCTTCGCCTCGGTGACCTTCGGGTTCGTCTCGGTCGTGCTGAACCTGCTGTGGCCGGACACGATCTTCCTCTACATGCTCAACGCGGTGGGCGCGGTGCTGCTCTTCGTGTGGGCGCTGATCGCGGTCTCGCAGCTGAGGCTGCGCGCGAGGATCGAGAGGGAGATGCCGGAGCGGCTGACGCTGCCGATGTGGCTGTTCCCGTACGCGACGTGGGCGGCGCTGATCGGGATGGCCGCGGTGCTGGTCCTGATGCTGTTCGACGATTCGGCGCGCCCGCAGCTGCTGTGGTCCTCGGGCGCGGCCGCGGTCGTGCTGGTGGTGGCGTGGATCCGGGAGCTGCGCGCCCCGAAGTCCTGACCCCGCCCGGCCCCCGCGAAAGCCCCCGCGCCCTCGGGGGCCTTCGCGCGTCAGGTGCGCAGGTACGAGGCCCCGTTGACGTCGAGGACCGCGCCCGAGCTCCAGCGCGCCGCGGGCGAGGCCAGGTGGAGCACGGCGGCGGCGATCTCCTGCGGGGTGCCCACGCGGCCGAAGGGGCTCTGCGCCCGGATCCGCTCGCCCTCCTCCCCGTCGAGCCGGCCGGCGACCCGTTCGGTGGCCACGAAGCCGGGTGCGACGGAGGCCACCGCGATGCCGTGCGGGGCCAGGGAGACGGCGAGCGACTGGCCGAGCGCGTGCAGGGCCGCCTTGGTGGCGCCGTAGGCGGGGTGGTCGGGCTCGCCCCGGAAGGCGCCGCGCGAGCCGATGTTCACGATGCGCCCCTCGCGGCCGCCGTCGATCATGCGGCGGGCCGCGCAGTAGGCCAGGTTGGCCGTACCGAACAGGTTGACGGCGGCCGTGTGCTGCCAGGCGGCCTGCCAGTCGGCGTAGGAGGTGGTGGGCAGCGGGTGCGCGACCATCACGGCGGCGTTGTTCACGAGCACGTCGATCCCGCCGAGCGCCTCCTCGGCCTCGGCGGCGAGGGCTTCCACGCGCGCCGGGTCGGTGAGGTCGCCGGCGACGAGGACGTGGCCCTCGCCCGGCAGGTCCGCGAGGGTCCGCTCGGCGTCGGGCCCGCGGACCGTGCAGTGCACCGCGACCCGGTCGCCCTGCTCGGCGAACGCGGTGGCGATCGCCCGTCCGATGCCCTGGGAGGCTCCGGTGACCAGCACCCCCCGGCCCGTCGCGGTCAATTCCCGTATGCCGTGGTCCATTCGAGCCTCCGTCGCACGCTCCAGTCCGGTTCACCAGCGTACGGGGATGATCACGGCCGGTCATCCGACCGTCCGAATAACGGACGAAGAGCGTCCGCTGATCGGACACGGGTGAGACTGGGGCACTCCATCCCGTCCCCCCGCACAACGGACAGGCACCACGCATGAGCCACACGACCGCCGCCCCCCGCGAACAGGACGCGCCGCCCGCCGGCGACGCCGGGTCCCCCCTCGGCAACGGACTCAAGCAGCGCCACCTCTCGATGATCGCCCTCGGCGGCGTCATCGGCGCGGGCCTCTTCGTGGGCTCCGGCGCCGGCATCGCGGCCGCCGGCCCCTCGATCGTGCTCGCGTACGCCGCGTCCGGCCTGCTCGTGATGTTCGTGATGCGGATGCTCGGCGAGATGTCCGCGGCCAACCCGGCCTCCGGCTCCTTCTCGGTGCACGCGGACCGGGCCATCGGCCCGTGGGCGGGCTTCACCGCCGGATGGATGTTCTGGACGCTGCTGTGCGTGGGCGTGGCCATCGAGGCCATCGGCGCGGCGCACATCATGACGGGCTGGTTCCCGGGCACCCCCTCGTGGATGTGGGTGCTGCTCTTCATGGCGCTGTTCTGCGGCTCCAACCTGGCCGCCGTCTCCAACTTCGGCGAGTTCGAGTTCTGGTTCGCCGCCCTCAAGATCGGCGCGATCGGGCTCTTCCTGGGCCTGGGCGTGCTGGCCGTCATGGGTGTGCTGCCCGGCGCCGACTCCCCCGGCTCCGCCAACCTGCTCCACGACGGCGGCTTCCTGCCCAACGGCGTGGACGGACTGCTGGTCGGCCTGCTCGCCTCCGTCGTCGCCTACGGCGGCCTGGAGACGGTGACCATCGCCGCCGCCGAGTCCGATAATCCGGTCAAGGGCGTTGCCAAGGCCGTGAAGACCACCATGTGGCGGATCGCGATCGTCTACGTCGGCTCGATGCTGGTCATCGTCACGCTGCTGCCGTGGAACGACCCGGCGGTCACCGCCGACGGCCCGTACGCGGCCACCCTGGACCACCTGGGCATCCCGCACGCCGGCCAGGTCATGAACGTGGTCATCCTGATCGCCCTACTGTCCGCGATGAACGCGAACATCTACGGCTCTTCGCGCATGGCCTACTCCCTGGTGGCCCGTGGCCAGGGCCCCAAGGCGCTGGGCAAGGTCACCGGCCGGGTGCCGCGCCGCGCGGTGCTCGCCTCCTGCGGCTTCGGCTTCGTCACCGTGCTGCTGTCGTACTGGTACCCGGACACCCTCTTCGCCTGGCTGCTGAACATGGTCGGCGGCGTCATCCTCGTCGTCTGGGGCTTCATCGCCGTCTCGCAGTTCGTGCTGCGGCGCCGGATGGAACGTGAGGCCCCCGAGAAGCTGGCCGTGAAGATGTGGGGCTTCCCGTACCTGACGTGGGTCGCCATCGCCGGCCTGGCCGGCGTCCTGGTCCTGATGGCCATGGGCGAGGACACCCGGGTCCAGGTCGTCTTCACCGGCGGCCTGACGCTCGCACTGGCCGCCACGGGCTACGCGATGCAGCGCCGGGCGGCGGCGCGCGAAGCGGCGTAGCACCTCACGGAAATCCGGCCGGAGGCCGGGCTCGCGCGATCGCGCGGGCCCGGCCTTCCGCGTCGCGGAGGTACCGGTCAGGAGAGGTGACCCTTATGCGACTCCTGGAATAGATACTGCTAGCGTGCAGTTGCGCATTGATTGCAATAAGCAGTTGGCACGCCGAGGGGACCGGATCACACGCAATGGCCATCTACACGCTTCCTGAGCTTCCTTACGACTACGCGGCTCTCGAGCCGGTGATCAACCCGCAGATCATCGAGCTGCACCACGACAAGCACCACGCGGCCTACGTCGCGGGCGCCAACACCACGCTGGAGCAGCTGGAGGAGGCGCGCGAGAAGGAGAACTGGGGCGCGCTGAACGGCCTGGAGAAGAACCTGGCCTTCCACCTCTCCGGCCACATCCTGCACAGCATCTACTGGCACAACATGGCCAGCCCGAAGACCGGCGAGGGCGGCGGCGAGCCCACCGCGGCCGACGGCCTGGGCGACCTGGCGGACGCGATCACCGAGTCCTTCGGCTCCTTCGCCAAGTTCAGGAAGCAGCTGACCTTCGCGTCCTCCGCGACGCAGGGCTCCGGCTGGGGCGTGCTCGCGTACGAGCCCATCAGCGGCCGCCTGATCGTCGAGCAGATCTACGACCACCAGGGCAACGTCGGCCAGGCCTCCGTACCGGTCCTCGTGTTCGACGCCTGGGAGCACGCCTTCTACCTGCAGTACAAGAACCAGAAGGTGGACTTCATCGAGGCGATGTGGAACGTCGTCAACTGGCAGGACGTCGCCAAGCGCTACGCCGACGCCAAGGCGAACACCCCGCTGCTGATCCCCGTCAAGGGCTGATCGGCGCCACCCCAGCCCGTCCGCCTCGTGATCGTCTTCTCAACCTTCGCGTGCGGGCGTGTCCACCAGAAGGCCCCCGCGAGGACATGACTCGCGGGGGCCTTCTGTGCTGTCCCCGCCTACGGGGAGAGCCTGCGGACTAGTCGAAGATCGGACCCTGGGTGCGGGTGCGCTTGATCTCGTAGAAGCCGGGGATGGAGGCGACCATCAGGGTGCCGTCCCAGAGGCGGGCCGCGGCCTCGCCGCGCGGGGCGGGGGTGACGACCGGGCCGAAGAAGGCGATGTCCTCGCCGTCGGCGCCGGGCACCGAGATCACCGGGGTGCCGACTTCCTGGCCGACCCGGTCGATGCCGTCGTTGTGCGAGGCGCGCAGCACCTCGTCGTACTCGTCGGAGTCGGCGTAGTGGATCAGCTCGGCGGGCAGTTCGGCCTCGGCCAGCGCCTCGGCGATCGCCTCGCGGGTCGGCCCCGTACCCCCGTTGTGGAAGCGGGTGCCGAGCGCGGTGTAGAGCTTGCCGGTGACCTCGTCGCCGAACTTCTGCTGGGCGGCGACGACCACGCGCACGGGGGCCCAGCCCTTGGGGCCGAGCAGCTCGCGGTAGTGGTCGGGCAGCTGGTCGAGCTTGTTCTCGTTCAGGACGGCGAGGCTCATGACGTGCCAGCGGACCTCGACGTCACGGACCTTCTCGACCTCCAGCATCCAGCGGGACGTCATCCAGGCCCAGGGGCAGAGCGGATCGAACCAGAAGTCGACAGGAGTCTTCTCGCGCACCTGGGTATCAGCCATGTCTCTCCTCAGATCGGAACGTTCCTCCCTGCCCAACCGCCCTGACCGCACACGCATTCCCCCATGGGAGGATTCGGTCAGGTATCGCGATCACGCACGAAGGAGTGCACGTGCCCGGAGAGAATCTGTCCCGTGACGAGGCCCGCGAGCGGGCCGAGCTGCTGTCCGTCGACGGGTACGAGGTGGTCCTCGACTTGAGGTCCGCGGTGAACGAGGCCGAACCGGCCGAGGGCCCCCGGACCTTCCGCTCGGTGACCACCGTCCGTTTCCGGGCCGCCGCCGCGGGGGCCGCCACCTTCGCGGACCTCATCGCCCCGTCGGTGAACTCCGTCACCCTCAACGGGCGCGAGCTGGACCCGGCCGCCGTCTTCGACGGCTCGCGGATCGCCCTGGACGGGCTCGCCCCGGAGAACGTCCTGGTGGTGGACGCGAACTGCGCGTACAGCCGGACCGGCGAGGGCATGCACCGCTTCGTCGACCCGGAGGACGGCGAGGTCTACCTCTACACCCAGTACGAGCCGGCCGACGCCCGGCGGGTGTACGCGAACTTCGAGCAGCCCGACCTCAAGGCCCCGTACCGCTTCGAGGTGACCGCGCCCGAGGGCTGGCAGGTCTGGAGCAACGGCGCCGAGGAGTCCCGCGAGGGCCTGACCCGCCGCTTCGCCGAGACCGCGCCGATCTCCACGTACATCACGTGCGTGGTCGCGGGCCCGTACCACTACGTGACGGACACCTACACGCGCGGGGACCTGACGATCCCGCTCGGCGCGATGTGCCGCAAGGGGCTGGCCAAGCACTTCGACGCGGACGACGTCTTCCTCGTCACGAAGCAGGGCTTCGACCTGTTCCACGAGATCTTCGACTACCCGTACCCCTTCGGGAAGTACGACCAGGCCTTCGTGCCGGAGTACAACCTGGGCGCCATGGAGAACCCGGGGATGGTGACCTTCCGCGAGGAGTACATCTTCCGCGGGAAGGTCACGCAGGCCTCCTACGAGCGGCGCGCGAACGTCATCCTGCACGAGATGGCGCACATGTGGTTCGGCGACCTGGTCACCATGAAGTGGTGGGACGACCTGTGGCTGAAGGAGTCCTTCGCGGACTTCATGGGCTCCTTCGGACTGGTCGAGGCCACCCGCTTCGACCAGGCGTGGGTCACCTTCGCCAACAGCCGCAAGGCGTGGGCCTACCGGGCCGACCAGCTGCCGTCCACCCACCCGATCACGGCCGACATCCGTGACCTGGAGGACGCCAAGCTCAACTTCGACGGCATCACCTACGCCAAGGGCGCGGCGGTGCTGAAGCAGCTCGTGGCGTATGTGGGCCGGGACGCCTTCCTGGACGGCGCGCGGCGCTACTTCAAGGCCAACGCCTACGGGAACACCACGCTGGACGACCTGCTGTCCGTGCTCGCGGAGGTCTCCGGGCGCGATATGGCCGAATGGTCGCGGGCGTGGCTGCAGACGGCCGGCGTGAACGCGCTGACCCCGGTCGTCACTTGCGACGCGGGCGGCCGGGTGACCGAGCTGGCGGTGCTCCAGGACGGCGACGAGCTGCGCCCGCACCGGGTCGCGGTGGGCCTGTACCGGCTGGACCCGGACGGCTCCCTGGTCCGCTACGCGCGGGCCGAGGCGGACGTGGCCGGGGCGCGGACGGTCGTCGGCGAGCTGGCCGGGCAGGAGAAGCCCGCCCTCGTGCTCGTCAACGACGAGGACCTCACCTACTGCAAGATCCGCTTCGACTCGGTGTCGCTGGCCACGCTGCGCACGCACCTGGGCTCGGTGGCGGACCCGCTGACCCGCGCGCTGTGCTGGTCGGCGCTGTGGAACCTGACGCGCGACGCGCTGATGCCGGCGCGGGACTTCGTCTCGCTCGTACTGGCCCACGCGGGCCGGGAGACGGACGTCGGCGTGCTCCAGATGCTGCACGCGCAGGTGCTGACGGCGGTCGACCACTACGCGGATCCCCAGTGGCGGGAGCAGGGCGGCAAGGTGCTCGCCGCGTGCGCGCTCCAGGAACTGCGCTTCGCCGAGCCGGGGTCGGAGCACCAGCTCACGTGGGCCCGTTTCTTCGCGGCGGGTGCCGCGACCGAGGGTGACTTCCAGCTGCTGCTGGGGCTGCTCGAGGGCTCGGCCCGGATCGACGGGCTGGAAGTGGACCAGGAGCTGCGCTGGGACTTCCTGCTGCCGCTGGCCGCGCACGGGGCGATCGGCGACGACGTCCTCGCCGCCGAACTGGCGCGCGACGACACGGCCTCGGGCAAGCGGCACCAGGTGCGGTGCCTGGCGGCGCGGCCGTCGGCCGCGGTCAAGGACCAGGCGTGGGCGGCGGTGGTGGAGTCGGACGCGCTGTCGAACGCGCTGGTCGAGGCCACGATCGCGGGTATGCAGCAGCCCTCTCAGCGGGACCTGCTGGCCGGGTTCGCGCAGCCGTACTTCGCGGCCATCGAGGGGCTGTGGGCGGACCGGTCGATCCAGATCGGCATGGACGTGGTGCGGGGCCTGTACCCGTCGCTCCAGGACTCCCAGGCGACGGTGGACGCCACCGACGCATGGCTGGCCGCGCACGAGTCGGCCCCGCCGGCCCTGCGCCGCCTGGTCCTGGAGTCCCGCGACGACCTGGCCCGCGCGCTGCGCGCCCAGCACTGTGACGCGACGGCGGGCGAAGCCAGGTAGTCCTGGGCGGGCTCCCGGGGCAGAGCTCCGGGAGCCCGCACCGGCGCATCCCATCGGCAGTCGAACGCCCGTACTTTAGCCCTGTCTTGTCCCGATTTGCCGACGGATGTGTAACAGGGGTTAGCGAGGCCGTGGCCTGAGGGAATCACGGCGTCATGAACCACAACGCGCCCCTCCCCCTCGCCCACCTCACCGGCAGCCGCCCCCGCGTGCTCACGCTGGCCCAGCTCCGCGAGCACGGCGTCTCCGCCTCCGACGCCGCCGAGCGACCCTGGCAGCAGATCCTGCCGGGGGTGTTCCTGCTCCACTCCGGCCCCGCGACCAGCGAGGAGCGGCTGCACGCGGCGCTCCTCTACGCGGGGCGGCGCGGCGACGAAGTCATGATCACCGGGCTGGCCGCCCTCGCGCTGTACCGGTTCTCCTCCGCCCCCGCCCTGCTCGGTCTCCCCCACATCGACGTCCTCGTGCCGAACACCCGCCGGCTGCGGTCCGCCGGGCAGGTCCGCATCGTCCGGACGCACACCCCGCCCCGCCCGATGGAGGTCACCGGGCTCCCCGTCGCGCCGGTGGCCCGCGCCGTCGCCGACGCCGTGGCCCAGCTCTCCGACGCCGGCACGGTCCGCCGCCTGCTCAGCGAGGCCGTCCGCGGCGGGCACTGCGAACCGGCCGCCGTGGTGCGGGAGCTGACGGTGGCCCGGCTGCTGAACCGGCCGCACGTCGTGGACGCCGTCGAGTCGCTGCTCGCGGAGGGCCGGGCCATCGCCGAGGACCGGCTGTACCAGCTCGTACGGGGCTTCGAGCTCCCCGAGCCGGTCTGGAACGTGGACCTGCGGCTGCCCGGCGGCCCGCACCTGGGCGGGGTCGACGCGTACTGGCCCGAGCACGCGGTCGCCGTGGAGATCGACACGCGTGCCCCGCGCCAGGGCGAGGACGAGGAGTGGTCGGAGTCGGTCCGCAAGCGCGAGACGCTGGAGCGGTGCGGGGTGACCGTCCTGCACGTCACCCCGCGCAAGCTCCGCGACTGGCCCGAGCAGCAGGCGGCGGTCGTGCGGACCGCCCTGACGGCCTCCGGGGACCGCGAGCCCGCCGCCTACCTCGTCGTCCTGCCCAGGTGAGGCCCCGACGACGAAGGCGGCGCCGACAGCGCCGGATGCGACGGATTGGCGGGCGAGTACTCCGGAGCGCTCCACCGCAGCCGCCCCGGGTGCGCGCTCTCGACGACCGCGTCGACCCGGAAGCGGACCCACCGCCCCCCGTCGGCCCCGAACTCGGGCTCGGCCCGCCCGCTGAGCTGCAGCAGCCCCCCGCTCTCCCAGTCCGGGAACAGCAGCCCGGCCCGCGGGTCCGCCATCAGGTTCCCCAGCGTCAGGAACATCGTGTTGCCCGCGTAGTCCGGCCAGACCAGCTCGGTCGGCGACAGCACCTCGACGAAGCCCGGCATCCCGCCCCGGTGGCTCGCGTCCGCCCCGTCCGCCTCGGCGGTGGTGGCGACGAAGAAGGTGTCGGCGGCGCGGACGGCCCGCTCCTGGTCGGGGGTGAGCGCGTCCCTGCGCCGCACGACACCGGCTCCTTCGGCGGCGAGCGATACCGGCTGCCGCTTCTGGAGGTACTTGGGGCAATTGGCGAAGACCTGCTCGGCCGCCACCGCGAACCCGCCCGGGGCCGCCTCCAGGGTTCCGTTGAGCCTCATCCGGCGCCGGGTGCGCGGGTCGAGGGAGATGGTCCCGACCCGGGTGCCGCCGGTGGCCAGCGCCTCGGCCAGCGGATCGCCGACGGGCACCCCTCCGGCGACGGCGATCCGGTCCGGCCCGGTGGCCCGTACGAAGCCGGGGGCACCGGTCAGCATCGAGGCCCACAGCCGTCCGCCGGCGTCGGCGGCGCCGACGACCAGGTGTGGCTGCAGCTCCAGGAAGGCCGCTGCCACGTCCCTGATGTACGGGGTGATCGAGCGGCCGACGTGGACGGCGTGCTCGCGGACGCCGACCCGGTCCTGTACGGCCAGCGAGCCCCAGTGGTACCCGGACATTAGAAGAACCCGCAGGTCGGGGCCCCTGCGATGGGGGCATCGGACGCTTCGGCGCCGGTCGGCGCGGAGATCTCCAGCCGAGTCCCGTCCGGGTCGTGGAAGAAGATCCCGCCCGAGGCCGCGCCCTCTCCGTGAGAGACGACCCCCTCGTACTTGAAATCGACGCCCAGGCCCCGCAGCCGCTCCTCGTACGCCCGGACCTCCTCGATGCCGTCGGCGGAGAGCGCGAGGTGGTGCAGTCCGGCCGCGCCGGGCGCGTAGCCGTCCTCGGCCTGCTGCCACAGCGTGAGGACGAGCTCACCGTCCTGGCCGAGGAAGGCGTGGCCGCCGCCGTCCTCCCCGCCCCCGCCGAGCACCTCGAATCCCAGGGCGTCCCGGTAGAAGGCGAGCGAGCGCGCGAGGTCGGTGACGTTCAGCCCGATGTGGCCGGTGCGCAGCTTGCTGATGACAGCCGCCATGGCCGCCCCCTTTCGACAGGAGCCCCTCACGAGGCCTTTCGATCTTCCCGAGTTCTAACCTTCTATCTTCACGTTAAGGGTTAGCCCGGTGGGAGTCAACCGGTCACGTACTCTTAGGGGGTTAGTTCGACGGAGACCCGGAGGAACGCGAGATGGCGACACCGGCGGCGGACCCCCGCCCCCTGACCGGCGAACCGGTGGCCCTTGACCTGCTGAACACGCGCTGGATGCACGAAGGCGAGCCGGTCGACCTGTTCGCCGGGGCCTTCGGCCTCACCCGCGTCGAGGGCCTGGCGATCTGGCTGGAGAGCGCCGGGCTGGCCGGCCGCTTCCGCGCCGACGCCGCGACCCTGGTCCACCTGCTCACCGCCCGCGAGTCACTGGCCCGCGCCGTCGCCGACCCGGCCGACGAGAGCGCCCGCGCCCTGGTCGACGCCGTTCTGGAGCACGGGCGGATCCGCGCCACCCTGACCGCCGAGGGCCCCGGCGAGCGGGCCGAGTTCGACGACCCGTCCTGGGGTCCGGCCTGGACGGCCGCCCGCGACTACCTGGAACTGCTCGGATCCGACCCCGCCCGGATCCGCAAGTGCGCCTCCGAGACGTGCGTACTGCACTTCCACGACATCTCGCGCAACGGAACCCGGCGCTGGTGCTCGATGTCGGCGTGCGGAAACCGGGCGAAAGCCTCCCGCCACTACGCGCGCACGCGCGAGCGCTGAACCCCCAGAAGTTGTCACACCCGATCTGAGACCGAGGCGTGCCCCGGCCCTGATGGATGGTCGGGAAGTCTACAAATCAATCTTTGACCCCGAAGGTTCGTACCGGTACACCCCGGTACGGGCCTTCTGGCGTATCCAGCGCTCTGGCGGGAGTCCGCCACGGCAGGTATCGGTCAGTGACAACTCTCCCCAAAGAGCTGTCGCTTGCGCGAGGCTGACCGGTCATCCGGCACCGAAATCCGGACCGTATCTTTCACTTAGCCAGGGATGCTGATGACCCTCGACTCCCCCAGCTCCATATCCGCGACCCGGCGCGCCGTGCGCGTCGCGGCCGCGGCCGGCCTGGTGGCCGCCCTCGCGGCGGGCGGCGCCATGCCCGCCTTCGCGGCGACCGCCGCCGATGCCCCCACGCCCAACCCCGCGGTCAAATCGGCTGACCAGAAGCTCGGTTCGGCCGACGTCGAACTGCTGCAGGAAGCCAAGTCCAAGGGCGAGAAGACCGTCACCGTCATGGTCGCGACCGCCCCCGGCGAGACCCAGCAGGTGGCGAAGCAGCTCGACGACGTCCAGGGCGCCTCGGTGGGCCAGACGTACGACAAGCTCGGCTACGTACGCGCCACCCTGCCGACCGACAAGGCCGAGGGCGCGCTGAAGGCGGCCGCCAAGCTGTCTTCCGTGCACGGTATCGACCTGCGGCACGAGATCCAGCTGCCGGACCCCCGTCCGGACGCGGACCGCGAGAGCGCCGCGGTCGCGAAGACCGCGGCCGAGGCCTACCCGGGCCCGGACAAGAACACCCCGGCGAAGAACCCGTACAACCCGTCCTTCGAGACCGGTGCGCTGGACTTCCTCAAGAAGAACCCGAAGGCCGACGGCCGCGGCGTGACCATCGGCGTCCTGGACTCGGGCGTCGACATCGGCCACCCTGCGCTCCAGAAGACCACCACCGGCGAGCGCAAGATCGTCGACTGGGTCACCGCGACCGACCCGCTCGCCGACGGCGACGCCACCTGGCGGGCGCAGATCACCCCGGTCGCCGGCGGCACGTTCACCGCGGGCGGCGCGAGCTGGAAGGCCCCGGAGGGCTCGTTCCAGTGGAGCCGCTTCACCGAGTCGATCACCGCCAACGGGGACATGAAGGGCGACGTCAACCGGGACGGGGACACCACCGACCGGTTCGGCATGCTCTACGACCCGGTGGCCGGGACCGTCCGCGTCGACACCGACCAGGACAGCGACTTCACGAACAACGAGCCGATGAAGCCGTACAAGGACGGCTACCAGATCGGCTACTTCGGCACGGACAACCCGGCGACCGACGTCGCCGAGCGCATCCCGTTCGTGATCGAGATCCGCAAGGACGTCCCGATGGACCCGCTGGGTGGTGACTGGGTCGGCAAGAAGGCCGACTTCGTCAACATCGGCATCATCGAGTCCGAGCACGGCACGCACGTCGCGGGCATCACCGCCGCCAACGGCCTCTTCGGCGGCGCGATGAACGGCGAGGCGCCCGGCGCGAAGATCGTCTCCTCGCGCGCCTGCTCCTGGTCCGGCGGCTGCACCAACATCGCGCTGACCGAGGGCATGATCGACCTCGTCGTCAACCGCGGTGTGGACATCGTCAACATGTCGATCGGCGGCCTGCCGGCGCTGAACGACGGCAACAACGCGCGCTCCGAGCTCTACAAGAACCTCATCGACACCTACGGTGTCCAGCTCGTCATCTCGGCGGGCAACGAGGGCCCCGGCATCAACACCATCGGCGACCCCGGTCTCGCGGACAAGGTCGTCTCCGTGGGCGCTGCGGTCTCCAAGGAGACCTGGGCGGCCAACTACGGCTCCGGCGTGAGCAAGAAGTACAACATGTTCCCCTTCTCCTCGCGCGGTCCGCGTGAGGACGGCGGCTTCACGCCGACGATCACCGCCCCCGGCGCGTCGATCAACTCCATCCAGACCTGGCTGCCCGGCGCGCCGGTGAAGGAGGCCGGATACGACCTGCCGGCCGGTTACGGCATGCTCCAGGGCACCTCGATGTCCTCGCCGCAGGCGGCGGGCGCCAGCGCCCTGCTGATCTCGGCGGCCAAGCAGCAGCACATCGCCCTCACTCCGGCGACCCTGCGCATCGCGCTCACCAGCAGCGCGAAGAAGATCGACGACGTCCCGGCGCACGCCCAGGGCGCGGGCATGATCAACATTCCCGGCGCGTGGGAGTCCATCCAGCGCGGCGCGAAGGCCAACGAGTTCACCGTCTCGGCGCCGGTCGACACCGCGATCGACCAGTTCCTGAAGACCCCGGGCTTCGGCACCGGCGTCTACGACCGTGAGGGCGGCCTGAAGGTCGGCCAGAAGAAGGTCTACAACGTCGTCGTGACCCGCACCACCGGCGTCAAGTACGGCACCCCGCACAAGCTCAGCTGGCGCAACAACGACGGTACGTTCAAGCTCCTCACGGACTACGACTACGTCACCCTGCCGCTGAACAAGCCGGTCACCATCAAGGTCGAGGCGAAGGCCAAGTCGGCCGGCGTCCACAGCGGCATCCTGCAGCTCGACGACCCGACCACCGAGGGCATCGACAAGCAGATCCTCTCCACGGTCGTCGTCTCCGCCCCGCTGGCGAAGCCGTCGTTCTCCTACTCGGACACCTCGTCCGTGCAGCGCAACAGCCACAAGTCGTACTTCGTGACCGTCCCCGCGGGCGCCAAGACCCTCGAGGTCGCCCTCGGCGGTCTGAAGCCGGGCAGCCAGACGCGCTTCATCTCGATCCACCCGTACGGTGTGGGCGTCGAGGACAGCGCGACGACCCAGTGCTACCCGAACTACGACAACCCGGCGAACCTGTGCCGCCCCGACCTGCGCTCGTACCCGAACCCGCAGCCGGGCGTCTGGGAGATCGAGGTCGAGTCGCGCCGTACGTCGCCGCTGCTCGACAACCCGTTCAAGCTGGACGTCTCCGTGCTCGGCGCGGCCTTCGACCCCGCGGTCAAGGTCCTGCCCGAGGTCAAGCAGGGCACCCCGGCGCCGGTCCAGTGGACCGTGAAGAACGACGGTGCGGCCATCTCCGGCGGCAAGCTCCAGGGCGGCCCGCTCGGCTCCGCGAAGGTCGCCAAGCCGACCATCGCCGCCGGTGAGACCCACACCACCGAGGTCACGATCGGCGAGGGCGTCTCCCGCCTCGACATCGCGATCGGCAAGGTCTCCGACACCGCCGCCGACCTCGACCTCGACGTCTACAAGGACGGCGTCAAGGTCGGCTCCTCCGCCGACGGCGACTCCGAGGAGGCCGTGAGCCTCGTCAACCCGGCCGCGGGCACCTACACCGTCGAGGTGATCGGCTACGCGATCCCGTCCGGCTCCACCACGTACGACTACCGCGACGTCTACTACTCGGCCGCCCTGGGCACCGTCCAGGTCGACGAGGCCGCCGCGGTCAACCTCGCCAACGGCGCCTCGGCGTCCGTCTCCGCGAACGTGCTGGTCAACAGCGCCGCCCCGGAGGGCCGCCAGTTCTTCGGCGAGGTCAAGCTGCTCAACGCCCGCGGCACCGCCGCCGGCACCGGCAGCGTGCAGATCGAGAAGGTCCTCCCGTAACGGAGTGACCGTGTGACCGTATGACCGTATGGCCGCGCGTGACCGTGTGGCCTGTGATCACATGGCGGAGGGGCGGGTACCCGATCGGGTGCCCGCCCTTTCCGCTGGCCCCCTCGGGCCCTGCCGCCCGGGGCCCGTCCGTACTGCGGACAACGGATTGGACAAGCGGCCCGGGGTCGCACGCATGATGGAGCAGGCTTGCACCAGCTGTACGTACCAGAAGGAGTCACCGTGAGGGTCGGAATCGTCGGAGCCACCGGACAGGTCGGCGGAGTCATGCGCGGCATCCTCGCCGAGCGCAAGTTCCCGGTGGACGAGCTGCGGCTGTTCGCCTCGGCCCGTTCGGCCGGCTCGACCCTCGAGTGGGAGGGCCGGGAGATCACCATCGAGGACGCCTCCACGGCCGACTACTCCGGCCTGGACATCGTGCTCTTCTCCGCGGGCGGCGCCACGTCCAAGGCCCTCGCCGAGAAGGTCGCCTCGCAGGGCGCCGTCGTCATCGACAACTCCTCCGCCTGGCGCCGTGACCCCGAGGTCCCCCTCGTCGTCTCCGAGGTCAACCCGCACGCGATCAAGAACCGCCCCAAGGGCATCATCGCGAACCCGAACTGCACCACGATGGCCGCGATGCCGGTGCTGCGCCCGCTGCACGACGAAGCCGGCCTGACCTCGCTGATCGCCACCACCTACCAGGCCGTTTCCGGCTCGGGTCTGGCGGGCGTCGCCGAACTCAAGGGCCAGGCCTGCGCGGTCTCCGAGGCCGCCGACCAGCTGACCTTCGACGGCGGCGCGGTGGACTTCCCGGAGCCGGCCGTCTACAAGCGGCCGATCGCCTACAACGTGATCCCGCTCGCGGGCAACATGGTCGACGACGGCTCCTTCGAGACCGACGAGGAGCAGAAGCTCCGCAACGAGTCCCGCAAGATCCTCGAGATCCCGGAGCTCAAGGTCTCGGGCACCTGTGTGCGCGTGCCGGTCTTCTCCGGCCACTCCCTGCAGGTCAACGCCCGCTTCGCCCGCCCGCTGAGCGTCGAGCGCGCCTACGAGCTGCTGCGGGACGCCCCGGGCGTCGAGCTCTCGGAGATCCCGACCCCGCTGCAGGCCGCCGGCAAGGACGCCTCGTACGTGGGCCGCATCCGCGTCGACGAGACCGCCGAGAACGGCCTGGCGCTGTTCCTCTCGAACGACAACCTCCGCAAGGGCGCCGCGCTGAACGCGGTGCAGATCGCGGAGCTGGTCGCCGAGGAGCTGCGCGGCTGATCCCGCTCGCACACGCGTGACACGAAGGGGCGGCGCCGTCACGGCGGTTTCTAGGGATCGT
>NZ_JAGGOT010000033.1 GCF_018614195.1 Streptomyces sp. ISL-43
CCAACCTCCGTGGACAGAACACCTAGCGCGCTACGCGGTAGCGAAGGTAGACGACTCTCGAGCTGAAGGTGCGGGTCTCGACGAGTTCGAGATCCACCCGGCGCTCGCGCTGGGGAAAGTACGGAATGCCACCGCCGACCAGCACCGGGTAGACCCTGGCCCGGTACTCGTCGATCAGACCCAGCGCGGCCGCCTCGGCGGCGAGAGTCGCGCCGCCGATCGCGATGTCGCCCTCACCCGGCTCCGCTCGCAACCGCGCGATCTCCTCCGCCAGGTCGCCGGAGGCCAGGCGGGCATTGCCCTGCACCGCCGACAGCGTGGTGGAGAACACCACCTTTGGGAGCGGCTTCCAGATCGAGGCCCACTCGAGCATCGAGTCGTCGAGCGATGGGCCCTGGTCGGCGGTCTCCCAGTACAGCATCGTCTCGTACAGCCGTCGTCCCAACAGGTGGACGCCGACCTCTCGAATCTCGTCGGTGACGAAGCGAAAGACCTCCTCGTCGGGCGCCGTCCAGTTGAAGCCGCCGTCCGGCCCGACGATGTAGCCGTCGAGCGAGACGCCCATCGAATAGGTCACGCTGCGCATCAGAATCCCTCCTCGGTGACGGGTTCGACAGTACGACCGCCGGACGCCGGACGCCGGACGCCGGACGCCGACCGCTGACCGCCGGACCCCGCAGGACGCATGGCGACTCGCGGGATCCGGGCCGGGGCACGCCGGGACGGCCATGCCCAGAAGGAACCGCCTTAGCCCAGGAGGACGACCTCGCGCACATTCCGGTCGGGCCCGGAGCCCGACCGGAACCACGTGTGCCCGGACGATGACCAAGCGCTGCCACGGGTCACTCCGGCCTGCACCGAACCGGCAGTCAAGGATCCAGTGGGCCCCTCTCGGGGACGATGCCCTACGGCGTGTAGGGAAGCCAGACCGTGACGAGGAGACCGCCGGCGGGGCGGGGGACGAGGTCGAGGGTCCCGCCGTGGGCGCGGACGATGCTCTGCACGATGGCCAGGCCGAGGCCGACGCCGGCGTGCTCGTCGGTGCGTACGCGTTCCGTTCCGCGCTGGAAGGGTTCGGTGAGGGTTGGTACCAGCTCCGGTGGGAGCCGGCGGCCCGTGTTCTCGACCCGCAGCACGCTCGTGTCGCCGTGTGCCTCGGTGTGGATCGTCACGGTGCCGCCGGCGGGGAGGTTGTGGACGATGGCGTTCTGGACGAGGTTCGTCACCATCCGCAGCAGAAGCTCCGCGGAGCCGCTGGTCTGGGCCGCCCCGCCGGTGACGTCGAGCGTGATCCGGCGCTGTTCGGCGAGGGGAAGCAGCGTTTCGGCAGCTTCTTCGCCGATGAGGGAGAGGTCGATGCTCTCACGGGTGAAGTTTCCGCGGTCGCCCCGGCTGAGCAGCAGGAGGGCCTCGGTGAGGTCGATCGCCCGCGTATTGACGACGTGCAGGCGTTCGATGAGCTCACCCCGGTCCCGTGTGGGGTCCTTGCGGGCGACGTCGAGGAGCGCCCGCGAGATAGCCAGCGGGGTGCGCAGCTCGTGGGAGGCGTTCGCGGCGAACCGCTGCTGCTCGGCGACGTGGGACTCGAGTTGTTCGAGCATCGAGTCGAACGCGTCGGAGAGTTCACGGAACTCGTCCTGGCGGCCCTTCATGCGGATCCGGTGGGACAGCGACCCGTTCCCGGCGATCCGTGCCGCATCCCTGATCTGTGTGAGTGGTGCGAGCATCCGGCCGGCGAGGATCCATCCCCCCAGGAGGCCGAACACGAGCAGGCAGGCCAGTGCCGCGGCCGCGGCGGGGGCGAACATGCGCACGAGGAGGTAGCGGTTGGGTGCGACCCCGAGAAGGCCCTGGGAGTTGTCGGGCACGTAGCGCAGCAGGAACACCCACACCACGGCCAGCATGAGAGCGCCGGCGACGAAGAGGAATCCGGCATAGCTGAGGGTGAGTTTCAGTCGGGCGCTGAGCCCTGGGGTTCTATGCATGCGTACTGCCGGGGTCGCTGGTGGCCCTGCCGGGGGCGACGGTGTCCATGCGGGTGTCGATCCGGTAGCCGACGCCGGGCACCGTGGCGATGATCCATGGTTCGCCGAGCCGTTTGCGCAGTGCGGAGACGGTGATGCGCACGGCGTTGGTGAGGGGGTCGACGTTCTCGTCCCAGGCCCGTTCCAGCAGCTCTTCGGCGCTGACGACCCCGCCCTCGGCGGCGACGAGGACTTCCAGCACGGCGAACTGTTTGCGGGTGAGCGCGACGTAGCGTCCGCCGCGGAAGACCTCCCGGCGGAAGGGGTCGAGCCGCAGGCCCGCGATCTCGCGGACCGGGGGCCGGGCGTACGCGCGCCTTCGGTCGAGCGCCCTCAGCCGCAGGACGAGCTCCCGCAGCTCGAACGGTTTGGTGAGGTAGTCGTCGGCGCCGAGCTCGAACCCGGAAGCCTTGTCGTCGATCCGGTCGGCAGCGGTGAGCATGAGGATCGGGATGCCGCTGCCGGAGGCGACGATGCGCCGGGCGACCTCGTCGCCGGAGGGGCCGGGGATGTCGCGGTCGAGGACCGCGAGGTCGTAGGAGTTGACGCTGAGCAGTTCCAGGGCGGAGTCGCCGTCACCGGCGATGTCGGCGGCGATCGCCTCCAGCCGCAGACCGTCACGGACCGCTTCGGCCAGGTAGGGCTCGTCCTCCACGATCAGTACGCGCATGTCCGAAGCCTAAGCAGCACAACATATCGCCGACGTATGCGAAGACGTGTGCACACCCGACACGTGACTCAGCCTGCCGGTGCCAGCGCGGGGCGGGGCTGGTCCGACGGCGCCTCCGCCGTGGTACGCCACCAGCGGCGCGACGCCAGCGCGGCGAGTACGGCGCCGGCGCCGTTGACCAGTACATCGTCCACGGAGGACACCCGGTCCAGCCGCAGGACGTACTGTGCGGTCTCGACCAGGACCGAGCAGCCCGCCCCGAGCACCAGGATCCGCGGCACGGACGCCAGCGCCGCGAACCGCATCGGGGCGAAGAACCCCAGCGCCGCGAAGACCAGCAGGTTGCCGACGATCCCGACCGGCCCCATCGTGACCAGGTCCCGCACCGGTACCAGGCTCACCCGGCCGGGGACGGTGCCGGCCCCGGCGCCCGGCATCATGGTCATCCATATCCACGGCACCGTCCCGTGGACCATGCCCACCTCGGCCAGCGACATCCGCCACGCCGATGTGACACCGGCGGCCCGCCGACGGCGCGCCAGAGCCCACACCACCAGCGCGGCCAACGGCAGCGCGACCAACGTCATGAGCACCACACCGTTGAACGTGTCGAAGCAGCCGTGCCACCGCCCGGCCATGCACATCGGAGCGGACATCATGAGCGGCCGCCGCACGACGAACGCGACGCTCGCCATGGCGAGGATCGCCAGGCCGAGGAGCACGACCCTGCGCGTGCGGCGGGGCGGTGCTGACGGGGATGCATCGTGGTTCATGCCCCCATTGGAGACGGAGGGCCGTTGCGGTGGCGTATGCGATTTTCGATACGCCCGCGATACACGGAATCCCCGGCATCAAGGAACGGACGCAGCTGGCATGGAGATGCTCCCGCCGCTGGTGATCGCGCCAACCCGGCTACTGGCAATGCCCTGGTCCGCCGCCGCAGTCCGCCGCTGCGTGGGCTCCGGCGGCGGCCGTTTCGGTAATTCGACGCGTCAGGGGGGTCGAGGGCTTCCAGGCTGCCGCTGAACTCGCCGGCGGCAGTCACACCGCCAGAAGGGTAGACACAGTTTCCGGCCACACCCACCGGACACGGCATGTCGGACGCGGCGAGCAGGTAGCGGGGTGCCGGTACCGGGGGCAGATCTGTCCATGCGTTGGAGGCGGGGTTGTAGGACTCCACCGTGCCGCTGGAGCCGGCATTCTGGCCGCCGACGGCGTACCCGCACGTGCCTTGTTGCCCCGGCGGACAGGGGGCGGCAGCGGCGCTAGGAGTCACCCTGCCCGTCGGCATCGGGCACCGCCGGGACCTGCGGTTTCGCTCGCATACGATGACGGAGATTTGGGTGCATCCGACAGGGATGCTTCAGGGGGGGAACCATGGCGAGTTCAGATCGTTTTGACCTGTCCGGGGACTGGGGACAGGTGTTCAGCGGGGCCGCACTGCATCACGGAACGGCCATGCAGTCGATGGCCGTGGACCCGGTGACCGGTGACATTTACATCGCGCAGCTGCAGAGCGGGGTCGAGGGTCCGACGGGCTCGAGGGCTCTCGGGAACTTCTGCATCAACCGGGTCGATCCGTGGACCGGCGTGCGCAGCGAGTGGATGCACCTCAACGGCTTCGGGCACGGATACCAGATCGGCGCGCAGCACATCAACGGCAGGACCCATGTGTGGACGGAGGCTGGTCCCATCGTGGACGAGTACGGCACACACGTCACCCGGGTTCCGTTCTCCCCCAAGCGGACGATCGAGATGACGACCACCGAGAAGGAGTTCAGCACGCCGTTCCGGCCGACCCTCGCGGAGTACCCCGGCGCCCTCGCGTACTCGTGCGCGCCGACCGTGGACCCGATCCATCACCGGGTCACGATCCGCTTCAAACTGAAGAGGCCGGTCGCCGGCGGTGGCACCGAAGACCTCGGCTGGTTCTACGGCCAGTACCCGATCGACCCGGTCAGCGGCAATGCCGGCAGCAACCTCATCCGGTGGGCCCAGGTCCCACCGAAGGAAGACCCCCGGGTCGCGCACATGTACGGCGTCGGCTACCAGGGATTCGCCTCCAACGGCGACCACCTCTACATCTACACGGGCGACATGAGGCCTGAGGACAACGTCCACATCACCGTGGGCACTTGGCCGCCGGAGAACAAGGGCCGGCTCGTCGACATCGTCAAGCAGCACATCACCGCCGTGCCGACGCTGGAACGCCGCGAGCCCGAAGGCCTGGCCGTCGCCAAGGTCGGCACGGAGGCCCAGCTTCTCTTCGGCTTCAGCGGCAACAACGAGAACCCGCGCGCGGCGACGCTCTGCTCTTACTCGACCGCCACGTCGCAGGGCGGGGTCAGGGTCTACGCCGACTGGGCCAACCTCGCACTCAACGGCGTCACCGCGCAGGGCGGTGTGCCCCCGCAGGGACGGCTGGTCGAGGTGGCCGACGGATTGCTGCTCCAGCTACGCGGTTCCTTCACCTGCGGCCTGACCTCCGACACTCTCGTCGCCAAGCTTCCTCCGCAGCTTGTTCCCAGGGCGACGGTCCGGGCGAGCGTGCCGCGCAACATGTACTACGGGCACGGGGTGTGCCAGGCGGTGGTCACTCCCGCCGGCGAGCTGCAGATCCACGGACCCACCGAGACCAACAAGGTCACCTGGGTCGACCTCGACAGCTTCTCGGCCGCCTGGCGCTGACGCGCGCCCACCGGCCCGACGCCGGCCACCCGGCCGCCGACCGCGAGCCGACCACGGGGGCGCTCCGCTCCGCCCCGATTCGCCTCTCCCACGTCTCCACAGACCCCCTGAAGGGTTCCACCATGTTCACGCCGCCCCGCACCAGCCGCCGAACGCTGCTCACGGCCGGAGTAGCCCTCCCCGCCGCCGCCCTCTCCGCGCCGCTCCTCGCCTCGCCGGCCGCGGCCGCCGAACCGTTCGAGAGCGGTGTCGTCGTCCAATGGAAGCCGGTCACCCTGGCGTCCGACATCACCGTCGAGGGTGCCCACCCCCAAGTGCGCGTCGTACGCGTCGCGGGGACGGAGTTCCTGCAGCTCCGCGGGACGATCAAGGGCTCCTTCACGGCCGACTTCCAGCTGGGAACGCTCCCGGATGGGGTGACCACCCCGAAGATGACCCGGGGCGTCTGCCCCCGCAACAGCCACAACGGCCTGAACACCTGCCGCGTCGAAGCCGACATCCGGGGAGTGATCACCATCCTCGGAGCCCGGCCGGAGAGCCCCATCACCTGGGTCCAGCTGGACAACTTCTCCTCCGTCATGCGCTGACCCGGCCGAGACCGGTAGCCAGTCGGTGGACGATCACCCCGGGCTGCGTCCGGACGCAGCCACGGACTGACGTCACCGGCCAGGACCAGGCGACCGTCCGCAGCCACACGTGGGCCTTGAGGCATTCTCTCGGGGCCCATGTGGTCATGCCGGCTTGCCTGTGGCGGCCCGCCCGGATCTCCTTCGCACGTCGCTCCGGCCGGGCCTGCGCCTCGGCTGAGCCGGCGTAGCGCCAGTAGGGACACCGAGCGGACCTTCCGCCACCGGGGTCGGGCAAGAGGCCCTCCTCGGGCTAGCCGAGAACTGCCCGATCACCCGATCACCCCGTCACCCCATCGTCTGCGAGCCCGCCGCATAGCGACGAGTGCGTGAGTGAGCGACGAGTTTGGCCCCGGAGTGTGTGGCCCCTGGCTCGGCTAGTCCGCACCCGATGCTGTCCCCCGAGGGGGCATCCGTCCAAGTTCCCGACGCTCCACACACGCCTTGACGAAGGCGACGACGATGCCCACGCCCGCGGGAAGGACCACACCGAAGAACAGCAGCATGACAATGATGTAGTCGCCCATGACCCACTCACCTTCTTGAACGCATTCAATATGAACACGTTCAAGATAGAAGCCCTGCGGCCGTTCGTAAAGCCGGATGCTGCGGCAGGTGGCGACGACACATCAGCAGAAGCCTCTGGCTCGCGGTTGCTCAGTGCGCCACCCGTCGTCGCCACCGGCCACCTCCCGCGCCCTGACCCGCTCTCGCACCGACCTACTCGTCCCGTCGCTGAACAGCCGAACCGCCCACGACAGCACCCCGGTGACGAGGTTGTGCGTGGTGGCGCGGCGGGAGGTGTACGCGAACGACCTCGGACAGCCGTCCAGCCTGGTTGGGGTGACGGCGCGTTCGAGTCCGCCGTTGGCGAAGGGGAACCGGGTGCACCGCAGGTTCTCCGGTTCCGTGACACGTATGCCAGTTATTGCAGGAGGGGCTATGGCCGGGAGCTCATCGGGCCGGGGTGCGCGCGCGTCTTGAGATCGGCGAGCATCCGCTGCGCGACGTTCCACTGGGAGCCAACGCGCCGGTGGCGCATGGAACGCGCAGGAAGCCTTCGAGGGCTCCGAGTTGGTGTTCGCTGCGGCCGACGGCAGTTGGAGTGCCCTCCGGCCCTGGGGATCATGACGCTGCCCTGATCGGTTCGATCCTTGACGCGACGCGGACTGGGTTGCCGCCGGTGGAGGTTGGCGGCGGCGGTGCGGGTACGCCGCGGCGGGACGTCCGCGTCCACCCGGTCGCCTGAACACGAACGGCGGTCCTTGCCATCCGCGATCGGATGGCAAGGACCGCCGTTCGTGTTCAGGCCCCGGTGGCCGGCAGCGCCGGTGCGGCGGGGCCCTCCTTGCCGAGCGGATCCCTGTTCAGCGGATCCTCGTTCGCCGAAGCCCGGCCGGCTCGGCCGGCCCCGGCGGACCGGCTCACTTGGACTGAGTGGAGACGCTCACACCGCTGAAGTCCTGCGCGGCGGCGAGGCTGAAGTAGACCCAGCCAGCCGGCGGGTTGTCGATCGTCAGGGTCTCGCCGTTGCCGGCGTTGGTGGACTTCGCCTGGTAGCTGCTGGTGGTGGCCCAGTTGCTGCCGCCGTAGTACAGGTCGCTGTTGCCGGTGCCGCCGCTACTGGTGATGGTCAGCTGCTTGACGCCGGCCGGCAGGTACACGAAGTGGTAGCTGTAGTTGCCGGTGGCGGCCGCGAGGTTGTCCCGGCGGCAGTTCTTGTCGAACTGACGGGGGTCGCTGATGGTGCAGAGCGGGGTGGACGAGGCCTCCGGCAGGGGGCCGCAGTCGTTGGTCGCGCAGGCGGTCGTCAGCCAGGTGGCGAAGCCGGCGTCGTAGCCGGTGCCGATGGTCTGCTTCAGGAAGGTGCGGGCACCGTTCCAGTCACCGGCGCGGTACTTGTTGAGCACGGTCTCCACGTCGGCGGGGTGCGCCTGGAGCATGTAGCGGACCGCGAGGAAGCCCCAACGGTAGACCCGGTTCGAGTTGACCTCGGGGTCCCCGTCCTGGTTGTAGACGGTGTCGAACAGGTCGCTGAGCTTGTAGGTCTTCTTGCCGGCCTCGGCGATCGCGTCGGCGTTGCGCTCGTTGCGGTAGCCGAACGAGATGTTCTCGGCGATGCCCTCGACCCACCAGATGGTCGGGGTGGTCAGGCTGGCCTCGAAGTCGCCGGCCATGTTGTAGCGGCCGTCGAGGTAGTGGGTGTACTCGTGGTTGAGGTTCCAGATCTGGAAGTCCGGGCGCAGCCAGTGGGCCTCGTGGGCGATGAAGCGGGCCTGGTTGCCGGCGGCGGCCGGGTTGCCCTCCTCGTACATGCCGCCGTTGTCGACGTCGATGTTGTAGATGGCCCATGCGTACAGCGAGTACTGGGTGTAGTCGTCGAAGACGACGACCTCGAGGTTGGTGTTCACGTCACCGGGGATCGCGCCCTTGTCGCCGATGACCCGGTGGAAGTAGGCGTCCTGGTTGACCAGGCTGGTGCAGGTGCCGGCCAGCTGTCCGGGGGACATGTCCTGGGCGTGGATCTTCAGGCCCGGGGTGCACGTGTGCTGGATCGGCAGGATCGCCGGGAGCACGCGGTCGCCCAGGTCGCAGATGGCGTAGGCCGCGCAGTTGTTCCTGTCGTACTGGCGCGTGTACCAGCCCAGGTTCATGGTGATCGGCGCGGTGGGGCCGACGTTCGGGTAGCGGTTGATCAGGTCCTTCAGCAGCGGCCGGACCCGGTCCTTGAGCTCGGGGACGTCGAGGGCGTAGCCGAGGTAGCGGCCGACGTTGCTGACGACGTCCAAGCGGTTCAGCTGCGCGCTGTTGCGCGTGATGAAGCCGGCCCAGGTGTTGAGGATGGTGGGGTCGGCCTTGAGGGCGGCCCGCCAGCCGCGGTCGTCGTTCTTGGCCTTGAAGCCGTTCTCGACGACCCACTCGACGTGCTGCATAGCGAGGTTCATCTGGCCGGGCCACGTGCCGTCGTAGCTGCCGAGCATCCACTTGACGACGCCGGCGTACCGGCCGGCCGCGTGGGTGCTGTCGATCAGCGTGACGACCTCGTTGAAGATCTCGCCGTTGGCGTCGCTGACGTCCTTGCTGCGCGGGGAGGCGAAGAAGGCGTCCAGCGCGCCGAGCGCCGCGCCGTCCAGCGCCGTGCCGTAGTCGCCGACGACGTTCGCGTGGTTGTCCTGCACGTAGTAGCCGGCGCGCAGGAACAGCACCAGCTGCCCGATGGCGGCGCTGTTGTTGCCCGTGTAGG
This sequence comes from Streptomyces sp. ISL-43, assembly GCF_018614195.1. Lineage (GTDB taxonomy): Bacteria > Actinomycetota > Actinomycetes > Streptomycetales > Streptomycetaceae > Streptomyces. The sequence goes on from NZ_JAGGOT010000033.1 coordinate 9,253, forward strand.
TGGCGGAGGCGTCGCGCAGCGCGTTGGCGACGGTCACCATCTGGGCTTCACGGAAGGCCTTTTGCGCGTTCTCCCCGGTGAGGCTGAACAGCGGGTAGGTACAGGCGATCCGGGGGAGGGCCTTGAGCTGCTGGACCAACGCGCTGCCCGTGGCGTTGATCACGCCGGAGATGTCGCCGCACTCGTCGCCGGCGGCGGCCGAGGACTGCTTGTCGGCCTTGTCGCCCTTGACGGGCTCGACGGTCGGGGCGGGTGCCGGGGCGGACTCCTCGGCACTGTCCTGCGAGGAGATCCGGAAGCGGGAGCCGTTGCTCATCGCATCGGGCGACTTGGGGACCGGGATCGACCGCGGCGCCGAGGCCGCGGTTCCCCTTGCGTTCGCACCGGCCGGGGTCGTGGTACCGACGGAGGCGGCCTGGCTCTGTGGCGCGAACAGGCCGAGCGTAATGAAGACGGCTGCGCCGAGCGCCGGAAGTCTGCGCGCGTTGGCCTTCGATATCCGGAACGGATGCATCTGTGGGGGCCTCCGGGGCCGTTGTGGCCGCGTGCTGGGGACACGGGCAGTTGGTGTGTGACATGTAAAATTTCACATGTCGCACCGCGCCGGAAGACTTTTGGCCAGATTGCGATCTCTCGGGTTCGGCAAGTGGTGTGAGAAACAGCCGGTCTTGGTGTGTCGGTGCTGGTCTGGTTGGCGTGATCCGGGGTGTGACGGGTCGCGGGCCGGGTGTTGTGGCGGGGTGCGTACGAGTACCCCGGCCTCGTGGCCGGCACCGCCACGTTCGTCGAACACCCCAGGGCAGACGAGGTCTTCGGTGCGCAGGGGCATGGCTTTCGGCTCGGTCCGGTCATGGACGAGGAACAGCTCCGGGAGGACCTGAGACCGGCAGACCGAGGGATCGAGCCGACCGGGCATGACTTCGCGTACTGGTACCGGAGTTGGCGCGAGCGCACCGAGCAACAGCTCGATGTCACACCTGCACCACCCACGCGGCGAGGGCGGGCGGGAGCATCCTCATCCGCGGAACGCGGCATGTGGAATGCAGTCGTGTGAGCCAGGCCCGCTTTGATGGCCTCGGTGTAGACGTCGTTCTTCATCCAGGCGTGAGCCCAGGCAGCCCCGCAACCGCTCAGAACACGCAGCTCGCGGCAACCGGCGTACCGAAGCGCCGGGCGTCCATCAAGGCGATCGCGTCGTCCAGCGGGTCGTCGCTGATGGTGTGCCCCTGGTCGGCGTAGTACTTGAACTCCAGGTTCACGCCCTTGTCGCACAGTTGCCGGGCGAGCGCCTGGTTCAGGCTGCTCAGCACATCGTTGCCGCCCTGCGGCAACAGCACTGGGACCTTGGTGGTGACCTCGTTGCCGGCGCTGCCCTTGAGGGCGGCGTTGAGCGGTCCCAGATCGACGCCGGGTCGGAGGATGTCTTCGGCGGGCGGGAGCACGGTGTCGCCGACGATGCAGGATTCCGTCCAGACGCGGTCTGCGGCGGCCAGTGCGTCGGGGGTGAGGAGTTCGGCGGGCTTGACAGCCGGGTCGGCTGCCGAGGCCCCGTTGATTAGCAGCAGCATCCCGGCGTAGGGGGTGGCCATCGCGTTCTGCTGGGCGAACAGGGCGGGCATCCACTCGAATCCGACCGCCGGCGCGTTGGCGACCACGCCCTTGAGGTCGACGTCGGGAGCGTACTCATCGGCGTAGTGCGCGGTCCACAGCGCCGCGTGCCCGCCCTGTGATCCGCCGTAGACGAGCGCTGTCGCGCCTGCCCCCGGGTCGATCCCGTGAGCGGCGCGAAGGATGTCGAGCGTGGCGTACGCGGCGGACTTGCCGTTCAGGTACGGGTGCCTGACTTGACGGCCCAGCGGGACGCCCGGACCAACGCCGCTCTCTGCCTGCCGCGTCCGCTCTGCGGGCCCGACCGGGTACTCGGCGGGAGCGGAACCGTTCGCATGGTGCCGGGGAGGTGGCTCTGTCCGTGCGTCAAGGACGATCTCCTTCGCGTACGCGGCTGCCGTTCGGCGCCGCCGGATGCAGGCTCTGACCTGGGCGGGGCGGTTCCGGGCCGCGCGGTGCGGCCGTCTCGTACGGGGTTGCGGCGATATTCGTCAGGAAGGCGGCGGTACGTGCACCTCGACGGCCGATGCCTCGGGAGACGGCGTGACGTCCACGACCAAGGCGACGATGGTGTCGATGACGCCCCCCATGTCCACGGTGGGGTCGAGCAGCCACTGGTGCTGGATGCCGTCCGCGGCGGCAAGGGCCAGCCGGGCGATTGCGTCGGGGGCGATGTCGGGGCGGATGCGGCCCTCGTGTTGCAGTTCGGCGAGGCCGTCGCGCAGGGCGATGAGGATGTCGCCGTTGCGGACCTCGAAGAAGTCGCGCGCCGGGTGATCGGGGAACCCCGACGCGGCCGCCATGCTCACGTACAGGCGCACCAGACCGGCCACATCGCCGCTGCGGCGCAGCGTCGCGGCCATCGGCGAGATCGGGTCTCCGTAGGACTCCTGGGCGATGCGTTCCTTGGCGAGCCTGTCGCGCTCGGCCAGGGCCCAGATCAACAAGCCCTCACGCGAGCCGAAGTAGCGCAGGACGCCGGCCTGGGACATGCCCATGCGGTCGGCGATCTCCTTGATCAGCGCGCCCTTCTCGCCGAGCATCGCGAAGACCTCCAGCGCCACCGCCAGAATCTCGTTGCGGCGGCGGACGCCCTTCGCGTAACGGCCGTGCGGGGTACGGATGTTGTCGAGCCGTGCGGCACGCTCGGGGTCCATGCTCGAAACGCTAGTCGAGTTCACTTTTCCGTCTACGCCGAGGCACGGGCTACTGCGGAAGGTCGCCCGGCACGCGACACTGCGCCGCTGACCCGACCAACCCGGGCCGGACACCCCGAACGGCACCCGGCCCGAAGGGTTCGAAGATCTTTCCGCTCTCGGCGGGGCCGGTGGGGCGGCCGACGTGACGGCGCCGGAGAGCGAGGTGAGGTGGGTGCCGGCGCTCTGGCCGGCGTGGGGCGAGGCGTCATTTATGCTTCAAGGCGGCCGCGGGGCGGTGGCTCGTCGCTGTACGCGGCAACTGCGGAACGGTCTGGCCGGTCGGGGAGGGCGTCCTGCGTCCGGGCCTTGGTCCGGACGGGGACCGCAGGACGATGATCATGAAGATTTTGGGGAATCGAGTGACCGCCGACACGCGTCTCAGTGGTGCGGGGCGCCCAGCCCACGCGCCCGCGAACAGAAGAACCCCAGGGAGAAGTGAGGTATGCCAGTGATCTGCGTCGGAGGCATGATCGGAATCGGCAAGACGAGCGTCGCCGAACTGCTCGCCAAGGAGCTGGGCAGTGAAGTCTTCTACGAGAGCGTGGAAGACAATCCGATCCTTCCGCTCTTCTACACGTCGAGCCCCGAGGAGATCCAGGCGAAGCGCTACCCCTTCCTGCTCCAGCTCTACTTCCTGCAGACACGGTTCGCCTCGATCAAGGAGGCGTACAAGCAGGGCGACAACGTCCTTGACCGGTCCATCTACGAGGACTGGTACTTCGCCAAGGTCAATCACGACCTGGGCCGGATCAGCTCCCTCGAGATGCGGGTGTACGAGGGACTGCTCGACGAGATGATGCGCGAGATCGACGGCCTGCCGTACCGCAAGGCACCCGATCTCATGGTCTACCTCAAGGCGGACTTCGAGACGGTGCTGCATCGTATCGGGCTGCGGGGCCGCGATTTCGAGCAGGACGAGAGCCTCGTCGAGTACTACCGCACGCTGTGGTCCGGCTACGACGACTGGGTGCACAAGCACTACTCGGCCAGCGACGTTCTCGTCGTCGACATGAACCACACAGATGTGGTGAACAACCCCGAGGACGCGGCCCGCGTGGTGCGGGAGGTCAAGGACGCCCTGACGGCGGGCGGACCCCGGGTCTGAAGCCGTTCCACGCGGGGGTCCCGGATGCCGGGCCGGCCGCCGGGGACCGGCGGCCGGCCCTACCAGGTGCGTCCGGGCCCGGCCGGGCCCTTGTCGGATCGGCGGACAGCGTCGATGTCACTGGTCCTGGATGCGCCGGAAGGGCCGGTCGGCTTCCAGTTCGAACGCGATCTCCAGCAGCTTCCGCTCACCGCCGGGGCGGGCGGAGAACATGACGCCGATGGGAAGCCCGTCCGTCGTCGCGCCCGCGGCCGGAACCGAGACCGACGGAGTACCGACGACGTTGTCGACCGGTGTGAACGCCACGTACGCGAGGATCCGCTCGATCAGCTTCGCGTAGGGAACGGTCGGGCTGAGGTGGCCGATCGGTGGCGTGGTGTGGGCGAGCACGGGCGACAGGACGAGGTCGAGCCCGCGGAAGGACGCCGCGTACGCCTCCTTCGTACGCTTCAACCGCCGCAGCACGCCGGGAGTCCGCCGCCAGTTCCGCAGATACTCCTCCCGCAGCCCCCGGCTGAGGCCGTCCATGCGGCGGTGGTCGAAGTCCGCGCCGAGGGTCCGGCCCGTGACGCCGAGGAGGAAGGACAGCATCCCCCAGTACGTGAGGAAGTCGTCGGTGAAGTTCGGTTCCATGCCCAACTCCACCGGCTCCACGGTGTGTCCGAGCCGTCCGAGTGTGGCCACGGCCTCCGTGACCGCCGCCCGGGTGGCAGCGTCGGAATGAACACCGTTCGGCGAGTCCAGCACGAACCCGATACGCAACCGTCGCCCCGAGGGGCCTTCGACCAGGCCGAGGGGCGGCAGCTTGGGGCTCCGCCGGTACGTCTCCGCGGCGGCGAGGAACGCGGCGGCGTCCCGCACGGAACGGCTCACGATTCCGTCGGAGATGATGTCGAGCGGCAGCTGGCGGCCCAGGGCACTCGCCACGACGCGGCCACGGGTCGGCTTGAGGCCGACGAGTCCGCAGCAGGCGGCGGGTATCCGGATCGAGCCGCCGCCGTCGTTGGCGTGCGCGATCGGCACGGCACCGGCAGCGACCAGCGCCGCGCTGCCGCCCGACGAACCGCCCGCCGAGTAGCCCGTGTGCCATGGGTTGTGCACCGGCTCCGCACCGTCGTACTCGGTGGTCGGACTGAAACCGAACTCGGGCAGCCGGGTCTTGCCCAGTACCGTGACGCCGCTGCTCAGGAGCTGCTGGGTGAAGGGCGCGTGCCGCCGCGCCGCCCTCGGCCGGAAGGCGGCGCTGCCGTGGCCCGTGGGCAGCCCCTGGTAGTCGGTGTTGTCCTTGACGAAGGTCGGCACCCCGGCGAAGGCACCGCCCGTTCCGGCGGCGTGCGCCGGGCTGTCGACGTGCACCTGGACCGCGCCCAGCCGTGCGTCAACCGCCCGCACCCGCTCTCTGGCGTCCCGGGCCGCCTCGGCGGGGGAGATCTCACCTCGCCGGATCGCCGCGGCGAGACCGACGGCGTCGTGCTCTCCCAGGGCGTCGTCCCGAAAAGCGTGCACGATGGTCCGTTCGTTGAAAGTCGTCACCGCTGCCTCAGCCCCCGCCGTGTGGATGGTCGTCCGCCATCATTCCCTACCGTCAAGTAACACGCGAGGAGTTCGCCGGCCCATTCGATGTGTGAATGTGCGGGCCGGTGGCAGCGGGTGGGCGTCGGTGGCGGCGGGCGCGCCCCACCTGGTGGGGGAGGGCTTGTGGTCGGTTGGCTGCTAGTCCTCACCTCGGGACGAAGGCAACCTGGAACATACGCGGCCAAAGTTTGCCGGTGATCAGGAAATGATCGGTTCCTGGCACGGCGGCGATGCCGTTGAGGTGCCGGCTTGCCCGGCGTTCTGACGCGGTGAGGAGTCCGGAGGCGTCGATGCGGGCGGTGACGGTGCCGGTCTGCACGTCGATGCGCACGATGGTGTCCGTCCCATACACGTTGGCGTAGACGAAGCCGTCGGGCGCGCATTCCAGCTCGTTGAGCCGTGTCATCGCTTGGCCGTCTTGGCGGACATTGACGCCGCCCGTGGCCCTGAAGGTGTCGGGGTCGCGGAAGGTGAGCCGGTCGGTGCCATCGCTCATCACCAGCCACTCCCGCGTGGCTGCGCGTAGGCGGCACAATCCCCAGCCCTCGCCCTGGTAGCTGACCCGGCGGCGCTCTTCGAGTGTGATGGGGTTGCGCTCGATGGCGATGCCATTGCGCCACGTGAGCTGCCAGAGCTTGGTGCCGGAGAGGGTGATTCCCTCGCCGAACAGGGGCGCCGGCAGCTCGGCTGACACAGTGGCCGGCTTGCCGGGTGGTCCAGCGCGAAGGGAGGACTGGCCGACCAGGCCCGTGCTCTCGTAGAGCGTGCCGTTGCGGAACTCCAGACCCTGGGTGAATGCCTTCGGATCGTGGGGCAGACTGCCTCGCACCTCCGCCCGCAGCAACTGGACGCGGTGCGTGCGGGGCTCAAGGGTCGCTGCTTGCGCGGCGTGGTCATGGCCGCCAGGGGTGTGCGCTCCGCCAGTACCTGAGAGGAGCGCAACAACAAGCAGTACCGCTGCCACGACCGCCCGCGGGCGGTTGCCCGATCCGGTTCGCCGCAAACGTGTGGCGCTGGGCTCGGGGTTCACTTCAGGAGCGTTCGGGCCGGGCGACAGCAACGGTGACTTCCCATGGGAGACCGCGAGCGCAGGGCGGTGTGCGGCTCCTGTTCCTCGGCGCACGGTGTCCTCCCCTCCGGCACGAGACGTGCGAGATGCCCGGCGCCCTCGCTCGGGTGATCTTGTTCGTGCTGATGTTGCTGAACATGGTGAAGACGCCATTGAGGTTGACGGGCAGGAGTGAACCGCCTCCACCTCCGCCGCCGTTGCCACCGTTGCAGGTCCCGCCGGTGTCCGTGACTACGGTGTCCAATACGGGAACCCCTGCGCAGCGTTCGCGGGGACGGAACCCGCAGCGAACGGCAGGGCGATGTTGAGCACCGGGGACCGTCGGCCACCACAGCGGGCAGGTCCCTGGTGGCGCGGCTCGCGGGCGGCGGCCCGGCCTGGCCCCGGACGACTTTCGCTTGGAGCGCAGGGCCATGTCAGCGGCTGGGTCGCCCGGTGCTGTCATCCGTGGCGGCTTCGCGTACCCATGCCGCGCGGCGTTGGAAGTGGCTGGTGATTCGGGTACTGGTGGTGGCGGTGGAGGGTGGCGTGTCAGTCGGTGGTCACCGTGTCGTGGCACTCCGGGCGCATCGCGGTGTCAGGGCTCGCCGCGGTGGCCTGTTTCCAGTACGACACCTCACCGTCGAGCCCCCGTCTGACGGGCTGCGTGTAAGAGGAGAAGGTCTCGGTACCGGGTGCTGCCGTCGTGTCCCCGAACAAGACGACGGAGACGTACTGCCCGCCCGGTTCCATGAGCACGTTCCGCTCCGGCTGCCTGGCGGTGTACGACCCGGGGGCGCCGTCGTCCTCCACGGCCTGCGTGAGTGGCAGCGTCCCGGGGAACGGCCCTTTCACCGCCTTGATCACCTTCACGTCCGACACCAGGAACGACGAGCCGTTCTCCACCTTGTGCCGGGCGGCTGCCACCGGCTCCACGATCGCGATGCCGTACGCGGCCATCGCGAGCTTCGCATCCGTCGAGGTGTCGAGGTCACAGACCGCGTCCACGTGCGGCTCGTCCTGCGAGCCGGCGTAGTACCAGCCGCCCGCGCCGAGTACTACGACGGTGGTGGCCAGCCCGCCCACCAGCCAATTCCTTGTACGCATCAGCCCCACAGCTTCTTGTAGTTGGCCTTGTCGACGTCCGTCGGGTCGGCGAACAGCGAGTGCACCTCCGGCCACATCAATGACGTCACGGGATTGGGCTTGCTGCCGCTCTTGTGGCACAGGCCGAGAGCGTGGCCCAGCTCGTGCGCGGCGACCTCCCGCTTCTTCTGGGTGTCGTAGTTGTCCATCTTCGCCTTGTTGAAGCGGATGTAGTCGGTCGCCGCGACCTGCGGGCGCCGCTGCCAGTACCCGGCTGCGGTCGACTTCGTGTCGGAATAGTCGGCGAACTCCAGATCGTTCACCGTCGTCCCGGTGTCCGGGAGAATCTTGATCTTCGACCCTGAGTACTGCCATGCCTTGATCGCGTACTTGATCGCGTCGTCGTACTTGGTCGAGTCCGAGTAGCGGATCTCGTCCTCGTCGACAGAGGAGTCCTCGCGGGTCTCCGTCGCGTCGGTCCCGCTCTTGGCGATGCACGGTGCGGGGTTCACGAGGGCAACTGCCGGTGGCGGCGCGACCAGCAGCGCGGCGGCGGCCACCGCCAGGCCCCAGCGGAGATGGGTGCTCATCGCCCGGTGATATCGCCTCTGCCACCGCCGGCTCGACCCCCAACGGGGGCGCCTCACCCTGGCGAGTGACGGGCTTCACCGGAGAAACGATGCGGCTGCCCCACCTCCGGGCCGGGTCCAGAGCGCCTTCCCGATCTCGGTGGCGACGACGTCGCGGCTCACTCCTCTCGTGTGATCCGAGTGTGATCCGAGCCCACCTGCGTCGTCCGTGCGATCCGGGCGGTGATTCCGCAGCCGGTCGACCAGATCGCCAAGCGCAGGAAGTATGGTCGGTCAGGCGGCAGGCCACGGCCTTTGACCGGGACGCCTACCGTCAAGCTGGGTGGCTCGCGGCGGGACGTTAGGGAAACGCAAGCGGGGCGGTAGTGGCACGACAGGGCTGAGGCGGAGGCTGGATACCGCACCGACCACTTCGTTCCACGGGGGATCACCACCATGCGCATCCAGCACAGGACCCGCACCACCGCCGTGGCCGCGCTCGCCGTCGCCCCCTCTCGCTCGGCCTGACCGCCTGCGGCGACGACGCGGGCGCGAAGGACGCCGGCGGCGCGATGACCTCCGCATCCGCCTCTACCTCCGCCGCTGTCGACATCCGCCCGATTGCCTGAGCCTCGCCCCCTACCGCTGTCGTTCTCCGACGGCGCTGTCCCGCACTTCCAGGCCGGGGTGCGAGACATCCTGACCCCGCCCGTGAGAATCAGCGGGCCGCGGGAGTGGGAGCCGGCAGTGGGGTCGTACGTACGCGTGTCGAACTGGCTCGATCCGTATGCCACTTGACCATCTTTGCTGATCTTGGACAGGAGCCCCATGCCTCGACCCTCCACTGACGGTGCGCGCATCAGGCCGCGGAAGCGGTTTCGCCGGCTGGCGTACCTGGTGACGGTCTGTGTCGCCGCGAGTACGGCACTGCTCGCACCCAGTCCTGCCGGTGCAAGCGGGACGACCTTCACCGACGCCTACAGCAACCTCGGGTCGGCGACTCGGGCTGACTGGATGAAGAACGTCGCAAGCAACACCTGGTTGGCGGCACTGTCCCTGCCCGGAACCCACGACACGCTCTCCATCCACGGCGGCCCCGCGGCGCAGACGCAGGAGGACTTCGGCGACAGCGCGAACACTCTGACGGCGCAGCTGGAACGAGGGATCCGTGCCATCGACATCAGGGTCCGGGTCACCGAGAACAAGTACTTCGTGGTCCATCATGGATCGGCCTATCAAAATGCCAATTTCGATGACGTCCTGAGCAAGGCGCAGGCCTTCCTCGGTCAACACAAAGGCGAAACGGTCGTGATGCGACTGAGGGCCGAATGCCCTCTCTCGGGCGGCGGCACCTTCGACTGCAAAAACGATCCGGACACGGTTGACAACAAGAGGCGTGAAGAAATCTTCAGCAGCTACGTGTCCCGGTATCCCAATCTGTTCTACAGCCCGTCAGTAACCAAGGGAAAAAAGACTGGAGTTCCCCAACTCTCGCAGGTCCGCGGCAAGATCGTGCTGGCCAGCTTCGACGGTCTCGACGGCGACAACTACGGGATCAATTCCTTCAACGACCACAAGGAGGACACCTGGAACGCGTCCCACCCGGAGAAGAAGTGGGCTTACGTCAAGGCGAACATCGACCGGGCGGTCAGTGACGGCAGCGGTGAGATGTTCGTGACGTACACATCCGCGTCCACCGTTCCTGACCTGTCTCCCGCCATGTTCGCGGGCGGATACGGGTGGCACAACCAGCAGCCCGCCGTTCACGGGGTCAACTTCAGGATGATGCAGTACCTCAACAACGGTGGCGCCAACGGTCACCTCGGCGTCGTCATGATGGACTTTCCCGGCTGGGCCCTGGTGGACAACATCATCGCCCGCAATCAGGGCAATGTCGTCACGGACGGCCACCAGGCGATCTGGCAGGTCAAAGCCGACAAGACCTATGTCGACACCAAGTACAACCGGTGCATGGTACGGGGGCCTGAGTTCGACAGTTCCAAGACCGGTGGCCTGGTCACCCAGCGCGCGTGCCAGTCGACGGTGCCCAGCAGCCACCAGTGGGGGGTCGAGCGCCCCTCGTCCTATGACGGCAAGGGCTATTACTGGATCAAGGCCAACAACGGCAAGTGCCTGACGGTCCCCTACAACAACGGCACCCCGCCCTCTGCCGGGACCCAGTTGTTCTGGTGGGAGTGCGAGACCCGCTGGTTCTCGGGCAGCCAACTGTGGAACGTCATCCCGACCCCGATCGAAGTCGCGGGCGAGCGCAGGACGGCGTACAAGTTCATCAACAACTGGACGGGCCTGTGCCTCTCGGTGGACCCGGCCACCGCTTCCACCGCGGGCGGCAAGGTGACCCAGGACACCTGCCCGAAGTAGCGGCCATGCCTGCGGGAGGCCCGGCTCGGCAGCGTTTTCCACCCTCCCGCACGCCCCGACCGTGCCACCGGCCTGGTGGCGGACGTAGGCCGCCGGGAGGCCGAACTGCGTCGGATCATTGCCGCACCCCAGCCCCCCGCCCGCCCGGTTGCCCCGCCGCACCCGCCCGCGGTGCCCGCTCCCATGGCACCGGTGCCCCCTTCGACGTCCCCGGGGACTGCGCCCTACCCCGTCTCCGCCGGGCGACGACGTACCCGCCTGGTGACGGGCGCGGCCGGCGCTGCCGTCCTCGCCGCTGCGGTCACGCTCGCGATCAAGTCTCCCTGGGGTGGACTTGGGGGCAGTACCGGGGACAGGGCCGCTGCCCCGCCCGCGCTGTCGCCGCCGGAGCCGTGGGTCGGTACGTGGACCGGCGCCGGACCCGGGACGCCGGGCGCGGACGGAGTCTCGCGGGCGCGGACGGGCGAGTTCTCCGTCACGGTCACGCTGAACCCAGGAGCCGTGGGCGACCTGCCGCAGCCGCTGAGTCCGGGGCCAGGGGCCAGCTGCCCGGGGCCCGCCGACCAGGGCGGGAGGGCCGGGGCCGGCCCGACCCACGGCGGCCGCCCGAGCGGCTCACGGGAGGACGGAGGACACCGCACCGCGTGAGCCGCGTCTCAACCGGACGGCGGCGCTTGTCTATGCAACGAGTTGCATAGAAGGATCGGGGCATGGCACTCGAGCACGCGATCCTCGTCGCTCTCCTGGAGAAGCCGGGCTCCGGCTATGAGCTGGCCCGGCGGTTCGACCGGTCCATCGGCTACTTCTGGACCGCCACCCACCAGCAGATCTACCGTGTGCTCAAGCGGATGGAGGGCGACGGCTGGGTCGACGTCCTCGAAGTGGCGCAGCAAGCGAGGCCGGACAAGAAGGAGTACTCCGTCGCCCCGGCCGGCCGGTCCGTGCTCTCCGCGTGGCTCCACGAGCCGATCCAGCCCGACAGCGTCCGGCACGAGCTCGCCGTGAAGATCCGCGGCGCGGCCTTCGACGACCCGGCCGCGCTCATCCTCGAGGTGGAGCGCCACCACCGGGCGCATGCGGACCGGCTCACGCACTATCTGGCGGGCGAACTGCGCGACTTCACCGGCGTGGACGCCCCCGCGGCGGACGACGCCGGGCGCGAGCTCCAGCACGTGGTGCTCCGCGGCGGCATCGCCTACGAGCGGATGACGCTCGCCTGGCTCCAGGACGTGCTGGATACGCTCCACCGGCTCGCCGAGCGCTGAACCGACGGTGCCGAACCGCCCTCCCGCGCGCCTCCTCCACCTGCTTCGGGCGCACGCGGCGCACGCATCCCCCGGCCTTCCAACCCCTCGACGACTCTCCCCTCGACCCGAACCGCACTTCGAAAGGCGAGCCCTCATGACCGACGCCCTGCTCTTCAACCCGCGCACCTACGACCCCGCGCACTTCGACCCCGAGACCCGCAGGCTGCTGCGCGCCACCGTCGACTGGTTCGAGGACCGGGGCAAGCGCAAGCTGCTGGAGGACTACCGTTCCCGGGCCTGGCTCGCGGACTTCCTGGCGTTCTCCGCGAAGGAAGGACTCTTCGCCACCTTCCTGACCCCCACCGTCGCCGCCGGCCAGGACGACCCGGACAAGCGCTGGGACACCGCGCGGATCGCCGCCCTGAACGAGATCTTCGGCTTCTACGGCCTGGACTACTGGTACGCGTGGCAGGTCACGATCCTCGGCCTCGGCCCCGTCTGGCAGAGCGACAACGCCGCCGCCCGCAGCCGCGCCGCCGAACTCCTCGCCGAGGGCGAGGTGTTCGCGTTCGGGCTGTCCGAGAAGACCCACGGCGCGGACATCTACTCCACCGACATGCTCCTGGAGCCCGACGGCGACGGCGGCTTCCGGGCCACCGGATCCAAGTACTACATCGGAAACGGCAACGCCGCCGGACTCGTCTCCGTCTTCGGCCGCCGCACCGACGTCGAGGGCCCCGACGGCTACGTCTTCTTCGCGGCCGACAGCCGCCACCCCGCGTACGGGCTCGTGAAGAACGTCGTCGACTCCTCCAAGTACGTCAGCGAGTTCCGCCTCACGGACTACCCGGTCACCGCCGCCGACGTCCTGCACACCGGCCGCGCCGCCTTCGACGCCGCCCTCAACACTGTGAACGTCGGCAAGTTCAACCTCTGCACCGCGTCGATCGGCATCTGCGAGCACGCGATGTACGAGGCCGTCACCCACGCCCGCAACCGCATCCTCTACGGCCGTCCCGTCACCGCCTTCCCGCACGTGCGCCGCGAGCTGACCGACGCCTACGTCCGCCTGGTCGGAATGAAGCTCTTCAGCGACCGCGCCGTCGACTACTTCCGCTCCGCCGGCCCGGACGACCGCCGCTACCTGCTGTTCAACCCGATGACCAAGATGAAGGTGACCACGGAGGGCGAGAAGGTCATCGACCTGATGTGGGACGTCATCGCGGCCAAGGGCTTCGAGAAGGACACTTACTTCGCCCAGGCGGCCGTCGAGATCCGCGGGCTGCCGAAGCTGGAGGGCACGGTCCACGTCAATCTCGCCCTGATCCTGAAGTTCATGCGCAACCACCTGCTGGAACCGGTCGAGTACGCGCCCGTCCCGACCCGCCTCGACGCGGCCGACGACGCCTTCCTCTTCCGTCAGGGCCCTGCCCGCGGTCTGGGCTCCGTACGGTTCCACGACTGGCGCACCGCCTACGACGCGTACGCCGCCGTGCCGAATGTGGCCCGCTTCCGCGAGCAGGCCGACGCCCTGTGCGAGTTCGTCGCCACGGCCGCCCCGGACGAGGCGCAGAGCCGCGACCTCGACCTCCTCCTGGCCGTGGGCCAGTTGTTCGCACTCGTCGTGCACGGACAGCTGATCCTGGAGCAGGCACGCCTGTCCGGCCTGGACGAGGACGTGCTCGACGAACTCTTCGGCGCCCTCGTGCGTGACTTCTCCGCGCACGCGGTCGAGCTCCACGGCAAGGACTCCGCCACCGCCGTCCAGCAGGACTGGGCGCTCGGCGCCGTCCGCCGCCCGGTCGTCGACGCCGACCGCGCGGCCCGTGTCTGGGCGCGGGTGGAGTCCCTGGCCGGGGCCTACGAGATGGCGCCCTGAGCGTCAGCGCGGTGACGCGGTGACGCGGTGACGCGGTGACGCGGTGGATCACCGCAGCGCGGGCTGCCTGAAGTACGGCGGCCCGCGCCCGTGCCGCGCGTCATCCGGCCGTTACGGGCCAGAAGCCTCCTCATGAAGCGAAGTCGCGGTTGTTCCGCGCGGGCTGCCTGGCCACTCCTGTTCCTTCCCGCCCAGGCGGCCCTGATGGTCTGCCTGGGCGGGCAGGTCACAGGGCCGGCCGCCCGGCTCTGGCCGCTGTCGGCGGAGGGCCCGACCGGGCCGGGCCGCAGTCGGCGGTGTGCCTGGTGGTGACGGCCTTCGTGGACCGTCCGCGGCCTGTGGTTGCCCACTTGGACGCCGCGCCGCCGACATCGCGCTTCCCCTCCGGACACGTCGGCGCGTCCCTCGCGCTCTACGGAGGGCTGGCCGTCATCGCCCGGAACCTGGGTCTCCTGATGGACCCGGCCGCCGCGCTGGACGAGTCCCTGGCCGGCGACAGCTACGGGATCGGCGTCGGCCGGGTCCGGGGTGACGGCCTCCCGCCGGCGCGGTCACCGTCATGGCGGGCGCCGGATTCGACGCCGCGATGGTCCGGGACACCTCCCCGCGGCTCAAGTCACGGATGGGGTGCGCCGCGTACGCCCTGTCGAGCCTGCGGCACCTGAGCCCCCCGGGTGCACCTGACGATCCGCATCGACGGGGGCCGCCGTCGGCGGCGCCGGGCCCGCATGGTCGTCATCGGGAACGTCGGTGCCCTCCAGGGCGGCCTGCCGCTCCTGCCGACGGCGCGGCCGGACGCCGGACGTTTGGAAGCGGTGCTGTTCGATCCACGGTGCGCCGCCGGATGGCTGACCGCAGCCGGGCACCTGGCGTCCCGCCTCCTGCCTCACCGCGCACCGACGCTCCCCGGACCGGCTGCCTCAGCGGGGGTCGGGGTCCCGGCCGTGCGCAGCGAAGCCGGGGGCGTGCTGGAGTACTTCAGCGCCACGCGGATCGACATCCGCTGCGCCGTACCGCAGCCGCGCCGGCTCGACGGCGATGCCGTGAGCGACGGTGTCCGCCTCGTCGCGGAGATCGAACCGGGCGCTCTGCGCGTCTACCTGCCCCGCGCGCCCGGGGCACCCGACGCCCCGCGGGAGTCCGGTGCACCCGCCGATCGCGCCGCGCCGCACCTCCCGGCGGCTCCCGGCCCGGCGTCTTGAGGCCCGGCCACGTACGGCTTCCCGGCACGTCTGCCGACCGCAGGCTTCGTAGGATTCAGGAGAAGGCAGGAACACGATGAGCCGCACGACGGGTACCGCAACGGCACGACGTGCGCGGCGAGGAACTGTCCGCCGACGAGGCGTGGACCGCACTGCGCCGCTATGGCGGCTGGAGCCTCGCCCGCGACTCCTGCGTGCGTTTCCGCTACGCCGACGGCTTCAGCCACGCCCGCGCGCTCGCCTTGCAGACGGTTCTGTCCATCGTTCCGCCGGCCATTGCCGCCGTCGGCTTGTCCGGTGTCCCGCACACCGAGGACGTGGGGGCCGGCCTTCGGGGCCGTCGTCCACCTGGTGTTCTGGAACCTGGCGACCTGGGGCCTGAGCCTGAACATCGGCGGGAGCAGCTCGTTCACGAGCGTCTACGGGCCGCTCAGCGCGATCGTGTCGTTGCTGCTCTGGTCCTACCTCACCTTGACGGCGCTCTTCCTCGGCCTCTCCTTCGCCGCCCAACTGGAAGCCGTACGGGCCGGAGTGAGGGAGCCGATCACGGACGACCGCCCGTGGCGCCCGCTGCCACGGGCTCTCGCGCTGGTCACCGCGGTGGGCGTCGGCTACGACTCCACCTGTTGCCTGTCGGCCAGGCACCGGTGAATTCGAGCCGTTGGCGTCGCTTCGGGCACCCGGTGGGGGAGGAGCGCCACATCGGGGGCAAGCGCGTCCAGGGCCTCGCGGGGCGTGGCCGTGGCCGAAGGGCCGGTGCTCGGTCCCCGCGGGGGAAAATCCGACTTCCGAAGGAGAATGACCATGCTGATCACCGTCAGTCGCTCGGGGGGCCTCACCGGCGTGGACAAGGTGCAGAAGATCGACACCTCCGCGCGGCGGGACGCCGCGGAATGGGAGGACCTCGCGCGGCGCGTCCTGCCACCGGTGGCGGACGGCTTCCACTACCGGATAACGGTTGACGACCAGGTACTCGAGATCGGGGAGACGAGCCTGACCGGTGACCAACGGGAACTGATCCGCGCGGTCCTCGGCGAAGGAGCCTGATCCGGACCTTCGCGGTCCGGGGCCGGACCGAGCAGGGGGCGCGCGGTCCGGCCCGAGCTTCAGGGCTGCGGTCTCAGTGGCCGGTGACCCGGGTCCTGGCCGTGGCGGTGTTGTTCGCCGTGTGGGGATCAGGGGTACGGGAGGTGACACCGGCTGTGGCGGTGATGGTGGGGCGTTGGGTGGCTCGCACCGTGACGTGGAATACCCGCTGCTGTCCGGCGCCCAGCGCCTTGACGCGCCAGGTGACCTGGGTGGGATGGCGCCGGTCGGCGCCGGGTGACGCGCCGGTGACCGGTACTCCGCGCGGTCGGGTCAGCGTGACCGCCAGGTTGGCGGCGCTGAAGGGCCCCGTGTTGGTCACCGTGATGTCGTAGCTGTACTCGGTGCCGCCACGTGCGGTGGCCGGTGCGCTCAGCCGGACTGCCAGGTCGGCCCGGGGCGGACCGGCGCCGACCTCCAACCGCCCGACGCGGTCGGCGAAGATCTCGGTGAACCACATGTTGCCGTCCGGGCCCGCGGTGATACGGATCGTGCCGCTGCCGGCGTTGGGCAGCGGGTACTCCTGGATGTCCCCGTCGGTGGTGATCCGCCCGATGCGGTCGCCGACCTGTTCGGTGAACCAGAGGTTGCCGTCGGATCCCGTGGTGATCTCGCTGGGAGAGCTGCCGGCGGTGGGGAGGGTGTATTCGACGATGTCCCCGACATCGGCACGAGCAGGGGCGGAGGCGGTGGCCGTGGCCGTGGGCAGGCTGATCACACTGAGGAGCAAGGCGGCCGCCAGCTGGGACGCCCAGCGCGAGAGGCGGCGTCGGGAGGTCCGGGGCGGGGGCTCGCACAGGGTGCGTGGGGACATGGGGAGGCAGACCTTTCTGCCGGAGGTCGGGGGCAGGCCCGCCGTGCGGGCGAGACCTCGCCGACGGGTCCGAATGCTGTCGGGCGGCGCGTGAGGTCGCGACAGCGGTTGCAGCGTAGGCCCCCAGGTGACGGCATGTCAGGCACCTGGGGGCCAACAGGCTGACGGGCAAGGGGGTGTTATGGGCGGCGATCTCGAATCCGGATGCGTCGGGATCACGAATCTGCGAGAGTCACGCGCTGTGAACAGAGTTGGGCTTGTGATGCGGCGTGCGGTCGACTCCGACGCGGTCGGCATAGCCGACGTGTGGCTGCGTTCCTTCGCCGCCGCGCTGCCGACCGTGCGCCGCGCGCACGGCGACGACGAGGTGCGGAGCTGGTTTTCCTCCGTGGTCGTGCCGCGGCACGAGACGTGGGTAGGCGTCGCCGAGGGCTCTGTGATCGGGCTCCTGGTGCTCGATGGCGAGGAACTCGAACAGCTCTACCTCGATCCGTCGTGGCGCGGCCGGGGTGTGGGCGACCGGTTCGTGGACTTGGCCAAGGAGCAGCGGCCCGATGGACTGGGACTGTGGACGTTCCAGGTCAACGGACCAGCCAGGCGCTTCTACGAGCGGCACGGTTTCATCGAAGTCGAGCGCACCGACGGACTGCGCAATGAGGAACACGAGCCGGACGTCCGCTACGCCTGGCAGCCGTAGGCGGTGAGGACCGGCCATGCGGCAGCTGCCGGTAGCGGCCAGGGCAACCGGCTGCCTCGACCCCGCGTACTTCGGCCGGCCATCGTCCGCGCCGCCGGTGTCAGCAGCGGCGGCGGTCCTGCGTGATGGTGCCCTGAACAGTGGTCACCGTGCGGTCGTAGCATCCGCCCGGCGCCCCGGTCCCGTACAGCCGGTAGCGGGCGGAGGTGGTGGCGACGGCGTGCCGCTGGTCGCGCGGGACGTTCGCCGTGTAGCTCGCGTCGCCCGTGTACCGGTCGTCGAGCCGGGACCGGTCGACCTCCCGGCCGCCGCGCAGGGTCACGGTGTCCGCGCGGTCGCCGAGCGTGATGACGGTGCGGAGCCGGTCGCCCGTACCAAGGGTGGTCTCGCCGTCCATGGTGTATGTGCGGTGGGTCCGGGTGGTGGTCGCCCCGCGTGTCACGCTCTCCTCGTCGGTCCAGGTGGCGGTCAGTCCGTCACGGTCCTCTCCCTCGGTCCAGCGGTGGACGGAGGTGTTGTGCACGGCGCGGGTGACGGTGGTGGTGACCCGGCCGTGCGAGGTGTCCAGGTATCCGGCGACGGTCAGCCGGTGGCCGCCCTCGGTGTCCAGGCGGTGTTCGGCGCCGGGTGCGGCGGGCGTCCAGTGCGAGGAGTTGGCCGGATCGCTCTGCTCGTGGCGGGTGAGTGCGCCGGAGACGACCTCGCGGGCCGCGTCCTGCCAGAGCAGCAGATTGGCGGGGGTGCTCCAGCCGGTCTGCCCGGCCGGTACTCCGGCGACGGAGACCTCGATGCGGTGCGCGCGGCCGTCGTTGAGGAGGGCGGCGTACGGGGTGAGGTCGTAGCGGATCGGCTGGACGTCGAAGGCGCGGGGGCCGGGGGTGACGTACCAGAGAAAGGGGTTGGACCAGCCGCCGGTCCAGACGTTGGGGAAGGGCGCGGCGATGCCCGCGAGGCGGCCGTCGACGGAGATCCGGACCTCGCGGTAAGGGCCGTCGGCCGCCTTGCAGGAGTACGGGGCCGGGTCCGGCGTGGTCATGTACCAGTACTCCTCGCAGCCACCGCCGGATCCCGTGGCGTAGATCTCGGCGAGGAGCCGCTCGGTGTTGCGCGGGAGGGTGACGGCCGGGCTGGTGAGCGGGAGGACGCTGTCCGGTGTGCGGCCGGAGCCGGGGCCGCCGGAGCCGGGGCGGCCTTCGGCCGCGTAGAAGGTCAGGGTGACCTTGACGTCGATGACGCCGGTGTAGGTGTCGTTGACGACGTTGCCGATGAGCATTTCGACGGGCTGCGGGCGGCTGAGGGTGTCGCGGTAGTGGGTGACGTCCTTCTCGACGGACCAGGCGATGCCGTCCGGCGAGGGCTCGGGGGTGGAGGTGCGGAAGATCTCCACGCCGCCGAGGGAGAGGTTGCCGAGGCGGTCGAACTGGCGGCCCTTGACCTTGCCGTCGAGGCGGAGCACCACCTTCGCCCAGTCGGCAGCGCCGCAGGCGGTGGGCGGTAGGTAGCTGCCCCGGTAGGGGGTGAAGTCACGGAACTGCGCCTCGGCGAGGGTCACTTGGCAGGACCGCGTCGAGGGGCGGGCCACGGGCGGGGCGGGGGTGAGGGGGTCGTCCCAGTCCGTTCCGAACTCGGCGGGCGGCGGCTGCGTGCCGTGTGCTGCCTGTGCTGGGGCGGCCGCCGCCGGTGTGCCGCCGGGTTCGGCCGCCGCTGCCGGCCCCGCGGCGGTGAGGGTGGCCGCAGCGAGGGCAAGCGCGCCGAGCGTGCCCTTGATCCTGTGTCGTCTCATGGGCCCGCAGTGAAACGCGGCCCGGTGCGGGGACACCAGGGCGCTGCGTCTGCCCTGGCCGGATCTCGCCGCCGGCGGGGCCCGGACATGTCCCGCGAAGGGGCGTCGTTCGGCGTCGAAAAGATTCTGCCGTGGCGTTCGAGTGAACGGCCGTTCCCGGCGGTCGGGTCCGGCTGTTGAACCGGCCGACGCACCCATCCACCGGCGCGTCCTTCCGTAGATCCTAGGGGAATCATGCGTATTCGCTCTGCTGTGACCGCCTCCGTCCTCGCCGCCGGCATCCTGCTGGGCGGCGCCGGCGCCGCCCTGGCCAACGACGGTCTCGACATCGACTACTTCTCGGGCGGTCACAAGGCCTTCTCGTCCAACTGCTCCTCCGCGGCCGCCATCCCGGCACCGGTCGGACCCGTCTACACCTCGTCCTGTGCGAAGGACGGCGAGTCGGAGTGGGCCACCGGCGCCCACCTCGGCGCCAGCTGAGGCTCTCCGGCCCGGGCCGGCACCGCGGGGGCGGACGGACGGCGACGTCCGCCGCCCCCGCGGCGTTCGCGGGTACGGACCGCCGCCGGTCGGATGCGATGGGCGCCGGGCGGGCGGCGAGCAGGGGCAGGTCAGCAGGTGATGGTGCCCTTGCGGAGGGCGTGGCCGCTGGTGTTGCTGTCGTCGGACCAGTAGACGGGCTTGGAGCCGGCGACGCACTCGGCGGCGGCGGCGATCGCGAAGCCCTCGTTGTTGAGGTTGGACATGCCGCTGGGGCGGTTGAAGACGGCGGTGGTGGCGAAGGCTCCGGAGGCGTCGACCCGCAGGGTGCGGTGCTGCCCGGAGCAGGTGTCGTCGCAGACGGCCCACAGGCGGTCGGCCTGCGGCTCCCACTGCAGTTCCATGACCCCCGACATGCCGCTGCTGAGGGCGGCGACGCGGGTGTAGGCGCCCGAGTCCGCGAGGACGTAGCCGTAGATCATGCCGGTGCCCTCGACGCCGACGAAGAACACGCCGTCGGCGTGGGCGCCGTAGCGGGCCGGATCGTAGGCCGCCCCGGTCGAAGCGTCCTTGAAGCCGGCGCCGGTCAGGTGGCTGTCGGGCACCCAGGTGAGCGCCTCGAGGCCGAGGTTGGAGCCGACGGCGGGGAGGTCGGAGGTCAGGTTCCACTCCTTGGCCGCGGTGAGGGTGGTGGCCGTACCGCTCACGTCGTAGCGCAGTACGGACAGGCGGCTGGTGCCGGAGGAGTCGGCGTTGCGCTCGCTGGAGACGTACACGCCGCCCGAGGCGCCCGCACCTGGGACGGTGACGCCCTCGCTGTCGGGGGTCCCGGAACCGCCGGGGAAGCGCAGCGACTTTCCGGCGGACCAGCCTCCGGCGGTGTCAGGGCTCCAGCCTCCCGAGGCGTTCTTGACGAGGCGCCAGAGCTTGCCGGAGTTCTGGGCGCCCCACATCACGGAGCCGTCCTGCTGGAGGCCGCTGAGGTCCTGTCCGAAGACGTTCGAGGCGTCCGCGGTGGACACCGAGGAACCGCCGGGCCAGGCGACCGGGGTGGTGCCGGGGCCGCTGCCGCAGTCGTTGGGGGCGCCGAGGGTGAGTGCGGCCGTCTTGAAGGCGCCCGTGCCGTCCTGGCAGCGTGACCACGAGGGCTCGGAGTGCTTGCTCCAGGTGAAACTGTCGACGAGCGTGCTGCCGTCCGGGAGGTACAGGCGCGCCTTGTCGGAGGAGCCGAGGCCGAAGGAGGAGTGGACGTCGAAGGCGCGGAACGCGCCGGGGGCCAGGGTGGTGCCGGAGGCGATCTTGTACTTCGAGCTGCTGTTGTCGTCCTTGAGTATCCAGCCGGAGAGGTCGACGGGGGTGGCGCCCTTGTTGTACAGCTCGATCGAGTCGTCGACGTCGCCGGTGGTCACCACCTCGTTGACGCGGACGTCGTCGGCCGGGGCGGCGTGGGCGGGGGCGGCTGTCAGGGCGGCGAGGACGGCCAGCGCCGGGGCGGCGGCGATCCGGAGGGCGAGGATCCGGGCGGGGTGCGGGTGTGGGGCGAGCGATGCGGTCACGGTGTACTTCCCGGGGCTCGTGGTGGTCGGGGCCGCCTGAGATTCGCGGCCCGGTCCGAATGCGCGACCTCCAGGAGATGGGCAGGTCGTGAACGCCGGCGGAACGCGGTGGTGCCGCGCGGGGTGCTACGGGCCGACACCGAGTCTGGAGGGGGCGCGTGGCGGGGGAGGGGCGCTGGTGCCGGCGGAGCCGGGTACCGGTGAGCAAGTTTCCCAGTTCCCCGGGGTGTTGATGACGGCGGGGAACTGGGGCCGGGCGGGCCCGTCGGGGCCGCCCTCACCCTGACCGCACAGGTCCCCGACACCGAGCAGCTCACCGGCGGCTCAGGGGCTGCCACCGGGCAGCTGTACCCGTGCGCGGATACAGGTCGTGTTCGAGTTCGAATACCTCCTCGTCGAACACGCGAAAATCTATGACAGCCGCAGTAGACATTCGATTGTGCCGTGGTTACGATTTCTCTCGTAGCCGAGATCGAGCAAGGCCCGGAGAGATGAACTGCCGGGCATCGGTACACGCAGTGCGCAGGGCGGTGCGGTGGTGGAGTTCCGAAGCCAGGGTTGTTGCAGGACGGCGACGGGACTGACGACCGGACCGGGTGGCCCGCAGTGATCAGGGGCTGCCATGAGCAGTGCAGTAAGTGAGTGGTACCTCGGTAAAGGCAAGTGATCGTTTCAGAGGGAAGAACGGAGGAGTTGACCGCCATCAGGATCGCCCGGGTCGAAAGGCTGAGCCCGGGTACCGCAGGACATCGATAGTGAGGTGGTCTCCGGTCAAGCAACCGCGATCCCCGCGCCCCCGGCCGAGTTCAGGTCAGGTCCGCGGAAACAGGAGGCCGGCGCAGCACGAGGGCCGGCAGATGGTGTAGCAGTTCCTTCGGGGCCCTGGTGCCATACGGCGCCAGGGCCCCTCAACGCGTTCCACAGAGAGGTGCAATGACCGCACACGACTCGTTCGACGGCCGTCTCGATGACGACGACTACCCCGCCTACACGATGGGCCGGGCAGCTGCCGTGCTCGGTACCACCCAGGGCTTCCTCCGCGCCATCGGCGAAGCCCGCCTGATCACCCCGCTCCGCTCAGAGGGTGGGCACCGCCGGTACTCCCGCTACCAGCTGCGCATCGCCGCCCGCGCGCGGGAACTCGTCGACCAGGGAACCCCCATCGAGGCCGCTTGCCGCATCGTCATCCTCGAAGACCAGCTCGAAGAAGCCCAGCGCATCAACGCCGAATACCGCCGCGCCGGCGGAACATTCCATCCGCCGGCAGCAGTGTGACGACTCCGCCTGCGAGGCAGCGGCGCACGCGCCGTCCTCTTCACCGTCTCCTCGTCGGGCACGGCACGCACCCTGGCGTCGATGCCCTGTCGTGGGCGGCGTGCGGTCGAGGACGCGCGACCCGCGGGTGCCACCGGTCGACGTCGGTCGGGCCCGAGAGGAGCATGGGAAACGGGGTGCTCGCGCGTGTCGGACGTCGAAGGAGTGGCCATGTTGGAAGGCGCCAAGGCATTCAGCGGATTCTCGGTCGACGACCTGGCCAAGGCCAAGGAGTTCTACGGCGAAACCCTCGGTCTTCGCGTCTCGGAGGACAAGGGCATGCTGTTCCTGCACCTCGCGGGAGACACCACGGTCCTGGTCTACCCGAAGGACGACCACCAGCCCGCCGGCTTCACCATTCTCAACTTCCCCGTGGACGACATCGAGGAGGCCGTCGATCAGCTCACCACACGTGGTGTCCGGTTCGAGCGGTACGAGGGGTTCGAGATGAACGACAAGGGCATCGTCAGCCAGGAGGGCGATATGCCTTCCATCGCCTGGTTCAAGGACCCCGCGGGCAACGTCCTGTCCGTTCTCGACGAGTCCCCCCGGTAAGGGGCCGACGACGCCACGACCCGCACTCCCGGCACGTCAGCCGCCGACCGCCGACCCGGTCGGGGCTCTCCGTCAGGGCTGTCGGCCCCGCTGCTCCTGTCCGGCATCACCGGGTGCCCGCGGCGACAGGGGAGGGATCCTGCCTTGCGTCACGAGCCGGTGGCCGGCCGCCGACGATGAAGAAGCAGCCGATGGCGAGCATGTACGCGGACAGGGTCCACTGCGCGGCCGAAACCGTGACACCGAGCTCCGCCGACATACCCGGAATGGCGAGATTGAGGGCGAAGAAGTCGAGCTGGACGCAGAACAGGGCGACCGTGACCGCGACGAAGGCCCCCTTCCGCGCCGCCGCCGAAGACTCAGCGCGCATGAGAGCGTTCCTCTCAGCCGATGTCGTCGGGACACCGCCGATGGCCGCACGCATGCCCTCGTCTCATTGTGGAGCGGCCCGCTACGGTCCGCAGCCCGGTGGCGCTCCCGGCCGCGGAAGACCACCGGCCGCCCCGACCGCTCACACGCTGCTGCTCGCGGAGATCGTCGGGATCGCAGGGGTGGACCGCCTCACCTCACGCCGAGGCGAACCGGCGAGCTAACCCGTGGCCGCCACCGCACCACCACCCGTACCGCTCGACCAGCCCGGATCGCGCCCGCTCAGCCCGACTGCCCGGTCCAGCAGTGGGGCGTCGTCCGGGACGGGCACTACGGCGCCGAAGATGCCCCCGCCGCGGTCCTCGTCCTCGGCGGCTACCAGGAGGAAGGCATGCGAGGCGCTCAGCGCGGCCTGATCGGGTGCGTACTCCTGGCCGGTGGCCCGGGCCAGGTCCCAGCCGTGGATCACCAGTTCGTCGACAGCCACCACACCCGCGACTTCGGCTGGTAGGTCCACGCCGCCCGCGCGGGTCATACCGGTCCAGGCGGCCGGATCCCCCCAGGCCTCGGCCAGTTCGCCGAGGACCCGGGGCAGTTCCTCGCGCCAGCCGGCGGGCAGGGAGGGCAGGGCCGTGTCGGGAGCCGTGTCCGTCGTGGGGCCCAGGTCCTTGCGGGCGGCGTCGCGGAAAGCGACGGCGAGGCCGGCGAGGTGGCCCAGCAGGTTGCCGACCGCGTACTCGGGGCAGGGCGTCGGGTCGGTGAGCCGGGCGTCCGGGACGCCCGCCGCGAGACGGGCCACGATCCGGGCTTGTGGTCCGAGGTCGAGAGTCGTCGTATCGGTCATCTTCCGCTCCTCCGGGGCCATGGGTGTGAAGGGTAGACCGGCGGCGGAGCCCGAACTCATCGCAACGCGGGCAGGATGTTCACCCAGGCGGCTGGGCTCGGACGGTGTCCGTCCCCGGCGCGTACCGTCCGACGCTTCCGCGAGACCTGGGGGCCGAGCCGGCTGGGCAAGCTCCTCGGTGACCGCCGCCCGGGCCTCGCGCCGGACGGTGTTACCGCCCACGTGCAGTTCCCTGGCGACCTCTCGCATTCCGTGTCCCCGGTCCGGTAGGGGCCACGGCCTCCGTCGGCGCGTACGGTCAGAGTCCTACCTGTTCCGGAGACACCACACGGCCGTCCGGCAGGAAGATCCGTACCGTGCCGGGGTCTGCCACGACGAGGAAATTGCCCGAGCTGCTCGCCTGGCTCTGGAACCACGCCTGGCAGTCCGCGCACTGGTGCAGCGTCACACCCACCGCGTTGGTGCCGCCCTTGTAGATCTCGGCCGCCCGGAAGGCCATCTTCTCGGCGTGCAGGATGGCCGAGGTCCCGGAGACCCCCTCCGTGTCGTTGGGTCCGGGCGTCGGAATGTACTGCCCGTCGCCGCGAGCCGCCGAGTAGTCCGGGGTCTGCCGGGTCTCCATGCTGGTGGGGCCCTGGCGCACGCCGCCCGTGGCGCGTCCGCTGCCGGCGGCCGACGGCTGGATGCCGCCGACCCGGGCCTCGATGTCCGCCGGGGACATTCCCTCCAGGGCCGGCTTCGGCAGCCGACCCAGCTCGTCCCATTTCGCCGCGTCCGCCTCCAGCCGGCGGCGGGCGTCGCCCGGCTGCTCCCCGGCGATGGCCTCAGCCGCGTGCGCCGCGGCCGAGGCGGCCTGGCCGGCGTGGCGCCGTTCCGCGATGAGAGCCGCGCGCTCTTGCGGACTCGCGGACTTCATCCGGTGTTCCACGTCGGCCACTTGGCCCGCGGCCGCGTTCGCGGCCTGAGTCGCCGTGGCCAGTGCGGGGCTGGGCTCGTTCCGGCCCCTGGCGTTACGCCGGGAGTCGGCCTGCGCGGACGCCATGCGGCCGCCGCCCACGGTCCGCTCCATTCCGCCGGCATGGGCAAGCAGCGGCTCGGCACCCCCAGCGTCCTTGGCCGCGTCGAACCGCTTCTGGGCGCTCGCGAGCGACGCGCGCGCACGGGCCACCGCCGCGCGAACCTCCTCGGGATCGAGCCCGATGTCGTTCAGCTTGATGAGCGGGGTGTCCTTGTCCGGGTTGATCTTCACGTGGGTCGTGTACCCGGCCTTGGCCGAGCCCACGAGATCGATCGACGTCAGGCGGTAGGTCTTCTTGATCCCGGGCAGGGCGGCCCGCACCGATTCCGGCGTGGCGCCCTCCGCCTTCATCGAGCGTTCGGCGGCCTGCTCCGCGGCGGCGACGTCGGACTCCTTCTGTGCCATGGTCCGCTCGTCGGGCCCATCCTCCCCACGTTCGCCCTTCAGGGACGACAGGATCTTCTTGCCCGCCTTGACGATCTTGTCGATGACCCAGTCGACCGCCTTCATCACCGGCGCCTGGATCGTGGCCAGGATCGACTTGATCTTCTCGGAGATGCCGCCGAGGCCCAGCAAGCTGGCCAGGAAGTCCAGGACCACCGGGACCGCCTTGGCCAGGCTGTTCTCGATCAGGCCGGCCACCGCGCCCGAGCCGCCGCTCGCGATCGATTCGATCGAGTCGAGGACCGAGTCCACGAAACTCTTGATCTGCGCCGCGCGGTTCACGAAGAACATCACCACGTCGTAGATCGCCTTGCAGGCGCGGACGAACGCCGACGCCGGGTTCAACATCGAGACGATCCAGGTGATGCCCGCCGTGACGATCTTCTCGATCACGAAGTCCTTGATCGCCCCGATGACCGTGTCCTTCAGGTCGGACAGCTTTCCGACGATCCACTTCCACAGGCCGCCGATGCCCTCCGTCACCAGTACCTGGACCAGCTCGAAGCCGGTCTCCAGCCCCTTCATCGCCCGCTCGCCGATCCGCGCCACGACCCGCGTGCGAATGTTCGACCAGGTCAGGCCCAGGATGGAGAGGATCATCTTGACGATGCCCTTGGCGTCGAAGGTCTCGGGGATCTCGATCCCGCCCGCCGACAGCTGGCCGAACAGCCACTGCTTGAGGCCGCTCTTGAGGTGGTCGCCGATCCGCGCGGCGAAGCCCATGACGCCCGCCTTGACCGCGTTCACCAGATTGCCCAGGAACTCGATCGGCTTCGTGATGATCTTGTCGATCGCGCCCGCCGCCCGCGCCAGGACACCCAGCAGCATGTCCTTGAGCTTCATGACGGTTTCCGCGGTCTCCTTGATCGCGTCCTTCGCCTTGCTCAACAGGCCCTTGTTCTCTGCCTGGAGGCCCTCGATCTCCTTGTCCAGCTCGCTCCGTGCGGCGACGTACTTGTCCGCCAGGTCCTGCACCAGCCCCTGGGACTTCTCCGAGACCGAGGACTCCAAGGACGAGAACTCCGCCCCGATCTCCTGGCCCGCCTGCTGCGCGAACTGCTGCAGCTCCCTCGGCTGACCGGCCACGATCTCGGAGATCTTCGCCTTGCCCGTCGCGATCCGCGCCGTCGCTTCGCCCAGCCGCCTCCCGATCAGGTCCGCGATGTCGGAGACGACCTTCCGCATCTGGGCCTCGTAGGTCTTCTTCGACTCCTGGAAGACCTGATTCGCTTCGGGCGGCAGGTCCATCACGAGATCCACGAGCCACTGCGCCG
Organism: Streptomyces sp. ISL-43; assembly: GCF_018614195.1. Lineage (GTDB taxonomy): Bacteria > Actinomycetota > Actinomycetes > Streptomycetales > Streptomycetaceae > Streptomyces. The sequence continues at coordinate 36,387 of NZ_JAGGOT010000033.1, forward strand.
CGCCTGCGGCCCCCGCGTACCGCCGGTCCTTGTACCTCTTCATTCCCGCCTGGTGGTCCGCGGTGAAGGCGTCGTGAGCGGCCTTCTGCCCCGTCTCGAAGGCCGTCTCCACCTCCCCGTCCAGCGCGCCGAGCGTCCGCTCGACATCCCCTTTGGTCGCCTCGAAGACCGACTTGAGTTCGGCCGTCACGGCCGCCCGCTTGGCCTCGTCCTTCCCCTGGGCGTGCGCCTGGCCCGCCGCGACCTGCTGGGACGCGCCCGCCCGGGCCGCCGTCATCGCCTGCATCCCGGCCGGGCCCGCCGCGGCCGCGCCGCCCTGTTCGGTGGCGACCCGTGCCGCCTCCGCCGCCCTGAACTGCCCCGGGGCGGTGGCCGCGTAGGTGTCGGACTCCTTCTTGGCGTCCAACGCCTCTGTGAACTTCGGCTCGTTGGAGTGGGCCAGCTGCTCCGGGGTCAGCTTGGCCTCCGCCATCATGCCGTCGGTCTCCTGGGGCCCGTTCCGGAGGTCCGTCTGCTCGGCGGGCGCCGGGGCGACGGAGGAGGCCCGAGGGTCCGGGGCCGCGGGCGTGACGGGCGCAGGCTGCCCCGGCAGCGGGGTGACGGGTTTCTCGACGGCCCTCGACTGGTCCGGGGCCGCCGCGGTCTTCTCGGCGATGTCCCTGGCGGAGCTCTCCTTGCCCGCCTTGACCTGCCCGGACACCTGACCCTTGACCTCGTCGACCTTCCCGGAGGACGCGAACTTGTCGGCCTCGTCAAGGGACTTGGGGGCCTTTGCGGCGATCGCCGCCTCGACCGCCGCGATGAAGGCCGCCTTGTCGAAGCTGCCCGGTTTGGCCGCCCCCATCTCCCCGGCCTGGGCGGCCTTCGCCTGCGCCTCCTTGTCGTCGCCCGGTGCCTTGGCGGCGTCCTGCGCGGCCTTCGCCTGGGAGGCGGCGGTGGGGTGCTTGGCGAGCGTGTCCTTCTTGGCCCGGATGTCCCCGGCCGCCTTCTTGAAGCGGGGGTCCGTGTCGGGGGTCAGCCCGGTAGGGGCGGCCGGGAGCGTACCTGAACCGGCGTCCAGCCGCTGGACCTGTGCGGGAGAGGAGGCCTGGGCGACGGGCCTGGGCGCGACCAGGCGGGCCACGGCCGCGTTCCCCGCCCGCGCCTGGAGGCGCTGCAGGGCGCGCGGATCCAGCGCCCTGGGTCGTGCGGTCGTCCCGGCCGTACCCTCGGCGGCGAGGCGCGGCGTCCGGGTCTCCCGTACGGGCTTCTCGCCGGTGGTCCGGTCTCCCGTGTCCTTCACCCCTACTCCGCCGGGGCTTCGTCCTCTTCGGCCTCCTCGACCGCCGCGCGCTGCACGAACATCCCCTGTGCGGAGGTCACTTCATCACCGCCCGCGACGGACTCGCGCTGTACGGGCGCGGGCGCGGCCATCACCCGGTCAGCGTTCGCGACGGCCTCCCGCTCGAAGCGGTCGGAGGGGTCGCTGACCTTGATGCCGCCGGAGGTCTCCGTACCATCGACCGGCCCCGAGCGCTGCTGCACCACATGCGTCAGCTCATGGGCGAGGGTGGTGCGGCCCTGGTGGGATCCGGGATCGTAGGCGTCCCGCTGGAAGACCACATGCGAACCGACCGTGTACGCGTGGGCGTTGACGCCCTTCGCCGACTCGTGCGCGGCGCCGTCCGTGTGGACCCGTACGTCCCCGAAGTCGTGGCCCAGCCGGCCCTCCATGTCCGCACGTACCTCCGGGTCCAGCGCCTGGCCGCCGGAGCCGACCACATCGTGCACGGCGGACCGCTGCAGGGCGGCCCCCACCCCGCTGTTGCCGAGCGCCCGCTGCAGCCGCAGCATCCCGGTCGGCCCGAGTACGTCGGCCCGCCCGCCGGCCGCCGCCTTGAGCAGCAGTGCGTCCGGGGCGCCCGCCTCAAGCTCGGCCTTGGGCCGCGGACCGGTCCGGCTCTCCGCATCGTGCTCGTGCTCAGGTCCGTGCTCGTGCATCTGTCCCCCCGGCGGATCGGCCTCCCCACGACGATGCCGTCGCGGGCGTGGTCCCGTCAGAGGTGAAGTGAGCCAGGGCAGGGCACCGGTTGATGCCCGATAGGGCACCCACACCGGACCGCAGGCTCCGGCGGCCGCGGACTCTCGTGTCCCGAGGGACTACCTTGGCGCAACGGCTCCCGAGTCCGGCGACTGTTGGAGTCCGGATGTGTCGACCGCCTCGAAGTCCGATCCGTGGAAGCCCTTGAGCGCGTCGAGCTGAGAATTGTCCCAGCCGGAGTTTTCTTCACCGGTGATGTACCAGGCCGAGCCGTTGTCCGCGACGATGGCGCCGTACTTCTTGAGCGCCTCGGCCACGGCCTTGGCTTGCGGGGCCAGCTTCGAAATGTCCACCGAGCTCTTGAGCCGCAGTCGCAGCCCCATGGGAGGAAGCGACTCGTCCGCCGCGGAGCCCGCCTGGTGCCTTGCGGGCCAGACGTAGCTTTGGTCTGAGCGAGGCACGGTGATGCGGATCGCGTGGTCGATTCGACCCGCTGCCGCCTCGTCGTAGCGCACCAGTCCGGGGAGGATGGCAAGGCCGGCGGCATCGGCCGACGTCCACCCGTCCGGCCGCAGCTTGTGGGACCGCAGGTCGAAGACCGCGCCCGAGCCGGCGTGCCAGGCGCTGTCACCTTGCTGCTGTGCGTCCCAGAGCTCGTAGGACTTGCACAGGGCGCGGTCCCAGACGATGACGTGTCGGTCCCCGTCGCTCGTCGGACCGTTCTCGATCTTGGCATTCTGCGGGATCCGGTACCCGGACTTCTCGCTTTCCTCGGCGTAGTCCAGGGTGACTTTCGATTCCGGCACCGTCGTGTCCGAGATGGTGATGGGAATGCCGAAAGGCCGGCCGTCGGTGAGCCCCGCCCCGAAGTCCGGGTGCAGGGGCTCCGTGGAACCGATCGAGGAGACGTACCGGGAGGAGCTCGGGTGCACGGGAAGCCCGTCCACGGGTGCACGCCAGAAACTCTCCGGCAGTGAGGTCTGACAGGAAGCGTCTTGCGAGCCGACGCCAACCGGAATGACCGTCGCGGAAGGCACCCTCTTGTCGGAATCGGGGGAGCCGGACAGCAGACACGCGGCCGCAACGGCGGAAACCGTGGCAATTGAGGTGATTCGATTCCTCGAGCGCCATTCCGCTACGTGCTTGATCGTCATGGCTTCACCTCATCTGAGCGGTCTACGAGGCGGGCGTCCACGGCTTTCCCTGTGAGTCTCCTCCAGCCTAAGGGCTCGTTCCGGCCCCGGCGCTCCGCCGTTCCCATGTGGCCACAGGACGCAAGCCGAGGACGTCGATGACAGCCGGGCTGAGGCCTGACTTGCGTCCGGCAGCGGGTACGGGGTCCAGCCCGTGGGGCCCGTGGCGGCGAGTCGGGCGTGAAGCACTTGCCGAGCCGCGGGCAGAGATGACCGGACCGGCGGCGGCCGTGCTGGTTCCCCTCGGTGCTACCACCCTGCTACCTTCAGATATGAGCAGCGCGAAGAAGCAGACCCAGCTGAGGCTGGAGCCCGACGTCCTGGCCGCCGGGAAGGATGCGGCGGCCGCCCGCGGACTGGACTTCAACCAGTACGTGCAGCGACTGATCACCGAGGACACCACCGGCGCCCGGGCGGCCGGCATGGCCGCCGCCCAACGGCTCCTGGACACCCACGGCGACTTCCTGCGGGACTTGGAAGACGAACTCGACGCCCAGCATCGCCGTCCTGTGCGGGACAGCCGCGGCGCCGCTGCGTGAGCATGTCCCTGCACGTCGACCTCACCTGGATCCTGGAAGTCGCCGAACGCGCCGGCCACCGCGATCCCGCCCCCGACGACCTGGGTGTCCCGATCGCCGCCGTCGCCCGCCACCGCGCCGAGCTCCTCGAACAGCCCGTCTACGGCGGCCCCTACGCCCGCGCCGCAGCCCTCGTCCACACCCTCGGCCGCTGCCGCTGGCTGGAACGCTCCAACCTGACCGTCGCCTGCGCCACGGCGGTGATGTACCTGACGGCCAGCGGCATCCCCGCCGACCCCAGCCGCGACCAGCTCACCGCTCTCGCCCACGAGCTCTACGATCCCGGCACCACCACCGCCCGCATCGCCGAACTCCTGCGCACCTGGCGATAGGCGTACGCGCTGCCCGGGCGGCGAGAGCGGGCCGCGACGCCCGACGTATCGGGACATGACAGAAGGGCCCGGATCCATCTGGATCCGGGCCCTTCCGGGTAGTAGCGGGGACAGGATTTGAACCTGCGACCTCTGGGTTATGAGCCCAGCGAGCTACCGAGCTGCTCCACCCCGCGTCGGTGAACCCCACCCTACGGCACCGCCGGACCGCCCATGACCAGCCTTGACCTGATCAGATGCCTGCTGCCCGGTGAGAGTGACGAGTTGCCCCGGCGCCCGCACCCATCCTGACCGGTGGCAGGCGCGTGCGCCGGTGTTCGCCCGGGGTCAGTCCGTAGGCGGCGCGGAAGGTATGGCTGAACCCGGCCGCGTCGGTGAAACCCCACCGTCTGCCCACCTCGTGCACGGGCAGTGCGGCGAGCAGCGGATCCACCAGGTCGGCCGAGCAGCGTTCCAGCCGGCGTCGGCGGATCGTCTGCGACACCGTTTCCTTCCGGTCCGCGAAGAGCCGGTGCAGGAGCCGCACCGAGATGTGGTGGCGGGCCGCGATCCGGGGCGGCGAGAGCCCGGGGTCGGCGAGGTTGTCCTCGATGAACAGATCGAGCCGCTTCAGCAGCAGCTGGTGCCGGGTGTGCGGCGGCAGCCGGTCCGTGGCGTCGACGTGGTGGGCGAGGAACGCCGTAGCCAGATCCCAGGTCATGACGCCGAGGCGCTCCTCGTCCACGGACGTGAGGTACTCCGCTTCCCGGACGACGGACACGAGGTGGCGGGCGAAGACCGCCGCGACCCCGGTCGTGGACGGAAGTCCGTGCGCGAGGAGCCGGTCGACCTTGGCTTCGGGCAGGGGGAGGAGGGACCGGGGCAGATGGAGGACCAGGGCACGGGCCGGCCCGGCGTCCGGCCTGCCCGCGGCCTGGCTGTCGTAGGGGAGCGATGAACTCCACAGGTTGAAGTCACCGGGTCGCAGGAGGGTTTCCTGCCGGGACTGGGACATGGCCATGGTCCCGCCGAGCAGCAGCGTCAGTTCGTACGTCTCCGGGTCGGACCGGCGGATCAGGCGGGCCGTGCGCTGCGAGTGCAGACCGGTGAAGGACAGGGTGGCGATCCGTGCGGCCCCCAGCGACAGCACCTCCATGCTCCCGGCGAACCCGGCCGGGTCATCGCTCGTGACGTGGCTCGCCCCGGCCCCCTGGCTGACGGTCTCCCGCCACCATTCGAACCGGTCTTGCGGCGGCAGGTCCGCCGTGTCGTAGATGGTCAGTGCCATGGACCCCCGGGCCTTCCTCCTCCGATGCGGAGGATCCTCCACCTTGGGGAGCGCGTCGGCCGCCGTCCACGCCACGCGGCGCGGCACGGCCTGATCCGGATCACCCCGGCGCGGGCATGCGGAAGAGGCCTTGGGGGCGGACGGGCGTCGGCAGGTGCCACGCGGGCCACCGGAGCGGAAGGCGGCGACGCCCGCACGGGACCGGCGCGGCCCCACCACATCCGGCGCGTTCTCGCCGACGGAGGGCCCGCTCAGCGTGCGCTGAGAACCAATGACGCGTGCACCCTGCGCCAACGACCGCGACCGGTGCGCGGCCGCAGACTTCGTGTGTCGCGAAGGCGGCGGACGACGGAACGGACCGGGGGTGGGGCAGGTGTCCAGCGAGGGGGATGCGGTCGGAGGGCCGCCGCAGCCGGCGGGTAGGCCGGATGGGCCACGAGGACCGCGCGAACGCCGGACACCGGGGCCGCGCGGGGGAAACCTCCCGTACCGACGCCGGATCCTGCTGGCGCTTGCGGTCCTCGGCGTCACGGGCGTCGTCGGGGCGGGGGCCGCCGCGGCGGGGCGCGGCGGCGCGGAGCCGGTGCACGCCGAGGCCCGCCGGCCGGCGTCACCCGTGGGTGAGGCGCCGCGCGAGGTGACGGAGTCGGAGGCGGACCTGCTGCACGCGGCCGAGCAGATCCTGCTCCGCGACTGCATGCGGGAGAAGGGCTTCGTCTACGAGCCCGTGCCCCGGCAGCCGGTACCCGACGCCCGGGACTTCCCGTACGTCATCGACGACCCGGAATGGGCCCGGGACCACGGCTACGGCAGCGACATCGACCGGAAACGGGAGGAGATCAGTACCGAGGGAGTCAACGAGCGGTACTTCAGGAGCCTGCCGCAGGAGCGCAGGGCCCCCGCCATCGCGGCGGCCACCGGCGCCCGGCCGGACGGGCTGACCGCCCGGGCGCCGGACGGGCTGACGATCACCCGCAGTCCCGACGGGTGCCAGTCGCAGGCCGAGCGCGGCCTCTACCCCGACCTGGCGGCCTGGTTCCAGGCACGGGTCACCGTCGACTCGCTGCCGCCCCTGCGGGGCGGGAAGGTGATCGCCGACGGAGAGTTCCAGGGCGCCACGCAGAAGTGGTCCGCGTGCATGCGCACCGCCGGGTACGAGTTCCAGGACCCGGCAGCCGCACGGGCCGCGCTGCCGCCGCCGGACCAGCCCCTCCCACGGGAGCGGGAGGTGGCCATGGCGGTGGCCGAGGCCGGCTGCGCGCACACTTCCGGCCTCGCGGAGACCGCCGCGCGGCTCGACCGCGCGTACGACGCCGAGCTCCGGGAGAAGTACGGCAGCGACGTCACCACCTGGCTCCGGCTCCGGGGCGAGGCATTGCCCCGCGCCGGCTCCGTCGTCGAAGCCGACGCGAAGCGGTGAGCCCAGCCGCCGCAAGAGCCATCGTCCGAACCATCAACCGAGGGAGAACCATGAAGTCCTTGCGAACGGTCCTCGTCACCGCGGCGGTTGCCGCACTGGCCGTCACGGCCATGCCCTTCACCGCCCACGCCGCAGACTCCCCACCCGCGCAGGAGACGGCCACCGTCGCCAACGCGCCGACGGGCCGCCTGCACGCGTACTACGACTTCTGGTACCAGTACGAGTGCGGATCCTGGTCGGGCAGCGCGGCGTCCTGGGGCGAATGCAAGAACGCCGCCTCCTCGCTGTGGAACCTGCGCTACCCGGGCAGCTTCGACGACGTCTGGGTGTACTACAACAGCAACTACGGAGGCGCGGGGCGGGGCGTGTACAACGGGGCCGGGCTTCCGGACCTGCGGCAGTGGAGCTTCGGACCCGGTGGGGCCGGAGCGGGCGAGGCGCTGTACCACAACATCGCCTCGCACAAGGTGGTCAACCTGCCCTGAGCGGTAGTGGGCCGAGCGCCGAGCTTCGGCTGCGGCACACACGCCGGTGTGTGCCGCAGCTGTTCCGGCGCCCACCAGGTAAGCCGTGGCTGAAATATCTCCTGGACGGTGTCTCACGCAGGGCACAGACTGCGATGGGCGCTCAAGTGGCGCTGGGGCGGACAGCGATGGGGGAGGCTCGGTGCTACGCATTCACTTCACCGCCGAGGATCTGGCCCGGACCCGGGTGGCAGCGACGATCGGCGCGGCCGCGGAAACCATGTACAGCCTGAGACTGCTCCGCGACTGTGCCGCCGCCGCCCTGCCCTTTCGCCCCTGGCACACAACGGTTCGCGGGCGGCTGGGTGCGAAGGCCCGCCCGTTCGCGAGCCTGCTGGCCGTGGACGGCCCGGACATCGACCTGACGGTACTCATGGGTGACACGCCGTCCGTCGAGGAGGGGATCGACAACCTCCTGCGGGCATCGCCCGCCCGGCTGCGGACCGAGCTCGAGCACATCGCCTTCCATCCCTCGCAGTTGTCCTGGGCTCGGAACCTGGCGGACGGCGACCTCGAAGCCCGCCGGGATTTCGCCGCGGGACTTGCCGCCTGCAACGAGGCGATCGTCGCTCCCTACTGGAACAGGGCGAGATCGCACATGGAGGGCGTACGGGCGAACTTCGCACGGACGCTGCTCGACGGTGGGATCGAACGCCTGCTGGAGGGGATGTGCGTCCCGCTGGTGCGCTGGCGGGCGCCCGTGCTGGAGGTGCGGTACCACCGGCACGTCGAAGTCCACCTCGGGGGGCGCGGTCTCGTCATCGCGCCGACGGTCTTCCTGTGGCGGGACCCGGCACTGCTGTGGGACTCGCAGGACGACACCGCGGCGCCCACACTCGCCATTCCCACCATCGGTGACGCACAGGCGGGCGCCGCACTGTGGGGCGCGGATCAAGCCGCGGACCACTCACTGGGCGCACTGCTGGGGCGCACCCGGGCGGCCGCACTGAAGGTGGCCACCGAAGGGTGCAGCACCACCGAGCTGGCCCGGCGCCTGAACGTGTCGATCGCAGCGGCAAGCGAGCATGCGACGGTGCTGCGCAACGCCAATCTGATCACCACCAGCCGACGCGGCAAATCCGTGGTGCACACCGTCACCCGGCTGGGCACCGAGCTCCTGGGAAGCGCACTCACCGAGCACAGGTGATTTCGGCAGTCGGGCGGCCTCGTCAGTGGGCGAACAGCGGTGACACGGCGGCCTCGGAGCTGCTGTTCCAGTACGTCACGCGGGCCTTGCCGTCCACGTGCACGCCACCCTTCGGCATCTCCAGGAGCACACCCTCGCCCGTGTTGTTGCCGGGCCTCTGACCGTGCGGCGCGAGCGCCATGTTCTTCACGAGGGTGCTGACGTCCTTGTTGCTCTGGCGCAGGAGCAGACCCGCGTACGCCGCCTTGCCGGGGGCGAGGGTCACTTCCGTCTGAGGCTTGGAGTTCTCGAAGACCCCCACGAGCCGGCCGTGGCCGTCCTCCAGCCGGAGTACCGGATGGGTCCGCAGTTTGCACGGCTTGGTGCTGGTGTTGGTGACGGTCAGCAGGAGCTTCGAGTCGTCCTTGGTGGGTGGCACGGCCCACTCCACCCTGACCTCGGTGTATTCGTCGGGGCAGTTGCCGTCGATGCCCTCGGGGTCGCCCTCGGCCTCGCCCGGACGGCCCGGCGCGGAAGAGGACGCGGAGGGCCTGGCGGACGGCGCGGAGGTCGGGGGGACCGCCGGCGAGGACGCGGAGACGGAAGGCGACGCGGCAGGGGAGGTGGAGGACTTCGGAGGCGGGGTGGCGCCGGCCTTGTCGTCGCTCGGCTCGCAGGCCGTGGTGGCCAGGAGCGCTGCGGCGGCGAGGCCAAGGGCACCGAGCGTCCGGACTTGGGTGGTCTTGCGGAAAGTGCGCATCACGAGCCCCCGTGGCTGCTGACGTGCTGGGATTGGTCTGGACGGGATGCCCGCCGTGGCTTCGGATTCACGCCCCCGCAAGGACCGTTACAGCCCTCGTACGCGGCGGTGACGGTTCCGTAGTGAGGGCGGGGTCATGCCCTGCTCTGGTCTGAGGCCCGCCGATGGGGCCGGCCCGCGGTGGGCCGGCCCGCCGGAAAAGGTCAGCCGGCCGCTGCGGACAGGAGCACGTCCACGAGCCTGTCCGCGGCGTCCGGCCGCCCGTACGCCCTCGCCCGCTCCGCCATCGCCGCCCGCCGGGCGGGGTCGGTCAGGAGCGGGCCGACCGCGTTCTGCAGGCTCTGCCCGGTGACCTCGCCGAGCAGGGCGAGTGCCGCTCCGGCGTCCGCCAGGTGCCGGGCGTTGTGCGCCTGCTCGTTTCCGGCCGAGGTGGCCAGAGGCACGAATACGGCCGGCTTGCCCAACGCGGTCAGCTCGGCCAACGTGCCGGCACCGCTCCGGGATACCACCACATCAGCCAGCGCCAGGACGTCGGGCAGCTCCGCCCCGACGAACCCAGCCAAGTGGTAGCGACCGGCGAGGATCGGATCCAGGCTCGCGGCGGCTGCCCGGAGCTCCTCCACATTCGCCGGGCCGCACTGGTGGATCACGTTCGCGTGACTCAGGAGCCAGGGGAGCACGTCCCGGACGACACCGTTGATCTGCTGGGCGCCCTGGGCTCCGCCGGTGACGTAGACGGTCGGCAGGCGCCGGTCGAACCCGGTGAGGCTCAACGCCTGCACAGCCTTGTCCGGGTGCCCGGCCAGCACTTCCGGCCGGACCGGGTTGCCGGTGACGACCGCGCGCTTGCGCACCTCAGCGGGCAGCAGCGGCAGCGAGGACTCGGAGGACACCGCGATCCGCGTGGCCGAACTCGCCAACTTCCGGTTGGCCAGGCCCAGTCGGACCGTCTGCTCGTGCAGGACGAGCGGACGCCGGCACAGCCGCGCGGCCAGCCCCGCCGGGACCGCGACGTAGCCACCCGTCGCGAGGACGACATCCGGTCGGAACTCGGACACGATCGACCGGGCCTGGGCCACGCCCAGCGGCACCCGTGCCATGTCCTTCACGTTCGCGGCGGACAGCATCTTGAGCGGGTTCGACGACCGCCGGATCTTCCCCGTGGCCACCGTCTTGAACGCGATCCCCTCCGCCGGAGCGACACGCGCCTCCAGACCGTCCGCAGTCCCGATCCACAGGACGTCCAGCGTGCTGCCGACAGCAGCGAGGCGGCCCTGCAAGGTACGGATCGCCGTCAGGGCCGGGTAGGTGTGACCGCCGGTCCCTCCGCCCGTCACGAGCAGCCGGAAGGAACGGGGGAGCGCGGAGGAAGTGTTCACCCCGTGCACCCTACTGGCTGCCCGGCTGCTCGCATTCAGGGCTGCGGCGCTGGGGCAGCGCATGTGGTCCACGTCTGACACCAAAGCCGGCCGACGATCTGGCGGAGGCCCTTGGAAAGGCTCCCCGCACCGGGTGCGCCGGCTTCCTGTCCTGCCCCCGTCACGCTGCCAGCGAGCCCGGATGCGTGTGGCCGGAACTCGCCCGAGGCGGGTGAACGGATGGCTACGCGCTGGTAACTTGCACGAGTTGATCAAGGTCGGAGCCGTGGTCGACCACGCTCCCGGCCAGAGCCACCCCTCAGTCAAGGAACCACATTGGCACGCACCGTCCGTACGACGGCCCTCGTCTCCACCTCGGCCCTCGCACTCGGCTTCTCCCTCCTCGGCATCGCCGCCCCCGCGTCCGCCGCGGACGCGCCCACACCGCACCTGGACTCGGTCGAGCAGACCCTGCGTCAGGTCTCGCCGGGCCTGGAGGGCTCGGTCTGGGAACGCACCTCCGGCAACCGGCTCGGCTCCTCCACGCCCGGGGGCGCCGACTGGCTGCTCCAGACACCCGGCTGCTGGGGCGATGCGACGTGCGCCGACCGGCCCGGATCGCGCCGTCTCCTGGAGAAGATGCGCCAGGACATCGCCGCCGCCCGGCAAACGGTGGACATATCGACGCTGGCACCCTTCCCCAACGGCGGCTACCAGGAGGCGATCATCGCGGGCCTCAGGGAATCCGCCCAGAAGGGCAACCGGCTGAAGGTACGCGTCATGGTGGGCGCCGCGCCCATCTACCACTCCACGGTGATCCCGTCGTCCTACCGGGACGAGCTGCTCGCGAAGCTGGGCCCGGCAGCCGCGGGCAACATCACCCTCAACGTGGCCTCGATGACCACCTCGAAGACCGCGTTCTCCTGGAACCACTCCAAGTTGGTCGTGGTGGACGGCAGTTCGGTGATCACCGGCGGCATCAACAGCTGGAAGGACGACTACCTCGAGACCTCCCACCCGGTGAGCGACGTCGACCTCGCGCTGTCCGGGCCCGCAGCGGGCTCCGCGGGCCGCTACCTGGACTCCCTGTGGGACTGGACCTGTCGCAATAAGGGCAACTGGAGCTCGGTCTGGTTCGCCGCCTCGCCCGGCGCGGACTGCATGCCCTCCCTGCCCCGGCCCGCCTCCCCGGAGGGCGGGGGGAACGTGCCCGCGCTCGCCGTCGGCGGCCTCGGCGTGGGCATCCGGCAGAACGACCCCACCTCGTCCTTCCGCCCGGTCCTGCCCACGGCCGGCGACACCAAGTGTGGGATCGGGGTGTACGACAACACCAACGCCAACCGGGACTACGACACCGTCAACCCGGAGGAGAGCGCCCTGCGCGCCCTGGTCTCCAGCGCGACCTCGCACATCGAGATCTCCCAGCAGGACGTGCACGCCACCTGCCCGCCGCTGCCCCGCTACGACGTACGCCTCTACGACGCCCTCGCCGCGAAGCTCGTCTCCGGCGTGAAGGTCCGCATCGTCGTGAGCGACCCGGCGAACCGCGGCACGATCGGCAGCGGCGGCTACTCGCAGATCAAGTCGCTCTCCGAAGTGAGCGACGCCCTGCGCGGCCGGGTGACGGCCCTGACCGGTGACGGCGCCCGGTCGCGGACGGCCCTGTGCGAGAACCTCCAGCTGGCCACGTTCCGCGCTTCCGACCAGCCGACCTGGGCGGACGGCAAGCCGTACGCCCAGCACCACAAGCTGGTCTCGGTCGACGGATCGGCCTTCTACATCGGCTCCAAGAACCTGTACCCGTCCTGGCTGCAGGACTTCGGGTACGTCGTCGAGAGCCCGGCCGCGGCCGGACAGCTGAAGAGCGACCTGCTGGACCCGCAGTGGCGGTACTCCCAGGCCACCGCGACATACGACTACACCCGCGGCCTCTGCCAGGGCTGACGGCCCCGCCCCACCCGGGACCCGCCGGCCACGGCCGGGCCGCCCGAGGGTTTCGGCGGTGGCCGGCGCGGTGGGGAAGTCACAGACGGCCGCGGGCGAGGTGGGCGCGCCCGCGCCCGAGTTCCGCACCGGCGATGCGGGCAGGCGTCCGTCATGCCGTGTGTCTCACCCCGGTGAGGACGGGTCGGTGGTCACTGCCCAGGTCGGGCAGGACGCTGGTGGCGGTGGCCTCCAGGCCGCGCAGTAGTACGTGGTCGATCCGGACCACGGGGAAGGCGGCGGGCCAGGTGAATCCGAAGCCTCGGCCCGCGTGTTCCTGTGCGGGCTCGAGGTGGTGGGTGAGGGAGGCCAGGCCTCGGTCGTGCAGGCTGCCGTTGAGGTCGCCGAGCAGCATCATGCGGGGGGCCGGATCCTTGGCTATGCGGTCGGCCAGTTCGGTCGCGGCGGCGTCGCGGGGCCCGATGGCGAAGCCCTCAGTCGCCCGGACCCGTACGGAGGGCAGGCGCACCGTGTAGATGGCGGTGTCGCCGCCGGGGGTGCCGGCGACGGCCCGGATCGCGTGTGGCCAGGGGCCGCCCAGGTCCATCGCCTCGACCTCGTGCAGTGGATAGCGCGACCACAGGCCGAGGGTGTTGTGGGTGGCGTGGTGGGGGTACGTATCGGCAAGTGCCTTCTCGTACGCGGGGATGGCCGGCAGGGGGACCTTCTCCAGGGCGACGAGATCGGCGCCGGTGGCGATCACTTCCCGGGCGACGGCCTCGGGGGTGGTGCGGGCCCCGCCGACGTTGAGGGTCAGGGCCTCGAAGTCGCTGAGCCCCGCGCGGGGCGGCGTTGTCAGGGTGGGCACGAAGAGGTAGCACCAGGCCACCAGGGGCACCAGGCCTGCGGCGATGCCCAGACGCGTGCCACGCGCAGCCGCCCACGGGAGGAGGACCGCTATCGCGATGCCGAACCACGGGAGGACGGTCTCGGCGAGGCTGCCGAGGTTGCCCGGTCTGTTGGGCAGGAGCTGCGGAAAGAGCAGTGCTACGGCGAGGAGGAGTGCGGGGACGGCGATGCGTGCGGTGTGACGGGGGCGGCCCCCCGAGCCGTCCCGCCGTGTGCGGCGGGTCATGAACTCTCGCTTTCGCTTTCTTCCGCAGGCCGGTGGTGCGCTGGGTCCGCGGAAGCGTTTCGGCTGGGATCCGGCCTGCGCGGAGGGCCGCGCTGCGGCCGGCCGACACGACTCGCTCGGCCGCGGCGGGCACGACATGCCGTCCCCGCGGCCTTCGCGCCGGTGCGTCGCGTGTGAGGATCCCGCCAGTGAGCCTTGCCGCCATCCACTGACGAGATCCCCATGGGGCCGGGCGCACCGACCACGACGCTAAACGCAGCCCCTACGCCGTAGGTGGGTGAACATCGCGATGCCCGAACCCGCCACCAGGACGAGGAAGGCCGGCCAGGCCCAGACGAATTTGACTTCCGGCTGGTAGAAGTTCGCGGAGTAGATACCACCCAGCAGCGTGGGAACCATGAACACCACGAGCCACGAAGTCACCCTCCGGGCGACCTTACTCCCTTGGCAAAGCTCCACTGACTTCCGGTGGAGCAGGACCATTTCCTTCCGATATTGGCGGACTCCCTGGAGAAAGGTGTGCAGCTCATCATTCGAGCACGTGTCAAGGTCTTTAGGGGTAAGCCCGACCAAGCTTGAGCGCGTGGAATTATCCGTCATGTAAATCGCCCTTCCTCTGCTCGGTGGCGGGCCTAGAGCCAGCCCTTGCGCTTGACCGCGAAGTAGGTGGCCAAGGCGCTGGATGCCAGCGCGACGAGGAACACCGGCCAGCCGTACTTGAACTGGAGCTCGGGCATGTGCTCGAAGTTGGAACCATAGAGCGATGCCAGAGCGCCGGGCACCACGGCGATTGCCGTCCAGGCGCTCACCTTCCGGGTCTCCACGGTGACCGTCAGCTGGTCTTCGGTGATCTCCCGGATATCTTCCATTTCCTTGTTCAACCCGCGGATCTCCATGTTGATCTCGCGGAGCAGCTCCACCTTCTGGGTATGCTCCTGCACCGTTTCGACCGGCATGAGCGTGTTGTCGGGGTTTGTCGGCATCGTGTTCGTCATGGCATTCCTCCTGTCAAGGCACGTCCTGGCGGCACTCGGTGTGCAGCCGTCGCCGCCGGCGGATCTCGGACGTGCTTCGGCGGTAAATATTGTGGTGAATGTGTTCGTTGGGAAAGTGAGGGAAGCGGCACGTATGAACAGCCGCATGGCCCAGTCGCCGGTGGACGTGCAAGGGCACGCCGATACGGCGTCGGGTTCGGATAAGAAGGCGCAACTACCGGAAGGTGATCTTCTCGGGCCCAGTGGTCGGGCAAGGGTCGCGGAAACCGCAGACGTGCCGCGAAAGGCGTGCTGCCGCGCCGTGGCGCGGCTCGCGGGCCGCTACTGCAGTGCGTCAAGCGGGATCGGCGGCGTATACGCTCTAGGGCTACTGCCACTAGGCACGCTGATCACCTCCCGCAATCCAGACGCGGTTTGTCCCGCGCCTCAAACACCGTAAACGACGAGCAATGCAATTACAAAGTCGGAGAAATGTGCATCGGCCCGACCCGGCCCGGAAAGAACCGGAACCCGCCGCTGGGAACCGCCGGCCCACCGGAACGGGGCCTCGGCGGCGCGATGTTCAGGTCCTTGGGCGCGGGCACAGCCGACGGCCGGCCGGTCAGTCCAGTGCGGCCGGCTCCTCGGCCACGGCCCGGTAGGAATCCTTGACACCGGCCGGGTCGGAAAGGCGGTGGCGCTCCGGGCGGAGCGCGCCGAGATGCCGCACCTCGCACACCCTCCGCCGCCAGGTGCCGGGCTCGGTCTCGGCCGGGACCCCGTAGGCGTCGCACACAGACCGCTGACCCGGGGTCTTTACCGTTTGCCAAGTGATCTTAACGGCCAGTAGGTTTCTGCCACTTGATCTTGACCGGGGTGGGGGCGAGGTGGCTGTTGCCGCGTTGGCGTACGGCGATGCTGCCCTGTCGGCGTTCGAGCTCGACTCGTTGAGTCAGGTGAGCGCCTTCTGGGGTGGCGCTGGGCCAGAGCTGGAGCCGGCGGTTCGCGGCGGTCGATCCGGTGCGCGAGTTCCGCCGGGCCCAGGGCGGCCAGAAGGTTTCGCGGACCGGTACTCGGCTTCGGTCTGTCGTCGGTCGGCCCCTTCGGCGCTCCGCACCGCTTCAACTCCATGACGACATCGCACACCTCATTGGGATCACAACCATGCCTACTCTCACTGCGCCTGACGGCACCGAGCTTGCCTACCGTGTCCTCGGGGAGGGCGCCGGCGACCCCGTCGTCTGCCTGCCGGGCGGACCCATGCGGGACTCCGTCTACCTCGGCGACCTCGGTGGACTCCCCGCGCGCCGCCCGCTGATCGTGCCTGACCAGCGGGGCGCCGGACTGTCCGCGACGCCGGAAGACCCCGCCTCCTACCGCTGCGACCGCCTGGTCGGCGATGTCGAGGTGCTGCGCGAACACCTCGGCCTGGACCGCATGGACCTGCTCGCGCACTCCGCTGCCGCCAACCTCGCGGTGCGGTACGCGGAGCAGTACCCGCACCGCGTCGGGCGACTCGCCCTGATCACGCCCGGTACCGACGCCGTCGGCCTGGCAGTCACCGGTGAGGACCGGCGCAAGGTCGGGCGGCTCCGTGAGAACGAGCCCTGGTTCGCGTCGGCGTCGGCGGCCTTCGACGCCATCGACGTCGGCGAAGCCACGGCCGACGACTGGGTGACCATCGCACCGTTCCTCTACGGCCGTTGGGACGAGACCGCGCAGGCCCACCGGGCGGCCGAGGAAGCCCAGTGGAACGCGGCGGCGGCCGAAGTCTTCGGATCCGAGGGAGCCTTCGACCCGGGCGTCACCCGGGCGGTGATCGCCGCGCTCGACACGCCGGTCCTGGTCCTCGCCGGGGAGTTCGACCTGGCCTCGCCCCCGCACGTAGTGGCCCGCTTGGCTGAACTGTTCCCGCGCGCCGAGTTCGTCGTCCAATCGGGCGCGGGCCACTACCCGTGGCTGGATGACGCCGACCGGTTCGTGTCGACCACCGTGAGCTTCCTGAACTGACATCCGAGTCCGGCCCGGCGGCCGGGCTGCTCCGCGGTGCGCGGACGAGGCCGGGCCGGGTGGGCGGGGTGCCTTGCAGACCCGGCGCGGGTCCCCGACCTCCCCACGGCCAAAAAGACCGCCGAGAAGAAGAGGGCATGACGCAGAAGTCGCCGCGCGCGCAGCGCATGAACGTCGCCGACCCCATGGGACAGGGCTGCGATCACCGGCCGCACCCGGGCAGGCCTACGGGCTACCTGCCCACAAGGCGATCCGGGCGGGACCTCGTGACGCGACAGGCTGCGAGTCAGTCGAAGTCGAAGGTGGCGACGACGGGGGCGTGGTCGGACTCCGGGTACTTGGTATCGGTGGCGAAGGCGATGGAGTCGTCGTGGAGGATCTCGTTGTGGATCTCTGAGCCGCGGTAGTGGGCGAGGAGGTTGCGGGTGACGAGCATGTGGTCGATCATCTGGCCGCGGCCGTGGTGGAAGAGGGTGTAGCGGGCCTCGCCCGGGATGGTGCGCTCGATGGGGACCAGGACCCGGGTGGCGAGCTCGCCGTTGTTGGTGTCCTCGACGTTGCCGCAGATTGCCAGCACCGGGACTTCCTCCGGCTCGGCGTTGAAGTCACCGGCGACGATGATCCGGGCGTCCGGATCATCGTTGAGGATCTGGTCGACCAGGCGCCTGACTTCCAGGGCTTGGCTCATGCGCTTCATGGACGACAGGAAGCTGCCTTCGGCCCAGCCGTCGGCTGTGTGCCAGATGCCCTTGTCGGGGTCGGCCACCTGGCCGGGGATGTCGCTTGGGATCTTCGACTTCAGGTGCACGGTGATGACGTGCAGCAGGCGACCGGGTGCGGCGTGGTCGATGTCGATCTGAGCGTGCAGGATGGGCCGCTCGATGATGATCGGGACCGGGGCCGCGTCGGGAGGCTGGGCGGTGAGCCGCTGGTAGCGGGGCTCGGCGACCAGATCGTTCTTCAGCTGCTGGTGCTTGATGACCGGCAGGTGGGTGGCGATCACCAGGTTGCGCAGTCTGAAGACCGCCTCGTCCGCGGCCTTGGTGCTGACCAAGGGTGCGCCGTCGAGATTGGTGCCCACCAGCAGCTCTTTCAGCGCGATCAGCTCGCGCGGCTGCGCGGGGCGCTCTTGGCCGTGGACTTCCTGGAAGCAGACGATGTCCGCCCGAAGCCGTGTGATCTGAGGCCTCATCAGCTCGATGCGGTCAGCCAGCGACGGGTGGTCCGTCGGGAGGGTCTCGTCGAAGTTCTCAAGGTTGAACGTGGCGATCCGGATCTGTGTCACAGGTGCCCCCAGGGCTCGCTACTGCCGGGATGTGCAGCGTAAACAGAGCTGCTGACGGTGGAGGTCAGGCGCGCTCGGCGTTCCGCCGACTGCCGGGCACGCGTGAGCCGCCCGGGCCCCGTCGCTGCCGCTCCGTTGGTACCGGTAGAGGTTCAGTTCGTCCGTGCGGACGGACGTGGTGCAGCTTCGTAGCGGGTGGCGATTGCGGCGGCGCGACTGCGCAGGGAGGTGCGCAACGACTGCGGGGCCAGGGCTTCCGCGTCCGTGCTGAGCTGCCACAGCGCCCATTCGGCGTGTCGTGAATCCTGGAAGGTCACCTCCAGCCGCAGCCAGCCGTCTGCGTCGGGTTCTTCCGCCCGGACGGCCAGCGCGGTGTTCAGCAGCTCCTCCCGCCGCGCAGGGTCAACCCGTACCAGCACGGTGATGTGGTCGCCGCCGGAGAGAAACTGCGCGGAGCGTTCCCGCCAGATCCGGTCCAGATCGACCCGGTTCGGTCGCTGTGCCGTCTCGAGGAGTTCCTCGGCGGCCAAGACCCGGGACAGGCGGTAGGTGCGGTCCGCGCCCGATCTCGTGGCCAGCAAGTAGCCCTGGTCGCGTACGGTGACCAGGCCGATCGGGTCCACCGTGCGCCACTTCGGAGTCTGGTCCACGGCCGCGTAGTGGATGCGCAGCTTGTGTCCGGCGAGCACCGCGCGCCGGACCTCGATCATTGTGGTGTCGGGTACCTGCTCGGTGACCAGCCGACGTGAGAGCAGGTCGGCCTCCGGGTCGACGAGAAATCGCTGGGCCGCGTCGCTCGCGGTGGCCCGGTGGCTTTCGGGCAGCGCGTCGACCACCTTCCGCATGGCCGAAGCGAGCGCCGAGCCGAGGCCGAATGCCTGCTCGCCGCGCCCTGAGCCGGCGGCCAGCAAGGCAAGGGCCTCGTCGTGGTTCAGACCGGTGAGCTCGGTCCGGAAGCCGGGCGACAACACGAAACCGCCGTGCCTGCCGCGTTCGGCGTAGACCGGGACGCCGGCCGCGGACAGCGCCTCGATGTCGCGCAGCACGGTGCGGGTGGATACCTCCAGCTCCCGGGCCAGCGTGTCCGCATTCAGCCGACCGCGCTGACGCAGCAGCAGCACCAGCGAGACCAACCGGTCAGCGCGCATACGAGAACTCTATCGAAATACATGACTAAGGGTGTCGTGATTTGTTGCGAGGCTCGTCAACACGACGTCGAAGCCGGCTGCTACCGAGCCGATGGACGTACGTACTCCCAATGGATCGAATGGAGCTGACGTGGCAATGGAACGAACAGCGGTCAACCCGGTGACATGGTCGGTGGAGATGGGATTCAACCAGGGTGAGGTCGTCTCCGGTCACACCCGGACCCTGTACATCTCGGGGCAGACCGCGATGAGCGGCGACGGCAAGCCCCAGCACGACGGTGACATGGCGGCGCAGTTGACGCTGAGCATCGACAACCTGGAGGCCGTGCTCGGTGAGGCCGGAATGTCTCTCGCGTACCTCGTGCGGCTCAACGTCTACACGACCG
The DNA here is from genome assembly GCF_018614195.1 of Streptomyces sp. ISL-43. GTDB lineage: Bacteria > Actinomycetota > Actinomycetes > Streptomycetales > Streptomycetaceae > Streptomyces. The sequence continues at coordinate 55,826 of NZ_JAGGOT010000033.1, forward strand.
ACGTCGATCTGCTCTTCCAGCACTACGGCGGGCTGGCGGCGCGGTTGGGCGCCGCCGGGGTGGCGCCGACCACCACGATGCTCGGGGTGACGCGACTGGCGATCCCCGGCCAGATGGTCGAGCTCGAGGGTACCGCCGTCGCGTGATGCGACCTCGCCGCCCCTGCTACTCGTGCCGGTTGAACCGGCACGAGTGGCAGGCCACTCCGGCTGCAGGCGGCCGTCGCCCATGTCCGGATCGCCTACGAGCACCAGGGAACGGGTGGGAGGGAAGATCGTGATTCTCTCGGCTCGCCTCGGTGCCAGGACTACTGTCGCGAACATGGTCGAACACGATGCCCTCTGTGCCACCCGCGAGGCTTACGACGCTGCCGCCCCCCTCTATGCGCAGCTGTTCCGCGACACGCTGCGTGACAGTCCCCTGGACCGCGCGATCTTGGGTGTCTTCGCCGAGGCCGTACGTGCGAGTGGGGACGGTCAGGTCGCGGACCTGGGGTGTGGGCCTGGCCATATCACCGCTTATCTGGACGAGCTGGGGCTGTCGGCGTTTGGCGTCGACGCCTCTCCCACGATGATCAAGTTGGCTCGAGAGGCCTATCCGGGCCTGCGGTTCGACGTGGGCTCGATGGCCGCGTTGAACATCGCTGACGGCGCGCTCGGCGGCGCACTCTCACGTTGGTCCATCATCCACACTCCGCCGCAGGAACTCCCCGTCATCCTGGCGGAGTTCCACCGCGTGCTGGCACCTGGAGGCCACCTTCTGGTCGGCTTCTCGGCAAGCGATGGTCCGTCTCACCCGACACAGGTCTTCGATCACACGGTCGCGCCGGCCTACCGGTGGTGGCCTGATCGCCTCGCCGCGATGCTGCGCGAGTCCGGGTTGACCGAAGTGGCCCGGATGGTTCGTGAGCCTCAGCCCGCAGACCGACGGCAGTTCAAGGAGATTCAACTGCTCGCCCGCAAAGCCTAAGGGCTGTCTGGTCGAACGCGCGAGCGCATCCAAACCGGCTTGCCCAACGACAGCAGCCGGCCTCGGAGGAATAGCCCGAGCTGGCGGGCACCCGGCAGGCCGAGGAGGGGGTGGGCCTGCCGGGTGCATGGCACGGGCCGGTCCTGTCACCGGGACCCGGATGCCACGAGGTGCCGCAGAAAATCCGCCGACGCCAGGGGAAGCGCCAGTGCACGGTCTGGGCACTCACCCCTCTCAACGACGCGGAACGGAAACGGTTCTGCATGGACCTACGGGGTCGATGCGCGAGAACCAGCCCGGGGTTGGGCCCGCTCAGCCTCTTTGGATGCCCTCTGTGTCTTGAAGGACGAGCTCGAGGTCATCGGCTACCGCGACGACAAGACCTGAAGGGTGCCGTCCAACTGCCAGATACCAGGATCCCGGCAGGAGCTGGTCCCCAGGGGGCGGGGAAGCCTCGCCCTCCAGCGTGTACAGCTGACGTGGCGTCGGCACCGCGAACCAGAACGTCTCGAACGGCTCGGGGACGGGAGCCGGCATGCTCATGCGTAGATGTTCCGGGACCGCCTCTCGGCGCCGAGGCCGCAGGTCCGGCTGGTATGCCTGTGCGCGGCTGAGGTAGTCGGGGGGCTGGGACTGTGGCTGCGGCGCGCTGAGGTGGCTGGCGAGGCGCCGGGGTTGCTGGGCCTGCTCGGGGGGAGTGGGTATGCGGCCCGTGAGCAGGTTGGTCTGCCGGACGAAGGTTTCGTTCATGTCGGCGGCGCCGTCGCGTACCAGCGCCAGCAGCATGTCGGTTTGCCCGGGCCGTCCGATCACTTCATAGAGGACCAGAGCTTCCCGGAGGGTCCACGTCGCACGAGTCAGGGGGGAGTCCATGCGCGCCGGCGCTTCGGCGAAGGGGATGTCGGGGATCGCCGCGAGGCGGAAGAGGGCGCTGGTGACATCACCGAGGAGTGTTTGCACCGTGGTGTCGAAGGCGGCCACCTGCACAGGCCGGTTGTGCGCCAGGTCTTGAATCGCGAGTTCCATGAACAGTGCCCAGGCCCGGGTGGCGATGCGGGCGGTGGAGGTGGTCTCCAGGGCGAGTTCGAGCGCCCGGGCCTTCTGCTCGGCGGCTGCGGTCGCCGAGGTGGTCTTGTGCGCCCCACGTTGCAGGCGGCCGGCGCTCCAAGCGCCGATCGTCGCACCTCCCAGTCCGCCCAGCACTCCGTATATCGCTTCAAGAGCAGCCATCGGTATCCCCCCTCGCCCCGCGGTCCCGTAGGCGGGGCTGGGAACACGATCACGCTACCGGTCGTACCTCCGTTGGTGGGCGCCGTCCGGGTAACTGGGAAGAGACCCTGTCGCGCGGCCCTTACGGACGCTGAGGGAGGACCCGGCCATGCCACGGCTGACGGGTGTGCTCTTCCCCGACGCTACGAACTGCGGTCCGCGACCCCGCCAAGACCCGACCACGGATGTGGAGGCGTACTGGCGCGGCGGAGCCCCCCGTTGCACTCAAGGCGGTTTCCAGGGGGCTCCGCCGCGTCAGGGCCGGCTCAGCAGGCGCCGGAGATGGGCGTGTGGCCGGCGTAGACGCGGCCGACCGAGTTGATGTCGACGGTCTGGCCCGGGAGGCCCATGGTGTGGCTGGCCCACACGGCCTGGCCCCACGGGTTGTAGACGACGAAGTTCCCGTCGTACTGGTAGATCGCGTAGTTGCCCCACCCGGTGTTGGTGTTGGACGCCCAGCACACGGCCGTGTGTTGTCCGGAGCTGTTGGTCTTGTACTCCACCAGGTTGCCGTCGGTCTGCATGACCAGACGCCAACCGACACGCGAGATGGACTCACCCGGCTCGAGGGTCTCCCCCCGGTAGAGCCGGTCACCGTACTGGTGCGCGGACGCGGTTCCGGCGCCCGCGAGCAGTGCGCCCATGACGGCGGTGAAGGCCAGTGCTCCCGTGGTGACGCGGCGCAGTGTTGTGTTCAAGACGATCCCCTCCTGATTTTGCGGGAGGCTCCTTCAGCCCCCGGTTGTGATGTTCAGCCGTCTCGGGGCACCGCGCGATGGTTTCGGTCTCCACCGAAAGGTGCCCGGCGCCGGGTCAGGCCGACACGGTCTGGAGGAAGGTGCTCACGCGGTTGTCGATGCGCCGGAGCACACCAGGCTGAAGTACTTCGTCTCCGCCCCGCACAGCCGGCGCGCTTCGACCAGCCGTGTACGCCGCTGCTCAGCTGTGGGGAGGGCCGGGCAGCCTACGGAGTTCGAGCAGAGCCACCGCGACCTTCACTGCGGTCGAAATCGTCAGGGCCTGCAGAAACGGCATACCCATGAGCCACAGGGCCACCATCATGACGGTGAGCACCAAGAATGCCGGTAGCAGATTGGTTCGCCTGAGCGCGGTCCGCAGGTGTCCGGCCCTGCTCCGATGCTGATCCACCGTACCGATCGGGCGCGCGGTGACGCCTTCCTCCTCGGATTGCGGCATGAGCTGTTGCCTTCCCTCGTGTTCGTCTCCGGCAATGAGTCTTGGGTGCGCCCCGGCGGACTGCCACTGCTGCTACTCGTGCCCGCCGCCATCCGAGGTACAGGTTCAGGGGGATGGGGGCGGGGCGGCTTCGGCCGGGTGGTACCGGGAAGGCAGACGACTGCCGGGTTGTACGTCCCGAACGTTCCCGAGGGGTTCTTCTTCCAGAGCCACAGGTGCAGGGCGTAGTGGACGGGCTGGCCGGGGAAGTGGCCGAGATGCGGGCCGGTGAAGGGGCGGCCGAACAGCTTCGGGCGGTCGTCGTCCGTCCCCGTGTCCTGGTCGCGGTCGTAGACGAGCCACTGGACGCCGACGAGGCGTTTGCGCCCGAGCGCGTCGTCCTCGTAGTAGAGCGCGGCGGGCTTCGCGGGGTCGACGGAGTTGTCGTACGCGTGGTTGAAGTGCGGGTAGCCGAGAGCGCCCGATCCCGCCCGGTCCTCGATGCAGTACTTGTCCGGCACGTAGCCCGCCTTCACCGCGGCGGCATGCCGCTGGAACGGGGCGGTCGCGCGGTAGACGGTCGCGCGGTCGGCGCTTGCCCTGCCGGTGTCGATGCCGGCAGGGGACGCGGAGGCCGGGGCGGCGACGGCCGCCAGGGCGAGAGCGGCGGTCGCTGCGAGGGCCGGGGTGGGATTGCGGACCATGCGCGGACTCCTCGGTGGTGGGCTCGTAGCGAGCAGGATGTCCCCCGCCCGTCGTCCCCGCCACACGGCCGGACCGGACGGCTGACCCCCTGCCTCGAACGAACCAAGGACCGTTTCGCGAGCGGTCCGCGCGGGGAACCGGTGTGTCCAGTCCACAGAACACCGATGCCACGGAGGACGCGGAACATGACGCAGGAGAATGCGGCACCGAACAGCGGCCAAGCGCTGCAGGACCTCGTGTCGGCCGTGTCCAGGGGTGCGCCGGAATTCCGCGCATGCCCGTATCCGGCCTATGCCGCCCTGCGCGAGCAGGCGCCGGTGTGCCGGCTGACGCCTCCGCACGGGGTCGAGACCTATCTCATCACCCGCTACGACGACGCCCGTGAGGCCCTGTCGGACCGGCGCTTCAGCAAGAACATGCGCGGGGCCATCGACACGTACCACGCGGTGTTCGGCAGCTTCTTCGACGCACTGGACGACAACGTCCTCTTCGCGGACCCGCCGCGCCACACGCGGCTCCGCCGAGTCCTCAGGAGTGCCTTCACCCCCCGGCGGGTGGAGGACATGCGACCGAGGATCACGGAGATCGCCGAGGGCCTCCTGAGGGAATGCCGCAAGAGCAACGCGGTCGACCTGATGTCCTCCTTGGCGTTCCCGCTTCCCATCGCGGTCCTGTGCGAGCTGATGGGGATCGAGGAATCCGACCGGCCCGAGATCCTGGAGCAGTTCGGGGTGGTGACGCGGTCCAGGTTCAACCCCAAGTTGAAGGCGGAACTGAAGGCGGCCGAGGAATGGCTGCAGAAACGCTTGGGGCAGATCGTCTCCCACATGCGGGCCAACCCGTCGGACTGCTTCCTCAGCGACCTCATCACAGCGGAGGAAGGCCTTGACGACGCGGATCTGGTCGCGTCGATGTGGGTTCTGTTCTTCGCCGGTCACAAGACCACGGCGTTCCAGATCGGAAACTCCGTCCTCGGCCTCCTCCTCCATCCCGACCAGCTGGAGAAGCTCCGCAGAGACCCGCTGCTGATCCCCGGCGCGGTCGAGGAATTCGTACGGTTCGACGGATCGGTGGAGACCTCGACGTTCCGGTACGCGGCCCAGGAAGCCGAAATCCGGGGAACCGTGATCCCCAAAGGCGCTCTCGTCCAGATCGCCCTTTCCTCGGCGAATCGGGACCACGAGAAGTTCGAGTACGCCGATGTCCTGGACGTGACGCGCGAGGGGATCCACGGGACGCACCTGGGTTTCGGGCACGGAACGCACTACTGCCTGGGAGCCCCGCTGGCGCGGCTCGAACTCGAGATCGCGCTCGCCTGCCTGCTCCGGGAGTTCCCCGAGATGGAGCTGGCCGACGAGGAGGAGAGCGGGGGCGCGTGGCTCAAGGGCCCCGTCGCGGCGTTCCGGGGGCTGGAGCGGCTCCAGGTCGTCCTGGAGCCGTCGCGGCCGGCCGGCGATCTCGCAATGACGCCGACGGTCTCCGTCAACTAAACGAAACCGATGGGCGGTGGATTGGCATGCCGAATTCCGGGAGCACGTCCGGCCTGAACTTCGAGGAACGGCCTGCGGACACGTTGGCGGTCTCCGCTGTGGGCGCCGGTGAACACGTGCGCGCGGCAGGGGGCGACGCGCCTCCGGATCCGAACCACGGGCACGGAGCCCAGCCGAAGATCGATATGCACCACCACTTCTGCGCACCGGAGTGGCGCGAGTGGGCTGCGCAACACGGGCTGATCGACCCGGGACAGTTGCCCCGATGGGCGCACCTCGACGCCGAGGACGCGGTCCGCTTCATGGATCGCGCGGGGATCGAGACGGCCGTGCTCAAGCCCATGCTGCCGGCGCGCTACCGTTCGTCGGCGCAGTTGCGTGAAGCCATCAACATCACCTTGCGTTCGATGATGAACGTGGCGCAGGCGCATCCGGCCAGGTTCTCGTTCTACGTCCCGCTGTTCCTGGACGACCTCGAAGCATCCTCGTGGGCAGTGCGCCGCGGACTCGGGCAACTCGGTGCCGTCGGCGTGAACGTGACGGCCAACTACGGGGGCGTGTACCTCGGAGATCCCGCCTACGACCACATCTTCGCCGAGCTGAACGAGTACTCGGCCGTGGTGGACACCCATCCGCACCATCTGCCGGGTGGCCGGCCCGGGGCGATGACGGTTCCGGGCATCCCCAACTTCATGTGCGACTTCCTGCTGGACACCACTCGGGCCGCCGTCAACATGATCAGTAAGAGGACCCTGGACCGCTTCCCCGACATCTCCGTCATCCTGCCCCACGCCGGCGGGTTCCTGCCGTACATCGCCCATCGTCTGCAGGCTCTCGGACGGTTCTGCGACCCGCCGGTCGACCCTGATGCCGTCCGCCACCACCTGCGGCGCTTCTACTACGACACGGCAGGGCCCATGGCGCCCGCCGCGACGCTCCTGGCCCACGTGCCCGCCGACCGCATCCTCTTCGGCACCGACTGGCCGGCCGCGCCCGCGGACACGGTCATGGACCTGGCGCTCCCCGCTCTCGAGGCGGACCCGGCCTTCACCCCTGAGCAACGGACGGGGATCTACCGCGAGAACGCCCTGCGTCTCATTCCGCAGTTGGCGACGGTCTGACCTCGAAGGGACCTCGACCGGCTCCTTGACCGGACCTCGACCGAACCCCGCGCCGCAGTCGGGCGCGGGGTTCGGCGTGTACGGGGTGCGGGGGTGTGGGGCTACGAACCGGTCAATCCTTCCCGCTGATCGTGGGGCCGGGGCCCGCCGGGCCGGGGCCCGCCGGGCCGGGGCGGCCGGGGAGGAAGAGCGAGCCGATGGCCGCGCCGGTGGTGAAGAGGGCTGCGAAGAGGAAGGCGTGGCCGTAGCCGGCGGTGAGGGCCTGCACCCCGGGGCCGAAGTGGTCGCCGCCGGCGTGGGAGGCGATGGCGGCGAGGATCGCGAGGCCGAGTGCGCCGCCGACCTGGCGGGAGGTGTTGACCAGCCCGGAGGCCAGTCCCGCCTCGCGCGGGTGGATGCCGGTGGTGGCCGCGGCGGTGACGGGCAGCATGGCCAGTCCCAGACCGAGGGCGCAGAGCACGAAGGGCGCGGCCACGTCGGTGGTGAAGGCGCCGCCCACGGCGATGCGCGAGAGCCACAGGAAGCCGAGGGTGCTGATGGTCATGCCGGTGACCAGCAGGGGGCGTGGGCCGGTGCGGCGGACGAGGTGGGTGGAGGTCCGGGTGCCGACGATGACCGCGAGGCAGCCGGGCAGGAACAACAGGCCGGTCTTCAGGGCGCTGAAGCCGAGGACCTGCTGCATGTAGAGGGAGAGCAGGAACCACATCGCGAACATCGCGGAGCCCAAGCCGATCATGACCAGGTTGGCGATGGCCAAGGTACGGCGGCGCAGGACGGAGAGGGGGACCAACGGGGCGGCTACCTTCGACTCGATGACGACGAAGGCGGCCAGGAGCAGGATGCCGAGGGCGAGGGCGGCCCAGACCTGGGGGGAAGCCCAGGATGAGCTCTCGGTGGAGATGATCCCGTAGACCAGGGCGGTCAGGCCGACGGTGACCGACAGTGCGCCGGGCAGGTCCAGGCGGCTCAGGCCGCCGTGGCTGCCGCGCGCGGCGGGCGCGTAGAGGAGTGCGGCGACGAGGATCGCGATCCCGATGGGAACGTTGACGAAGAAGACCCAACGCCAGCCGGTGTACTCGGTCAGGAGCCCGCCGACCACCGCACCGGCCGCGCCGCCGACGGCGTTGACCGAGCTCCAGGCGCCCATCGCGCGGGTGCGGGCGCGGGGCTCGGTGAAGGTGGTCATGATCAGCGTCAGGGTGGCGGGGGCGAGGATCGCGCCCCCGATGCCCTGGACCGCTCGGGCCGCGATCAGCATCGCACCGTCGGCGGCGAGTCCGCAGGTGAGCGAGGCGGCGGTGAAGATGCCGAGGCCGACCAGGAAGGTGCGGCGGGCGCCGACCAGGTCGGCGGCCCGGCCGCCCAGGAGCAGCAGCCCGGCGAAGCCGAGGGTGTAGGCGTTGACGATCCACTGCTGCCCGGCCGGGCTCAGGCCGAGAGAGGTCTTCATGTCGGGGAGGGCGACGTTCACGATCGAGACGTCCAGCACGACCACGAACTGGGCCGCGCAGGCGATCACCAGGATCATCGCCGTCCACGCGCCGCGGCGCGTGGACGGTGCGGGTTCGGTGCTGAGTGCGGGCGGAGCACTTGGCATGGGGTTCCTCAGGGGCAGTGGACGGATTCGGGTCGGGAACAAAACCCACCAAATGTCTGCCCCCGCACAGGACCGCCGTCACAGGCGTGCGGCAACCGGGTGATCGGCCGACCGGAACCGGTCTCGGTGTGACCCTCGCGGGCTGACAGGAATCGGTCCACTGCCTCACCTCCGGGACCTGCGCCCGGTCCCGTAGATGGCCACGGCGGCCAACTCTCACGCCTGGTGGCCGACCGTCTCACCGAAGCCGGTCGCCGTCCATCCGGTGGAGATTTCGTGAAACGCCGGGTGCCGTGTCCATGAGGGGCGGAGCGTACCGAGCATGGCCTGGACGAACCGGGTCAACAGCATCTGACCACCAGGAGATGCGGATGAAGCGGTTGAAGAAGCGGTTACGTACACCACAGCTGTTGGGCGTCGGCGTCATGGCGCTGCTGCTCGGTCTCGTCGTCTCACCCACCGCCCAGGCGGCGCCGGCCGCGGCCCCTGCCGCAGAGCAGTGCACCGGCAGCTGGGACGGCATCACGTACTGGGCCAAGAGTCCTGCGGGGCGCAACGGGGGCGGCTACGCGCGCACCTACTGGAACAGTTCGACCAAGCACAACTGCGTGAAGTTCTGGTCCAGCCCCTATGACGGCCTCGCCTCACACATCACCCTGGCGATCTTCGACGAGGGCGGCGATTACTCCATCGACCCACCGAAGGAGCATCCGGCCAACTACCACTACTACGCCGGGCCGCTGTACACCTGGTTCGACTCGACGGGGCAGTGCATCAGCGTGAGCGGCTCGCTGGTCCGGGGCGGAGTGACCTACCGCCTCGACACCGGGCCGATCCGTTGCAGCTGATCCGCCGCTTCCAAAGGTAGGGGCCGCCAGCGCGTCCCGGCCCCGCGCGTCCCGGCCCCGCGCGGCCGGGCCGCTGCGCCGGCCGAGCACCAACCCGAACCGGCAGGACGCCGTCCCCCGGCCGCGGTCAGAAGGCGTTGCGCCGCCGCAGGCCGAACGTACGGCCGTCCGGGTCGACGAGGAGCCGGTACAGCGGCATGGCGAGGCGGCGCTCGGCGTACGAGAGGTCGGGCGGACGGTAGGCACGCAGTCGGCCGGGCGGTTTCGGGCCGCGGCCGCCGCCCTCGTGCCAGGCGTCCAGCGCGGCAGCGCTCGCGGCGAACGCTTCGAAGGCCCGTACCGGGTCGCACAGCGGGTCCGGGCCGCCGGGGGCGCTGTGCTCGGGGACGTCGAGGTGCTCGCGGGAGAGTCCCAGCCGCAGCTCCCTCGCGAAGCGGCGGGCGCCGTCACCCAGCCCGGCGGGATCGGCCGGCGCGCGGGCGTCCACGTCGTCGTCCAGGACAGCGCAGTTGAGTTCCGAGTCGTGGGTCCAGGACCGGAGGTTGATGTTGTCGGATCCGATCGTGGCCCACACGTCGTCGACGGCGCACACCTTGGCGTGCACGTACACAGGAGTGCCGGCGCGGTTCTCCAGCCCGTAGACCGCCACCCGTCCGCCGCCCGCCTCGCGCAGTTTGTCCAGTGCGGTGACCCGTCCGACCAGGTTCATGGGCCGGGACAGCCGGCCGTTCTGGTCTGGCACGGTGGGTATCACGGCGATCAGGCGGAGTTCGGGGTTCTCGCGCAGCGCCCGGGCGAAGGACTCCACCACCTCGGGGGACCAGAGGTACTGGTCCTCCAGGTAGATGAGCCGCCTGGCCCGCTTCAGCGCCTTGAGGTAGCTGCGCGCGACGCTGCGCTCCCCGTCCGGCGCGAAGGGGTAGCCGCGCAGCAGCCGGTTCGGGTAGGTGCGCAGTACCTGCACGGTGTGGTTGCCGCAGGGCGGGGGGTCGGGGAGCTGTGGCGGGATGGGATCCGCGTAGGTGTCCTCCCCGTTGATGAGCTCCCGCAGCTTGACGAGCGGGCTGCGGCTCAGCGCGGCCGGGTCCTCCCAGCGTTCGCGGAAGCCCGCCTCGATGTCACCGACGGCCGGTCCCCGGACGGCCAGTTGGACGTCGTGCCAAGGCGGCCGGGGACCGTAGGCGGCCGGCAGAGGCATCGCCTGCGGGTCCCCGTTGTGTGAGGCGTCGTCGTTGCGGCTGTGGCACAGGTCGATCCCGCCGACGTAGGCCACGTCCAGGGCGGGGCGGCCGGGGTGGCGCAGGACGACCAGCTTCTGGTGGTGGCTTCCTCCGGGGCGGACCCGCATGTCGAGCAGGCATTCGCCACCCGCCGCCGCGATCTCCTCCCCGAGGTGCCGGTTCTCGGTCTCGCTGAACCGCAATCCGTCCAGGTGGGAGCGCCAGAGGAGGCCCTTGACGATCACGCCGCGCGCGGCCGCCCCCGCCAGCACGGCGCCGATCTCCGTGCCCGCGCCGTCGAGCCGTTCGTCGGGGTCGCCGCGCCAGTCCGTGAAGAAGAGGAGGTCTCCCCGGCGCTGGGCCCGGATGTTCCGCAGGAGCTCCGCGAAGTACGTGGCGCCGTGCACGAGCGGGCGTGCTTCGTTGCCGCGGGTCCAGGCGGCTCCGTCGGGGTGGCGGCTGTCCACCCGGGTGGCCGTGTTCCCGCGTTCACCGGCGGTGAGCATCCAGTCACTGCGTCTCATTTGGGGCGCCTCCCTCGACCGGCTACCCGCCCGGCGCGGTTTCAGACACGGTGTCCCGGGCGCGTGGCGGCTCCCTGGCGTGTTCACTGTGGACGGATGGCGGCCGCCGGCGGTTGGCTACGAGGCTCAGGGAGCTCAGGGCGGTGGCGGGCCTGGTCGAGACGGCCCGGGAGTCCCTGCGGCGGCGGCTTCCGCGCTGCAGCTCCGCTCTCTGCCTCTGTCGGCGATGCCTGCGCTGGTGGTGCCGGAGTGTGGTTTCAGAATAGTTTGAACGGTATTCGTATGCTTTGTGGATGATGGCAGGTGTGGTGCGGTGGCCGGTTGAGCTGAGGGACGGGGGATGGGAGCAGCCGCCGGCGATGGCGGGGGCACCAGGGCTGTGGTTGGTACGGGCGCAGGCGTTCAAGACGGTGGTGGCCCGGCTGGCTGATTCGGTGCTGGATGGGGTCGAGAAGGAGCGCGCGGCGGCCTTGCGGGCGGTCGGGGACAGGGAGACGTATCTGGCGGGGCATGTGGGACTGCGGCTGCTTCTGGGCGTGTACCTGGGTATCCCGCCCGTAGACGTCATGCTTCAGCGGCTGCCGTGTCCGTTGTGCGGGCAGCCGCATGGGCGCCCTGTGGTGGACGGCAACCCGGTGCACTTCTCGCTTTCTCACAGCGGCGGGCTGTGCCTGCTCGCGTTCGCGCGCACGCCGGTGGGCGTGGACATCGAGGCGGTGCCGGCCCTTGAAATGGCACAGGAGGTCGGGGCGTGTCTTCATCCGCGGGAGGCGTCGGAGTTGAGGGCGCTTCGGGCGGTGGACCAGCCGGCGGTTTTTGCCCGGGTCTGGGCCCGTAAGGAGGCCTATCTGAAAGGGCTGGGGGTGGGACTGGGGCGCTCCATGTCCCTGGACTACCTGGGTACGGCACCGGATGCGGTGGCGGACGTGCCGGGCTGGACGATCGGGGATGTGGCTGTGGATGACGGCTATGCCGCCGCGGTCGCCGTCCAGGCCGAGGTGGTCGTTTCAGGGATGAGCGGCCGTTCGTAGCGGGGATGGGTTCTGGGCTGGAGAACCGTTCGGGGCGGCGGATACGGGTTCTGCCGCGGTTCGTGCCCAGATGGTCGGGCTCCTCGGCAGCGCGCCATCGGTCCCTCGCCCTGTCGCGTGGTGTGCGGGGTGCCCGTGGGCGTGGCGCGCTCGGCGGGTCAGGCTGCTGGGAGGGTGGCGGTGGCGGTGGCGGTCTGGGGCTGGAGTACGTGCTCGCCGTAGAGGTCTCGTACCCAGTCGGTCTGGTAGACGGTGGCGAGGTAGCGCTCGCCGAGGTCGGGGGCGATGGCGACCGCGGTCACCTGCTGGTCCTGCTGGGCCAGCCATTGGGCGGCGCCGTTGACGACGGTGCCGGTGGAGCCGCCGAAGATGAAGCCGTGGCGGGCCAGTTGGTGGCACGTGCGAATCGTCTCGGCTTCGTTGACGTGTACCACGTCGTCGATGTAGGAGGTGTCGAGGAGCGGGGGGCGGATGCTGGTGCCGAGGCCGGGGATCATGCGGCGACTGGGCGTGTGTCCGAAGGTGGCGGAGCCTTCCGTATCGATCGCGACGATGCGTACCGGGCGGTGCCAGGTGCGAAAGAAGCGGGCGCACCCCATGAGCGTCCCGGCGGTGCCGGCCCCGATGAAGAGGACATCAAGGTCGGGGAAGGCACGGGCGATGGCCGGTGCGGTGGTGCGGTAGTGCGCAGTGTGGTTGTTGGGGTTGGTGTACTGGTTGAGCCATACGTAGCGGTCGTCGGAGGCGCACAGGGCTCGGACGTGGTCGATGCGGGCGCCCAGCAGGCCGCCGGTGGGGGAGGGCTCGGTGAGGATGTGGATCTGGCTGCCGAGGGCTTCCAGGAGCAGCCGGGTCACCAGGTTGCAGCGGGAGTCGGTCACGCACACGAACTGGTAGCCCTTGCTGGCTGCGATCATGCCCAGCGCCACGCCGAGGTTGCCGGAGGAGGATTCGACCAGGATGGAGCCGGGGGTGAGCAGGCCGTCGCGCTCGGCGGCCTCGACCATCGCGGTCGCGGCTTTGAGTTTGATGGACCCCGCGAAGTTGAATCCTTCGCATTTGAGGAACAGCCGGTGCCCGGTGATCGCCTCGAGGTCGACGTAGAGGTCGTCTTGGTTGAATGCCTGGGGGGTGGATATGACCGGCATGGTCGCCTCCTTGTAAATGCGCTTACAGCGGCGTCTGGTGCCGCTGGCCTGCGTGGGGGCGGCTCGGGGAATACGTGGCCTGCTGCCACGTATTCGGGACTCCTCCAGTACGCGGGCTGAGCGTGGCTCTGTCATGCCACCGAATGTCGGGGCTTGACACCGGCCGCGATCACGGATAAACGCCGGGCGGTCGCGGCTCGCCTGCTTCTCCTGCGCGGGCTGGTCTGCTTCACAGGGGCAGGGCAGGGCAGGGCAGGGCAGGGCTGGGCTGGGCAGGGCTGGGCTGGGCTGGGCTGAGGCGTGGCGTTCGGCTCACGCACGCGCACTCCTGCGCTCCGCCACCGGACGGGGGAGGGGCCGCGATCCGGTGAGGCGCTGGCAGAGGGCAGCGGCGGCACACTGACCCCGCGAACATCTCCTGCGCGGCAGCATGCCGTGCCACGTCGGCGAGCGCTGACCGGTTTACGTAGCCGAGTGCGCGTGCCTTTCCCGTACGGCGGCGGTCCGGCTTCCAGTGTCCTGCCGCGGATGCGCCCGGCATGCGCGAAAGGCAAGAGGCGAAGACCGGCACCAGCGATCGCTTACCGCTGCGGGTGCGAGGTGTCAAGTCACGACATTCAGCGGCGTGACGGGTATGTGCCGGCCGGGCCTACTGGAGGGGTGGCATCACGAATCCGCCCTTGAAGGCTTGAGGCCTTTCGCGGCCGGAAGACGACGTCCTCACCCGCAAACCGCACACCGGAACCCGCAACAACAAACCGCAGCGTTCGTGGTTCGCGGGAGCGGCAGTGAAAACCGTGGCGATGCGACATCGCCCGTTGCTGCGCGCCATACACACGATCGATGCCGAAAGGCATCTTCCGACAGCGGAATGCACGCATTTAGGTGGATTACACATGTCTTTGTTGTTTGGTGACCAGATGAGAGCTCACGGCCTCGCGGCCTGGGGAGCACTGCCTCCCACCACAGGTCCAATACCTGGCCGGCGGGTGCCGACCGCCGCGACCTGCGGCGCCTGTAACGTCGTCGAGGAGCAGACATGCTAGAGAAATCCACGGATGCCTGGACGGCCGACCTGCCCGGCCCCACAACGCTCTCCGGAAGCAGGCCCGAAGGCAGCCCCCAAGGCACATCCGGCGGCCCGGCGGCCGAGACCGCGCGGCTCCTCGCGGAGGTGCTGGCCGATGTCCTGGGTGTGGAGCAGGTGCCGGGCGACAGCAACTTCTTTGATGATCTGGGCGCTGATTCGATGGTGATGGCGGGGTTCTGCGCCCGGGTCAGGAAGCGGGCGGACCTGCTGCCTGTATCGATGAAGGACGTCTACCGGCATCCCACGGTCGACAGCCTGGCCTCCGCGCTCATCCACGCCGCGCCTGCGGCCTCTGCGCCCACCCACGCCGCGCCCGCCGCCTCGGCGCCCGTATCCGCCGGGCCCGTATCCGCCGGTCCCGTGGCCACGGGACCGGCAGCTGCTGCGCCCGTGCCTGTCCAGCCAACTGTCCATCCGGCCGTCCCGGCATCAACGCCGGCGTCTGCTTCGGCGCGCGGGATGGCGGCGCGGGCGGGCACAGGGCAGTACCTGCTCTGCGGAATGCTGCAGTTCCTGGCATTCCTCGGTTATTCCTACCTCGGTGCCCTGACGGCGGTCCGAGGCTTCGAGTGGGTCGGCGCCGGCACCGGTGTGCTCGATGTCTACCTGCGATCCGTACTGGTGGGCAGCGCGGGCTTTGCCGGCCTGTGCATGGTGCCGATCGTGGCGAAGTGGACCCTCATCGGCCGCTTCACGCCGCGCGAGTTCCCCGTCTGGAGCCTCAGCTACCTACGCTGGTGGCTGGTCAAAACCTTGATCCGCACAAGTCCTGTCCGTCTGTTCACCGGGTCGCCGCTGTACGTGGCATATCTCAGAGCGCTGGGCGCGAAGATCGGGCGCAATGTTGCGATCTTCTCCACGCATATCCCCGTCTGCGCCGATCTGCTCACCATCGATGACGGAACGGTGATCCGTAAGGATGTGCTCTTCTCCTGCTACCGGGCACACGACGGTCTCATCCAGACCGGCCCCGTCACCCTCGGCAGCAACGTCCTCGTCAGCGAACAGACCGTCCTCGACATCAACACCTCGATGGGAGGCCAGGCACAGCTCGGGCACGCCTCCAGCCTGCACGCCGGTCAGACTGTTCCCGCCGGCGAGCGCTGGCACGGGTCACCGGCCGAGCCCACCGGCACCGACTTCCGCACGGTCGGTGCCGTCGACTGCTCCACCGCCAGGAAAGTCCGCTACACCGTCGGGCAGCTGCTCGCCCTGATGCTGGTTCATCTGCCGCTGGCCACCGGCGGCGTCATCGTGCTGCTGGCCCCGCTGTCGCAGCTGAGCACACCAGCGCCTCAGACCGGGACGGCGTTCACCACCTGGACGTTCTATCTAGGTGCGCTGGCCGTATCCTTCGTGCTGTTCTTCGGCGCCGCTTTCGCCGGGCTGGTCATCCAGGGCGTGGTGCCGCGCCTGCTCAATCTGGCGGTCAAGCCGGACACGGTCTATCCGCTCTACGGCTTCCACTACGGTCTGCAGCGCGCCATCGCACTCCTGACGAACAGGAAGTTCTTCATGGCGCTGTTCGGGGACAGCTCCGCGATCGTCCACTACCTGCGCTATCTCGGCTACGACTTGTCCCGTGTCACTCAGACCGGTTCGAACTTCGGTGCCGAAGTGAAGCACGACAGCCCGTTTTTGAGCTCGGTGGGCAGCAAGACGATGGTCGCCGACGGCCTGTCGGTCATCAATGCCGAGTTCTCCAACACGGCGTTCAGGCTGTCCCGGGTCTCGATCGGAGCCCACAGTTTCCTCGGCAACCGCATCGCTTATCCCGCGCAGGCCAGGACCGGTGACAACTGTCTGCTGGCGACGAAGGTGATGGTCCCGGTCGATGGAGAGGTGCTGGAAAATGTGGGCCTGCTGGGCTCCCCTTCCTTCGCCATTCCACGCACGGTGATGCGGGACACCCGGTTCCAGGACCTGGAGAGCGGCAGCGAGCTGCCCCGGCGCCTGGCCGCCAAGAACCGGCACAATGCCGTCACGGCGGGGCTGTACCTGCTGGCGCGGTGGATCCACGTCTTCGCCGTGGCCCTTGTCGGCCTGGGCGCCACAACCCTCTACCCCTCGCTAGGCGCGTCGGCGTTCGCGCTGGCCGGGGTCCTCACACCGCTGTTCACCGTCGTCTACTTCGCGCTGATCGAACGGGCCACCACCGGATTCAAGGCCCAGAAACCGCTGTACTGCTCGATCTACGAGCCGTCGTTCTGGCGGCATGAGCGTTTCTGGAAGATGGCGTCGGTCGACTACGCGCAGGTCTTCGACGGGACCCCGTTCAAGAACGTCGTCTGGCGGTTGCTGGGCGCGCGGATCGGCAAGCGGGTCTTCGACGACGGCTGCTTCTTCCCGGAGCGGACCCTCGTCACCATCGGGGACGACTGCACGCTGAACGCGGGCACGGCGGTCCAGTGCCACTCGCAGGAGGACGGCGCTTTCAAGTCCGACCGCACCACGATCGGTGACGGCTGCACCCTCGGTGTCGGCGCGTTCGTCCACTACGGCGTGACGCTGGCAGACCGCGTCCAGCTCGCCTGCGACTCCTTCCTCATGAAAGGCGAGCAGGTCCCGCAACGGGCCCGGTGGGCAGGAAACCCGGCCCGACAGCTGCCCGACGACACCCCGCCCCCCGCAACGCCGCCGGCACACCTGTCCGGCGCCGCGCCCCAACACCCCGACCCGCTCGGCGTCGTCTGATGCCCAACCACAGCAGTACCAGACAGGAGAGACCCCTCATGACACTCAACGCATCCACCAGTAGAGAGTTCTGGCATGGCGTCCTGGCCGCCGGCAGCGGCTTCACACCCCTTCCACGCTGGACCCGGGTGCCGGTTGCGGGCGTGGCCGAGTACGAGACGCCGCTCCCAGCCGGCCAAGGGACAGCATTGCGCCGGCTGGCAGACGACCTGACGGTGCCGCTGAGCTGTGTGCTGCTGACCGCCCACGCGAAGGTGCTGGCCGCGCTGAGCGGCGAACAGGAGGTCACCACCGGTTACGTCGCTGCTGTCGGAGGCCGGCCGCTGCCGTGCAGGCTGACGACCGGACCCGGCTCATGGCGGAGCCTGCTGCTGCACACCCGCGACGCCATCGCGCGCCTGCAGGCCCACCAGGAATTCCCCGTCGATGAACTCAGGCGCGAACTCGGCCTGGCCGAAGCTCCCTTCGAGACCGTGCTCGATCCCACCGGCATCAGCGGCGACCTCCCCGGCGCCGACGGCAAGCCGGCCCGGGACAGCAGCACCCTGGCCGCGGGCACGGCGCTGTGGATGGGCATCGCCCACCACGACGACGGACGGCCGACGCTGCGGCTGCGTTACCGCACCGACGTCCTCGACGCGGACTGCGCTGCCCGGATCGCCGGATATCACCTGACCGCGCTCGCCCTGATCGCCGCTGACCCGGATGCCGATCACGCAGGTCAGAGCCTGGTGTCGGCCGAAGAGCTCCGTTTCCAGCTCCATGGCCTCGCCGGGCCGCGCCGAGACCTGCCCGAGCGCCGAGTGCACGAGCTGTTCGAGCAGCGTGTACGGCAGCACCCGAACGCCGTCGCCGCCCAGCACGGCAACCGTAAGTGGACCTACCAGGAGCTCAACGCCCGCGCCAACCGGCTGGCCCGCGCCCTGCGGGCCCAAGGGCTGCACCGTGAAGGGGTGGTTGCGGTGGCAATGGAGAGGAACCTGGACTGGCTGGCCGCCGTCCTGGCCGTCTTCAAAGCCGGCGGCGCGTACCTGCCCATCGAGCCGCACCTGCCGGCTGAACGCATCACAGCCATGCTGGCCCGTGCCGGTTGCGGGCTCGTGATGACACAACCGGCCGTCACCGCCACCCTCCGGCCGGCCCTCGCCTCCCAGCCCGCAGTCCGGACACTGTTGGTCGACACCGCCTACGGCCAGGAGCATTCCGGGGCTGATCTCGGTATCGACGTCGCACCCGACCAGCTGGCCTACATCTACTTCACCTCAGGCTCGACGGGTGAGCCCAAGGGCGCGATGTGCGAACACCAGGGCATGCTCAATCACCTCTACGCCAAAATCGACGACCTCGAGATCGGCGAAGGGCAGGTGGTCGCCCAGACCGCGCCCCAGTGTTTCGACATCTCGCTGTGGCAACTGCTCGCCCCACTGCTGGTCGGCGGGCGGACCCTGCTGATCGAGCAGGAAGCGATCCTCGACGCCTCACAATTCGTCGACACCGTTGCCCGCGGCCAGGTCACCGTGCTGCAGGTCGTCCCCTCCTACCTCGACGTCGTCGTGTCCCAACTCGAGCAGCACCCCCGGACGCTGCCGGACCTGCGGTATGTGTCGGTCACGGGTGAGGCGCTGAAGAAGGAGCTCGCCCAGCGCTGGTTCACCGCCCAGCCGCACATCAAGCTCGTCAACGCCTACGGGCTGACCGAGACCAGCGACGACACCAACCACGAGGTCATGGACCGCGTACCGGACACCGACCGGGTCCCGCTGGGCCGCCCCGTCAACAACGTGCACCTGTACGTCGTCGACGAGCACCTCAACCCGGTGCCGCTCGGCGCGCCCGGCGTGATCGCCTTCTCCGGGGTCTGCGTCGGCCGCGGCTACGTCAACGACCCCGAGCGCACCCGGCCGACCTACCTTGCCGATCCACACCGTGAGGGCGAGCGCCTGTACCGAAGCGGCGACGTCGGCCGCTGGCAGCTCGACGGCAAGCTGGAATTCCTCGGCCGCCGCGACAACCAGGTCAAGATCCGCGGTTTCCGCATCGAGACCGGCGAGATCGAGAACACCCTGCTGCGAGCACCCGGGGTCCGAGACAGCGCCGTGGTGGTCACCGAACGGTCCGACCACAGCGCCCATCTGGTGGCGTTCTACACCGCCCCGCACCCGCTCGACACCAGCATCCTGCTGGACCGGCTGGGCACGTCACTGCCCGGGTACATGGTCCCCTCGGCCATCCACTGGCAGGAAAGCCTCCCGCTGACCGCCAACAGCAAGATCGACCGGAAAGCCCTGACGGCCCTGGCCGCGCAACTTCACGCAGCCGAGGACGACGTCCAGGCGCCGAATACGCCCGCCGAACAGCGGCTGGCGACCGCGTGGGCGAGCGTACTCGGCATTGCGCAAGGCCGGATCGACCGGCGCGACAACTTCTTCGACCGAGGCGGCACATCCCTGTCGGCCGTGAAACTCGCCATCACCCTGGACCGCGCCGTGTCCCCGGCGGACGTCACCCGCCACCCGGTCCTCACCGATCTGGCCCGGTTCCTGGATGCCGCATCCCACCGGCGCCCCACCGCACAGCCGGCCTCCCCTTGACCGCCGGCCTCCTCCTCAACAGCACCGAAAGGACAAAGACCATGTCATTCACCAGCCCCGCCCAGGTCAGCCCCAGCCCTGTCGCCTCTTCCGCGTCCGTGCCCCGGGTAGACCTGCACCCCGGCAAACCCCCGATACTGCACGTCCCCACCCCCGCCCCAGCCGATCTGCCGGTCTGGGCAGCCGAACACCGCCACATCCTGCGCAGCCTCGTCACCGAACACGGCGCCCTGCTCGTCCGCGGGCTCGGCCTGTGCGACACCGGGCAGGTGGGCGCCGTCTTCGGCCAACTGACCCCCGCCCTGATGACCGACACCGAAGCCTTCGCCCCGCGTCAGACCTACGCCCCCGGCGTGTACTCCTCTACGGCGTGGCCGGCCAACCAGCCCATGTGCATGCACCACGAGCTCAGCTACACCCACGGCCCTCCCGGCCTGCTGCTGCTGGCGTGCCTGACGGCACCCACCACGGACGGAGCCACCGCCCTCGCGGATTCCGCCACCGTCCTGGACGCACTGCCGCCGGAACTCATCCAGCGGTTCGAACAGGACGGCTGGCTGCTCACCCGCACCTACAACGACGACATCGGCGCCTCCTGGACCGAGGCGTTCGGCACCGACGACCGGGCAGCCGTCGAGAACTACTGCCGCGCCAACGCCATCGAGTTCGCCTGGCAAGGCGACGGCAGCCTGCGCACCCGCCAGCGCCGCCCCGCCGTGGTGCGCCATCCCGCCACCGGCCGGCGCTGCTGGTTCAACCAGATCGCCTTCCTCAACGAGTGGACGCTGGCGCCCGAGGTACGCGAGTACCTCGTCGACGTCTACGGCCACGAAGCCCTGCCGTTCAACACCCTCTTCGGAAACGGCGACCCGGTCGGCGAGGACATGGTCCAGCTGATAAACACGGTCTACGCCGAGCACACCATCCGCGAGCCGTGGCAGTCCGGCGACCTCATGCTCATCGACAACGTCCGCACCGCCCACAGCAGGGAGCCGTTCGAGCCCCCGCGCGAGGTCCTCGTCGCCATGGCCGAACCACGGCCCCCGACCTCCTTCCCGCCCACTCCGACCGCGGCCCCCGAAGGGAGCATCCGATGACCACGTCCCGACCCACGGCTACCCAGTCCCCGATGTCCGACCCGAACGCGACGCCACCGCCGATCGCCGTGCCACCATTCGCCGTGATCCCCGGAGCCCAGGTCCAGCACACCCTCCAGGGCCAGGAACAGCAGATCATGGAGCTGATCGAGGCCACGTACCATCTCCACGCCGTCGGGGAGTCGGTGAACCCGCCGTCGTACTTCCTGCGCTTCCCCGACCGCCCGACCGCCCGCATCATCGCGTTGCCCGCATCGATCGGCGGACAGGCGCGGGTTGACGGAATCAAGTGGATCTCCAGCTTCCCCGACAACGTGCAGGCCGGCATCCCCAGGGCCTCGGCGGTGCTGATCCTCAACGACCACGACACCGGATACCCGTTCGCCTGCCTGGAAAGCTCCATCATCAGCGCCACCCGAACGGCCGCGATGGCCGCCTCAGCGGCCCACAGGCTCAGCCAAGGCCGCGGTACGCGCCCGACCCGCGTCGGATTCGTCGGAACAGGCCTCATCGCCCGCTACATCCACACCTTCCTGGCCGCGACCGGCTGGTCCTTCGACGAAATCGGCGTGCATGACACCTGTGCCGACAGCGCAGCCGGCTTCCGCAGCTACCTGCAAGCCACCCATGAGACCACCCGGATCACCGTGCACGACAGCCCCGAGCAGCTGATCCGCTCCAGCGACCTGCTCGTCTTCGCCACCGTCGCCAGCCGGCCACACGTCACCGACCCGGCATGGTTCGACCACAACCCCCTGGTCCTGCACGTGTCACTGCGCGACCTCGCCCCCGAAATCCTGCTCGCCTCAACCAACATCGTCGACGACATCGAGCACTGCCTCAAAGCGGACACCTCACCCCACCTGGCCGAACAGCTCACCGGGAACCGCGACTTCCTCGCCGGCACCCTGCACGACGTCACGACCGGCCGCGTGGCACTGCCGCAAGACCGGCCCGTGGTGTTCTCTCCCTTCGGCCTGGGCGTGCTCGACCTCGCCGTCGGCAAACACGTCTACGACGAGGCCGCCCGCACCGGGCAACTGCACGTCATCGACGGCTTCTTCCACGAACTGAGCCGACACGGATAGGCGGCCCGCCGGATTTCCCTCCGAGCCACCGGGAACTGACAACTGGCCCAAGAGCCTGTCGGTACGAGCGGAACGGTCTCTCGGAGATGGACTCGACGGAATGTCGACTGCGAGGCCCGGACCACTACGTCCGCCTGGCGGACCTGTTGCCGTTGATCCCGGACAACGACCGGACTTCGCTGCGGCCCTCGAACAGAACCACTGGCTTACCGTCGTCGCGGCGCTCTGTCGGAACCCACACCCCCAGGAAGCATTGAGGCTGAGCACCCAGTTGGCCAGTAAGCGCGTGATTGGGTCAGCCTGAGCGTTCGCGGTCCCACTGCGTTCGGGCAGCCCTGGTGGACCCGACTCTGGCGCGCTCAGCTGCGAGCAGGCAGCTGCCGGGCGAAGCGGCGGACAGCATCAGTGAAGGCATCTGGAGCATCGAAGTTTGCGAGATGTTTTGCCCGCGGGATCAATTCGACGCGGGCGTGCGGATGCGCACGGGCGAAGTCCAGCTCGCCGGACCGGAAGACGGTGTCCTTCTCGCCGTTCAAGATGAGCACGGGAGCCGCCACATGACGCATCGCACCTGCGTCAAAGCGGCCCAGCACCTCGCCCCATGCGGCTGGCAGCGTGTGGAAGGCGTAGCCAGAGAGGATGGTCGCCTCCACCACCTCGGGGGGATAGAGCCGGCGCAGCAACCGGTCGTTCCACCGGGCCAGCCGGTCCGCCGGTATGCGAGGGACGAGCCCGGCGACCCACCGATACGGCGTTGCCCACGGGCCACGAGTTGAGGCACTGGCCCCAGCAAGGACCAGCCCTCGCAGCTGCTCGGGGTAGCGCCGCGCGAACTCCAGCGAGGCGTATCCGCCGAGCGAGTGCCCGACGACCAGAGCCGGTCCGCAGCCGAGCGAGTCCACCGCGGCAGCGATGATCTCCGTCGCCGCGTTCAGGCTCCAGGGTTTAGCAGAGCGGGCACCGTGGCCCGGTAGGTCAACTGCGGCTACCCGGAAGTCCCCTTGGAGTGCGGCGAGCTGTGGGCTCCACTGTCCCGCGCTGAACCGCGTCCCGTGTACGAAGATGATGGGCGGTGCACCCGCTGCCGACATCAGTCCCCCAGATCAGTGCTCTCCTCGGACCGACCCTACCGGCGGGCCATCTCGGCGCTGAGACGCGGAGATGCCGGCCAGCGGTGACGCTCAAGGGCGGCCGCCCGAAGACGTTCACGCTGCCCGAGCGTCGTGAGATCAAGAAGATCGCCAAATCCAGGCCCACCGAGCACGGCCTGCCGTTTTCCACCTGGAGTCTGACCGAGCTGACAGAGTTCCTGGTCGCCGAGGGGGTGGTCGGCGACATCAGCCACGAGGAAGGCCCCGGGCGACCCCTCGCCGTCCCCAGCGCCGACCAGTAGCCCCGTCGGCTCGCCGGCCTGCGGCCCCCCGACGCCTGGCGACGCCGGCGCTGTTGCTGAGGCCGGCGAGCCGGGAGGCCTGGGTTGCGACGGTGGGTCTGGAAGGTTGGGGGCCAAGGCGAAGACCGCTCTCGTCATCATCGACATGCTCAACACGTACGACCACGAAGACGCCGACCTGCTCATCCCGTCGGTACGGCGCGCTTCCCGCCGTGGTGGACCTGCTGGAGCGGGCCCGTGCCCAGGACGTCCCGGTGGTCTACGAAACAAGGACAACTTCGGGAAGTGGCGCCCCACCACGGGTCACGGCAGCCTGCAGGAGAGCCGCATCCGCCGGGAGTCCGACCAGGCCGTGAAGGCCGACAGCACCGAACTGCCCGCCCGCCCGTACGGTGAGCGCCGCCGGATCCTCGAGGACCTTTCGACACCCACCGGCGTGGTGTCTGCCGGGGTGGAGGCGTGATCTGCCTGGCGGCTCCCCGGGCCCGGTATCGGCGAGTCCGGGCCGATACCTCCGGCTGGACGCGGCCGGTTGCGTCGAGGAGTGGGCCCGCGCGCGTCCTGCCGCGTCGGGGACGGGGCGTGGACTAGAACGGGACCCAGCCGGTACGGATTCTTGAGGTGATGTAGTGGACCAGACGGGTGTCCCGAGCGGATCCGGGCGCAGCGGGCCCGGGCGTCGGCTGTTCCTGGGTCTGGCCGCGTCCGCGATCGCCTCGTTGCCCGGTGCGGCGGCTCGTGCAGCTACCGGTGCCGGCGGCTCCGGACGCCGTCTCCCAGGGGGGACCCGACTGGACACGAGGGCGGAGAACGCGCTTCCCGGCTCGCCTGACTGGCGAATCACCCGGCCGGGCCCGGCGCGGGCGGTGGAGGGTTTCGCCGAGCGGGTCAGTATCCGCGCGGGGGAGCCGTTGGGGCTGAGGGTGTCGACGACGTGCGCTTTCTACACCATCTCCGCGTACCGGATGGGCTGGTACGCAGGGATGAGGGCCCGTCTGGTGTGGCGGTCCGGCCCTCTGCCGGGCGTCCTCCAGCCGAAGGCCCTTGTAGACCCTCTTACGCGGATGGCGCGCGCGGAGTGGCGTCGGACGGCGCAGGTGGACACCTCGGACTGGCCGGAAGGCAGCTACCTGTTGCGCCTGGACACGACGGACGGGCAGGCGCAGCGGTTCGTGCCCGTGACCGTGCGGTCCTCCTCTGCCACCGGCCGTACGGTGGTGGTGAACGCGGTGACCACCTGGCAGGCCTACAACCGGTGGGGCGGCGCGGACCTGTACAGGGGGACGACGGGCAAGAAGGGCTCGAGGTCTCTCCAGGTCTCCTTCGACCGTCCCTATGCGGGCGAAAACGGAGCCGGCCAGTTCCTCGTTTACGAGGCGCCCTTGATCGCGCTCGCCGAGGAGATGGGCCTGCCCCTGGCCTACACCACCGGAGTGGACGTGGCCCGCGACCCACAGATGTTGTGCGGTGCGGCCGCGGTGGTCTCGCTGGGCCACGACGAGTACTGGAGCCCCGAGCAGCGTCGCCACGTCACCCGGGCCCGCGATGCGGGGACGCACCTGGCCGTGCTCGGCGCGAACTGCTGCTACCGGCGGATCCGCTTCGAGGCCTCCCCGGTCGGCCCGGACCGCACCGTGGTCTGCTACAAGGACGACTACGCCAAGGACCCCGGCTACCAGCGGGGATCTTTGCCCACGAACGATTTCCGGCGTGCGCCCGCCCCCGACCCGGAGAGTTCGCTGCTCGGCGTGATCTACGACGGCTATCCGGTCGACGCCCCCTACGTGGTGACCCACCCGGACCACTGGCTCCTGGCGGGAACCGGGGCGCGGGCAGGCGATGCCTTCCCCCACCTGGTGGGCGTCGAGTACGACCGGGTGAACCTGGCCCACCCGACGCCGCGGCCTATCGAGGTCCTCGCGCACTCGCCGGTGGTGTGCAAGGGCCGGCCGTCGTACGCGGATACCGTCTACCTCTCGCTTCCGGGCGGGGCGGCGGTCTTCGCGACGGGCACGATGCGCTGGGTCGAGGCCCTCGACGCGACCGGGCCCGCGGGCGGTAGGGCCAACCACGGCCTGGACGCGCGGGCCGGGCACTTCACCCGCACCGTCACCGCCAACGTCCTGAGCGCGTTCGCGCGAGGTCCGGCCGGGCGGTTCATGCCCGCCCAGGACAATCTGGCCGCCCACTACCGCGACACGGCCACGATTCACGGCGAGTAGCGCCGCCTCCCGCCGACAACGGGGCTAGCGTCGCTTACGTCGTTTTTGGCACTAGATCAGGGGATATGCGTTGCGTCGACTCACCGTTGCTCTCACGCTGCTGGCCACCCTCGCCGCGGGCTCCGTTGCGGGCTCGCAGGCCCTCTCCGCCGAGCGTGACACGGGCGGTGGCCGGGGCATGAACATCCTCGTCGTCGGCATCGACAGCCGAGCGGGTCTCTCCGCCGCCGAGAAGCGCCGGCTGCACGTGGGCGGCAAGGGGTGCAACTGCACCGACGTGATGATGCTCGTCCATCTCTCCGAGGACATGCGGCGCGCGAGCATCGTCTCCATCCCTCGCGACTCCTACGTCCAGTACGCCGACCCCGCCACCCCGCCGGCCGTCCCAGGGCCGTCCCGGTTTGGAAAGATCAACGGGGCCTACGCGATCGGCGCCGGCCCGCTGACCGTACGCACGGTCGAGAAGGCCACCGGTCTGCGCATCGACCACTACCTGGAAACCGGATTCACCGGCTTCGAGCAGGCGGTCGACAGCCTCGGCGGCGCAACCGTCTGCACGGACAAGCCCCTGAAGGACGACGGCTCCGGCCTCGACATCACCGCCGGCGTCCACCACACCAACGGCGACCAGACGCTCCGCTACGTCCGGGCCCGCCACATCAACCGGCCCGGAGACCTCGGCCGTGTCCGCCGCCAGCAGCGCACCGTCAACGACCTGCTGGCCCGCCTCACCGCCGAAGGAGCCCTCTCCGGGCCTGTCAGCGCGGCCCGCACGGCCCGGATCCTGCTGAAGTCCGTACGCGCCGACGAGAAGACCGGGCTCGACGACCTGATCCGCATCGGCTGGGCCCTCGGCCACCTCCGGGCCGACCGCACCGAGTTCGCCACCGTCCCCATCCGGCTCTTCGACCACCGCGTCCCCGGCGTCGGCTCCACCCTGGTCTGGCACGAAGCCCGCTCCGCCGCCCTGTGGGACGCCCTCGCCGCTGACCGCCCCCTCACGGGTGACCCACGTATCCAGCCCGTCCCCGAAACCCCGGCCGAAACCAACCCCGCCGGGATCACCGTCCGCGTCGACGACCCGGCCGTCGCCGCGGCCCTGCGCGGCAACAGGTTCGTGGTCACCGACACCTCGCAGTCCGCACCGCTCGTACGTCCCGAAGGCCCGCCCGTCATCAGCCATGCTCCTGGCAGGGAAGCGGACGCGGCGACCCTCGCGGCAGCCCTGCCGGGTGCTCGCCTCAATGCCGTCACGGGCCACGACAAGTCGTTCGAAGTCGCCGTCGGCACGTGGCCCGTCCAGGTCAAGACCGTCACCTACGACCGCAACAAAGCCGAAGGCTCCCCCGTCACCGCCGACAAACTCCGCTGCCCCGCCATCTCCAATCGATCGAGCACCCCGACGGAAAACCGCCTTCCGTAGGGGCGCGGAGCACACCCTGGGCCGTTCTGCCCGCGCGAGATTATGACACTCGTTATATCCCAGTGGTAGGCTCGGTTTATAACAGTCGTCATAGGGAGAGTCGCGACCGTCATCACCGTGAGCAGTTCCAAGGGTCGCCTGAGCCTGGAGCAGCGCCGCAAGCTGACCGAGACACTGACGGACGCCGTGCTCGTGCCGGAGGTCGGCCAGCTCGCCCCGGCCGCGCGGGTCGGATTCCAGGTGCACTTCACCGAGCGTGAGCTCGACATGATGGCCATCGGCGGCCGGCTGCTGGCGGATGCGGGACCGGACGCCGACGCGATGGTGATCGACGTGACGGTCATGGACGGTGACTGGCACCAGGAAGTCCGCAGCGAAGTCATCAAGCGCGTCCTGGCCGCGATGGCCGACGCCTGCGGTGTGGCGCAGCCGTCGCCGACCTGGTGGGTGACCTTCCGCGTGATCGACGAGGGCAGCTGGGGCTCGCGCGGCGCCGTTCTGTCCGTCCTCTCTCTCCTCGACACCGGCGTGTTCACCCCCGAGAAGGCCGAGGCCGTCCGCACCGCGCTCGGCGCGTGACAGGCGCGCGGGGCCGGCGCACCGTGCTCGCCGCACGGGGCGTCGGCCGCGCTGTGGTGGCCGCGGGTGATCGCCCGCTCAGCTTTTGATCGTGGCGGCGATGAGGGTCTGGAGCTGTGCCGCGGTGCGGTCCAGAGGTTCGGTGCTGCGCTTGGCGCGGCAGAGGGCGACAGTGCCCTCGACGGCCGCGACGATGAGCGTGGCGACTTGCGCTGCCTGCTCGGCGTCGGCGCCGTGTTCCTGCAAGGACGCGGCGAGCAGTCCCTCCCACTGGTCGAAGACCTCGGCCGCGGCCGCCAAGGCGGGCGGGACCTCGTCGGCCGGGGGTTCCTCGATGGCAACGGCCAGCACGGGGCACCCGGCGTGGAAATCGGTGTCGACGACGATCTTGCGCCACAGGGCCAGGAAGGCGCGCAGTCCGGCCGCCGGGCCCGCCGCGAGTTCCTTGCGCAGGCTGCGGGCGACCCACTCGCCCGTGTAGCGGACGGCTTCCGTCGCCAGCTGCTGCTTGCCCTCGGGGAAGTAGTGGTACGTCGAGCCGAGCGGCGCCTTGGCGTGCTTGGCCATCTCCCGGATGCTCGTCGCGCTGAGCCCGCGCCTGCTGATCATGTCGGCCGCCCCGGCCACGATCCGCTCGCGGGATGGCGTGCCGCCACTGCTCTTGGTCACTCGTGTTCTCTCCTCTGGCTATAACGATCGTCATAGTCTAGCGTGACCTCTCGTTATGACGACTGTCATAACAAGTTCAAGAGACCGAGGAGCTGTCATGCCGATGATCCGGTTGACCGTCCCGACCAGCGCCCTGACCGATCAGGGTCGCGCGACGATCCAGCGGGATCTCGCCGCCGTGCTGCTGCGGTGGGAGGGCGCGCCCGACACCGCCTTCTTCCGGGCCCAGGCGTGGAGCTACCTCACCGAGCTGCCCGAGGGCGCGCAGGGAACGGCCGAGGACGACGCGCCCCGCTTCCTCGTGGAGGTGACGGTTCCCCAGGGGGCGCTGTCGGAGCGGCGCAAGGCGGGCCTGGTCGAGGAGGTCACCACCACCGTGCTCGCGGCCGCCGACCTGTCCCCGGCCGAGGCGCTGCGGGTGTGGGTGCTGGTGCACGAGCAGCCCGACGGCACCTGGGGCGCGGGCGACTCCGTCGTCCGCTACGCCGACCTCGTCGCCCTGGCGAAGGGGCAGCCACGCACTCGCCACCCGCGTCTCGCTGACGCGGGCGCGAGAACTCCTCGCCCACCGGGACTACGGCCGGGATCGGTCGGGCCCGTGGTTCGGCGCCCTGCTCCGCCGGCTGCCCGATCGAGAGGTGCGGGATGTCCTGTCGGCCATGCACCCACCGCCCGACCTATGGGTGGAGTGGAACGCCCTTCTGCCGGTCGCCGGGCAGCTGAGCGCGGACCTGCGCGAACGACTGCTCGACAAGATCTGTCAACAGATGCGGATACCGGAGCAGACCAGGGCACAGCCCGGCCTTCTGCACGAGCTCGCCCCCGCCCTGACGTCCGGTGAACTGGCCCGAGCAGTGCGGCTGGCGGCGCCTCCCTGGACGGACGGACGGGCCGGAGCCGCGGCTCCACGCCATCGACGCGGTGGCACCGTACCTGACGATCGCAGGCCTGACAGAAGCCCTCGCCCAGGCCACCGCCGCTTCACTCGAACCCGAGTGCTTCAGCGCTCTCGCCGCGCTGGTACGCCACCTGCCGTCCGCCCGGCGCAGCACGGTGGCACAGCAGGCGCTGACCCTTCTTTCCCGTTTCGTTGATCACCGGCTCCGAGAAACCGCCGTCGCTGCGCTCGCACCGGTGCTGCGACCCGAGGAGGCAGTACGCGCACTGCGCACGCTGCCGACCGGGGGCCCGTCGGACCGGAGGGCCGTGGCGATCGACGCCCTCGTGCCCGTTTTGCCCGACGCCGTGCTGCCTGAGGCGCTGGACCTCGTGCTCGCCCGGACCGCGATGACAGGAACGCTGCCGGGGTGCCCCGCCTTCTTTCCAGGCTGACTGCGGCCGGGCGCCCGGACCTGCTCGAGGGCGTGCTGGAGCGTGTACTGCCCGCGCTGCGGTTCGGCAGCCAGTCCGTCGAAAGCCTTCGGGCGATCGCGCCGCACCTGCCGCCGCAACAGGCCCGGTACACCTGGGACACGCTTCGCCGCGACGGCGCCCCCCACTGGGACACCGTCGAACTGCTCGCCCTCCTCGTGCCGAGGCTCCCGGCACAGGAGCGTGACAGGGCCGCCCAGGAACTCCTAGCGGCAGCCGATCGCGCGGGACGCGATGTCCGCAACCACCTCAAACAAGAAGCCCGCATCTTCGGGACGCTGCTCCCGGCCGCCGGGTGCGAGGCCGTGTACGACGCATGCCGTGCCTATCTGCACCAGCCCGCCGTGCGGGACTTCCCCCTGCACCTGCTCCTCGCCCAACTCGGCCCGGCGATCGGCACCCTGCCGTCCGACCTCGCCGAAGACCTCCTGGCCCACGCCCTGGCCGAGTCCTGGGACGACTTCCGTCTCAAGGCCCTGGCCGTGGCCGCGCCCGCCTTCGACCCGGACCAGGCCGCGCGCGCCGTGGCCCACGTGGTCATCGAGGACACGAGCCGCGACCGCACACTCGCCCTCGCGGCCCTGGCCCCGCGTCTTGCCCCGGCCGATCGCACAGCCGTCCTCGCGGAACCGCCGCACCCTCCTGTACGCCACGAGTTCTTCGCCGCCGTGGCACCCCTCATGCCCGGCGGAGAACGAGCCGCGTTCGCCGCCGAGCTGATTCCCCACCTGGCGCGGTGGTACAACCTCGACAGACTCCGCACTGCCCTGCCCACCCTGGAACGGACCGAGGCGGAGGCTCTCTACGAGTCGGTCCTCGATTGCATCGCCGTGCCCGCACTGCAGGCCGAGGCCCTGACCGCCGTGCTCACCCACCTCGGCACCCACTGGCCCGACACGGCACTTGCCGACTTCCCGGACCTGCCCGGAACCTGGCCCGACGGCCTGGACCGGGCCGCATACTGCGCGCTGGTGACTGCCGCAGCCTGGTGGCTGCACCGTGAGCATGGTGCCGCCGCTGTCGACGAGGTCACGCAGGCCGTGCACGATGCCTGTACCTGGTGGCCGTGAAGCGATGCCCGGGGCCGTGTTCGGACCTGTACTCGGCAATCCATGCCGACGCCTTGGATAGTTGCGCTACCTTAAGGCCTGCGCAGCTAGCCAGGGGCAGGGGGATCACCACATGGGCCGCGACGAACTCCTCTTAGAGTCATCGGCCGTGTCCGCCCTGGACCGGGCAAAGCCGAATGACATTTCCAACTTCGAACTCTTTGCGAACCTGTGTCGCAACCTGTGTCGCAACCTGAAGGGCTGACCTCGCCACCGTGGAACAACTGACGGGGGAGGACCCCGCACGCATCGGCCCGTACCGCCTGATAGCCCGCCTCGGCGCGGGCGGGATGGGCCTGGTCTACCTGGGCCGCTCCGACGTGGGACGTACGGTCGCCGTCAAGGTCGTCCAGGCCGAGCATGCCCAACATCCCGAGTTCCGCCGGAGGTTCGCCCGCGAGGTGGCCGCAGCCCGACGGGTGGGCGGAGCCTGGACGGCCGACGTCTTGGACGCCGACACCGAGGCCGCCGTGCCGTGGGTGGCGACCCAGTACATCCCGGGGCCCGACCTGACCACCGTCGTGGCCGAGGACTTCGGGCCGTTGCCCGAGTACTCGGTCCGCACCCTCGCCAACCGCCTCGCGCTCGCCCTGCAGGCCGTGCACGACGTGGGCCTGATCCATCGTGACCTCAAGCCGTCCAACGTCCTGGTCACCGTGGATGGCCCCCGCGTCATCGACTTCGGCATCGCGCGGGCGATGGACAGCCTGGCCGGGGACAGCCTGCACACCCGCACCGGCATGCTGATCGGCTCGCCCGGCTTCATGTCACCGGAGCAGGTGCGCGGCCTCGAACTCACCCCGGCGTCCGACGTGTTCTGCTTGGGGGCGCTCCTCGTCTACGCCGCCATCGGACGCCTCCTGTTCGGCGCCACGGAGACCGGCCTGAACGCCCACCTCTTCCGGATCGCCGAAGAGGAGGCGGACCTGGCGGGCGTACCGGATTCGCTCGTCGAGCTCGTACGGGCATGTCTGCACAAGGACCCGTCCAAGCGGCCCAGCCCCCACGCAGTGGCCACGCACACGGCGACCGACCAGGCCGGTGAGTGGCTCCCGGGGACGGTACTGGCTCAACTCGGCCGCCGTGCCGCTCATTTGCTGGACTATGTCCCCGCCGGACTCGCTGGTGCACCCCCGGCGCAGCCGGACCCTCGCGTCCAGCCGGCCCAGCCGCTGCCCCCGCCGCCCGCGTACGCCCCGACGGCCCCTGCGCACTCCGGGGCCGCGCCCGCCTTCGGTACGCCTCCGGGGCCGCTGCCCGACGTCTGGGGCGCACCCACATCCCCAGCCCACCCCCCGGAGCCGGCCGCCGCCCAGCTTCCCGGACGCTGGTGGGGCCTGCTGGCGGTCGCTCTGGCGCAGCTGGTCGTGCTGTTCGATGCCACGGTCTTCAACAGGGCGATGGGTTGGGGTGTCGTCTGGGCGCTGGCGATCTCCCCTGACACCCTGCAAGTGATGACAGCCGTCTATGTGATGACCTTCATCGGGCTGCTGCTGTTCGGCGCTCGCATCGTGAACCGCGTGGGCCGCAAACGGATGCTGGTCATCAGCCTGGTCGGTTTCGCGATAGCCGCCGCGATCGGCGGCACGGCCCCCGCTTCCGGCGTATTGATCGCGGCCCGCGCCCTGCAGGGCGTCTTCGCCGCGCTGGTGTGTTCGTCTGCGCCGGGCCTGGTATCCCTTTCCTTCACCGACCGGAGGGAACGCCGCAAGGCTTTCGGGATCTACGTTGCGATCGCGGGCAGCGGCCCGGCCCTCGGGCTGTTGGCGCACTGGGGGCTCGTCACGCACATGGACTGGCGCTGGCACCTGTACGCCGCCATCCCCTTCGCTCTCATCGCTGTGATCGGAACGGCGACCCTGGTGCACGACCGCCCGGGCCGCACCGGCGCTCGCTTCGACGTGATGGGCGTACTGCTCGGCTCATGCGGGATCGCCGCCCTCGCCTACGGCCTCAGTCCGGCCAATCCGTTCTTCCGGAGCATCGAGGCGCTGATTCTGCTCTTGACCGGCGTCACCCTGCTCGCGGCCTTCCTGTGGCGGCAGACCAGGACGGCCGGCGCACTCGCTCCGCCGTCCGGAGTCAGAGCCCAAGCCCCCGTTGGGTGCTTCCTCGCGACAGCCCTGGCCAACGTCGCCGGTGTCGCCCTGCTCACGACCATGGTGCACTAGTGCACCCAGCCGTACTTCGGTATTCGGGCTGGTCGGCGGTCTGACGGCGGGGAGTTCAGCCGGGGCGTCACAGGCGTGCGAGGGTGTTGACCGCGAGTTGTTGAACGTCAGGTTCCGACCGCGCTTCCGTGATGGCTACGTCGAGGTGATTGCGGCGGCTCAACATTTCCGGAACGGCATTCCGCCGTCTTCCCGCCCGCAGGCAGGCGGCCAAGCGGACCGAACTCCAGCAGAGCGCTGCCGAAGCCGGCCCGGTGCGTTACCAGTGGGTGAGATCGAATACCTTCACACAGCAGGGGTCGGTCTCGTCCGACGGGTTGTACTGCAACTGGTCGTCGGCGATGAGGCTGGGAAGAGCCGCAGACAGGCCCGTGATGGCGGAGATCACCGCACCGTGACGGTCGCGCAGTCCCACGTCGAGCCCGACGGTGTCCGGCAGACCGCCGCCGGTGAGGTAGAGGCGTGCGCGTTCCTCGTCGAGCAGGAGGAACCCCAGCAGGACAAGGCCGTCTTGGTTGCCCGTGTCCACGCTCGGCGCGATGCCCGTGGCGGCTGCGTGCAGTGCGTCCGTGAGGTCGAGTGCCTGGGGGTGGGCGTCCAGGATCAGCCGTACGGTCTCCGCCGGTACTACGGGGATGCCGTGTCCGTCCCCGGGGTCGGCTGAGGCGAGGGGGACGTCGCCGGGGGAGTGACGTACGAGCTGTCGTACGGCGGCCACCAGCTCGGCGGCGGGGACGTCGTTCCCGTCGTGGTCCGACAGGGGGACGTCGTATGCCATCGAGGTCGTCGGGGCGATGCCGTCCCATACGACGACGCGTACGAGGTCCCGATGCTGCGGCAGGGGCAGTACACCCCTGACCACGGGGCCACCTCCCAGAGGTGTTGCCGTGAGGCGGAGCATGGATCGGGCGGCTGCGGCCTGCAGCTGTGTCATTCCGTCGCGCTCCAGGCGCGCCTTGGGCTGCGCTGATTGCTCATCGCCGGATGAGGGTGATGGTGCATTCACGTCTCGTTCACCGCGTTCGGGCACTTGTTGCGGGCCACACGCTCACAATAGGCGGTGATCGTGCCGATCTTCTGGCACTGGTCGGCGAGCTTGTAGACGTTGTCCGCAGTTTTGTAGTCGTTGACCGAACCCTGCCACATGCTCTCTTGAAGCGCTGGCTGGTACATGTCTCGTGGCCAGGGCTGACGCAGAGCACCGTGTGCAGTGGCGTCCCGTCGGTGAACCGAGTGCCTCGGCGGCTCACCGCGCCCGGTCCAGCAGGGCGTTGCCGAGATCGCTGGCCGTGTAGTGGACTTCGCGCCGGTAGCGGTGGCTGGTGACCAGACCCGCGTCTCGCAGGACGGCGAGGTGCTGCGATACCGCGCCCAGGCTCAGCCCGGTCCGTGCGGCCAGCCGGGTCGTCGTGGACGGTGAGCTCGCGTGGGCGAAGACCTGCGCGCGGCTGCGGCCCAGCAGACGGGCCAGTCCGTCCCCGACGGCGTCACGCCGTTCCCACAGAGTGCCCACCGCCCGAGACGGGTAGACCGCGCACGGTGGCGCCCCGACCTGGCCTTCCCGACCGGCCAGCAGATGGCAGCGGAGCGCGAACGCGCTGGGAGCAAGGGTGATCCCGCCGCCGTCCAGGGCGAGTTCCCCCGTCGGCAGGTCGGCGGACACCAAGCGGTCGCCCCTCCACTGCAGCGCCGGGTGGAGGTGGGCGAAGACCTCGCCGATGCCGTCCTCGGCGAGCTGGCGGGTCCGGTGCGCGACGTCGGCTTCCAGAACGGCGCGGATCCGCGGCCAGTACGGTCGCACACCCACCTGCCACCACGCGAGCACCGCCTGGGCCAGCTCGGGCAGTACCCGTCCGGGGTCCTCGGCCAGCCGCTGCTCGAAACCAGTCAGCGCAGTTCGCCGGCCGGCCGCTTCGAGGCCGGCTCGGACACTCTCGGCCGGCAGGGCCGCGAGCGCGGCGAGCTCCTCCTCCATCTCGGCCAGCGGACACCGCGGTGGCGGCGTCAGGAAACTCCGTACCGCGCCGTCCCGGCCCACCAGGGCATGCAGCGGTGTCGTTCTTCCTGTGAGGGCGCGGTCCTGCCGCAGAGCCAGCGCCTGTTTGATCCACGGCAGATGGACGGCATGCCTGCCGGGATCAGCCACCACGCGCAGACTGGCGACGGTCTCCCACAAAGGCGAGATCGCGAACCTGAGGTTCGCCATGTCGTCCACCCCGAAAAGCACCTCGCCCATACCGTGGCCCCCGCCCCTGCCCGTCTCGTCCCCGTGATGTTTTCACCCAGGCTAAAACAATGGTCGCGCCGTCCAGAGGGTGGTGGTGTTCGCGGTCATGAAGATCTCTCTCACGGACGCTGCCGACAGCACCCGCGGCTCCGGCGGCCGCCTCCCCGCACTCTTCCGCATCGCTGACTTCCGCCGCTTTTGGATCGGCGACACCGTCAGCCAGGCCGGCACGGCCGTTACTCTCCTTGCTCTGCCCCTCCTGGCGATCGGCACCCTCGGCGCCACCCCGTTCGAGGCGGGCCTACTCGTCATGTGCGAATATCTGGGCTTCCTGCTGATCGGTCTGCCGGCCGGAGCCTGGGTGGACCGGATGCACCACCGACGGGTCATGATCGCGGGGGACCTCGGCCGCGCCGCCCTCCTCGCCTCCCTTCCCGCCGCGGCCTGGCTCGACATCCTGACCCTCTCCCAGCTGTACGCCGTGGCCTTCGGCATGTCCCTCTGCACGGCCTTCTTCGACATCGCCTCCCAAAGCCACCTCCCCCGACTCGTCGATGACACCCGCCTGGTAGAAGCCAACGTGGCCCTCGAAACGACGCGCACACTCACCGCGGCCGGCGGCCCGGGTGCGGGCGGAGCGCTGGTCGGCGCGCTGACTGCGCCCGTGGCGATCGTCTTCGACGCCGTAAGCTTCCTGATCTCCGCACTGTGCCTGTCCCGCATCCGCGGGGCCGCCGCCAAGCCCGAGCCCCGGACGTTCCGCTGCGAGCCGAGATCACCGAAGGGCTCCGTTTCGTCTTCGGCGACCCGGTCTGCGAGCGCTGACCCTCACCTCCGCGATCTCCAACCTGTTCGGCACGATCGGCGCCGCCATGCTGTTGGTGCTGCTCGCGGGAGAACTCGGCCTGTCACCCTTTCTCTGCGGCTTGGTCTTCACCGCCGAGGCCGTCGGCGGCTTCCTCGGCAGCCTGATCACAACGAGGATGGCCGGGCGTTTCGGTCTGGGCCGGGCCATGTGCGCGTCGGTGATCATCAGCGGTGTGCTGTGGCTGTCGGCGGTGCCGCTCTTCCACGACGACTGGCGCTTCGCCGTCGCCGCAACTCTCCAGAGCCTGGGCTGGACCGCGTTCATGACCTTCAAGATCACCTCGGTCGCCTTCCGCCAACAGGTCTGCCCGGAGCCGCTCCTGGGCCGGATGACTGCGACGTTCCGCTTCGTGGTGTGGGGGTGCATGCCCCTGGGCGCGCTCGTCGGAGGGCTGCTGGCCGAGCACTTCGGCGCCCGGACGGCCCTGTGGACCGGGGCCTTGGGCGAACTCCTGGCCGTACTCCCTCTCCTGCTCTCGCCGCTGCGGAGCGCGCGTGAGCTCCCCCGGTAGCGTCGGCCCCATGCGCTATCACCACGTCGACGTGTTCACGGACCGCCCTTACAGCGGCAACAGCCTCGCGGTGTTCCCCGACGCCGACGCGCTGACCGGTGCCCAGATGCAGAGCATCACCCGGGAGCTGCGGCACTTCGAGTCGGTCTTCCTGCTTCGCGACGGAGCGGGCGACCGTACCCGGCGGGCACGCGTCTTCGACCTCACCCAGGAACTGGACTTCGCCGGCCACCCCCTCCTCGGCGCCGCCGCCGTACTGCACGCCCTCCACGGCGGCGACGCTCACGCGGCCTGGACCCTGCGCCTGCCGGCCCGGACGGTGGAGGTCGCCACCGAACGCCGCGGCCCGGGCCGGTACGCGAGCCTCCTCGACCAAGGCGCCGCCGAATTCCTATGCCGCCCCGACCCGCGCGACGTCGCCGCCCTCGCCGCCCTCTTCGGCCTCGAACCATCCGATCTCGACCCCACCCTGCCCCCGGAGATCCTCTCCACCGGCTTGCGCTACCTCGTGCTCCCCGTACGCGGAGACGCCCTTGCCCGGGCCGGCGTCCTCGCACCGCTCGACGCTCCTCTGGCCCGTCTCGGTGCCCAATTCGCCTACCTGCTCGACGCCGCAGCGATGGAGGGACGGCATTGGGACAACGACGGCCACCTCGAAGACGTCGCCACAGGCAGCGGTGCGGGCTGCGCGGTGGCCTATCTGCACAGCCATGGCCGCATCCGCTCCGGCGAGCGGTCCATCCTGCGCCAGCGGCGCTTCACGGGGCGTCCCAGCGAGATGACCGTCAGCGCGGAGGGCCGCGATCAGGACATCCGGTCTGTGCGCGTCGGAGGCGGCGTCGCCTTCGTAGCGGAGGGACACCTCCACGAGCTCCCGCCGGCCTAGTGTCTCGTGATCCCG
>NZ_JAGGOT010000034.1 GCF_018614195.1 Streptomyces sp. ISL-43
GTCGGTGGATCAAGGCTTAGGCGGCATCGCCGGTCTACCTCCGCGCGACAGCGGGATCGTAGGCGGTCGGCCCGTGACGTTGGGTGGGCCGGGCGCGAGCATTCCGCAGGGCACCGTCATCGGCGGGGAAGGCACCCCGGCGGCCGGTCGTGGCATGGGCGGTATGGGCATGGGAGGCGGCATGGGCATGGGCGGTGGCGTTCCGCACGGCGGTGCCGGCAGTTCTATGGCCGGTCGCCGTCTCGCCACCGAACCGGGCGGGATTGTCGGCGGCCGCTCGATCGCGGGTGGTCAGCCGTTTACGCAAGGTGGTTCGGGGCTGGTTCGCGGTGGATTGGGTGCCGGTCCGGCGGGTAGTCCGATGGGCCACGGCGGTGCGGGTGCCCATGCTCCAGGCCGGCGGGGCGACGGCCAGCAGGGCGCACGCCCCAACTATCTGGCCGTGGATGGAGAGACTTGGCAGGGCGACCGTCGTGTCGTTCCGTCGGTGATCGACTGAGTGGAGCGGATATTGCACAGGATGCGTATGCCTAGGGCGACCGTGACCTTGGCGGGTTTCCTGCTGGCCGGGGTCGCCGCGACTCCGGCCCACGCGGAGACCGTTCGGGCACAGCAGTGGCATCTCACCTCGATGAGGGCCGATGACATCTGGGAGACCAGCACGGGCAAGGGGGTCACGGTCGCTGTCATCGACACGGGTGTTGGCCGCATCCCTGAACTGGAAGGGCAGGTTCTCCCCGGAAAAGACTTCGCCACCCAAGATGCGGGCGACGAACGGGCCGACTATGGGAAACATGGAACCACCATGGCTGCGTTGATCGCGGCCACAGGAAGGCATCCCAGCGGCGATGGATCGTTCGGACTTGCACCAGGCGCCAAGATCCTTCCGATCCGCGTGCCACATGAGTCTCGCGAAACGGCTCCGTCTTGGACCGAGGCAATCCGGTACGCGGCAGACTCGGATGCCAAGATCATCAGCATCTCGCTGGGCATGAGTAAAGATGACCCCGCACGACTCGATGCTGTTAAGTACGCCCTGTCCAAGGGGAGGTTGATCTTCTCCTCCGTGGGTAACGAGGGTGCCTCGACCAACGACGTCCTCTATCCGGCTGCAACGCCAGGTGTGGTGGGTGTCGGCGCTGTCGACCGGGACGGCAAGGTGACCGCGGAGTCGCAGCACGGTCCCCAGGTCGACCTCGTGGCCCCAGGCGTCGACATCGTCACGGCTTGCGCCAGCGACACTCAACTGTGCAAGAACCACGGTACGAGTGATGCGACCGCCCTCGCTTCGGCCTCGGCGGCATTGCTCTGGTCCGCCCACCCTGACTGGACCAACAACCAGGTGCTCCGGGTCATGATGAAAACGGCGGGTAAGCCCACCGACGGTGCCGAGCGCAGCGACTTCGTTGGCTACGGCATCGTCCGCCCCCGCATCGCCGTCACCACCCCAGGCGACCCCGGCCCGGCGGACGTCTACCCGCTCCCCGACCTGGCTGCGGCCGGCGGTGGTTCGGGGGCAAAGGGCTCGCCCGCCGCCTCCTCGGACGGCAAGACGCCCGCCCCTCGGGCCGAGGTGAAGAAGGACGACGGCAGCGGCCTCCCCTGGCTCGCCCTCGGGCTCGGTGCCTGCCTGGTCATCGGCGGAGCCGTCGCCGCGGTCGGCGTCCGGCGCAGGAACCGCTGACCGCGTAGCCGCGTAAGGCACGCAGCGCACGTACACAAGGAGAAGCGCACGCCATGTCGTTCGACGAGGAATGGTCCGCGGCCCGGACCGCCGCCGCTGCCAACGCGGCCATGCGGCTCGACCACGTTCCGGCCGCGCCCGGCCCCGGGGGTGGTCGCGGTGATCTGGAGCTCGACCAGGACCACATCGGTGAGGTCGGTTCCGAGGCCTACACGCTCCACACGCGGCTCTCCACGGACGGCAAGCACGCCGCCACCGCCACCGCCGAGGCGGCCGGTGCGCTCACGCGCGAGAACTTCGCGAGCGGCGCGGCCCTCCTGAAGGTCAACACCCGCTGGGAGAGCCGGCTCAAGACGCTCGTCGCGGCCTGCGCGAACATCTCCAACGGCCTGAACTACTCCCTCTCCTCCCACAGCAAGGAAGAGCAGCAGCTGCACGCCGATTTCACGTCCTCCAAGATCGACCGGCTCCTCGCGTAAGGCGGCGGACACGTGCTGACGTACGAGAACGTGATGAACGCACCCCTGGGCCCGCTCCAGACGGCGATCAAGGACTGGGCCGCGATGGTCACGAAGCTGAACGCGCTGGCGGAGTCGGCGCGGGGCGGCATGAAGGCCAAGTCGGACAAGGCCCAGTGGGACGGTGTCACGGCCGGTGTCGCACGGTCGTTCATCGACAAGACGGCCAAGGAGTTCGACGACGCGGCCCAGGAGGCCAAGGGCGTCCACAAGGTGCTGGCCGAGGGGTACGAGACCTTCAAGGCCTCCCGTGAGCAGCTGCGGAAGATCGCCGATGTCGAGGCTCCCGCGGCCGGTTTCCGGGTGGGCGCGAACGGCAAGGTCGAGGCGGTGCCCTTCGCCGACGAGGCGGACCGGTACGCCGCCCGCCACGACCCCGACCACCTGGAGTCCGTCCGCACGAACACGCGGCTGTGGCAGGCGAAGGTCGATGCGGTCATCGACGGCTGCGACGACGTCGATCAGTCGCTGTCCCGCATCCTCGCCGCCAATGTCACGGACGGCCGCGACTTCACCGCGGCCAGGTACGGGAGCCTGGATGCCGAGCAGGCCGGCCGCGCCGTAGAGCTGGCGAAGAAGGGACGCCGGCTCACACACGGGGAGCTCATCGAGCTCAACGAGCTGCTGGCCGACAACGCCAAGGTGGCGGAGTTTTCGACGAAGCTCTACGAGGCCCTCGGACCCAAGGGCGCGCTGGAGTTCTTCGGGACGATGTCCACGGACACCTTCGACTACGCGGAGCAGGACCCGGAACGGCTCGAGGACGTGCGGGAGCTCCAGAGGAACCTGGGCTTCAACCTCGCCACGGCCACGAACTCCACGACCGAACCGCACTTGACCGACAGCTTCGCCCAGGACCTGCGCAGGCTCGGCACCGAGCGCATCCCGCTGGCACGCTACGACCGGAATCCGGCCTACGGGTACCAGTTGCTCGGCGGCATCATGCGCTACGGGAACTACGACCCCAGGTTCCTGGTCCCGATCGCCGAGCACGCCACCCAGATCCACGCCAAGGACCCGGACTTCTTCAACCAGGCGCGCCAGATCCACGGCTACGGCAAGAAC
This sequence comes from Streptomyces sp. ISL-43, assembly GCF_018614195.1. GTDB lineage: Bacteria > Actinomycetota > Actinomycetes > Streptomycetales > Streptomycetaceae > Streptomyces. The sequence continues at coordinate 3,268 of NZ_JAGGOT010000034.1, forward strand.
ATGCTCAACCCGTCGGGCACCAACGGCGCGGGCTACGACCCGGTGGTCAGCTTCCTGGAGGCCCTTGGCCACAGCCCGGAGGCGGCCCGCCAGTTCTTCGACCCGGAGCGGCCCCCGCACGCGTACGACAGGGACGGCACGGAGAAGTCCGGCCCCGCGGACCTCGGCAGGGGTCCGGCGAGGAATCCGATCAAGAACTACCTCGATTTCTTCGGCAATCCGAAGTACGACTTCACGATCGACATGGAGAGCACGAATCCGAACGACCTGAAGAAGATCAGGCAGTTCATGCCGGATGCCCTCGGACACGCCCTGGAGGCGGCGACCCTCGGCCACGCCTGGGACGACCCGGCGCCGAAGCTGGAGCGGGGCGAGGTCTCGTCGCGCATCATGCAGGAGGTCGTCTCCACGTACGGAGGGGACGCGGCGCTGCTGAAGAACCAGGAGTCGATGGCGGACAGTCTCGGGCGCATGGGGGCGGGATACATCGATGACTTGAACGCCGGTCTGAGCAATGACCGCGACGGGAACGTATTCGAGAAGGCCGCCGCGGGGCACGCGACGTTCGAGCAGGAGCAAGCCCGCAAGTTCCTCAGCAGTCTGGGCCAGCACCCCGACTCGTACATCACGATGTCGAGGGCGGAGTCCATCTTCCAGGCCTCCGTCCTGGAGTCCCAGGTGGGCGCCGGCGGAAAGCTCAACGAGAGCGGTCTGAAGGAGGCGGCTCGGACGGGCGGCGAATTCCAGGGAATTCTGGACGAGTCCCGGGGCAAGCAGATCGATGCCGAAGCGGAGAAGTGGCTCAAGGACTATGACCGGGCCATGGAAAAACGCTCGGGCTGGATCGAGTTCGGCGCTACGGCAGGCATCGTGGCGGGTGTCGCCTTCCTGCCGGCCACCGTCATGGCCGCCGGCGCGGCCGCGGTAGTCGTGCCGCTCGCCGTGGACACCGGCAGCGGAGTGCTGGAGCAGGCCGCCGGCGGGCTCATCGACGATTGGTCGGCAGCCGAGTCCGAGCGCAAGAAGGACCAGGTCGAGGGCGCGGCCCACGAGGACAAGGCGAGCGTCTACCGACGAGGCGAGCTTCATGCCACAGGGCCTGTGGACAGGTTCCTGGAGCGGCACCCGATCGGCGGGGAAGACCCGCTCGACGAGGATTTGAGGCTGGCTTCCATGACTGGCTACAACTGGGGCTGGGGTCTGGAGAGGCACACGGGCAACGAGCCCCAGGTGAAGAAGTAGGCCAACCATCAGGAAAGGCCGCTCGGGGAGGATTTCCCTGAGCGGCTTTCGCCGTGGAAGCCGTGACCGGATAACTCGCTTTGCAGGGTTGTCCTGGCTGGTCAGAGCTGCGTCCGCAGCCGTTCACCGCTGTTCATCCTCGTACGGGCACAGGGAGGTGAAGGCTCCACGGAAAGCTCCGGACGGTCGCGTACGTCTATGAACGAGACGGAAACTGAGACGCGCGCCTACGACGCCCCCACCTGCGAAAATGGTTACGCGGGAAACGAATCGGCGTCCGCATCGCCCGTAAAGACGTCGAGTCCGGCGAACGCCTAGGCCGACAGAGGTGGGTGATCGAGCGGACGATGTCCTGCCTGACTGCTACCGCTGGCTCGACCACCGCGACGAACGCAATCCCGCAACTACCTGGCTTCCTCGGCCTCACAGCCGCCCTCTGCTGCGACATACGGCTCGCCTGCCTCACCAAATAGGACACGGTCTAAGCAAGAAGCCCGATCACTGCGGAGACGAGTGTTACCACGGGTGCCCCGATGTCTCCTACGATATTGGCCGTTTGTGCGAGGGCACCTCCAAGCATTTCGAGCATGCTCTTTCGCGGTTGAATCGCAAGTGCTTCATCCCTAAAGGCGTCGAAATCGCGCAGGCTCTGCTCTGCCTGCTCTCGGGGCATACGGCTTGCAGCCAGAGCTACTGCTTCTGTCAGCTGCTTCAGCAGATCCTTGACCTCGGCACTCCCGCTGGAGTTGTCGATGGCTTGAAAGCTCTCTTTGACCACGTTGCGATCCCCCACGACTCCATTGAAATCGCCTCCGACGTGGAACCGGTAGTCACTCATGGACAGACCTCCGCTGGCTACTATCACGTTGTCCCCGTTCACGATGTTGGTGACAATAGGGGAACTTCCGCTCGCCTCTTCGATTTTGCGCAGCTCAGACACGCGCCTTTCGCTCAGCATGCCCAGCACAGTGCCTCTCTCCTCCTGATTCATCATCTCTTCGGCCCCATAGGCGGCGGCCAGTATGGGATCCTGATCGAATCCGAATTTGCGAGGGCTGGACAGGAGGTCAATCCCCCTGTTCAGAAATATGCGCAGTCCTTGCGTCCCCTCTCGTTCCATTCTTCCCGCCGTGATATCCCGCAGAATCAGCCGAATGCACTCGTATTCGACATGTAGGCGACACAGGTGAAGCCTGAGGCGCCGCAGCGAATCCTTGTCGACACTCCGACTCTTGCTCCCTATCATCCAGATGCTCACCGGCACCCCATGATGGCTAACTCGGCAGTGCGTCAATTCCACTCCGATGTCTTGGCCTATGTCCACGATGGTCGCATTGGTCGGGGACTCAACTTCCCCAAAGGAGGATTCGACCAGGAGGAGAGGGCGCCCAGGGCGCACCCATGAAGGATCTAGACCGGACGGCGAGAGTGGTTCTTTCGTTGTCACCCGGAGAACATGCTTTGCCAGTGGCTGCCCAGCTTGCCCCATGCTGCAGCGTTGTCGGCGCTCTCCACCTCCCCAGGCAGGGACATAGACGGGGAACTCGAGCAAACCGTTCAACAGCTTGATGAATTCCTTGCTGGAGAACCCGGGGTGCCCTTTTCTCCCTGCCTTCCCTCCCGAAAACCCAAGCTCAAACCTGCCGACGACGAAACCGTCAGCACTGAATCTCCTGAAAGTGCAGTCAAATCCGGAGGTTCGTTCGTCTTCGGCGACAAGGGGTATGCATGACATGCAAGGCGGAAAGCGGATAACTCGGGCTGCATCACAAAAGACACCTTCGCCACGCCAGGGAGCGAGACCACCTCGTCGACGTTGGCGGACCGGGCCGGTCGAGCGCACAAAATCCCCGGGCTGCACCAGCGGCCAAGGCGGCAAAGAGAGTCTGCGGGAGTCGAAATCCAGGGTGGGTCGAGCGTCTGCAATGGGAAACTGCGCCACAAGGAACATCCTCAATCACCCCGCGCGCTTATCGGTTGGGCTTCCCTCGTCGCCGAGCTTGGAAGGAAGCCCGCCTCTGCGTCCTATCGGATTCGAACCGATGACATTCGCGTTGGAATTGCGAGGCTCTGGCCTGGCTGAGCTAAGGCCGCTTTCGGCCGGAGTGGCTACTACCCCATGGAGGGCCCGTAGGGTTTACAGCCCTGGGGATCTCGGGGAGTGGCGGTTCTCCGTAACTGTAATGGTAGTCCTGTTGAGGTCACCGGCAAGCTGATGTTCGCGTTTGAGGGCGGCCAAGCTGTGCGGCCTAGACCATTTGGACCCGCTTGCCAAGACCGTGTCCTAGCACTCCACCCCGGAAATTACACGCCAACTAAAGCTCGGCCGGCACATGTGGGCCACTAAGCACGCCATCTCTTGCGCGCCCCACTCCATGCCGGGCTTCGACATGGCCCGAGGTCTCGCGGACCGCGCGACGGACGGTGCCACGGGCGACACCGTACTTCCCGGCCAGCCGCGCCTCGCTCGGCAGCTGGCAGCCGGCGGGAAGGGCGCCCCTGCGAATCCGGCCCAACAGGTCGTTTGCGACCCGCTCGTACGGAGCCACCTCTGCGGCATTTCTGTGGCGGCCCGCCTACTGGCCCTGACCCTGCTGTTCGTGCAGGTCAGCGCCCACGCACCTCACCGACGCCGTACGTGAGCTGGAGAAGCAACGGGAGGCCAAGACGGTGAGCAAGCCAGGCAAGGCCATGACGGTCAAGGCCTGGCTGACGCACTGGATCGAGAACGGCGCACCCCTCACGGTCAACGACAAGCACGATGGTCGGGTCGGAGTCGCCGTACGGAAGCACCTGATCTCTGGCCTGGGGGCTCACCGTCTCGACAGGCTCACGCCCGAGCACATAGAGATCTTCTACGCGAAGATGCAGGCCAACGGCAGCAAGCCCGCGACTGCCCACCAAGTGCACCGCACCTTCCGTACCCGGCAGACGGTTGGGAAGCGCTGGGTAGAAGGGGACTGGGTGTTCCCCGACGAGCACGGGCGTAGCCCGTCCCACCGGAGGGACTGGGCCGAGTGGAAGGCTCTGCTCGTAGAACGGAAGGTTCGTGACGGGCGTCTGCACGACGCGCGCCACACGGCCGCCACGGTTCTGCTCATCCTCGGGGTGCCAGAGCGGGCACCGGCAGGTAGCTGACCGAGCGCGCGCGAACAGACCTCAAAGCACCGATGGACACGGCCGGAAGGCTAAGACCACCAAAACAGCCAGCGGCAGAGACACTGCGGCCCGTGTAGCCCAAACGGGCCGTTCTGCCGCCACCGTGCGGCCAGGTCGGGTGTCCAGTTCAGAACAGGGCGGGCTGCTCGCGCGGGTGGTGAGGGCGTGTGCGGGATCAGATGCGGAAGGTTTCCATCATCACGATGCCGACGGCTCCGGAGAGGGCTTCCTGCCACAGGGCGTAGCGCTCGCCGACGCTGGCGGACGTGATGACCTCGACGATCTCGTTGCCGTCGGGTTGGCGGGCCATCAGCCCGCAGGGCGCTTCGACGAGGTCCGCGAGGACGATCCTGCGCAGGTAGCGGCGCGTCGTCGGGTTGAGGTCCTTGAGGATCGGGCCGGGGAACAGCTCGTCGGCGCAGCTGACGGGTTCCAGGCGCTGGGAGGCACGGACCTGGGCCTGACTGGCGAGCCAGATGAACATCATGACGGCGGTGAGGAATCCGTCGTCGTTGAACTGGATCCGCTGCTCCATGTCCATGGTGCAGGCTTTGCAGCCCTCGTAGGCGGCGGCTATGGCCTGGTGTATCTCGGGGTGCGGGCCCCGGAAGTTCGGCCCGTTCTCGGGGATCTTGTGCTGGCCGTTCTTGGTGCAGGTGATCATGTGGTGCTCCGTGCTGGCTGAAAAAGGGGAAGGCGGCGAGGAGCCCGCCACGGTGGTGACGGGCCCCTCGCGGAACCTACTTGGCGCGCGTCACGCGGCGGCAAGCCGTCTCAATACACGCTGCGCTCGGCCTTGTCGGCGTAGCTGGGGTTCTCGCGCCACGGGTTGTAGGTGATGCGGACGGGACGGCGCTCGAACGCTGCTCGCGAGGGCGCGGCCGGCGTGCTCGTACCGGTCAACTGAGACGGGAACTGAGACGAACGCGGGAATGGGCGGCACCCCGTGTGGGGTGCCGCCCATTCGTTCTGCCTGTTCAGGCATTCAGAAGCCGTGACCGGAATCGAACCGGCGTAACTCGCTTTGCAGGCGAGTCCCTCAACCACTCGGGCACACGGCTGGGTTGTGGTGATGGGTATGACCGTACGGGGGCCCGTGCGGGTGGGGAAGGGATGCTCGGGCGGTGCAATGCGACTGTCATGCTCCGTTCACATTCCGGGTGCGGGCGTGCCGGGTCGCGGGGTGTGGGACCTGGGGTCGCGGGGCGCGGAGGGTGGTTCGTGCGGGCCGGGCCCGTCCTTTGGCCTAGGGCTGGGGACCGAGGGGGATACGCCGAAATGACAGGGTCGATCCCGGGCCACGCACCTTACTCTGGGGCGATGAGCGTCCTCCCGCAGAGAGCCACCGACCCCGCCCCGATACCGGCCCCCCCGCAGGGCGGGGGCGGGGTCTTCGGGCCCGCGTACCGGACGCTCAGCGTCGGGATCATCTCCGTCATCTTCCTGATTGCCTTCGAGGCCACCGCCGTCGGGACGGCCATGCCCGTGGCAGCCCGGGAGCTGGACGGGATCGGGCTCTACGCCTTCGCCTTCTCCGCCTACTTCACCACCAGCCTGTTCGGGATGGTGCTCTCCGGGCAGTGGGCCGACCGGCAGGGGCCGCTGCGGCCGCTGACCGTGGGGATCGGGGCCTTCGCCGCGGGACTGGTGTTCTCCGGGACCGCCGGAGCGATGTGGATCTTCGTGCTCGGGCGGGCCGTGCAGGGGTTCGGCGGCGGGCTGGTCATCGTCGCGCTCTACGTCGTCGTCAGCCGGGCCTACGAGGAGCGGCTGCGGCCCGCGATCATGGCGGCCTTCGCCGCGAGCTGGGTCGTGCCGTCGATCGTGGGACCGCTGGCCTCGGGCACGGTGACCGAGCACCTCGGGTGGCGCTGGGTCTTCCTCGGGATACCCGCGCTGGTCTTCGTACCGCTGGCGGTGGCCCTGCCGGCGATCCGGCGGACCGCGTCGGGGCCGGTGGACCCCGGCGCTCCGCCCGTCGCGTTCGACCGGCGCCGGATCCGGCTCGCCCTCGGGATCTCGGCCGGCGCGGGTCTGCTCCAGTACGCCGCCCAGGACCTGCGGTGGCTGTCGCTGCTGCCGGGCCTCGCCGGGGCCGCCCTGCTGGTGCCCGCCGTCCTGGGGCTGCTGCCGCGCGGGACCTACCGGGCGCGGCGCGGGCTGCCGTCGGTGGTGCTGCTGAGGGGTGTGGCCGCGGGGTCGTTCATCGCGGCGGAGAGCTTCGTACCGCTGATGCTGGTCACCCAGCGGGGGTTGAGCCCGACGCTGGCCGGGTTCTCGCTCGCGCTGGGCGGGGTGACGTGGGCGGCGGGCTCGTGGGTGCAGTCGAAGGGGCGGGTGGCGCCGTACCGGGTACGGCTCATGGTGCTGGGCATGATCCTCGTCGCGGCGGCGATCGCGGGGGCGCCGGCGGTGCTCGTCGCGTGGGTGCCGGTGTGGACGCTTGCGCTGGTGTGGGCGCTGGGGTGCCTGGGGATGGGGCTGGTGATCGGCTCCACGAGCGTGCTGCTGCTGAAGCTGTCGGCGCCGGAGGAGGCGGGGGCGAACTCCGCCGCGCTGCAGATCTCGGACGCGCTGGCGAATGTCGTGCTGCTGGCGGCGGGTGGCGCGGCGTTCGCCGCGCTGGGCGGGGGAGCGGTGGGGGCGGCGCACTCCGTGGCCGAGGGGGGCGGGGCTTCGCACCCGGGTGCGTTCGTGGTGGTCTTCCTGCCGATGGCCTGCGTGGCGCTGGTGGGGGCGTGGGTGTCGACCCGGCTGGACGCGGGGCCGGCGGGGCCGGCGGTCTGACCCGGTGACCCGTCGGCCCGTCAGGGCCGGGGTGTGGTCGGGTGCGGCGCCGTTGCCGGGAGCCGGCCCCGGGCCCCCGCGCCTCACACGCCGGCGGGGCTGGAAGCGGTCGTTGGGGCTGGAGTGGCCGGTGGGGGCTGAAATGGTCGGCCGGGTTGCACGGACGGCCGTTAGCATCCGGGGATGAGCGAGTTGATCATCGGAGTGCCCGACGCCGAGTGGGCGGAGTTGGCCGATCTGGCCGATGCCACCGGGCAGAGCGTCGAGGAGGCCGCGCTGGGTGCCGTGCGGGCCTGGGCGCGGGCGGAGCGGGAGCGGGCCGGGGGCGAGGCCGCGCGGCTCGCCGGGCGGCACGCCGGGCTGCTCAGGCGGCTCGGGGAATGACCAGGCACCTCACCCTCGCCGAGGTCCTCGACCTCGCGCGGTACGCCTGCCTCGCCCAGGACCAGCCCGTCGAGCTGCGCGCCCCCGGGCTGCTGGAGTCGGCGGTGCACCGGCCCAGGGCCCGGATGTTCGGGACGCCGGCGTACGAGGACACGTACGAGCAGGCGGCGGCGCTGCTGCACGGGATCGCCATCAACCACCCCCTCGTCGACGGGAACAAGCGCACCGCCTGGCTCGCCGCCGCGACTTTCCTCGCCCTCAACGGCGTCGATCTCGGCGACGTCGACCAGGACGCGGCGTACGGCCTGGTCATCGATGTGGCGGCCGGCGAAGAGCAGAGCGTCGCGCGGATCGCCGAGCGGCTGCGCGTCCTGGCGTGACGGATGTGACGCTCGCCGCACGCGCCGAGGTCACGGGCCTGTCCCTCCGCGAGGGGCGGGCCCGGGCCGGTAAGGTGGCCCGGTTGTCCTACGTACGACTGCCCGTACCGCCGGCCGTACCGCTGCCGGTAACCAGATACGCCGCCGAGAGCCCGAACCGGAGACCGTGACTACTACAGCCTCCCACCACCTCTCACCCGCCTTCCCCGGCCGCGCGCCCTGGGGTACCGCCAGCGCCCTTCGAGCCTGGCAGCAGGGTGCGCTGGACCGGTACCTGGAGACCCAGCCGCGCGACTTCCTCGCCGTCGCGACCCCCGGCGCCGGAAAGACCACCTTCGCGCTGACGCTCGCGTCGTGGCTGCTGCACCACCACGTGGTGCAGCAGATCACCGTCGTCGCGCCCACCGAGCACCTGAAGAAGCAGTGGGCGGAAGCAGCCGCCCGGATAGGCATCCGGCTGGACCCGGACTACTCCGCCGGCCCGCTGAGCAAGGACTACCACGGGGTCGCGATCACGTACGCGGGTGTGGGCGTGCGGCCGATGCTGCACCGCAACCGGTGCGAGCAGCGCAAGACCCTGGTCATCCTCGACGAGATCCACCACGCCGGTGACTCGAAGTCCTGGGGCGAGGCGTGCCTGGAGGCCTTCGACCCGGCGACGCGGCGCCTCGCGCTGACCGGAACGCCCTTCCGGTCCGACACGAACCCGATCCCCTTCGTCGCGTACGAGGAGGGCAACGACGGGATCCGGCGCTCCTCCGCCGACTACACCTACGGATACGGCAACGCGCTCGCAGACGGCGTCGTCCGGCCGGTGATCTTCCTGTCCTACAGCGGCAACATGCGCTGGCGCACCAAGGCGGGCGACGAGATCGCCGCGCGCCTCGGCGAGCCGATGACCAAGGACGCCATCTCCCAGGCCTGGCGTACGGCGCTGGACGCGCGCGGCGACTGGATGCCGAACGTGCTGCGCGCCGCCGACCAGCGGCTGACGGAGGTCAGGAAGGGCATCCCGGACGCGGGCGGGCTCGTCATCGCGGCGGACCAGGACTCGGCGCGCGCCTACGCCAAGCTGATCCGCGAGATCACGGGTACGAAGGCGACCGTCGTGCTGTCCGACGACACGGGCGCCTCGAAGCGGATCGACGAGTTCGCCGCGAGCAACGACCGCTGGATGGTCGCCGTCCGGATGGTGTCCGAGGGCGTCGACGTGCCGAGGCTCGCGGTCGGCGTGTACGCCACCACCATCTCGACCCCGCTGTTCTTCGCGCAGGCCGTCGGGCGTTTCGTGCGTTCGCGAAGGCGCGGCGAGACGGCGTCGGTGTTCCTGCCGACCATCCCCTACCTCCTGGGCTTCGCGAACGAGATGGAAGTCGAGCGCGACCACGTGCTCGACAAGCCGAAGAAGCAGGGCGAGGAAGACCCGTACGCCGAGTCCGAGAAGGAGATGGACGAGGCGAACCGGCAGGAGGACGAGGACACCGGCGACGAGGAGCAGATGTCCTTCGAGGCGCTGGAGTCCGACGCCGTCTTCGACCGGGTGCTCTACGACGGCGCCGAGTTCGGCATGCAGGCGCACCCGGGCAGCGAGGAGGAGCAGGACTACCTCGGCATCCCGGGACTGCTGGAGCCGGACCAGGTGCAGATGCTGCTCCAGAAGCGCCAGTCGCGGCAGATCGCGCACAGCCGGCGCAAGCCGGACGCGGAGGCGGACCTGCTGGAGCTGCCGGCCGACCGGCGCCCGGTGGTCTCGCACAAGGAGCTGCTGGAGCTGCGCAAGTCGCTCAACACGATGGTCGGCGCGTACGTCCACCAGAGCGGCAAACCGCACGGGGTGCTCCATACGGAGCTGCGCCGGGTGTGCGGCGGGCCGCCGAGCGCGGAGGCGACGGCGGGGCAGCTGCGGGAGCGGATCAAGAAGGTCCAGGAGTGGGCCACGCGGATGCGGTGAGCGGTTCCCACGGAATGTGGGACGGGGCCCGTGCGGAGGATCGCCCGGGCCCCGTCCGTTCCCGCTACGCGGTGGGACGACGCCGGCGGCCGGTGCCGGCGACCAGGGCCGCGCCCATGGCGAGGGCCACGCCGGCGCCGCCGAGGGCCCACGTGGTGGCGGGGTCGGCGCCCGTGGCGGCGAGCCGGCCGCCGGTGGCGGACGCGGCGGCGGCCGGGTCGGCGCCGCCGTCGGGGCGGGGGTCGTTGCCGGTACCGCCCGGTTCACCGTCGCCGCCGCCGTCGCCGTTGCCGTTGTCCGGGCTTGTCGGGGCCAGGATCCGCAGGGTGGTGGAGTTCGCCTCGGCGACGACGCCGGGCTGCGATCCGGTCTCGTCCGAGACGCCGGAGAGCTCGACGGCGACGGGCCCGGCGGGGGCGTCCGCGGTGACGGAGACGCGGTAGGTGAGCGTGACGACCTCGTGCCCGTCCAGGTCGATGAGGAAGTCGCGGTAGGGGACGCCGTCCTGGCCGGACCAGAGGTCCTCCTCGTGCCAGGTGCCGTCGCTGCCGCGGGTCTCCAGCTTGACCTGCCCGGGCTTGAGCTTGTTGGCCTGTCCGGCGGGCTTGCCCGCGTCCTTGAAGGACAGGGCGAGCATGAAGTCGTCGAGGGCCTCGCCCTTGGAGTTGTCGACCGTCACCGTGGACTGCGCCGGGGCACCGCCGGCGGTCAGGGAGTCGGGCAGGCCCTGCTGGCGGAGCTTGGGGGCCAGGTAGGCCGCGTTCTCCCCGTGGCTGAGCTTCGTACGGTGATCGACATCCTGCGAGTGCACGCCGCCGGCGGCGCCGCTGAACCGCAGGGACAGCCCGGTGCCGGGGGCGTCCTTGGCGAAGCGCATCCGGATCTGGACCCTGACCTGATCGTTCTTCTTAAGGTCGAGGGTGGCGAGCTCGTGGGTCCATACCTCCCCCGAGCCGTCGGAGGTGACCGGGGTCCAGCCCCAGGCGCCGGACGGGGTGATCCCGCCCACCTCCACCTGGAGGTCGCCCTGTTCGAGGGCCGTGGTGTCCAGCGTCGTCAGCACCATGTCGAGCGCGTAGTCGTCGACCGCTTCGCCGTCGTTCTTCACGTACGCGGAGAAGTGCTCCCAGTCGGCGCCGGCGATGAAGCCGTCGGTGGACACCTCGCCGACCGACAGCGTCGGGGCGGGGTGCTGGGCCTCGTCGCCGCCGTTGTCGTCGGCGCCCACGATCTTCGAGGCGTAGGACATGTCCTCGGAGTCGACACTCAAGTGGTCGGTACCGGTGAGGATGAGCGTGATGTCGCCGGAGGGCGCGTCGGCGGCCGCGCGGAGGCGTACCCGGACGTCGTGGACCGAGCCCTTCGCGAGGGTCAGGCCCGGGGCCAGGTCGAAGTTCGGGGCGTTCAGGCCCGGCAGGGTGGAGGCGCGGCGCCACTGGCCCGCGGAACCGACCTCGACCTCCACGTGCCTGTCCGTCAGCCGGCCGGAGGACTCGATCAGGAGGCCGAGGTCGAAGCCGGCCCGGTCCGCGCCCTCGGAGTTGTCGACCCGCAGGGAGAACTCCGACCAGTCGGCGCCTGCCTTGAAGCCCTCGGCGGGAAGGTTCCGGAGCGAGAGCTCGGGGCCCTGCGGGGCCTGGGAGGTCCGCGAGGCCTTGCCGGTCTGCCGCGCGCCGGTCTGCTGCGAGCCGGTCTGTTGCGTGCTCTTGGCGCCGGCCGCCGGGGACGGGTCCGCGGCGCCCTCCGCGATGTCGTCCTTCGGGGCCGTGTCCGGGACGACGACCGCCGGGTTGTCCTGGGCCAGGGCCGGTGTGGCCGTCAGGATCGTCGGACCGGCGACCGCGGCGGCGGCCACGAGAGCCATGTGCTTGAGCTTCATGGTGGTGCGTCCCTCCGTGCGGCCCCAGGTGCGCTGGCGCGCATCCCCCCCGAAGCCGGTCTTCCAATATCTTTTTGAACTTGATCAGAGTAATGCGGCCGTAAAGGGGCTCTGTGTGGGTTCCGGGTGCAGGAGGTCACGAATTGACACCGACGGGGCTCAGGAACCGGCATAAACGGGTAGCAGGCGCCCGGATTCTGGACGAGCCCTTCCGCTGAGCGAACCTGCTCGCTACTGTCCCCGCATCGAACGCCCCGTGGCAGCGCCGCCGCGGGAGCGCAGCCGGTGCCATGGCCGCTACCGGCGGCCTCTCCGTGCGTCGCCGAGGGACCGGCGGCGCTCTGCCCAGAGAGTCACCGCCGCCCACCGAAAGAGGGAGAGGCGTCGTGACCGCGGAAACCTCCCAGACTCTCGACAGAGGACTCCGAGTCCTCAAACTGCTCGCCGACACCGACCACGGTCTGACCGTCACCGAGCTCTCCAACCGCCTCGGTGTCAACCGCACCGTCGTCTACCGGCTCCTCGCCACCCTCGAACAGCACGCCCTGGTCCGCCGCGACCTCGGCGGCCGCGCCCGCGTCGGGCTCGGCGTGCTGCGCCTCGGCCGTCAGGTGCACCCGCTGGTGCGCGAGGCGGCACTGCCCGCACTGCGCTCCCTCGCCGAGGACATAGGCGCCACCGCGCACCTGACCCTCGTGGACGGGACCGAAGCGCTCGCCGTGGCCGTCGTGGAGCCGACCTGGACCGACTACCACGTGGCCTACCGGCCCGGCTTCCGCCACCCGCTCGATCGCGGGGCCGCCGGCCGGGCCATCCTGGCCGCCCGTCAGGGCACGCTCGTCGAGCCCGGGTACACGCTCACCCACGGGGAGCTCGAAGCGGGTGCCAGCGGGGCAGCCGCGCCGCTCGTGGGGATCACCGGGCTGGAGGGCAGCGTGGGCGTCGTCATGCTGAACGACGCCATTCCCGAGCGGGTCGGCCCGCGCGTGGTGGACGCCGCCCGCGAGGTGGCCGACGCCCTGCGCTGAGCCGCCGCGCTACGAGGCCGCGGGGTCGCCGCGCTACGAAGCCACCGGGACGCGCGGCCGCGTAGCCTCCGGGCCGCGAGGCCGCCCAGCCTCCGGGCCTGCGCACGGTGGAGCACGTCAGGACCGGGCCGCGTCCCCTGCGGGGGGCGCGGCTCGACCCGTTGCAGGGCGGCCGCGCTAGATTGACCGGGTGCTCTCTCGCCTCACACGTCTGCCGCGTCCCGCCGCCCTCGCCGTCTGCGCCGTGCCCGTCCTCGCGCTGTTCGCCGTCGCGGCGGCGGCGCCGCTGCCCTTCGTGATCGCGCAGCCGGGCCTCACCGCCGACGTGCTCGGCTCCCGCGACGGCAAGCCGGTCATCACGGTCACGGGGGCACCCACCCGGGAGACCACGGGCCAGTTGCGGATGACCACCATCCAGGCCACCGGCCCCTCCACCTCCGTCACCCTCCCGGACCTGGTCGGCGACTGGTTCGACACGAGCCGCGCGGTCATGCCCCGCGAGGCCGTGTACTCCTCGGGAGGAAGCGACGAGGAGATCGAGGAGCACAACCTGGAGGAGATGACCAAGTCGCAGTCGACGGCCTCCGAGGCCGCGCTCGGCTACCTCCACAAGAACCCCGAAGAGGTGAAGGTCCGGCTGAACCTCGCCGACGTGGGCGGTCCCAGCGCCGGGCTGCTCTTCTCCCTCGGCATCGTCGACAAGCTCGACGGGAACGGCAGCGGCGGTGATCTCACCGGCGGCCGCACCATCGCCGGTACGGGCACCATCAACGGTGACGGCAAGGTCGGCGCGGTCGGCGGGGTGGCCCTGAAGACCCAGGCCGCGCGGCGCGACGGCGCGAGCGTGTTCCTCGTACCGGCGGCGGAGTGCTCGGACGCCCGGTCCGAACTCCCCGAGGGGCTTCAGCTGGTTCCCGTCACCTCGTTGACGGATGCGGTGAACGCGCTGCGGGCTCTGCAGAAGGGCGAACCGGTTCCGTCCTGTTGATCCGCGGGGCCGCGAGGCCGCGCCAGGCCGGGAACAGCAGCGGCGTGAGCGTGACGAGGAAGTACACCCCGCCGAACACCAGCAGCGCCCGCGTCACCCCGAACCCGTCGACCAGCAGCCCGGCGGCCAGCCCGCCCAGCGGCATCGTCAGCTCGCAGCCGGCGGTGGTCACGCCCGCGACCCGGCTGCGCAGTTCGTCGGGGACCTTCTCCAGCATCACGGTCGTCAGGATCGGGTTGAGCACGCCCGCGCCCAGCCCGGACAGTGCCATCGTCACCGCGAGCGGCAGCGGGGTGTCGGTGAAGGCCGCGACGGCGTAGCGGGGGGCTCCGCACAGCAGGAAGGCGGCGGCGAAGACGGTCCTACGGGAGAACCGCTCGCCCCACGCTCCGTAGAACAGGGCCCCGAGCAGCGCGAATCCGCCGAAGAGGGCAATCAGCAGGCCCAGCGCGGCGGCCCCGCCGAGGGCCTCGCTGCCGTGTACGGGCAGCAGGACCGAGGACCAGCCCTGGTCGAGGCCGTTGGTCATCATCACCATCAGGGTGATGCCGAGCAGCAGCCGCGAGCGGGTCAGGAACGCCCAGCCCTCGGCGAGTTCGGCCCGGTAGCCGGCCAGTGACACCTTCTCGGAGAGGCGCTGCGGCTCGGCGGCCGGCACGCCCCGCAGGAACGAGGCGACCAGCAGCGCGGACGCCCCGAAGGTTGCCGCGTCGAGCAGCAGGACGGACTCGGCGCCGATCGTGGCGATCAGTACGCCGGCCAGCGCGGCCCCGATCATGCGGGCTCCGCGCGAGACGGCGTCGTAGAGGCTGGCGGCGCGCGCGACGGTGGTGCCGGCGTGCTCGGCGAGGTGGGGGAGCAGGACGTAGCGCGCGGTGAGTCCGGGGGTGTGCACGAGGCCGCCGACGGCCATCAGCGCGCACAGCATCCAGAACTCCAGCAGCCCGGCGTAGTGCAGCAGCGGGATCGCGGCGACGGACAGGCCGCAGATCAGGTCGGAGGCGGCGGAGACCCGGCGGCGGCCGATCCGGTCGATGACCGGGCCGCCGATCAGGGCGGCCACGGCGACGGGCAGCGTCGCGCAGAAGGCCACGATCCCGGCCCGGCCGGCGCTGCCCGTGGTCTGCAGGACGAACCACGGGACACCGATGAGGGTGAGGGAACTCCCGGCTATCGAGATGGTGTTGGCGAGCAGGACGGCTGTGAAGGGGCGGCGGCTCACGCGATCCCGCCGTGCGGCCGGGTGATGCGGGCGTGCAGGTGGGCGGGCTGGATCAGGCGGATGCCGGCGGCGATCAGGGCCTCGCCGAGCCGGTTGCGCAGCGCGGGGGCGGGGGCGGGGCGGTACGGGGCCGCCCCCCGGGCGCGGCGCCAGGCGGCGGCCTCGGCGAGGCGGGTGGCGTGGATTTCGGCATGGCTGAAGACGTGCACGGCAGGACTCCTTGTACGGAGGAGGGATGCGGGCGACGGGAGAGGGAGGGCTACTTGCTGCGGCGGGGGAAGGCGTGCGTGTGGAAACGGACCGTCTCCGTGCCTTCCGAGGGCGGCAGATCGCGGTAGCTGTTGACCAGGTCGTGCATCTTGAGGATCAGTTCGCGGCTTTGCTCCGCGGTCAGCTGCAGTGAGAAGTCGCTGAGGTCGGACGCCCGGCGCCACTCCTTCGGCCAGTTGTGCGCGTCGCCCAGCCAGGTGGTCAGCTCCTGCCCGTGGATCTTCACGATCTCGGTCAGGAAGACGTCCGCGGCGCCGCGCGTGGCGGGGTCGGTGTCGTAGATCAGCGCCTCGTCGAAGGCCGTGCCGTCCTGGGAGGGGCGCCACCAGCGCTCGCGGCCCTTGCCGTGCTCGGGGGCGTCCTCGACGAACCCGTACGCGGCGAGCTGGCGCAGGTGGTAGCTGGTGGCCCCGCTGGACTCCCCGAGCTCCGCCGCCAGCTGCGAGGCGGTGGCGGGCCCGTGCAGGCGCAGGGTGCCCAGCAGGCGCATGCGCAGGGGATGGGCGAGGCCGCGCAGCGAGTGGGCGTCGAGCTTGCGGATCTTCGGCTCGGACGGCTGCGGGGAATCGGCGTTCTTCTCGGGCATGCTCCGACAGTAGAGTTGCAAAGAAGTCTATGCAAGGGTTTCTTTGCAACGTCTTCTTTGGAATTCACCCGACCGGCTCACCCCTCCTTGATGAACCCCTCCGCGACCAGCCACTCCTTCGCCACGTCGTGCGGGTCCTGCCCGTCCACGTCCACCTCGGCGTTGAGCCGCTGCGCGATCTCCGTCGTGAGCCGCTTCGACAGCGGGTCCAACAGCTCTGCGATCACCGGGTACTTGGCCAGCGTCTTCGCGTGCAGCTCGGGCGCCGCGTTGTAGTTGGGGAAGAAGTGCCGGTCGTCGGCGAGGGTGTCCAGGTCCATGGCCTGGATCCGGCCGTCCGTCGTGAACGCCTCGCCCAGCAGGCAGGAATCGGACTTGGAGACCTGGGTGTAGATGATCCCGGCGTCCATCTTCATGACGTTGCCCGCCGGGATCTTCATCCCGTACGCCTTCTCCATGCCCGGCAGCCCGTCCTCGCGGGAGGCGAACTCGTTCTCCACGCACACCGTCACCGCCGCCGGGTCCCGCGCCGCCAGCTCCGCCACGTCCGACATGGTCTTCAGCCCGTACTTGGCGTTGTTCTTCCTGCTGATCGCGAGCGTGTACGTGTTGTTGAGCGTGGAGGGCGCCAGCCAGGCGACGCCGTTCTTGACGTCCGCGTCCCGCACCGCCTCCCACTGCCGGTACGGGTCGTCGATCGGCTCGTCGTTGCCCAGGTAGGTGATCCACGCC
Organism: Streptomyces sp. ISL-43; assembly: GCF_018614195.1. Taxonomy (GTDB): domain Bacteria; phylum Actinomycetota; class Actinomycetes; order Streptomycetales; family Streptomycetaceae; genus Streptomyces. Next base: position 19,876 of record NZ_JAGGOT010000034.1, read on the forward strand.
GTGCCCGTGTACTCGTACATGGCGTCCGCGTCGCCCTGCCGGATCGCCTCGCGCGCGCTGATCGAGCCGGGCAGGTTGGTGCGGTCCAGGACTTCCGCGCCGGCCGCCTTGAAGATCAGGCCGATCATCTGGCCGAGCACGATGTTCTCGCTGAAGTTCTTCGAGGTGACCGTGAGCGAGGCGCCCTTGAGGGGCTGCCCCTGGCCGACCGAGCCCGGTACGACGTCGTCGACCATCGGGGAGCCGCTCTTGAGGCCGCAGCCCGCGAGCGCGGGAGCGAGCGCGAGCAGGGCCGCGCAGGCGGTGGCGGCCGTCCGTACGGAGAGCTTCCGCATCTACGCCTCCAGCCCGCGCGGGGTCAGGACCGTCTCGGCGAGCGAGGCCAGCCAGTCCACGAACAGCGCCAGCGCCACCGTCAGCACCGAGCCCAGCACCAGCACGGGCATCCGCTGCGTCTGGATCCCGGAGGTGATCAGGTCGCCCAGGCCCCCGCCGCCGCCGAAGGTGGCCAGGGTCGCGGTGCCGACGTTGAGGACGAGGGCCGTCCGTACGCCCGCCAGGATCAGCGGGACGGCCAGCGGCAATTCCACCCTCAGCAGGGTCCCCGCGGACGACATGCCGATCCCGCGCGCGGCCTCCACCAGCTGCGGGTCGATGGCGCGCAGCCCCGCGACGGTGTTGGACAGCACGGGCAGGACGGCGTAGGCGACCATGCCGATGATCGCGGTCGTGGGGCCGATGCCGAGCCAGATGACCAGCAGGGCCAGCAGTCCGATGGCCGGGGTGGCCTGGCCGATGTTGGCGATGGCGGTGACCGGCGGGGCGGCCTTGCTCAGGCCGCGCCGGGTGAGGGCGATGCCGAGCGGGATCGCGATCAGCAGCACCCAGAAGGTGGAGACGGCGGTCAGCTCGATGTGCTGCCACAGCCGGAGTTGGACGTTGCCGTCGGCGAGGGAGTTCTCGGCGATCGTGTCGAGGGTGGCGTTGGTGATCCACAGGTAGGTGGCCAGCAGGACCAGGGCCAGTACGAGGGGCAGGGTGACCAGCTTGGCCCAGGTGATCCGGCGGGCCGGCCCGGGCGCCGGGGCGGGCGCCTCCTCGGCCTCCACCAGCTCCTCGTCGCGGAAGACGACGCCCTTGACCTCGTGTTCACCCGGCGGGCGCTCGGGGGAGGCCGGATTCCTGGCGCTCATGACCCGCCCGCACCGTCATCGAGCCCCTCCAGGTCCCGCTCGACGCGGTGGTGGCGCAGCTCCTCCAGGTCGTGCGCGTGCTCGGCGGCCGTCAGCCGGTCGGCTTCCAGCATCTCGTGCACGGAGTTCATCAGGGTCTCCATGTCGACGACGCCGATGTACTCGCCGCGCCGCCCGGTGACGGCGACCCGGCCGCCGCTGTCGGTGAGGACCGCCTCCAGGGCGTCGTGCAGGGTCGCGTCCCGGGTCACCGTGTCGTGCACGAGCTGCCCGGCCCGGGCGAGGGAGCCCTTGGCGCGCATCAGGTCGCCGCGGCGCAGCCACTTGTAGGGGCGGCCCCGCCGGTCCAGCATCAGGAGCTCGTTGCCCTGGCCGGCGCGCAGGGTGTTGAAGATCTGCTGGAGCGGGTCGTCGACGGACACGGTCGGGAACTCGGCGATCTCCACGTCCCGCACCCGGGTCAGGTTGAGCCGCTTGAGGGCCGCGCCGGCGCCGACGAAACCGGAGACGAAGTCGTCGGCGGGGTTGGTGAGGATGGCCTCGGGGGTGTCGAACTGCGCGATGTGCGAGCGCTCGCGCAGGACGGCGATCCGGTCGCCGAGCTTGATGGCCTCGTCGAAGTCGTGGGTGACGAAGACGATCGTCTTGTGCAGTTCGTGCTGGAGTCGGATCAGCTCGTCCTGGAGGTGGTCGCGGGTGATGGGGTCGACGGCGCCGAAGGGCTCGTCCATCAGCAGGACGGGCGGGTCGGCCGCGAGCGCCCGGGCCACGCCCACGCGCTGCTGCTGGCCGCCGGAGAGCTGGCGAGGGTAGCGCCCGTGGAACTCGCGCGGGTCCAGGCCGACCAGGTCGAGCATCTCCTCCACCCGGTCCTTCACGCGCGACTTCGACCAGCCGGTCATCTTCGGGACCAGGGCGATGTTCTCGGCGACCGTCATGTGCGGGAAGAGCCCGGAGGACTGGATCGCGTACCCGATCTTGCGGCGCAGCTTGACCGGGTCCATGTCGGTGACGTCCTCGTCGCCGATGCGGATCCGGCCGGAGGTGGGCTCGATCAGCCGGTTGATCATCTTGAGGGTGGTGGACTTCCCGCAGCCGGAGGGCCCGACGAAGACGACCGTCTCGCCCGCCTTGATCTCCATCGAGACGTCGTCGACGGAGGGGTTCGGGTTGCCCGGGTAGCGCTTGGTGAGGTTCTCCAGCCGGATGGTGGCGCCGGAGGTGGTGGTGGACGTGGCGGCGGAGGAGGCGGCGGCGGGCGCCTGCGGGCTCTCGGTCGGCTCAGACACGGATTCCCCTCGGGATCGTGAGACGGCCGAGCAGGACGTACGCGGCGTCGAAGAGGAGGGCGAGGATGACGACGCCGAGCGTCCCCGCCAGGACCTGGTTGATGGCGTTGGCGCTGCCGAGCGAGGCGATCCCGCGGAAGATCTCGTTGCCGAGGCCGGGCCCGGAGGCGTAGGCGGCGATGGCCGCGATGCCCATCAGCATCTGCGTGGAGACCCGGATGCCGGTGAGGATGGGCGGCCAGGCGAGCGGCAGCTCCACCTTCAGGAGCTGGGCGGCGCGGGACATCCCGATGCCCTTGGCGGCGTCGACCAGGGCCGGATCCACTCCGCGCAGCCCCACGATGGAGTTGCGGACGATGGGCAGCAGCCCGTAGAGGGTCAGGGCGATCACGGTCGGTGCCACGCCGAGGCCGACGATCGGGATCAGCAGGCCGATCATGGCGAGGGAGGGGACGGTCAGCACCGTGGAGGTGGAGGTGACCGCGAGGTTCCCGGCCCAGCCGCTGCGGTAGGTGAGGACGCCGATGGCGATGCCGAGCAGCGTCGCGATCACCATGCACTGGAAGACGGCGCTGGCGTGCTGGAAGGCGTCGGTGAGGAGCTGCTGGTGGCGGTTGGACAGGTAGGCCCAGAAGCTCACGCCGCGTCACCTCGTCCGTCGTTGCCGGGAGTCCGCCGTTTCCGGGGTTCGGTCGCTTCCTGGGGTCAGTCGTCCTCGGCCGCCTGTTCGACCAGGGGAATGATCCGCAAGGGTACGGGATTCTCCATGACAATCGCAGTCGAAGCCCGAACAATCCCATCAAACGCGACAACGCGGTCGATCACTCGCTGAAGGTCCGCGTTGGAGCGCGCCACGAGCCGGCACAGCATGTCCCCGTGCCCGGTCGTGGTGTGCAGCTCCAGCACCTCCGGTACGCCGCCCAAGTGCGCCCGTACGTCGGCCCCTTGTCCCTGTTTGATCTCCAGCGTGGCGAACGCGGTCACCGGGTATCCCAGGGCGGCCGGATCCACCTGCGGACCGAACCCGCGGATGACTCCGTTCGACTGAAGCCGGTCGAGCCGGGCCTGTGCGGTGCCGCGGGCCACGCCGAGCCGGCGCGAGACCTCCAGGACCCCGATCCGGGGCTCGCGGGCGAGCAGGACGATGAGCCGCCCGTCCAGTTCGTCGATTCCCATCGGTACCTCCGGGGTGGTCGGTCGGTGGTCATAGTGCACAGATATCCCAGCCATTCTGGGCTCGCACTGGGCAGTCTGTACAGCAGAAATGGAAACTATTGCGCAGCTTGTGGAACGGCGGGACTCTGCCGTCATGACTGAGACCCAGCCGCTCGACACCGCCCCGCGCACCGCCGCCAAGGCCGATCCCTTCCCCGTCAAGGGCATGGACGCGGTCGTCTTCGCCGTAGGCAACGCCAAGCAGGCCGCGCACTACTACTCGACGGCCTTCGGCATGAAGCTCGTCGCCTACTCCGGACCGGAGAACGGCACCCGCGAGACGGCCAGCTACGTCCTGACCAACGGCGCCGCGCGCTTCGTCCTCACCTCGGTCATCAAGGCGTCCACCGACCGCGGCCGCTTCCTCGCCGAGCACGTCGCCGACCACGGCGACGGCGTCATCGACCTCGCGATCGAGGTCCCGGACGTGCGCGCGGCGTACGCGTACGCCGTGGAGCACGGCGCGCGCGGCCTGGACGAGCCGTACGAGCTCAAGGACGAGAACGGCACCGTGCGGCTGGCGGCGATCGCCACCTACGGCCAGACCCGGCACACGCTGGTCGAGCGCGGCGACTACACCGGGCCCTACCTGCCCGGCTTCGTCTCCGTCGACCCGATGGTCGAGCCCCCGGCCAAGCGCACCTTCCAGGCCATCGACCACTGCGTGGGCAACGTCGAGCTCGGCCGGATGAACGAGTGGGTGGCCTTCTACAACAAGGTCATGGGCTTCACGAACATGAAGGAGTTCGTGGGCGACGACATCGCGACCGAGTACTCGGCGCTGATGTCGAAGGTGGTCGCGGACGGCACCCTGAAGGTGAAGTTCCCCATCAACGAGCCGGCGATCGCGAAGAAGAAGTCGCAGATCGACGAGTACCTGGAGTTCTACGGCGGCGCCGGCGTCCAGCACATCGCGCTCGCGACGAACGACATCGTGGCGACGGTCCGCTCGATGCGCGCCGCCGGTGTGGAGTTCCTCAACACCCCGGACTCCTACTACGACACGCTCGGCGAGTGGGCCGGCGAGACGCGGGTACCGGTCGAGATCCTGCGCGAGCTGAAGATCCTCGTCGACCGCGACGAGGACGGCTACCTGCTGCAGATCTTCACGAAGCCGGTGCAGGACCGCCCGACGGTCTTCTTCGAGATGATCGAGCGCCACGGCTCGATGGGCTTCGGCAAGGGCAACTTCAAGGCCCTGTTCGAAGCGATCGAGCGCGAGCAGGAGAAGCGGGGCAACCTGTAGGTCGCGAAGCTCCGGGGTGCGGTGCCGTTGCGGCGCCGCTCCTGGGGCTCCGCCGGGGCCGGGCGGAGCCCGGGAAGCCCCGCGCAGCGGCTCCGCCCCCGGTCAGCGCCCCGACGGGGACGGCTTCGGCTTCGGCTTGGGCGCGGACGCGGGCTTCGCCACCGGCTTCGCCTTCGGGAGCTCAGGAGCCACCCACGGGGTCGCCGGCTGCATGTTCTCCGGGCCGCCCGCCGGCGGCTGCCCGATCGACGCCAGGGCCTCCTTCGCCAGCGGCCCCCGTACCGGCGAGAACCGAGGATGCGTCCGCAGCGCCTCCTGCAGGTGCCGCCGCGCCCCGGCCTCGTCGCCCAGGCCCCGCTCGATCATCGCCCGGTGGTACGAGAACTCCGCGAGCCGCACGCCCTGCTCCGTGGCCTTCTTCGCGTGCTCCAGCGCCGCCGGGTCGTCGCCCGCCTTGTGCAGCGCCCATCCCAGCGCGTCCGCCACCTGCACGCTCTTGTGCCGGGCCCACTCCGCCGTCAGGCGCCGTACCGCCGCCGTCGGGTCGCCGTGGTCCGCCTCGTACCGGCCCAGGACCAGCTCCTCGTTCACCCCGCTCCGGGCCGCTTGCGCCGCGAGCCCGTCGTACACCGCCTTCGCCTCGTCGCCGCGCTTCAGCGACTCCAGCAGCTCGCCCAGCTCCAGCGCCAGCTCCGCCGAAGGGGCCCGGCCCAGCGCCAGCCGGTAGTCCCGTACGGCCTCCCCGCCCCGCCCGAGCGCCGCCAGCACCCGTGCCCGGCCGCCCAGCGCCTGCGCCTGGGCCGGATCGGTCCGCAGCGCGGCCTCGTACTGGCGCAGCGCCTCCGCCTCGTCGCCGCGCTCCCACGCCAGCTCCCCGAGCCGGAACAGCACGTACGCCTTCTCCGCCGGGGTCTGCGCCGCGCCTCCCGCGTGCTCCATGGACATGGCCGCGTCCTCGCGCCAGCCCCGGTCCCGGTAGACCTGCGAGGCCCGCGTGAACGCCGCCAGCCCCGGCCGCAGGTCCACCAGCCGCTCCATCGCCTTCTCGGCCGCCTTGTAGTCCCCGAGCCCGGTGTACGCGTCCACGAGCACCGGGTACGCCGTCCACCGCTTCGGCCCCTGCGCCCGTACGAGCTCGCCCCAGCGCTTGCCCGTCCCGAAGTCCCGCCGGGCGTTGGCCAGCGTGCCCATGCCCGTCATCGCGTCGAAGTTGCCCTTCTCGGCCGGGCGCAGCTCCAGCGACCGCTTCAGCGCCTTCTCCGCCTTGGGGTACCAGCCGGGATCGGCCGTCCGCCGCGCCTGCTCCACGTAAGCCGATCCGAGCACCGCCCATGAGGCCTCGTCGTCCCCGTGCTCCCCGACCCACTTCTCCCGGTCCGCGATCAGCGCCGACAGGTCCACCGCCGCCACCGGCGCGCCCATCCCGACCGCCGCGCGGGCCCGCTCGCTGGGCCCCGGCGGCCGCGCGTCGTCGCCCGCCCGGGCCGGCCGGATCAGCAGGGCCCCGGCGATCAGGACCACCGCGACAGCCGCCGCCACGAGCGTCTTGCGGCCGGTGAAGGTCACGGGCGGGGCAGCCTGCCGCTGCCTTTCCTGAGAGACGGAGGCCTCACGCATAGGATCCATGGGGTCACTGTGCGTCAATATGAAGAGCTCGCTGAGGTGTCCGAAGAAGGTCGCGGGCGTGTTCACACCGATGGCCCCGAATGCCACTCTGGCCTCATGGATGACGACGTTTCCACCACGCTCGATTCCCTGCCCCCCGCGGCGCTCCACGCACTGCTCCACGCGCGGCTCCTCGAGGGCCTACCGGCCGAGGCACTGCTCACCGACCCCCAGGTGACCGCCTCCTACGCCACCGACATGGCGAGCTTCTGCGCCGCCGGCACCCCGGCCGCCGTGGTCCTGCCCCGGACCACCGAACAGGTCCAGCACGTCCTGCGCACCGCCCATGCCCTACGCGTCCCCGTGGTCCCCCAGGGCGCCCGCACGGGCCTGTCCGGCGCGGCCAACGCCTCCGACGGCTGCGTCGTGCTGTCCCTCGTGAAGATGGACCGGATCCTGGAGATCGACACGGTCGACCGGATCGCCGTCGTCGAACCCGGCGTCGTCAACGCCGTCCTGTCCCGCGCCGTCGCCGAGCGGGGCCTGTGCTATCCGCCGGACCCATCCAGCTGGGAGCAGTGCACCATCGGCGGGAACATCGGCACCGCCGCCGGCGGCCTGTGCTGCGTCAAGTACGGGGTCACCGCCGAGTACGTGCTCGGCCTCGACGTCGTCCTCGCCGACGGCAGGCTCCTGCGCACCGGCCGGCGGACCGCCAAGGGCGTCGCGGGCTACGACCTCACCCGCCTCTTCGTCGGCTCCGAAGGCAGCCTCGGGGTGGTCGTCCAGGCCGTCCTCGCGCTGCGTCCGGCCCCGCCCCGCCAGCTCGCGCTCGCCGCCGAGTTCCCCTCGGCCGCCGCCGCCTGCGCAGCCGTGTGCGCCGTCATGGAGTCCGGCCTGACGCCCTCGCTGCTGGAGCTGATGGACCGTACGACCGTCCGCGCCGTCAACGCGCTCGGCAAGATGGGCCTGCCCGAGAGCACCGAGGCCCTGCTGCTCGTCGCCTTCGACACCCCGCACGCGCCGGCCGACCTGGCCGCCGTGGGATCGCTGTGCGCCGCCGCCGGGGCGAGCGCCGTCGTACCGGCCGAGGACGAGGCGGAATCCGAACTGCTCCTGCAGGCCCGGCGGATGTCCCTGCCCGCACTGGAGGCCCTGCGGCCCGCGACGATGATCGACGACGTGTGCGTACCGCGCTCGCGGCTCGCCGAGATGCTGGACGGGACCGCCGCCATCGCCCGCGCCCACGACCTGCTCATCGGGGTCTGCGCGCACGCCGGCGACGGCAACACCCACCCCATCGTCTGCTTCGACCCGGCCGACGAGGACGAGGCCCGGCGCGCCCGCGCGTCCTTCGACGAGATCATGGCGCTGGGGCTCGCACTGGGCGGGACCATCACGGGAGAGCACGGGGTCGGCGTCCTGAAGAAGGAATGGCTCGCCCGCGAACTCGGCCCGGTGGGCCTGGAGATGCAGCGCGCCGTCAAGCACGCATTCGACCCGGAGGGACTGCTCAACCCGGGCAAGCTGTTCTGAACCGGCCGACGCCACGGAGCGGGCCCCGCCCGCCGGGCCTCACAGCTCCCCGTCGGCCGACTCGTCCGAAGGCCACGGATCGCGCATCCACAGCTCGTCGGCCGGCGTCGGGGCGAGCAGCTCGGCCAGGGCCGCGTCCAGGCCGAGCCGGTCGGCCTCGGTGCCGGGCGGCACGATCCGCAGGGTCCGCTCCAGCCAGGCGGACACGGACGAGGCGGGGGCCTCCAGCAGGGCGTCGCCGTCGGGAGAGCTGAGCGCCATGCACAGGACGGCCTTGTGGTCGACCTTCGTGGGCCAGATCCGCACGTCGCCGTGGCCGCACGGGCGGAACACCCCCTCGACGAGCAGCTCGCGGGCGAAGGTCCAGTTGACCGGGGTGCTGGAGCCGGTGTGGAAGGTGATGTGGACGGCGTACGGGTCGTCGGTGAGGTAGAGGAGCCGGGCGGGGACGGGGATGCTGCGCTCGGGGGAGAGGACCAGCTTCAGTTCCAGCTCGCGTTCGATGACGGGGTGGTGCATGACGGCCTCACTTCGGTGCGGGATACGTGCTCGGGCGGTGCGCGTGGGCCGGCAAGCGGTCCCACGCCTGGAGAGAGCACCGAAGTGCCCGGGTATGACGCGACTTCTCGGGGCAATCTGCGGATTGGCCGAATTCTGTCGGCTGACCGAAATCGTGCGCATGGGACCGCGTTCGCTCGAAGGCTTGGATTCTCCCGTTACCGGACCTGCCGAGGGGCGGTTCTTGGCTATGGTCCACACCTGCACAAGCCTCAAGCCACGATCGGAGTTGGGGACATTGACGGCCTCCCCTGGTGACGGCGAGCACGCGGCCCGCGAGGGCTACTACCCCGATCCGTCCATCCCCGGGTACGTCAGGTTCTGGAACGGCCTGAACTGGGTCCCCGGTACGAGCCGCCCCGCGGTCGCGGCCGACGAGACGGGCCCGGTGTTCCTCGACGAGACCGGCATGAGCCGGGCGCTGCGCGAGCCGGAACCCGAGCCGGAGCCGGAACCCGCGCCGGAGCCGTGGCGCGGGGGCGAGCGCGTCCGTGCGGCGGAGCCCGGGGCCGAGGCCGTGGCGTGGCAGGCCGACCCGCTCCACCAGTCCGGCTTCGGCGGCCCGCGTGACCACCGGGTGTCCTGGGGGAACGAGCCGGCCGCCGCCCGCCCGGCCGGGATCTCGCTGGCCCGTACGCCGGTCACCGCCCGGGTGTCCGGCTCCGTGGCCCCGGAGGGCGTCGGCATCCTGTCGGCCCGTTCCCCGGTCAGCGCGGCGGCCGCGGCTCCCGCCCCGGCCGCGGCTCCCGCCCCGGCCCCTGCTCCCGCCCCGGCCCCTGCTCCCGCCCCCGCTCCCGTGTGGCCCGCCGCCCCCGGCTCGCCGGCCGAGCCCGCGGCCCGGCCCCGGCCGGCGGCGAGAGCCTCGGAGCGTGTGGCACCCGTAGAGCGTGTGGCACCCGTGGAGCGTGTGGCACCCGTGGAGCGCGCGGCACCCGTGGAGCGCGCGGCACCCGTGGAGCGCGCGGCACCCGTGGAGCGCACGGCTCCTGCCCCGGCTCCCGTGCCCGCCTCCGTGCCGCCCGCGGTCCCCGCGCCTTCGCCGGCCGCCGTACCGCCCCCGGCCGCCGTACCGCCGGTGCCCGCCGTGCCCCGGTCGGCCACCGGGCGTGCCGTGTTCGAGCGGATGGCGGAGCGGGCCGTGCGCCCCGCCGGGCTCGCCCGCCGCGCCGTGGCCCGGTTCCTGGACTCCCTCGTGCTCGGAGCCTTCGCGAGCGCCGTCGCGCTGCCCCTGGTTCCCGAGGTCACCGCGCACCTCCAGGCCAAGGTGGACGCGGCCCGCGTGAGCGGGCGGACCACCACGGTGTGGCTGGTCGACGGCGCCGTCGCCGGCCGGCTGGCCCTCGTCCTGGCCGCCGTCCTCGTCTTCGGCGTCTTCTACGAGGCCCTGCCCACCGCGCGTTGGGGCCGCACCCCCGGAAAGAAGCTCCTGGGCGTGCGCGTCCTGGCCACCGCCACGCTGCGCCCGCCCACCTTCGGGGCGGCCCTGCGCCGCTGGCTCGTGTACGCCTTCCTGGGCCTCCCGGGGGCCCTGTGGGCCCTCGCGGACAACCCCCGTCGCCGCGCCCTCCACGACCGCGCCGCACGGACGTACGCGGCCCGCTAGGCGCTGCCCTGTCCGCGAGCCCCCGGTGATCCGTCGGCGGGGCCCGCGCCCGCGCGTCCCCCGAACGGACGCGTCCCCGTTGCGGGCCGGGCCGGGCCGGGATCGACTCGGGCCATGAGCACCGACCAGCCGCCGCCGGGCGAGCCGCCCGAGGACGACCCGTTCCTCAAGAAGCCCCAGGAACCGACGCCTCCGTCGGGTGGTTCGCCGTACGGCTCGCCGCCCCCCGGTGGAGGAGGCGGCTTCCCGCCGCCCCCGCCCCCTCCCGGTGGTGGAGGCGGCTATCCGCCCCCGCCGCCGCCCTACGGAGGCGGCGGAGACCCGTACGGCGGTGGCGGCGGCTACGGCATGCCCGACCCGCTCGCCGGGATGCCCCCGCTCGCCGACTTCGGCAAGCGGCTCGCCGCCCGCGTCATCGACCTGCTGATCATCGCCATCCCGCTGTTCCTCATCCAGCTGGCCGTCGGCGACCGCGAGCGCTACACGGTCGAGACGAACGACGGCGAGGACGTCACGGAGGTCATCACCAGGTCCTACAGCGGCAGCGGCCTGATCATGACGCTGGTCTCGATCGTCGCCTACGTCGGCTACGACTGGTGGTTCACCAAGAAGAACGGCCAGACCCTGGGCAAGAAGTGGCTGGGCCTGCGCGTCGCGATGCTCAACGACGGCAGCGTCCCGCAGTCCGGCGCCGCGCTCTCGCGCGCGGCCGTGCTCTGGCTGCCGACGCTGATCTGCTGCTTCTGCCTGTGGCCGATCGCACTCGTCATCTCGATGCTCGTCGACAAGCCCTACAAACAGGGCCTGCACGACAAGGTGGCCAAGACCGTGGTGGTCCAGTCGACGACCTAGACCCCGGCACCATCACCACGGCGTACGCAGCTCAGCGCGCGGGCGGTCTCCCCACCGGGGGAGGCCGCCCGCGCGGCGCTGTGCGCGGCCGGACGGGGCCGGCGGCGGGTCAGTGGTGGACGGGGTGTTCGACCGGGGCCGTGGCGGCCTCCGCCACGTCCTGCGGCACCGTGTCGGGCACCGGCGAGGCCGTCCTCGGCCGGGTCGCGGCGTGCCGCCCGCGCCGGCGCGGGATCGGGACGGTGAGTGCGACGAGGAGCCCGAGGACGAGCGCGGCGGCGGAGATGACCGCGACGCCGAGTCCCGTACTCGTCTGCGAGAGCAGCAGCATGGCGATCGTCGACACGATGACGGTGGCGGACCCGTAGGCGAGCTGTGCGGCAGTCGGACGCGGCATGACGATATCCGTCCTCGAAGCGGGAGGGGGAGTCGGCTCGACCAGGTCTGGCGTCAAGTGACTCTACGACGGTGGATGCCCGAGGGGAACTGTCGGTAAGCGCGACCTAACCCATCTGACGCGTGGCAGCGGAGCACAGGGGGCGCACAGGGGTCATTCTCCGGGCCGATGCGAGTACGCGTGGAGGGGGCGTAGAGGTGGAGCAGGGCGGGCGGGTGGGCCGGGAAGGTGCCGGTGGGCCTGCCGGGAGGCGCCCGCACGCCCCCTTCGTCCGCTATGGCCAGGGAACGTCCGAATAGCGGAACTGACTGACCGCATAGTGCAGTTGTAAGGAACAAGTCAAGGTCTGTCTTTTCTTGCGACTCTCTTGTCAAATGTCGTCACTTGAGACGCGCGCCGCACGGAACCCCCCGCTCCTATGGAGACGTTCCGCACCACTTCGCGGCCGCGGGAGGGGAACGACATCAAGTGACCAGCAACTCCGTCAGAAGGCGCGCGCTGCGCGCTGCCGCAGTCGGCGTGACCCTGGCCGCCACCGCGGCCACCGGTGCGGCCTTCACCATCGCCCAGGCCGACCCGGGCCTGAGCGTGCCGACCGCCGACCGCCAGGACCCGACCGCTCCCTCCAAGGAGCAGGTCAAGCACAACCTCAAGGGTCCGTTCAGCGACCAGCAGGAGCAGGCCAAGAAGGCTGCCCTGGAGCAGGTGCTGACCGGCAAGAAGGGCGTCGAGCAGCGCGGCGCCTCCAAGGTCGTCAAGCTCGCCGACAAGAAGTACGTCGAGCTCGGCCGTGAGAAGACCGACAAGATCTTCACGATCCTCGTCGACTTCGGCGACCAGGTGGACAGCACCACCATGTTCGACCCGGACGGTCCGGGCGGCCCCAAGCCGCCCGCGCCCAAGTTCGGCGGCAACCCGGGCCCGATGCACAACCAGATCGCCCAGCCCGACCGTGCGGTGAACAACAGCACGGCCTGGCGCAAGGACTTCAACCGCGCGTACTTCCAGGACCTGTACTTCGGTACCGGCCAGGGCAAGAACTCGCTGAAGACCTACTACGAGAAGACCTCCTCGGGCCGTTACTCGGTCGAAGGCGAGGTGGCCGACTGGGTCAAGGTCCCGTACAACGAGGCCCGTTACGGCTCGAACTACTGCGGCCAGACCAACTGCGCCAACGTCTGGGACACGGTCAAGGACGGCGTGACCGCCTGGGCCGAGGGCCAGAAGAAGGCCGGGAAGACCGACGCGCAGATCAAGGCGCAGATGGCCCAGTACGACCTCTGGGACCGCTACGACTTCGACGGCGACGGCAACTTCAACGAGCCCGACGGCTACATCGACCACTTCCAGATCGTCCACGCGGGCGAGGACGAGTCGGCCGGCGGCGGCGTGCAGGGCACGAACGCCCTGTGGGCGCACCGCTGGTACGCCTACGGCACGCAGGCGGGCAAGACCGGCCCGGAGAACAACAAGGCCGGCGGCACCCAGATCGGCGAGACCGGCATCTGGGTCGGCGACTACACGATGCAGCCCGAGAACGGCGGCCTCGGCGTCTTCGCGCACGAGTACGGCCACGACCTGGGCCTGCCGGACCTCTACGACACCTCCGGTGGCGGCGAGAACTCGGTCGGCTTCTGGTCCCTGATGTCGGCGGGCTCCTGGCTCGGCAACGGCAAGGACTCCATAGGCGACCTCCCGGGCGACATGAACGCCTGGGACAAGTTCCAGCTGGGCTGGCTGAACTACGACACGGCCAAGGCCGCGACGAAGTCCACCCACAAGCTGGGCGTGGCGGAGTACAACACCAAGGACAAGCAGGCGCTCCTCGTCGAGCTGCCGAAGAAGCAGGTCAAGACCGAGATCGTCGCTCCCGCCGAGGGTTCCACCCAGTGGTGGAGCAACATGGGTGACGACCTCAAGAACACCCTGACCCGCTCGGTCGACCTGACCGGCAAGACCTCCGCGGCCCTGTCCCTCAAGGGCTGGTGGGACATCGAGGCGGAGTACGACTTCCTGTACACCGAGGTCTCCACGGACGGCGGCGCCAACTGGACCGCGCTGGCCGGCACCGCCGACGGCACGGACCTCCCGGTCGACGCCTCCGGCAGCCCGTCGCTCACCGGCGTCTCGGGTGCCTGGAAGAACCTGAACTTCCCGATGGACGCCTACGCGGGCAAGAAGGTCGACCTCCGCTTCCGCTACCAGACGGACGGCGGCGCGGGCGGCAAGGGCTTCACGGCCGACGCCCTCACCATCACGGCGAACGGCGCCACGCTGTTCACCGACGGTGCCGAGAACGGCGACAACGGCTGGGCCGGCAAGGGCTTCTCCCGCGTCGGCAACGGTTTCACCAAGGAGTACGCGCAGTACTACCTGGCCGAGAACCGCCGGTACGTGTCGTACGACTCCACCCTCAAGGTGGGCCCGTACAACTTCGGCTTCACCAACACGAAGCCGAACTGGGTCGAGCACTACCCCTACCAGGACGGTCTCCTGATCTGGCAGTGGGACACCTCCCAGAAGGACAACAACACCAGCCAGCACCCCGGCGCCGGTCTGATCCTTCCGATCGACGCCAACGCCAAGCCGATGAAGTGGTCGGACGGCACCCTGCTGCGGAACAAGATCCAGCCGTACGACGCCACCTTCAGCGCGTACTCCACGGATGCCTTCACCCTGCACAAGAACGGTGAGGCGCTGTTCCTGAAGCCGAAGCCCACCAACCTGGTCTTCGACGACCACAAGGGCAAGTACTACTACGACGAGAACCCGACCGGCTCGGTGAAGGTCGCTGACACCAACACCAAGATCAAGATCGTGAAGGAGCCGTACGACGGTCTCCAGATGACGGTCGAGGTCGGCCCCGCCGTTAAGTAATTCGGTAAAGCCGCAGGTCAAAACATGATCGGTCGTCGCCCCCTAGCGGGCGGCGGCCGATCGCGTTTAGATGCGTGAGCTGAGTTTCTTATTGACGGGGGAGATGAAGACATGCCCGGTGGAGGTTTCGTCCGGTTGCCAGGCGGCAGCGTGGTCGTCGCGCTCACGCTGCCCAGACCGGCTGTGGAGAGCTCCGCGGCAGGTGCCGCCGCGGGCGGCGCCGGGTGCTCCGCCGCGGGCTCCGAGGAGGGCGGAAACGTCCGCGTGCTGGTGCACGCGGCGAACCGGGCCCGCGCCCTGACCAGGCTGCGGAACCTCGGCATGCGCGCCGTCTACCTGCGCGGCAACGCCCAGCCGCCGACCCCGGACGAGATCACCGCCGTCCTGCACCACCCCGACGGCCTGCTCTGGCGCTGCGCGCCGGACCGGGCGGAAGAGCTGTGGCACCCGATCCGGGCGCTGCTGGGGCACGGCTAGCTGGGGCACGGCTAGCGGGGGCACGGCGGGCGGGGGCACGGTCGGCGGAGGCACGGTCGGCGGGGGTGGGAGCGGGCGCGGGGCGCCGTCAGGCGAACTCGAAGCCGAAGCTTCCGCCCACCCGCGTGCCGTCGTCGTCGCGGGCGGTCCACCACTCCACGGTGTAGGCGCCCGCCGGGAGCCGGCCGCCGAGGGTGTGCCCGAAGCTGTAGGCCGGCTGCCGGGTACCGCGCATCCGGAACTCCAGCAGCGGGGTGCCCTCCGGCGTGCGGACCTCGGCCCCCGCCGTGAGGGGCAGCTCCCGGGGGTGCCCGGGGGCCGGGCGGGCCTGACCGGACCACATGAACGTCGGCTGCCACCCCCCGTCGGCGGCCGCCAGGCTGATCGTGCCGCGGCCCCTGAGCGGGGGGTGGTCGGCCGGGGTGCCGTCGTCCGCCGGGCCGGTGAACCTGAGCATCACGGATCGCCTCCTTGTCGCAGGTGTTGACCCGCGCCACGTTTCCAGGAGTCCCGATCTTCCGCGGGAAGCTTTCACGGCTTTGACGGAAATCCGCCCCAGATTGTCCGGTGTGATCCGGTCTACGCCTCGGCCTGGTCGCCCGCCTCGGCTCAGCCGGCCACGAGGGGGGTCCCGGACAGCTCCACGCCGGCCTCGCGGAGCTCCGCAAGCGCCTGGGTCGTGGTGTGCGGGGCAACCCCGGCCGTCAGGTCCAGCAGCACGTGCGTACGGAACCCCGCACGGGCCGCGTCCAGCGCGGTGGCCTTGACGCAGTGGTCGGTGGCGATGCCGACCACGTCGACCTCGGTGACGTGCCGGTCCCGCAGCCACTCCGCGAGCCCGCGGCCGTTCTCGTCCGCCCCCTCGAAGCCGCTGTACGCCGCCTCGTACGCCCCCTTGTCGAAGACGGCCGCGACGGCCCCCGAGGCGACGGCGGGCGCGAAGTTGGGGTGGAAGCCCACCCCCTCGGTCCCGGCGACGCAGTGGACCGGCCAGGAGGTCTCGTAGTCCGGCTGGGCGGGGGCGTGCGCGAAGTGGGACCCGGGGTCGATGTGGTGGTCCCGGGTGGCGACGACGTGCCGGTACCCGGCTGTGGCCTGCCCGATGAGCTCGGTGATGGCGGCGGCCACGTCGGCTCCGCCGGCGACCGCGAGGCTGCCGCCTTCGCAGAAGTCGTTCTGTACGTCGACGACGATCAGTGCGCGGTGCATGTCCGGTGCCCTTCGGCTTGGTGTGTGGTGGGGCGGGGACCCTGCGGGGGCTCTTCCCCCGCAGGGTCCCTTCCCGAAACTGGGGCTCCGCCCCAGACCCCGCCGGGAGCGGGGGCTAGGCGCGGGCTAGGCGTACTCCGTCGGGATCACGGCCTCGCCGCGCGAGAGCTGCGTCGCGGAGAGGGGCAGGCCGGCGAGGGCCTCGCGGTGGCGGTCGCGGACCGTCTCCAGGGACTCCCGGGCCACCACCTCGCCCCCCTTGACCAGCTGGACGAGGAGCTGCGTGTCGGCCAGCGCCGCCGGCACCGGCCCGGTCCCGATGACCTCGGCCTCCGCGACCCCGTCGGCGTCGACCCGCCGCGCCGCCCACTTGCGGCCCCCGATGGACGTCTTGCCGCCCGAGGACTTCTTCGCCACCGACACCAGCGGAGCCTTCACGTCCGCCGAGGCCGCCCGCGCCACCAGCTTGTAGACCATCGAGCACGTCGGGTGCCCGCTGCCCGTCACCAGCTGCGTGCCGACCCCGTACGCGTCCACCGGGGCGGCCGCCAGCGAGGCGATCGCGTACTCGTCCAGGTCCGAGGTCACCACGATCTTCGTCGCCGTCGCCCCCAGCTCGTCCAGCTGCTGGCGCACCCGGTGCGCGACCAGCAGCAGGTCCCCGGAGTCGATCCGGACGGCGCCCAGGCCCGTCCCGGCCACTTCCACGGCCGTGCGGACCGCCTCCGCGACGTCGTAGGTGTCCACCAGCAGCGTGGTCCCGCTGCCCAGTGAGGCGACCTGAGCCGTGAAGGCGTCCCGCTCGGTGTCGTGCAGCAGGGTGAAGGCGTGTGCGCTCGTGCCGACCGTGGGGATCCCGTAGCGGAAGCCGGCGGCCAGGTCCGAGGTCGAGGTGAAGCCGCCGACGTACGCGGCGCGGGCGGAGGCGACGGCCGCCAGTTCGTGCGTGCGCCGCGCGCCCATCTCGATCAGCGGCCGGCCGCCGGCGGCGGAGGACATCCGGGAGGCGGCCGCGGCGATCGCCGAGTCGTGGTTGAGGATCGACAGGACCACGGTCTCCAGCAGCACGCACTCGGCGAAGCTGCCCTCGACGCGCAGGACGGGCGAGCCGGGGAAGTAGACCTCGCCCTCCGGGTAGCCCCAGATGTCGCCCGAGAAGCGGTAGGAGGCCAGCCAGTCGAGGGTGCGCGCGTCGACGACGGCGCGCTCGCGCAGGAACTCCAGTACGGCGCCGTCGAAGCGGAAGTTCTCCACCGCGTCGAGCACCCGGCCGGTCCCCGCGACCACGCCGTAGCGCCGCCCCTCGGGCAGCCGCCGGGTGAAGACCTCGAAGACCGAACGCCGGTCGGCGGTGCCGCTGGCCAGTGCGGCCTGCAGCATCGTGAGCTCGTAATGGTCCGTGAAGAGCGCTGTCGACGGCACGTCCACCGGCAGGCCCAGGTCCGCAGGGTTCATGTGTCGGATGCTAGCGCACATCTCGTCAAAGTGACGAGATGTAGGTGCCCGTTTGTGCGACAGGCCCCCTGCAGTGGCAGCATGGGACGAGTGAGTGTTGCTCCCATTGAGATCGAACGCACCGAATCGGCCGAAGAGACCTTCGTGGTCCCCGAACCCGACGTCCCGTGGGTGACCCTGGTGCACAACGACCCGGTCAACCTCATGAGCTACGTGACGTACGTGTTCCAGGCGTACTTCGGCTACTCCAAGGACAAGGCGACCAAGCTGATGCTCGACGTCCACAACAAGGGGCGGGCCGTCGTCTCCAGCGGCAGCCGCGAGGAGATGGAACGCGACGTGCAGGCCCTGCACGGCTACGGGCTGTGGGCGACCATGTCCCAGGACCGCAACTGATGGGCGGCGTGTTCGAAGCCCCCGAGAGCGGTGACGGCGCGGTCATCGCGCTCGACGAGATCGAGATCTCGATCCTGCGCTCGCTCGCCGTGCAGCTGCTGGAGCTCATCGGCCCCGGCGAGCCCGAGCCCGACCCGGACGCCGATCCGCTCGCCGCGCTCTTCGCCGGCTCCGACGGCCCGACCGAGCCCCCCTCCGACCCGGCCCTCGCCCGGCTCTTCCCCGACGCCTACGGCGGCCCGGACACCGGGCCCAGGGCCGACGAGGCCGAGCTGCGCGCCCACTCGGCCGAATTCCGCCGCTTCACCGAGAACGACCTGCGCACCCGCAAGCGGATGGACGCCCTGGCCGTCGTACGCAGCCTCGACGGGCTCACCCCGGGCGGCGACGGGGCGGCCGTCCTGGAGCTCACCGGCGAGCTGGCGCTGCGCTGGCTCGGGTCCCTGAACGACCTGCGGCTCACCATCGCGGCCCGCCTCGACATCACCGAGGACGACGAGAGCGCCGTGCTCTTCCGGCTGCCGGACGACGATCCGCGCAAGCCGATGGTGATGGCGTACCTCTGGCTCGGCGGTCTCCAGGAGACCCTCATCGAGACCCTCTGAGGGATCCTCCTGGGAATCCTCTGAGGATCCTCAAGCGTAAAGTTCGTTCGCTCAGCGGACGCTCAAATCCGGATAACGATCAGGTCACCACGATGTGGTGACCTGATCAGTTTTCGGGGCCTGTGTCCCGATTTTTTTGCGCCCTGCGTCACACTTTCGTCCCTCGCCCACCCGTAAGCACGTGATAAATCTTCACGACCGCCGACGGGGCGCCACCCATGCCCCCCGGCCTGCTTGAACCGGCTGACCGCCGGCGTGCAACTCCATCCGTATCCGGGGGGATCGAGGACCCGATCCGCAGCCAGAAGGCGCGGGTCGGCGTGGAGAAAGGCGCACCAGACATGACCTCCGTACAGGTCGACGAGCAGCAGCACGACACCACCGGGAGCGGCGGCGAGGGGTACCACCGCGCACTCGGGGCACGCCAGATCCAGATGATCGCGATCGGCGGCGCCATCGGCACCGGCCTCTTCCTGGGAGCCGGCAAGGCCATCTCCAAGGCCGGGCCGAGCCTGATCCTGGCCTACGCCATCGCCGGCCTGGTCATCTTCTTCATCATGCGGGCCCTGGGCGAACTGCTCATGTACCGCCCGGTGTCCGGCTCCTTCTCGGACTACGCCCGGGAGTTCCTCGGCCCCTTCTGGGGTTATGTGACCGGCTGGACGTACTGGCTCTTCTGGGTGGTCACCGGCATCACCGAAGTCACCGCCGCCGCGCAGTACATGTCGTACTGGACCCACGACAGCTTCCCGCAGTGGGCGTACGCGCTGATCTTCACCGTCATCCTCTACGGCGCCAACCTGATCTCCGTGAAGCTCTTCGGCGAGCTGGAGTTCTGGTTCTCCATGGTCAAGGTCACCGCCATCGTCGGCATGATCCTGATCTGCGCCGGCATCCTCACCATCGGCTTCTCCGACGCCGCGGACACGGCCACCGTCACCAACCTGTGGAACGACGGCGGCTTCTTCCCCAAGGGCATCGGCGGCACGCTGATGACCCTGCAGATCGTGATGTTCGCCTTCCTCGCCGTCGAGCTGGTCGGCGTCACCGCCGGCGAGTCCAAGGACCCCGAGAAGACCCTGCCCAAGGCCATCAACACCGTGCCGTGGCGCATCGCCGTCTTCTACGTCGGCGCGCTGATCATGATCCTGTCGGTCGTCCCGTGGCACGAGTTCCAGCCCGGCGTCAGCCCCTTCGTCGCCGCCTTCGAGAAGATGGGCCTCGGCGTCGGCGCCGCGATCGTCAACTTCGTCGTCCTGACCGCGGCCCTGTCCTCCTGCAACTCCGGCATGTACTCCACCGGCCGCATGCTGCGCGACCTCGCGCAGAACGGCCAGGGCCCGAAGATCTTCACCAAGCTCACCAAGAGCGGCACCCCGCTGGTCGGCACCACCTTCTCCGCCGCGCTCATGCTGGTCGGTGTCTGGATCAACTACGTCGCCCCCGGCAAGGCCTTCGACTACGTCGTCTCCTTCGCCACCATCTCCGGCATGTGGGCCTGGATCATGATCCTGGTCTGCCAGATCCGCTACCGGGCCGCCTCCGACCGCGGAGACCTGCCGAAGTCGCCGTTCCGCGCCCCCGGCGCCCCGTACACGAGCTACTTCGCCCTGGCCTTCATCGGCATGGTCATCGTGATGATGGGCGTCGACAAGGACGCCCGCGTCTCGCTCTACTGCGCCCCGCTGTGGGGTCTGCTGCTGGGCGTCTCGTACCTGGTGATGAAGTCCCGCGACCCGCGCGGCGCGGCTTTCACCAAGGCCTCGTAACGCCCCTTCGAACCGTGAGTCCCGGCCGCCTGCCACGGCCGGGAACCACGCTCTTCCGGGCCTCGTGTCCAACATTCGGGCCCTCCTGTACCACTCCTCGGTACGGGAGGGCCCGTCTGCTTATCCTGTCGCTCATGCTGACCCTCACCCAGGCCCTGTACGACCGGATCGTCGCGCACGCCCGTCAGGACCACCCCGACGAGGCCTGCGGCGTCGTGGCCGGCCCGGCGGGCACCGACCGCCCGGAGCGGTTCGTGCCGATGCTGAACGCGGCCCGCTCGCCCACGTTCTACGAGTTCGACTCGAAGGATCTGCTCAAGCTCTACCGCGAGCTCGACGACCGGGACGAGGACCCCGTCATCGTCTACCACTCGCACACGGCGACCGAGGCCTACCCCTCGCGCACGGACGTCACGTACGCGAACGAGCCCGGCGCGCACTACGTGCTGGTCTCCACCGCCGACAAGGACGGCCTCGGGGAGTTCCAGTTCCGGTCGTACCGGATCGTCGAAGGCGTGATCACCGAGGAAGAAGTGCAGGTGGTCGAGGCCTACTGAGGGCCTGCCGGCGACCGACTGCGGGGCCTGTAGAGGACCCCCGAACGGCCACGGAAGGACTACCGCCCAGTATGTGAGCGGTATTCGTCCACGATGTGGGATCACACTCCAAACCGGGGACCGGGAATCGTTAACATGACCGCATGGTTCCCCACGACGTGAGCATCGAGACGCCCGGCAGGCTGCTGCTTGTGGCGCGGCTGCACGTCGACCTGTGCCGCCTCGCCAGCGCCATCTGTCCCGCGGCCTGACCCCCGCCGGCCCCACCCGGGCCCGCGCGCTCACGCCCGCCTTCGCTTCGCCCGCCTTCCCTCACCATCCTGACTGGAGCCTGCCATGGCCATCGAGGTCCGCATCCCCACCATCCTCCGCACCTACACCGACGGCGAGAAGGCCGTCACCGGTGAGGGCGCGACCCTGTCCGAGCTCTTCTCGGACCTGGAGACCCGCCACAAGGGCATCCAGGAGCGCATCGTCGACGAGGCCAAGGGCGGCGAGCTGCGCCGCTTCGTCAACGTCTACCTCAACGACGAGGACGTCCGCTTCCTCGCCGGCATCTCCACCGAGCTCAAGGACGGCGACAACGTCACCATCCTCCCGGCCGTAGCCGGCGGATCGAAGTAATGCGCTACGACTCCCCCCTGGCCGCGGTCGGCAACACGCCGCTCGTCCGGCTGCCCCGGCTCTCGCCCTCCGACGACGTACGGATCTGGGCGAAGCTCGAGGACCGCAACCCGACCGGCTCGATCAAGGACCGCCCGGCGCTCCACATGGTCGAGCAGGCCGAGAAGGCCGGCCGGCTGTTCCCCGGCTGCACCATCCTGGAGCCCACCTCCGGCAACACCGGCATCTCCCTGGCGATGGCGGCGAAGCTCAAGGGCTACAAGATCGTGTGCGTGATGCCGGAGAACACCTCGCAGGAGCGGCGCGACCTGCTGGCCATGTGGGGAGCCGAGATCATCTCTTCGCCGGCGGCGGGCGGCTCGAACACCGCCGTGCGCGTCGCGAAGGAACTGGCGCAGCAGAACCCGTCCTGGGTGATGCTCTACCAGTACGGCAACCCGGACAACGCGGGCGCCCACTACGCCACCACCGGACCGGAGATCCTCACCGACCTCCCGTCGATCACCCACTTCGTGGCGGGCCTCGGCACCACCGGCACGCTGATGGGTGTGGGCCGCTACCTGCGCGAGCACGTACCGGGCATCAAGATCGTGGCGGCCGAACCGCGCTACGACGACCTCGTCTACGGTCTGCGCAACCTCGACGAGGGCTTCGTCCCGGAGCTGTACGACGCGTCGGTCCTCACGACCCGCTTCTCGGTCGGCTCGGCCGACGCGGTCACCCGCACGCGGGAGCTCCTCCAGCAGGAGGGCATCTTCGCGGGCGTCTCCACGGGAGCGGCGCTGCACGCGGCGATCGGGGTCGGCCGCAAGGCGGTCGCGGCGGGCGAGTCCGCCGACATCGTCTTCGTCGTGGCCGACGGCGGCTGGAAGTACCTCTCGACGGGCGTCTACACGGCGGCGACGACGGAAGAGGCGATCGAGGTCCTCCAGGGCCAGCTCTGGGCGTAGGACGCTCCGGTGGTCGGGCACGGCACCACTGCCGGGTGCCGGCGCCGGCGGGGCCGAACCCAGCGGCGCCGGCGCTCGGGTGAGGGTCCGGGCCGACCCGAACCCGGCCCCGCCGGCGTTTTTGGGCGCGGGCCCGGGCAGCGGTCCAGGGCGGGCAGGGGGCCGGCGGGGCTGCGGCCCGGCGGGTCAGGAGAGCAGGGCGGCCAGTACGCCGGCATGGCTCGCGGGCGGGTCCTTGACCGCCGTCAGGAGGGTCACCGGACCCGCCGCGGCAAGCTCCCGCAGCCGCTCCAGGCACGCCGCCGCCTCCGCCGCCTCCAGCTCCACCTCGTACCGCTCCCGGAACTCCTCCGCGGAGCCACCCCCGTGGAACCACTTCCGCAGCTCCGTCGACGGGGCGGCGGCCTTCGCCCATTCGTCGACCTCCGCCGCCTCCTTCGACAGCCCCCGGGGCCACAGCCGGTCCACGAGCACCCTGACTCCGTCCACCCCCGGCTCCGCGGGCTCGTAGACCCGCTTCAGCCGGACGGCCCGAGTCCCTTCACCTCGTCCCACACCGCCGGATCCACCGTCCCCAGCCGCCGCGCCCGCGCGAACTCCCATACCGACACCTCCACCACCCGGTCCGCCTCCAGGAATCCTCCCCGCGCCCCCACCACGCCCGGCGGCAGCGGGATCACCCCGGCGCGCCGGTCGTCGTACTTCCCGGTGATCCACGCGACCCGCGCCCAGTGGCCCCGTACGGCCAGGACCAGGCAGGGCCGCCCGCCCGGCAGGGACCACAGCTGACCGGGCTCCGGCCTGGGCGCCGGCCCCGGCGCGTGCGGCGGCTCGGTGGCGTGGGGCACCTGCCGCGCCCGCCGGGGGAGCAGTACCAGCAGGATCACGACCACCACCGCGGCGACCGCCGGCCACCAGGACGTGTCCATACTCCGACCGTAGCCGCGGCCGCACCGCCCGGCGCGGCGGCCGCACCGCCCGTACCCCGCACGGACCCCGCACCCACCCCGCCGCCGGACGGCAACGCGGATCCGCCCCGTCGCTCCCCCGGGTGACAGCACAGGTGATTCCCCCCACAACGGCCCGCCGTGGAGGAGCGACCGGAGGTTTCGCGCCTTACGCTCGACCCACGCACGGCCCGCATTCCGTCCACGGACCGTCCACGGAGGTTCACGCTCCATGAAGCTCACCGTCGTCGGCTGTTCGGGTTCGTTCCCGTCCGCGGAATCGGCCTGTTCGAGCTACCTCGTCGAGGCCGACGGCTTCCGGCTGCTCCTCGACATGGGCAACGGTGCCCTCGGGGAGCTCCAGCGGCACATCGGCCTCTACGACCTCGATGCGATCTTCCTGAGCCATCTGCACGCCGATCACTGCATCGACATGTGCGCCTACTTCGTCGCCCGCTTCTACCGCCACGAAGGCGGGCGCTGCGGCACCATCCCCGTCTTCGGCCCCGAGGGCACCGAGAAGCGGCTTTCCACCGCCTACGAGGACGTCCCCGACGAGCGTTCCATGAGCGAGGTCTTCGACTTCCGGACCCTGAAGTCCGGCAGCTTCGAGATCGGCCCGTTCCAGATCCGCACCGAGAAGGTCTCCCACCCGGTCGAGTCCTACGGGATCCGCGTCGAGCACGGCGGCCGCTCGCTGACGTACTCCGGTGACACCGGTGTCTGCCCCGAGCTGGGGCTGCTCGCCGAGGACACCGACCTCTTCCTGTGCGAGGCCTCCTTCACGCACGGCAAGGAGGACATCCCGGACCTTCACCTGAACGGGCGCGAGGCCGGCGAGTTCGCGCGGGGCGGCCGGGTCGGCCGGCTCGTCCTGACCCACATCCCGCCGTGGACGGACGCCCAGCAGAACCTGGCCGACGCCCGCGCGGTCTACGACGGCCCGATCGACCTGGCGTACGCGGGCGCGGTCTACGAGGTCTGAGCCACCGCTGTACGACGAAGCCCCCGCCCTCCCTTCCGGGAGAGCGGGGGCTTCGTCGTGGTGTGGCGCGGGACTACTTGGCCTCGGCCTTGAGCAGCTCGGCGAGCTCCTCGTCGGACTCGCGGCCCGGGGTGGGCAGGTTCCACCTGGTGATCGCGAAGCGGAACACGAAGTAGTAGACGGCCGCGAAGCAGAGGCCGATGCCGGCCAGGCCCCACGGGTTGGAGGCGATGCCCAGGTTGAGGAAGAAATCGATCGCGCCGGCCGAGAAGCCGAAGCCGTCCTTCATTCCGAGCGACCAGGTCAGGGCCATCGAGACGCCGGTCAGGACCGCGTGGATCGCGTAGAGCACCGGGGCGATGAACATGAAGGTGAACTCGATCGGCTCGGTGATGCCCGTGACGAAGGCGGTGAGCGCGAGGGAGAACATCATGCCGCCGACGACCTTGCGGCGCTCGGGGCGGGCGCAGTGGACGATCGCCAGGCAGGCGGCCGGGAGGGCGAACATCATGATCGGGAAGAAGCCGGTCATGAACTGTCCGGCGGTGGGGTCGCCGGCGAGGAAGCGGGCGATGTCGCCGTGGACGGCGCCGTCGGGGCCCTCGAAGGAACCGGCCTGGAACCACGGGAAGGAGTTCAGCAGGTGGTGCATGCCGATCGGGATCAGCGCGCGGTTGGCGACACCGAAGATGCCCGCGCCGACGGCGCCGGAACCGGTCAGCCACTCACCGAAGTTGTGCAGACCCGTGCCGAGGACCGGCCAGATGAGACCGAAGACGATACCGGCGAGCAGACCCGCGAAGGCGGAGAGGATCGGGACGAGGCGGCGGCCGCCGAAGAAGCCCGCCCAGTCCGGCAGCTTGGTCCGGTAGAACTTCTGGTAGAGCAGGGCGGTGATGATGCCCATCACGACACCGCCGAGGACACCGGCGTTGACCGGGGCGTCCAGCATGACGATCTTGCCGCCGACGACCTTGGCGACCTTCGGCAGGTTGCTGTCCGTGAAGGTGGCGAGCACCTTCTGGAAGACCAGGTAACCGGTGACGGCCGCGAGGGCGGTCGAGCCGTCCGACTTCTTCGCGAAGCCGATCGCGATACCGACGGCGAACAGGAGCGCCATGTTGTCGAGGATCGCGCCACCACCGGCGGCCATGTAACCGGCGATCTTCAGGATGAACGTCGGGAAGACGTCCTTGTCGCCGAGCATGTCGTCCGCACCCAGGCGGAGCAGGAGCGCTCCGGCGGGCAGCACCGCAACGGGGAGCATGAGGCTCCGGCCGATGCGCTGCATGACGGCCATCACGCCGGCGCCCTTCTTCGTTTCCGCAGCGGTGGCTGTGGACATGGTCATCCTCCAGTGGGCAAGGCGCTGCCAGGGGCATGGAAAAAGGGGGGTTGGCGGCGTCTCGGAAAGGGGGACCCCGGGCCGAAAGGCCCGCGTGGTCTACACCACTCAGTGGTGTAGACCAGTTGTAGCACGGTGGGGTCCGCGTAAGGAACCCACCAATTTCGTGGGGGAGGACACATTCGGGCATACATGGCAAAGGCCCTCGGACCCCATGGGTCCGAAGGCCTTCGACTCTCTTATGGGCCCCCGAGGGGGGCATGTGGCGGCCCCGAAGGGGCCCTTCGGCCCGGTTTCGCCCGGCCGAAGGTCAGCCGCTCACGCCTTCGTGTTGTCCGCCTCCATGACCGCGATCTCCTCGTCCGACTCCCGGCCCGGCGTCTTGATGTCCCACTTGGTGATCGCGAAGCGGAAGATGCCGTAGTAGACGACCGCGAAGCAGAGCCCGATCGGAATGATCAGCCAGGGCTTCGTCGCCAGGCCCCAGTTGATGACGTAGTCGATCAGGCCCGCCGAGAAGCTGAAGCCGTCCTTGGCCCCGAACGCCCACGTCACCGCCATCGACACACCCGTCAGCACCGCGTGGACCGCGTACAGCGCCGGCGCGAGGAAGAGGAACGAGTACTCCAGCGGCTCGGTGATGCCGGTGACGAAGGAGGTCAGGCCGACCGACAGCATCAGGCCGCCGACCTCCTTGCGTCGCGCCGGCTTCGCGCAGTGCGTGATCGCCAGCGCCGCCGCCGGCAGGGCGAACATCATGATGGGGAAGAAGCCGGTGAGGAACTGCCCGGCGTCCGGGTCGCCCGCCAGGAACATGTTGATGTCACCGTGGACCGTCTGTCCGTCCGGCTTGGTGTAGCTGCCGAACTGGAACCACACCGGCACGTTCAGGAACTGGTGCAGGCCGATCACCAGCAGCGCGCGGTTCGCGACGCCGAAGATGCCCGCGCCCACCGACCCCAGACCCACCAGCCAGTCCGAGAAGCTCTCCAGCGCGTCGCCGATCGGCGGCCAGATCCACAGGCACAGTGCCGCGAAGGCGATCGCGACGAACGACATGACGATCGGGACGAGCCGGCGCCCGTTGAAGAAGCCCAGCCAGTCGACCAGCTTCACCCGGTGGTAGCGCTGCCAGAACCAGGCGGTCAGCAGGCCCATGATGATGCCGCCGAACACCCCCGGATTCTGGTACGTGAACCCGGTGAAGGCGTTCCCGGCCGCCAGGCAGCCGCCCCCGATGTCCGTCGACCCCGAAGGGCAGTCCTTGGGGAAGGCGTGCAGCACGCCCCGGTAGACGAGGAAGCCGGCCACCGCGGCCAGCGCCGTCGAGCCGTCCGCCTTCTTGGCCATGCCGATCGCGACACCGATGCAGAACAGCAGCGGCAGGCCCAGGTCCGCGTCGAGCAGCGCCCCGCCCGCGCCCGCCATGACCTTGGCGACGTTCGTCCAGTTCAGGCCGTCCTTGCCGAAGACGTCCGGCTGTCCCAGTCGGTTCAGGATGCCCGCCGCGGGCAGGACGGCGATCGGCAGCTGGAGGCTCCGCCCCATCTTCTGCAGCCCTTGGAACATGCCGTTCCACCACTTCGGCTGTGGCACTGCTGCGGCGCTGCTCGCGCTCATCCGCGTCCTCCCTGGCCGGCCCGTTTTTGGCAGCCGCGACACTTGCGGCACACTGGTGTAGACCACTTGTGTCACGGTCGCATTCCACCCGCCCTAGGGCAGGTTGGCGCTGATCGTCATCATTCGGCAGATAGCGGGCATGTGCTCGCATAGCTGGGCCAATCGTGCGTTACCGTGACGAAGCGGACCACGCCGGTCGGTCAATCGCACCACCCGCCGGCCGACAGGCAAGGGCGGCCGCCGAGACTCGTTCTTCGTAGAACTCAGGGAGAAACACATGGCCACCAAGGCTGAGAAGATCGTCGCCGGGCTCGGCGGCATCGAGAACATCGAAGAGGTCGAAGGCTGCATCACCCGCCTGCGCACCGAGGTCATCGACCCGAGCAAGGTCGACGAGGCCGCGCTGAAGGCCGCCGGCGCCCACGGCGTCGTCAAGATGGGCACCGCGATCCAGGTCGTCATCGGCACCGACGCCGACCCGATCGCCGCCGACATCGAAGACATGATGTGAGCTGAGCCCACCGGCTCGCACACACACCCGTACGTACGACAGGACCCCGCCCGGACGCACCCGGACGGGGTCTTTTCGTCCCTTCGGCGGGGTCCTTCCCCACCCCGCGCACCGGTTAGGCTCGGTGCCATGTCTCGCATCGACGGCCGTACGCCCGAACAGCTCCGCCCGGTCACCATCGAACGCGGATGGAGCAAGCACGCAGAGGGCTCCGTCCTCGTCTCCTTCGGAGACACCAAGGTCTTCTGCACCGCCTCCTTCAGCGAAGGCGTCCCGCGCTGGCGCAAGGGCAGCGGCGAGGGCTGGGTCACCTCCGAGTACTCGATGCTGCCCCGCTCCACCAACACCCGCGGCGACCGCGAATCCGTACGCGGCAAGATCGGCGGCCGCACCCACGAGATCTCCCGCCTGATCGGCCGCTCGCTGCGCGCCGTCATCGACTACAAGGCCCTGGGCGAGAACACCATCGTCCTGGACTGCGACGTCCTCCAGGCCGACGGCGGCACCCGCACCGCGGCCATCACCGGCGCCTACGTTGCCCTGGCCGACGCCATCAGCTGGGGTCAGCAGAAGAAGCTGATCAAGGCCGGCCGCAAGCCCCTGACCGGCACCGTCGCCGCCGTCAGCGTCGGCATCGTCGACGGCGTCCCGCTCCTCGACCTCTGCTACGAGGAGGACGTGCGCGCCGAAACCGACATGAACGTGGTCTGCACCGGCGACGGCCGCTTCGTCGAGGTCCAGGGCACGGCGGAGGGCGAGCCCTTCGACCGCAAGGAACTCAACGCCCTCCTCGATCTGGCCGCCGGCGGCTGCGCCGACCTGGAGGCCCTCCAGCTGAGCGCCCTGGAGCTCACGCTCTAGCGCTGCGACCGGTAGACCTTTCCGGTCGCAGCACCAGGCAGTCCCGGACCGTTCGGATCCGTCCGCGGATCGGGCAGCGGCAACCGCGGGGCGCGTCCGCGCGTCCCTCGGAGTACGGGTGCACGGCGTCGAAGCCGTGCACCCGTCCACGTGGTCGCCCACGTCCCGTCCACACCCACGCATCAGACCCACTTGGGGGCCGAAGTGAAGCCGAAGTACCGCCTGGCTGCCGTCGCTCTGACGGCAGCCCTCGCCATACCGGCGATCACCTCCTGCGACGCGATCTCGACGGCGATGGACTGCGCGAGCACCGCGGTCGCCATAACGGACGGCGCGAACGACCTCCAGCAGGCCGTCTCGCAGGCCGGCAACAGCCCGCAGGACGCCCAGAACGCGCTCAACGAGATCGAGGCCAACCTCAAGAAGGTCGGCGACCAGACGGACAACGCCGACCTGAGCAAGGCCATCTCCTCGATGAACACGGCCGTTCAGAACGTCCGCACCTCGCTCCAGAACGGCGACTCCGCCCCGGACATCACGCCGGTCGCGGACGCCGCGAAGGAGATCTCGAAGGTCTGCACGCCGGGCTGAGGCGCGGGCCGGGACGCGGGTCGCCGGGCCGAGGCTGACGGGGGCCCGGCCGGAGAGCCGGATAATGGGGTCATGACCTCGACGCCGCGCCCCGCGCCCAACCGCCTCGTCCTGGCCACCCGCAACGCGGGCAAGGTCACCGAGCTCCGCTCGATCCTGTCCGACGCCGGCCTGCCGCACGAGCTGGTCGGCGCGGACGCGTACCCGGAGATCCCGGACGTCAAGGAGACCGGCGTCACCTTCGCCGAGAACGCCCTCCTCAAGGCCCACGCCCTCGCCCGGGCCACCGGCCTCCCGGCGGTCGCCGACGACTCCGGCCTCTGCGTGGACGTCCTGAACGGCGCCCCCGGCATCTTCTCGGCCCGCTGGGCCGGCTCCCACGGCGACGACAAGGCCAACCTGGACCTGCTCCTCGCGCAGCTCGGGGACATCGACGACGAGCACCGCGGCGCCCACTTCTTCTGCGCGGCCGCCCTCGCCCTCCCGGACGGCACGGAGCACGTGGTCGAAGGCCGCCTCCTGGGCACGCTGCGCCACACCGCGTCGGGCACGGGCGGCTTCGGCTACGACCCGATCCTCCAGCCCCTGAACGACACCCGCACCTGCGCGGAACTCACGGCGGCGGAGAAGAACGCCATCTCCCACCGAGGCCAGGCCTTCCGCGCCCTGGTCCCGGTGGTCCGAGACCTGTTGGGCTGATCGGACGGAACGCCGACGGCCGGTCACCCTCAGAGGAGAGCGACCGGCCGTTGATGTGGGCCCGGTGGGACTCGAACCCACGACATACCGGATCTAAACCGGCATCCTCTTGGCCAGCTGGGATACGGACCCATCGCGGCTACTTTACTGTGCCTCGCGCTGTGTTGTGCAGCCGAGATCGATTCGCGAACGTCGCCGTCTGGCTGTGGCAGCACGGGCAGAGATAGCGCAGGTTCTCGCGGCGGTTGTCCAGTCGGTCGCCGTTGATGTGGTCGATCTCCAGAACGAGCCGTTTGCCCTGCCAGGTGTCGCCGGTTCCGCACTCGTCGCAGATGTGCGGTACCCCGAGGTCGTCCAAGGCGCGGCGAAGTACTGCGGTCTTCTCACGGTTGGAGCCTGCTTCGAGTAGCTGAAGGACCCCATCGGCCCGCCTGCGGGTCGGCGAGGGGCGGCCGGCCGTGTGGCCCTGCCCTGTGAAGTGATCCGTCGATATTCCGTACTCCTCGATGCTTCGGCGAGCCTTCGCTCGCCCTGACCCGCCGAACTCGTGGTGTCCCAGCAGCCGCATCACTCCCGCCATGCTGCGGGACTCGGCGACGGCGTGGGTGATCTCTTCGCGTGGAAACAGTGGCCCCGAGCGGCGTTGCTGCGTGGTGAAGTGCGTGGTGTCGATGCCGAACCGGTCGAGTTTCTTCCGGAGGTGACCGAATGCGCTGTCGTAGGCAACGACGCCCATGTAGACGAGCATCTCGGCGATGCTGTGTGACGCGGCCGCCGCCTCCGCCAGCCGTTCCTTCGTGTAGGACTGCGGAGTCCGGGCTGGAAGCGGCTCGTCGACGAAGTGCGACGTGTCGATCCCGTAGTGGGCCAAGCGGTTGCGCAGGTAAGTGCGGGGGCTACTGCTGAGAGGGACGTCGAGGCGACGCATCAGATCGAGGAGGCTGTGTGCGTCTTGCGCGCTCCGGGCAAGCAACTCGCGTGTGTACCCAGGACGGCTCATGCGGACCGCCTCCGCTTCCGCCCGCGGTAGGTGTCCGTTGCCGCATGGCAGTTGGGGCACAGGAGACGTAGGTTCTCCTGCCGATTGTCCCACCAGTCGCCGTTGATGTGATCGACTTCGTGGCGGAGGGGCTTCCCGTTCCACTCGGTGCCTACGCCGCAGTCCGCGCACCTCTCCGGCGTGCCACACTTCAGCAGCTCCCTTCGCAGCCGCCCGCCCGGGATCCGGCCCTCCTCCGGCGACCTCAGAGTGAGTGCCGGTCCCAGAGAACCCTTCGCGCGCTGTGCTCGGGTCGTGGTGAAGTGCGAGGTGTCGATGCCCAGCACCGCTATTCGGCGGCTGATGTGTGTCTGGTTTCCACCTACTTGACTGATGCCGAGCCCCGCGACCACCTGTTTGAAGGACGTCGAGACCGCGACCAGCTCCCTCAGCCGTTCCTCGGTATGCCGCACCCACTGAGCCGGGAAGTGGGAGAAGTCGACGCCCGCCTCCGTCATCTTCGCGCGCAGATAGCGCCTTGACCCGGGCGTCGGGATGCCCCCACACCATTGGACCGCTTCATCGAAGTTCTTCGTCGCACGGGCAGCCTCTTCGAGTAGCTCCCGGGTGTATCGCACCGCCATCGGTCCCCTCCCGTCCGGCCGCGCGTTCGTGGCCTCGTACGGCCTAACGAAGCGATATTCGGACAGTTACGTCCGATAAACGGAACTGCCCGCACCGGTTGACGGTGCGGGCAGGCGGGGAGGGAGAGGCGGGGTCAGATGCCCAGATCCTTGATGATCTTGGCTACGTGGCCCGTCGCCTTGACGTTGTAGAAGGCGCGCTCGACCTTGCCGTCCTCGTCGACGACGATCGTCGAGCGGATGACCCCGGTGACGGTCTTGCCGTACAGCTTCTTCTCGCCGAACGCCCCGTAAGCCGCCAGGACCTCCTTGGAGGGGTCCCCGACCAGGGTGACCTTCAGGTGCTCCTTCTCGCGGAACTTCGCCAGCTTCTCCTGCTTGTCGGGGGAGACGCCGATGACGTCGTAGCCGGCCGCGGCCAGCAGGTCCAGGTTGTCCGTGAAGTCGCAGGCCTGCTTCGTGCAGCCCGGCGTCAGCGCGGTCGGGTAGAAGTACACGATCACCTTGCGGCCCTTGTGGTCGGCGAGCGAGACCTCGTTGCCGTCCGCGTCGGGCAGGGTGAAGGCGGGGGCGGTGTCGCCCGGCTCAAGTCGCTCGCTCATCTCAACAGTCTCCTCAAGAGGGGATCGGTACGGTCACGAGACTAAGCTGCTGACAGACTGTTCATGGTGGGCTACGCCCTCATATGACCGACCACGACGACGGAGGCAGCGCGGTGCCGGAAGCCAGGACCCCCGCACAGATCGAGGCGGACATCGTCCGCCGCCGCGAGCAGCTCGCCGAGACGCTCGACGAGATCGGCGTGCGCATGCACCCCAAGACGATCATCGGGGACGTCAAAGCGAAGGTGGTCGGCACCGTCGACCACACCGCCGGCCGGGCCGTGGCGACGGTGAACCGCCTCATCACCGACGCTCGGGACGGTCTGCGGCACGAGGACGGCGCCCCGCGCGTCGAGCGGATCGTGCCCGTGGCCCTGCTCGCGATCGGCGTCGTGGGGCTGCTCGTCGCGTCGGCGCGGCGCAAGCGCTGATGGACCCGCGGGGTGCGCGGCGGGCGCGGGCGGGTAGGTTCGGAGCGTGAGCGAGAACACCACCACCCACGACAAGCTGCCCATCCGCATGCTGCACGACCGCGTGCTCGTGAAGTCCGACTCGCCGGAGGGCGAGCGGCGCTCGGGCGGCGGCATTTTGATCCCCGCGACGGCCGCGGTGGGCAGGCGGCTGGCCTGGGCCGTGGTGGTCGCGGTCGGGCAGAACGTACGGACGGTCGAGCCGGGGGACCGGGTGCTCTACGACCCCGAGGACCGGGCCGAGGTGGAGGTGCGCGGGGCGACGTACGTGCTGATGCGCGAGCGGGACCTGCACGCCGTGGCCGCCGAGCGGCTGGAGGGGTCGGAGGACTCCACGGGGCTCTATCTCTAGATCCTGGGATCTCTCCCCCTGTGCGGCACCCTTGGATTCCAAGATCGAAAGGGCTGGTGACACTCGTCACCGGCCCTTTTCGTGCGTTTTTGCTACGGTAGCGAAGAACCCCGACGAGACGCGCCGTACCGGGTGGCCGTGGCTGATGCCAACGGCTGCATGACAAGACGACGCACCCGTTCCGCTCTCGTTCCGGAGGTGCCCGTCATGGCCTGGATTCTGCTCATCATCGCCGGTGTGATCGAAGTCGGCTGGTCGATCGGTATGAAGTTCACCGAAGGATTCACCCGGCTCTGGCCGAGCCTGTTCACGGGGGCCGGCATCCTGGCGAGCATGGTGCTGCTGTCGTTGGCGGTGAAGACCCTTCCGATCGGTACGGCCTACGGCGTGTGGGTCGGTATCGGCGCGGCCGGTGCGGCGGTGGTCGGCATGGCGGTGATGGGGGAGCCCGTCACCGCCGCCCGGATCTTCTTCATCTGTCTGCTGCTGGTCGCGGTGGTCGGCCTGAAGGTGACCTCCGGCCACTGAGCCGGTGCGCGGTCCGCGCCCCGGGCTGCCCCGGGCGCGGCGCTACTCCAGTAGGTCCGCCGGCGGGCGCATGCCCTCGGTGGCGCCGCCGCGGCTGCCCGCCGTGGTGCCGCCTTCCGCCTGGCCCGCGGTGGTCTGGCCGCCCGTGGTCTGGCCTCCGGTGCTCTGGCCGCCCGTGTTCTGACCGCCGTCCGTCTGGCCTCCGTTCGTCTGACCCCCGTTGTTCTGGCCCCCGTTGTCCTGTCCGCCGTCGGTCCGGCCTCCGTTCGTCTGACCGCCCTGCGTCTGCCCGCCCGTCGGCGGCGTCGGCGTCGGGCGGACCGGCGGGCCCGAGGAGCGCTCGCCCGGGGTCTGCTCCGGCTGGCTGGGGATCACGGGCGGCGCCGGCGGGAGCTGGTCGGCGCCCGACATGAGCTCCAGGTCGAAGTCCAGCGGGTCGCTGTCTCCCAGGGCCGTCTTCGTGTACTGCGCCCAGATCCGGGCCGGGTAGCCGCCGCCTCCGACGCGGTTCTCGCCGAGCGCTCCGTAGAGGGATTCCAGGGAACCGGTGTCCGGGTCCTGGCCCATCATCGAGACGACCGTGACCAGGTTCGGGGTGTATGCCGCGAACCAGGCCGACCGGTCCAGTTCGCCGGTCCCCGTCTTGCCCGCGGCGGGGTGGCCGGCGGCGAGGGCGGCCGTGCCGGTGCCGTTGTCGACGACGCTGACCAGCATCGACGTGGTGGTGTCGGCGGCCTCGCGGCTGACGGCCTGGGTCGCTTCGCGGTGCGGGAGGGGGACGGTGTCGTCCGCCTTGGTGATCTTCTCCACGAAGGTGTGCGGGGTGTGGCGGCCGTGGTCGGCGAGGGTCGCGTAGGCCTGGGTCATGTCCAGGACGCTGGCCTGCATGGTGCCCAGTGCCATGGCCGGTCCCGCGTCGAAGTTCGGGGTGCTCTCGGGGATGCCGAGGGCGATGGCGGTCTGCTTGACCTTGTCGGTGCCGACGTCGACGACCATCTGGGCGAAGACGGCGTTGACGGAGAGGTCGGTGGCGGTGTTGACCGTGATGTTGCCGTAGCTGAGCTGACCCTCGTTCTCCGGTTCGTAGCGGATGCGGGTGCCGGTGACGCGCCGCTTGTTGTCGCCGTTGTAGATCGTGTACGGGGTGATCGTGCGGCCGTCCTGCGTGTGCGAGTCGTTCTGCACGGCGGAGGCGAAGACGAACGGCTTGAAGGTGGAGGCCACTTGGTAGTCGTGCCGGGTGGCGTTGTTGACGAACTGCTTGGTGTAGTCGATGCCGCCGTACATGGCGACGACCTTGCCGGTGGCCGGGTCGATGGAGACGGCGCCGGTGCGTACGACGCGGTCCGCCTTGCGCTTGTCGGGGTCGAGCTTGCCGACCACCTTGTCGTCGACGGCTGCGACGATGGCGTTCTGGCGGTTCTTGTCGATGGTCGTGGTGATGCGGTAGCCGCCCTCGGCGAGGGTCTTCTCGTCAAGGATCTTGTGCTCGGCGATGTAGTCCTTGATGGCCTCCACGAGGTAGCCGCGCTGCCCGGAGAGTCCGGCGGCCGGGCGGAGCTTGCCGGGCTCGGGGAAGCGGGTGGCCGCGCGTTCGGGGGCCGTCAGCCAGCCCTTCTTGACCATGCCGTCGAGTACGTAGTTCCAGCGGGCCAGGGCGCGTCCGCGGCCCTGGGGGTGGGCGACGACGTCGAAGGCGCTGGGGGAGTTGAGGAGGGTGGCGAGGTAGGCGCCCTCGGCGGTGTCGAGTTTGCCGACGTCCTTGCCGTAGTACGCCTGTGAGGCGGCCTGGATGCCGTAGGCGCTGCGGCCGAAGTAACTGGTGTTCAGGTAGCCCTCGAGGATGTAGGCCTTCGACTTCTCGCGACCGAGTTTGATCGCGATGAAGAACTCCTTCACCTTCCGCTTGATCGTCTGTTCCTGGCCCAGGTAGTAGTTCTTGACGTACTGCTGGGTGATGGTCGAACCGGACTGGGTGCCCTTGCCGGTCGCGGTGTTCCAGGCGGCGCGGAGCATCGCGGCGGGGTCCACGGCCCGTTCGGAGTAGAAGTCGCGGTCCTCGGCGGCCAGGACGGCCTCCTGGACGGTCCGGGGGATCTGGGAGAGCGGTACGTTGACACGGTTGACCTCGCCGTCGCGGGCGAGTTGGGAGCCGTCGGCGTAGAGGTAGACGTTGGACTGCGCGACGGCCGCCGCGTTGGCGGGCGGGATGTCGACCAGGAGGTAGCCGGCGACGAGGGCCCCGCCGCCCAGCAGGGCGAGCAGCAGGACGCCGCCCAGGACCATGCGCCAGGTGGGAAGGACGCGGCGCCAGCCGGTGCGCTTGCGCTTGGCCTTCTTCGCCGCCCCGGCCCTCTGCTTCTCCGCTTTCTCCGCGTCCTTGGCGCTCGCCGCCGGTCCGGCCGGCGAGGCCGCGCCGGCGCCCTGAGATCCGTCGGGGGTACCGGTGTTCTCGGGGGTGTCGGGGTCGCGAGGGGTCCAGCCGGGTGGTGGTGACGGGTCGCTCATCTCCGGGACTCCTCGGCGCCGTACGAAATATCCACATCTGTACCTCATGCTGTCTACCCGATGGCCACCGGTTCCGCTCCGGACGGGCGTAAATCGATCGCGTGGATCGCCCCTCCGCACTAAGCTCGCGCGCTTTGGACGACCTAGGAAAACGAACGACCCAGCATCGACGTGGGAAACGGAGGAGTGCGGTGCTTCAGACGGCAGCCCGGCGCGCCGGGCTCTACGGTGCGGTCGCGGCCGGAGGCTTTCGCCGCTACGCCACCTACGGGACCGCGACCGCGGCCGGGGTGTTCACCAACACCGTGTTCGGTTTCATCCTCGCCTACACCTACATCGCGCTCTGGGACGAGCGGCCCGGTCTCGGCGGCTACGACCAGTCGCAGGCCCTCACCTTCATGTGGGCCAGCCAGGCGCTGCTCTCCGCCGGCGCGCTGATCGGCGGAGGCTTCCAGGAGGAGTTCCAAGAGCGAGTCCGTACGGGTGACATCGCCGTCGACCTGTACCGCCCGGCCGACCTGCAGATGTGGTGGCTCGCGGCCGACTTGGGCCGTGCGGCGTTCCAGCTCCTGGGCCGCGGGGTGGTCCCGCTGGTGGTGGGCGCACTGGCCTTCGACCTGGCGCTGCCCGCCGACCCGGTGCGCTGGCTGCTGTTCCTGGTCTCCGTGGTCCTCGGGCTGGTGGTGGGCTTCGCGCTGCGCTACCTGCTGGGGCTGGCGGCGTTCTGGCTGATGGACGGAGCCGGGATCAACATGATGGCCACGGTCGTCTCCATCTTCTTCTCCGGGATGCTGCTGCCGCTGACCGTGTTCCCGGGCGGCTTCGGGGAGTTCGTCCGCCTCCTGCCGTGGGCTGCCATGCTCCAGGTGCCGCTGGACGTCCTGCTCGGCGAGGGCGCGGGCGCCGGGAGCGCGGCGGGGGCGCTCGGCTTCCAGGCCGCCTGGGCGCTGGCCCTGCTGGGACTGGGCAGGGTGCTGCAGTCGGCCGCGACGCACAAGGTGGTGGTCCAGGGTGGCTGAGCGGGTGGCCGAGGCGATCCCCGTACGGGACCTGCCGGTGGGAGCGGTGGAGGTACCCCGGCGCGGCCGGGTCGTGGAGGGCCTGCGCGGCTACGGCCTGATCGCAGCGATGTGGATCCGGTCGACGATGACGTACCGCACGTCGTTCTTCCTCTCCACCCTCGGGAACGCGGCGATCACCCTCCTGGACTTCGTCGCGATCTACATCATGTTCTCGCACGTGGACGAGCTGGGCGGCTTCGCGCTCCCCGAGATCGCCCTGCTGTACGGGTCCTGCTCGGCCTCCCTGGGCCTGGCCGACCTGCTGCTCGGCAACACCGACCGGGTCGGCACCCGGATCCGCGACGGGTCGCTCGACACCATGCTGGTCCGCCCCGTCCCGCTCCTCGCCCAGGTCGCGGCCGACCGTTTCGCGCTGCGCCGGCTGGGGCGCGTCGTACAGGGCCTCACGGTGCTGGGGTGGGCGGTCACGGAGCTGGACCAGCTGCACTGGACCGCCGGAAAGGTGCTGCTGGTGCCCGTGATGATCACGGCCGGGGCGGCGATCTTCGGGGCGGTGATGGTGGCCGGGGCGGCGTTCCAGTTCGTCGCCGGGGACGCGGCGGAAGTGCAGAACTCCTTCACCTACGGCGGCTGCACGATGCTCCAGTACCCGCCGACGGTCTTCGCGAAGGACCTGCTGCGCGGGGTGACCTTCATCGTCCCCCTCGCCTTCGTCAACTGGCTGCCCGCGCTCCACGTGCTGGGC
The DNA here is from genome assembly GCF_018614195.1 of Streptomyces sp. ISL-43. Taxonomy (GTDB): domain Bacteria; phylum Actinomycetota; class Actinomycetes; order Streptomycetales; family Streptomycetaceae; genus Streptomyces. The sequence goes on from NZ_JAGGOT010000034.1 coordinate 57,698, forward strand.
CGGCCCGACCCGCTGGGGCTGCCGGGGTGGGCGGCGTACGCGAGCCCGCTGGTGGCCTTCGCGGTCTTCCTCCCCGCGTCGCTGGCGTGGCGCGCGGGGGTCCGTTCGTACCGCAGCACGGGGAGCTGAACCCACATGGCCGACGCGCTGATCTCGCTGGACGAGGTCGAGAAGGTCTTCGACGTACGGCGCCGGGTCGGGCTGATGCGCCGGGAGAAACGGCAGGTCAGAGCCGTGGACGGGATCAGCTTCGAGGTGGCGCGGGGCGAGGTGGTCGGCTACATCGGGCCCAACGGCGCCGGCAAGTCGACCACCATCAAGATGCTGACCGGCATCCTCACCCCGAGCGGCGGCCGGCTGCGGGTCGCCGGCATCGACCCGGCGCGGGAGCGGATGCGCCTCGCGCACCGGATCGGGGTGGTGTTCGGGCAGCGCACGACCCTGTGGTGGGACCTGCCGCTGAAGGACTCGTACGGGCTGATGCGGCGGATGTACCGGATCCCGGCGGCGCGGTTCGCGGAGAACATGGAACGCTGCGTGGACCGCCTCGACCTCGCCGAGCTGCTCGACGTACCGGTGCGCCAGCTCTCGCTGGGGCAGCGGATGCGCGGGGACATCGCGGCGGCGCTGCTGCACGATCCGGACGTGCTGTACCTGGACGAGCCGACGATCGGGCTGGACGTGGTCAGCAAGGCGAAGGTACGGGGCTTCCTGCGGCAGTTGAACGAGGAGCTCGGGACCACGGTGCTGCTGACCACCCACGACCTCCAGGACATCGAGCAGCTCTGCGAGCGGGTGATGGTGATCGACCACGGGCGGCTGATGTACGACGGCTCGCTGGGCGGACTGCACACGGCGGGCGGGGCGGGCAAGAGCGAACGGACGCTGGTGGTGGACCTGGAGCGGGAGCTGCCGCCGATCGAGGTGGCCGGGGCGCGGGTGGTCAAGGTGGAGGGGCCGCGGCAGTGGCTGGCGTTCCCGGCGCGGGCTTCGGCGGCTCCGCTGGTGGCGGCGGTGGCGGCGGAATACCCGCTGCTGGACCTGTCGGTGCGGGAACCGGACATCGAGGACGTGATCGCGCGGATGTACGCGGGGCGGGGATAGGGAGCGGGACAGGGAGCGGGCGAGGGGGCTGCGGCGAGGCGAGGCGGGGCGGGGATCGGGATCGGGCTCGGGGCTGCGGCGAGGCGGGGATAAATCAGGGAGAACCCTGAGCCGGAGCCGGGTCCGGGCCATACAACTCTTACCGGCGACTGCATAGGCTGGTCCTCATGAGTGACGAGCGGCCTGAGAAGCCGTTGCCCCAGGAGCCGGTGCCGTCCGAAAAGCCGCTGCCGGATCTGAGGGCGTCGGACGCGGACCGGGAGCGGGTGGTGGACCGGCTGCGGGACGCCGTCGCCGAAGGCCGGCTCGACATGGACGAGTTCGAGGAGCGGCTGGAGGCGGCGTACAAGTCCCGTACGTACGCGGAGCTGGAACCGCTCACCCGGGACCTGCCGGCGCTCGGCGCGACGGCCCCGGTGGCGGCCGCCCCGGTCGGCCCGGCCCCGATCGGTCTGACGAAGGGCGCGGCGGCGGGCTCGGAGTCGGCCTGGCCGGCCCGGATCGGTGGCGGCGGCCCGGCGGGCGGGCCGGCCATGGCCGTCGCGGTCATGTCGGGATTCCAGCGCAAGGGCAACTGGACCGTGCCCGCCCGTTTCCACGCGGTGGCGTTCTGGGGCGGTGGTGAGCTCGACCTGCGCGAGGCGAACTTCGCGGAGCGCGAGGTCGTGATCAACTGCGTCGCCGTCATGGGCGGCATCGAGATCACCGTGCCGCCGGGCGTCGAGGTCGACGTACGGGGCATCGGCGTCATGGGCGCCTTCGACCAGCGCGACAACCCCGGCCCGCCGGCGCCGGGGGCTCCGCGGGTGGTCGTGACGGGCTTCGCCTTCTGGGGCGGGGTGGAGATCAAGGTCAAGCCGCCGAAGAACGCGAACCCGAACCGGATCTCGAAGTCGAAGCCGCGCAAGGAGCTGTAGGGACGGCGGCAGGGGCCGCAGGAGCCGTAGTGGACCCGCGGGGGCTGTAGGAGCTGTAGGCGCGGTCCGGCGCGCGTTCGGCGCGCCGGGAACTCGCAGGGCTCCCCGGGAGTCGGATGCTATGGAGACAAAACCGGCGCCCGGGGGAAAGCAGGAGTACGTGGAGCAGGGCAGCAGTACGACGAAGCCGGCGGCGCGGGGCGGGTTCGTCTTCAGCGAGGCGGACGAGGAGCGCCGGCGCGGCGTCCGCCGGATGAAGCGGACCGCCACCGGCCTGCTGATCCTGGTCGCGCTGGTCTACGTCGCGGCGAAGTGGGCGGAGCACGCGGGCGCGGGCGGCTGGGCGGGCTATGTCGCGGCCGCCGCCGAGGCGGGCATGGTCGGCGCGCTCGCGGACTGGTTCGCCGTCACCGCCCTCTTCCGGCGGCCGCTCGGCCTGCCCATCCCGCACACCGCGATCATCCCGACCAAGAAGGACCAGCTCGGCGTCTCCCTCGGGGAGTTCGTCGGCGAGAACTTCCTCTCCGCCGACGTGGTGCGCACCAGGCTGCACGCGCTGGGCATCGGCGGCCGGCTCGGCTCCTGGCTGGCAGAGCCCGCGCACGCCGACCGGGTCACGGCCGAGCTGGCCACCGCCCTGCGCGGGGCGCTGACGGTCCTGCGGGACTCCGATGTACAGGCCGTCGTGGGCGAGGCGATCACGCGGCGGGCCGAGACGGCGGAGATCGCGCCGGGGATCGGCAAGACACTGGAGAAGGTCGTCGCGGACGGCGGCCACCGCCGGGTCGTGGACCTGGTGTGCGCGCGGGCGCACGACTGGCTGGTCACGCACGCGGACTCGGTGGAGGCGGCGGTGCAGGGTGGGGCGCCCGGCTGGACCCCGCGCTTCGTGGACCGCAAGATCGGCGACCGCGTGTACAAGGAGCTGCTCCGCTTCGTCCAGGAGATGCGGGACATGCCGGAGCACCCGGCGCGCGGGGCGGTGGACCGCTTCCTCGCGGACTTCGCGGCCGACCTCCAGTCGGACACGGAGACCCGGGCGCGGGTGGAGCGGCTCAAGTCCGAGCTGCTGGCGCGCGACGAGGTGCAGGACGTGATCGCCTCCACCTGGATGGCGGTCCGTTCGATGATCATCTCGGCGGCGGAGGACGAGCGGAGCGCGCTGCGCCTGCGGGTCAGGTCCTCGCTGATGTCGCTGGGGGCCAGGCTGGCCACGGACCGCCGGCTGCAGGACAAGGTGGAAGGCTGGATAGAGGGTGCGGTGGTCTATGTCGTCACCACGTACCGGACCGAGATCACCTCGCTGATCACGGACACGGTGGCGGGCTGGGACGCCGAGCACACCTCCCGCAAGATCGAGGCCCACATCGGCCGCGACCTCCAGTTCATCCGCATCAACGGCACGGTGGTAGGCGCCTTGGCGGGCCTGCTGATCTACACCTTGTCGCGGGCGCTGGGGGGATAGGGAGCGGGGCGGGCTGTGCGGGTCCCGGCGGATGTACGGGGCTCTGCGGCGGCTGTACGAGCGCCGGCGGCGGGCGGTACGGGTCCGGCCCGGCCCGGCCCCGGAGGCGTTGGCCGATCCGGCCCCGGCGCTCACTGGGCCCGGTTCTGACCAGCCCGGCGAGGAAGGACCGACCGGACTGCTCGGCCGAGAAGTAGGCACAGACCCGACCCGCCAGGGCCCGCCGCACAGTCTCTGGGCTGCCTACTCCGGATGGCTGCCGGGCGCGGGCCCGGGTCGCGAGAGGAGTGGCGCGGCTCAATAGTGAGTCGTGAGCAGGCCGCGGCATGCGCTCCGCAGATCCGAGGTCGGATGGGGCCGCCTACGGACCTGAGCCGACGAGCGGACGGCGCGGCCGAGCGTCATTCTGCCGACACCCGACAGTGAGGGCTGAGATGGACGACAGGCTCCAGTCGAAGGTTGCCCTGGTGACCGGGGGCGCCACCGGTATCGGGCTCGCCACGGTTCGTCGGCTTCTGGCCGAGGGCTGCAGCGTCATGATGGCGTCCAGGAACCGAGAGCGGGGCGAGGGCGTCGTTGCCGATCTCGGCAACGCGCGAGCCGCGTTCCATCAGTTGGACGTGACCGACGAGTCATCGGTCGAGTCGTCCGTCGAAGCCACCGTCCAACGCTTCGGGCGTCTGGACTGCCTCTTCAACAACGCCGGAATCGAGGGCACTGCGGGGCCTATGGCCGCGTGGTCTGCTGACGTTGTCGATGCGGTGCTGGACGTGAACGTCAAAGGCGCGTTCCTGTGTATGAAACACGCCGCGCCGCGCATGGCATCCGGGTCGGTGATCGTGAACAGCAGCTCCTGGCTCGGGATGATTCCCATGCCTGTCGCCGCACCTTACGCGGCCAGCAAGGCCGCCCTGGTGAGCCTGACCCGTTCGGCGGCCGCCGAGCTTGCCGAGCAGGGGATCTCGGTCTTCGCCATCTGTCCGGCAGTTGTCGACACCCCGATGATCGACCGTATCTCGCAGATGGCAGGCGCCCCCAAGACGGCCATCGCCGAGATGGTCTGTCCGAGCCGACAGGTCACCTCGCCCGACAGGGTGGCGGAAGTCGTCGTCGGCCTCCTGGCATCCGATACACCCTTCGAAAGCGGATCGGCGCTACGAATCGATCCGAACGAGGTCGAGCGAGTCGGGCCGTGACCCGAGCGAACGAGCCCTCGTCGACCCCTTCCGTCAAGAAGGGGCACCCGGCGCCCGAGGCCTCGGCCGGCCCGGCCCCGGTGCTCACCGGCCCGGAGCCGCATCCGTAGCCGTCACCGCGGTTGACCACCCCGGCGCGGCACCGGCCCGAAGAGGTCAGCCATGGCGTCGGGTCAGCCGCGGTCGGCGACGGCCCAGGACGCGGCGGCCACGATGCCCGCGGCTCCGAGAACGGCCGGCCACGCGCCGACCTTCTTCGCCAGCGGGTGCGCACCCGCGAAGCCGGCGAGGTACAGCGCACCGAGCCCTGCCGCGGCGGGGGCGCCGCCGCGCTTGTGCCACTCCAGCCCGGCCACGACGCCCGCGGCGCCGAGCACGACACCGCCGAGCGGCCGCTTCTTGGTCCACCGGGCGACGGCGTACCCGCCGACCAGACCGGTGGCCGCCACTACGGAACTCGGTACCCGCACCATGCCCAACTCCCTCACGCCATCAGCTCGTACGTCATACGTCCATACGCCCACACGCCCACGCGCCTACACGCCCACGCGCCTACACGCCCACGCGCCTACAGCGCAGGCGCCTACACGCCCACGCGCCCATACATGCACACGCTCACACGCCTACCTGCCCCACGAGGCTAACTCGGGCCCTTGACCACACGTCGGGCACCCACCGCGCCCAACACCAGCACGGCCCCGCCGATCACCGGATCCGGCACCGCGTCCCGTACGCCGCGCGGCAGCACCGCCACCACGCCCAGGACGAGAAGAAACGCGAGCCCGCATCCGCCGGCGGCCCGAAGCAGTCTGTCCACGCGCTGCTCAACGCGGCCGCCCCGCCACCCGACACGGACCGCACCGAGGGGATTTGTCGCACACTCGCCGCATCCGTGCGATGTCTGCCCATGGAACCTGATGGGCATAAATTCAATCTCCCACCCAAAGGGGCAAACCGCCTCAGCCCCTTGGAGCTCGCCCACCCCTCCACTCCCCACACTTCCCTCATCAACACCAGGAGCAAGGACACCGTGATCTGCTACGGACAGGCCGTCCTCGACCTCGCGGACGAACTGGTCGACGCCTACGCCGACGTCTTCTCCGCCCCGCCGTGGAACGAAGACGAAGAAACCATTCGCCAGTTCGCTGCCCGCCTTCCGGCCGACGCCCGGCGCCGTGGCTTCCGTACGGCCCTCGCCCAGTCCGCCACCGGCATCGACGGCTTCGCGACGGGCTGGATCACCCCGGCGACCTTCCCGAAGAACCGTGCGTACGCCCAGGTCGCGGCCCAGCTCGGCCCGGCCCGCGTGAAGGAACTCCTCGCCGGGGCACTGGAGATAGACGAACTGGCCGTACGCCCCTACGCGCGCGGCCGCGGCACCGGCCGGGACCTCCTCACCGAGATCACCACCGACGCCCCGGACCGCCGCGCCTGGCTCCTGACCAGCCGGCTGGCCAAGGACACGGTGGCCACGTACCGCCGCCTCGGCTGGCACGAGGTGCGGGCCCTGCCCGGCACGGAGACGGGCGTGATCGTCTTCCTGTCCCCGGACCACCCGAACCGATAGGGCCGATCCGGCTGATCCCCCCCGGGGCACCTACCAGAGGCGGCCGCACGGCATGAGAGGCCCGTGGCCGGGCGCCAGCTCAACCTGGCAACGCTCCGCCAACTCGCCACGGCAGCTGGCGCCCCTAGCACCTCCTGTACCCGCCTGGGCGGCCCCCGGCAGCGTCTACCCCCGGGTAGCCGCTGTTGATTTTGATTGTTGGCCGTGGTGTACCTCGTATGAGTGAACGCGGGTGCTGTGAGCTGGCGATCTTGGCAAAGACGGTCAGTGTGGGGGTGGAAGTCGTCAGGGCTGCGGTGGGGGATGGAGGGGTAGCTGGTGGCGCGTGGTGGGGGTCGGCGGAGGCGTGCACTGCGTGCGTTGGCTGTTCCGTTTACGGTGTCGGCGCCTGCGGGTGCGCGTATCCGGGATCGTCTGCGCCTGACCTCTGGCGATGTCGAGGTCTTGCGAGTCGTCGGAGGGCATCTCGGCCGGCATGCCCGTGCTGATCTGGCTGAGCGAGTGCGGATCGGCATGGTGCCGGTGAAGAGCAACCGGCGGGCGGAGCGTAAACGCGCACTGACGGGGGTGTCGTCGTCGCGCTGGGCGGGGGCGATCACCCGCGCATCCGAGGACCAGTACCAGCTGAGTGTGCGATGCCTGTTCGATGAGCGCGCCTTGCTGCGTCGGGCCATCTCGAAGATCGGTAAGCGTTTGGCCGTTCCGTGTGGTCAGCGTGTGGGTGGTGTCCGCGGTTACCCGAGCCGGACTGAGCGTGCGCAGAAGCAGTGCCGGTTGCAGGTGCTCACCGTGCGCCTGGCCGAGGTGGAGCAGCGGATCGAGGCCGGGCATCCGGCAATCGTTGTCGGTGGCCGCCGTCTCGCGAAGACCCGGCACAACCTCATCGACGCCGATCTCACTCAAAACGAGTGGCGGGAGTGCTGGGACGCACAGCGCTTGTTTCTGACCGCTGACGGGGAGTCCGGTGCGCCGTACGGGAATTACACGATCACTGTGGACCCGGCCGATGGGACGGTCACCGTCGTCCTGCCGGAACCGTTGAGGCACCTGGCGAACGCACCTCGGGGCCGCTACCGGCTCTCGTGTCCCGTTACGTTCAACCACCGCCGGGATGAGTGGCTGGACAGGGTCACGGCAAACTGCTCCGTGCGCTACGACATCGTCTGCGACCCCGAACGCGGTCGCTGGTACCTCGATGCCTCGTGGTCCACACCGAAGGTGGTGCTGCCGACCCCCGCCGAGCTGACCGCGATTGGCACCCGGCTGCTCGCGGTGGACCTTAATGCCGACCACCTCGCCGCCTGCGTCGTAGACGCCCACGGCAACCCGGTCGGTCAGCCCATCACCGTCACCACCGACCTGACCGGACCGACATCCCAGCGCGACGGGCGCCTACGGCAGGCGATCACCGAACTCATCCGCCTCGCGAAACTCCACGGCTGCGCCGGTTTCGCCATCGAGAACCTCGGCTTCGCCGACGCCCGCGCCACCGGCCGCGAAACCATGGGCCGAGGCAAGCGCGGCAAGACCTTCCGCCGTACCGTCGCCGGCATGCCCACCGCGCGTTTCCGGGAACGGCTGTCCGGCATGGCCTTCCACGCGGGGCTCGTCGTGGTCGCGGTCGATCCCGCCTACACCTCCCGCTGGGGAGCCCAGTACTGGAAGCAGCCGCTTCAACAGCAATCGAAGACCACCGTCGTCACCGGGCACCATGCGGCCGCGGTGGCGATCGGAAGGCGCGCCCTCTGCTACGGGGCACGGCGTCGGCCAGGTGTGACCGCACACGACCAGAGGATCGTGCTGCGGAGAGCTACCGGCCAGGCCGTGCCCCGCCCAAGGGCACGCGGGAACACGAGCCCGCCAAGGACCACAGGCGCACCCCACAAGGGTGGCAAGACCTGCTGGGACCAAAGCGACCAGCTCGCGCCATTCTCGCTCTCCCAAGACCGTTCGGGGAGACAACCGGCCAGCCCGGTATCCAGCGATCCGGCCAATAGCGGCCGACATCGCTAGGAACGGTCTACCTCCTCCAGACCACCACCAACGCGCCTCGCCGCGGTCCGTACGCCGCCGAGCCCGCCACGAACCCACTGTCCGGCGACACGGCCGCCCGGCGCCGCCACCCTGGCTCTCTGTCGCTACTGGGCTGCATCCAGGGGTACGACTGACCGCTGCTCAGTCACCCTGGCTCCGCAGGTGGGCCAGCACGTCGGCGAGCTCCAGGTCGTACTGGTCCTTGTCTTCCTCCCAATGGGACATCACCGCGACTGCCGCTTCGGCCATGTCTGCGGGCAGGTTGGCCGCGCGGAGCGTCTCGGCGATGTCCTCCATCTCCGGGGCCCAGCGCCAGGCGCGTGCGGCCACGCTGGGCAGGTATCCGGGGTCGGAGAGGATGTTGGACGCCATCACCTGCGCCTCGGCCGTGAGCTCGTCGCCGACTCCATGGGCGTCGGCCAGCGCGTGGGCCACTCCGGCGAGGGTTCGGGCGGCCTTCTGGTAGCTGGCGAACGCCATCTTCAGCGCGGAAGCGGAGCCGACGCTGCCGCTCGAGCGGCGGACGTGCAACGCGGTGTCCTTGAACACCGGCTGCACCGTGTCCACGGCCTGAGCTTCGCCGGCGAGGTAGAGGCGAGCCGCCCGCTGGCCGCCGGGCGGCGGGCCGAAGATCGCCCCGTCGAGGACCGTGGCGCCCGGCCTGATCACCTCCGCGATGCGCTGCATGCGCTGGGGGTTGATCGCGTTGGCATCCACGTACACGCCGGCGAAGGCGTGGCCAGCGACCGTGGTCGCCACGTCTTCGGCGGCCTGCGGCGGACAGATCGACAGGACGATCTCGCTGCGTTCCAGCGCCTCGCCGAGCGAGTCACACGCGGTGGCCCCGGCTTCCTTCGCGCGCCGGTGGGTCGCGTCGCTGCGGCCTTCCGGCACCCACAGCACCTGGTGGCCTGCCTTGACGGCCTGGGCGGCGACGGCTGCGCCCATGGCGCCGGGGTTCAAGAGGGTCACGGTCGTCACTGGCTGCCTCCTGGCGGGAGCTGAGCGGGCATTCGTTCCTGATGAGCAATGATCACCTCACGAAGGCCGATCGCGGCAGGTGATCCGGCCCCGGGGTGCAGCGCGAGCTGACGGCTGAAGTGGCCGATCCGGCGATCGACGCTCTCGGTGCGGCGCCGGGCACTGACCCCGAGGACAGCGTGGATCTGCGTCGCGGCTCCGTCGATGTCCCCTCGGCCCAGCCGAGCCATCGCGAGGTCCATGCGGGCCAGGGACATCTCGCCGAGTCGCTGCTGCTCCGGCGGCGCGGACTGGAACATCTCCACCGCTTCATCGGCGCGGGTCTCGGCGTCGCTGAGGTGCTGAGTGCCGGCAAGCCAGAGGTGCGTACTGCTGGAGTAGAACAGTTGCTTCTCGACGGGGAAGGCCATCATTCCGCCGGGCAGTTCGTCCCCTTCGACGAGACACTCGCGCAGGTGGTCAGCGGCGCTCAGGGAGGCCAGAGCATCGCTGCCCCGGTTGAGCTGGCCGTAGGCGCGTGCCTTGATGCTCTCCAGCCGGATCTGCGCCGTGCCGGACTCGGGGGTGAACGCACTTCCCGAGTCGGCGAGGCGTACGGCGTCTACGGGGCGGCCGTCCCAGTACGCGATCAGTGCCTGGAGGCCGCGCACCCAGGAGCGAAGTCCGTTGTGGCCGGCGAGCTCGCCGAATAGGAAGGCGGTGCGTGCCTGTGTCTCGGCGGCGTCGTAGCGGCCCAGGTCGAAGCTGGCATTGGCCAGTACGCCGCAGAGGACGCCAGCGCCCACGTAGAGGTCACTGGTGTACCGCGGTGGCTGGCGGCCTTCGAGGAGTTCGAAGGCGCGGTCGCGGAGGGCACGCACCTCGCGGAACAGGGGCCCGACGGGCCGGTTCGGATACGTAATGACGAGGCGGCGGATGTCAGCTTCCAGCTGCTCCAGCGTGTGCGGTCCCACGTTGCTGCTCTCTGCCCTGGCCGCGAACTGCGCCGACTCATTCGCCGCCGCCATGACCACGTCTTCAAGGCCGTACTCGGATGGATCCACTGCATTGCGGTCGTCAGCCGCTGGGTGGTGCGGCGAGGTCCCAGGCTTGGACTCCGCAGGCCCGAGGAGACGGGCAGCCAAGATGCCCGGGAACATGAACTCCAGGACGCGGCGGGCGACGGTCTGCGGGGTCCGGACCTCGCCGTGCGCGTACCGGAAGAACTGCCGCTTCTCGATCGTCGCGGTCCCGATCGAGGGCGGCCCCTCCAACTCCGCTAACTGCTTGGCCGCCTGCTCGTAGCGCCGCTTGAAGACTTGATAGTCCTGCCAACCCCGCTGGTTGATCAGGGTCTGGAAAAGGGTCGGTCCTGATGGCTCCACAGCCGCTCCCTCGTGCCGGGGTCCTTGTCCGGCATCCACGCTAGACATCAACAGCCGCCGACCGAAGATTTGTTGTCCAGAAATTCCAGGTGGAGAGCGAATAGACATCGGTTAGGCACGAAAGGGCCGCGTTCGGCATCACTCAGGGCCTCGTTTAGGCGGGAGCCGCCGGGAACACTTCGTCTTCGCCCCGGCAAGACAGCGGCCCTGCGAGGCCGAGTCGCCGCCGTGGTTAACGCAAGTCAGGCAGCCCAGGAGGCCCGCTCATGGCAGCGCACCACCAGCTCGCGTTCACCGTCGCCCGCACGGCAGCCGCCGCCCGGCAGGCACGACACCAGGTCGTGGCCGAGATCCGTTCCTGGGGCATACGGCTCGATGCGGAGGCACTGGCTGGAATCGAGCTGGCGGCTGGCGAGCTGATCACCAACGCCGTACGCCACACCGCGTCGGGGCCGGTCACCGTCAGCGTCTGCCAGGAGGGGCCTGTGCTTGTGGTCGAGGTGCATGACGCGGCCAAAGTGCTGCCGCACCCGGAACCCTTGAGCGGGAGCGCCGAGTCTGGGCACGGTCTGTATCTCGTATCCGTGCTCGCCGACCGCCACGGTGCCGATCTGACGGCGACGGGAAAGCGCTGCTGGGCGGAGTTCGATCTGCCCAGCAGCGCGGGTGATCGAACGGCGGATCAGGGCAGCGGTCGTGATCGGCGTCTGCCCTCTGACCATGCTGGCGAAGTGGCTGATCGGGCGGCGACGAGGGTTCGTACGCCAGCAGCGGGCTCGCCATCGCACACCCGGACGAGGGCTAGGCGCCAGACCATAGCCCCGGCGGCACGGAGGCCCTTCGCGGGTCAGCTCATCGACTGAATAGTGCTGATTCGACAGCAAGTTGGGGGCCTAGACTCGTGGGCTTGCCTGCGGCACCGACCGGCCACGGTCGGCCCGGGACAAGAAGTCCCCGGCCCTCTACCGGGCCAGCCCACGAATCAGCTCCTGTACCAAGTGGAGGTTGTTGCTATGCCCGAGAAGGTCACGAAGGAAAAGGTCCTCGTCTACGTCGTGCGTGACGGGCGCCTGCTGGTGTTCCGCCACACCGACTACTCCTACGAGGAGGTCGGCATCCAGGTGCCCGCGGGCAGTATCCGCCCCGCTGAGACTCCGGAGGCCGCCGCTCTGCGCGAGGCCCGCGAGGAGACCGGCCTGTCGGACTTCAAGATCGTCCGCAAGCTCGGCGAGACCGAGTACGACATCAGCCCGTACCGGTTCGAGATCCAGCGCCGTCACGTCTTCCACCTGGAGCTCACGGAGCCGACCCCGGAGCGGTGGATGAGCCAGGAGGACCACGACGGGGAGCAGGAGCCGACTCACTTCGAGTGCTTCTGGATCCCGCTGGAGGCCGCGCACATTCTCCAGTCCGGCCAGGGCGCCCTGCTGGGGCGTTTGTCCGACTAGTCAGTCATCCGGTCACGGCAGCATAGGAGGGGGCAGCCGATGAACCTCAGCACAGAACAGCGCCACACGATCGACGGGCTCTACCGGAGCCTGGACGCCGATGACACCGGCACCGCGGTGTCGGTCATCGTCAAGACGCGCGGCGAGACGTGCGACATCGACTGCCTCTACTGCTACGAGAAGCGCAAGGAGGCGCCTGGGGGTGCCAGGGTCAGCGCCGACCAGATCAGGCGCCTGGCCGACATCTTCAAGGGCCGCAAGCTCGCCGTCGAACTCCACGGCGGCGAGCCCCTGACCGCGGGGCGGGAGCACATCGGCGCGATCCTCGCGGAGCTGGCCGGCCTGCCTCAGGTCGTCCGCGTCAGCCTGCAGACCAACGGTGTCCTGCTCGACGCCGACTGGCTCGACATGTTCGACACTCTCTGCCCGGACCTCCGGATCGGTATCTCCCTCGACGGTGACGCCCAGGGCAACGCCTGGCGTGTCGGCTACGACGGCAAGCCCGTGTATCCGCGCGTCGCCGCCGCCCTGAACCTGCTCGCGGAGCGGGGCCGGAGCGTCGGTGTGATCGCCGCGGTGACCCCGGCGGTGCTGGACCGCGCCGAGGAGGTGCTGGACCACCTCGCCGGCTTCGGTTCGGTCAACGCGATCAGCTTCGTACCCTGCTTCGACTCCACGATCCGCCGCTCCACGGCCCTGCCGAGCAGGCGCAAGTCGGCCAGCCGACTGCTTCAGCAGGCTGCCGTGAACGCAGCCGATGGCCCGGCCTGGGCGATCCATCCCGACGAGTACGCCCAGTTCGTCCTAGCCGCCACCGCTCACTGGATCAGCGCCGGACACTTCGCCCGCATCAAGCTGGAACCGGCCGTCTCCACGATCCGGCGATTACGGGGTCTGACGACGGGGTTCTGCCACTTCTCCGACCTCAAGTGCGACCACGTCTTCACCCTCTATCCCGATGGCCGCCTCGGGAGCTGCGACGAACTGCCCTGGCCCCAGGCCCGCCTCACCCAGCTGGAGTCCACGGCCGACGAGCACGAGGTGGTCCGTGCCCAGCAGGACTCGCTCCTGCTGAACCAGGCCAAGGCCCTGATGGACAAGTGCACGACCTGTGACTACCGCACCAGCTGCGGCGGAGGGTGCATCGCCACCCGCTGGCGCCAAGACTCGGCCGACGATCACGACGCGTACTGCGAATACCGCATGCGGATGATCGACGGCGTTGCCGCACTGCTGGCCCAGCCCGGTCATCCCGCCGGCGCCTGGTGCCAGAGCGTGCGCTGGCACCCGCGCACCCCGAACAGCATGCGCGACGTGAACGCCTTCCTGACCAGCTGGGACAATCCCGACCTCGTCGGCAACGAAGTGAGGCTGCACACCAGCGAGCACGGAAACATCAACACTGTGGGCCTCGCCGGCGTCCACGAGGCCGACGATCTCACCCCGGCCCACCCGATGTGGCAGGCGGCCATCGAACCCGGCGTCTGGCCGTTGGTCGACACGGTCACCCGAGCGTGGGGGCTCGTCACGTACGACAGCTGCCAGGGCCACCAGTACACCGGCACGAACCTGGCCCCCACGGAGCTGCGTATCGGTCTCCTCGCTCGCGATCGCCAGGAGTACGCCCGTGCTGCTGCGGCCCTGTGCCGGGCCGCCACCTTGGCAAACGCCCTCATGCCCGCAGGCATCGAGGTCAACGTCAGCCGCTCGGAGCTCACCTGTGAGAGCACGGGGACCACGACGCCGGTCCTCGACCTGAGTTTGGCCCCCGGCCCGGGTCAGGGATGGGACGGCTACTTCGCCCGCTTGTGCGAGGCCGCCGCTGTTCTGGCCGCAGCACTCGACGCCGAGCGCCCGACGGGCGGCACCACATGCGCCTGCCCGCTGCCGGTGCCGACGGAAGTGGCCGATGGGGTGTTGCGGTGAAGCCCGGCGACGCGGTCACCTTCCACCAGCTCCTGGGACGGATCGCCTACTTCCACACCCTGTTCATCGAACCCGCCCTCACCTCCAGCAGGCAGCCCGGAGCGGGCGAGCCGTGCTGCAACCACAAGGGCACCGCAGGGGACGGGCGCCCTGACGTTGGCGCGATGCTGGCCAATACCGCTTGGGCAGTCCTGGACGAGATCGCAGCCACCATCGGCGAATACCTCCTCCTCTGTCCGGACGCAGGCCACCGGTGCTGCGCGACCTGCCGCGTCGCCGCCGCCAGCTCTGCCATCGCCCAGGTATGGACCGTCACCGAACACCTCGCGTACGACCGGCCGCTGCCCGCAACCGCCCTTCTGCGGGCCTGCCGCACCACAGCCGCGACCCGTCTCACCCTCGCCTTCGCCGAGCAACATGGCACCGCGTGCGGCGCTCTGCCCCAAGCCGAGACGTCTGACGCGGGCCTACTACCCGACAGTGACGACCTGCCGTTGACCGGAGAACTCCTCGCCCTGTGGCAGGACCCGCTGGCCGCCACCCGCAGCCCGGTCGTCAGCTGGCTCAACCACTGCACGGACCTGAACGACATCCACCGCGTGCTCCAGCAAGGGGGAACGAAGTGATCCACATAGCCGAGACCGTCGGCGTCGGAAGCATCGAGAACTTCCTCAGCGACGCCGAGCGGGCCCACCTCGCCGACCTGATGAACGACGTCCTGACCAGCGGCGGCACCAGCCGCTTCGGTGACGAGCGCCGGACCTCCATCCACGAAATCCCCGGCCACAGCCCCAAAGAGGCCACGGCCGTCTACGAGCCTGCCGGACGCGTCGAGATCCCCGCGATCCCCCCGGCCGCCGAGAAGCTCTTGGGCGACGCCTTCGAACGCGCTCGCCCGGCACTCTCCCGCGTAATGCCCTCGATCACCCTCTGCCGCCCGTGGACGTACGTCGAGTACGGCGTGGGCCAGCACATCACCAGCCACCTCGACGGCATCGCCCCCGATCCGCTCGCCTGGCCCCGCCAGATCGCCGGCATCAGCGTCGTGATCACCCAAGCCGACGCCGGAGGCGACTTCTACGTGGAGACCGCTTCCAGCGATCGGCTGTGGAACGGCAAGGCCCCCGATGCCGCATCGAACGGGTACTCGGAGGGCATGTGGCTGACCCACGACGGGGCCGACAACTCCGCGACCTGGTTCCAGCAGATGCCCCGCACCCGCTGGAGCGCCGCCCCGGCCCCCGGAACGGCCCTGCTGTACGGCTCCCAGCTCGCGCACGGAACCCTCCCGGTCACCGCCGGCCGGGTCGCCAAGTTCATCAGCTGGCTCATCGCCGAGCCCACCGCGGCGGGGTGAGCGCGTGCTCCTGGCCCTGGAAGGCATAGCCGGCGCCGGAAAGAGCACCCTCCGCGACCGGCTCCTGGCCACCGCCCACGCCGAGGGCATCCCCCTCAGCCACATCGGCCAGTTCTCCTGGCTCTCCCACTCCGCCACCCGCACGTTGATCCGTCTGCGGGCCGGCCACGGCGGCGACGAGCAAGAGGCCATCGAGGCCGCCGCCCAGGACCTGGCCCTGCACTCCCGCTTCAACATCGCTGTCGCCCTCACCGAGGGGCCGGTTCTCGCCGACCGGCTCATCCTCTCCACCGCCTGCCTGCTCGCCCTGCTCCACCAGCAGCCCGTCGACGCGTACGTCGAGCGCCTCGCCGAGCAAACCCAAGAGCGTCCGCAGCTGACCGTTCTGCTGACCACCGAGCCCGACATCTGCCACGACCGCATCACTCGACGTGCGACAGAGCGTCGCTTCACCGAACAGCCCGAGGCCGCCGCCCGGCTGGCCGACCTCCACAACGAGGCCGCCGACGCCTGGACCAAGGCCACCGGTCTTCCAGTGTTGAAGCACCCCTGCACGACCTATGCCGACCTCGAAGCCCTGGTCGACGCCTGCATGGAGGGCCTCCGCTCGGCCGGCATTCCCACGGCCACGAACAAGGAAGCGAGCCGATGAACCTGCACCCGATGCATCCCGCAGCCTGGGTCCTCGATCAGCTCCGCACGGACGGCCGGCACATCAACGACCTCCTCGCGTTCACGAGGGCCAGCACCTTGGTCAGAGCGAGCCGCCCCGGCCAGGAGGACGTCGTACTGAAGGCGGGCTTCGGCAGCAACCACGTCCTGGCCGAGCTCGACACCAGCGAGAAGCCCGCCGCGTACGGCTACTACTGGTACGCGCAGATGACCGAGACCGAACGCGCTCTCACCCGCGACGACTTCCGCCACGAGGCGGAGCTGACCGCCGCCGCCAGTGGAACCGATCACATCGTCCCGCTGCTGGAACAGGGCAGCTCGGAGCGGTTCGACTGGTACACCATGCCGCACTGCGACGGCGGGAACTTCCAGGCCTTCATGACCTCGTCCAAGGACACCGGCAAGGGCCTCAGCATCCTCGCCGACGTCGCCGACGGCCTGGGCAACCTGCACCAGCGCGGAATCGTCCACCGCGACGTCTACCAGGAGAACATCCTCATCGACCAGGACCGGGGCCTGATCACCGACCTCGGAGCCGCCCGCCGCCTGTCCACCCCGCGCGGTCCTGAACACCGCGGCCCCGAGGTGCACTGGCCGCCGGAGTACCTCACCGGCTACCACGAGGCCACCCCGGCTGCCGATGTCTTCAGCCTCGCCGTCCTCGTCTATCGCTACCTGTGCGGGGACATCCCCCGCCTGGCCGGCCACACGAACCTGCCCTTCATCCCGGAGCCCCTGCGCAGCGTCGTCACCGCCGCGCTCTCCGACGACGCGGGCGACCGGCCGGCCATGGAGGACCTGCGCACCGCGCTCAGCACGGCGGCCGACCTCCACCAGCGCTGACCGACACGAGGGAGCCCCTCATGCCCAGGGCGAGATCTCCGCCCCGAATCCGGCCCCACAGCAGAGCAAGCGGAACAAGCCGAAGCCAACGAGACCGAAAGGCGGAACACCGCATGAATCAGGACCGCATCGCCGACTTCCTCGCCAACGTCGAGGACCTGCGCGGCGAGGACGAGACCGTCCGTACCACCGCCCACACCTCCAGCGTCTCGGCCGAGGGCTGGCCGGCGGCCGAGGCGGAGACCACCACCGCCTGAACACCCACAGCCGCCCGGTGCTCTGAGCGCCGCCGGTGAACCCACCCGGGGCCGGGCCGCCAGCACCTGCGGCCCGGCCCCGGGCCCACCACCGAACAGGAGAGCCCCCTCATGCATACCCTCGCCGACCTCTTCGACCTCCCGCCGATCGACCGACTGCACCACGAGCGCACACAGCGCATCCGCGCGGTCATCCGCCCCGGAGCCCAGCCGCCGCAGTCCGGCACCAGCGCGGCGGCCGACTACTGCTTGGCCCACCACGCCCTCGAAGGAGCCGAAGCAGCCGCCCGCGCCGGCGATGCCGCGACCTTCGACTGGTGCGTCGCCCACCCCGACGCTGGCGCCACCACCAGCTCCGTCCCCACCGCGGTCGGCACACGCGTGGTCGTGGCACCCACACTCGCTGACCTGCCCCGATCCGCGATCTCCGAGACCCCCTACTACGTCCTGGGCCCCGGCACCGAACCCGCCCAGCCCCACCTCCGCAGCCTCGCGGCCGACGCGTACGCCAGCGCCGCACGAGCCGGCTTCGGTGATCTACTCGTCGCGCACGCCGTCGTCCTGTGCCTGTTGCGGACCAAGAACATCGGCGAGACCCTCGACAGCTGGACCATCAGCCGCCTGCCCGGCACGGTCTTCATGGACCACGTCGACGACCCGGTCGTCCTAGCCCGTGACCTCATCCACGAGGCCGGGCACAACTGGCTGAACGACGCGCTCGCGGCCACGGGATGCAAGATCAGTGACACCGCGCACTTCCACTCCCCGTGGAAGCAGACAACGAGGCCGGCGTTCGGCTTCCTCCACGCCTGCTGGGCGTTCCCGCTCACCATGCTGTTCACCGCTCACGCGCTGAACAGCACCACGGGAGACCTGCACCGGTTCCTGACCGCCTACCTCGACCAGCAGCGAAGCCTCCTTGCCGGCACCGCGACCGACCACGCCCGCGCTCTGGAGCTGATCAGCGACGACGGACTACGCCACCGCCTCGCTGCCGCCCACCACCAGGCACGCGCCCTGTGAACGTGGCCCGCGACGAGGGGCCCGGCCTGTCCCTGCTAGTCCACCGGCCAGGCGAAGACCCCACTCTTCTGCACACCGGTCTGACCAGCCTCGAACACGGACTGCCCATCGGACCGGAGACCACCTTCAACGTCGGCTCGGTCGCGAAGCAGATCACCGCTCACCTGATCCTGCTCGCCGCGCGTGACAACCTCCTGCACCTCGACCAGCGGGCCGCGGACCTGCTTCCCCGACTCAAGATCAGCGACATCACTGTCGCGGACCTGGTCACCCACCGGTCGGGCATACGCGACGCCGAATCCCTGCTCTCCCTCGCCAGCTTCAGGGACCTCGACCACTACACGGCCGACGACCTGCACACCCTCGCCTACCGCCAAGACCAGCGCGCCGTCCCCGAAGCCCGGTTTCTCTACAGCAACACCAACTACCTCCTCCTGGCCGAGATCCTCGAAACGGTCTACCGCTCCACGCTGCCCGACCTCGCCCGGCGCAACCTTTTCGGCCCGCTCGGCATGGACTCCACCCACTTCAAGAACGACCCCCGCCAGGTCATCCGCGGAGCGGCGTCCGCCTACCAGGCCACTCACCACGGCTGGCAGCGCACAGAAGCGCCGGTCACCCTGCCCGGCCCCGGATCCCTATGGACCACCGTCGGCGACCTCGACCGCTGGCTCACGCATGTCCATCGGGGCTGGCAGCACCCCCAACAGCTCCCCTGGCAGGAAACTGTCGCCTACGAGCCCAGCGACCACGAGCCCTACCTCTACGGCCCCGGCCTCTACGCCGACGCCCGCCCCGGCCGCGCCGCCGTCTTCCACTACGGCCACGAGCAGGGCTTCTCCGCCGCTGCCCACATGGAGGCGTCAGGGCTACGCGTGCTCTGCCTGTCCAACAACGCCGGCCTCTCGGCCGACCACACCACCGCCACTGTCCTCCGGGACCTCCACAAGCAGCCGACGCAGGCTCCCAAGGAAGCCCTCGTCCGAGCGGCGACCCTGGAGCGAACCTCGAACACTGCCGTACGAACCCAGCCCACACTCGACGGCTGCGGCCAGCACACAGAGCTCGGCACCTTCACCTGCGACCTGGCCCCCGGCAGCCTGCGGCTCACCCATAGCGCCGACGCCCTCCACCTGTGGCGCCGAGGCGCAAGGGACCAGCTCTCCCCGACGGGGCCGGGCGTCTACGCCGGCAATGGCTACATCCTCACAGTGTCCAGCAGTACGGACCAGGTCGACCGTTTCACCCTCGACCTCGACCGCGCCCCTGGACTCACGTACATCCGCCAGTAGCCGTCCACCACGAGCCTGCTCGTGCAGCGTGGCGACGCCGAGGGACGGCTCGATGACGAAGTAGCGCTCGTTTTCCGCGCCACTGTCGACGATCTCGGGAACGGGGTATCCGAGGCGGACAGCGAGCCGCTGGAACTCGGTCTCCTCTCGCAGATCCTCGCCTCCGGTCCGCTTGTAGCGGAGACCGTCAGCCGACCTCCACACCGCGCCCTGCGTGGCCGTCCTGTCCTTTACGAACTCCCAGTCGCTCATCCATCCATCCTTCCGTAGAGCTGAGTTCACGCGCCGCATCTGCGGAGGTAGGACCGGGTCGCTCCAGAGGGTTGGTCGGGGAAGCCGGGGCTTCTCACGTTCCACTCCCTTTCGCCGGGTTCCGTCGAGGTGGCGTAAGAGCCCCCCTGAAGCGGGTGTCACGACCACGACGCGGCCGGTGTCATCTGGTGCTCACGCGGGTGACCGGGGTGTCATGGAGGTGGTGCCCGCGATGTCATCTGCACGGGTTTCATTGCGCAGCAGGGAAGTTGGCCGGTAGGCACGAAGTGGAGCGGGCGATGTGGCCCGTCTCCTGACCTTGAGGGAGCGAACCGATGGGCGAACCGGCGACGCTGCTGCGCGTGTTAGTCCAGCAACGGCACTGGCGTTACAGGGACTTCGTCACGGCGTTCGAGCGCGCGGCCGCACAGGCCGGCGTACAGGGCATGTCGGTGTCGGAGGCACAGTTTCGGCGGTGGACGTCGGGCCGGATCAAGACCATGCCGGGACCGGACACGCGCCGGGCACTGGAGCAGCTCTTCGACGTGGA
Organism: Streptomyces sp. ISL-43; assembly: GCF_018614195.1. GTDB lineage: Bacteria > Actinomycetota > Actinomycetes > Streptomycetales > Streptomycetaceae > Streptomyces. The sequence continues at coordinate 77,946 of NZ_JAGGOT010000034.1, forward strand.
GACCGCGGCGCTGTTCGGGCCACCGCCCGCGCTGTCGGCCTCGGCCTCGGTGACTCCCGCTGCGTACAACCTCGAAAGTGAAATCGCCATGACCGCACGTGACGCCGCTGATGAGGCGGGTGCTGCCGCCGCGCAGTCCGTATCCGACACGACCATCGACCAGCTCCGCGACGACGCCCTGTCCCTCGCCCGCTCGTACGGCGCCGTGAGCGCCTTCAACGTGTTCCGGCGGGCGAAGGTCCTGCGCTCGGAGGCGGAGCACCAACGTGGACTCACCAAGGTGCCCGTGCAGCAGCAGGACCTGCTGATCGTGGCGGGGCAGGCCTGCGCACTGCTGTCAACCGCTGCGTTCGACCTCGGAGCCCTGAACGACTCGGCCCGCCTCGCCCGATCGGCGGCCCTGTACGGGGAAATGGCCCGCTTCGACCCACTGCGGGCCTACGCCACCGGATCCTTGGCGATCTGCGCGTATTACACGGGCCGCCCCTCGGAGTCCGTACGGCATGTACGGACTGCGCTGGCCTACGCCGGTCTGGGCGACACGGCCAAGCGGCGGCTGCTGTCCATCGAGGCCCGCGCTCACGGGCACCTCGGGGACCGGGAGCGGGCCACCCGGGCGCTCGTCGCGTCCACGCGGCAGGACAGGGGCGAGCGGGACGCCCTGCACGACGACGTCGGCGGCGAGTTCGCCTTCAATGAGGAGCGACTGCTGATGTCCAACGGCACAACCGCCCTGCTCGTCGGCGACGGGGCGGCGGCGGAGGTGACGGCGCAGCGGGCGCTGGATCTGGTCGCGTCCCGGCCGCCGGCTCGGCAGTCGGTATCGGTACGGGGCAAGGCCGCGGCCGACCTCGCTGCGGCGCAGGTGCTTCGGGGCGACCTGGACGCGGCGGCGGTGACGCTGGAGACGGTGTGGGTGATCCCGGCGGAGCAGCGTGTGGCGGGGCTGTTGGAGCGCACCGGCGCATTGCGGCGGGCTCTGACGGCCCCTGCGTTCAGGGGGACGGGGGTGGCTGTCACGCTCGGGGAACAGATCGAGGAGTTCGGGCGCCTCTCGGCGCCGAGGCAGCTGGGTACGGGGAGCGGGCTCCTGGCCATCGAGCCATGACCCTCCGTCCCGCATACCTACGGGTGGCCGAGAGCGGAGAGGATCTGGGCTTCCTTGGCCGGGTCCACGCCGTGCTCGGCCGACCGCGGATGTTCGACTGGTCGGCCGTCTGCCTGCATCCACGCCCAGGTATCGGCAATGGTGTCGCCAAGCGGACGGCAGCGGAGCCCGGCTGCAACGGCACGGGAGGGGTCGACGGACCACACTCCGGAGTGCGCGCGCCACAGCGGAAGCTCCGTCCACTGCTTGACACCGTGCGCGGTGAGTGCCGCCGCGTTGGCCCACACCGGGCTGCCGCTGCTACCGGTGACGGTTAGGCACGCGGCGATGAAGTCGGACCAGCTGATGCCATCGGGGTGGGCGATGTTGAACGCCCGGCCGGGGCCATCGGTGCCGGCGGCCTGATCGACGGCGAAGGCGGCGACGTCCCGCACGTCCACAGGCTGGATCATCTGGGCGGCCGGCGCTGGGACGACGATCGGTCCGCCGCGCTCGGCACGGGTGAGCCACCAGGGGAGGCGGCCGACGTACTCGCCAGGCCCCAAGATCACTCCGGGCCGCAGGAACACCGCGTCGTCCCCGAAGGCGGCGCGCACGGCAGCCTCTCCACCCGCCTTCTGGAAGCCGTACTTCGTCGGGCTGCCGTCGGGACCGGTGTGACCGAACGACTCATCGGCGTCCGGCGGGCACTGCAACAGCGGGGAGTCCTCGGTGAGCGGGTGGTGGGGCCACCCTTGATAGACGGACACCGTGGAGACGTGCACCCACCGTGCGGCGGCCGGGCGCAGGATATCGGCGGCGAGGAGCACATCACGGGGAGGGAACTCACTGCTGGAGGTGTCGATGACGGCATCCCATGGCCCGTGCGAAGCAAGCCGCTTCAGGTCGTCGGGGCTGGTCCGGTCACCCTGGACGGTGTCGGCGCCCTCGACCGCGCCGGAGCGCCCCCGGTTGAACGTCGTCACATCCCAACCGCGCCGTAGCGCTTCGTCGACGATTGCTCGGCCGAGGAACCAGGTGCCACCCATCACGAGAATCCGCATGAGGAACGACCCTGCCATGAACCGCCATGCGGCACCATCTCGCCCACAGCCCAAGCCCACCAACACCTGCGGATGTTCCCGCGTGACCTATGAGCGGTAGTACGTGGCTGTGGCGGTGAGGGCGGACTTACTGGTCTGTCTTGATCAGGATCCCCTGCGTACTTGCTCAACAAAGATCGACCAAGCGTGCGACTCGAAGGACAGAAAAGGACCTTGGTGTTGCTTCGAGTCGCGCACTCCGATGCATCCGTCTCCGTCAGCGACTTCAACGCACTCGCCGCCGGTGCCATTGCTGTAGCTGCTCTTGCGCCAACGAGCGTGGGTGGAGAGGTTCATGAGGTGTGTTCCTTCAGTGTTTTCAGGACCAAGGCCGCCGATCGTTGCGGGCCCAGGGCCAGGGCACGTAGGTGATCGAATGCCTTGGTGTACAGGACGACATCCGCCGGCTGTTCAAGGTAGACCGAGTCGGTCAGGCCCTCCCGGTAGACGACATCTGGGTCTTCCTGCTCGGGGAACCCCAAGATCGTGAACGGGCCGGTGGCGGGGTATGCCCCGGCGTCGTAAGGGAGGATCTGCACTGTCACGTTCTTCAATCGGGTGATCTCTACGATGTGTTCGAGCTGCCTTGCCATCACCGCGGGGCTTCCGACGATGTGCATGAGCACGCTTTGGTGCATGACGACCCAGAGATCGGGCGGCGAGGGGTCTACCAGGAGCTTCTGACGGTTCAGCCGCACGTCCACGAGTCGTTGAATGTCTTCGTCCGTCTGCCCGGACGACGCTCTGCTCAGCTCGGTGGCGTACTCCGCGGTCTGTAGCAGGCCAGGCACGAACTCACCCTGGTAGTTGTGAAGCCTGGAGGCTGCCTGCTCCAGGCCGATGTAGACCGAGAACCAGGCCGGTACGGCGTCCCCGTGGGCATGCCACCACCCCTTGGTCTTCGATTCCTTCGCCAGAGACTTCAGTAGCTCACGAAATTCGTCGGACGTGCCGTAGAAGCGGCACAGCGCTTCGACGTCGGAAGGCTGTACCCGACCTTGGCCGGTCTCCATCCGATTGACCTTGGAACCGCTCCAGTCCAGCTCCTTGCCCACCTGATTGCAGGTGAGGTTGTTGTCCTCACGAAGTTTCTTCAACTCGATGGCCAGTCGGCGACGCCGGGCCGTGGGGGAACCTGCCATTTCAACTCCTCGCGCTCTACTGGACATTCCATCGCATAGGAAGTGGGGAGAGGGGTCAATCACTCAATGGAGCGAATCCCCTCATGCACATTGCATGGCGGGATGCGCGCCGCCATGCTTGCATACAGGCATTCGCGTGACTGATCGGGGACGGATCGTGACACGCGAGAACATCGCACCGCAGGGGGTATACGCACATGGACGTCGCCCGAACTCATGTTCTGAAGCCGTTGGAGCTGTCATTCCTGGCTGAGCCGGAAGAGGTCCCCGCTCTACGCCGCGTGGTGCGGCAGCACCTGGAGTATTGGGGAATGGCCGATCTGGTCGACGCCGCGCAGCTCTGCGTCAGTGAGCTCGTCACCAACGTGCTCATCCATGTGGGAGTTGGAACACCCACGACCCTTGTGCTCCGAATCAGGGGCTCGCATCTGCGTATCGAGGTCCAGGATCCCGACCCGCGCGCCCTCCCCACCCTGGTCGCCGCAGACCTCCAGTCTGAGACAGGCCGAGGTCTCGGACTCCTCGACGCTACGGCGGATCGATGGGGGATTATCCCGACACCGTCAGGCAAGACGACATGGGCCGAGGTTGCAACCATCTCGAAGCCGCAAGCCGGATACGAGGTCAGCGGGCACATCGCCTGGATCGAGCCGGTGATCAGGCAGTACAGGCAAGTTGCAGAGCCCTGCACCTCGGGCTCGGTGCTCAGCCGGGTTATGACCGGTGACGCCGGTACTCATCTAATCGCTGACGTGCTGCATTGGCTGCATGTCCGCGGCTTCGACGCGGATGAAACGCTGGACCACGCGCAGAGTCGGTTCGAGGCCGAACGGCCGGCCGAGCGCTGATGCCCCCGACGGCTGGCGGCTCCCAGGGCTGTGGGGTCGGAGAAGTTGATCACGTCGGAGAACTCGACGCCTGTATTACTCACTGGAGTTCGACTACAGGAGTGGGAGTGTTCTGGGTGGTGGGGGAAGGCGGGGGCTCTCGACTCTTACTGTCCGTTCCGGTGGCGGACGGCGTCGCACTCTCTTCGGGGCCCATCGATTGGAGGCGGATTACGGCCTCCCCCGAGCGCGGGGAAGTCTGCGAAGTGGGAGAGGTGCTCGATGAAGTAGTTGCTGCGCTGAACCGAGCATTTGCGGAGTACGGGTGGATGCGTGTCGCGGCAGAGCTCTCGGGAGTTCGGGAGATTCTGGCGGATTCCATGAAGATTCATCAAATCTTAGACGAATAGGGGCATGTCAGACAGTTGTGCTGCCCCACGCATGACTGTCCGGACTTTCGACCCTTGGGTCCATGCCTTTCGGTCACTGTGTGATCGAGCTCTGGTACATGATCGACCCCGATCGTATTCTGATGCCATGCCAGCAGATGAGATGTTGTTCGACGACCTCGGCGCGCCTGATGGAGAAGACGCCGAACTCGATCGGGTAGCCGCCTGGTTCACTCGTCAACCCAGCCTTGAGGGAAGGTTTTCAGCAGTCCTCAGGCAGTCAATTGACGAGGTTCTTGACGGTCAGCGAACGGCGCGTTACGACATTCGGCAGTTGGCCAAGACTGAGAAGACCTACCTGGGTACGAAGGTCGAGATCGTCTGTCAGTCCGAATTCGGGCTTCCGCGCGGCCTGGAGATGGACTACAGCGTTTCTGGTGTGGATGTTGACGCAAAATTTTCACTCACCGGGCAGTGGATGATCCCGAAGGAGGCCATCGGGCACATCTGCCTCCTGCTGTCTGCTGACGATCAGAATTCCTCCTATGTGGCAGGGCTCGTCCGGATCGGCGAGAGGATTCTGACGAAGGGCGGGAATCGGGACGGTAAGAGGTCTATTTCCAAGCCGGGACGTTCGGCGATCCGGTGGCTCTTTGAGAACGGTTCTATGCGCGAGAATCTGCTATTGAAGTTGGGCCATGGCGTCCGAGCTGGAATCATGGCTGAACCTGCGGGTCAGAGGCGTGTTGATGAGCTCTTCCGGCGTGTGCAGGGTCGAATCATTGACCGCAATGCAGTGGTAACGGTCGCGAAGCAGCTGGATTCGGCGAAGAGAGTTCGCGATGCAAGGAAACGCCTGCAGCCGGAAGGTGTGATAATCCTTGGTGCACAAGGGAAGGATCCACAAATTGCGCGATCTCTTGGCTTGACAGTGCCCGAGAAAGGCACGTGGTTGGCGGTACGATTGACCCGTGCAGAGCCGAGTGACTCACGCCTTCAGGTGGACATCGGAGGCATCCACTACGCTGTGGCGGAGGCAGGCCAGCCCTACTGGCCTGCCCCGCTGATCATCGCTGAGGGGTCCCGAGAAGATACGGCTTGAGGTGCTTCGCAATTGCCTCCGCCAGTGCCGGCGGAACGGCGTTACCGATCTGCTTGGCGATCTGGATCTTTGTTCCGCACCACTGAAAATTGTCGGGGAAGGTCTGTAGAAGGGCGGCTTCCCGGTGGGTGATGGGGCGGTCTACTCGATATCCATTCTTTCCGGATTCCCACTGAGGGTGGAGATATTGACCCTTCTCAGGTTTAAAGAATTCTGTCCGAATGGTGAGCGACGGTTCGTTCCATTGCATTCGACCCATGACGTCGGTCGTGCCGCTCGTCTTCTTCTTCCAGCAGTTCGGGAGTAGTTCCTCAGGAAGATTGAAGCGTCCTCCGCCCGGAGGGACGTGGGCGTAGCGAAGCAGAGAGAGATCGGTCGGGGTGCGGCCGAGGTGGAGATCCTTGCTCTTGAAGACGCCCGGAACGGTCTCTCCGAAGAACCTGGCGCTTGAGGCAGGCAGGGCGGTGGTCTCGGGCTTGTCCGCCAGTCCTTGCCTGTCGAAGGCGTCCTTCACTGTGCGCCACGGCTTGAGTCCGATCGGATTTCCCTGCCCGTGAGTCTGAGGGGGTAGGGGGATCTTTCCGATCTTGGAGCCGATCACGATGGCACGCTTTCTGCGCTGGGGTGCCCCGTAGTTGGCGGCCATCAGGATTCCGGACGTGAGCTCGTATCCATCCAGCAGGCCGCCCTCACGTACCTCTTCCTGGAGTAGGAGGAACTCGGACGACTTCAGGAAGCGATCAACGTTCTCGATGACGAAAACGTTGGGCTTCGCGTGCTGGACGAAGCGGATGTATTCCTTCCAGAGTTTGTTCCGAGGGTCGTTGACGTCGCGGGTGCCCAGGTTGGAGAAGCCCTGGCAAGGAGGGCCGCCGATGATGACATCTGCCCGAGGGATCTCGTGATCCTGGATTTTGGCGATGTCACCCCAACGCATGTGCTCCTCGCCGAAGTTGGATGCATAGGTAGCTGCGGCATGCAGGTCCCACTCCACCGCCATGACCGGTTTGTACCCCTTTGCCGCCATGAAGCCCGAAGTCATGCCGCCACAGCCTGCGAACAGGTCGATCATGGAGATGCGCTTAGCCATGTGCACCAGGTTAATCGGAGGCACTGACAGTTGTCCCGGATGCTGGTGTGGTCGCACAGGAGGAGATCTGTGCCGGATGCTCGACGGGTGTCCCGCACGACTGCTCGCCCAGTCGGCTGCGCCGGAGAGTCAACCCCTGTGGGGCCACGACGGTGGTGCACCTCACAGTGTTGAGACGTAGCTGCGCAGTTCGTCGTAGTCGCGGAGCCGGCGCTGGTCACAGAGGCGTCGGAAGTTGTCACGCATCTTGAGTCGGTCCTTCCTTCGCGTACCGGAGCAGTACTCATCGATGGCCTGAGAGAGGGCGGGTAGGTCGAGGTGGTAGAGGCAGTCGACATCGCCCGAACCTCGCCCCAGTAGGTTCAGCATGGACGGGCGCGGCTCCATCGTCACGGCGGCGAAGTGCGGCATGCGGCCGCGTCGGAGCGATGCCATCTTCGAGCCTTGGCTTCGGCAGTCCTGAGCGCGATCGGTCCTCAGGGTCCACTTGAGGGACAGGCCTGCGATGAGGTGCTGAGCTGCTGCCGATGCGACGCCTGGTGTTGCTCGCGAGATCGTGATGTCGAGCTTGAGTACAGACTCTTCCCCGAGTAGATCCAGGAGTTCGAGGCGTTTGGTCTCGGCCTGCAGGACCTCGTGGTCGATCTTGTCCAGATGTGCGATGAGTCTCGTGTGAGCATCGTCAACGATGGGCGACTTCACGGCGAAGGAGCGAAGATCATTCACAGTGCGAGCCACTTCGGTAGCCATACTTTTGCGCAATTCGGTGGCCGCGCTGAGGTGTGAGTACTGCTCGAAGCTGTCGAGTGATTTCTCGGGAGTTACGGTGAGATGTGGCGCAGAGGACTGAAAGTGCTGAGACAAGTCGATCGACATCATGTCTGCCATGACGCCTCCTACTGTATTGTCCGGCAATGCGACGGTGTCAGATTTTATGCCAATTGCCTCGAAGAGCAGTTTGCCCAGGTCGATAGAGAGCTTGCTCCCCGCGTCCGAGGTATTCGGGTTTCCGTCTCGATACCCGCAGAGGGATGTTATGAAGGGGGCGGGCATTGGATCTCCAGGTGTCTGTTGACGTGAAAATTTGACGTCGGTCGCGTGAACTCCATCGATGAGGTCAGATTTTTTCGCCTTTGTCCTTCTTGTCCTTGATTCTCGTGATTGCACGTGCCACATCGTCGGGTCTTTCGTGCTCCCAGAACCGGAGAACTGTCCAACCGATTGATTCCAAATGTGTTGTCGTTTCATGATCACGTGCCATGTTCTTTTCCAGCTTGCTGCGCCACCACTCGGCGTTGGCCTTGGGCTGCGTTGCGTGCTGCGGGCAGCCGTGCCAGAAGCATCCGTCGAGGAAGACCGCGATCCTGTTCGATCCGAACGCAATATCGATCGTGCGCCGTGGGATACCGGGTACCGGCACATTGACGCGATACCGCAGGCCGGATGCATGCAACAGACGTCGTACGGCCAGCTCGGGTGTCGTATTGCGCGAGGCTTGGCGGCTCATGCGCGCAGATACCCCGGGGGAGGAAGGCACGGCATCGGACATGGGTGCATGATGCCGGCCCGTGTCGCAGTGTCCGTCAGCGTGCCGCCCCGTGGCAGTCCGCGTACGGGCGGCCCGACGTGCACCAGCAGGGGGACGTGGTCGGCGGGGGCCAAGGGGTGGCCTTGCCTCGGGCCGCCAGGGTCGTGGCGTATTCGGCCAGGAGGGACGGGGAGGACGGGGAGGTCTTCTCCGAGGCCGCGAAGGCCTCGTACGAGGGGACGCTCGCGGTGACGATGCCCAGGTTGGTCGTGCCCGAGGCGGCCAGGGTGCGCAGGGAGGCTTCGACCTGGGCCAGGTGGGCGTCGTGGGAGGGGTACTCCGCGGCCAGGGTGGGGTACGAGGTGAGGAGTTCCGCCAGCTCTCGCGCCGGCCAGTGCAGGATGGCCACCGGGAACGGGCGGGAGAGCGCGGCGCGGCGGTCGCCGAGCTCGGCGCGCAGGCGGGCGATCTCGGCGCGCAGCTCGGCGGGGTCGTCGGAGCCCAGGGCCCAGATGCGCTTGGGGTCGTGGAGTTCGTCCAGCGGGATCGGGCCGATGTGGCGGGTGTCCGCGACCATGTCCCAGTCGTCGTGCGGGAGTCCGAGGAGGCGGCGTACGCGGTGGCGGCCCGTGAGGAGGGCGGTGGTCGCCGGGGTGAGGGGGGCGTTGTCCGGGGCGAGGAGGGTGGCCGCCTCCGTGAAGCACTCGTGGGAGGCTTCCAGCTCGTCGTGGGCTTCGAGGGCCTCGGCGATGACTTCCCAGGGGGCGGGGTCCGAGGGGGCCGCCGCGCGGATGCCGGAGATCAGGGCGCGGGCCTCGGGCTCGTGGCCGTACTCCCAGAGGTTGGCCGCCTGGAGGGCCTTGATCAGGGAGGGGTCGGCCGGGGAGGCGGAGAGGAGCTGGTCGTACAGCGCGCTGGCACGCTCTCGCGCGTCGGCCAGTTCGAGGTGGGCCGCGGCCTGGAGGAGCAAGGGCTCCTGGTCCTCGGGGTAGCGGGTCGCCGTGCGGATGAGGCGCTCGGCTTCGGCGATGTGCTCGGCAGGCGTGTCGGGGCGCATGGTTCACACCGTACTGCGGCTGGTCAGTTGACGGGGGAGGACTTAAGGTGCCGCCCGTGCGAGATCACGTGCGTGTCGTGGTGCAGGGGAAGGGCCGGCGGGCGCGCCGGGCCGGTCTCGCGGGGATCCTGTGGGCGGCGGGTGAACTGGCCGTCACCGTCGGCGTGGTGGTGTTGTTGCTGGTGGTGCACCAGGTGTGGTGGACCAACCGGCAGGCCCTGGCCGCCGCGCACGAGCAGGTCAGGGAGTTGGAGAGCGACTGGTCCGCCGCCCCTCCCGTTCCCGAATCCGTCCCCACGGCCGCCGAGTCTCCCGCAGCGCCTTCCGAGGAGCCCGCCGTCTCGCCCCCTCCCGAGGCGGAGGTCCCTGTCGCCCCGCCGTCGAGCGCCGCCGCCAAGTCCCCGCCGCGGGAGTCCGCGTACGGCGTCCTGCGCATCCCCGGCCTCGGCGTCGTCGTGCCCATCGCCGAGGGTGTCGACAAGCGGTCCGTGCTGGACAAGGGGTACGCCGGGCACTACGCCGGGACCGCGCAGCCCGGGGCGCAGGGGAACTTCGCGCTCGCCGGGCACCGCAACACGCACGGGGAGCCCTTCCGCTACATCAACCGGCTGAAGGCGGGGGACGAGCTGATCGTCGACGTGCGGGGGCGCAGGTACGTGTACGTCGTCGGCAGGACGTTGGCGGAGACGAGCGAGCGCGACACCGGGGTGATCGCGCCCGTCCCGCGCAGCATCGTCAAGCCGGACGCCGGCTACGGCGAGCCCGGCGCGTACATCACGCTCACCACCTGCACGCCCGAGTACACCTCCAAATACCGGCTCGTGGTGTGGGGGACGCTCAAGCGTTGACGGGCGGGCGCGGGCGCGCACCGTAATGTCGGAGCGGTGCGTCTGAAATGGATGAAACGTCCTCAGCCGCTGTGGCTCGCCGTGCCGTTCGTGCTGTTCGTCGGGGCGCTGCCCTTCGTGAACCGGGTGGAGCCGGCACCGGGCGGCGTACCGTTCCTGCTCCTCTGGTTCACCGGCTCGACCCTCGTCACCCCGCTCGCCGTCTGGCTGACCTGGCGGGGTGACCACCGGTGAGCGCGGCGGCCGTCGCGACCACCGTCTTCGCCGTCTTCATGGTGGCGACCGTCGCGCTCGGGCTGCTCGCGGTGCGCGGGCGCGGCGGGCGCGGCGGTCGCGGCGGGCGCGGCGGTCGCGACCGTCTTCCTGCTCCCCTACATCCAGCTCCAGATCACCGGAATGGGCGTGGTCGTCTCGACCGTGACGTACGGGACGGTGTCCCTGGAGTGGGCGTACTTCATCGCCTTCGCCGTCACCACCGGCTTCGTCGTCGTCAGCGGACTGCGCGGCAGCGCGTGGGTGTCCGTACTCAAGGACGTGCTGGTCATCGGCACGCTCGGATTCCTCGCCGTGTACGTGCCCCTGCACTACTTCGGCGGCTACGGAGAACTCTTCGACCGGCTCGCTGCCGAGCGGCCGCAGTGGCTGACGCTCCCCGGCGCCGGGAGCGGGGCGGGCGGCCGCGGCGAGCTGGGAGCGGGGTGGTTCGCCTCCACCGTCGTGCTCAACACGCTGACCGTCGTCATCTTCCCGACCACCGTGGCCGGGTACTTGGGCGCGCGCGACGCCGACGCGCTGCGCCGCAACGCGATCCTGCTGCCCGCCTACAACGTGCTGCTCTTCGTGCCGATGCTGCTGGGCATGGCCGCGCTGTTCGTCGTACCGGGGCTGGCGGGCGCGGACTCCAACCTCGCGCTGTTCAAGCTGGTCGTGGACGCGCTGCCGGCCTGGGCGGTGGGCGTGATCGGAGTGGCGGCGGCGCTGTCGTCGATCGTGCCGATGGCGGTGTTCATGCTGGTCATCGGCACGATGTGGGGACGCAGCGTGCTCTCGCTCGTGCCGCGCTGGAGCTCGGGGGAGCGGCAGAAGCTCGCCTCGCAGCTGGTCGTGGTCGTGGCCGGGACGATCGCGCTGGTCATGACCTACACCGCGCCGAACACGCTCGTGAGGCTCTCGCTCGTCTCCTACGAGGGCATGGCGCAGCTGGTGCCGATGCTGCTGCAGGGTCTGGTGTGGCGCAGATTGACGGCGGCGGCGGCGGTGGCCGGGCTGGTCGCGGGGGTCGGGGTCGTCTGCTGGCTGGTCTTCACGGGCAACGACCCGGTGTGGGGTGTCAACGCGGGCATGGTGGCCCTCGCCGTGAACCTGGCGGTGGCGCTGACGGTGACCCGGTTCGGGCCGCGGGAGCCGGGCGACGGGCGGCCCGACGCCGAAGTGCTGGCCCGGGATCCGCTGCCCGGGGAGGATTCCCCCTCCGTGCCCGTTGTCAGTGGGGCGGGCTAGGATCGATCGCGAGTACGAGTACGGGTACGAGTGCGATGTACTGGTCCTGGATCTCGTATGGGCGTGTGGGCTTGTGGGCGTACGGGTGTTCGTGCGCGGGAGCGGAAGGGGGGTGGTCTGCATGGCTGGGGAACGAAGCGGTGGTGGGACCTCGCCGTCCTTCCCGGTCTTCGCCGCCTGCTCTGCCTCCTCCGCGCTCACCCGGAGCGCGAGTTCGCGGGTGATCGCCCTGCTCGTCCCGCTGATTCCGCTGGTGCTGCTCGGAGGAGTTCTCGGGCTGTTCACCGGGGAGAACGGGCTCGGCGCCGTGGTGGCCGTCCTCGCGGTCACCGTCGCCGTGGGCGCCGAGGCCCTGGCCGCCGCCGCGCGTCTGGTCCGGCCCGTGCCGCCGCACCGAATACGCACCGCGATCCGTGATCGTGAGCAGCGCACGGCGTTCCTGCCGCAGCGCGATCCCGACGCCTCGGGCCGGTCGCGGCCCAGGGCACCCGGCCGTCTCGTCCCGACGGCCGCGTAGGGGCGCGCAGTTCCTCTCGCCTTCCGCTGACTGATCACTGTCGTCGCCCCTCGTGGGTCGTCACGCCGAAACGCATCACTTTCGACGTTCGACGAGACCCCTTCGGAGGGCCCGCGTGTCCGTTTTCACTCATCTTGTTGCTCAGCTGGGCAGGCTCCTGGAGCCGCTGCTGGCCGAGTCCGCGACCGCTGCCGCGATCGTGCTGTTCACCGTGCTCGTGCGGCTCGCGCTGCACCCGCTGAGCCGGGCCGCCTTCCGCGGGGCGACCCCGGCGGCGGGCTGCCTGCCCGTGCTGCTCCAACTGCCGGTCTTCTTCGTGATGTACCGGGCGTTCTCCTCGTCGGAGATCGGCGGGGCCGCCAACGAGCTGCTCGGGCACCGGCTGTTCGCCGCGCCGCTCGGGGACCGGTGGGGCGACGCGCTCGGGGAGGGCGGCCTGTTCGGGGCGCCGGGGCTGGTGTTCCTCGGGCTGTTCGCGGCCATCGCGGCGGTGGCCGCCTGGAGCGCGGCGCGCGGACGCAAGGCCGCGGCGCTGACGGCTGCCACCGCGGCGGCTGCTGGAGGGGGCAAGCCCGCCGGGGTGATGGCTGACGTGAGCGCCGAGCAGCGCGAGGTCATGCGCAAGCTGGGCGGCGTACTGCCCCTGCTGTCCTTCGGGACGTTGATCACCGCCGCCCTCGTGCCGCTCGCCGCCGGGCTGTACCTGGTCACCACCACCGCGTGGTCGGTGGCCGAGCGGGTCTGGCTCCAGCACCGCAAGGAGCGGGCCGAGGGGAAGATCGGCGGAGCCGCGTGTTCCAGTCTGTGAACAGGGTCTTGCGGATTGGGTCGACTTCTTGGAGGATCGGCCAATCCTCCGATGGCCGCAACCCATCGTCCGGCCCGGGGCATGCCCATGGGTCGACCACTCACGACCACGGGAGAATGCCCATGAAGCTGCTGCGTGTAGGACCCGTCGGGTCGGAGCGCCCCGCGCTGCTCGACCAGGACGGGACCCTGCGGGACCTGTCCGGCCTGATCACGGATGTGGACGGCGCGCTGCTCGCCGACGACTCCGTGCTGTCCCGGGTCCGGGACGCGGCCGGGTCCGGTGAGCTCCCGGTGCTGGACGCCGAGGGTCTTCGGACCGGGTCCGCCGTCGGCCGCATAGGCAAGGTCGTGGGCATCGGCCTGAACTACCACGGGCACGCGGCCGAGGTCGGCGCCGAGGCGCCGGCCGAGCCGATCCTCTTCCTCAAGGCGTCCGACACGGTGGTCGGCCCCGACGAGACCGTGCTGATCCCGCGCGGGAGCGTCAAGACCGACTGGGAGGCCGAGCTCGGCGTCGTCATCGGCAGCACCGCCCGCTACCTGGACTCCGCCGAGGAGGGCCTCGCGCACGTCGGCGGGTACGTGCTGGTCAACGACGTGACGGAGCGCGCCTTCCAGAACGAGCGCGGCGGCACCTGGGACAAGGGCAAGAACTGCGAGACCTTCACGCCGCTCGGCCCCTGGCTGGTCACCGCGGACGAGATCCCGGACCCGCAGGCGCTCGACGTGAAGCTGTGGGTGAACGGCGAGCTCAAGCAGGACGGTCACACCTCGGACCAGATCTTCCCGGTCGGCGAGGTCGTGCGGTACGTGAGCCAGTTCATGACCCTGTACCCGGGCGACGTCCTGATCACGGGCACCCCGGCGGGTGTGGCCGCGGGCCAGCCGGAGCCGAAGCCGTTCCTGCGGGCCGGTGACGTGGTGGAGCTGGAGATCGACGGCCTCGGCCGCCAGCGCCAGGAGTTCAAGAGCGCGTAGTCGCGCCGCTCGCGCACGCACGGAAAGGGGCGGTGCCGTCGTCGACGGCGCCGCCCCTTTCCCGTCTGCGGTCTGCGGTCTGCGGTTTGTGGTCCGCGGTCGGCTGCCGGTAGTCAGCCGTCAGCCGTCAGTCGTCGGTCGTCGGCCTCAGCCGACCTTCACGGTCACGCCGTCCCGCGACGACTGCCGCGCCGCCTCCAGTACGTCCAGGCAGTGCGCCGCCTCGAGCGCCGTGACCGGGGCGGGTCCGCCGCTGCGCAGCGCGCCGGCCACGGCCGCGTAGTACGCCGGGTAGTCGCCCGGCGCCGTCGGCACCGGCGTCCCGGCGCCGGTCAGCGGCGATTCCCCGGAGCCCAGCCGGCCCCACAGGTGCTCGGGCTCCTCGCCCCACGTGCGCCCGGGGTCGCCCGGCCGCTGCCCCTCGCGCAGCGCGTTCTCCTGCGGGTCGAGCCCGTACTTGACGTAGCCCGCGCTGGAGCCGAGTACCCGGAACCGCGGTCCCAGCTGGGCCGTGGTCGCGCTGACGTACAGGTGCGAGCGGACTCCGCTCGCGTGCGTGAGGGCGATGAAGGTGTCGTCGTCCGCCTCCGCGCCCGGGCGGCGCACGTCGGCCTCCGCGTAGACCCGTACGGCCGGGCCGAACAGCACCAGCGCCTGGTCGACCACATGGCTGCCGAGGTCGTACAGCAGGCCGCCGATCTCCTCCGGCGCGCCGGATTCGCGCCAGCCGCCCTTGAGCTGCGGGCGCCAGCGCTCGAAGCGGGACTCGAAGCGCTGGATCTCGCCCAGCTCGCCGGCGGCGAGGAGGCGGCGCAGCGTGAGGAAGTCGTTGTCCCAGCGGCGGTTCTGGAAGACGGACAGGAAGGTCCCCGTCCGCTCGGAGAGCGCGGCCAGCTCGCGCGCCTCGGCGGCGGTGGCGGCGAGCGGCTTGTCCACGACCACGGGGATGCCGGCGGTGAGGGCGGCGGTGGCGAGCGGGACGTGCGTCTTGTTGGGGGAGGCGATGACGACGAGGTCGAGGGCGGGGGACCGGTCCCCGTTCCACAGCTCGTCGGCGCTGCCGGCGATCCGGACGTCCGGGTAGGCCTCGCGCGCCTGGGCGGCGCGGCCCGGGTCCGAGGTGACGACGGTGTCGAGGACGAGGCCGTCGGTCGCGGACACGAGCGGGGCGTGGAAGACGGAACCGGCCAGTCCGTAGCCGACGAGTCCGACGCGGAGGGGAGTGGCGGGGGCGGTGTCGTTCATGGCGAACACTTTGGCAACAGTGTTGCCTAAGTGCAAGGAGGGTGGACAATGGCCAGGTGGACAGGGGTAGCGGGGGCAAGGGCAACGGCGTGAACCTGCCGTTGCTGCGCGGGCACAACGACGCGCTGGTACTGGACCTGCTGCGCGCCGCCGGCCCGTGCGGCCTCGGCCGTGCGGACCTCGCGGACCGTACGGGGCTCACCCCGCAGGCCGTCAGCAAGATCACGGCACGGCTCCGGGACGAGGGGCTGGTGGCCGACGCGGGGCGCGAGGCGTCCACGGGAGGCAAGCCGCGCACGCTGCTGAAGCTGGTGCGGGAGGCGCGGTACGCGGTCGGGGTGCATCTGGATCGCGACGAGCTCACGGCGGTACGGGTGGACCTGGCCGGTCGCGTCGTCACCGACTGGCGGGGCCCGCTGGACTTCGGGGCCGGTCCGGACGTCGTGGTCGAGGACGTCGTACGGGCGGTCGCGCGGGTTTGCGGTGATGCGGGTGGCGGTGCCGGTTCTGGTGCCGGTGGGTCGGGCGGGCCGGTCCTCGGCGTCGGCGTGGCCGCGCCGGGACCGCTGGACTGGCGGACCGGGGTGCTGGGACGGGTGACGGGGTACCCGCAATGGGCGGGGTTCCCGTTGGGGGAGGTGCTGCGGAGTCGGCTCGGGCTCCCGGTGCGGGTGGACAAGGACACCAACGCGGGGGTGGCGGCAGCCGGGTTCGACGGAGCCGCTGCGGACGAGGCCGTGGCGTACGTCCACGTCGGCACCGGACTGGGAGCGGGGCTCCGGCTGGGCGGCGATGGCGGCGTCTACCGGGGGCGCCGCTCGGCGGCGGGGGAGTTCGGGCACCAGGTGCTGCGGCTCGACGGGCCGCCCTGCCGCTGCGGGGGGCGCGGGTGCGCGGAGGTGCTGTGCCTGGACGCGGTGGCGGGGGGCCGGCTCGAGGAGGCGGCACGGATCGTGGGGGAGGCGGCGGCGAACCTGGTCGCGCTGCTGGACGTGGACCGGGTGCTGCTCGGGGGGCGCGTGGTGGCGGCTGCGCCGGACGTGTTCGTGGACGGGGTGCGGGGGGTGGTGGCCGCGAGATCCCTGGGCGGGGGTGAGGCCGTCCGGGTCGGCCTCGCGGGGGCGGGTGTGGCGGAGGGGGCGGCGGAGTTGGTGCTCGGGTCGGTGTTCGGCCGCTGAACGCTGCGCGGTGCTGCGCGGTGCTGCGCGGTGGGGCGGCGCCAGGCCCGTGGCTGCGCGCCCCGCCGGCCGGCGCCGTCCCCGACCGGCTGGTCCGTGGCTCCGCGCCGCCGGTCGGTGGCTTCCCCGACCGGCTGGTCCGTGGCTCCGCGCCGCCGGTCGGTGGCTTCCCCGACCGTTTGATCCGTGGCCCCGCGGCCCCGCGCCCCGCGCCTCAAGCGCCGCAGGGCTGGGTTTGGCGTCGGGCCGGCTTCGCTGGGGGCAGCGAGTCGGCCATACGGGGGGAAACGGGGAGGGACCGGGCGCGGCGCTGGACAGGGGGTCGCGGGCGCGTGGGAGGGTGCGGGCAGGGCCGGGGTGATTGTCGCCTCGTCCGACTATCTTCCTGTCCGTCGGCGAGTAGCGAAGGTCTGCCATGCGACTGCGCGAAGCCCTTGCCCTCTCCGCCGTTCTCGTCGCCGGCATCGCCGCCGCCCCCACCGCGGTCGCGGACATCGGCACCGGCGGCGGGGCCCACCCCGCCCCCGCGCTTCCCTCCCGGGTGGAGGCCACCTGCGGCGACGCGAAGAGCACGCAGTTCCCCATCGGCGCGCGGATCCGCGGCGGCCCGGCCGTCTACCGGACCGGCGGCGAGCCGCAGACCTGGTACCTCGACCTCACCAACACCACCGCCGGCGAGTGCACGGCCGTCCACCCCGTCGTCGTCTTCACCGACAAGGCCCGCGCCCTGCGACCAGCCCATTTCCGGATGGAGTTCGCTGCCCCGGGCGCACCGGGCGGTGCCTTCCCCGTCAGCCTGGAGCACACCGACCGGGACGAGATCATCGCCGTCTTCGACGGCGGCGACGCCTTTTCCGGCTTCACCGTCGGCGCCGGTGGTTCCGTGACCGTCACCGTCCGGCTCGCCTTCGCCCCCGGCACCCCGCACGGCGAAGCCCTGGCCGACGCCGCCCTCGTCCAGCGCAAGGGCGACGACGGCGACTGGGTCGGCGAGGCCGGCGGCTACCGCTTCGACATCGAGGGACCCGGCGGCGGCGAGAGCGGCGAAGCGAGGGCCCTGGCCGGTACCGGCGGCCCCGGCCGGCCCGCCTGGGTGTACGGGGCCTACGCCGCGGCCGCCCTGGCCGGTGGCGGCGGCCTCCTGCTCGGAGCCCGCCGGCTGCGCAACCCGGCCCGCCCGGCCCGCACCACGGGCACCGCGCGCACGGCCAAGAGCACTCAGGGCTCGTAGACCGTCCGCCCTGGCTCTTTGCCCGTCCACCCTGGCCCGCAGCCCGCCCCCCGCGGCCCGCGGCCCCACCGCCCCGTCCACCTCGCCCACGTAGCATCCGAGCGTGGAAGAACCGACCCCGTACCCGCATGCCCCGTACCACCACCAGCCCGGCCTGCCCGTCCGCTCCGGCATCCCGGAGCACGGCCGCATCCCCAAGTACTACGCCGTCAAGGCCCGCATCGCCGGGCTGCTCGGCGAGCTCGGCGAGGGCGGGCCGCTGCCCACCGAGCGCGACCTCGCCGAGCAGTACGAGGTCTCCCGCGAGACCGTCCGCCAGGCCCTGCGCGAGCTGCTGCTCGAGGGCCGGCTGCGCCGCTCGGGCCGCGGTACCGTCGTCGCCGGGCCGAAGCTCGAACAGCCCTTGTCGCTGGCGAGTTACACCGAGGGCGTACGTCGTCAGGGACGCACCCCCGGGCGCAGTCTGATCGGCCTGGAGCGGTTCCCCTGCCCGGCCGACGTGACCGCGGGCATCGGCGCCGAGGCCGGTGAACCGGTCTGGCACCTGGAGCGGGTGCTGCTCGCCGACGACGAGCGCGTCGGGCTGGAGAGCACGTACATCCGGGTCGCCCGCGCGCCCCGCCTCGACGTCGATTTCCAGCCGGACTCCTCCTTCTACGGGTACCTCCACGACAGCCTCGGCATCTCCTTCGGCGACGCCGACGAGAAGCTGGAGACGGTCCTCGCCACGCCCCGCGAGGCCCTGCTGATCGGTACCCCGCCGGCGCTCCCGATGCTGCTCATCCACCGCTTCTCGCGGGACCGGGACGGCCGGCCGCTGGAGCGGGTGCGTTCGCTCTATCGTGGCGACCGGTTCAGCTTCACGACCCACCTGCGACCCGAATAGCCGCTGCCTTCACCACCCAAAGGGCCGGAAAGGCCCCAAAGAGGACGCATTACTATCACGGAACGATAACGGGTCTAGTCCAAGTGTCGGGAGTCGTTCACCGGGGCGTCGCCCACGCGATCCTCGCGGGTCACGGGCCGCCGCCACCGTGGACGACGTGAGAGTCATAGTCGTCGGAGGCGGCGTGGTCGGCACCATGCACGCCTGGCAAGCAGTCGAACGCGGCCACGAGGTCGTCCAGATCGAGCGGGAAGCGGAGGCCCGGGGCGCGTCACTGCGCAATTTCGGCCAGATCTGGGTCAGTGGACGGGCCGGGGGCGAGGAACTCGACACCGCCCTGCGGGCCCGCGAGCTCTGGGAGGGGATCGGCGAGCGCGTGCCCGGCCTGGGCTTCCGTGCCATCGGCTCCCTCACCCCGGTCCGGGGCGCCCGCGAGTACGCCGTCGCCGAGGCGGCCGTCGCCCGCCCCGACGCCGCCGCCCGCGGCTACGCACTGGTCACCGCGGCCGAGGCCCGGGAGATCAACCCCGCCCTGCGCGGCGCCTTCGAGGCCGCCCTGTGGTGCGAGCGGGACGCGGCGGTCGAACCGCGCACCGCCCAGCTCCACTTGCGCGAGGCCCTCCGGGCGAGCGGCCGCTACACCTTCCTCCCCGGCCGCGAGGTCCGCGAGGTCGTCGGCGAAGGCGCCGTCCGCGACGACCACGGCGACGTCCACCGGGGCGACGCCGTCGTCCTGGCCACCGGCGCCTGGCTGTCCGGCCTGGTCCGTGAGCTGGTCCCCGATCTGCCCGTGCGCCGCGTACGGCTCCAGATGATGCAGACCGTCCCGCTCGGCGAACCCCTGACGACCTCGGTCGCCGACGCCGACAGCTTCCGCTACTACCCCGCCTACAAGTCCGCCGCGCTCGACGAGCTGAACGCCGGGCAGGCCCAGACGCCGATCGCCGCCGCGCACAAGATGCAGCTCCTGATGGTCCAGCGGCGGGACGGCGGACTGACCATCGGCGACACCCACGAGTACGAGCACCCCTTCGCGTTCGACACCCTCGAAGACCCCTACGAGCACCTCACCGAGGTCGTCGAGTCCCTCCTGGGCCGCCCGCTGCCGAAGGTCCGGCATCGCTGGGCGGGCGTGTACGCGCAGTGCACCGACACCACCCGCGTCGTCCACCGCCAGCAGGTGGGCGACGGCGTCTGGCTGGTGACCGGACCCGGCGGCAGGGGCATGACCTGCTCGCCCGCCATAGCCGAGACCACCGCGAACGAACTGGGCTGGTAAGCACGATGACCGACAACACCCCCCACAGCAGCGACCACAGCAGCGACCACAGCGACGACCGCGGGCCCGGCGACACCCGCCACCGCGACCGCAAGCTGATCGTCCTCGACATGGCCGGCACCACCGTCGCCGACGGCGGCCTCGTCGAGCGCGCCTTCGAGCGCGCCGCCGAGCGCCTCGGCGTCGAGCCGGGCAGCGCCGACCACGCCGCCAAGCTCCAGTACGTCCGCGACACCATGGGCGAGTCGAAGATCTCCGTCTTCCGCCACCTCTTCGGCGCCGAGGACCTCGCCCAGCGCGCCAACTCCGCCTTCGAGGAGGCCTACGGGGAGCTCGTGGACGGCGGCCTCATCGCGCCGGTCCCCGGTGCCCGCGCCGCCATCGAGAAGCTCCGCGGCGACGGCCGCACCGTCGTCCTGACCACCGGGTTCGCCCGCGTCACCCAGGACGCCATCCTCGACGCCCTCGGCTGGCAGAGCCTGGCCGACCTCACCCTGTGCCCCGCCGACGCGGGCGGCCGCGGCCGGCCCTACCCGGACATGGTGCTGGCCGCCTTCCTGCGCACCGGCGCCGTGGCCGACGTACGCCACACCGTGGTCGCCGGCGACACGGCCTACGACATGCTCGCCGGTGTCCGCTCCGGCGCCGGCCTCGTGGCCGGCGTCCTCACCGGCGCGCACGACCGCGAGGCCTTGCGCGAGCACGGCGCGACCCACGTCCTGGCCTCCATCGCCGATCTCCCCGCGGTTCTGGAGCGCGCCCCGGCCGAGGAGTCCGGCGCGTGAGCGGCGTCCGCTTCGACTCGGTCTCGGTCGCCTACGGCGGCAACACCGTCCTGGACCGGCTCGACCTGAGCGTCGAGCCCGGCGAGGTCATGGCGCTGCTCGGGCCCTCCGGCTCCGGCAAGACCACGGCGCTGCGCGCGGTCGCCGGTTTCGTCCGGCCGCTCTCGGGCCGGGTGCTGATCGGCGGCCGGGACGTCACCGCGCTCCCGCCCCACAAGCGCGGCATCGGCATGGTCGTCCAGCAGTACGCGCTCTTCCCGCACATGCGCGTCGAGGACAACGTCGCCTTCGGCCTCCGGGCGCAGAAGACCCCCAAGGCCGAGATCCGCGGCCGCGTCGCCGAGGCCCTCGGCATGACCGGGATGGCCGCCTACGCCAAGCGCTACCCGCGCGAGCTCTCCGGCGGCCAGCAGCAGCGCGTGGCCATCGCCCGCGCGCTCGCCATCCGCCCCGGCGTGCTGGTGCTGGACGAGCCGCTGTCCGCGCTGGACGCGCAGCTGCGCTCCGGGATGCTCGCCGAACTGGCCCGCCTGCACCGCGAACTGCCCGACGTATCCATCCTCTACGTCACCCACGACCAGGTCGAGGCGCTGACCCTCGCCGACCGGATCGCCGTCATGGACCAGTCCCGGCTGCAGGACTGCGGCACCCCGCAGGAGCTGTACCGGGCCCCGCGCACCGAGTTCACCGCCTCCTTCGTCGGCAACGCCAACCTGCTGCCGGTCACCGTGGCCTCCGAAGGCGCGCTGTTCGCCGGGCAACCGATCGCCCTGGACCGGGGCCGCGCGGCCGTCGGCGCGAGCGCGACCTTGTGCGTACGGCCGCACCTGTTCGGGCTCGGCGCCGGCCCCAACGCGCTGAGCGGGACGATCACCGAGGTGCAGTGGCGCGGTTCGACCCACCGGCTCTACGTCGACGTCGAGGGCCACCGCGTCAAGGCGGACCTGCCCGAACTGCGCGAGACCCCGGCGCTGGGCGACCGCGTCACCCTGCACTTCGAGCCGCGGGACGCGGTCCTGCTGTCCGCGGGGGTGTCCGATGGCTGAGGCCACGGACCGGCGCGGGGCGGCGCCGCCGGCCGAGGCCGGGACTCCGGCCGTTCCCCACCAGCCGGTACGAAGCCTTGCCCCGGGCGAGCCCCACCCCCCGGCCGGAGCCCCAGGCGGCTTCGCGGCCCAGGCCGCACGGGCGCCCCGTAGCGTGCCCGGCCTGCTGTGGACGGTTCCTCCCGTGGCCGTGCTCGCGGCGGTCTTCCTCTACCCCCTCGCGCTGGTCGTCCAGCAGTCCCTCACCCCCGAGAAAGGCGGCGGCGCCTTCGACGCCTACGCCTCCGTCTTCGCCTCGCACTCCTTCCGCGAGGCCCTCGGCACCACGGTGTGGCTGGCCGTCGGCGCCACCGCCGGCTGCCTGGTCCTCGGGTTCGCGCTCGCGCTGGTCATCGCCTTCGTCCCCTTCCCCGGGGCGCGCGCCGTCGCCAAGTTCATCGACGTCTTCCTCTCCTTCCCCTCCTTCCTCATCACCCTCGCCCTCCTCTTCGTCTACGGGACGGTCGGCATGGCCAACGGACTGTGGACCGACGTCTTCGGCGTCGCCGACGGGCCCTTCCACTTCCTCGCCACCCCGTGGGGCGTCCTCCTCGCCGAGATCACCTACTTCACGCCGTTCGTGATGCGCCCGCTGCTCGCCGCCTTCTCCCAGCTGGACACCGCCCAGCTGGAGGCGGCCCAGCTGGAGGCGGCTTCCTCGCTCGGCGCGAAGCCCGGCCGCATCGTCCGGCGGGTGATCCTGCCCGAGGCGCTCCCGGCCCTCGCCGCCGGCGGCAGCCTCGTCCTCGTCATGTGCCTCAACGAGTTCGGGATCGTCCTGTTCACCGGAGCCAAGGGCGTCACCACGCTCCCGATGCTCATCTACGGCAAGGCGATCCTCGAATCCGACTACTCGGCCGCCTGCGTGGTCGCCGTCGTCAACATCGCGATCTCCGTCGGCCTGTTCGGCCTCTACCGGGTGGTGAGCAAGCGTGCTGGTGCATAGCAAGGGCGGCCGCTGGGCCGCCTGGAGCCTCTTCGGCCTCCTCTTCCTGCCCCTCTTCGCCCTGCCGCTCCTCGTGGTGGTGGCCGCCTCCTTCGCCACCCACTGGTCCGGCGCCTTCCCCTCGGGCCCGACCACCGGGAACTACGCCTCCGCCGTACAGGGGGAATCCCTCCGGGCACTGACCACCTCGCTGCTCACGGCGCTGGCCGCGAGCCTGCTCGCGCTCACCGTCGGCACCTGGGCGGCGCTCGCCGCCGCCGGGCTGAAGAAGCGCGCCAAGCGGTCCCTGGACGCGCTGTTCATGCTCCCGGTCGCCGTACCGTCCGTGGTCGTCGGCCTCGCCGTGCTCGTCGCCTTCAGCAAGCCGCCGCTGCTGCTCAACGGCACCGGCTCGATCGTGATCCTGGCGCACACGATCCTCGTCACGGCGTTCGCCTACCAGTCGGTCTCGGCTGCCATCGTGCGCCTCGATCCCGCCTACGAGCAGGCGGCGGCCTCCCTGGGCGCCCACCCCGTCTACGTGCTGTGGAGGGTCAAGCTGCCCCTCCTGCTGCCGTCGCTCACGGCGGCCGCCGGCCTCTGCTTCGCCCTGTCCATGGGCGAGCTGAGCGCCACGATGATGCTCTACCCGCCGGACTGGATGCCCCTGCCGGTCCGGATCTTCACCGCCACCGACCGCGGTTCGCTCTTCGGCGGATCCGCCGTCGCCGTGGTCCTGATGGCCGCCACCCTGCTGGTCCTGCTGGCCGTCTCGCGCGTCCGCACCAAGGCCGCGTACCGCTGAACCCCAGCTCAACCCAGCTCAACCCAGCTGAATCCCTGCTGAGCCCTGCTGATTCCCCTGCCGACTCCCTTTCCCCGTGAGGAAGTTCCATGCCCAGCAACAAGTACCCGCGTGTCACCGCTGCCGTCGTCTGCAGCCTCGCGCTCGCCGCCGGGCTCACCGCCTGCGGCGGATCCTCCTCCGCGGAGGAGTCCGAGGGCGGCGGCGAGAAGGTCGTCACCGTCTACAGCGCCGACGGCCTCAAGAGCGACAAGGGCGACGGCTGGTACGACAAGGTCTTCGCCGACTTCACGAAGAAGACCGGCATCGAGGTCAAGTACGTCGAGGGCGGCTCCGGCGAGATGGTGCAGCGCGCCGTCCGCGAGAAGACCAACACGCAGGCCGACGTGCTGATCACCCTGCCCCCCTTCATCCAGCAGGCCGACGGCAAGGGCCTGCTCCAGACGTACAAGCCGCAGGGCTCCGACAAGGTCAGCGGCGCGAACAAGGCCACCGACGGCAAGTGGACCTCGGTCGTCAACAACTACTTCGGCTTCGTCTACAACAAGAAGGAGCTCGCCCAGGCCCCCAGGACGTGGGAAGAGCTGCTGGACGCCAAGTACAAGGGCAAGCTCCAGTACTCCACCCCGGGCGTCGCGGGCGACGGCACGGCCGTGCTCATCAAGTCGATGCACGACTTCGGCGGCAAGGAGCCGGCGATGGAGTACCTGAAGAAGCTCCACGCCAACAACGTCGGCCCGTCCTCCTCCACCAGCAAGCTCGCGCCCAAGACCGACAAGGGCGAGCTGCTCGTCGCCAACGGCGACGTCCAGATGAACTTCGCGCAGTCCAAGTCCATGCCGAACCTGGGCATCTGGTTCCCCGCCAAGGACGGCGGCAAGCCCACCACCTTCTCCCTCCCGTACGCGGCAGGCCTGGTCGACAAGGCCCCGCACACCGAGAACGGCAGGAAGCTCCTCGACCACCTGCTCAGCGAGGACGCCCAGAAGCTGGTCAGCGGGGTCGGCGGCGGCTTCCCGGCGCGCACCGACGTCAAGCCCACCGACGCCAACGCCGTCGAACTCACCAAGCTCATGACGGGCGTCGAGATCTTCGAGCCGGACTGGACCGACATCGACAAGAACCTCACCGGCTACGTCGACTCGTGGAAGTCTGCAACCGGAAGCTGACTCGTTGCCTCCCGGTCACCCACGACCGGGACAGTGACGCGTGGATAACGGGTCTGGACCGAAGACCGCACCTTCGGTCCGGACCCGAGACGTGTAACGACGTACGACCACTCGCGCATTCACCACGATCACTCCCGGAGGAGTTCGTGCCCACTGTCCTGTCCGGACGCGCCCTCGCTGTGGCCGCCACCGCCACGGCCCTGCTCGCCACCGCACTCGGCACTCACGCCGCCACCGCCGACGAGGCCGCCGCCCCCGTCAACAAGGTCCTGGTCATCGGCATCGACGGCACGGTCCTGGACCGCGTCAAGGTCGCCGACGCCCCGAACCTCAACGGCCTGATGGCCCAGGGCCTGACCGCCCGCAGCACCCTGTACGCGAACCCGATGGCCGCCACCTCCTCGGGCCCGGGCTGGTCCACCATCGCCACCGGCGTGTGGCCCGACAAGCACGGAGTGAAGGACAACTCCTTCACCGGCAAGAACTACACGGCCTACCCGGACTTCCTGACCCGCGTCGAGAACGCCAAGCCGGCGCTCAACACGTACGCGGCCGCCGACTGGGAGCCCATCACCTCCACCGACCAGAACGGCCCGATCTTCTCCGCCAAGGTCGACAAGCGCCTGAGCCTCAAGGGCGACCGCGACGGCTACGGCAGCGAGGACCCCAAGATCGCCGCCGCGGCCGCCGCCGAACTGCGCGACCAGAACCCCGACGCCGCCTTCGTCTACCTCGGCGAGATCGACCACGCGGGCCACTCCTCCGGCGCCGCGAGCCAGGAGTACCTGAACACCATCGCCCGCGTCGACAAGCTGATCGGGCAGCTCCTCACCGCCGTCCAGGCGCGTCCCACGTACGGCCAGGAGAGCTGGAAGATCCTGGTCACCACCGACCACGGCCACACCAACGCCGGTGGCCACGGCGGCTCCACCATCCAGGAGCGCGGCACCTTCGTCATCGCCAAGGGCGCGGGCATCCCCGCCGGATCGGTGCGCGGCGACGTGAAGCTCGTCGACGTCGCTGCGACCGCGCTCGCCCACGTCGGGGTCGCCGGCCCGGCCATCGACGGGGTGCCGCTCGACGCCCCGGACGACGACCCCTTCGACACCCTGCGCCCCAACCTCCAAGCGTGCGTGGACGAGACGGGCATCCCGGCCGCCACCAAGGGCTTCACGCACACCCCGCCGGCCGGCTGGTCGATCGACAACTCCAAGATGGGCACGGGCGGTGTCACCGAGTGGGCCGGCTGGGCCTTCGCCACCGACGAGTTCTGGAGCCAGGCGCAGCGCGACCAGTGGCGCGAGCTGAACGTCCGCTCCCGTGACGTCTTCGCCGTCGCCGACTCCGACGAGTGGGACGACAAGAGCCACACGGGCTCCTACGACTCCACCCTCATCACCCCCAAGTGGGCGGTCACCGGCGGATCGACGCGGAACCTGACCTTCCAGACCCACTACCGCCACGAGGCCGGCCAGAGCGCCCAGGTCCTGGTCTCCTACAACGGCGGTACGCCGGCGGTCGTCAAGAACTACACCGCCGACGCGGTCGCCCGGTCCGAGTCGATCGCGCTCCAGGTCCCGGCCGGAGCCACCGACGTCCAGGTCCGCTTCCGCTACAGCGGCAGCAACAACTGGTACTGGACCGTCGACAACGTCAAGCTCGGCTGACCTGCCGCAAGGCCCTCTGTCCGGGCCGTGGACGCCCACCGCGTCCACGGCCCGACCCGGATAGGGTGGTACAGACCAGAGGCCCCAGAGGTCAGAGGCCCCGCAGAGCGGAGAACAGTCCCGTGGCAGAGCGCAAGCCGATCGAATCCTGGCTCACCGACATGGACGGGGTCCTCATCCACGAGGGCATCCCGATCCCCGGTGCCGACGCCTTCATCAACCGGCTGCGCGAGTCCGGCAAGCCCTTCCTGGTCCTGACCAACAACTCCATCTACACGCCGCGCGACCTTCAGGCCCGGCTCAGCAGGATGGGCCTGGAAGTCCCCGTCGAGAACATCTGGACCTCGGCGCTCGCCACCGCGAAGTTCCTCGACGACCAGCGCCCGGGCGGCACCGCCTACGTCATCGGCGAGGCCGGCCTGACCACCGCCCTGCACGACATCGGCTACATCCTGACCGACCACGAGCCGGACTACGTGGTCCTGGGCGAGACCCGCACCTACAGCTTCGAGGCCATGACCAAGGCGGTCCGCCTGATCAACGCGGGCGCCCGCTTCATCTGCACCAACCCGGACGAGACCGGTCCCTCCGCCGAGGGCCCGCTGCCCGCCACGGGCGCGGTCGCCGCGCTGATCACCAAGGCGACCGGCAAGCAGCCGTACTTCGCCGGCAAGCCCAACCCGCTGATGATGCGGACCGGGCTGAACGCCATCGGCGCGCACTCCCACAGCAGCGCGATGATCGGCGACCGGATGGACACCGACATCCTGGCCGGGCTCGAGGCGGGCATGCAGACCTTCCTCGTGCTGACCGGTCTGACCTCCGTCGAGGACACCGAGAAGTTCCCGTACCGGCCGACCAAGACGGTCGACTCGATCGCCGACCTGGTCGATCTGGTTTAGGTCGTACGGCTGACACGTACGGGCCAAGAGGGCGCCGCTCCGGATGCGGAGCGGCGCGCCGCGCGTGAATCTCCTTGTTGAGGAGGTTCACCATGCGCAGTGATCTGATCGCTCTCCGTGCCGCCGGGGTGGCCGTCGCCCTGACGGCCCTGTCCGCCGTGACCGCACCCATCGCCTTCGCGGAGGAGCCGAACCGCGGCAGCGTCTCCGCCGACCCCAATCCGGCCGAGCCGGGGGCGCAGGTCAAACTGCGCGTCCGCGGCTGTGACGACGACTGGGCCATCGCCGAGTCCTCCGTCTTCGTCTCCGAAGTCCGGCTGTCCACCGGCCGCGACGACCGGCGCACCCTGTGGGGCGACGCGATGATCCGCTCGTGGGCCGAGCCCGGCCGCCACGACATCCGGGTCAAGTGCGGCGGTCGCGGCGACCGCGAGTGGGGCTCGATCGTGGTCGAGCGCCGCCGCGAGCACCACCCCAATCCGCACCACACGCCGATCTGGCCGGTCCACGCGGGCGGCGGGGGCATGTCCGAGGAGCTCGCGGCGAAGTCGAAGACGGCGGACCTGGCGAAGGCGGCGGACCAGGCCAGGGCCGCCGCCCAGGCGAAGGCCGCCGGCTCCGCGCAGTCGGCCGCCGCGGCGAAGAAGAGCCGCGACGGCGACGGCCCCGGCCTTCCGCACACGGTGATCGGCGCCGTGCTCGCCGCCGTGGCCACCCTCGCGGTCGCCGGCCGGGCGCTGAGCCTGCGCCGCCGCCGCAGTGGCGAGTGAGCCGGTGAGCGGGTGAGCGGGGAGCCGAAGGGCTCCGGCGGCTCCCGGCTGCTGACCTTCGCCGCTTGGTCGGTGCTGGTGCTCGGCCTGTGGCTGTGGGGCCGCGAGATCACCGGGGTGTCGATACCCGTCCCCGGCCAGGCCGGCGGACAGGCCGCCCCCGGCCTGCCCGCGGCGCACACCCCGATGGAGCCGGCCGCGCCCGCGCGGGTCGACGTACCGTCCATGGGCGTCCAGGCCCCGGTGATCACCCGGGACCTGGACGCGCGGGGGGCGATCGAGCCGCCTCCGTACGGCAACCCCGGCACCGTCGGCTGGTGGCGCGGCGGCGCCCAGCCGGGCACGGCCGGGACCGCGCTGCTGGTCGGACACGTGGACACGCAGTCGAAGCCGGCGGTGTTCTACGGCCTGAGCTCGGCGAAGCCGGGCGACAAGGTGCGCGTGGTGCGGGCGGACGGCTCGGTCGCCGAGTTCACGGTCGAGGACGTACGGGTCCATGAGCGCGCGGGCTTCGACCCGGCGAAGGCGTACGGCCCCAGGGTCCGGGGCCGGGCCGAGCTGAGGTTGGTGACCTGCGGCGGCACGTACGACAAGGCGGCCAAGCAGTACACGGCGAATGTGGTGGTGTCGGCGTACCTGACGGGTGTCGGAGTCCGCCCGGGCACGGCGGCGTAGGCCGGTCCGGTGGAGCGCAAACGAAGAAGCC
The DNA here is from genome assembly GCF_018614195.1 of Streptomyces sp. ISL-43. Classification (GTDB taxonomy): domain Bacteria; phylum Actinomycetota; class Actinomycetes; order Streptomycetales; family Streptomycetaceae; genus Streptomyces. The sequence continues at coordinate 106,557 of NZ_JAGGOT010000034.1, forward strand.
CCTCGCAGTTTTCACTGCGAGGGGCTTCTCTCGTCTGTGCGCCGCCAGGGACTCGAACCCCGGACCCGCTGATTAAGAGTCAGCTGCTCTAACCAACTGAGCTAGCGGCGCTTGGTGACAGGGAAAACTCTACCCCACCCGTGCAGGTGCTCGTGACAAGCTGCGCGCGTTCTGTCCGATTAACCCATGTTTAGGAGGTTTGTCGTGCACGATATGTCTGGGCCAGGCCGGATCTGATGCCCCGCCAGATGCGGTCCCGGCCGCCCAGTGGACGAGCAGGGGAGTGGACGGAACCGCATGACGATGCAGCCTCCGACGCATGTGTACGAAGTGACGCCGACGGCGACACCCACGCCGACGCAGATGACGCCGATGCCGATGCCCGCCTTCGAGGAGTACGAGCCCGCCGGCGACTGCCCGTGCCGCGGCTGCGCCCACCGCCGGCGCACGCTCGCCCGCGCCCGGGCCATACCGCTGCGCGACGGCGGCCACCCCGCCGCGCGCGGAGCCCGCCGGGCGCTGGTCCTGGCCACCGCCGCGGGGGTGGTCCTCGGCGGCGGGGGAGCGGCGGTCGCGGTGAGCGCGCCCGGCCCCGGCACGGTGGCGCTGGACGACCCGGGCTCGCCGCAGGGCGACCGGGCCCCGCTGCACGGGCCGAAGAAGGGCAAGCCCGCGAAACCGGCCGGCCTGCCCGGAGCGCCCTCGGCGGTGAAGCGCATCGACCGGGCGACGATCGTCAACCGGGCGAAGCTGTGGCTGGACGCGCAGGTCCCGTACAGCATGTCCGAGTACTGGTCGGACGGATACCGGCAGGACTGCTCCGGCTACGTCTCGATGGCCTGGAACCTCGGCACGAACGAGTGGACCGGCAGCCTCGACAAGTTCGCGACCCGGATCACGAGGGAAGAGCTGCTGCCGGGCGACATGCTGCTCTTCCACAACCCGGCCGACCCCAACAAGGGCTCGCACGTGGTGCTCTTCGGCGGATGGGCGGACGAGACGCGGACGGCCTACGTCGCCTACGAGCAGACGCGGCCGACGACGCGGCGCCAGGCCACGCCCTACGGCTACTGGAACAACGCGCTGAAGTACGTCCCGTACCGGTTCAACGGGGTGGCGGGCGGAGTCGTTCCCGCCCCCCCGGCCGGCGACCCCCCGGCCGGCGACCCCCCGGCCGGCGACCCCCCGGCGCCGGGCGGCATGCCCGCCGCCCCGGCGACCTTCCCCGGGGCGTCGAAGTTCGGGCCGGGCGCGAACAACGTCCACGTCGCCCAGCTCGGCCGGATGCTGTCCGACCGCGGCGGACTGCGCTTCTACCCGCAGGGCGTCAGCAGGCAGTGGACCGAATCCGCCCGGCAGGCGACCGAGGCCTTCCAGCGCGCCCAGGGCTGGACGGGCGCCGACGCCGACGGCATTCCCGGCGCGCAGACCTGGCGGCTGCTCGTCCGACACCAGGGCAAGGACATCCCGCCGACGGCGGGCGGCGCACCGGGCCCGGCGGGCAAACCCGCCTTCCCGGGAGCCGCGACCTTCCGTCCTGGCGTGTCCCACCCGTCCATCGCCGCCCTCGGCCGCCAGCTGGTGAAGAAGGGCTTCGGCAAGAACTACACGTCCGGGCCGGGCCCCCGCTGGGGCGAGGCCGACCGCCGCAACGTCGAGGCCTTCCAGCGCGCCCAGGGCTGGCGCGGCGCCGAGGCCGACGGCTCCCCGGGCCCGGAAACCTGGCGCCGGCTGTTCGCATGACGGAGGCAACGATGTACCCCACGCGCACGACCTCGACCACGGGCACCTTCAACGTCCCCCCGCGCCCGGCCCCGACGCCGGCTCCGACGGACCGGACCGCGACCGAGTGGTCCACCCCGACGTCCTGGCCGGCACCCCCCGCCGACCGGGACACTCTCCCCGACCCCGCCCCGGCCATGGCCACGGACCGCCCGGCGCAGGCACGGGACCCGGAGGGTCCGATCCCGGCGGGCATCGCGCACGGGCGGGCTTTCGCCGGGGCTGCCCCCGGCTCCGTACCGGCCGTGGCCGCGGACCGGGAAGCGGACCGGGAAGCGGACCGGCTGGTCGCGGCGGAGACCGCGCGCGGCGACCAGCCGACGCGGGCACGGGCCGAGGCCCGGCACACGGACGGTCCGATCCCGGCGGGCGCCGCGCACGGGCAGGCCTTCGTCGAGTCGGCGCCGGACTCCGTACGGGCGGTGCATGCGAGTCGGGACACGGACGGGCCGCTCGCCGCGGGCGCCGCGCACGGGCGACCGGCCTGGGCGGCGGAGGCCGCGCGGAGCGATGTTCCGGCGGCGCGGGTGGACATCCCGCACCCGCAGGAGGCGGCGGCCCACGTCGGCGCGGCCGCCCTGTGGCCGCGGAACCCGGACGCCGAAACCGCCCGCCCCCACCCGCAGGACACCCCCTGGCCCCCCGCCTCGTCGGCCACCGACCCGGCCCGGCCGCGCGCCGGCGCGGGATCCGCCCGGCCGGGCGACCTGCCCATCGGGCCCCCCGCCTGCCCGTCCGCCGGGGCGGACCGCGTACCACCGCCCGGGGCATCCGGGTCCGACCGGCAGTCGGGACACGGCGGTTCGTCCGCCGCGCACGACCTGCCGGTGCCGGTGCCGGTATCCGTCGGAGGCGTCGCCGAACCGACCGGTGCCACCGCCGCGCCCGCGCGGGCCGAGTACCGGCCCGCCGCCGCGCACACCTCCTCCGGCGCTCCCCAGGGCGACCCGTTCACGGGGCAGTCCACCCCGGAGCCCGGCCCCGGCTTCCCGCGCGCGGCGGCCCGGGCCGAGTACGGCTCCGCCGGGGCCGAGCCCCGCTTCCGAGGAGCGGCCGCGCAGGCCGACTCCCGCTCCGCCGGTACGGGGCCTGGCTTCCAAAGCCCGGAGGCCCGGGCCGAGTACGGCTCCGCCGATGCGGAGTCCGGCTTCCCGGGCGCGGCAGCGCGGGCCGAGCACGGCTCCGCCGGAGCGGAGCCCGGCGTCCGAGGTGCGGCAGCACGCGCCGACTTCCGCTCCGCCGATGTGGACCCCGCCTCCCGGGGCGCGGCCACGCGGTGGGACGAGCCGTACGTCGGGGCGGAACACGGCCGGGTGTCCGGGCTCGACCCGGAGGGGGTGCACGGCGGTGTGTCCGCCGCGCGGGATCTGGCGTGGTCCGTGCCCGTGCCCGCCGGGGAACCGGACGTCGCCGTGCCCGCGCGAGGCGGGTTCCGCAACTCCGACGCCTCCCTTGGTGGGTCCGCCGAGGCCACCTCGGTTCCGGCGCCCGGGCTCCGGGCCGGATCCGGCGGCGATCCGGCCGACCCGGCCGACGTGCGGGACCCGTCCCGGTCCGTGCCCGTGCCCGCCGGAGCGGTCCGGGAACCCGTCGGTGCCGGCGGTGTGCCGGCCCGGGACCAGAGCCAGGCCGCCGCCCACGGCGGACCCGGCCGGCCGGGCAGCCCGGGTGGCCCGGAGCTCGTCTTCGACGGCGAAGCCGGGCGCCGGGCCGACTCCTGCTCCGAGCCGGCCGAACAGGCCGCCGGGACGGACCGCGGGCCGGTCGGTGCCGGTGCCCCGGGGCTCGCGGTCCCCGGCCGTCACGACACCGAGCAGTCAGCTGTGCGGTCCGCCGCGACGGAACGCGAGCCGGCCGCTGGCCCGGGGCTCGCGGCCCCCGGTCGTCACGACAACGAGGAGCCCGCCGGGCCGGCCCGGGACGAGGACGAGGCCGCCGCCCACGGGGAACCCGGCGGTCCCGCCGAGGCGCACGACGACGCCGCCGGGTCACCCCGCGAAGCGGACGCCGAGTCCGCGGACAGCGCCGACGCCCGGGAGCTGTCCTGGTCCGTGCCGGGGCCCGGGCACGGTCCCGGGGCCGTGGAGGTCGTCGCGCGGGCCGTGGCGCGGATGGAGGAGGACGATACGCAGGACCTGCCCCGGGTCGGGGCGGTGCGCGGGGTCGCGGTCAGCGAGGTGCCGGTGCACCTGCCGTTCCGGGGCGCCACCCAGCCGCAGGGGCTCCAAGGGCTCCAAGGGCCGCAAGGGCCGCGCGGACCGCAGGCCAAGTCTCCCGCCCGGGCCGCAGCGGCCGCTGCCCGGCCCGCCCCCGGTCGCCGCGTACCCCGCGGGGACGACCGGCTCCGCGAGCATCACGGCCCGGTGCTGCCCGGCTGGATCGGCGTGGCCGTCGGCGGGATCGCCCTGGCCGGCTGCACGGTCGTGCTCTGGCGGGCCGGGGCCGTCCCCGACGCCCTCGCCGCGGCGTTCGGCGCGGAGCCCCGCCCCTACCGGGGTCTGCAGGCCCGGTTCTGGCCCCCGCTCGCCTTCCTCGGCGTCGTCGCCCTGCTCGCCCTCGGCGGTCTGGGCAGGGGCCGGACCGGCCACGCCTGGGTGCTCACGCTCTTCGGCCGCTACCGGGGCACCGTGCGCCGCTCCGGCCTGACCTGGATCAGCCCCCTGCTGCTGCGCCGGCGGGTCGACGTACGGCTGCGGCACTGGCGCAGCGACCCGATGCCCGCCGTCGACTCCGGCGGCCTCGCCCTCCAGGTCGTCGTCCAGGTCGTCTGGCAGGTCAAGGACACCGCCCGCGCGACCCTGGCCGTCGCCGACCACGTCGACTACCTGGCCGAGCAGGTCGAATCGGCCATGGCCCGCGTCCTGTCGCAGCTCCCCGCCGACGCCTTCCACGAGGACGCCCCGACCCTGCGCGACGCCGAAGCCGTCGGCGACGCGCTGACCCGGATGCTGGCGGCCGAGACCGAGGCGGTCGGGGTGGAGGTGTTCTCGGCGCAGCCGACCCGGATCGAGTACGCCCCCGAGGTCGCGGACGCCATGCGGCGCCGCCGGGTCGCGGCGATCGACGCCAAGCACCGGGACACCGTCCTGACCTCGGTGGTCGACGCGGTCGACGACACCGTCCACCGCCTCACCTCGCGCGGGCTCGTCGAGCTCGACGACTACGAGCGCAAGGCGTTGGTGAAGGACCTGACCGTCGCCTTCTACACGGGCCGCGCGGAGTAGGGGCCACGGCGGCCGACGCGGCCGCACCACGGGAACGGGTGGATCCGGGTGGACCGGTCCACCCGTTCTTCCGTTGGTATGGACATGGCCAACTCCCGTCAATACTGTGGGACTTGGTCTAGACCTAAAGAGTTTCGCGAACGGGCCGTGCCGGTGACCGCGCCGGCACGGCCCATCCCCACGCGTGCGCACGCTCTCCCCGGACATCCCCCCACGTTCAAGGAGCATCATGCGTTCCTTCCGCATGCCCAGATCCCAGCAGGCCGTCGCCACCGCCGTCGGCCTCGGAGTCGTCGCCGCCCTCGCGCTCGTCACGGCCCCCACCGCGACCGGCCACGGCTACACCGACACCCCCATCAGCCGCCAGAAGCTCTGCGCCAACAAGACCGTCGCCGACTGCGGCCCCATCCAGTGGGAGCCCCAGAGCGTCGAGGGCCCCAAGGGCTTCCCGGCGGCCGGCCCCGCCGACGGCCGCATATGTTCGGCCAACCACACGGAGTTCGCGCAGCTCGACGACCCGCGCGGCGGCGCCTGGCCCGCCACTGCGGTGACCAGCGGGCAGAGCTACAGCTTCCGCTGGCAGTTCACCGCGAACCACTCGACCACCGACTTCCGGTACTACGTCACCAAGAATGGCTGGGACCCGAACAAGCCCCTCACCCGCGCCGACCTCGACCCGCAGCCCTTCCTCACGGTCGCCTACAACGGCGCCCGCCCCGCCATGACCACCGTCCATCAGGGCGCCATGCCGAGCGGCAAGACCGGCCGGCACCTGATCCTCGCCGTCTGGACGATCAACGACACCGTGAACGCCTTCTACTCCTGCTCGGACGTCCGGTTCTGACCGCCGGCCCCCGGTCCTGTCGGTGCGGCGTTCATTTCTGACGGAACGTCAGCTATCCTCCGGCGGCATGCGGACGACGACACCCGAAACCGTCGCGGAGCTCATCGCGCGCCAATGGGGCGACCACCGGCCCGGCCTGAAGCACGCCGACGGCGTCCTCAGCCACCACCGGACCGCCCGGGAGGCCGCGGCGCGCGCCGCGCTCCTCGTCGACCTGCTGCCGCCGGGGGCGGAGCCGCACATCGGGGTGCTGCTCGACAACACCCCCGAGTTCCCGTTCTGGCTCGGCGCGGCGGCCCTCGCCGGGGCCGCCGTCGCCGGGATCAACCCCACCCGGCGCGGCCCCGAGCTGGCCCGCGACATCCTGCACACCGACTGCCGGATCCTGGTCACCGAGCGCACGCACCTGCCCCTGCTCCGCGGTCTCGACCTGCCCGGCGTCCGGCTCCTGATCACGGACACAGAGGAGTACGAGGCCCTGCTCGCCCCGTACGCCGGCGCGAAGCCCGGCGAGGCGGTCCTCGGACAGGGCCCCGGCCCGGCGTCGCGGCTGCTCCTCTACTTCACCTCCGGCTCCACCGGCGCCCCCAAGGCCGCGATCTGCACCCAGGGCCGCCTGGCCGGCGCCGGCGCCTCGCTCGCCCGGCACTTCTCGGTCACCCCGGACGACGTCCACTACGTCTGCATGCCCCTCTTCCACGGCAACGCCGTCATCGCCGACTGGCTGCCGGCCCTCGCGGGCGGGGCCGTCGTGGCGCTGCGCCGCCGCTTCTCGGCCTCCGCGTTCCTGGATGACGTACGGGCCTACGAGGCGACGTACTTCACCTACGTCGGCCGGGCCGTCCAGTACCTCCTGGCCACCCCGCCGCGCCCCGACGACCGCGCGCACACGCTGCGCCTCGGGTTCGGCACCGAGGCCGGCGCGGTCGACGCGGCGCGCTTCGCCGAACGCTTCGGGGCCCGGCTCGTCGAGGGCTACGGGGCCACCGAGGGCGGCGCCTCCGTCCAGCGCACCCCGGACACCCCACCGGGCGCCCTGGGCCGCGCGGGCGCGGGCGACGACCTCGCCGTCATCGACCCGGAGACGGGCCGGGAGTGCCCGCCGGCCGCCCTGGACGCGCAGGGCCGGCTCCTCAACGGCGCCGAGGCCATCGGCGAGCTGGTCAACAAGGGCCGCAGCCTATTCGAGGGCTACTGGCGCAACCCCGACGCCGAGGCGGCCCGCACCCGCGACGGCTGGTACTGGACCGGCGACCTCTTCTTCCGCGACGCGGACGGCTTCCTGTACTTCGCGGGGCGCACGGACGACCGCCTGCGCGTCGACAGCGAGAACCTGGCGGCGGCGGTGATCGAGAACATCCTCGCCCGCTGGGCGCGGGCCGCCGCGGTCGCCGTCTACGCCGTACCGGACGCGGTGGCGGGCGACCAGGTCATGGCGGCCGTCGCCCTGCGCGAGGGGGCCGCCTTCTCCCCGGAGGGCTTCGAGGCCTTCCTCGCCGTCCAGCCGGACCTCGGCACGAAGATGGCCCCGCGCTACGTACGGATCGTCGACGCCATGCCGACCACGGCGACGAACAAGGTCCACCGGGTCTCCCTGCGCCGCGAGGGCTTCGACACCCCGGACCCGGTCTGGTGGCGCCCGCCGGGCGAGTCCGCCTACCGCCTGCTGGGACCGGCCGACCTGGCGGCCCTCCTCGCCTCCTACGAGGCGCAGGGGCGGGCCGAACTGCTGGGTCGCTGAGGCTCCCGATCCATTGGTTTTGAGCACCCCGGAGGACCGGGTAGTATTTTCTCTGTCAGCAGGCGCCGCTAGCTCAGTTGGTTAGAGCAGCTGACTCTTAATCAGCGGGTCCGGGGTTCGAGTCCCTGGCGGCGCACCTGTCCTTCGGGCGGTTTCCGGTTCACCGGGAACCGCCCGAAGTGTTTTCCGGGCCGGGTCGAGCAGGGTCGGAGCGGCCCGGTCGGCCCCGGCGAGGCCCCTGCCCGCCCGGCGCCCCACCGCCCCGCCGATCACAGGGTGAGCGACAGCAGCAGCGGCGCGGCCTTCCGGTTCAGGACGTCGGCTGCCGCCCGCAGCCGGTGGGCGTGCTCGACCGGCAGCGACAGGGCCAGGCAGCCCACCGAGGCTCCGGCGGTGATCGGGACGGCCGCGCAGACCGTGCCCACCGCGTACTCCTGGAGATCGAGCACCGGCACCGTGGCCGGCTGGCTGTCCAGCTTCGAGAAGAGGATCCGCTCGTTCACGATCGTCTTCGACGTCAGCCGGGCGATCTTGTGCCGGGACAGGTGGTCGCGCCGCCCGTTCAGGTCGAGCTGGGTCAGCAGGCACTTGCCCACAGCGCTGGCGTGCGCGGCCGACCGGAAGTCGACCCACTCGTGAACCTTGGGCGTGCGCGGGCTGTCCGCGAACTGCGTGATGCGTACTTCGCCGTCCACGTACCGGCTGATGTAGACCGCCGCCCCCACCGAGTCCCGCAGCCGGTCCAGGGTTTCCTGGAGCTTGTCCTGCAGGGCCTGCTGGCGGTCCACGCCGGAGCCGAGGAGGACAAGGGAGTCCCCTATGGCGTAGGCGCCGTCGGACACCTGCAGCACGTACCCCTCCCGGCGCAGCATGAGGAGCATCGGGGCGAGATGGACCGCGGGCAGGCCGGTCTCACGCGCGATCTGTACATCGGTCACGCCGCCGGTATGGCGGGCGACCGTTTCGAGTACGCGCAGGGCGTACTGCACCGAGTGGAACGGCGCGGTCGGCTCGGGCTTCAGCGCCACGGTTTCCCCCTAGCAGGTTGTTACCGCTTGCCTTAACACGATAGCCATCAAGAGGCCCACGTGGAGCGCCTGTTGGTGAGATTGATGGCTCAATCACAGCGCTCTGCCTGGATCTACTCCACTGGCATATGCCAAGGTCACGCGCAGTGTCCGACTGCGCCGGGAATGCCCGGCCCGCCCCCGCGGTTCGGGTTCTTCGTACGGACGGGCGAGCGGAACGGGAGCGACGATGAGTGACACCGTGGACGCGGGTCGACAGGAGGGCCGCCGCATGCGGGACCGGGCGGCGGCAGGCCCCCCGGACGGCTCCGGCGAGGCGATCCACGGGACCGCCCGCGGGCGGTCCCCGGTCCCGCTCTCGGTGCTCGACCTCGTCACCGTCGGCGCCGGCAGCACCGCCCACGCCTCCCTGCGCACCAGCGTCGACATCGCCCGGCTCGCCGAGGCGCGCGGCTACCACCGCCACTGGGTCGCCGAGCACCACTCCATGCCCGGCGTGGCCAGCTCCTCCCCGGCCGTGATCCTGGCCCACCTCGCCGCCCACACCTCCCGGATCCGGCTCGGCTCGGGCGGGGTCATGCTGCCCAACCACGCCCCGCTCGCGATCGCGGAGCAGTTCGGCACCCTGGAGGCCCTCGCGCCGGGCCGGATCGACCTGGGACTCGGCCGCGCGCCCGGCACGGACGGGCAGACGGCCGCCGCGCTGCGCGGGCCCGGGCGCCAGGGCGAGGCCGTGGACGAGTTCCCCCGGCAGCTCGCGGAGCTGATCCGCTTCCTCGACGACGACTTCCCCGAGGGGCATCCGTACGCCCGCGTGCACGCCGTACCGGGACCCGTGCAGGGCCCCGGGGGGCGGCCGCCGGTGTGGCTGCTGGGCTCCTCGGGCTTCAGCGCCCGGCTGGCCGGCGGACTCGGGCTGCCCTTCGCCTACGCGCACCACTTCTCCCCGGCCGGGACCCTGCCCGCCCTCGACCTCTATCGGCAGTCGTTCCGGCCCTCGGCCGTCCTGGACGCCCCGTACGCCCTCATCGGGGTCGCGGCCCTGGCCGCCGACACGGCCGGCGAGGCCCGCGCGCAGGTGCTGACGGGCGCGCTGTCGATGCTGCGGCTGCGCAGCGGTCGCCCCGGGCTGGTGCCGACGCCCGCGGAGGCGGCGGCGTACCCGTACACGCCGCTGGAGCGGGAGTTCGTGGACGACCGGCTCACCAGCGTGGTCCACGGGACCCCGGACGAGGTCCGCGCCGGGCTCGACGACCTGGCGAAGCGGACCGGCGCCGACGAGCTGATGCTGACCGCCAACGCCCATGGCGGGGAGGCGCGGTTGCGCTCGTACGGGCTCGTCGCAGATGCGTACGGGATGCCCGGGGAGGACCCCGAGCGGCTCTGATCGCCGACGAACGGGGTTTGGCTGGTTTGTTGCCGAAACCTTGCGCGGGGATGGCCGAAGGTCCTTGAAAACTGCTCGTCACCTGGGGTGGCGGGCAGTTTTTGGTATGCCTTCAGGCCTCTGACGAGGGGAATTGTCCCGCAAGTGGTCTAGTCCTTCTTTGGTCCAAACCATTGACGCGGGCATCGAGCGATCGCTATCACTTCTCCCACCTGAGGTTCTCGCTTCCCCCTCCCACCCCCCGGAGGCAGTTCATGCACATCCGTAAACCTCTCATCGCGGCCGCCGCCACGGCCGCGCTGGCCACCGGAGCGCTCGCCGCCTTCGCGGGGCTCGGTACCGCCTCGGCGGCCGAATCCTCGACCACGGCCGCGGCCGGCAGCGTCAAGATCGCTTACTACGACCAGTGGAGCGTGTACGGGAGCGCTTTTTACCCCAAGCACCTCGATACCCGTGGCATAGCGAGCAAGCTCGACGTCATCAACTACTCCTTCGGCAACATCCACCCCACCAACCTCACCTGTTTCGAGGCGAACAAGGCGGCGGGCGACGACAACAACCCCAACGCCGGTGACGGTGCGGGCGACTCGTACGCCGATTACCAGAAGTCCTTCAGCGCGGCCGACAGTGTCAGCGGGGTCGCCGACAAGTGGGACCAGCCGATCGTCGGCGTCTTCAACCAGTTCAAGCAGCTGAAGGCCAAGTACCCGAACCTGAAGATCAACATCTCGATCGGCGGCTGGACGTACTCCAAGTACTTCAGCGACGCGGCGAAGACGGACGCGAGCCGCAAGAAGCTCGTCTCCTCCTGCATCGACCAGTACATCAAGGGCAACCTGCCGGTCGAGGGCGGCTACGGCGGCGCGGGCAGCGCGGCGGGCATCTTCGACGGCATCGACATCGACTGGGAGTACCCGGGCTCGTCGGGCGGCCACCTCGGCAACCACTACGCCCCCGAGGACAAGCAGAACTTCACGCTCCTGCTCAAGGAGTTCCGCGAGCAGCTCGACGCCTACGGCACGGCCAACGGCGGCAAGAAGTACCTGCTGACCTCGGCCCTCCCGGCCGGCCAGGACAAGATCAAGTACATCGAGACGGACAAGATCGGCGCGTACCTCGACTACGCGAACATCATGACGTACGACATGCACGGCTCCTGGGACGGCGACGGGCCGACGTACCACCAGTCCCCGCTGCTGAACTCGGCGGCCGACCCGACCGACCCGATCGCTCCGGGCACCCAGAAGTACGGCATCAAGAACGCCATCGACTCCTGGATCGACGGCAACGCGGCCTACGGCATCGCCGGCGGCTTCCCCGCCAACAAGCTGACCCTGGGCTACGAGTTCTACTACCGCGGCTGGAAGGGCGTCCCCGCCGGGACCACCAACGGCCTCGCCCAGACCGCGACCGGCCCCTCGGGAGCCCGGCCCACCAGCCAGCAGGCCGGCATCGCCAACTACAAGGAGCTCGGCGGCATCGTCGACAACCCGGCGACCACCTTCTGGGACGACCAGGCCAAGGCCTCGTACTTCTACAAGGACGGGGAGTTCTTCACCGGCCTCAACCAGAAGTCCATCCAGGCCCGGGTCGACTACGGCAAGCAGCGCGGCCTGGCCGGCGCGATGATGTACTCCCTGCTCGGCCTGGACGACAACGCCACGCTGCTGAACCAGATCTCGGACTCCCTCGGCGGCACCACCCAGCCGCCGACCACGCCTCCGACGACCCCGCCCACGACGCCTCCGACCACCCCGCCGACCACGCCCCCGACGACGCCGCCCGCCACGGGCTGCACCGCTGCGGCCTACGTCGCGGGCGCCGTCTACACCGGCGGTAACGAGGTCTCGTACAACGGCCACAAGTGGAAGGCCCAGTGGTGGACGCAGAACGAGGTGCCCGGCACCACCGGTGAATGGGGTGTCTGGAAGGACCTCGGCGCCTGCTGATCTCCCCCCACCCCGCGCCGAGCGCCGGCCGCCCCCGCCCCTTTCACAGGGGCGGGGGCGGCCGTGTTCCGGCGCGGCCTCAGAACCCGGTCGGCCGGGCGGCGATCATCTCTGCGATCAGCTCCGGGGCCACCGCCCGGGAGTACAGCCAGCCCTGGCCGGTGTCGCAGCCGACGCGGCGCAGCCGGGCCGCCTGGCCGGCCGTCTCCACGCACTCCGCCGTCACCGTCAGGCCCAGCCGGTGCGCCAGCTGCACCAGGGCCTCGACGATGGTCTCGTCGGCAGGGTTCGGGTGGGAGCCCTCCTCGTAGCGGAAGCCCCGGACGAAGGAGCCGTCCAGCTTCAGCACCGAGACCGGCAGCCGGCTGAGGTAGGCGAGGTTGGAGTACCCGGTGCCGAAGTCGTCGATGGCGATCCGCACCCCCATGTCGCTCAGCGCCTGCAAGGCCTGCAGCGGCCGCCCCGCCGAGCCCATCACGGCCGACTCCGTCAGCTCCAGCTGCAGCAGCTGCGGGGCCAGGCCCGTCTCGGCGAGGATCCCGGCCACGTCGCCCACCAGGTCGGAGTCCCAGACCTGGCGCACCGCGACGTTGACGGACACGAAGACGGGGGAGTCGCTCGGCTGCTCGATCTGCCAGCGCCGCGCCTGCCGGCACGCCGTCCGCAGCACCCACCGCCCCAACTGGACGATGGACCCGTCCTCTTCGGCAATTCCGATGAACCGATTCGGCGTCAGCGTGCCGAACTGCGGGTGGTTCCAGCGCACCAGGGCCTCCACCCCGCGCACCACGCCGCTCTCCAGATCCACCAGCGGCTGGTACTCCAGCGCGAACTCGCCCCGCTCCACGGCCGGCCGCAGGCTCGAGGACAGGGCCTGGCGGGTCATGCGGTGCGCGTTGCGCTCCGGGTCGAAGAGCGTCCAGCGGGCCTTGCCGTCCGCCTTGGCCCAGTACAGCGTGGTGTCCGCGGCCTGCATCAGCCCGGTCGCCGACGTGCCGGCGGCGTCCCGCTCCACCACCCCGATCGACGCGGAGACGGACAATCGCTGCCCGGCCAGGTCGAACGGCTCCTGTACGGCGGCCAGTACGCTCCGCGCCAGGTCCGCGAGCTCCTCGGTGCCGGTGGAGTCCTCGACCAGCAGGGCGAACTCGTCCCCTCCGAGCCGGGCCACGAGGTGCCCGCCGGCGCGCCCGTAGCCGGACTGGTCGGCGCACCGGGTCAGCCGGGCGGCGACGGCGGTCAGCAGCCGGTCGCCGACCCGGTGGCCGAGGGTGTCGTTGACCGCCTTGAACCCGTCGAGGTCCAGGTAGCACAGCCCGATCCGGCCGGTGCCGCCCTGCTCGTACGAGGACGCCTCCAGGGCGGCGGAGAGCCGCTCGAAGAACAGCGCCCGGTTGGGCAGCCGGGTCACCGGGTCGTGCATCTGGAGATGGCGTAGCCGGGCCTGCAGGTCGCGCCGGTCGCTGATGTCGGCGACCGACAGCAGGACGTCGCCGGTCCCGGGGACGGGCCCGAGGGTGACCTCGGTCCACAGCGAGTGCCCGTCGGGGTGCTTGAGCCGGCGGGTGCACCGCAGTCGGGCCTGGCGTCCGCGCAGCACCTCCTGGTAGGCCTGCCAGGTGCGGGCCTCGGAGGCCAGGTCCACCAGGTCGGCGGCGGACTGTCCGGCGAGGGCGTACGGCTCGGCGCCGAGCAGGCCCGCGAGGGCCTGGTTGGCCCAGACGACGTGGCCGGAGCGGTCGATGACGGCCATGGCGAGGTGGGCCGCGTCGAAGACGGCCCGGTAGTCGGCCCGGCGGTCGGCCCGGCGGTCGGCCGGGTGGTCGGCCGGGTGGTCGGCCGGGTGGTCGGACGGGTGGTCCACCTGGTGGTCGGTTTGGAGACCGGCCGTCGGGTGGTCCACCCGGTGGTCGGCTTGGAGGCCGGCCGGGTGCGGTGCGGACTCGGCGCGGTCCGTGGTGGTCGTCGCCGCCGGCACTGCCGGGTGACGCTGCGTCATGGCCGATCGGATGCTGTCGGCCGCCGAACCGGTTCCTTCTGAGGTTCCGCTCACCGTTGGCTCCCGCAGTGCGTGTGAGTGTCCGTGCAGGAAAGTGTGCCGATCATAGAGGCTCCCGGACGGCCCTATCCAGCGGCGTCACCGTTCTGGGACGGGGGAGTTCAGTGTGATGACGGATCGCCGGCGCACGAGCGTGTGATCGTTTCCGCACGGCTGTGAGCAAGCGGCGGCCGCCGTTGATCTGACCTGATCGATCGTGACGTTCTGTAGGCGGGTGCGTGAACCCCCGCGTCACCGGCTTGCCCTGGCGCTCACTCGTGTGGGGCAGCGGAACAGGGCATTAGTAAGACAATCGCCCCAAGGTGGATGAACAGGTACCAATCCACCACCGGAGGTCGATGTGCCGCGACAGGAGACACCCGGGGGAGTGGACCGCTCCCGCATGCGAACCACGGCGGCGGCGCTCACTTCCTTGACGGCGCTCGCCGCCATGTCGCTCGTCGCGGGCCCGGCGGTCGCCGCCCCGGGAGCCGGACCCTGCGCGCTGACCCGCACCGCGGCCCACCACTCCCTGGGCCTGGACAGCTGGAACGGCGCCTACCCCAGGCCCGAGCGCACGCTCGACGCGGTCATGGTCTTCCTCTCCTTCCCGGACCACCGCACCACCCTGACGACCGAGCAGCTCGCGGACGACTACTTCCCCGCGACCAGCGACTTCTTCGAGCAGGCCTCGTACGGCCGCTTCCGGCTGGTGCCGCACCCGCAGAAGCGGTGGATCAAGATGCCCAAGCCGTCCACCGCCTACGGGATACAGCGTGACTGGGCCCCGGCGGACCGCGCCGCCTACCTGCGCGACGCCGTCGCCACCGCCGACCCGGAGGTGGACTTCACCAAGTACGACGTCGTGTACTTCGTCGCCGACCCGGAGGCCCCCGGGGTCGACTCGGACGCCACCAAGGTCGTCAACTTCGACCGTCCGATCAGCGCGGACGGTACGGAACTGCGCCGCATCGTGACCGTCTTCGAGAAGCACCCGCCGGACCGCAACGTACTGGCCCACGAGACCGGGCACGTCTTCGACCTGCCCGACCTCTACCACCGGCCGACGGACGGCAAGGGCGACTGGGACACGTACGTGGGCGACTGGGACGTCATGGGCAGCCAGTTCGGCATGGCCCCGGACCTCTTCGCCTGGCAGAAGTGGAAGCTGGGCTGGCTGGACGCCTCCCAGGTCGACTGCGTGCCGTCGGGCTCCTCGCTGCACACCCTCCAGCCGCTGTCCGAGGCCCCGCCCCCGGGCGGCACGGGCGGCACCCGGCTCGCGGTGATCCGTACGGGCCCCGGCAGCGCCATCGCGGTAGAGGCGCGGGGCTCCGCCGGCAACGACGGGGACACGTGCACCGAGGGCGTGCTCGTCTACCGGGTCCGCAACGAGGCGGCGTCGGGCGGCGGGCCGATCGAGGTCGTGGACGCGCATCCGGACACCGAGGCGTGCTGGGACCGGTCGGTGTACCCGCCATTGGCGGACGCGCCCCTGGAGGTGGGGGAGACGTTCACGGTGCCGGGTGAGCGGATCACCATCGAGGTGGCGGACCGGACCCAGTCGGGCGCGTACACGGTGAAGATCACCACGTAGTCCAGCCGTCCGCGGGCGTACGAAAAAGACCCCCACTCGCGTGGGGGTCTTTCTCCGTCTGTGCGCCGCCAGGGACTCGAACCCCGGACCCGCTGATTAAGAGTCCGATGGAGGACGAGTCGGACGGTGACGAGTAATGTCGCGCCGGACCATTTTCGCAGGTCAGCGGTTGTCAGGCCATACCGGCTGCAACCGGCATTCCG
This sequence comes from Streptomyces sp. ISL-43, assembly GCF_018614195.1. Lineage (GTDB taxonomy): Bacteria > Actinomycetota > Actinomycetes > Streptomycetales > Streptomycetaceae > Streptomyces. The sequence continues at coordinate 122,350 of NZ_JAGGOT010000034.1, forward strand.
TGGGGTACATCGGCGCGGCCGTTAGCCTCGCGCTAGCACGGACGAGCCGGGTGGCGCTGGCCCTGGTGCTGGGGCGGCCGTCATGAGGCCGCCCGACTACGACCTCTACAAGGTGCTGGGCATCAAGCCGAACGCCAACCTCGCTACCATCCGGCGGGCACACCGAGCCTGTGTGCATCGCGCCCACCCAGACAAGCGTCCGGCGGCCGATGCGGCTCGGGCTCACGACGACATGGTGCGGATCAACACCGCCTGGGAGGTCCTGCGCGACCCGCACAAGCGGGCCGAAAGGCGTTTAGCTTCGTTGAGATGACCCAGCGGGCAGCCGATGAGTTCAGGAAATCGCCGTCCGGCGACCGGAAACGCGAGCTGATTGGCGAGCTGTTCGACAAGCTCACGCTGGACGGAGAACGGCTCCAGCCGCAGTACAACCCTCGCGCCGCCTGGCTTATGACTGAAATCTTGCCCGTAGCCGGGTCTGGAAACGATAAATTCGGACGAGGCGATTCAGGCTCCACGGAGTCGAAAAAAGCCCCTAATGGGGCTCCTCGTTACTCTTGGCGGGCAGTCGCGAACACTATTCGAACACTGTTTGACCAGTGATGTCAATAGTTGGTTAGCCTTGGTGGGCCGCATCTCTCCATCTTTCCCCGTATGAAAGAGGTGCGGCCTGCGACTGCGAGCCGGGCTAGCGAATCTCGCCATTCCCGTCTCTCAAGATATATCGAGAAATAATTTATTGCAATAAATCGGAGCGGTTGGCACGCATCTTTCGAACCGCCTGGTCACGGGTTCCCTGGCGACAAGTCGGGGATACGCTCATCGGTTCCGGTGTTGGCGGCGCACGTCCTCGTTAGCGCTCGGCGGGCAGGCACACATAGGTGGCGCTAGCCGGCCGGACGGCCGTGTGACCGGACCGCGCAATCGCCGGTGACTCTCTTGCGTCCGCGCCCGTTGACTCCGGTATAGACGACTACAGCCACCTCGACCTGGATGAGATCGACTTTGCCCCCCTGGCGGACGGACCGTGGCTGCTTCGACTCGGCACCTCGCTGTCGGAAGAGAAGAGGGCGGCTTCAGGTTCAGGACTTCCGCTCCAATCGGGTGACCAGATCATTGAGTGGCTTGGTGCCAGCCCCGATAACCAAGCCGGTTAGCAATAGGTCCAGCCAATACCAGGGCATAGTACTGGCATCCAAGATCGACCTGAGCAATGTGATGTTGCTCGACGCCGCCAAAAGAAATCCGATAGCGGAGGCAACTCCCCATGCGATCAACGCAGTTGCGTTTCTGGCCTCAATCAGTTTCTTTTCTGCTGTCCTGATCTCGGCGGAGGTGGTGTTCGCTGTGCGTTTTTTTTCCTCAAGATCCAGTCTGACGGGTTCGCTGTCAGGCCCGAGTTTCGGTGCGAATGGCTGAATGAGGCGCTCGATAGCCAGCGCGAGCACGAACAACATTGCGAACGTACTGATGTTGCCAGCCACTCGGTAGGGGGCAACCTTGTCGAAATTCGCGATATGCACCCAGAAGGCCAATCCGTAGCCGACTCCTCCGACGGCGTAGCCGATGGCGCCTGCTACAAGCGGCCCGTCCCACGTTTTTTCCGTCATGACCTTCCTCCTCATCTCGCGTGCCAAGCATGCCACTTGCGACGGAGGTACAGCCTTAGTCCGTATACCATGAAGACCAGGAGGCAAAGGGAAGTTCGTGAGAGTGGCCCGGTTCCCGAGCCGCCCCATCTATCATCACCCCGATAGCCAGAAACCGCGACTTGTGTAACGCGAAGGGCCATCGGGTGGCTTGCTGTTCAAGTCTGGCAGAGCCGTCTTAACCACACACAACGAAGCGCGAATACTAATTGCCAGTCCATAGTAGACAACGTTCGAACTAGGCTCGCAGAAGCCATTAATGAGATCGACCTACCTGAGTTTGATGCCTTAGGAGATCTCGTTGACGACTAGCCTGATGCAGCTCCATCGTGGACAAGGTTCAAACTGCCATCAGAGACGCCTCTACAGATATAAACATCCCCGATCTGAAGGCCGTAGACAGTCTGCTGGCTCGGCCAAGAGGCCGGAAATCAGAGGATTAGAAGCGGCGGTTCAAACCACTCCCCTGCGGCACGAGGGTAGGCACTATGGCAGACCTTATTGAGGAAGAAGTAGGGCCGTCCCCGCGCTGTGGGAGACGCGGAGATCGCAGGGACGGCCAGCTGTCAGGCGTCAGCGAAGCGCCTTGGCGATCCGGTCGCGGAGGCCGTCATCGCTGATGGTGTCGAGCTCGCGCCAAGCGGCGTCGGAAACCTCTTCGGTCTGGAGGTCGCCGATGTCGGCGGTAGTGCGGAAGAGGAATCGGAAGTCGAAGTGCTGGTGGGCCGGCTCCTCCTTGGTGGGGTTGGCCTCGATGGGGTGGACGTCGATGTGGAGGGCAGTCTCGCCGAGCGGGGTGACCAGGTGGGGCGGGATACCGGTCTCCTCGGCGAGCTCGCGGCCAGCTGCCTGGAGGAGGGTGTTGTCACCGGGCTCGATGTGCCCACCGGGCAGGAGCCATTTGCCGGTGGCCAGGTGGTGGATGTGCAGGACGCGCTGGTCGGCGCCGATGAGGATCGCTCCGGCGGTGATGTGGCCAGGCAGGGTCTTGCGGCTGGTGAGGTCGTCGCCGTCGTCGAGGAGGGCGAGGACGACGTCGAGCTCGGGCTTGGCCTCCGGGTGCTGGTCGAGGTAGGCGGCGAGGGTGGTGCGGATGTGGTCTGCCGTGATGGCCATGGTGATCACCTGTTGAAGTAGTTGAGCCAAGTCGCCGCGATAGCGGCGCGGTCGGCCGCGGGGACCTCGTGGATGCCGGGGGCGAGGTCTCCGCGGGTGAGCATCCTGATCGCGGCGAGGATCTCGGCCTGGATCAGGAAGATGAACGGTCCAACGCTGGCACCGTGGATGAAGTTGACGGCGTTGCCGCCGTTCGCCAGATAGAAGTAATGGCCGGTGGTCTGGTAACGGGTGACGTGGTCGCCGACGGTGGTTCGGGTATAGACGTCTGGGAGTCCGTTCAGATCCAGCTCGTCCTCGCTGCTGGTGACGGTGGCGACGTAGGCGCCGTTGCGGAGGTGGGCGAAGTCCTCGCCCCGCAGGGAGATCGCGCCGGTCGCGCAGAGGACGAGGCCAGCGCCGGTCAGGGCGGCTTCGCGGTCCCGGGCGACGGTGAAGCCCTGCGAAAGGGCCTGGGTGCGGCGGACGGGGTCGATGTCGAAGACGGTGACCTGGACGCCCTTGGCGTGCAGGAGCCGGGATATGGACGAGCCGAGCTTGCCGAAGCCGAGCACGAGGGCAGGGCGGCCATGGAGGATGTCGCCGCATCCGCGGATGACGGCCTCGGTGGAGAAGACGACGGACTGGCCGACGAGGAAGTCCTCGGGGTCCTTCAGCGGGGACCGGGCGACGGAGATGACAGGGCAGGGCAGCTTGTCGAGGTCCTCGTAGCGGCGGTGGCCGTTCTCGGTGTCCTCGACCACCCCGGAAAGCCGACCGGAGAAGCGGCTGTTCACCGCCTCGAGGGTGGGGGCGAAGTAGCCGCCGACGTCCAGCAGGGCGAGGGTCTCGCCGCTGGCCCGGGATTCGAGGTAGTCCAGGGCGGTGTCGGGGTCGGTGAACAGCTCGCGGGTCAAGGCATCGACCGGGACGGTGTGCTCGACCTCGCGCTGGGCGGCCGCGCTGATGGACTTGGGCTTGGGCAGCACCGCCTTCAGCATGGTCATCTGGGCGACTGCCCGGACGAAGGCGGGCCGCTCCGGCAGTAGGTGCGTGACCAGCAACGATGCGGGCCGCTCGTCCGGGGTGAACCGGGCCGCGACCTTGGAGAAGTAGGCGTCCAGCCGTGCGCGTTCGAAGATTTCCATGGCAGTGACCTCTCGTGGCGAGATGGGGGCCGTGCATGGGGTCAGGAACATGCGCGGGCGTAATACAACGCCCGCATATATGCCCTCCAGGGGGCATAACTGCTGTTAGGTCGTTCGGGCGAAGCCGAACAGCAGCCGGTCGGCGGTGATCCCGGCGTCGAGGTAGGCGTCAACTCGGACGGCGTCGGCGGACTGGGTGAGCGGATCCAGGCCGACGATCAGGACGGCCCGGCCGCTGTCCTGGACCAAGCGGGTCCACTGGGGGTGGGCCGGCAGTCGCAGGCCCCAGCGGGCCCCGGGGAACTTCAGAAGGGCCCGAGATCCGACGGTCACGAGGGTGCCCTGGGTGTCGGGTACCGAGTCCTGAGCCTGGGCGAGGCCGCCAAGGATCTCGGAGAGGAGCCGCATCCGAGCCTCGATCGCCTCGGGACTGTCGTGGCTGGTCCGGCCGATCCGATGGGCGAGAAGTATGTGGGCGACCTGGCGCCCGTCAGCGGCGGTGCCTGGCCAGGTCCAAGCACCGAGCGAGGACAGCAGCCCGGTGTCCACGACGGCGCGGGTCAGCACGCTCGGGCCTGTCCGCCTGGCTGGCCCGTCTTGAACAGCATCCAGACGATCTTGCCGCTGGGCCTGCGGTCCTCGACGCCCCAGCCGTCGGCGAGCACAGCGACGATCTGCAGACCCCGGCCGGCGATGTCGGTCTCGACCGCTTGTGTGATCTCGGGTTCGCGGCGGTGGCGCGGACGGCTGTCGTGCACTTCCAGGCGTACGGAATCGTCGTCGGCGTTCAGCTTCACCAGGAAGCCGTGGTCGTAGTCGCTGCCGTGGATCAGGGCGTTCGAGGCCAGCTCGGAGACGCAGAGCCGGATGTCCTCGGCGGGGCTGTGAAGGCCCCAGGAGGTCAGGGTCGTGATGGCGAAGTCCCGGGCGAGGCCGACCGACTCGGGCCGCGGATCGAAGAACTTCTGCTTCGCATCAGGCATCGGGGCCTCACGTCTCGGTGTTGAGGGCTGGGGTGGGGGCGGGGCCGAAGCGTCGGACCGGGGCCGGACCCGGTCCGGTCGGACCGTGGGCTGTCGGACGGCGACTGCCGGGTCCTCGGACCAGCAGCAGTCGGGCGCCCGCCTCGGCGATGCGGGCTTGCCTCGGGGCGGCTATGTCCTTGGGGCCCAGGTGGGAGGCGGCGGGCAGGACGACGCCGTAGGTGTCGGGCAGTTCCATGACGTCGATCAGGCCGGTGAACGCCGCCGATGGCCCGCTGCCGGTGTCTCGTTCGGTGAACACCCCCGAGAGCGTCAGCTCATGCTGGCGGCAGTACTCGGCCAGGGCCTCGTTCAGGGCCATCTGGCGGGCCGGGGAGACCCGGACCAGCCGCAGGTAGCCGTAAACGACCGGACCGCTGACGCCGCGATGCTCGGTGAGGGGTTCCATGTCCGTGTCCATCCAAAGGTCCGGCGGCTGGTGTCACCGCTCAGCCTGGACCTGCTCCAACGCTGCGGAAATGGCCGCCTGTTGTACTTGCGTTGCACTTGTGTCCCCCCGCCGGTGCGGGCCGTGCTTCGATGGCGGCAGGAAGGGAGCGACGTGTGGCGACCGTGCACCACTGGACCGGCCTGGAGGCCCGTGCCCTGCGTCTCGCGCTGCGGCTGAGCGTCCGATCATTCGCCGGCCATCTCGGCGTCGGCATCCGGACGATCTCCAAGTGGGAGAAGCTCCTGGCCGCGACCGAGCCCCGCCAGGACACCCAGGCGATCTTGGATACCGCCCTAGCCCGCGCGGATGCCGACGCCCACCTCCGCTTCGAGACGTTCCTGTCCGAAGCCGGCCGGACCACCCCTGCGACCAGTGCCCGCAGGGTGACCACCAGCGGACCGCTGGCCTGGGAGTGCGAGTCGTGGACCGACGATCTCGACCGGGCCGTGGTGGCCCTGTCCCGGCAGGATTTCACCTTCGCGGACAGTCTCATCCGCCGCTGGCTCGGCCGGTTCAAGCCGACCGCCCTCGATGACAAGGGCCTGTATCTGTTCGCCCGCTCAACCGCCCTGCTGGGTGATCTCCAGCGCGACCGGGGGGCCGTGATCGGTCCGCTGTCGGCCCAGCACTCCTATGCCTCGGCGAAGTCTCTGTTCGGGCAGTTGGACATTCCCCGCCGTGTTGCCCAGCTCGACCTGTCCCTCGCGGTGGTCGCGGAGATGTCGGGAAGGCTGGAGATCGCCGCCCAGCAGTACGAGTCCCTGGCCGTCGATGACCGGCTTTCCCGCCGTGATCGGGCCCGTGCCCGGCTGTGGGTGGGAACGGCCCTGAGCAAGGACGGCAACCACAGCTATGCCTCGCGCGTCATGCTCGCCGCGACCCGGGAGTTCGAGGATCTCGCCGAGCCCGAGGACTGGTCGGTGGCCCACCAGAAGCTCGCCCTCGCTCACCGCGGTGCCGGCGACCTGACGTCGGCCCTGCACTTCATCGGCGTCGCCCGCAGCACGGCCGCCACCGACGCGCCGATGCAGCGGGTCCGCCTGGAAACCGCCCACGGGCACATCCTGCTATCCGATCCCGCCACCCGCGATGATGGTCTTCACGTCCTCGACAAGGCGGCCAGACTGGCCGGGCAGTTCGGCCTCAGCCACCAGCTGGCCAGCATCGAGGGAATCAGGGCCATGAGCGAGGGGGCCGCCGGCCCCCGGCGACGGTGACCAGGGAGAAGATCGCGTGACGGACAACCAGCAGACGATCACCGAGGACCAGTGGCGCAAGGCCAAGCTGATCTGGGACTACCACCAGATGGGCCACGACCTGGCCCCGGTGGATGTCGCCATCGGACTGGGCAGCCACGACCTCGGAGTCGCCGCCGCCTCGGCCGACCTCTATCACGCCGGCCTCTTCCCGGTACTCGTGTTCACCGGTGGCAACAGCCCCACCACCCGGGCCCGCTTCCCCCGCGGGGAGGCCGTGCACTTCCGCGAGCACGCCCTCGAACTCGGCGTCCCCGACGACGCGATCCTCGTCGAGCCGAACGCCGCCAACACCGGCCAGAACGTCACCCTCAGCCGCGAGCTCCTGGCCGCGAATGGCATCACGCCGAAGACCGTCCTGCTGGTCTCCAAGCCGTATATGGAGAGGCGATCGTTCGCCACCGCCCGCAAGCTGTGGCCCGAGGTCGAGATCCTCTGTGCCTCGGAGCCGCTCGAGCTGGACGACTACCTCAAGAGCATCGGCGACGAGAAGCTTGTCCTCGACATGCTCGTTGGCGATCTCCAGCGGGTGATCGAGTATCCGAAGAACGGGTTCGCCATCGCCCAGGATGTCCCGGAGGACGTGCATGACGCGTACGAATCCCTCATCCGCGACGGCTTCACCAGCCGCCTCATCGGCTCCTGACCTCCCTGCGCCGGGCGGGCTGTGTGCCATCCACCAGCCCAACCTGTTCCCCCGGCTGACCACGCTGACCAAGCTGCTCGCGGCGGACTCCTGGATCGTCCTCGACGACGTCCAGTTCACCCGCCGCGACTACCAACACCGCACCCGCCTCGCCGTTCTGGGAGCCCAGCAGGCGCCAGCGTCGCGGTGGATGTCTATCCCCACCAACCTCCCCCAGGGCCGCCAGACAATCGTTCGAGACGCTCTGATCGCCGACCCCGACCTCGCTCGGCGCCGGACCATGGCCATGCTGAGGCAGTACTACGGAGCCAGCCCGCACTGGCCCGCCCTCGCCCAGTCCCTGGAGCCGGTGGCGGCCTCGTTCGGCAGCGGCCGGACCGCTGTCGTCGCCGAGACCTCCGCCCGGACCCTCCTGAGCCTCCTCGGCTGGAAGGGCCAGATCCTCCGCAGCAGCGACATAACCGTCCGGCCCGGCCGGTCCCAACGACTCGCCGACCTCGCCGCCGCCGTCGGCGCCCGCTCGTATCTGTGCGGAACCGGCGGCATGAAATACCTCGACTCGGCCCCGTTTACGGTCCAGGGTCTCGCCGTCATCCCGTTCCTGACCCCGCCCGATGGGATCTGGGGCTCCGGCCGCCAGGTCAGTGCCCTGTGGGCCCTGGCGACGCTCGGGCCAACCGCCCTGGCGGGGCGGCTGCGGGCCGTCGCCGCGGACCAGGCCGCGCTGGAGCCGGCCGCCTGAGCACGTTTCTCTGTACTTCCGCCGTCGCTGACGCCGAGGCCATCCAGCAGGATCTTGCCGGGATCATGGACCGCGCGCGGCGCCAGAGCCGCCGATATCGCCGCATCCAGCCCCGCCTGCGGGCGGTCTCGACTAGCTGCACGGCGCCGGACTGCGAGACCACCCCGCGACCACCGCCCTCGACGCGGACACGCGGGTATAACCCCATACGCTTCTTCATCGTCCCAGGTCAGAGGCGCGCTCCTCATTCTTTTGGTCACGCCTCGGACAGCCCCGCTCGTGAAAGCACGAGGCTAACTGGATCGTGGGGGGAGAGCGCCGGTGCTTGCAGGGGCCGGAAGCTTGATCTGCCAGGGTTTGGCGATGGTGCCGTCGCCCGCCCACCCGTAGTGCCGTAGTCGGTCAGCGTCTGCCGTTCGGCCGAGCTGCGTGAGTGCACGAACTGCGAGGGTGCGATCGTCGAGTCCGGCTGCGGCCGCGCGTAGGAGCCAGGTGAGTGCCTCGCCCCACCGGCCTGCGGCCGCAAGTGACTTGCCAGCCATGCGCAGAGCCTCGATGTCGCCGACAGCGGCAGCTCGCTCCAGCCAGGGAAGGGCTTCATCTAACTGGCCGGTGAGCGATAGATGGCTTGCTATCGCTCGAAAGGCTTCGGTGTCTCCGTATGACACCGCACGCCTGAACCACTCAAGGGCCTCCTGGGTGCGGCCGGAGCGCGCCAGATGGTCCGCGATTTGCCGCAGGACCAAGGAGCGGTCAGTGGCGAGCGAGCGTTCAGCCCATACGTTGACCTCTCGCATGCGGTCAGCTCTCAGCAGGATACTGACGGCCTCGTCCAGAGCGTCCACATCTCCCGCATTGACAGCCTTTTCCAGCCATATGAGGGCCTCGTCCATGCGGCCTGCGGCTTCGAGCAGACGGGCAGTCGCGCGAAGTGACGGTACGTCTCCGTCTGCGGCGGCACGCTCGAACCAGAGGAGGGCCTCGTCGACATAGCCGGCCTCTACAAGCAAGCGCGCTGCCGCGCGAAGCGCATGCCTTTCACCGTTTGTGCTCGCCTGTTGGAAACGCGCGAGTGCCTCCGTCGAACGGCCGGCTTCCAGCAGCCATTCGGCAGCCATCATGAGGGCGAGCGAGTCACCCCTTTCAGATGCCTTTTCGAACCAGGTGAGCGCCTCGTCGAGGCGCCGGGCGGCGGCGAGGAAGTCAGCAGCGGACCGGAGTGCACGGACGTCGCCGTTCGTGGCCGCACGTTCGAACCAGAAGAGGGCGTCGTCAATGCGGCCCGCAGCCGCAAGTTGATCACCGGCAGTGCGGAGCGCATCAGGATCGCCCGCCTGGGCAGCCCGTTCCAGCCACGTGAGGGCCTCGTCAACGTGGCCTGCATCACCCAGCAGCCAGCCCACCTCTCGTAGTGTCTTTGTATCCACACCTGCCGCGGCTGCGCGCTCGAACCACGGCAGTGCCTCGGCTATCCGCCCCGCGCGGGCTAGTCGTCCACCCCACGCCAGAAGCTCTTCGGGGCCAGAGGCGACCTGTGGATAGGTGAACGGTTGAACCGCAGAAGCTGTGGCGACTTGCAGAACCTCTTGTTCCTTCAGTCTCGCTGCTGCGCTGATCGCCTGGTCGTCTCCCGCGGCTATGGCGCGAGCGCACCATTCCAAAGCCTCATCTAAGCGGCCCTCGGCCGCAAGCCAGTGAGCTGCCGTGACGAACGCCTGCGTGGAGCCCGCATTCCCAATATCCTTGAACCACGACAGGGCGTCTTCTAGGCGCCCTGCTGCCGCGAGCTGGTTACCGGCCGTTTGGAGCGCGTCCCGGTCACCGGCCTGGGCCGCCCGCTGGAACCACACAAGGGCATCCTCCAGACGTCCGACGCGCGCCAGGTGGTTCGCCCAGCGTCTGCAGGCGCGGACGTCGCCCATCGAGGCTGCGAGCTCGTACCACGCGTCGGCTTCCTCTCCTCGCGCGAGACCCTCCAGCGCCTCGGCAACCTGCACATAGTCGCCGCTGTTTGCCCACAGGAGGCATGCCTTCTCGATAAGGCCTCGCCTTTCTGCCGACAGTGCCAGGCGGTGAACAGCCTCGTTGTCGCAGTGCTGGGCGACTGCTTGCCAAAACAGCGCTGGGACAGCGTCCAGGCGCCGTGACGAGCGTCCGTGGGCTTCGAGGAAGTCCGCAAGACGATAGGCCTGGCCGTTGCCAGCTGCTGTGGCTGTGGTGCCTCGTGGGCGCCGCTGGGCGTGAAGAGGCCCGCGCGCGCCTTTGACCGCATTGGTGAGCTGAGCCATGGACTGCTCAAGCCAGTTGTCCGATAGCAGATCCCACTCAGTGTCGGTCAGATACGCCTCAGCAGCGGCAGCAAGGAAAGGCAGCGGAAGACTGTTGGGGTGGCCGAGTCTGCGGGCGTCCATCGCTGCATCGAGCAGTGCCCTGGGTCCTGGTGGCGCCGTTTTGTAGATGCTCGTCAACTCAAAGCCGGCGGCAAGATATTGGGTGATCTTTCCGTCCTGGGCGGACCGTGCCGCGGCCGCCAGACGTGGGTCTTGGGAGCGCTTGATACCGGCGACTTCGAACGAATCAAATGCTGGCGGCACATGGAGGACTCTTCCAGCCAGCAACACCCGTGCCTGAGCGTGACGGTCCGCTGTACCGGGCGGCGGCGTGACACGCAGCTCCTCGAAGTAGCCCGCCCCCGGCCAGATTGTCCCCAGGACCAGGGTTGGAGCCCGGCTGGCATCACTGAGCAAGGTACGCAGACCAGCGGCGATGGGTTCTCCGTGCTGCGGGTGGAGAAGGTAGTGGTGTGCTTCGTTGAGCCAGACCACCGTTTTCGGGCCGACTCTGGAGAGGTCGGCAAGTGCGGCTTGAGGCCGTTCCGGGTCGATCGGATGCCACAACCTCCACTCATCTGGCAGCTGTTGCACGGCTTCAAAGCAAGCCCGGGTTTTTCCGGTCGATGACGTACCCACCAGCAGCACCAGTCGGCTTTGCCCTGCGGCGGACTCAGCAACAGTGTGATGCAGTTCCACGTCGTGGGCGCGTTCCACGTACGCGGGTAGCCCGGTCACACCGTCCATGGTGATGGCGTGGTGCACCTCCAGGTCGTACGGATCAAGGTCTTTGACGGGACGGCCCAGGCGTTCGGAGAGCTGAATCTGCGTCCAAAGAACAGCCGCTTGCTGCCCACCCTGCGCGCCGTCAGCTCCGTTCATCCGTGTAAGTACGGTGAACAGCGCGACCACGTCCGCCTGCTTGGCCGGCACGGTGGAGTCGCCGATCAGCCGATTGATCGTGTCTCGGGAGGGGCTGCCAGGGAGCGTTTCGTCGCCAGCCACTGCTGTTGCCATCTCGTCCAAGGTCGGCGCGCCAGCGGCGACGTAGGCCTCGTAGATCAAGGTCTTCAACGTGCGTAGTGGCCCCGGCGGCAGCATCGGCCGAGGTATCAGCCGCTTGGCCCCCGTGGGTCTGGCACCGCCCGACCCGACTCCTGTTCTGTCGCGCTTCATCGCACCATCGTGCCCATCACGGCACTCCGAACGCTGCTGAACTGCGCAAATTCCATGCAGCAGATAAGCGTTGATCGCACTTCATCGTGGACCAGGCCACCGCCTTGAAGGTGGAGAGCAAGCCGGCCGGCTGCCCGTAACCACGACAAGGTGAGGACACCACCATGCCTCGTACCACACGCCGCGACAGCCGCTCCCGCACCGAAGTGCGCCAAGTTGTCATCACCAGCCTCATCTCCACTCTCATGCGTTTCTTCCTCGACTGGTTTCGCGATCTGATCTGATGACGGACAGCCGGGACAGCTCGCTGGTCACGGAGAACAGGTCGCGAGGCCGACTGGATGGTCCGAGTCCTCGGCCACCCCTGACCCGATAGCCACGCGGCTCTCGCCTCACGCTGCGTCGAATAGAACGACTATCCGAATCCCCTGTGAGAGGGCCCCGGGCGAACGCACCGGGGCCCTCTCACAGCCCGCAGCGTTGGCCGGGTGGGTAGCTGCCGCCCTGGCGGTGGTCGCCCGTGGGACAGGCCAGCGGCGAGCTGGGCGAAGGAGAGTCGCTGTGTGATCCAGGAACCTGGCACCGCCGGCTGTGTCCGCGGGCTCTGGGCGTTAGGCGGAACGCAGGCTCCTCAGCTCACCGAACTGCCTCAAGGCCACTCTCACGGCCCGTGGCGCCAAGGCCGGGCACTGGACCGTGGTGAGAACACGCTGGAGCCTCACGATCGGCCAGCGGCAGCAGGACCACCCTGCGCCAGCTCGCCGCCGACTGCCCCAACGAGCCGATCCAGGGTCGAGCTGGCGCGGCAGAACACGCACAGCCCAAGGGCCAGCACAGCTCCCCACTGCGCTGGCCCTGCTGCTCCTACAAGTTGAACTTCGCCACCACGGGCGAGTGGTCGGACGGCTTGTCGTGGGGCGCGGCCGGCTGGGCCTCCACCACGTTCGGCAGCTTCTCGTTGCCGGTCGAGACCGATTCAAACTTGGCCAGTAGCGAGTGGCTGATCATGACGTGGTCGATTAGCTCGTGCTGGCCCTCGAAGATGCGGGAGAAGCCGCCCCGCTCCAGGATGTGCGGGGCCAGGTTCCACAGGCGGTTGGCGTCGCCCGGGTTGTCGGGGTGAGTGAAGCCGCCGGTGCCGATCTGCGAGCCGGGCGGGCCGTACAGGATTTGGGTGGTGGCGGCCTGCCACTCGTCGTTGAAGTCACCCAAGACGATCACGTTGCGGTTCTTACCGTCGCCCTGGAGCAGGTCGTCGGCCAGGCCACGCAGAGTGACGGCCTCGGCGGTGCGGCGGAAGAGCGCGTAAGCCTCATAGCGGGCGCGCAGGTGCTCGTCCTTCGTGCTGTGCTGCTTGTTTGGGAAGGTCAGCAGCTTTGACTTGAGGTGGCAGACGGCCACGTGGAGGCTCTGGCCGGGAGATGGCTCGACCCGGACGGCCAGACCGCCGCGCCCCATCTCGCTGGTGAGGGCGTCGTCGCCGTGGTCCTCGACCTGGATGGGGTGGAGGTGGTCCGGGAAGTCCTTGCGCTGCTTTACGTCGAGCAGGGGCAACCGGCTGATGACGCCGACTCGGATGCCGCGGGGGTCCGGGTGGTTCGACAGGGCGGTGTGCCAGGTGCCCGGCAGCTTGGCCACCAGGTCGTCCAGTGCCTCCTGGCTGCCGACCTCCTGCACGCCGAGCAGGTCCGGCCCGATCTCGGTGATGGCGCCGGCCAAGGCCTCGACCTTGGCGTCATAGGTCGCTTGGTCCTTGGCGGCGCACCGGTTGGGGTTCGGGGCGCTGCCGGGGGGCAGCGGTCGGCAGAAGTTCTCTACGTTCCAGGTCCCGATGATCAAGCTCATGGCTGCTCCCGTCGTCGTTGACCAGGTCGCGAAGTAGTCTTTCGGGCGCATCCGAACGGGCTCGAAACGCTGGGTAGACGCGCCTGCAGCTTCACTCATCGGCAGCAGTTGTCGGACGAGCTGCGGGACCGGTTACTCGCTCCAACATCACCATCACGGCCAGCGGCGATCCCGACTTCGCTCGGCGCCAGACCATGGCCATGCTGAGGCAGTACCACGTAGCCAGCCCGCACTGGCCCGCCCTCGCCCAGTCTCTGGAGCCGGTGGCGGCCTCGTTCGGCAGCGGCCGGACCGCGCGGGAGCCGGCGGAGGACCCGGGCAGCAGAAGTCACAGGGTCGTCACACGGTGAGTGTCAGCCTTCTCAGGGCGCTGGCCCACCTGGATGATGCTTGGATCATTTGGCGCTTCTCAACGCGCTAGCCCGCCCGACTCCGTGCCATCGTGGCCCGAGTACAGACGTAAATCGTTAGACAGGCGAACGATTAATTGATTTAATTGGGAGGCACCTTGACAGCAATCCGAAAGAAATCCGCACGCCTTTCTATTGGAGAAGCTAAACATGCTCGTCCGGATTGGCGATCTGAGATCGGACTATTTAAAGACTCGGTCATCGTTGAGCTGAAAAAGTCCGGGGAACACGGAATTCGAGCCGTGAAGGGGACTCTGCGGAGCATTGGCCTTAAGCGTGTAGGTGACGTGGTCGTGCTGGCCAATAATCGCCGAAACTTGGGCAAGATTCGACGAGTTAGGGAAAATGTCAAGATTGCGGATCCGGCTTCGCCTGCTATTCAGGCCAAGCTAAACCAAAGGAAAGCGGCAGTCATGGACATTCGCAACTATAGAAACGGTCAATACGTTGGCCGTATCGCTACATTCCAGACCACCAAAGAGTACGCCTCGCTTGAGCACTATGACGGCTACTCCATCTTGGCGTGGACCTCACCGGCTAGCTATCAGGCAATGCTTGCCATGGCCATGCGATTCTTGATCAATTCGGGCAGTGTGCACGTGTTTATCGGCTCGGACACCATCGATCCCGACCAGGAATTGGACGCGGAAACTGCCGAGTCAATCCTTCGCTCCGATGAGAGTATTGACTTTGTTCGAGTCAATGGCGGTCCTGAAGCGTTGTCCCTGCATGACGGGCTTGAGCACGAGGTCGGCCTATCGCTTCTCCTTCAACTGAGCTTCCTATTCAAAGATATTGACCAGAAGCGAATGCTTGAACTTCTCGAAGAGGCAGGATCTCCCCTCGTCCGCACCAGGGCTGACGACCTACTGCGGAATCTGCTGGTGCTAAAGAAGCCGTCAGGAGAAGAGCGATGACAACACCCTGTTCTCCGGAGGGTAAGCGGCGCGCCATCAAGGTACGTTCGAACCTAGATGGAGCGCAGTGTGTTGTGGGTGATGCCGGCGCCATCCATCACATTACAGTCTCTTCGACCTTCGATTTCCCGATTCGGATCTTCCTGTATTGGGAATGCCGTAGTAAAGCGGTTGAAAGACTCTCGCCGTTCACTGATCCGGTTGAGTTGGACGTCCATGGAGGGACCGCTCAGAATCAGGCTCCTCACGAGTGGACTCTTAGGAAGTCAAAGGGGGCGCTCCCAGGGCCAGCGCAGGTTACCGTGCGCGTGGGCTGGTATAAGCTTCTATCCGATGGCCCCAGAGGCAAGGAGACCTTACTCCGATCCCCTCTGATTTATAACCTTCGCGTCCAGTAGCGCTTATCGAATGCCAGGCCAGAGATGAAGTTCCTGACTCTTTGCTTCCCTTTCATCGCCTCCATTCTGCTTATTGGCATTAGTCCGGTAATCTGCGCGAAGATCAAAAGCTTCGAGCTGAAATATTATGAGGTAAAATTTACCGAACTTGGTCTTGCTGACCACACCGATGCTGAAACCAGTGAGAAAAGTATCGCGGAGTTCAGCCTCTACATGGTTGATGCGTACCAAATGGCTACGCTCACGCTGGTGCCAGTGATTGGGGTCGTGATTGCATTCGCTGACATCGGCCTAAGTCTGTGGGCAGCCCTTGCCTATATTGGTATGGCTTTCGTTGGCGTGTTTGGGTTCATCCGGATGCTTTCGGGGGATCCTGACCCGGAGCACTATTTTCGGGGTACCAGATGGCGGCGCGGAATCTACAGTCCTGTAGCCGTGTGGGGTGTTCTAGCCAACATTGGTGCGCTGGTCGCCGTTACTTGCATCTACTTCTTCGTGAAGTAGGTCTGAGCCTTTCGATAATCGGAGGGCTCTTTTTCTTCGACGTGCTGCTAGTCAACCAGACCCAGCAGTGCCAATAGCGGCGCAGTCGGCACCCGCCACGTCATGCCCACACGCAGCACCGGCACGGGGAACTCGCTGCGTCGGGCCAGCTCGAACGCTCGCGTCCGCCCTATGCCCAGCGCCTTGCCGGCCGTGACCAGGTCCGTGATGGCCGGTAGTCGCAGCAGCTCTTCTCGGGTCATGCCGTCCATGGGGCTCACCTCATCGGTGGTAGTGCTCTAGTTTGTGAGCGCATGAAGTCCCAACTTGTAACGAATGAAACGCTCTGGCTTGCGAGCGGGTGAAGGCGTACCGTGGAAGGCTCCAGCTGCGATCTACCGAGGTGACCCATGGAGCCCACGGCGTTGCCCCTGCGGGACGTGTTGGCCGCTGGCCTGAAGCAGGTCCGGCTGGCTCGCGTGCTTCGGCAGGAGGAAGCCGCTGCCCTCATTCGGCAGCAGGGCCTCACGTCGTGGATTCGGGGCACCGTGGCCCAGGCTGAGGTCGGCGCGCGGCGGTTCTCCATCGAGGAGCTGCTGCTGCTCGCCCTGGCGCTGGAGGTATCGCCAACCGACTTCATCAGGGGCTCAGACGACCAGCTCATTGAGCTGGCTCCAGGTGCCAACCTGACCGCTGCCGCCCTGCGGGCCCTGCTGTCGGGCGACCAGAAGGCCGTGCGGAAGCTGGCTCCACGGCCCGTGGATAGGCCGAGTCCCGTGCCGAGTGACCGATCCGAGCTGCTGGATGCGGCCCAGCGGTCCGGGCTGGCTGATCCAACCCTGGTCGAGCGGGCCATCACGGCCGTAAGCGACGCCGAGCGGCATGTCGCGCGCAAGGTCGGCACCTCGCCGGAGTGGGTCAATCTCGTGGCGCTGAACCGATGGGAGCGAACCTGGTCGGAGGAGCGTGACCGACGCCTGGCCGGACGGGCGGCTGAGGCCACGCCACGTCAACTCCAGGCATTGCGGGGCCATATCACCCGTGAGCTGCTGACCGAGCTGGAAGAAGATCTCAAGGCGGGGGCGAGCCAGGGCTCGGAAGAGCCCGAAAGCAGGGCACGCCATGAAGGGCACGACGTATAAGCGGTGCAAGTGTCCTGCCCGCTACAACCCAGCGGGCAGGCGACTGGCATGCACCAAGAAGCACGGCACCTGGTCCTATGTCGTAGATGTGCCG
Organism: Streptomyces sp. ISL-43; assembly: GCF_018614195.1. GTDB lineage: Bacteria > Actinomycetota > Actinomycetes > Streptomycetales > Streptomycetaceae > Streptomyces. Next base: position 139,154 of record NZ_JAGGOT010000034.1, read on the forward strand.
CTGTCGGACGAGGGCCGCCGTGAACACGGCCGTCAACAGATCACGCGCGGCGGCTTCGCCAGTCAGCGGGACGCGACCGACGAGCTGCACCAGGCGATCCGGCTGCTGGCCATCCCCGAGACGGACGACGACACCGGGCGATTGGCCATCCTGGAGACCATCCGTGCGCACTACCGCAGCTCCCAGCAACTGCCGGACTACGCCGACATCAAACGGCGGTTCGGGGCTGGGCTGTCGCTGACCTTGCGGCAGACGACCGGCGAGTGGCTGGACGAGTGGCTGGCGAGCAAGCGGAAGCTGGCCGCCAATACCCGCCGCTCGTACGCCGGGCACATCGAGCAGCGGCTGGGGCCGTACCTGGGCGACATCGACCTGGAGAAGCTGCGGGCGAGCCACATCCGCACCGCCTACGACACCATCCTGGCGACCAGCGCGGAGACGCCCCGGCCGGTCGGGCCGGTCACGCTGGCCCGGATCCACGCCACCCTGCGGGCGGCCCTCAATGCGGCTCGCAAGCAGCACCGCATCGTGGACAACCCGGCCCTGTTCGTGGAGCTTGACCCCACGCCTCGGCCCAAGCCGGTGCTGTGGACCCCGCAGCGCGTCACCGAGTGGCTGGCCACCGGCCGCCGCCCGACGGTGGCCGTCTGGCTGCCGCATCAGATCGCCGATTTCCTGCACCTCATCGCTGACGACCGGCTCTACGCCTACTACCACCTGCTCGTCTTCCGAGGACCGCGCCGTGGTGAGGGCATCGGACTGCCGTGGTCGGATGTGGACCTGGACGGCCGGACGCTGGTCATCTCCCAGCAGATCATTCAGGTGGGCTGGCAGACAGCCGTCACCCGGCCCAAGGACGACAGTGGCGGCGTCATCGCGCTCGACTCGGTGACCGTCGCGGCGCTCCGGGCACACCGCGTGCGGCAGCTGGCCGAACGCCTGGCCATGGGGCTGGCCTGGACCGACAGCCACCACGTCTTCACCACCGAGGAAGGCAAGCCGCTCCACCCCGACTACGTCAGTCGGCACTTCGTCCGGGTCATTAAGCGAGCCAACACCCTGCGGGTGGGCGATCGTGGTCCGGCCGTCGCTGACGTGCAGCACGCCCTGGGTCTGTCCGAGTCGGCCGTCTTCGATGACGAGCTGCGCCGGGCGGTGTTCGAGTTCCAGCGTGAGCACGGGCTAACGGCCAACGGCATCGTGAACCCGCAGACCTGGTACCGGCTCACCCCGGACGAGCCGCTGCGGCCGTACCCGCATCCGGGCTACCTGCCCCCGATCCGGCTGCACGACCTGCGGCACAGCGCGGCCACGCTGGCGCTGGCCGCTGGAGGAGACATGAAGGTGATCTCAGCGATGCTCAGGCACTCATCCATCCAGATCACGGCGGACACCTACACCTCGGTGCTGCCGGAGATCGCCCACGCCAACGCCGAAGCGGCCATCGCGCTGGTGCCGCAGCCGAACCCCGCGCGGACCGATGGCGGCGCGGTTAGCCCCTCGCTAGCACCGGGGGCCGGAAACGCCAAAGGCCGCCCTTCCCGAAGGAAGGACGGCCTGGTCAGGCGATTGCCTCGCTGTGCGCCGCCAGGGACTCGAACCCCGGACCCGCTGATTAAGAGTCAGCTGCTCTAACCAACTGAGCTAGCGGCGCTTGGTGACGAGGAAGACATTAGCACCCCGACCGGCGATCGGAAAAATCGATATCCGCAGCTCGGGTGGCACGGACGAACGCCCACAGCAGGGCCTCGGGTCCGGGCAGCCAGGGCGTCCTGGCGTCGGGTGCCACCAGCCACCGGGACGGCCCCGGACCGGCGGCCAGCGGGGGCACGGCGACGGCGTCGCCGCGGCCGTGGCAGAGCGGGGCGGGTGCGGGCGCGCTCCACTCCTCCCAGGCGAGCAGGGCCGGGAGCCGGTGGGCGGTGCCGGGAGCGGCGAAGAGCAGCGTCCGGCCCCGGTGCACCGCGGCGGGACCGGAGCCGGGGCCCTCGGCCCAGAGCAGGTCGAGCATCCGGCGCCCGAGGACGGCCGGGACGTTGACGACGTCGAAGGCGGTCCCGCAGGGCAGCACGGCGGGTGCGGTGGGCCGGGCCTGCCAGGCGCTCAGGGTGCTCTGGGGGTGGGCGGACGCCGAGGCGAGCCAGGCGGCTCCGGCCGGGGTGACATGGGTCGCGGAGGCGCTCGTCCGCACGTCGAGGGCGGGGCAGCCGGTCAGGGTCGTCATGCGTCAAGGTCTACCGGCTGTAGCGATTCGATCCCCGGGAGTTACGGAAATCCGGGACAGGTCGGGTGTTGCTGGGGTATGTTGCGCCCCGCATATGCCAGTGGTCGCGCCCGTCGTGCCGGCGGCCGGACCCCGGCGTGCCGCGACACCCGGACCCGCCCCGGCGGCTCAGAGGGCCTCGGGGGCGGCGCCGCGGAGCAGGGACTCGCCGAACTCGATCATCTTGCGCGCGTAGTCCCCGGTCCACTCCGCCTGCTCCGCGATCACGTCCGCGGACAAGCGGTCGAAGCGCCGCGGATCCGCCAGCTGGGCCGCCGCCACCGCCTGGAACTCCATCGCCCGCTCCTGTGCCGCCCGGAAGGCCAGCGTCAGCTCCGTCGCCCGGGCCAGCAGCTCCCGCGGGTCGTCGATGGATTCGAGGTCGAAGAAGTGCTCGGGGTCGGTGACGGTCTCCGACGGCTCGAAGAGCAGCTGCGCGGGCCGCGGCTTCCGCTCGGTCCGCTCGGGCTCTGTCATGCGTGTCCTCCTGCTGCGCGTACGAAAAGCTTCCGGGCCACCGTCCATTGTCCAACGTCGCGCAAGAGCGCCCGGGGCGCGAGCCGCTCACGCGCCGACCGGTGTGCTGGTCGGCGCCGCCACCTGCCCGGGACGGCCACTGACGTGTCACCTATGGAAGCCGAGGAATGCGTGACATGTCACCTAGATAGGTGACATGTCACGCAGCGGTCTAGACTTCACCCATGACCGACAACGAGAGCGGGCCGCGCTGGCTCACCGCCTCCGAACAGCAAGCCTGGTACGCCTGGCGGCGGATGTTCCCACTGGTCAACGCCGATATCGCGCGCGACCTGACCCAGGACAGCGGGCTCTCCGAAGCCGACTACGACGTCCTGTCCGTCCTCGGCTCCACCGACGGCCACCGCATGCGCATCAGCGCCCTCGCCGTCCTGATGCAGTGGTCCCGCAGCAGGCTCTCCCACCAGCTCACCCGCATGGAGCAGCGCGGCATCGTCCGCCGCGAGGAGGTGGCTGCCGACGGCCGCGCCGCCGAGGTGGTCCTCACCGAGCAGGGTGTGAGCACGATCATGACGGCCGCCCCGCTCCACGTGGAGTCCGTACGCCGCCACCTGATCGACATCCTGACCCCGGAGCAGCTGCGCACCTTCGCCGAGGTGGGCGAAGTGCTCCGCACCCGCCTCGGCGTCGAGCGCAAGTCCCGCTAGGTCCTGTCCGCCCGGACAGGACCTGGATGGGGCCTAGGGGCGCCAGCTCACGCGGTGTTCCGCCAGGTGCGCCAGCACCGAGTGGTTGGCCTCCCAGCCGTCCGGGAACTTCACCGTCACCCCCAGCTGCACGGGCTCCGTCGACGGGTGGTCGTCCAGCAGTTCCGCTATCCCGGCCCGGGCCACCACCACGCAGGCGTGCCGGTGCCGCGAGGCCAGCACGCACAGCCGGCCCGTCTCCAGGTGGAAGGCGGTCGCGTCCGGGCGTCCCGACAGGGGGTGGAGGACCACGGTGAGGTCGTACTCGCGGCCCTGGAGCCTGTTCGCGGTGTCCACGGTGACGCCGGTGACCCCGAGCGCGGCCAGCGCCGCGCGGACCGCGGACGCCTGGTCGCGGTGCGCGGTGCCCACCGCGATCCGGTCGGCCGTCAGCGGGGACGGGCCGCCGGGCTGCTCGTCCACCGTCACCGCGCCCCGGTCCAGGGCACGGCGGACCACCAGGGCCACCGCCCGCACCGCCTCCGGGTCGGTCCGGGGCGTGTGCCGGGCCGGCAGCTCCAGCAGCCCCCAGCCCGATTCCGCGGCCTCGTCCAGCACCCGGTCGGGGCCCGAGCCGTCGCCCGCGACCCCGTAGGACAGCCGCCGCTCGCCGGGGCCCGTACCGCTGCGGAACGGCGTGTACGGGTAGAAGGCGCGGGAGACCAGCGGCGCGGCCGAGGCCGGCAGCCGCCACGAGACCGGTAGCCGGTGCTGCGGCAGGGTCGGATTGTGGGCGAGCAGGGTGCTGACCGCCGAGGCGGACGGGTCGTAGGACAGCCCGGCCCACTGCTCGGCGCCGACCACGCTGAAGGGATCCAGCTGCCCGGGGTCGCCCACGAACAGCGCCCGGTCGAACAGCCCGGCCACCGACAGCAGCGCGTCCGAGCGCATCTGGTACGCCTCGTCCACGATGGCGTGCTCCCAGGGCTCCACGTCCTTGACCCACGCCCACTTGGCCGCCGTGGAGATGGTGACCGGCAGCCCGGCGAGGTCCGCGGGCTTCGCCGAGAGGACCACCGAGTCCAGCTCGCGCAGAGCCGGATCGTAGGCGTCCGCGTCGCTGCTGTGCAGCCGGCCGACCTTCAGGCCCGGATCCTTCCCGTGCAGCCGCAACACCAGGTCGTCGACCTGCGCGTTGGTCTGCGCGACCACCATCAGCCGCCGCCCGGCCGCCGCCAGCTCCCGCGCCGCGCGCACCACCAGCGTGGACTTGCCGGCTCCGGGCGGGGAGTCGACGACCACGCCCCGCGCCTTGCCGTGCAGCGTGTCGTGGAGGATGGCAGCGACGGCCCCGTCGGCCGCGGTGCCCGGATCGAAACTCACAGAAGGTCCTCGTCGGTCACGGGGTCGGGCAGCGGCAGCGTGGGAGCCGAGCCGGTCAGGTGGGCGGGCGGACCGCCGTGGGTCCACGGGGTCTGCTCGGGGTCCGGCAGCTTCGGGCCGCCGCGCGAGTCGTGCTCGAACAGCGTCCAGCAGACCCGGTCGCCCTTCTCCGGCACCGAGCCCGCCTCCGGATCCTTGCCGCGGCCCATCTTGTCGAGGAGGCGCAGCACGAGCCGGCCGTCCTCCTCCCAGCGCACGAACCGGGCGCTCTGCGGGCGCCCGTCCAGCGAGCGGTACACCTTCGCGCCGCCGCTGCCGCCTTCACCGCCGCCGTCGGTGAGCTGCGGCCGGTCCTCCGTGGCCACCGTCACCAGCGGGCGCGGGCTCGGCCGCTTCGAGTCCGTCCACTCCATGACCACTTCGGTGACCTCGCCGGCGAAGGCCTCGCCCGCGAGCCGCCGGCCGGCCATCACCAGCGGGTCGTCCAGTGCCTCCTGCGCGTCGAGCCTGACCTGCTCGGTCTCCCGCTTCGCGAGCTTGCGCGCCGCCGTCACCGCGTCGTCGCGGCGCGGCTGCGGCGCCTCGCCGGCCCGCACCCGGTCCCGGTGCCCGGTGTACGACCAGCGGTCGCCGGTCCAGCGCTCCTCGGTCCGCTGCCCGGCGGGCAGTTCGCGCAGCAGGCCGACGGCCTGCCACACCGCGTGCCAGGTGCTCTCCATCTGGGTCTCGACCAGCCGCCGGACCGCCAGCTCGGCGGACCGGGCCCCGTCGGCTCCCCGGGGCCCGGCCGCCCGCGCCGCGTCGAACTTCGCGATCGCCGGGGCCAGCAGCTTGTTGTCGAAGGCCGGATCGGTGGCCGGACCGGCCGGCGGGACCAGCAACTGGCCGTCCGCGCCCCGGCCGAGCTCCGCGCGCAGCGCCCGCTCGGCGCCGGACTCGCCCCGCGGGGGGTCGATCCACGCCAGCAGGGCCCGCAGGTGCTGGTCCTCCAGATTGCTCTGGCCGCTCGCCCAGTGCCGGGACAGCAGATCCGTCGCCGACAGCAGCATCGACGACCCCGGCACCCGCGAGCGCTCGGCGAGGTGCGTGAACCAGCGCCCCAGCAGCGGTACTTGCGCGGGCGCCGGATACGGGTTCTCCGGGTCCTCCTCGGCGGTCCGCCGAAACCGCATGGACCGCCCCAGCAGCCGTACGTACTCCACGCCCGCGCGGCTCGGCACGATCAGTTGCGGCGCGTCCACGCAGAGCTCGGCCTCCACCTTGACCCGCTTGCCCGTCTCCGGATCGGTCTCGGTGTGCTCGGCCGGCTCGACGTCGTCCGCGTACGAGTCGATGTACGGGACGACGTGCCCGGCGAGCTCCGCCAGGAACTCCCACCGCAGGTCGCGGTCGCGCGGCTGCGGTATGACGAGGACCTGCGGCTCGTCCGGGTCGGTGCCGAACATCGCGCCGAGCGGAGCCCCGGCCTCGCCCGCCGTCGTCAGCGGTACGAAGACCAGCGGGCGCTCGCTCAGATGCCGGTGCCGTACGGTCGCCAGGGCCTGGGCCCGGCCCGCCCGGACGGCCTGAAGCCTGGCCAGGGTGGTCAGCAGGGACATGCGGCGGCCTCCGGGCGGGTACGGGCGGGGGCCTGCTCCAGCGCCTCGGCGCGCAGCCGGGCGGCGTACCGCAGCGCCGCCGCGGTCGGGTCCTCGGAGGCGGAGGCGGAGGCGGAGGCGGCGGCGGCTTCGGCGACGGGGCCGGGGCCTGCGGGAGCGCCGCACCCGGCGGCCGCCGCGAGGGCGGCCTCGACGGTGGTCAGCGCGCCCAGCTCGCCCCGCACGGAACGGCCCAGCGCGGTCACCTCGTCGGCCCCGCGCGCCCGGTCCCGGCAGTGGAAGGCCAGCTCGCAGGCGGCGAGGCACTCGGGGGCGTAGGCGGCGGACACGGCGGAGACGGCCTCGGTCAGCTCCTCGGCGGAGCGCGCCGGGTCGAAGCTGAGCCCCTCGGGCAGGGCGCCGGCCAGCTCCTCGACCCGGGTGAGGCGTTCCAGCTGGCGCCGGGTTACGGCGCGCTCGCGGCGGACGTCGACGGCGGCGGCGGTGGGCAGGTTGGAGAAGTCCTTGGGGCAGACGAGCAGCACGGTGTGCCCGACCTCGGCGCCGGCCAGCTTCGCGGCGGTCGTCTCCAGGGCCAGTACGTAGACGGCGGCCTGGCGGGCGGCGGCGCCCACCTTGGCGGCGTCGGCGGCCCCGTCGATCATCGGGAAGGACTTGATCTCCACGACGGTCCAGCGGCCGTCGGGGTGCACGACGACGGCGTCCGGCTCCAGATAGGCGGGGGAGCCGGCCACGTCCAGGGCGAGCATCGGGTGGTCGAGCAGGGTCCAGGCCCCGGCGGCGGTCGCGTCCCGCAGCGCGAGCGCGGTGCGGGCGGCGCGGCCCTGCGGCCCGGCGGCGGTGAGTTCGGGCACGAGCGCGTCCGGACCGGGCGGCTCGGCCGCGCCGCCCGGCCCCGCGCCGATGTGCTCGTACACGAGTCGCAGGAGCTCGGCTCCGCCGTCGCCCTTGACCTTGGCCTCGAAGGAGTTCCCGCGCACGATGGCGAACTGCGACTGCCCGAAGGCGGCGGGCGAGCCGAGGGCCGCCGCGAGGGCGGTCTTGTCCACGCCGGCGCTGTCGAGCAGGGCGCGTCTGCCGCAGCCCGGGTTGGCGGCGAGCGCCGCCAGCGCGCGGGCGTCGAGCGGGCGGGGCGGGACGGCGGGACCGCGCAGGTCAGCGAGCCGCTGCCGCAGTGTCCTCGGGGGCCGGGTCGTCGGCTGCGAGGTCTTCGGTGGCTGACCGCTGGACGGGTAGGAGCTCACCCGCGGAAGTGTCCCATCCGCCACTGACAATCGTGGACTTACCGCGGAAACCGGCGCTCCGGCCGGTGTGCGGGGCGGACCAGGCGGGCAGGGCCCGGGCCGCGAGGAAGCCGATGCCCATGACGGCGGCCCCGGCGACGGCGTCGAGGAAGTAGTGGTTGGCCGTGCCCATGACCACGAGGGCGGTGACGGCGGGGTAGGCCGCGCCCAGCGCCCGCACCAGCGGCCGGCGCCCGCAGCGCCACAGCAGGATCCCGCACCACAGGGCCCAGCCCACGTGCAGGCTGGGCATGGCGGCGAACTGGTTGGTGAAGGAGCCCAGTCCGCGCGGGGCGCTGGCCTCGCCGCCCCACCAGCCGTAACCGCTGTACCGGGACATCGTGTCGACGAACCCGTACGAGGCGTCGAGCAGCCGGGGCGGGCAGGTGGGGACCAGGGCGAAGCCGATGAGCCCGAGCAGGGTGGACATCATCAGCCAGGTCCGGGCGAATCGATACTGCTGCGGGCGCCGCCGGTAGAGCCAGACCAGCACGGCCGGCGTGACGAGGTAGTGCAGGGAGGCGTAGACGAAGTCGGCGGGTATGCCGAGCACCCCGTGGTGGGTGAAGATCCGGTTGAGCGGCCGCTCGAAGTCGAGCCGCAGCAGCTCCTCCAGCCGCAGGATCGCCAGCCCGTGGTCGACGGCGAGTTGTACGTCGCCCCGAGCGAGGAGTCTGCCGCCCGAGTACGCGCCGTAGACGAGTCCCAGGAGCAGCAGTTCTGCCCACCAACGAGGGGGCTGCCGCCGATTAGTCATACGGCGTAGGACGTGTGTGAACTGGCGTAGGTTGCGCGCCGTTCATGTGATGGATGATGGACGGACGACGGAATCCCCGCAAAGCCGTGCGAATGGTTCCGCCGGTGCCGCCCCTGTTTCGCTCTTCAGCCCTCTCGACCGGGAGAACTCATATGGCCCCCCGCATCCTCTTGGCCCGTCACGGCCAGACGGCGTGGTCCCAGCTCGGCAAGCACACCGGACGCACGGACGTGCCCCTGCTGGAGGAGGGGAAGCGGGGCGCGAAACTGCTCGGCGAGCGCCTCGGCCGCGACCCGTGGGCGAGCCTGCGCGGCCTTGAGGTGCGCACCAGCCCGCTGGTGCGAGCGAGCGAGAGCTGCGACCTGGCGGGCTTCGGCATCCAGGCCGAGCCGTGGGACGTGCTGATGGAGTGGGACTACGGCGACTACGAGGGCATGACCCCGGCCGAGATCCAGGCGATCCGGCCCGGCTGGCTGATCTGGCGCGACGGGGTCCCGGGCGGCGAGTCCGTCGCGGACGTCTCGGCCCGCGCGGACGAGGTCGTCACCTGGGCCCGTTCGGCCGAGCGCGACGTCCTGGTCTTCGCCCACGGCCACATCCTGCGGACGCTGGCCGCCCGCTGGCTCGGCTTCGACGCCTCCTTCGGGGCCCGCATCCGCCTCGACCCGACCTCCCTGTCGGTCCTGGGCTGGGCGTACGGGGACCCCGCGCTGGAGCGCTGGAACGACACGGGCCACCTGGACGCGTAGGCCGCAGGCCCGGTCGTCGAAGTGGCGCCCGGCTCCACTTCGACGACCGGGCCTGGCCGACCGGACGGGGCCGCCGGGGCCTGTGGCGGGTCAGGCCGGCGCGTGGCGGGTCAGGAACGCGCCCACGCGCGGGGAGCGCTGGTGCGGGACCAGGGTGCGGGCCGTCGCCGCCAGCATGGACTGGATGCGCGTCGACTGGACCTCGGCCAGCAGGTCCAGCACCCGGCCGCCGGCCCAGGCCGCCTCGTCGGGGGCGCCCGCGTGAGCCAGGTCGTCGGCCAGCTCGGCGGTGTACAGGGCGACGTTGCGGGCGAAGTGCGGATCCTGGAGGTCCGCCGCCCTGCGGGCGTGCCGGGCCGCGCGGGCGTGCTCGCCGAGCGCCGCCCAGCAGCGGGACTCCAGGTACTCCAGCTCGGCCTCGCCGAAGAAGGACATCCACTCGGGGTCCGCTCCCGCCGGGCCGCGCGAGAACTCCGTGTGGGCCCGGGTCAGCGCCTCTTCACACGCCTTGCGGTCCGCGAGCCCCGCCCAGCCCCCGGCCTCCCGCAGGGCCAGCAGGGACAGCAGCCGCGGGGAACCGAGGGCGCGGGCGGCGCGGCGGCCCGCCTGGGCCGCCCGTACCGACTCGCGGGAGCGCCCGCAGTCCCGGGCGAGGAACGCCATGTTGCTGAAGGCGTGGGCCTCCAGCCCGGCGTCCCCCGAGACCCGGGCCGTCGCGAGTGCCTCCGCGTAGTGCGAGCGGGCGTCGTCGAAGCGGCCCGAGTCGTGTGCGAGCCAGCCCACCGAGATGGCCAGCTCGCCCGCGCCCGCGTGCAGCCGGTCCTCGGTGGACTGCCGGGTCGCCCCCGCGTCGAGCAACGCGTAGGCGGTGCGCAGGGGTTCCGCGGCCCGCCTGTACAGGGCGTCCGCCCCGTGCCGGTCGTCCAGCAGCCGGATCTGGCGTACGGCGTCCTCGACGGCGGCCGCCTCGGACTCGCCGGCACGGGAGGGGAGCCGGCGGGTGTCGCCGAGCAGGGTGAGGCTGAGCGTCGCGGCCGCCACGGTCGCGGAGCCGCCCGCCATGAACGCGCGACGCAGCACGTCGCTCTCCTTGGAACGCGAAGGGGAACCTGGGCTGGGGTGCCTGGTGAAGGGGGAGAAGGGCGAGGCCTGTTCGCGCTGCGCCAGCCGGCCGCGGACGCTCTCGCGCGGGGAGAAACCGAGGTCGGCCAGGGTGCGGCCGGGGAACATGTGGAGGAAGACCCGCTCGTAGGCGTAGTTGGGGCAGCGGATCTCGCCGGACTCGACCCGGCCGATGTAACGGGCGTCGCAGGAAACCGTTTCTCCGATTTCCTTCGCCGCCCTGCGCACCATCGCGGCGAACTCGGCCGGGGAGTGCTGACCGCGCAGCCGCCGGAAGGGGGAATTGGGCGAGTGGGGGGACGCCGCCATGGACGTGACCTCTCTGGGGCAAGGGACGCGCTGCCGGTGACTGTGTGGCCCTGTGGCCGTGTCGCGGTGGAGCGGTGTGGCCGTGGAGCGGTGCGGTGGGGGTGCGACGGGGTGTCCGGCGGGCATGAACGTACCGCCAGCGGCAGCGGGTTGACCCGGTGTTTGGCTACAAAACGGATATCTCACCCACGATCCGCCATGAACTGCCATCCTTTGCAGCGTCTTGCCGCCGCACCTGTTGACGTTCCCGTGCGTTGAACCCATGCGGAGTGGGAGGAGGCTTCCTGGCTTCCCGTGTCCACTCCCGCGAGGCTCGTACGCGGATCGAGGAGGGGTTCCCTTGGTGGAGGGCGGCATGGAGAGCACTGGAACGAGCACCGCGCCCGAGCCCGGCGCGTCCCTGATCACCGGCACCCCCCCGATCACCGGCACCCCCCTGATCGCCGGCGCCCCGGACCTGGTCACCGTGCCCACCCGGCAGGGGCTGGAGGCCGTCGACATCATCCGCCGGGCCGCCGGCCAGGCCAGCCAGGCGGGCGGCGTCGGCCCGGTCCTGCACGACGGCTCCGGCAGCACCCTCGGCTTCCTCGTCCCGCCCGGCACCGCCGACGCCTGGGACCTCCCGGGCAGCGCCTGCACCCAGACCAACGGGCGCGGCATGCGCTTCGGCGACACCTCGCCCGCCGCGGGCGCCACCGGCTGGCTGCTGCCGCCCGAGGCCGTCGGGCCGGTCACGGATCCGGAGGTGCTGCGCGCGGCGCTCGGCGAGGCGGCCCGGCTGATCGAGGCCGCGGACAACTGTTGCTGACTCCCTCCATGCCCTGACCAGCCATAATGGGGGCGTGGCAGGCAAGGGCAAGGACAAGCGGCGCGGGCGCGACACCTCCGAGGCGGTCGTCGGGCAGGTGGACGGCGGCCAGGCCTCACTGGAGCCCGACCGGGAGCGGTCCCGCGCCTGGACCCTGCTGATCGACGGGGCCCCGCAGTCGCACGTGGACCTGGACGACCCCGGATACCTGGACTTCTCCTACCAGCGCCGGATCGGCCACCTGATCGACCTCGTCGCCCCCGCCCGCCAGCCCCTGAACGTGCTCCACCTCGGCGGCGGCGCCTTCACCCTCGCGCGCTACACGGCCGCCGCCCGCCCCCGCTCGACGCAGCAGATCGTGGAGATCGACGCCGGACTCGTCGCCTTCGTACGGGAACACCTGCCGCTGGACCCGCAGGCGCGGGTCCGGGTCCGGGCGGTCGACGCCCGGGCCGGGCTGGCCAAGATTCCCGACGGCTGGGCCGACCTGGTGATCGCGGACGTGTTCAGCGGCGCCCGCACTCCCGCGCACCTGACGAGCGCCGAGTTCCTGGACGACGTACGCCGGGCCCTGGCGCCGGGCGGCTGGTACGTGGCGAACCTCGCGGACGGTCCGCCCCTCACCCACCTGCGGGGCCAGATCGCGACGACCGCGTCCCGGTTCGCGGAGCTGGCGCTGGCAGCCGACCCGGTGGTGTGGCGGGGCAAACGATTCGGCAACGCCGTCCTGGTGGCCGCCGACCGCGAGCTCCCGCTCGCCGAGTTCACCCGCCGCGTCGCGAGCGACCCCCACCCCGGCCGGGTCGAACACGGCCGCGCCCTCACCGACTTCGCGGGCGGCGCGGCCCCCGTCGCGGACGCCTCGGCGGTGGCCTCGCCCGAGCCCCCGCCGTCGGCCTTCCGCTAAGGGCTTTCGGATCCTGCCGGGCTCCCCGTGCTACGGGTCGACGATCTCCACCAGCGGCGGATGGTCGTGCCACGTGCAGAACACCGACACCTCCCGGCCGTCGCGGGTGAAGGTGACGCGGATCCAGAACTCCGTCTTCCACACCTGCATCCGCCAGCCGGCCGCGGGGGTCGCCGAGACCAGCTCGCCCGAGGAACCGCCGAGGCCGAAGACGACCCGCCCGCCGGAGACGCTGTACGCCTTCACGTCCCCGCTCGCGCCGCCCTGTCCCTCCGGCGGCGCTACGGGCGCCTGCCGCGAGGGCGGCGCCGCCGGCTTGGCGGACGAGGCGGACGCCGAGGGGGACGCCGAGGGGGAGGGCGAGGAGGACGGGGACGGCTCCGGGGGCTGCGCCTGGTGCGTCGAGGAGGAGAGCGGCCGCGTGGCCAGCGGCACCGCGAGCGGGGGATCGTAGGCCGTGCCGGACATCACCGTGTGCACGCCCCACCACGACAGCGACACCGCTGCCCCGGTCGCAAGGGTCCACGCCCCCGCATGTACTAGTCCTCGTCGCATCGGGGGACATACTGCCCCACCCGTCCCAGGCCTGGCCCGGCACCCTCGGGCATCCCCCGAATGGGCTACGGTGCGGGCCATGGCAAGTGTGCTCGTGGTCGAGGACGACCAGTTCGTACGTTCCGCCCTCATCCGGCACCTGACCGAGGCCTCGCACACCGTGCGCAGCGTCGGTACCGCCCTGGAGGCCCTGCGCGAGGTCGCGCACCACCGCTTCGACCTGGTCATCCTCGACCTCGGATTGCCCGACCTGGACGGGGCCGAGGCGCTCAAGATGCTGCGCGGCATCACCGATGTGCCCGTGATCATCGCGACCGCCCGCGACGACGAGGCGGAGATCGTCCGGCTGCTCAACGACGGCGCCGACGACTACCTGACCAAACCTTTCTCCGTGGAGCACCTCTCCGCCCGGATGGCCGCCGTCCTGCGCCGCGCCCGCTCCGCCGCCGGAGCCGAACCGCCCTCCCGCGTCCTGCGCGTCGGCGGCCTCGCCATCGACCCGCTGAGGCGCCAGGCCGAGCTGGACGGGGCGGTACTGGACCTCACGCGGCGGGAGTTCGACCTGCTGGCCTTCCTCGCCGGGCGACCGGGCGTGGTCGTGGCCCGCCGGGAACTGCTCGCCGAGGTCTGGCAGCAGTCCTACGGCGACGACCAGACCATCGACGTCCACCTCTCGTGGCTGCGCCGCAAGCTCGGCGAGACCGCCGCCAGCCCGCGCTACCTGCACACGCTGCGAGGTGTGGGCGTCAAGCTGGAGCCGCCGCAGTGAGGTGGGCGCTGGTCAAGGTGTGCCTCGCGGTCACCGTGATGGTGGTCGTGGCCTTCGCCGTACCGCTGGGGCTGGTCGTCCAGGAGATGGCCAGCGACCGGGCGTTCTCCAACGCCGAACGGCAGGCCGCCACCATCGGGCCGACGCTGTCCATCACCACCGACCCGACGCAGCTGCGCAAGGCGGTGGAGTCCACGCAGATGGGCGCGGCGCGGCGGATGGCCGTGCACATCCCGGCCATGGGCGACAGCCCGAACGTGGACATCGGCGACGGCTGGGCCGGCGAGCACGCCGTCGCCGAGACCCGGCGGATCGGGCGGGCGGCCACGGCCCCGGTGGCGGGCGGTGGCTCCGCGCTGCTCCAGCCCATCGCGCTCGGCTCCGGGGACATCGCGGTGGTGGAGATCCTCGTCCCCGAGAACGAGGTCAGCAATGGGGTCGCCACCGCCTGGGTGGTCCTCGCCGGCGTCGGCCTCGCGCTGATCGTGGGCTCGGTGGCGGTCGCGGACCGGCTCGGCGCCCGCCTGGTGCGGCCGGCCGAGCGCCTCGCGGACGCCGCGCACCAGCTGGGCGAGGGGCGGCTCGGGGCGCGGGTCCCGGAGAAAGGGCCGAAGGAACTGCGCTCGGCGGCCGTCGCGTTCAACGCGATGGCGGACCAGGTGATGGAACTCCTCGCCAACGAGCGGGAGCTGGCCGCCGACCTCTCGCACCGGCTGCGGACGCCGCTGACGGTGCTGCGGCTCAACGCGGCCTCGCTCGGCGACGGCCCGGCGGCGGAACAGACCCGGGCGGCCGTGGAGCAGCTGGAGCGCGAGGTCGACACGATCATCCGTACCGCCCGCGAGCAGCGCGCGCCCGCCTCGGCCACGGGCGGCGCCGGCGCCGGCTGCGACGCCTCCGAGGTGATCCGCGACCGGATGGACTTCTGGTCGGCGCTGGCGGAGGACGAGGGGCGCGAGGTCCGGCTCGCGGGGGTCGACCGCACGGTACGGATCCCCGTGGCCCGGCCCGAGCTCGCCGCCGCGCTGGACGCCATGCTCGGCAATGTCTTCCGGCACACCCCGGAGGGCACTCCCTTCGCGGTGGACGTCCACGACGCCGGGGACGCGGTCATCGTGCTCGTCTCGGACGCGGGAGGCGGCATCGCCGATCCCGACGCGGCCCTGCGGCGCGGCAACGACGGCGGCCGTGACGGTTCGACGGGCCTCGGCCTGGACATCGTGCGGCGCGTCGCGGAATCCACGGGCGGAGACGTGCGGCTCGGGCGTTCGGTGCTCGGCGGCACCGAGGTGCGGGTGTGGATCTCCCTGGACGGCCGGTGGCGGGGCGATGCGGCCCGCGCCGGGCGCGGCCGGCGCAAGCGGCGGGGCAACTGACCGCGCAAGCCCGGGGCGGGCGGGGCAACCGTCGCCCCCTCGGCGCGAACGGCGGGGCAACCGATGTAACCCGGCGGCCGCGGGGGGCGCGCCGCGCGCCCGGTATGTCCCTATGTCGATACGGTCCGCGCCATGGACACCCTCATCTTCGGCGGCCTCCTCGCCTTGCTGATCGCGATGTACCGGGACGCGTCGCGGACGGTCGTGCTCGGCGCCTGGTGGCTCATGCTGCTCGCCGTCATCCTGCTGATGGCGCACCACATCACCAGCGGCCTCGCTCTCACCTTGAGCTACTGACGGTGGCCGCGATGTCCAGCCTCCTTCCGGAGGCGCAGCTGGAGGGCGGGCTGCTGGGGCGTGTCCAGTACTGGTTCGCGTGCGTCTTCGCCATCGGCTGGACGGGCGTGGTCTGCGGCGGGCTCTTCTACCAGTTCGGGCTGTGGGAGTACCCGTGCCCGCTCTGCATCGTGCAGCGGATGTTCATGCTGCTGGCGGCGATGGGGGCCGCGCACATCATCCGCACCGCGCTGGCGCGGGGGGCGGTCGCCGGCCGCGACTACATGATGGGCTGGGGCCTGTCCCTCGTCGCGGTGATCGCGGGCTCCTTCGCGTCGTGGCGGCAGACGATGCTGCACATCCTGCCGGGCGACAAGGGGTTCGGGAGCGAGGTGTTCGGCCTGCACCTGTACGTATGGGCGTGGATCCTCTTCCAGGCCTCGGTCGTCGCGGTCGGGATCGTCCTGGCCTTCGCCCACGCCACGGCGGACCGGGCCATTCCGGCCGAAGGGCCGGGCCCGTACCGCACGGTGGGACTGGCCGCGCTGTGGTTCCTGGGACTGGTGATCGCCGTGAACATCGTGGCGGTCTTCCTGGAGGAGGGCTTCCACTGGTTCCTGCCGGACGACCCGAGCGCTGGCTAAGCAAGTTAATTCACCCGCAGGGGTGAGGCCTGGCGTCGGGGCGCGGCAGGTGTTGACTCGTGAGCAGCCCGACCTGTTCGGCGTGGGCGAAGTGGTGCTGAAGCTCGTCGGCGAACTGCTTGCTGACGTGGTCCGGGTGGACGGCGAGGACCGTGTGGTCGGCCATCTGGATGGGGATCATCGCGCGCCCGTCGGGCACGAGGGGGCTGATGACCACCTGTACTTGCTGTGCACGCGGGCGCTCCCGCGCCTTGTCACTGTCAGCCATGCGACCCCCTTGGCGCTGCCTGCATCACAAACCGTGCGTGAGTTCGAACCACACGGCGCAACGCAGACTATCGGACCCATCACGCCCCCAGGCGGTCCCGCCAATAGTGCCGCATTGAACCTCTTGTGACTACTAGGAGCACGGGTTCACCACGAAGCGTGACGAGCCTCGCCGGGGGCATATGCCCGAAACCCCTATTCCTGTCGGGTGAACGAATCCACCAGACGCTGCAACTGCTCACGCTGAGTAGGCGTCAGCTTGTCCGCGCCCTCCACGAGCGCCCGAGCCTCACCCGAGGCGGACCACACGACATCGATACCGAAGAACTCGGCGCCGGCTGCGTCCTGGACGCGGCCGAGGGGCACGTCGAGGCCGGCCGCGAGTCCCCGAAGGGCCGCGTAGTCCGGCGTCTGCACGGGGAGGTCCGTCGCGAGCCGGTGGAGCCAACTGGATTTCACGGCCTGCTCGCCCGACTCCGGGTCGATGCAGCGCGCTGCGAGGCGGTCGTAGCTCAGCCCCAGAGCGCCCTTGCGCTCCCGTACCAGGTCTCTGAGCTGCGTGCGCCCCGCCGTGGGGGAACGATCTTGTGCAGCCATGAGGGTCATCCTGCCACTCCGAGTCATGTCATGGGCCGTGGGGTGTCCATGTGACCAGTGCGGCGGTCCACCTATCCCCCCAAGTGGCGGCCGGTCTGCCGTCCCACTCGTCGGACGGATTGTCCATGCGGTACGACGGCGCACGCTAGGGCGCATCGGCCGGTTTGGCCAAATCTGCACACGTCATCCAAGAGGCTGGACGAGGCGTCCAAGCTGTGTAATGCTTCATCCATCCAAGCAGTGCAACACTCCACTGCATGAAATGGACGGATGCTGATGTCTGAGCACACCATTCCGCTCTACCAACTCGTGGACCGAACGCTGCTGGCCACGCTCATGAAGCGCACCGGCACCGGGGCCTCCATGAGTGTCCGGGACCTCGCCTCTCAGGCCGACGTATCCCGATCCACGATCGGCAACCTGCTGTCCGGCGTACAGGAAGCCGTCTTCTACCCCACGGCCTGCCAGATCGCTGCGGCAATCGGTGTGGATGTCCTGATCCTGTTCACCCCGACCGGACGTTCGACCCGTCACTCGGGGCGCATCCGGCTCAAGGCTGCAGCATGACCGCCCCGTTCAACCGGGCGGCCGCCGAGCAGCGGCTCGGACCTCTGGCGGTCCAGTCGATCAGAGAGCTCGTGGACGCGGCGCCCCCGCTGCGCATGGAGCTACGGATGCAGCTGCAAGCGGTATTCGACTCCGCTCGGCCGGCCGTCGAGGCCGAACGCCCGCTCGCTGCCTGACCCAAGCAAGCGGGGCCGCCCGGACGGCTAGGTCCGAGACAGCCCCTCGGCAGTACCCACCACAGACAGAGAGGTACACCGTGAACCACAAGCCTACCGTCGCCATCTCCGCCATCGCGGAGCAGACGAACCCCATGAACCAGCACGCCGCTGGCGCTGCCGCGCTGATGGGCCTGACGCAGATGTACGGGCACCTGCCCGCGCCGTACGTGACGATGCACTCCACGGAGACCGCCGTCGGTCTCCAGCTGAACAGCCCGGCCGAGTTCGAGGCGTGGCGGACGGCACTCCTGGTGCCGGCCGAGACCGTGCAGCTGTGGAACGGCCAGACCGGTGTCTCCTGGCTGGTGGCCGAGGCCGTGTTCCAGGGCGTTGCGCTTCACCTGACCGGGTTCGGTATCAGCGTGTCGGCGCCGGTGTCGCTGGAGCGTGCGGCATGACGCACTCGCCCACGCCGACGGAGTTGCTTGCGCTGCGGACCGCGAACGCGGCCCTGCTGAACTCGCCGGACTCCTTCTGCGACATGGTCGCCACGATCGTGTTCGCCCTCGGGTCGGCGCAGTTGCTCCAGTCCCCGACGCGCGCTGCCGAGTTGACCGCGCGCCGCAACGAGGACATGGCGCTTCGCGGCGAGCTGGCCCCGATGGGCGAGCCCCGCAAGGTGCCGTTCGAGCTGGGTGACTCGCTGGTCCCGGCAGTGCAGTGGCTGATCGCCCAGGTGGCCGAGCAGGAAGAGGTCAGGGTCGACCTCTGGGCGCACCTGGACTTCCGGCTCCGGGACATCGAGCGGCTTCGGGCCCGGGTGGCCGAGCTGGAAGCCGAGCGCACCCGCCCGGCGCCGCTCTTCCCGCCGGACCCCGCCGCGCCGGTCATCGAGCCCCTCGCGGGGACCTTGCGGATCCGCGCCCTGATGGCCGAAGACCCGCACGAGTCGCCGCTCCACCACGAGCACCGCCTCAGCCGCGACCTCCCGGAGATGCCCCGTGGCTGACCGCGAGATCACCCCGTTCGGCTGCCGTCACTGCGGCATCTCCGCTGGCGAGCACGGCCTCCGGTACTTCGCCGCCGCCGGTGTCCACGCCTGGGTGCTGCCGACCAACCACCAGATCCTGCGCCGCATGCAGATGCGCCGCGCACTCCGCACCACGCGTCTCCTGGAGGACCAGTGAGCACCAACCCGAGCCGGGAGCCCGGCCTGTCCATCCGCCGCGACGCGACGTGGCTGTCCGGGATCCTCCGCGCCGACCAAATCCGCCACGACACCCTCGTCTCCCTCGTCGCCACGTGGGGTGACCCGGACGCCCGGGACGACATCCTCGCCCAGCTCGACGCGCTCGCCGAGGCCGTGCAGTCCCCGCGTGAGGGCGAACTCGACCACCTCCTCGACGCAGTCGAGGACGCCGCCGGTATGGACGACGCGGAGACCGGTCTCGACCTGACGGCCGCACTGCGGCTGAGGGGCGAGCTGGACGCGCTGATCACTGTGCTGGCCCGGTTCAACCCGGCGGCCGCCGCCCGGCCCGTGCTGCTGGCGAAGGTGCCCACCCAGTCGGAGAGGGGTGCAGCATGAGCGACCTCGACCAGGCCCGCACCGCGGTTCGACTCCTGATGCCCGCGCTCGCTGGCGGGGGCCCGGCCCCCGTGTGGCGCACCTGTTTCAGTACGGACGACACCGACAGCCCGACCGGAATCGCCCCGGAGTGCTTCGACGAGGGCCACGATCCGGAGGACGGCAGCGTCTACACGTGCTACCCGGAGCCGGTGATCGAGACCGGGTTCCCGCAGTTCGCCGAGTACCTGGCCGCGCTGCTCAACGCTGACCGCGGGAGCGCCGCGTGAGCGCCCGTACTGCACTACGTGAGGCGTTGCTGCTCATACACCGTCCCGAGGACGCCGACCGGCTGATCGCCGACTACGACGCCGAGACCGCGAAGGCCCGGACCGCTCCCGGCCTGGACGAGCGGGCGCTGCGCCTGGCGAACCACATCACCAACACCGGCGGCGAGTGGACCACCGGCAAGGCGCACCGCTGGGTCACCGAGGCCATCAGCCCGAAACCGCCGATCCATTTCACCCGGCATTCCCTCCAGGCCCTCGCCGCTTACGGCTACCTCACCGAGCGCCGCGAGCCGGGCCGCGTCTCCTACACCCCGAACTACGTAAAGGACGGGCAGTGATGTTCATCCGCCGCACCACCTACAACCGGCTCGTCGCCCGCGCCGATGCCTACGCCGGCGCGTATGTCGCCGCACGGAGGGCCGATCGCCGGAAGGCGGTACCAGCCGCCGCACGCCGGGAGCGCCTGGCCGCTGCCTGCCTGCGGTACCGGGCCGAGCTCGCCGAGCAGCGAGCGCAGCACGCGGCTGCGCTCGCCCGACAGCAGCGCCGCGCCGACCAACTGCAACAGCAGCTCGACGACGTGCTCGGCCTCAACAGCTCGGACGTGCAGGCCGGCGTGCGTTGGCAGCAGCGCCGCCAGGACAGGCCACGGCCGTACGTGGAGGCCGGACAGTGATCGCTACCGGCAGCGACGAGTACAGCCAGGCCCTGGCAGCACGCATCGGGCAGTTCATCATCGACGCGGACAGCGGCAGTGCCCGCAGCCAGCAGCGGGCAATCGGCCCGTCCGAGATCGGCGAGCCGTGCGAACGGCAGCTGTCGTACAAACTCCTCGACTGGCCCGAGACCAGCCGCGACCGCGACCCGATCGCCGCGATCATTGGCACCGGATTCCACATGTGGATGGCCGCGCAGTTCGAAGCCCGGCAAGCCCCGCTGCCCGACGGCCGACCCCGGTACCGGATCGAGGAGCGCGTCACCGTGCGGCAGGGCCCAACCGAGGCCAGCACCACGACCGGCAGCTCGGACCTGTTCGACCGCCTCGCCCTCCTGAACAACGACTGGAAACTCGTCGGCAAGTCGTCGCACGACAAGTACCGGCGGCAGGGCCCCAGCACCAAGTACCGGGTCCAGGCCCACCTGTACGGCCTCGGTCAGGAGAACGCCGGACACACGCCCGCCCGGGTCGCGGTCACGTTCATCGGCCGACACCACGAGCTCATGGTCCACGTGTGGTCCGAACCCTACGACCGACAAATCGCCCTCGACGCGCTCGCCCGGCTCGACCGGATCCGCGACACCGCACAGGCCCTGGAGCTCGATCTCCACCCCGAGAACTGGCGGATGATCCCGATCCCCGAAAAGCCCGAGTGCCGGTTCTGTCCCTGGCTCAAGCCCGGATCCGACGACCTCGCAACCGGATGCCCCGGCGCCCCGAGCCCCAACGCGGGCGCTTCGCTCGAAGCACTCATCGCCTGACCCGCCAGCCACCAGGCCCCGGCGTGAACCAACCAGCAGACAGCAGAAGCGAGAATCAGATGACCACACCGCAGCAGTACCAGGCGCCCTCGGCCGACGACTTCCTCATGGGAGGCGGCGGCGCCCCCACCGCAAAGTTCCCCATGCCGGGCACCAGCATCGGCGGCCGGATCACCGAGCGGCCGACCGTCGAGCAGCAGCGGGACATCAAGACCGGCGACAAGAAGTTCTGGTCAGACGGAAACCCGATGATGCAGCTCGTCGTGACCGTTCAGACGGACCTGCGTGACCCGGCGATCGAGGACGACGACGGCCGGCGTCGCCTGTTCGTCAAGGGCCAGCTCAAGAACGCCATCGCAGACGCGGTTCGCCTCACCGGAGCCCGCGGCCTGGAAGTCGGCGGCGGCCTGGCCGTCACCTACACCCACGACGGGGCCGCGTCGGGGCCCGGGATGAGCCCGCCGAAGCAGTACACCGCGACGTACACCGCGGCGGCCACGGCTGCACTGCACACGCCGGACCCGGGCGCCCAGGCACCCGCACCGGCACCCCAGTACGCGCCGCAGCCTGCCGCACAGCCGTACACAGCGCCCCCCGTGGCCGCCGCACCGGCGCCGGCCCTCCCCGGCTTCACCCCGGAGCAGATCGCCGCCGCGATGGCGAACCCGGCCACGGCCGCGCTCATCGCCCAGCAGCAGGCCGCAGCCGCAGCCGCGCCCCCGCCGTTCTAACCCGATCGCCGTCCGGGGCTGCGAGACCTCCCCCGCAGCCCCGGACGGACCAAGCCCTCAGGAAGGACCCACGGAGTGAACTCCTGGCACCACGCCCAGTCCTCCGCCCGCAAGTGGGGCGGCAGCCCCGACCTGTACCTCCCGATCCACGAGTTCATCGACAGCTCCAAGCAGGTGATCGGCGACGTCCGTCACCGCTCGCTCTACCACCACACCACCGGCATCTGGCTCGCGCAGCGGATCTTCGGCGTGACGCTCGACGTGCCCAAGAACCGCAGCGTCGTCCAGGTCCCCGTACGGCTGATCGCCGAACAGCACGTCCTTGAAGATCTCGGCTGGCTTCCCTCGCCAGCCGACTACATCGACGGCATGCCGATCAAGCCGTGGATGTCCGGCAGCCAGCGCAAGACCGTCCCGCTCTCGCACCTTCTCCTCACCCAGCCCGGAGGCACCCAGTGACCGGAAAGAACTTCCTCGGCATCCCCGTGCAGGGGGACATCACACAGGGCGCTTCCCGCGTCGAGCAAAAGCCGATCGAAGAGTTCCAGCCCATCCTTCAGGCGGTGCTCGACGATGCAGTCGTCGTCGAGTTCGGATGGCGGCAGTACACCCCGTACTTCAACGATGGCGAGCCGTGCGAGTTCAGCGTCTACGGAAGCTGGGTCCGCACTGAGGCTGACACGGACGTTGAGGACGAGTACGAGCTCGACCTCGACGGCGATCACCCCAGCCTCGGCAGGGTGGAAGGAATCTGGGGGCCCGACCCGGAACGGCCCGGCCGCGAGAAGCGGATCGGCGAGAAGTTCACCGGCCCGGACCGCGCGCGCTACGACCGCTGCCAGGCCCTGCGCGGCGCCGTCGAGTGTGGCCAGTTCGAACATGTCCTCCTCGAAGCCTTCGGCGACCACGCGGCTGTGACCGTCCGCCGCCACGGGATCGAAGTCGATTTCTACGACCACGACTGATCACGCCCCACCGCCCCGGCATCCACGCCGCGAGGGCGCGGGATCGACTCCCGCCCGGGGCACTACCACCATCCGCACGGCACGACGAGGAGCCCACGTTGAGCGACACCACACCCGACATGCTCGCCGCGGCGCTCGCGCTGCACGCGGCTGGCTGCTCGGTGGTCGCCGTCAGGACGGACGGCTCGAAGAGACCACAGGGCGACTGGAAGCAGGCGCAGGCGGAGCGGGCCAGCGAGGACGCGGTACGCGCCTGGTTCGCTGGTGGGCACCCGGGCCTCGGCGTCGTCTGCGGCCAGGTTTCCGGCGGCCTGGAAATGCTCGAACTGGAGGGCCGTGCCGTCGACGAGGGCGTGCTCACGAAGCTCGTTGAGATCCTCGCCAACTCGGGCATGACCGAGCTGTGGACGCGCATCGCCACCGGATGGCTGGAGCGCTCCCCTTCCGGCGGCCTCCACATGCACTACCTCGTCGCGAGCGGCGCCCCGGGGAACACCAAGCTTGCGTCCCGGCTCGCCCGCGAGGACGAGCTCACCGAGCAGGAGCGCGACCTCCTCGTCCGCCACCCGAACAAGCGCATCTTGCGCGGCCTGATCGAGACCCGCGGCGAAGGCGGCTTCGTCGTCACCGCGCCAAGCCACGGCACCGTGCACGCGACCGGCCGCCCCTACGAACTCCTCGCCGGCGGCCCCGCGACACTGCCCACGATCACCGCAGAAGAGCACCGCGCGCTGCACACGGTGTGCCGCATGCTCGACACAGTCCCCGCGGACGAGACGCTTGATCACTTCCGCGATGCCGCAAAAGTGATAGGCGAGCCCCTCGACGAGGCGGCCGCGTTCCTGTTCTCCGGCAGCGGCACCCCGGCCGCGGAGGGTGGCCTCACCCCGGGCGACGACTTCGAGGCCCGCGCGTCCTGGCCGGACATCCTCCTGCCGCACGGCTGGAGGCCGATGTTCAAGTCGGGTGCCACCTCGTACTGGCAGCGCCCCGGGAAGGACGGCCGCGAGCCCTCGGCCACGACCGGCCGCGCCCTCGACCGCGACCGGCTGTACGTGTTCACCACGAGCACCGAGTTCGTGGCCGAACGCCCGTACACCAAGTTCGGTGCCTACGCGCTCCTCAACCACAGCGGCGACCACTCCGCGGCAGCCTCCTCCCTGCGCCGCCAGGGCTACGGCGCGCCCGCGCCCGAACCGGTCCGCCACCTCACCTCAGTCCCCGCGCCCCGGCCCGCAATCGACGGGACCGCCGCACTCAACGTGGTGCAGCACCCGAGCGCCGTAGCCGAGGCCGGGCCCGAGACGTACACCCGCACCGACGACGGGAACGCACTCCGCCTCATCGATGAGCACGAGCAAGAGATCCGGTACGTGCCGCAGCGCGGCCGCTGGCTCCGCTGGGACGGACACCGCTGGGCATGGGACGAAGCCGGGACCGTACGCGAGATGGCCCGCGCAATCGCCCGCGACCTCCCCAACGGCGAGGGTGAAGCCAAGCACCGCATGCGCTCCCTCTCCACCGCGGGGATCGCCGCGATGGTCACCATGGCGCAGACCGACCCGCGCGTCGTCGTCCACGCGGGCCAGCTCGACGCGCACCGCATGCTGCTAAACACCCCAGCCGGCGCCGTCGACTTGACCACGGGCGAACTGTCCGCGCCGGACCCGGACGAAATGCACACCCGCTCAACGAAGATCGCCCCCGACGCGGCCGTGCCCACGCCGAAGTGGGACAGGTTCCTCGACCAGACCTTCGGCGACGACGCGGAGCTGAAGGGCTACGTCCAGCGGATGGCCGGGTACGCCGCATCAGGGTCGGTGCGCTGGCACATCCTCCCCTTCCTCCACGGCCCCGGCGGGAACGGCAAAGGTGTCTTCCTCAACGTGCTCCGCGCCGTCCTCGGCGACTACGCAGCCACCGCGCCGAATGCATTCCTCATGGCCGGCGCCCAGCGCCACGAGACGGAGATCGCCCGGCTCCACGGGCTCCGCCTCGTCATCGCCTCCGAGGTCAATCAAGAAGCCAAGTTCGACGAGGCCAAAGTCAAGGAACTCACCGGCGGCGACGGCCTCACCGCAAGGTTCATGCGGCAAGACCACT
Organism: Streptomyces sp. ISL-43; assembly: GCF_018614195.1. Classification (GTDB taxonomy): domain Bacteria; phylum Actinomycetota; class Actinomycetes; order Streptomycetales; family Streptomycetaceae; genus Streptomyces. Next base: position 163,840 of record NZ_JAGGOT010000034.1, read on the forward strand.
TCACGTTCGAGCCCACGCACAAGCTGTTCCTGATGGGCAACCACCAGCCCCGCGTATCCGCCGGCGGCAAATCGTTCTGGCGGCGCCTGCGACTCATGCCCTTCACCCGCACCCCCGAGGAGGTCATCGAAGACCTCGACCTCCTCCTCATCTCCGAGGAGGCCCCGGGCATCCTCGCCTGGATCGTCGCCGGTGCAGTCGCAGTGTTCCGTGACGGCCTCCAGGACCCGGCGTCCGTGACCGCGGCCACCGCGCAGTACGCGGCCGAGGAAGACGCGCTCGCCCGGTTCCTCGACGAGGCCTGCCACGTCGGCGGCGGCGTCCAGGTTCGCACCCTCACGGACGTGTTCCGCACCGCGTACGAGAAGTGGTGCCGAGGCGAGGGTGAAGATCCGCTGCCCTCGCGCCAGCTTGGCCGCGAGCTGAAGGACCGGTTTCAGATCACGCGGAAGCCGAGCAACGGCACCTACTCGTACATCAACGTGGCGTTGCAGGCACCGGCTGATGATCGGTGGGACGACAAGTGACCGTGATCAAAGTGCCGTTGCAGTGCCGTTGCAGTGCCATCAAAAGTGCCATTGAAATTGGTCGTTCTCGCAGGTCACAGCACGACAGTGCCATCAGTGCCGTTGAAACGAGCTATCCAGCTCCGTACGCACGCAAGAGCACCAATGCTCAGAAACTGGCCCTGACGGCACTGATGGCACTGCCACCACTGTTGACCTGCGAAAACAGCAGTGCCATCAACGGCACTGCAACGGCACTGCCCTCCGGCGGCCCACGATGACCAATCCCGGCATCGCAGCCCGCATCGCCGCCAGCGCCGACCATGCGATCGAACGCACCTGCCCCCGCTGCAGCGCCCCGATCCTCACCGCGTGGGCCGGCCGCACCGCAGCCCTCCACGTGACCGCAGACCCGACGCCTGTCAACCTGCCCGGCGAAATCCAGGCCCGCACCGAAGGCCGCCTCACTTGGCGGCTCCTCGTCTCAACCCTCGGCGTCCGCCGCATCGTCTGGCGCGACCCCCTCACCGTGCCCCACCACACCCACCCCGTACTCCGCGACCACCGCTGCCCACCGCAGCCCGTACAGGAGGCCCTGCTGTGACACGCCACTTCACGATCAACCTCCCCGCTGGAATGGCCCTGCTCAACGCGAATCAGCGCCCCCACCACGCGGTCAAAGCCAAGCTGACCGCGGCCATCCGCGGCGCCGCGATGGAGGCCTGCGCCAACGACCCGACCATGTGGGCCGCGCTCGAAGCGGCCGGCGACGGCCCGGTGCTGCAGCGCGCATACATCCTCGGAGTGCTCCACCCTCCGTCACGGCGCCGCGCCGACCCGGCCAACTGGTACCCGTCGTTCAAAGCCGCAGTCGACGGCCTCGTCGACGCAGGCGTCCTCGAAGACGACGACCACACCCGCGTCGTCGGCCCCGACATGCGCATCGGCCCCGTGGTCAAGGGCGGCCGCATCAGCCTCCACATCCAAGAAGTCGACACCGTCACGTTCGCCGCGTTCCAGTGGAGGACCGCATCATGACCACCCCCACCGACTGGATGACCGACAGCGGCCCCCGCCCGTGCCGGACCAATCCCGAGCTGTGGTTCTCCAAGAGCGCCAAGGACAAAGAGGCTGCCGTCCAGGCCTGCCTCGCCTGTCCGCTGCTCATCCCCTGCAGGGACTACGCATTGACCACCCACGTGTCGCATGGCGTGTGGGGCGGGCTCACCGAGACCGAGCGCCGCAAATTCCCCAACGGACTGCCCGCGTGCTCCACCCTCAGCAGCTACATGCGCCACCGAGTCAAGCGGGAGACGTGCGCCGAGTGCGAGGCCTGGCGTGCCACCGAGGTGGAAACCGCACGGCGCGCCAGCCTCGCCGACGAGCACCTCAAGGGCGGCACCCGCACCGGGGCCCGCATCCACCTCCGGCTCGGCGAGCGCGCCTGCCCCGCGTGCGCAACGGCTGCGTACCGAGAACGGGAAGCCGAACTCGCTGGCCGCCCCAAGCGCCGCCGAGCTCCGCGCCGCAGCCACCCCGACGCAGCCTGAAAGGCCAGCCATGGACCACCTCCGCCCCATCCCCGAGCACTGCCACCGCGGACACCGACTGGACGACACCAACCTCTTCTACAACTGCAACGGAACCCTCCTCTGCCGCAGCTGCCGCCACGACATCGAACGCGCCTACCGACACCGCAAGTTCGCACAAAAGCACGCCGGCCACGACGTCACCCAGGTATCCGACAACCGCAGACACTGCCGCACCTGCCGCACCGCCGACCTGGACGAAGTGGCAGTCGAACGCGCCACAGCAGGCGACCCACCCGCACACCTAAACACTGCCGAACGAGCCGCAGCCGTTTTCCAGCTCACCAGCAAGGGCCTCACCAACGCGGCCATCGCACAACGAATCCGCTGCCACCCGCGAACCGTGTACGCAATCCGCCAACGAAACCGAGCCCAGACCGCCACCTAACCGGACCGCCACCCCGGTTCGTCCGGCCTCGCGCACACCGAAGGAGATCCGCCTCATGGCCCGCTGCGACTTCACCGACCTGCCAGCCGACGCCTGCGCCCACTGCCTAGGTCACGCCGACCCCGAGACCGAGACCCGCCGCGAGCACACCAGTCTTCTGGCCACGGGCCGCTGGTTCCCCGCCCAGTTCCCCGGGACCTGCGAGCACTGTGGCGAGCGCTTCACCCCCGGAACCCCGATCCGCATGGAGATCCCGGCTGGCTGGCGCGCCGCCTGCTGCTCTACCACCCCGTCCACCTGACCCGCCCGACCGCCGGCCCGCACTCGACCTGCGGGCCGGCGGCCACCCCGAGCATCCCACCGATCAAGGAGCAGACCGTGAACCGCTTCGAGTACACCGACGAGCACGACCAGCGTCTGCGCATCGCCCCCGTCGAGCGCGAGCAGCCCAACGAGGAGCCTGCGCTGTGGTTCGAGACCACCGACGGCGGCTTCCGGGGTACGTCCGTCAAGGTGCCGCTGTCCAAGCTGGAGGAGGTCATTGCCGGGGGCCGCGACATGGCCCGACAGGCCGTACCGCTCCCCGGCGCCCGCATCACCGACGAGCAGCTCGCTACCGCGCAGGCCGTGCTCTCGCCCGGAGCCGTCGTCACTGCCGCCGCCGTCCTCAGCACCGCCGAGCGCCAGTTCCTCACCTTCGCCCTCGACCTCGCCTTCGACCGCATGGTGTCCGAGGACGGGTTCACCAGCGAGGACGAAGCCGTGCTCGCCCGACTGCGCCAGCTCGCCAAGGAGGCCTAACCATGTCCAACTCCCGCCGCTTCCACCTCCTCCGCCATCAGGACATCTCCGGCGTCTCCGGTACCGGCATCGTCGCTGTCGGCGTGCTCTGGCCCGACGGCACCGCGAGCGTCCGTTGGCTCGGCGAACGGCCGTCCACCGTCCACTGGGACCGCATCGCCGACGCGAAGGCCGTACACGGCCACGGAGGCGCCACAGAGATCGTCTGGGACGACAACGGCAGCGACGCCAGCAGGCTCGCCCGCATCGCCGAGGGCCACAGCAAGAACCAGGTCCGCGGCATGACCTCGGGTCTGTGCGACGAGTGTGAGCAGAGCTGGCCCTGCCCCACCTACGCATGGGCCACCACCAACCGCGACGTCCTCGCCACCTGGGACCCGGACGACGACGAGGTGACCGAGCCGTGATCGTCCTCGCCGTGGCCGCCGGCTGGTGCGCCGCCTCCATCGCCGTCTGCGCCCTGTACAGCCTCACCCGCGCCCTCTACCGCAGGAGCCACCGATGACACCCGCCGAAGAACTCGAGGCCGCCGCCTCCCTACTCCGCGACCGTGCCACCGCGGCGATCCACGAGGACCGCACCACCTGGTCCACCGGCCACACCCTCGGCAGCAAGAGCCCCGTCGTCGTGGACGACCAGGAGAAGCCCAGCGTCCTCATCGAGACCTACGCCGCCCGCCTGGAGGCCGTCAACCGCTACCTCGCGCTCCTCGGCCCGGCCACCGGACTCGCGCTCGCCGACTGGCTGGAGCAGCAGGCCGCGACCCTCGCCGCCACCACCCATCCCGCCTGGCAGGAGACAGTCAGCGAACACCCCCTCGCCGCGGCCCGCGCCATCCTCGGCACCCAGCCCGACGGGAGCAGCTGATGACCGCCCAGCCCGCCCGGCACACCGTCGACACGATCACCTCGGACGACCTTGATCAGCTGTACGCCGAGCGGGACGAGCTCACGGCCCGAGCGAGCGTCCTCGCGGCCAAATGGGGTTACGCCTTCGGGCTCCTCGCTCGGGCCGTGGACTGGCTCCCCGAAAGCGACCTCCGCGACCGCATCCGTGCCTCCCTCGACGAGCCCAAGGCGTCCCGCCCGTGAGCGCCCTCCCGCCGTTCTCCGGCGACGAACCGACCTGCGCCAAGTGCGGTCACAAGGGCGCCAGTACCGAATACCTGGCCTTCGGCGACTGCCACCACGCGCCCCGCACCGGGATCACCATCGGCTGGCATGCCAACCAGCGGCTTCACCGTGAGTGCGGACGCTGCGGACACCAGTGGGACGAAGCCACCGTGCCGCCCGTCCACCTCGGCAACGGAGCAAACGCCGAGGACTGCCCGGCCTGTCACGGCACCAACCCGCCGTACCCGTTCATCTGCCCCGGCGAGACCCCGCCGGAGCCCACCCCGTGACCGGCCAGCCCGAACACTGGCCGGCCGCCTGGGCCGACGAGCCATGCCTCGACCCCGACGAGCAGCACGGCAACCCCTACGCCAACCTCCCCGACGACGACAGCCGCGACGTCGTGACCGTCCTGCCCAGCAAGGAGTACCTGTGAGCACCAGCACCAACGCCGTCCTCGCCTACGGCTACAACCTCGGCGGCGACGACGCCGGATGGACGTTCCGGGAGACCGGAGAGTACGGCGAACCCAACCTCGACTGGTACGACAACGAAGCCGAGGACGACTTCGCCACCGCCGCCGAGGCCCGTCTCCTCGCCAGCGTCGGCCTCACCGAGAAGTGGGGCGACAACCCCGACGGCGGATTCTGGGAACGCGAGAAGGCAGCCAAGGCCCGCCTCGCCGTCGAGCTGGACTCGTACTGCCACGTCGAGCACCCGATGTACGTCCTCGCCGCGAAGGTCATCACCGTGTACCGAGGCGACGCCAAGATCCTCGATCCGACCGAGCTGGCCGCCATCCCGCCCGAGTGGGACGAACGCCTCGCCGCCGCCGTGGCCGCGCTCGGCATCACGCCCGACCAGGAGCGGCCCGGCTGGGTCCTCGTCTCGTACTGGGGCTAACCGGCCCCACGCATGCGCGAGGGCGCGCGCCGGAACTCGCCAGGACAGGCGCGCGCCCCAGGTGATGGAAACCGTACCGCTTGAGCCCCAGGAGCAACGATGACCACCGCCACCGCACTCCGCACCATCGCCACCGACTGGCCCCGCCTCACCACCGCCCTCGAAGACGGCACCAACGGCACCTGGCCCCCCGCCGGCCGCATGACCGACTACCTCCGCGCCCTCGACGTGGAACAGGCCGAATACGACCGCTGGCGGGCCGGCCACCGCGCTGCCCTCGACCGGAACCCGGCTCAGCTCGGCGCAACCCGCCCGCCCCTGTCCATCCACGTCCACGACGCGATGCGCACCATCGAGATCGCCCTCGCCGGATGCGCCGACGTGATCGCGGCACAGTCCCAGATCGAACCCACCCCCTTCGCAACCGCGGACTGGCCGGCAGCCGACCGCACCCGCCGGAACGCCCGCGCCCGCGCCGACCTGGCCGATCCGAAGCGCTGGCGATTCCGCGGGAACGTCCCCCGCGCCCCGTACACGGCCTTGTGGCTCCTCGCGCGAGTCGAGGCCCGCCCTGGCCCCTTCCGGCCCCTCACGGACGCAGGACGGCGCCACATCGCCGGTATCGCGCGGGAGGCGGTTACTCGCATGGACCGCGTGCTCGGACTGGTCGTCGCCGACGTTGAGGACGCGCGCCCCTGCCCCGACTGCGGCGGCCTCATCACCGTCCGCTCCGGGGCCGGCGCACCGCCCATGGCTCGCTGCTCCGGCTGCGAGCGGCTGTGGACCATGGCCGACACCATGGCCGCGTAGGTCAGGCGGGCGGGCCCGACGTCCACACCTCGGGCCCGCCGCCCTCCCACCGGATCGGCCCGTCGTCCGACAGATCCACATCCTCCAGGCCAGCCCGGCGGAGGAACTCGGACACGTCCAGCGGATCGAACGCCCGGCCGAGGTCCGCATCCACGCCATGAACGTGCGCGGTGACCTTCCGGCCGCCCTTCGGCGACACGGGATGCACGATGATCTCCGTCTCATCCGCCATGCCACCAGGCTCACCCGGGACGGGCCCGGACGCACCCGGACAGCACGAAGCCCCCGCCCAAACGGGTCGGGGGCTCCGGCGCGTGCGGCTACTCGGCGGCAGCCATCCCCAGACCGAACGCGCGGACGTTGAGAGCCAACCCCATGAGCGCCTGTACGACGTTCCGCGTCGCCCCAGCAGGGACGGGCGGCACGGCCGCACCCGGCTCGAACACGCCGACCATCACGACGCGGTACCCGCCGTCCTCCTGGTACACGTCGAGGACTACGTCGGTGCGGTCGCCATTGCTGATCATCGTTACTCCTTGTTGAGGTCGGTGCGCTGCCCCTGTCGCGACTTCCGCCCGGCGAAGTACGGGCGCGCGAGCAGGTAGTCCACGGCCATGGACCGGCCGACGGGGACGACGGGCGGGAAGCCCTCCGGGTCGTCGCGGCGGATCTGAGAGACGCGCTGGTGAGTCATCCGCTGCACGATGCCGTCTTCGACGAGCCGTCTGGCCAACTCCCTGAAGCTCACCATGTCTGGCCCCTCTCTCTCGTCGGCCATGCGCACCATTCTCTCTGACTTCCTTGCCACATGGCAAGGAAGTCGTTACGGTCGTACCAGGAACACAGAACGGCCCCGGCCGGCGCTCGCAACGCCATTGGCCGGGGCCAGCCATCCACCTGCACGAACAGGGGACAGCCATGACACACCGTACCCAGCTCAGCCAGGCCGAAGAAGCCCTCGACCAGGTCACCGCCGAAGAACTCGTCACCACCGCCACCTGCCCGACCTGCCACGCCCCCGCCGGGAGCCGCTGCATCACCCGTGCCGGGAAGCCCGCCCGCGAACCACACGGCCGCCGCTTCGAGGCGCTGGAGCAGGCTGCCGGCATCACGGCACACCGCGCCGCCGCTCGCCGCGAGGCGGAGGCCCGCGGCGGCTGGGTGGCCGCCCTCGACCGCAAGGCCGAAGGCGCCCTGTTGACGGAGTATGCCGCCCGGCTCCGCCCTTCCGCGCAGCCGGACGCCGACTCGATCGCCCCCACCGCCCCGACCCCGGCCACCGAGCCGAGTCAGAACGCCACCCCGGCGCGACGCCAGCTCAACCACGCCCTCACCGCGCTCGCCGCCACCACCCCCGGGCGCCGCCGCTACATCGCCGAAGCCGCACAGGAGTACCTCGACCAGATCGACGGCCGCCGCCTGCCCCTCGGCTACGACCGCCCCTTCCCCGCCTGGGACGGCGCACGAAACAGGTCCGACGCCTACCGAATGCGCCGCGGCTGCACCGTCGCCGCCATGCTCGGCCTCGCCATCCAGTCCCACGACGAGCACTTCCCCACCACGGCACGCGCCATCATCACCGCCGTCAACGCACCCATCGACCGGCTCGTCGAGGCCGCGCACACCACCGGCGCTCCGGCCGCCGTCGCGCTCGCGCACATCCTCGGTGGTGCCCGATGACCTACCCCAGCCAAGCCGAAGAAGCCCTCCGGCAGGTCACCCGCGACGAGCGCGTCCGCGCCGGCCTCACCTACGCCGTGCAGCGCCTCACCGACCGCCGCTCCCACCACGTCATGACCGACGTCGCACGCCTCGCCATCGCCCAGCGGTACGCCACCGACACCCTCGGCTGGACCGACGTCGCCGACGAGCTGATCCGCGACCTCCTCACGGTCATGCCGGAGATCACCCGGGACATCACCCGCGGCGAGTACGCCGTGATCATCCAGCCCACCGCAGGGGCCCACCGATGACCACCGCGGCCACCCTGGCCGAGCAGCGCGCCACCGTGCGCCATCTCGCCCAGAGCGGCTCGTCCCACCGCGAGATCGCCCGCCAGCTCGACGTCTCCCGCGCCAGCGTGGCAACCATCCTGGCCGCACCCCCGACGAAGCGAGAACGACTGGCGCTCAAGGTGGTCGAGGCAGAAGCCGCCGTGGCCCAAGCCGTTGCCGCAGCTCAGGCCCTGGAGGCAGCCAGGCCGGCCTACACCTTCGCCGACGACGAGACGGCCCGGCGCTGGCACGACACCCTCCGCGCCGCCGCGGCGCAGCTTGTGAGCCAGGCCGATGCATTCGCCGACTACTACCCGTGCGCCGGTGGCTCATGACCGAGGTACCGATCACCCCGACGCGGATCATCCCGCCCGGCGCCGCACTCCCCCCGCGACTGCCAGCGCCCGGCGAAGCGCCGCCCTGGCGCACTCCGCCGCCGCCCCCGGCGCCACCTCCTGCGCCACCAGCCGAACCAAGGTGGTACTCGGCCCCTCCGCCGCCGGCGCCCGGGCCGATCGAAGTCCGAATCACCTACGCCCCGATGCCGCTCCCGCCGGAGCCCTCCCGCTGGGAACGCCTCCGCGACTGGCTGCGCCGGTTCGGCACGCCCTGGCAGGCCGCCGCCGCGCAGAAGCCGCCGACGCCGCCCCAGTCCGCACCGAAGAAGGGATGATGGACAGCATGAGCGAACAGCGCTTCACCCTCGACAACAGCGGCGCCACGTTCACCCCAAGCGAGCCGCGCACGCCCGTCTTCCGCCACAACCTTCGCTTTGAGAATCACAGCCGTGTGCTCGACTGGGAACCTGGGTCGACATACTCCGAGCGTGTGCCCACCGGTGAAACCACAGTCACATGCACGTGCGGCCTGGACACGGGCGGGGTGCCAAGCGATCGGGCACGCCTGGTCTACGAGGAACACCGCAACCTGATCCGTGACGAGATCGCCGCCGGGACTGACGGCTGAAATCCAGCCACGCGTGAGGGGTGTTGTTCCGGCCAGACCGGGCGTAGCGTGACCGCAACACCTGGAGGGGTCGGCGCGCTGGCAACCTCCGAGGACGGCAGCGCGCCACCCGAAGAGCCCCGCCCCGCGACCCCATCGCCCGGCGGGGCTCTTCTGCACCTAGTTGCAAAACCGGCGCCCGTGCCCCATCCTGGCCTCACGTCCGGCGTGCCCGGACCTGAAGCCCCGCCCCGAGCGGGGCTTTCGTGCGTCACAGGTACGTCACAGCCACCCCACAGCCGCCCGGCCCCGGCCAGCATGGCGCGATGCGCACACACCACACCATCACCGCCCTCGCCGCCGCAGGCCTCCTCGCCCTCACCGGCTGCTCATCCAGCGACCCGAAGCCTGCCCCGGTCGACGCGCCGGCGCCCACCTCCTCGCCGTCACCGAAGGTCGACCCGGCCAGAGTCGACCTGGAGAAGGCCGTCCGCGCGTACAGTGCCGCCTACTTCAAGCCCGATGGGGCCGCCGCATACGCCGCACTGTCGAAGCGCTGCCAGGACAAGGCCGGCGACGCCGACGTCTTCACGATCATCGTGGACACCGCGGCGAAGGCCTACGGCAAGCAGGAAATCCAGACCCTGACGATCGACCAGCTCGCCGGCGACCTCGCCCGCGTCTCGTACACGTACTCGGTGCCCAAGTTGAACCAGACCTCGCAGCCCTGGGCGCGCGAGGCCGGGACCTGGAAGTACGACGGCTGCTGACACTTGGAGGTGACCGGGATGGCCACACAGAAACAGGCCCCCCACATCCCGGTCACCCCGGACGAACACGACGAACTACGCCGCCTCCACGCCGAAGGCCACAGCCGCAACGAGATCGCCCGCAGGATGGACCGGAGCGGCCGCACCATCTCGCACCTCGCCGTCGAACTCGGCCTCACCTTCGACCGCACCAAGACCGCCATCGCCACGCAGGCCCGCGTCATCGACGGCCGGACCCGCCGCATCGCCCTCACCGAACGCCTCTACGCCCAGTCAGAGAAAATCCTGGCCCGCCTAGAGCGCGACGAGCACCACATCGTCGAGGTCAGCATCGGCAAAGTCGTCCGCTACACCGCAGCCGACCTGCCATCCGCTGACGTCCGCAACCTCCTCAACGCGTCCGCGCTGGCCATGAACCAGGCCGTCAAGCTCGAATCGATCGACTCCAACGGCGGCATCGACGACGCAAAGTCGATGCTCGGGCAGCTCGCCGCCGGCCTCACCGCCGCCTACACCGCGATGAACGAGGTGACCGAGGGGGACGGTGATGCTCCGTGACGTTCCCCTGCCTCTCTCGCCGGCCCAAATCCGGTCCATCGTTGAGTCCCAGGACGCGCCCATCGCCCTGTGGTCCGGGGCGGTGTCCAGCGGCAAGACGATCGGGAGTCTGATCGCGTTCCTGATGCGCCTCGCGGTCGCCCCCGACCACGGGCTGATCGTCATCGTCGGTCGGACGTTGCAGACCATCGAGCGGAACATCATCGACCCGCTCCAGTCGACGCACCTGTTCGGGCCGCTCGCCAAGCACATCATCCACACCAACGGCAGCACGACGGCCGTAATCCTCGGCCGGACCGTGCACCTCGTCGGCGCGTCGGACGCCCGCGCGGAGGGCCGGATCCGCGGCTCTACGATCGCTCTCGCCTACGTGGATGAGGCCACGCTGGTGCCGCACCCGTTCTGGATGATGCTCCTGTCCCGGCTGCGCGTCGGCGCCGAATCCCGGCTCCTGGCCACGACGAACCCTGATGGGCCGTTCCACTGGCTACGGAAGGACTTCATCCTTCGGGGCGCCGAGGTCGGCCTGCGTAACTGGCACTTCACCCTCGACGACAACCCCAGCCTCGACCCCGGGTTCGTCGAACGCCTCAAAGCCCAGTATGTGGGGCTCTGGTACCGGCGGTTCATCCTCGGCGAATGGTGCCTCGCAAGCGGCGCCGTCTACGACATGTTCGACGAGCACCGGCACGTCGTCGACATCCTCCCGTACATGCGCCGCTGGACGTGCGTGGGCATCGACTACGGCACTGTGAACCCCTTCAGCGCCGTCCTGATCGGGCAGGGCGAGGATGACCACCTGTACGCCGTGTCCGAGTACCGGCACGACAGCGTCCTCGCGCACCGGCAGCTCACCGACGCCCAGTACTCCCTGAATGTCCGCCAGTGGCTCGCGAACGTGCGCCGGCCCAGCGAGCAGGGCTCAGACCGTGGCGTCCGCCCCGAATGGATCTTTGTGGACCCTTCGGCGGCCAGCTTCATGAACCAGCTCTGGACCGAACGCGTGCCCGGCATCTCCCCGGCCGTCAACGACGTCTTGGACGGGATCCGCTCTGTCGGCGTCGCCCTCGGCTCCGGCCTGCTCCGCATCCACCGCTCCTGCGAGGGCCTCCTCGGCGAACTCCCCGGCTACGCCTGGGACGAGCGGGCCGCCGAACGAGGCGAGGACAAGCCCCTCAAGTTGGAAGACCACTCCGCAGACGCCCTCCGCTACGCCCTGCACTCCACCGTGCACGAGTGGCGCCATCTGATCGACTACGAGGAGGCGACCAGTGCCGCTGCCTGAGAACAACGTGCCGTGGCCGCCGCCCGCCATCGCCCCGCAGCTCGCCGACATGGCGATCGATGACGCCTGGTACTCCGGCGACAAGGCCCGACTCCGCCGCGTCTACGCGACCGAGGGCCTCGGCTACGGCACCAGTGAACGGGACTCTGCCGGCCGTCCCTGGCGGTTCTGGGAGCGGCCCCGCCCCATGGGTCGCCGCGACAACCGGCTGCACGTGCCGCTCGCCGCCGACATCGCCGCGAAGAGTGCGGCCCTGCTCTTCGCCGAGCCGCCCACCGTGTCCTTCGAGACCACGGAGACCCAAGACCGGTGGGAGGAGATCTCCGACGCGGGCGGCTTCGACGCCACCCTGAGGGAAGGCGCGGAGGTCGCGTCCGCGCTCGGGGGCACAGCATTGCGCGTCACCTGGGATATCGACCTCGCCCAACGCCCGCTGATGACCGCCGTGCACGCCGACGGAGTCATCCCCGACTGGCGGTACGGCGTACTGACCGGCATCACCCTGTGGCGGGAGGTCCTCCGCGAAGGCAACCGCGTGCTGCGCCACCTGGAGCGTCACGAGCCCGGCAAGGTCCTCCACGCCCTATTCGAAGGCACCGCGACCAACCTGGGCATGCGGGTCCCGCTCACCGAACACCCCGACACCGAGGCCATCGCAGCGAGCCTGAACGCCGACGGCGAGACCATCACCACCGGCGTCAAGGGCCTGACCTGCTGCTACATCCCCAACATGCGGCCCAACCGCAAGTACCGAGGCTCGATGCTCGGCCGCTCCGACTGGCAGGACGACGGCATCCGCGACCTGTTCATGTCCCTCGACGAGACGTACACGTCGTGGATGCGGGACATCCGCCTTGCGAAAGCCCGGCTCGTCGTCCCCGCCGGCTACCTGAACTCCGAGGGCCTCGGCAAGGGCGTCTCCTTCGACGACGACAAGGAAGTCTGGTCGCCGATCAGTGCATCGCCCACCTCCGGCGAAGGCCTGACCATGGTCCAGTTCGCGATCCGCGTCACCGAACACGAGCAGTCCTGGCGGGCTCTCAGCCGCAAGGCCGTCGAGTCTGCCGGCTATTCCGCTCAGTCCTTCGGCCTCGGCGACTCCACCGCGATCACCGCGACGGAAGTCGTCTCCCAGGAGCGCAGCTCGCTCCTCACCAAGGGGCAGAAGGGCGGCTACTGGATTCCCGAGCTCGCCTCGTTCATCGAGACCGTGCTCCAACTCGACAAGGCCCTCGGGTTCTCCTCCGTGACGCCCGAGCGGCCGCACATCGAGCTGGCCGACTCCGTCTCGGAGGACCCCAAGACGGTCGCCGAGACGATCGAGCTCCTCGCCCGCGGCACCGCCGTCAGCACCGAGATGAAGGTCCGGATCCGGAACCCCGACTGGGACGACACCGCGGTGAAGGAAGAGACCGACCGGATCCTGAAGGAGACCGGCGCGCTCGTCGCCGACCCGACGATGACCGGCGCCGAGGACCTGGGCGCGCCCGGCTTCGGCGCTTCTGGCGGTGAGGAGGCGGTCTAATGCCCGTTTCCCCGGCCATGGCCGAAGACCTCGCCGCGGCGATCACCGTGCTGTACGAGGACGCCGAGATCGCCCTGATCGAGATCCTCCGCAAAGCCCTCGCCGAGGGCATCGACAGTCCCCGCTGGGCCGAACTGAAGCTCCGCTCCGTCGGCGACCTCCGGGAGGCCGTCGAGGCGGTCACTCAGGCGCTCCAGACCGACGCGAACGGGGCCGTAGCCCAGGCCCTAGCCACGGCCTACGGGCGAGGCCGGCAAGCCGCGGTCGCCGAGCTCGGCGCTCTCGACATCGGCCGGGAGCTCCAGGCCCGCCGGATCCTTCCCGGGGCGCCAGCAGTTGACCGGCTGGCTGCCTCCTACGCGCAGGACACCCGCCCGCTGTACCAGCGCATCACCCGCGCCGTCCTCGATGTGTTCCGCAACGTCACGTCCCGGGCGGCCAGCACGCAGCTCCTCACCGGGCAGACCCGCCGCGACGCCAGCCAGCGCGCCTTGAACGACTTCGCGCGCCGTGGCGTCACCGGCTTCATCGACTCCCGCGGCCATGCCTGGGAGCTTGCCGCCTACGCGGAGATGGCCGTCCGGTCGATCACCGCGCGGGCCGCGATCGAGGGCCACATCGACGCGCTCGCCGAGATCGGGGCGGCGCTTGTGATGGTCTCCGACGCCCCGTTGGAGTGCGAGCGCTGCCGGCCCTGGGAGGGCGAGATCCTGGCCCTCCAGGGTGCCCCAGGGGCGCGCACGGTCCGCCTCGACAACGCCGTCCAGCCGAGCGGCTTGTTCGCCCGGACGGAGACCGTAGCCGTGCACGTCGCTGGGAGCCTCGCCGAGGCCCGCGCGGCTGGTCTGTTCCACCCGAATTGCAGGCACAGCCTCGGCGCCTACCTGCCCGGGGTGACCACCCGGCCGCCGCACGACGCGACGCCCGGCACCACCTACCAGGACTCGCAGCGGCAGCGCGCCATCGAGCGGCACATCCGCCAGTGGAAGCGCCGCCAAGCCGCCGCGATCGACGAGAGGACCCGCAAGGCCGCCGCCGCGAAGGTACGCGAGTGGCAGGCCGCGGCCCGCGCCAACGTGGCCGCGCACGACGCGATCGTCCGCAAGCCGGCGCGCGAGCAGATCGGCCAAGCACGCTGAACGCCCGCCAGGCGCGGGCCCGATGCGCCCCAGGAGGGCACATGCACACCATCCCTTTCCGTCACCCGAAGGCCACGCACGTCGCGGGAGCGATCCTCGGCTGGCGCCGCAACGGGTCACCGATCTACGCCATCGCGGGTGGCAGCGGCGAGGGCGAAGGCGCCTCCGGCGGAACCCCTCCGGTCATGCCGCCCGCCGGTAGCCCGCCGCCCGCAACACCCCCGGCAGTGACGCCCACCCCTCCGGCCGTGCCCCCGGCGCCGCCCGAGGACGACGTGAAGTCCCTGCCCGAGTGGGCGCAGAAGGCGATCTCCGACGCGCGGGCCGAAGCCGGCAAGGAACGGACCACCGCGAAGGCCAACGCTGCCGAGCAGGCACGCCAGCAGCTCGCGCAGGAGATCGGCAAGGACGACAAGCCCGCCGACCCTGCCGAGCTCACCAAGACCATCACCACCCAGACCAGCCGCATCGCCGAGCTGGAAACCGCTGCCCGCACCCAGGCCGTGGAGCTCGCCGTGCACGGCGCGGCAGCCCGCCTCGGAGCGAACGCGGCCGCCCTGCTCGACAGCAGGGCCTTCCTCACTTCCGTCCAGGGGCTGGACCCCACCGGGGCGGACTTCGCCACCCTCCTCGACGCCGCCATCACGGCTGCGGTCGAGCAAAACCAGCAGCTCCGCGGCGGCCAGGTGCCGAGGCGGGGCGGGGGCGACTTCGCCGGCGGGCCCGGCACCACAGGACGCCCCGCTTCCCTCGGACAAGCCGTAGCCGCCGCCCTCAGCGGCGGCTGACACCAAGGAGCCATCCATGCCCATCACCCTCGCGCAGGCGCAGGTGAACACCCAGGCGGACATCGACTACGCCGTCATCGACAACCTCCGCCGCTACTCCTGGCTGCTCGACCAGATCGTGTTCGACGACACGGTCACCCCCGGCACCGCCGGCGGAAGCCTCACCTACGGCTACACCCGCCTGACGACCGCCGCCCCGGCCGCGTTCCGAGCGATCAACTCGGAGTACACGCCCGGGCAGGCGACCCGGACCCGCTACACCGTGGACCTCAAGCCCATGGGTGGCTCGTTCTCCGTCGACCGCGTCCTGAAGAACCTCGGCGCCGCGGCGACCAACGAGGTCACGTTCCAGATGCAGCAGCTGGAGACCTCCATCCGGACCCGCTTCGCCCAGGAACTCATCCTCGGTGACACCGCGGTCGACGCGAACGGCTACGACGGCCTGTCCAAGCTCCTCGTCGGCTCCTCCACCGAGCGCACCGCGGTCGTGGCGGACTGGACCGCAGCCACCGTCATCACGCAGCCCCTGGCGATGGCCCGCCTCGACGAGGTCGACGAGTGGCTGTCCTCGATCGTCCCCTCCCACACCGGCGGCGGCGACCAGGGCACCCCGGGCGCTCTCCCGCCCGGCACGAAGGCCATCCTCGGCAACACCAAGAGCATCACCCGGTTCAAGGCGCTGGCCCGCTGGGCGGCGCTCTACAGCATGGAGCAGGACTCCCTCGGTCGGAAGATCGAGCGCTACGGAGACTGGGTCCTCGTCGACCTCGGCGACCGGGCCGACGGCGCATCCCCGATCATCCCCGTCTCCAGCTCCAGCACGGACCTGTACGCGGTCACCTTCGGCCTCGACTCCGTCCACGCCGCGTCCGCCGCTGGCCAGCCCATCGTGCAGACGTGGCTGCCGGACTTCTCCACCGCTGGCGCCGTCAAGACCGGCGAGATCGAGATGGGCCCGGCCGCGCTCGTCGTGAAGAACACGAAGGCCGCTGGCGTGCTCCGCGGCATCGACGTCGTCTGAGAGGGGTGGACCGCATGCAGTACCGCATCACCGCGCCCGTCATCGACTTCACCGGCGTCTCCGCGGGCGTCAACTTCACCGGCGGCACCGCCGACATCGACGTCCCGGACGACGTGCAGCACCCGTATGCGCGGGCGCTGGCCTACTTCCGGTCCCAGGGCTACGGCGTCGACGAGGTCGAGCCGGAGAAGCCCGCCAGCAGCCGCAAGACGACTCCGAAGGGGGCTGACCAGTGAGCCAGCTCGGTGCCTACACCCGCAACGTGCGCGACGCGCTCGCGCACATCAACTTGGCCGACCCGGCCAGCCCGGACACCTTCTACCGGCGCAACCTGCCGCGCGTGGGCCTGTACGACTCGGCCAGCGACTCCGGCCAGGTGGCCCTCGCCACCGGCGTGATGACCTCCGTGCCGATCTACCTCCAGGCCGGAGACGTCATCACGAACCTCAGCTTCCGCTCCGGAGCGACGGCGGCCGGCACGCCCACCGCATGGTGGTTCGCCCTGTACTCCGACGCGGCAACCCCGGCCCTGCTCGCGCAGACCGCCGACCAGACGTCCACCGCGTGGGCCGCGAACACCACGATGACGAAGGCCCTCGCAGCCGCCTACACGGTGCCGAAGACCGGCGTCTACTGGGCGGCGATCAACGTCACGGCGACGACCCCGCCGACCCTGCTCGGTGCCTGCGCGGCGCCGGCCATCGTGACCGGTGAGCGGAACCTGTCCCAGTCGTCCGGCTCGGCGCTCACCACGACCGCGCCGGCCACCATCGCGACGCCGACGGCCAAGCAGTTCGTGCCGTACGTCGTGGCCACGTGAGGGGGCTGACATGGCTCTGACCACCACAATCGGCGTGACCGTCGATGGGATCTACACCAAGACCGCAGACCTTTCGACGGCTGCAGACAACCTGTCAAAGCGGTACGGCGCGTACCTCGCGACCGGCACCGGCGCCGGCAAGGCAGACCTGCGGTTCGCGGACACCCGCACGCTCGCGGCGTCCGCGACGGAGGACATCGACCTGGCCGGAAGCCTCGTGGACATCTACGGGGCGACGCTCACCTTCGCGAAGGTCAAGGCCATCGTGATCGCGGCTGCGGCCGGGAACACCAACAACGTGGTCATCGGCGCGGGAACCAACCCGTGGATCACCGCGCTCAACAGCACGGGCACGATCACCCTCCGCCCGGGCGCGTTCATCATGCTCGGTGCGGGTGCGGCGGACGCCACGACCTACGCGGTCACGGCGGGTACCGGCGACATCCTGAAGATCACCAACTCGGCTGGTTCCACCTCGGTGTCCTACGACATCGTGATCATCGGTTCCAGCGCGTAGGAGGTGGCGGCATGGCCCGCATCTACGCCACCGCCGAGCAGTACGAGACGCACACCGGGGGCGCCCCGCCCGCCAACATCGACTACCGGCTCGCCCGCGCGAGCGCCATGCTCGACGCGCAGGTGTTCCGGTACTGCGTGTACGCCGTCGACGACACCGGCCTCCCCACAGACACGGTGGTGGCCGCCGCGTTCGCCGACGCAGTGTGCGCGCAGGCCCAATGGGGCGTCGAGGTCGGCGACACCGTCGGGGCCGCCGGCGTGGGCTACGGCTCGGCGAGGATCGGCTCTGTCGACCTCGGCCGGTCCGTCACCGCCGTGTCCGGGGCGGACTCCCCAGCCCGGCAGATCGCCCCCGCAGTGTGGGACGCGCTCCAGGCCCCGGACCTCACCCCGGACCGTATCCAGCTCGGGATGGTGGCCTGGTGAGCACCATCCCCGGCTGGCTCCTGCGGTACACGATCACCATCGAGGCGTACATCGGAGAGACGGCGTACGGGCCTCAGTACGCGGCGCCCGTGACTGCGCGCGCCTACACCGAGGAGACGACCCGCACCGCCCGCACGAAGGAGGGCGAGGAGATCACCTCGACGGCCACGAAGATCTGGCTGTTCCCCGATCAGGAATGCCCCCCGGAGTCCCGGGTGACGCTCCCCTCCGGGCGGGTCGCCTCGGTCATCACCTCCACCCTCTACAGCGGCGCCGGCCTGCCGACACCGGACCACCGGGAGGTGACCTGCACGTGAGCCAGTACGTGCGCATGAGCTGGCAGGGCGGCCGCCTCGGGGCGACCACCCGCGGCCGGGCCGCAGCCGAGGAGGGCCTCCAGAGAGCTTTGGAGCACCTCCTCACCGAGTCCCGGAAGCTGGTGCCGCTCGACGAGGGCACCCTCGAACGGTCGGGCCGGGTCGTTCGGGCCGGAACGGACGGCTTCGTCACCTACGACACCGTGTACGCCCGCCGCCAGCACGAAGAGCTGACCTGGAAGCACCTCCCCGGCCGCTCCGCGAAGTATCTGGAGATCCCCTTCAACCGGGACAGAGACGTCATGCTCCGGCTCATGCAGGTGCCGCTACGGAGGTGGCTGCGTGGCTGACCTCCTCGACGGCCTCGCCCGGCACCTCGCCGGACAGGGCCTCGGCGTCTACGACCCGACCGGCGCCAGCGGCAACATCTTCCTCGAAGCCAAGCCCTCCACCCCGGACGCGTGCATCGTCCTGACCGTCTACGACGACGGCGGCGAATCCGACAGCCAACTCGGCTACGACGACGCCCCCGTCCAAGTCCGAGTACGCGGCACCACCGACCCCCGCGTAAGCCGCCAGCTGTGCGAGTCGATCCGCAGCGAGCTCCACGGCCTCGGCGAGACCACCCTCCCCGACGGCACCTACCTGCTGCTCTCCCGCGCCAACCAAGCCGTGGCCGGCATCGGCACGGACGAGAACCGGCGCCACGAGCATGTGTGCAACCTGCGGATGCGGGTCCGCAGCATCACCGCGCACCGCGTCTGACCCACCCCCCGTTCCTTCAGCCCGTACGGCACTGCCGACGGGCTCCTCGCCATGCCCGGAGGAGAACAGCCATGGCAGTGACCACGTACAACGCGCGTGATGCGCGCTTCCAGATCGAGGACTACAACGCACCCGGCACCTGGGTGGACATCGCGGTCGGCGCGATCAACACGTGGACCAAGTCGGAGGAGGAGGAGACCACCGACATCACCACCTTCGGCAGCGCCGGTCAGTCCGAGTCGTACAAAATGCAGATCGGCAAATCCGTGCAGCTGGAGGGCTTCCGGCTGCGGGACCCGGTCACGTTCGCTCTCGACCCGGGGCAGACCATCGTCGAGGGCATGAACGAGCGCCTCGGCCCGGACTCCCTGACGGGCTTCCGGTACGCGCACGTCACGGACACCTCGTGGGTCGTCTTCACGAAGGCCCGCATCACGCTCGGCGACCAGGGCGGCGGCAACAACGACGAGGTCAGCTGGAGCGCCACGTTCACCCGCTCTGGCCCGTCCACGACGGCGGTCAAGTCGTGACCGTGCCCAAGACCCGGCAGGCGCCGGACTCCTTCGACGCGTACTGGGCTGAGGTCAGCGGCGCCCGAACGGAGACCATCCGCGGCATCACCGTGCGGGTCCCGGTCGACGTGCCGATGGTCCTGGAACAGCGCATGGCCGACCTCCAGGACTCCGAGCAGGAGGAGGACATCGCCGAACTCGTCGCGTTCCTCTTCAACGTCGGCCCGGACACCCTTAGCACCTGGCGACAGAAGGGCATGGGCCTGACCGAGTTCCAGGTCGTCCTGGCCTGGGGCCTCGCGCACGCCAGCGGCAGCGACCTGACATTCGCCCAGGCGCACGAGCTGGTCAAGAAGGCCGAGGCCGAGGGAAAAGCCCAGGCGGCCGCCCCGAACCGAGCCGCGAGGCGCGCCTCATCCGCCAGTACTGGTGGGCGCTCGAAGCCGACTTCCGGGCGCGCTACGGCATCACCCCGGAAGGTCTCGCGCGGCTGAGCCGCCGCACCTTCCGCGCCTACATGTACGGCCTGCCAGCGGAGTCCAGCTTCATGCAGCTGGCCGGCAAGCAGCTCGCCGTGATCGATGACGACGCCATGATCCGCGCTGCCCTTCGCAGCTGACCTCGAAGGGGGCGCCCCCATGGCCATGACCATCGGTGAGCTCGTCGCTGTCGTGCGCGCCGACGAATCAGACTTGGTGCGCGGTCTGGCCCGCGCCCAGCTGAGTGCCGAAGGGTTCACGGTTGACGCGGGCGGCCGGCTGCGTGGCCTGGCTGGCCGGTTCATCACGGAGTCGGCAGTCATGGACCGGGCGCTCCAGACCGTCGAGGGCGCCCTCGAAGACGTCTCCACCCAGACCACCGAGACCAACGCCGTGGTCGAGGTGGAAACCCGGACCATGGCCATGCGGTTCCGGGCCCTGGCGCGCGCTGCGGACGACTTCAGCGACTCACTTGGCGCTCGTCTCGGCCGTGCCGTGAACGGCCTGCGCGGCATCAACATCAACACGGAGCGGCTCGGCGCCATGGCGGGCCGAATTGGCGGCGTCGCCATGGCCTTCGGCAAATTCGGTGCCGCGGTCGGTACCGCCGTGCCGCTGGTGGCCAGTCTTGTCGGCCTGGTGGCGCAGATCGCACCGGCGGCCGGCCTCGCGGTGGCCGGGCTGTTCACGATGGTCCTCGCCACGCAAACCCTGAAGATCGGTATGCAGGGTGTCGGAGACGCGGTCAAGGCCGCGATGAACCCGTCCGACCCGGAAGCTTTCGCCGAGGCGATCAAGAACCTTGCGCCGTCCGCGCAGGCGTTCGCGAAGGAAGTCCGCACCCTCCAGCCGCAGATCAAAGCCCTACAGCAGGGCGTCCAGGAACAGCTCTTCTACAAGTTCGACAAGGTCCTGAAAGACCTCGGCAAGTACACCCTGCCGGTCCTCCACGAAAAGATGGAGGACGCAGCCTCCAGCCTCAACCTGATGGGCCGCGGAGTCGGCAACGCCGTCGTGGGCCTGTCCATGTCGGGCACGCTCGGCAAGGCGCTCTCCGGCGCCACCAACGGGCTCTACAACTTGGCCGCTGTCCCCTCCCAAATTGTCGTTGCCCTGACGCAGGTCGGTGCCGCCGCGGCACCCGCCTTTGGCCGCCTGACCAAAGCTGCGGGCGCGGGTGCGGACCGGCTCTCTGAGCAGTTCACCCGCGCTTTCGAGAACGGCAGCGTGGAACGGGCCATCGAGCGGGCCATCGTGATCGTCAAGCAGCTCGGCACGGTGATCGGCAACATCGGCTCCGTCATCGGCTCGGTTTTCAAGGCTGCGGAGACGTCCGGCGGCGGCTTCATGGGGACGCTCCTGGCCATCACGGGTGCTCTCAAGACGGCCTTCGCGAGCCCCGAGGTTCAGGGGGGCCTCAGGGCCATCTTCCAGACCATGGCGACGCTCGCTCAGACCGTCGGCCCGCTGATCGTCATGGCCCTCAAGGCTGTGGCGCCGGTCTTCACCGCGCTCGGGCCGCCCATCCAGCGGATCATCACCCTGCTCGGCGCCGCACTCGGGCCGGTCATCGCTGCACTCGGGCCGGTCCTGACGATGGCCGCGGTCGCGGTGGGTTCACTGCTGGACGCGGTGGCCCCGCTCCTCCCGGTCATCGGGTCGCTCGTGGCCAAGCTCCTGCCTGCGCTCACCCCGCTGCTGGCGCTCGTCGCCAACGTCTTCACCGCGCTGGCGCCGCTCGTCGCGCAGCTCGCGGAAATCCTGATGTCGGCGCTGGAGCCGATCCTTGCCGCGCTCATCCCGGTCATCCAGCCCATCGTGGACGCGCTGATGGTCCTCGTGAAGGCGGTCCTGCCGATCATCTCGGCGCAGGTGACCGCCTTCGCGCCGCTCATTGCCAAGCTGGCCGGGATGTTCGCGCAGCTCCTCGTGGCGCTGGCCCCGGTCATCGCCCAGCTCATCCTGCTCGTCGCCAACATCCTGACGAAGATGACGCCGATCTTGATTCCGATCATCGAGGCCATCGCGAAGCTGGCCGGGATGTTCGCGAACGAGCTCGGCCGGGTCATCAACTCGGTCATCATCCCCGCGCTGAACGCGATCGTCCTGCTCCTCAAGGGAGATTTCTCCGGCGCCTGGGACGCCGCCAAAACCATGGTCAAGGGCGCAGTCGACTTCTTCGTTCGGCTGCTCGTCGAGCTGCCTGCGCGTGCCGGTGCTGCACTCGCCAGCCTGGCGCCTGTGCTGTGGGCGCGCATCCAAGAGGCTGGCGGGCGCTTCAACCAGGGCGTGAGGGAGAGGCGAGACGAGGCCATCGCCCGCATCCGGGAGATCCCCGGTCAGGCCGCGTCCGCCCTCGGTGACCTGGGGTCCGTCCTGTGGAACGCGGGCGCCCGGCTGATCGGGGGCCTGATCGACGGCATCAGGTCGAAGATCGGCTCCATCCGGTCCACGCTCGGCGGGATCACCAACATGCTCCCGGACTGGAAAGGGCCGGCCGCAGTCGACGCCCGGATCCTGCGCCCCGCCGGACGCCTGCTGATGCAGGGCTTCCAGCAGGGCATCAACGACCAGACCCCGGCGCTTCAGCAGCAGCTCGGCGGCCTCACCGGGGCCCTCCCTGGGATGGCCCTCGGCGGCGCGGGCGGTGGCATGGCTGCCGGCGCGGGCCCGACACGCATCGTCGTCGAGCTGGCCGGGCCGCAGGAAATGCGGGCTCTGATCCGCGGCATCGTGCAGAAAACGGGCGGCACGGTCGAGACCGTTTTCGGCACACGATAGGAGTCTCGTCATGGCAGTGCCCGACGCCCGCGTCCAGCTCCAGATCGCCGGCGCGTGGACGGACGCTGCCGACGACACCCCCCACGGGGCTGCGATCCGGTACAGCTGGGGCCGCCGCGGGGAGGGGTCCCGCACGGACCCCGCGGCGGCCTCGTTCTCGCTCCTCAACCCGGACGGCAAGTACAGCGCCCGGAACCCCCGCAGCCCGTATTTTGGGCAGCTCGGACGCAATACGCCGGTGAGGCTCACCCATGGCGGCTCGACGGTCACGCTCGTCATCCCCAGCGGCGTGCAGGGCCGCGCTACGACCCCCGACACGGCTGCGCTCGACATCCTCGGCGACATCGACGTCCGCGCGCACCTCACCCCAGCCGTATGGGAGGGGACGCACACCAACGTCGCCTGGGACATCGTCGGTAAAACGGGCGCGTCTGGGCAGCGCTCGTGGAGCCTGCTCATGTCCAACACCGGCCTGTTCTTCCGGTGGTCGCCTGACGGCATCACCAGCATCAACACGACCGCGACCGATGTCGTGCCGTTCGCCCCGGGCCAGGAGGGGGCTGTCCGTGCCTCCCTCGACGTCAATAACGGCGCTGGGGGCTGGACCGTCACCTTTTACACGGCGTCGACTCTGGCAGGTTCCTGGACTCAGCTCGGTACCCCGGTCAGCGGCGTTGGTGTCACGTCGATCATCAACTCGACGAGCCCGGTCGAGATCGGCAACATTTCGACAGGCGCTTTCGCGACCGTGTCGCGGCGGATTCACGCGGTCGAAATCCGCAACAGTGCGGGGACGGTCGTGGCCAATCCGGTCTTCACCTCGCAGGCGAGCGGCGCGACCTCGTTCACGGACGCGGCGGGCCGCACCTGGTCGACGGCGGGCGGCGCCGAGATCACCTCCCGGCGGATCCGGGCCGTCCTGGAGGCCTCCTCCTGGACCCCGCAGTGGGGTGCCAGCGGCTACGACGTCACCACCCCGGTCGAGGCGGCCGGGATTCTGCGCCGCCTCGGGCAGGGAGACAAAGCGTTCGCGTCCACGCTGCGGCGTCGTATCCCCGCAGCCGGATCCCCGAAGGCGTATTGGCCGATGGAGGAGGGGACCACGGCGACGCAGGCGTTTTCGCCTGTCGCAGGCGTGGCCCCGCTGACTGTGACCGGTTTCGAGTGGGCCGCGGATAGCGACCTTGCCGGGTCGGCGCCGTTGCCGCGGATCACGGACGCTGCGAGCATGGCAGGCGCGGTCCCCACATATGCGAGCACTGGGCAATGGATGGTCGCTTTCGTCTACCACCTGCCGGCGGCTCCGGTCACACCGATCACCCTGCTGGAATTCACGACCACGGGAACGGCCCGACGGGTTGTCCTGACCATGGACGGCGCCGGCAACGTGGGCGTCAACGGGTACAGCGCGACCGGCGTCACCGTGTTCACCGCGGCCGGGGTCGCCACTGACTTTCATGGGCAGTGGACCCGG
Organism: Streptomyces sp. ISL-43; assembly: GCF_018614195.1. Classification (GTDB taxonomy): domain Bacteria; phylum Actinomycetota; class Actinomycetes; order Streptomycetales; family Streptomycetaceae; genus Streptomyces. The sequence continues at coordinate 188,067 of NZ_JAGGOT010000034.1, forward strand.
CTGGAAATCACAGCGACCGAAAGCGGCGCGAACACGGACTTCCACTTTGGGTGGGTTCCGATCGGAGACCCTACGGGCTTCGCGGTCAATACGACTGTTGCCGCGACGGCCGGGATCGTCACGGGCATCAACACGGTCTTCAGCCCGGCCGCAGCGGACTTCCGGCTCGGCCACCTCGGCGTTTTCAGTAGCGCCACCACGACCGTCTACACCGGTGGTGACTCCGGCTGGAACGGTGAGACTGCAGGTGCCCGAGTTCACCGGCTGGGAACCGAGGAAAACGTCCCCGTCATAGCTGGGTTGGCGCAGACCCTGATGGGCCCCCAGCGCTCCGACACCCTTCTGGGCCTGCTCGGCGAGTGTGAGATCTCCGACGACGGGATCCTGTACGAGGACCGGGAGCGGGCGGGCCTCGTCTACCGGGCACGCGCCAGCCTCTACAACCAAACCCCGGCGGTGACGATCCCCTACGGGCAGCTCGCGCCGCCTTTGACGCCCGTCGATGACGACCGGCACCTCCGCAACGACCGCACCATCCAGCGTGAGGGCGGCTCGTCGGCCCGCGCTGTCCTGACCACCGGCGCCCTGTCGGTTGCAGCACCGCCAGCGGGCGTCGGGACATACGACGACTCGCAGACTCTGTCCTTGAAAACAGATGCCCAGTGCGATGATGTCGCCTACTGGCTGCTCCACCGCGGTACGTGGGACGAGTCCCGGTACCCCAGTGTGAGGATCTTTCTCCACAAATACCCCGCGCTGATTCCCGCGGTGGCTGCGCTCCAGCCGGGCGACATCATCCGCATCACCGACTTGCCGGCGTGGCTGCCGCCCGGGCCCATCGATCTGATGGTCGAGGGCGCGGAGGAGGAGTGGAAGACCTTCGAGTGGACGATCACGCTCGCGTGCTCGCCTGCTGGCCCGTGGACGGTCGCCGTAACCGACAGCACGACACTGGCCCGCGCCGACAGTGGGGCATCCAGCCTCGCATCAGGGGTGACCACGACGGCAACGACGCTGTCAGTCGCGGTGGCGTCCGGCCCGCTGTGGGAGACGGCAGGCGCCGCCTTCCCCTTCAACATCCTGATCGGCGGCGAGGCCATGACCGTCACCGCCATCTCCGGCGCGGCTTCACCGCAGACGTTCACGGTCACCCGCTCCGTCAACGGCATCGTCAAAGCCCACCTCACCGCCGCGCCCGTGAGTCTCGCGCAGCCTGCGGTCATCGCCTACTAGGAGGCCGACGTATGACGCACTGGAAGGCCGGCCAGACAATCACCGCGGCGAAATTGGCCGTGGAAAATACGCAGGCCGAGGACACCACCTCGCGGACCAGCACGAATACGTTGTATGTGGACGCGTCCGGCGGGGTGTTCTCGGCTGCGGTCGTGGTGCCTGCGTCGGGTCAGGTGAAGGTGACCTTGCGGTCGACGCAGCGCAACAGCGGCGCCACGAACACGCTCACGTCGTGGACGGCGGTCGGTTCGACGTCCGGGACGGTCTACAGCGCGAACGACGCGGCCGCGCTGGTCGTCGGCGGCACCGCCAACTTCTCCTTGAGCCTCACCTACCGACTTACGGGCCTCACCGTGGGCGAGACCGTCACGGCGACGATCAAGCACAGGGTCGGCGCCGGTACCGGGACCTACGACTACCGCTACATCCTGCTCGAAGGCTGCTCGTAGCCCTCCCTACACCGTCCGCCCCGCGCCGTTGGCCGGGGCTTTTCTCATGCCCTGGAGGTGTCATGACGTGGTACCCCGGAGCGATCCGGATGGAACTCCAACCCGAGTCCGACAACCAGCCCGCGATCCGTCCGACGCAGTTCATCGTGCACTCAATCGCGGCGCCGTGGGACGAGAAGCGGCTCTACGCGTACTGGCGGGACTCCACCAACCTGGAGTCCCATTTCGGCCTCGACTACGACGGGAGCCTCGGCCAGTACATCGGCACGCAGACCCGCGCGGACGCCAACTACAAGGCCAACCTCAGGCCCGACGGTAGCGGCGCGGTGTCCATCGAGACCGCGTCGGACGGGGACGACCCGTGGACGCCGGAGCAGATCGAGGAGCTCATCAAGCTCGGCGTCTGGCTGCACCACACCCACGGCATTCCCCTGCACATCTGCCAGACCGCCGATGACCCCGGATACGGCTACCACCGGCTCCACGCCGCGTGGGCCGCAAGTGGCACCGACTGCCCTGGCGATACCCGGGTGCAGCAGTTCAAGAAGGTCGTCTTTCCGGGGATCGTCGCCCGGGCCACCGGCCAGACCACCGACCCGTCCGAGGAGGACGACTTGCCCACCGCACAGGAAATCGCAGACGCAGTCTGGGCCAAGGAGCTCACCAACGTAGCCACGGGACGCCCGGTGACCCCCGGCGCCGTCATGGCCTGGATGGACAAGGTCCACGCCACCCAGAACGACATCACCGGCCGCCAGATCGCTGCGATGCAGGGCGCCATCACCGCGCTCGCCACGCAGCTCGGACAGCACGACGACGTCGACACCGACGCGGTCGTCGCCGCAGTCCGCGAGGCCATCGCCGCGGCCGTCATCGACGTAGACGTCACCGTCTCCGGCACGCCCACACCGAAGGAGTCCTGACCATGACCACTCCGTTCCCCTCCGCCGACGTCGTCCTGAAGACCGGCAAGACCTACGCCAAGGACCTCACCGAGCGCGTCCTGTGGACCGGCGCCACCGCCGTGGGCGGCGTGCTCGTCGCGGCCGGCCCGGCCGACATGCTGCACGTCTCGTTCTGGAAGTCGGTGGGCGTAGCCGGGATCATCGCCGCGGGCACCCTCGTGAAGGGCCTCGCGGCGCGCCTGTTCGGTGACCCCAACAGCGCGTCCACCGCCAAGGGCGTCTAGATGGCCACCCCTGACCCTGGCGTGTACATCAGCCCGGCCCAGATGTACCAGGAGGTGAGGGGACTGGCACTAGCAGTGGGCCGGATCGAATCGAAGATCGACGGCATCCTCGACGAGACGAAAGACATCCGCGCGGACCTTCAGGACCACGAGTCGCGGATACGCACCCTGGAGCGCGGCCGGTGGCCCCTGCCGACGATCGGCGTACTCGCCGGCGTCGGTGGGGCCGTGACTGGGGCGCTCGCCCTGCTCGCCCGGTAGGAGGAGACATGTCGCAGCCCACCCGGACGATCACCGGGACGTACACCAACCCGGCCACGCAGCTACCCGCCACGGGCCGCATCGTCCTGTCGCCGCTGCCGCGGGTCTGGACCGACGCCGTCGGCGGGGAGATCCTCGCTGGCGGCGGCACGGTCGAGGTCGTGGCTGGCGTACTCTCGCGGGCCCTGGTCACCACGGACGCCCCAGGCATCGAGCCTACGACGGGCCGCTACTGGGTGTACGAGGAACGCCTCGACGGCCTGCCGTACCGGCGCAAGGTGTTCGAGTTGCCGCTCGGCGCCGGTAGCCCGATCAAGATCTCATCCATCATCGACGCGGACCCGGCGCAGCCCGGGTATACGCCCGTCCAGGGGCCGATCGGCCCGGCTGGACCAACCGGCGCCACCGGCTCGACCGGACCACAGGGGCCCGCAGGGCCCGTGGCCACGGCCTGGCGCCGCCGGGACCTCCCCGACCCGCTCCTCGCCGACGGCCTGTACACCGGAACAGCACCCGGCATCAGTACGGCACAGACCACCACCCCGACGGCCGGCTACGTGAAGTACGCGCCGCCCGGGGTCGCGCTCGCGGGCAGCGACGTCACCGGCCCGTACAACTACGCGGGCGCGTCCGGCTTCCAGATCGGTGCGGGCGCCCCGGACACGTCCTACGTCCTGCCGACGTCGAAGTACCCCAACAGCTACGCATCGGGCCAGTCAATCTGGAGCGTCGAGTTCGGCACCGACTCGCAGTTCATGCAGGTCCGCATGAAGTACATCAGCGCCGCGACGATGTTCCGGCTGACCATCGACGGCCGCAAAGTCACTGACCTGATGCAGTCGTCCGGGGGCATCACTCCAGGCTCCGGGCATCTGATCACCATCGACCTCGGCAGCGCGGCCCCACGCCGCATCCGGCTCGACTTCAGCACCTTCCCCTTCGGCGGCGTCTATCTCCCACCCACCGCGACGATGTGGCGCGTCCCGCTGGAGGGCGGCCGCCTCATGGTCCTCGGCGACTCCATCTCCGACGGGTCCGCGCAGAACGTCGGAGGCGGGGCCGGTACCTGGGTTGCGCGCGTAGCCCGCTTTCTCGGCGCCACCGACGCGTGGGAGCAGGGCCGCGGCGGCACCGGCTACATCACCGCCGGGGCATACGCGACGTTCGGGACGCGAGCCCCGGCCGACGTGGTCGCATGGGCACCCACCCGGCTCCTCGTGTCCGGCGGTTACAACGACAGCAGCGGCGACCAAGGAGCCATCGCTACTGCGGCTGCCGCGCTGTACACCACCATCAAGGCCAGCTTGCCGGGCTGCGAGATCTACGTCATCGGCTGCTGGTCCCCAGCCGCAACGCCCTCGGCAGGGGTGACCAATACGGACGCCACGCTCCGCACTGCTGCGGCGGGCGCCGGGATCCCGTTCATCAGCCCTGTCACGGGAGCTTGCTACGACGCGGCCGGAGCCCTGGTCGCTACGCATGGGCCGTGGATCACGGCAGGCAATGTCACCGCCTACATTGGCGGCGACGGCGTGCACCCGACGGACGCCGGCCACGTGTACCTCGCGCGCCGAATCACGGCCGCGCTCCGGGAACTCATGCCCGCGTGAAGCACAACGCCCCCTCTCGCCTACGGGCGGGAGGGGGCGTTTTTGTCATGTGCCGGTACCGTTCAGGTGTCGAGTCTGAACGGGAGCCAGTATGCACTCTCTACCGCACGACCACACCGGCGCGCGCATCAAGCGGTTGCGCCTCGAACGCCATCTCACCCAAAGGGCGCTGTCCGACCTCTCGGGCGTCCCGTACAGCACCCTCACGAAAGCCGAGCAGGGCGTGAAGCCCGCCAGCCCGTACGTCATCGGCCAGCTCGCCCGCGCCCTCCGTGTCGACGTCGCCACGGTCACCGGCCAGCCGTACGTCACCGAACTGCGCGAGGACCAGCTGGACATCCTGATCCGGCCGATCCGTGAAGCGCTGGACGTGTACGACCTCGGCGCTGACCCGGACATCACCCCCCGCCCGCACCAACTCCTCGCCGCCGACGCCGAGGCCCTTCTCATCGCCGTCCGTGCCGGGGAGATCAAGCAGGCCGCCACCCTGGTACCTGGGCTGATCGTGGAAGCCACCACGGCGGCGCACACCGCGCCCAGCCATGAGGGCTGGCTCCTGCTGGCCAGCACCTACCGCTCCGCGTACGACGTGGCATCAAAGCTCGGCTACAACGACCTCGCGGCCATCGCCCTGGCCCGCATGGACTGGGCCGCCGAGCGCGGCTCCAGCGCGGCTCTGGGCGGCATCTACCGCTACATGCGGGCCCTGACTTACCTCCGCGACGGCCAGTACCGCACCGGCCAGCGGCTGACGGACCTAGGTCTCAGAATCCTGGAGCAGGCCGAGCCGGGCCATGAGCGGGAGGTCGTCACCGGTCAGCTCCACCTCGGCGCTGCGGTGATGGCCGGCCGGTCGAAGGACAAGGCCCGGGCGGAGGGGCACCTTGCCGAGGCCCAGCGGATCGCCGACGGCACGGGCGAGGCGGCCACCATGCACTACCTCGCGTTCGGCCCGACGAACGTGAAGGTCCACCGGGTCAGCGTGTTGGCCGAGCTGGACGAGTACGGAAAGGCAGCGCAGACCGGGCGGAGTGTGCAGGTTCCGCAGGACTGGCCGAAGTCCCGGAAGTCGCACCACTACGCCGAGTTGGCGCGGGCGCAGCTGTGGACGGGTGACCTCGACGCGTCGTTCGACAACCTGCTGAGGGCGCGGAAGGCGGCTCCGCAGCAGGCCCGGTATCACCAGACTGTCCGTGAGACGTATTCGGGGCTGGAGGCGGCGCGGCGTCAACTCCCGGATTCCTTCCTGTCGTATGGCAACTGGCTGGGCGTATAACACTCCGCAAATCCTTGGCCCCAGCTATCACCAACTCGTGATAGCTGGGGCCTTGTTGTGCCCTCACCCTGGTCCTACCACCCGCTGACGACGGTAGGGAGCACCGCCATGGCCGATGAAGCACGCACGACTGAGGACCCCGTGCGGCGGGCCCTCGGCCCCTACTCGGACCGTCCCGACGCCGAGAGTGTGGCCGAGCTTCTCGCCGGCCTGACCGACCTCGGCGAAAGCCTTCATGCCAAGGTCAGCCGCATCCCGTCCAACGTGCAGACCGAGCGCGCGAAGGCCCTGCTCGCCGAGTGGCCATACGTTCTCAGCATGGGCCCGTCCGACACCAGCGACCATGCGGGCTGGAATCACGCCCGCGGCCTCGCCCGCATCATCATGGGCCTGACGGCCGCCCTCGGCGACCACCACGCAGGCGGCGTCCGGTGATCCGAATCTGCTGCCGATGCGACCGGGCCATCATCAAAGGTGACTACGTCACGATCCCCGGGCATTCGGCGTCCGGCGCCCGCCCTGACATGAACGCCCACGTGTCTGGCGCCTGGGAGTGCCGGCCCATCACCGCGAAGGACCCGCGGTGACCGAGCGCGCCCGTCAGGCCCTGTACGTACTCACTGTTCTCGGGATTCTCGCCGTCATCGTCATCGGCACCCACTGACCCCCGCCCCCGGCCCTCCGGATCCAGTTCCCCCTTCGGGCGGCCGGGGCGGGCTCCTACTTCGGCGGCCGTCGAGCCGGCCGTCGGCACACCCACGTCCTGATTGAGAGGTACACCCTCATGGCCACGCCCACCACACTCCGGGCCTCCGCCCGCCACCTGCTCTCCGACGAGGACTTCAACGCCCTGGCCGACCTGATCGTCCGCGACAATCCCGGCCTGACGCCAGCCATGGCCGAGGCTGTCTTCGGGGAGGCCCGCAACCTGCTGTCTGACGAGGCCGTCGCAGGCTTCGTGGCCAAGGCTGTCAGCAACAACCCTGGCGTCGACCGGCTACTCGCCGAGGACATCGCGGATGAGGCGATCAAGTTCTGTGCCGCTGCCGCGCATCGCGCCAAGCTGCGCAGGCAGGACCCGGCCCAGGAGTTCAGCAAGATGCTGCCCTCCGCGACCGTCGATGCCGGATGGCATGCCCTGCTTCTGTGCTCGAAGATCGCCGCGAAGCTTTCGGCGGTCCTCGGCCACTTCACCCACCACGTGCCTGAGGTCGCGAACTACGACCGCGACGACGCGGCCCTCGAGGAAACTCAGGACGCCATCCGCGCCGCCGGCTACGAACCGAACCCTCCCATGTGGGATCCCGCGACCGACCGCCTCGTGAAGATCTCCGGAGTGAGCATGCACTCGGAGTGCACCGAGGGCGGCTCGGCTTGCGCGGCCCCGCCGCCGGCTTGAGACAACCGCGGCCGGCCGACGCCTTGCACCACTACAGTCGACTACGTTCCGCAAGGAAGGAGTTCCAGTGAGCGACGAGACTGGCGATGCTCGAGAGACGTGGGTGGACCCGCGGCTTCGGGATGTGGTGGCGCTGTTGGGTACGACGCGGGTCGAGAGGCGAGCTAGCGGGCGGCGAGGTCGCCGGGTCTGCCCGCACGGGTTGGGCGTGACGCTCATGGTCGACCTCGCGACCGGCGCACCACGAAACGTCCACTGCTCGGCCTGCACCGGCTGAGCACGCCTGCCCCGGCCAGCAGTCCCCCCGTCGGCCGGGGCTACCTAACGGCGGCCTCGCCCCGTATGGTGCGTGCATGCCGCACATAAAGGCCTTACGTTCCGCTTAGCCTCTACTCCCGCACCAGCTCGGCGAGCGGTACACCGAGCGCGTCGGAGAGCCGCAGGAGCGTGTCTAGGCGCGGGCTGACCTTGCCCTGTTCGAGCAGGGTGTACGACGGCCGGTCCATTTCCATGGAGTTCGCCACCCGCTCCTGGGTCAGGTTCCTGTGCTCTCGCGCAGCCCGGATCTGGAGTGCGATGCGTCTCCGACGGGCGAGCACGTCGTCGGAGGGCGGTACGGAGCGCGGCACCTGTCCACGCTCGGGCAGTCATGATCGAATGTCAGTTGGCCAAACCCTACATCGAGTGATCTTGCATATATGCGGGAATGAGCCCCGCACCTAGATCGGCCCTCCCAGTCCAGCCCCCCAGGCGGCGGGAGTGGCCGGCAGGCCCCCACCGACGGGTGGGGGCCTGTCTCACTTCTTCCAGTCAATCCGAACGGCGTCCGAATCCCACCCAGGCCCACGCCGCGCCGGCAGCACCGTCACCGTGGCCAGAAAGGCGAGGACGGCACGCTTGCGTGAGAGGTCGAGCCCCCTCCACGCCGCCTCGACATCGCCGCCCACGAGCTCCAGCGCCGGGTTCACTCGGACGGCCCGAGACAGCAGGGCCTCAGCGGCGGCCATCCGTTCCTTCGCTCCCGTGCTTGCGACCCGCCAGGACCGCAGGTCCATACCACCGGCGCCGAGCTCCGCAGCCAGTTCATCCAAGGTCTCGCGCGCATCCTTGAGTTCCGCCTGCGCGGCCCTCACATCGACGGGGTCCTCATGCCGGGCAATCAGATCCACGGCATCTGGCAGGGACAACCGATCCACCACAGCCAACTGCACATGGTCATCAAGGAGCTCCGCCGAACGTCCCAGGTGGGGAGTCGCCCGGCACATGTAGTGCTTCGTCACTGGCCCACCGCGCCGCTGCGATTGGTTCGCCTTCAGCGTTGAGCCGCACCGGCCACACAGATAGATTCCCGACCCCAGATACCGCCGCTCCGTCTGAGGAACGATCTGCCTGCTCGCGTTCTCCAGGTAGGCAACCACACTTCGCCAGGTCGGTTCGTCCAGCGGGAAGAGCCAGCTACCCGCGCCCACTGAAACACCGCGATGCACCTGGAAGCCAGCGTTCCTAGGCCGCAGGAGCATCGCGCGCACCCCTGCGCTGGTCCACTCCGATCCCCGGCTGGTCTGGAACCCGGCCCGATTCCAGGAGCGGGCGATAGACAGCCGGCTAGCCCCCGACAGGACAGACGCGGCGGCCTCGCGGATGGCGGTGAACTCAACGCTGATCGGCGTGACACCGTCAGCCTCCCATCCGAATGGGCGACCGCCTCCGAGGAACTTGCCATCCTTGGCCAGCTCCTCGCGCTTCCGGCGCTGCCGCTCTACCATCCGCTCGACCTCGTAGCGGGCCTGCACGCCAAGCTGCCGGGCGATCATCCGCCCGGTCGCCGTCGTGAGATCCAGATCGCCCGCCTTGACGGTGCGAGTCTCGACCCGCCGAGGCTCGCAGATGTCGATGTACGCCTCAAGCTCGGCAGGCGATCTATGTAGGCGGTCGGTATGCCAGGCAAGTACGCAGTCCCCCTCACCGTCACGCAGCGCTGTCAGTGTGGCCTGATAGCCCGGGCGGGGCTTACCGGAGTAGGCGCTCATGTCGTTGTCCTCGAAGATGAGGACGACTCGGTACTCGGCGTCGTTCGTCGAGAGCCGCTTGGCGAGGGCGGTGCAGTCTTCGACCTGTCGAGCAACGCCGAGGCCGGCGCCCTCTTTGTCCTCGCTGATGCGGGCGTAAATGATGCATCGGACGACGCGTCGTCCGGTCAAGGGATGCTCCATGACTGGATGCTGCCATTAGTTAACTTGCTTAGCTAGGTTTCGACGACCCGGCGCGCTACCAGTTCTTCTACGACGTCGGAATCCTGGACTGACCGGGGCGGGCCCGCCCGAGCGGACGGAGTAGCCGCACGCCCGGACGGAGGCGGAGATGTTGCCGCCGTCCCCGGCTCCGCTCAGGGTGGCGGTGACGAAAGGAGCCGGCATGAGAGTCATGCTCAGGGCCCACTTGGACACCGCCACCACGAACGAGGGCATCAAGAGCGGGGCCCTGACCCAGGGGATGAAGGACCTGATCGACAAGGTCAAGCCGGAGGCGGCCTACTTCGGTCTGCACGAGGGCGTGCGCTCCTGCTGGATCGTCTTCGACCTGAAGGACAGCACCGATGTGCCGGCGCTGGCATGGGACCTGTTCATGAAGTACAACGCCGAGATCGAGGTCGCTCCGGTCATGAACGCGGCGGACATGCAGAAGGCGCTGGGCGCGCTCATGTCGTCGTAGCCGTCGTAGCCGTCGTAGCCGTCGTAGCCGTCGTAGCCGCGCGCGGGCGGAGCCGGTCCTTGCCTGCGGCCGTCGTCGCCACGACGGCGGACGCGGCCGCCGCGCCGCAGGACAGGGCGAAGGCGGCCCGGTGCCCGTACGCCTCGGCCAGCGGTCCCGCGACGGCCGCGGCCAGCGCCTGGCCGATGATCAGACCGCTGCCCGCCATGGTCATGGCCTCGCCCATCCGCTGCGCGGGGCCGACCCGTTCCACCAGGCCGAACAGTGCGATCAGGTGCGGGGCGACGGCCAGCCCGATGCCGGCGACGGCGAAGGCCGCGCCCCACGGGCCGCAGACGGCGAGCAGCGGGAGCGTCAGCAGCGCCTGGGCGGCGATGGTGCGGCGCAGCCGGACGGTCAGGTCGGCCGAACCGGGGCGGGCCACCGTCACGAAGCCGGCGATCGAGCTGGTCACGGCCATGGCGGACCACACCAGCCCGGCGGACCCAGGGGAGCCGGCCGACTCGGCGAGCGCGTTGACCCCGGTATTGGCCCCGCTCCACGCGGCGCCCTGCAGGACGGCCATGGCGAACAGCAGGGCCAGCCCCGGGGACCACAGCCGTACGTCGCCACGCGCGGCGGCGCTGCCTCCCGTCGGCCCGGGCGCTGTGGGATGCAGGGCGAAAAGCGTCCCGAAGACGAGGATCAGGGCGGCTGCGAGGACCAGCGCCGACGCGGGATGGACGGTCACCGCGAGGATCCCGGCCAGCGCGGGCCCCACCATGAAGCCGACCTCGTCGAGGGTGGTGTCGAAGGAGAGCGCGGCTCCGACCAGGGCCTTGTCGTCTCCGGCCAGCCGCGCCCAGCGGGCCCGGGCCAGCGGCCCGACCTGCGGCACCGTGAGACCGGCGGCGATGGCGAGCGCCATCCGGGCGGCGAGGGGCAGCCCGCCGAGGACGGCGGCGACGAGGGCGAAGAGCACGGCGGCGTTCGCGGCGCAGGCGATCAGCAGGACGGGGCGGTGGCCGCGCCGGTCGGCGAGCCGGCCGATGACCGGTCCGCCGAGGGCCTGGCCGAGCCAGAGCGCGGCGGCGACGGTGCCGGCGTCGCCGATGCCGTCGCGCTCGTTGACGAGCAGCAGGGTTCCGATGGGGCACAGCGCGGCGGGGAGCCGCGCGAGGAACCCGTAGACGGGGAGGACGCTGCCGCCGAGGGCGAAGACCCCGCGGAAGCCGCCGCGGGCGGGCGGGGGCGGCGGCGGGGGCGCGGACACGGACGGGTCTTCGGGTACGGACGGGGATTCGGGCACGGGCACGGACAACCTCGAGCCGCACGCCGACCCCCCCCGTTTCTCCGGCGCGCGTTGTTGCCCGTTGATCAGGACGGTAGCGGCGGAACGGACCGTTCGGGAGGTGTCAGTCGGGGTCGCCCGAGGTCAGCCGCTTGGCCTGGGCGCGGCCGACTTCGGCGGCGCGGTGCAGGTAGTCGGCGATGACGGCGAGTTCGTTGTCGGAGTAGCCCTGAAGGACGGCGCCGAAGGCCCGGCCGGGGGTCTCCCAGGCGGCGCCGATCCGGTCGCGGGCGGCGGGCGCGAGGGCGACGAGGGAGCGGCGGCGGTCGTTCGGGTCGGCGTGGCGCTCGACGACGCCGGCCTTGACCATGCGGTCGACGAGCCGTGTGGCGGAGCCGGACGTCAGGCCGGTGAGACGGGCGATGTCACCGGTGCTGACCGGGCCCGGCTCGATGTCGAGGAGGGCGACGCACTGCATGTCGGTGGGGTGCATGCCGACGTGGTCGGCCATGGCCTGGTTGAAGAGCGAGTAGTCGGCGTAGTGCCGCTGGCTCTCGGTGACGACGCGCGCGAGCAGCTCGGCGCGGGTCCACTCGTCACTCGAACGAGGGTTGTCGATTGACATCGGCTTCTCCATGGTCCAGATTTATCTGCGTGACGCAGAGAATGTGTCACACAGAATCTGTGTCACGTATCCAGTCTAGGACAGGAAGACGCCATGTCGAAGATCCTCGTCACCGGCGGCCGCGGCGCCATCGCCCGCGGCCTCTCCTCGCTCCTCGCCGCCGCCGGTGTCCCGCACCGCCTCGCATCCCGCGAGCCGGACAAACCCGGCACCGTCCACTGCGATCTCACCGACCCCGCCACCTTCGCCGGCGCCCTCGCCGGTGTGCGCTCCGTCTTCCTCTATGCCGAGGCCGCCGCCGTCGACGCCTTCGTGAAGGAGGCCGTCACCGCCGGCGTCGAGCACGTCGTGCTCCTGTCGTCCTCCTCGGTCCTGGCACCCGACGCCGCCGACAGCCCGCTCGCCGCCTCCCATCTCGCGGTCGAGGAGGCCCTTCTCGCCTCCCCGCTGCGCACGACCCTGCTGCGCCCCGGATCCTTCGCGAGCAATGCCCTCGGCTGGGCCTGGTCGCTGAAGTCCGGCCGCCCGGTCCACCTGCCGTACCCGGGCTCCTACTGCGACCCGGTCCACGAGAGCGACATCGCCGAGGCCGCCTTCGCCGTCCTCACCGATCCCTCGCTCGGTGGGCGCGCCTACCATCTGACCGGCCCGCAGTCGCTGACCTTCGCCACCCAGCTCGCCATACTCGGCGACGCGGTGGGCCGACCCATACCCTTCGAGTCCGTCTCTCCCGGGCAGTGGAAGTCCGAGGTCGACGGCTACATACCGGGTCCGTACGCCGAGGCTCTGCTCGACTTCTGGGCCGCCACCGACGGCCTGCCGGTCGAGATCACCGACACGGTCGAGCAGCTCACGGGCCACCCGGCCCGCACCTTCGAAACCTGGTCCGCGGACCACGCCGACGCCTTCCGCTCCTAGTGCCTTCGGGAGCCGGTCAGGGGCGGGCCGGGGTGCGGCCCCGCGTGCCGGCGCCGCAGGAGCCCGGGTACGCGAAAGGCCCCGTCCCGCTTTCGCGGAACGAGGCCTTCTCGCAGGGTGAGTGACGGGACTTGAACCCGCGGCCACCTGGACCACAACCAGGTGCTCTACCAACTGAGCTACACCCACCATGTCCGGTCGGAAAACCGACCGGCCGAAGAAAAGGGTACAGGGTCCGGGAGGGTGCTCGCTCCCTCCATTCCCCTGACGCCTCTCCGCCGGGTGCTACGGGTTGCTACTCGCCGGGGACGACGTGCTTGGCGGCGATGGTCCGCGCCGTGTCCGAGTCCGGTCCGGGCTGCGGCACGAAGACGGCCTCCCGGTAGTAGCGCAGCTCGGCGATGGACTCCTTGATGTCCGCGAGCGCCCGGTGGTTGCCGTTCTTCGGGGGGCTGTTGAAGTAGGCGCGCGGGTACCAGCGGCGCGCCAGCTCCTTGATCGAGGACACGTCCACGATCCGGTAGTGCAGGTACCCCTCCAGTGCGGCCATGTCGCGCAGCAGGAAACCGCGGTCGGTGCCGACCGTGTTTCCGCAGAGCGGGGCCTTGCGGGGCTCCTTCACGTGTTCCCGTACGTATGCCAGGACCTGTGCCTCGGCGTCCGCGAGGGTCGTCCCGCCGGCCAGCTCGTCGAGCAGGCCGGAGGCGGTGTGCATCTCGCGCACCACGTCGGGCATGGTCTCCAGGGCCGCGTCCGGCGGGCGGATCACGATGTCCACGCCTTCGCCGAGCACGTTGAGCTCCGAGTCGGTGACCAGTGCGGCCACCTCGATAAGTGCGTCGTCCGTCAACGAGAGCCCGGTCATCTCGCAGTCGATCCACACCATGCGATCGTTCATGCGCCCCACCTTATGCGGAAGGTCCCCCACATCGGTGACCACCGATGCGGGGGACCTTCTCCAAGCAGTGCGCTTACGGGGCTACGCGTGCTCGCGCAGCACCCGGCCCGGGGCGTACAGCTCCGTCACCGTGGGACCGGCCGCGGCCAGTGCCGCAGCGGCCCGCTGAGGCTGCGGAGTGCGCTGGTGCGGTACCGGCGACTCCGACAGCTGCGTCACCTGGGCCACGTCCGCCTGCGGGCGACGGGCCCGGTAGGCGGAGCGGTAGGCGGCCGGGGAGGACCCCAGCTGGCGGCGGAAGTGCCCGCGCAGCGCGACCGGCGAGCGGAACCCGCAGCGTCCGGCGACTTCGTCGACCGAGTAGTCGGAGGTCTCGAGCAGCCGCTGTGCCTGGAGCACCCGCTGGGTGATCAGCCACTGCAGTGGCGCGCTGCCGGTGAGCGAGCGGAACCGCCGGTCGAAGGTGCGCCTGCTCATATAGGCGCGTGCGGCGAGGGTCTCCACGTCGAACTGCTCGTGGAGGTGTTCCAGCGCCCAGGCGACGACCTCGGCCAGCGGGTCGGCGCCGATCTCCTCCGGCAGCGACCGGTCGAGGTAGCGCTCCTGGCCACCCGTGCGGCGCGGCGGGACCACGAGCCGGCGGGCGAGTGCCCCGGCCGCTTCGCTGCCGTGGTCCGTGCGCACGATGTGGAGGCACAGGTCGATTCCGGCCGCGGTGCCCGCGGACGTCAGCACGTCGCCGTCGTCGACGAACAGCTCGCGCGGATCGACGTGGACGGACGGGTAGCGCTTGGCCAGCGTCGGCGCGTACATCCAGTGCGTCGTCGCGGGCCGGCCGTCCAGCAGACCGGCGGCGGCGAGCACGAATGCCCCCGTGCACAGTCCGACGATCCGGGCACCCTCCTCGTGCGCCAGACGCAGTGCGTCGAGCGCCTCCGGTGGCGGCGGTGAGGTGATGGAACGCCACGCGGGCACGACGACCGTGCCTGCCCGGGCGATCGCCTCCAGCCCGTATGGCGCGGTCAGTTCGAGTCCGCCGGTGGTCCGAAGCGGACCGTCTTCACCGGCGCAGACGAGCAGTCGATAGCGTGGAACTCCCGCGTCCTGCCGGTCAATGCCGAACACGGAAAGTGGAATGGAGCTCTCGAAGATCGGCCCGCCGCTGAAGAGCAGCACCGCGACGATCTCCCTGCGGCGACGCCCCGCGAGCTTCCTGCCGTCTACGACGACGGCGGTGGAATCCTGGCTCATGGCGCTAAGCCCCCCTTGGGTGTCGCGACTCCTTGGTCTGGTCGCACCTGCACGTTTCCCCTCGGCCTTGCACGTGGCTCCCCCGCCGTAAATACATGATCGAATCTACTGCGTCCCGTGGTGTCGGCGTGACAAGTTCAGCACGCAGCGCTATGTCGACTTGGCAACTTGGCGAAAAGTATTCGATCAGGAAGCGTTCCGCTCCGCTACCCGTACGGGAAGCGCACTGTCCGGCCATGGCCAGTACTCATGGGGTCAACGACCCCCTGTGGCGCCGTAGTCGCTGATGGTGAGGAGGCTGGGGGGACATTCCGGCAAGGGGGGCGACGTGCCGGGAAGTTGGCTGAAAACGTGCGGGTGTGGATGTGCGAATCGGTCAGTCATGAGGGGACATACCGCCGGAACCGTGACATCCCCGGTGAGCGGAGCTCCCCGCGCGCGAGTGCCGGCCGCGGTGGGCGGGCGCCGGGCGGTCCTCCACGAGTACCCGGGCCGCATTCCGTTCTTCCCTCTCCGAGTGCCGCAGCAGCACCCGGCACGCGGCCGTGACGGCGGCCAGGCCGAGCGTGGCCACCGCGGCCCCGCCGAAGGAGGTTCCGTAGACGACGAGGACGACGGGGACGAGCAGGCAGCTGAAGGCCGCCCAGCGCACCACGTCACCCGCGGGGTCGTCATGGGGGCGTCTCGCGGGGTGCACGGACGAGTGAAGGGGGGAAGGCGGCATGTGGACGGACTGCGTCGGCTGAGCGGGCGACTGAGCGGGCTGGACGGGGTGAACCGGATGACCGGGCACGGCGTGCTCCCTGCGGGCTCTTCCTGGACGGTCGGACTCGTGTCCAACGCCGGGCGGAGCGGCTCGGTCACTGCGCGCACGGGTGGCACGTACCCGGCGCGAAGTCATTCGTCACTGGCTGTAGGGGGCAGCGGCCATTGCCAAGGAGTCGTCGCTGCGGCATGCTCCCTTGGACGCTCTCCAAGGGCGGCATGCCCTGTGCAGCACAGGAGTGCCGCCGTACCCTGGTGGGTATGGGCTTGGAAAGATGCTTCCCGGACAGAGCTCGGTCACACTGAGTCGCCGTTTCGTGAATCATCGCCGCTCAATCCGTCGCTTCCGCCTACTGTCGCCCCGCCGCCTTGTCCCTTCGCCCGAGGACCTCTTCGCCGAGACACCCATGGCCGGTCACGAATTCTCCGAACCCGCGGACCGCAAGCGCAAACGCCTCGCCGACCCCGAATCGGCCGACCTGCGCGCGGTGGAACAACCACGTCATCCCTGCGACCCGGCCTTCCGGCACGGGGTCGTTGTGGGCTTCGACGGATCCACGTCCAGTGAGCGCGCCCTCGCGTACGCGATCGGGATGGCCCGTCGCTCCGGATCCGGGCTGATCATCGTCCACGTGGCCAACCGGCTGCCCACCACCGTGTGGGCCGGCTGCGAGCCGCCGGTCTTCGTGGACGTGCCGGACCACCGCACCGAGGTGCTGGGTCTGGAGCTGGCCTGCGCCGACTACCTCTCCGAGGTTCCGTGGATCCTCGTCGAGCGCGGCGGGGACATCTGCCACGAGCTGGAGGAGGTCGGCCGGGAGTATTCGGCGGACGCCATCGTGGTCGGTTCCACGCACGGGATCGTCGGCCGGATCTTCGGCTCGGTGGCGGGCCGGCTGGCAAAGCGGGCGCAGCGACCGGTTGTTGTCATCCCGTAACCGACCGTATGTCGATTGTGTGGTTGTGAACCCCCATGTAAGGGGTAGATAAAGGCTGCTGGGACGCAGCAAACAACTGCAGATCGAAGGGAGCCCGCCGTGGACAATGGTGTCTCTGCGGGAAGCACGGCCTCGACTTCGACCCTCGGGCACATCGCCCTGGGTCTCACCCTTCTCGCGTTCGGTATCGGCCACACCGGGATCATCGACGGTGTGTCCGTGGCCGACTCCGTGTCGCTCGCGACCTTCCTTGGCGGCCTCGCCCTGTTCGTCCTCGGGATCCTCGAATACCGCGGCGGCAACGGCTTCAACGGCACGGCCTTCGCGGGCATCGGAGCCTTCTGGTTCACCTGGGCCAACGGCGCCGACGGAAAGGTTTCGGCGCACGCGGCCGGAATGTTCCTCGTACTGTTCGCCATGCTCGCGCTGACCCTCACCGCCGCGGCCTCGCGCGGGCTGTTCGGTCAGGGCGTGTACGCACTGTTCACCCTCTCCCTCGTACTCCTGGCGATAGGCACTTTCGCCGAGGCCGACGGGCTGGCCAAGGCGGCCGGCTGGGTGGCGGCGCTCTCCGGGCTGCTGGCCTGGTACGGGGCCACGGCGGCGCTGGCGAGCTGGCCGATGGCGCTCGGCAAGAGTTCGCGCGGCGCGGTCGCCGCGAGCTGACGGCTCGAGCACACGAAGAGGCCCCCGGGGGGATCCATCCCCGGGGGCCTCCTTCGTACGCGGCGCGCGGTCCGGCCGGCGGTGCGGCCGGCGGTCCGGCTATTCGACCGTGACGGACTTGGCCAGGTTGCGCGGCTTGTCGATGTCCCGGCCCAGGGCCAGGGCGGTGTGGTACGCCAGGAGCTGCAGCGGGATGCCCATCAGGATCGGGTCCAGCTCGTCCTCGTTCTTGGGTACGAGGATGGTGTGGTCGGCCTTCTCCTGCTCGCGGTGGGCGACCGCCAGGATCCGGCCGCTGCGGGCCTTGATCTCCTCCAGCGCCGCGCGGTTCTTCTCCAGCAGGTCGTCGTCCGGGACGATCGCGACCGTCGGCAGCGAGGGCTCGATCAGGGCGAGGGGACCGTGCTTGAGCTCGGAGGCCGGGTAGGCCTCGGCGTGGATGTAGGAGATCTCCTTCAGCTTGAGGGAGGCCTCCAGGGCCACCGGGTAACCCCGGACGCGGCCGATGAACATCATCGACTTCGCGTCGGCGTAGTCGGCCGCGAGCTTCTTGATGTCCTCTTCGCCGTCGAGGATCTCCTGGATCTGCGCCGGCAGCTTGCGCAGGCCGTCGATGATCCGCTTGCCGTCGGTGACGGACAGGTCCCGGATGCGGCCCAGGTGCACGGCGAGCAGCGCGAAGGCCACGACCGTGTTGGTGAAGCACTTGGTGGAGACGACGCAGACCTCGGGGCCGGCGTGCACGTAAACGCCTCCGTCGGCCGCGCGGGCGATCGCGGAGCCGACCACGTTGACCACGCCGAGGACGCGGGCGCCCTTGCGCTTGAGCTCCTGCACGGCCGCCAGCACGTCGTACGTCTCACCGGACTGGGAGACGGCGATGTAGAGGGTGTCGGGGTCCACGACCGGGTTGCGGTAGCGGAACTCGGAGGCCGGCTCGGCGTCGGCGGGGATGCGGGCGAGGCTCTCGATGAGGCCCGCGCCGATCATGCCGGCGTGGTATGAGGTGCCGCAGCCGAGGATCTTGACCCGGCGGATGCCGCGCGCCTCGCGCGGGTCCAGGTTCAGGCCGCCCAGGTGGACGGTGTTGAAGCGGTCGTCGATCCGGCCGCGCAGGACGCGGTCGACCGCGTCGGCCTGCTCGGAGATCTCCTTGTGCATGTACGTGTCGTGGCCGCCCATGTCGTAGGAGGCGGCCTCCCACTCCACGGTCTCGGGCGTGGCGGTGGTCGTCGTACCGGAGGTGGTGTAGGTCCGGAAGTCGTCGGCCTTCAGGGTCGCCATCTCGCCGTCGTCGAGGGTGACGATCTGGCGGGTGTGGGCGACGAGCGCGGCGATGTCCGAGGCGACGAACATCTCCTTCTCGCCGATGCCGAGGACGACGGGGGAGCCGTTGCGGGCGACGACGATGCGGTCGGGGAAGTCGGCGTGCATGACGGCGATGCCGTAGGTGCCCTCGACGACCTTCAGCGCCTCGCGGACCTTCTCCTCGAGGGTGTCGGCCTGGGAGCGGGCGACGAGGTGGACGAGCACCTCGGTGTCGGTCTCCGAGAGGAAGACGATGCCGTCGGCCTCCAGCTTCGCGCGCAGCTCGGAGGCGTTGTCGACGATGCCGTTGTGGACGACCGCGACCTTGTTGTCGGCGTCCAGGTGCGGGTGGGAGTTGATGTCGCTCGGGGCGCCGTGGGTGGCCCAGCGGGTGTGGGCGATGCCGGTGGTGCCGGCGAAGCGCTTGGGTACCCGGGACTCCAGCTCGCGTACGCGGCCCTTGGCCTTGACGACCTTCAGGGCCGCGGCCTTCGGGCTGTTGACGACGATGCCCGCGGAGTCGTAGCCGCGGTACTCCAGTCGCTGCAGGCCCTCCAGCAGCAGCGGTGCCACGTCACGCTTGCCGATGTAACCCACGATTCCGCACATAAGGTTTTTCCCCTCCTGAAGCTTCGTTTTGCTTTCTTGCCGCTGCCCGCGCCCCTGACCGGGGCGGTGCTCAGCCGTAGACGATGCGGCGCAGTTGCCGGAGCGACAGCTCCGGCGGCGCCACGGCCCGGTGCGGCAGTTCGGCCGCGATCCGCTCGAAGATGTCCGCGTTGACCGCGCCGCCGGACTGGAGCTCACGGTGGCGGCGGCGGACGAACTCTTCGGTGCTCTCGTCGAAGTACGCGAGGACGTCGAGCACCACTCGGGCGGCTTCGCCCCGCTGGAGCGAGGTGCTGCGCACCAAGTGGTCGACGAGGTCGTCGTGCGACGGGCGGCGGTCGGGCATCCGTCGATATTGACGGTAGGAGCCGTAGAATGCAAAGATCCTGCCCGAAATCGGGCAGGATCATGCTGGTCTGGACCAGCGGATGGCTTTATTCCGGTCTTCGATGCCTAGAAACGCCCTAGAATCGCCGCTTTCGCCGTGGCGAACTCCTCGGCCGTGAGGATCCCCGCCTGGTGCATCTCTCCCACCTCGCGCAGCCGCCGCAGCAGGGCGTCGTGGTCCACCGCCCCGGCGCCGGCCGGCGCCGCCGGGCCGTCCGCCGCCAGGGCGGGTGCCAGGGCGGGCGTCGGCCCGGGCCCGGCCTCGGGATCCGGCGCCGCCGGGTGTGCCATGCGTACCGCCACGGCCGCCGCGACCAGAGCCATCAGCGGGTCCTTCTTGAAGCCGAACAGCTCCACCGCGCACGGGTCGTACTTCGGCGGGGGCGGGGCCGCCGGGGCGCCGGCCAGGGCGAAGCGGATCCACCCGTTCTCCAGCCCCCTCGACGGGTGCCACGCCACCGACCGCACGTCCGCGATCCGGAACTCGCGCGGCCCCCCGGAGCGCTTGGCCTCCTCCGTCGTCCAGTTCCAGTCCAGGGACACCCGGTCCCCGTCGAAGGCCACCGTGCCGTCGCCCGCGCCGACCGTGATCGGCACGGCGGGGCCGGGCAGGAGGTAGGAGTCCGCGGGCCCGGGGTCCACCTGGTCCAGCAGCAGGGCGTTGCGCACCTCGTCCACGAAGTACTCCGCGACGCCCGACCGGTCCGACTCCACGGCCAGCCGGTACGGATCGGAGGCCTCCGGCAGCCGACCGCCCGTCACCTGGAGCAGCGGGTCGGCGCCGTCACGCAGCCGCAGGCGCAGCCGGCCCGCCTTGCGCCCCGGTTCGTAGGAGATCCCGGCCAGCGCGCGCAGCGGCACGATCACCTCGCCCAGCGTCTGGCGCAGCAGTCCCACCCCCTTGTCGCGGCCCGGCACGATGCGTACCGCGTCCCCGTCGAAGGTCCATGTGCCGTCCTTCTGGATGATTTCCGCCATCCTGGGATTCTCGCACCGCCCTTCCGGGCCCGGTTGGCCTATACCTGTGCGCATGAGAGTCCCGCGACGCACGCTCGCCGCCCTCCTCGTCCTCGCCGTCGTCCCCGCGGCCGCCTCCTGCGGCGCCGCCCGCGGGGACGACGCCCGCCCCGGGGACAAGGCCCCCGCCGCGCTCGCTCCTTATCAACGGCTCCTGCCGGCGCCCGCCTCCGCGCACGCCGAAGGCCCGGGTTACGCCTTCGGCCCCGGCACCGTCATCCGTACCGGCCTCGACGGTGACGAGGAGGTCCGCAGGGTCGGCGAACTCCTCGCCGAGCAGCTGCGCGGCCCCAGCGGGCTGCCGCTGCCCGTGGTGGACGGCGCGGAGGGCGACGGGATCCGCCTCAGGCTCGACGAGGAGGCCGAGGGGGCGGGGGAGGAGGGGTACCGGCTGGAGGCCGGCTCCGGCGGGGTCACCCTCACCGCCCGCACGCCCGCCGGGCTCTTCCACGCCGGCCAGACGCTGCGCCAGCTGCTGCCGGTGTCCGGTCCGGGCACGGTGCCGGGCGGGACGGTCACCGACGCGCCGCGCTTCGCGTACCGGGGGGCGATGCTGGACGTGGCCCGCCACTTCTTCTCGGTGGAACAAGTGAAGAGGTACGTCGACCAGCTCGCGCAGTACAAGGTCAACACCCTGCACCTGCACCTGACCGACGACCAGGGGTGGCGCATCGCGATCGACTCCTGGCCGAGGCTGGCGGAGTACGGGGGAGCCGGCGAGGTCGGCGGCGGGCCCGGCGGCCACTGGACGAAGGACGACTACCGGGAGCTCGTGGCGTATGCGGGGGAGCGGTACGTCGACGTGGTCCCGGAGATCGACATGCCGGGCCACGTGAACGCGGCGCAGGCCGCCTACGCCGAGCTGAACTGCGACGGCAAGGCGCGCGAGCGCTACACCGGGATCAAGGTCGGCTTCAGCTCGCTGTGCGTCGGCAAGGAGCGGACGTACGAGTTCATCGACCAGGTGCTGGGGGAACTCGCGGAGCTGACCCCGGGCAAGTACCTGCACATCGGCGGCGACGAGGCGCATTCCACGCCGGCGGCGGACTACGCGGCCTTCATGGATCGGGCGCAGGCGGTCGTGGCACGGCACGGCAAGACGGTGGTGGCCTGGCACCAGCTCGCGACGGCCCGTCCGGCCGACGGCGCGGTGCTCCAGTACTGGGGCCACGACCGCACCCCGGCGCCGGAGAGGGCGGCGGTGGCTGCGGCGGCCAAGGCGGGCCATCCGGTGATCCTGTCCCCGGCGGACCGGCTGTACCTGGACATGAAGTACGACAAGGCGACGAAGCCGGGGCTGGCCTGGGCCGGGTACGTGCCGGTGCGCAGGTCCTACGACTGGAACCCGGGGGCGTACCTGGCCGGTGTCCCGGAGTCGGCCGTCCTGGGCGTGGAGGCCCCGCTGTGGACGGAGACGGTCGCGACGCGCCTCGACCTGGAGTACATGGCGTTCCCGAGGGTGCTGGGCCTCGCGGAACTGGGCTGGTCCCCGGCCGCGGGCCGCGACTGGGACTCGTACCGCCTGCGCCTGGCGGCCCAGGGTGCCCGACTGGACTCCCAGGAGGTGAACTACTACCGCGCGCCGGACGTGCCGTGGTCTTGAGCAGGGACAGCGGTAACCGGCAATCACCCCCGCGAGCCCGACGGCGACCTCGGGCCGGTGCCCATGCCCGAGGAAGAGGAGTGGGCCCGAAGCGCGGGGACCGGGCCGCGCCGCCCCCCGATCGCTGACGGGTACGACCCCTCGTTGCGCAACGACTGAGGCCGCCGGCGGCTGGGAACACCTGGGCCGCCAGGCTGCCCGCCGGCCGCGCTGCGGGCGGGGGCGCCGCGGCGGAGAACAGCGGTCGACCCTGCGCAGCGGATACGGCGACGACCCCGACCGCACCGGCACGGGCTCACCCTGGCGCGGCAGGGGACAACCGGATCCGAGCATCGACATTTACCAACATCAATTCCTGGAGTCAAGCCACGTATTCCTGTGACGTGACGCCACCCTGGCCGTCGGGTTTATTAGAAGCAGGTCCTCACCGGGAAATCCCGCCGAAAATACGAGGCCGAAAAATATCGCATAAATACCGAATGGAGAAAATCGAAATGAAGCTTTCCCGCAAGATGATGCTGACCGTAGCCACCATGACCCTGGCGGGCGGTGTTGCACTGCCGGCCACGGCGATGGCCGCACCGGCGCCCCAGACGGTGCAGACTTCGATGGAGTCGCAGCAGGTGACAAAGGGCTGGTGCAAGTTCAATAAGATCAATTGCAAGGTCCATGCGCCGAACACGCCGAACACCCCGAACACGCC
>NZ_JAGGOT010000035.1 GCF_018614195.1 Streptomyces sp. ISL-43
GGCCAAGGACGGCGGCCTGTCGGCGACCGATGCCAATGGTGTGCCGGTCTTCAAGGCGCCGCCGGCGTTGATGTGGGACTCCAAGGGCGTGCCCGCGCCGCTCGCGCTGTCCGCGAAGGAGAAGGTCGCCGCCGCCAAGGCCGAGGGCGGCGCGCTGCCGACGGCCCCGGCCGGCGGGGAGCCGCCCGCCCGGCCCGCTGACGGACCGGTCCCCGGTTCACAGGCCAAGAACATGCCGGTGCACGTCGACAAGGATTCGCTGGCCGTCGTACCGGACGCGGCCCTGCTCGAGCAGACCGACCCGGCGGCGTTCCCCCTCTACATCGACCCGTCGGTCGCTCTGGACGACGGTACGGAGCACACGGCCCTGCGCAATGACGGTGTCTCGTTCTGGAACTGGGACAACGGCAGTGACGACATGGGCAAGGGCATGGGCAAGTGCGGTTCCTGGAACGGCTATTACTGCGGTCCGGGATACGTCCAGCGTCTGTACTTCGAGTTCTCGCCGGACAAACTGCGGGGCAAGGAGGTGTTGAACTCCCGTTTCAGGATCACCGAGCCGTGGGCGTTCCAGTGTTCGGTCCGTAACGTGTGGCTGGTCCGGATGGACGGCGAGATCTCCTCGTCGACGAGCTGGGGCAACAAGCCCAACTACGCGGACCTGATGGGCGACCGCTGGCTGTCTGCGGGCCGTGGTTCGGCCTGTGACCCGAACTCGCCTGCCGCGCCGGTGGAGTTCGCCGACAATCTCCCGGACGAGCCGGACGAGAACCTCACCCCGACCGTCCGCGACTTCGCAGACGGCAAGTACAACCGGCTGAACCTGGAGCTGCGGGCGGAGGACGAGTCGGACACCGCTTCGTGGAAGCGTTTCCGCAACGACGCGGTCCTGTCGGTCGACTACATCGGCAAGCCCAACATCCCCATCTACGTCGGCCTGGTCACGGGCTCCGGCGAGATCTGCTCCAACGACCTGGGCAACCCGTCCATCGTTTCCGACCCGACGCCGGCCATGACCGCGATCACCGAGACGGTGTGGGGCGGTGAGGCCGGAGCCCAGCTGCGGATCGCCATGCAGACCGAGAAGGCGACCATGCCCTCCGGCGCGCTGGTGTGGGCTTCGGTCAAGGCCAACGCGACCGACCCCGACCACATCGAACGGCCGAGCTCGGGCTATGTCGGTGACAACGTCAAGATCACGAGTGATCCGCCCGCCACGCTGCAGGACGGAGCCATGTACCGCTTCCGGACCTGGACCATGTCGTTCGCGGACGGACACGTACGCGGCAGCGTGCCCAGCGCGGACTGCTACTTCAAGGTCGACTCCAGCGCCCCCAAGGCCCCGGTGATCACCTTCGGTGCTCCGTACAGCCAGTGCACCAGCACCGCCTGCGCGGCGGCCGGCAAGCCCGGTACTCCCGGTCAGTTCACCTTCGGTCCGGGAGCGAGTGACACCAACACGGCCTACCAGTACAAGCTGGCCACGAGTTCCACGTGGACCGAGATCGCGGGTGCCAAGCCGACCGTCTCCATCACCCCGCCGATCTCCGGGACCATGAAGCTGAGCGTCAAGGCGAAGGACTCCCTGGGCCGCTGGGGCGCCACGCAGGTCGTCGACTTCGTGGTCAAGGAGGGCCCCGGCGCCGTCGGGCACTGGAACTTCGACGAGTACGACGGCCAGGCCTTCGACACCTCCACCACCGACCCTGCCCTGAAGGAAAACGCCGACCTGTCCACGGGCAGCCTGCGCACCGAGAGCGGCCGTCGGGGCTGGGTGACGACGCCGACCCCGCACGAGGACCGCACGCTCCAGCTGAACGGCAGCGGCCAGTACGCGGTGACCCAGAAGCCGGTCATCGACACCCGCGCCTCGTTCACCGTCGCCGGCTGGGTCCGCCTCGACCGCACCGACATGAGCTACTCGGTGGTCGGCCAGGCCGGCCAGAACATGAGCGGCATCGCCATCACCGCCTGGGCCGGCAAGCCGTGGATGATGCAGATGGCCACCCAGGACACGGTGGACGGCCACACGACCATGGGCCGCTTCACCGGGACGGCCCCGGCCCAGGCCGGAGTGTGGACCCACGTCGCCGCCACCTACAACGAGACCACCGACATCGCGAAGCTGTACGTCAACGGGCAGCTCCAGGGCCAGATGACCGTCACCAACCCCATCGCCTCGACGGGTCCGATGACCTTCGGCGCCATCAAGCACCGCGGCGCCCTGACGGACTTCCTCCCGGGCCGGATCGACGAGGTCACGGCCTGGCAGTCCGAGCGCAGCGAGCTGGAGATCAAGAAGGACGCCCAGCTCTTCGACCCGGCGACGGGTAAGCCGCAGGTGGACCTGGCCGCCGCCTGGGACCTCTCCCAGGCGGGCACGACGTTCGCCGACACCTCCGGCAACGGCCGCCCGCTGACCCCGACCGCGGGTACCGCTGTCAGCAACGGGGCCCTGGTCCTGGACGGTTCCACCCAGGCGGCCACCGCGGCCGGTCCGCTCGTGGACGACACCGGTTCGTTCACGGTGACGGCGGAGGCGAAGGTCGACAACGCCCGTCTGCTGGACAAGCCGAACGGCTACAAGGCGCAGGTCATCGGTCAGCGCACGGCCACGGGTTCTTCCTGGAGCCTGTGGTTCGAGAAGACCGGTGTCAGGACCGAGCCGGACGAGCTCGATCCCACCAAGATGAACAGCTTCGTCGAGGGCACTTGGCACTTCGGACGGCTCACGGCCGACGGCACCGGCCCCTCGGTGGCCAGTGACAGCCTGGCCGCGTTGAACGCGGGCGTTCAGGTGACGGGTGTCCACAACGCGCAGGACGGGACCATCACCCTCTACGTGGGCGCGGTCGGCCAGGCCCAGCCCAAGGCCTTCACGGCCGCCGTCGGCAGTGGCGAGCTCGCTGTCGGCAAGGGCTTCACCGACAGCGCCTGGGGCAATTTCCTGCCCGGCGAGATCAAGGGCATGCGCCTGTGGTCCGGCGCGATGAAGGACGCCCAGCAGGTCTCCGACACCGTCTTCGGCTCGGGCGGCTGACCCTCCGGGACCCATCAATAGCTTGCCGTGGCCGCCCCGCGAACGGGGCGGCCACGGCCCACGTGTACCCAAAACATCTACCTACATGGAGCATTCGTGTCCATCCGACCACCAGGCGGAGGAATCCGCCACCGGCTGCCGTTGGCAGCCGCACTGGCCCTCGCCCTCGCGGTGCCAGGGGTCCTCACACCGATGGCGGAGGCCGCCGACCTCCCCGGCGCCCTGAAGATCGCCAAATACAAGGACGCCAAGGTCAAGGCCGTCAACGCCCAAGGGGCCAAGGCCGCCCGGGAGTTGGTGGCCAAGAACCAGGCCGAGAACAAGGTCCAGGCGGACCGGGCCCGCAAGGAGGCCAAGGCCGACTGGCCCAAGCCGGCCACCTTGGAGGGCTCCGGCTCACGGTCGGGCTCCCGCCCCCTGGTCGACGTACGGCCCACCGCGCGGGCCAAGAGCCCGCTGCTCAATCCGGCCGCCCCCACGGGTCCGGCGGCACCCGCCGCGGCGGCTCCGGACGCCGGCAAGTCGACCGTCAAGGTCCTCGACCAGAAGGCGGCTGAGCGGGCCGGGATCACCGGTGTGCTGTTCACCGCGACGAACACCGCCGACGGCCCGGCGCAGCTGACCGTGGACTACGGCTCCTTCGCCTCTGCGGTCGGTGGCGGCTGGTCCACCCGTCTCGGGATGGTCAGTCTGCCCGCCTGTGCGCTGACGACGCCCGAGAAGGCGGAATGCCGCAAGGCCACTCCGCTGCCCTCGGCCAACAGCATCAAGAACCGCACCGTGACGGCCGACGTCG
This sequence comes from Streptomyces sp. ISL-43, assembly GCF_018614195.1. GTDB lineage: Bacteria > Actinomycetota > Actinomycetes > Streptomycetales > Streptomycetaceae > Streptomyces. The sequence continues at coordinate 3,837 of NZ_JAGGOT010000035.1, forward strand.
CCTCGCTCCCCGCCGGAACACCGACCTCGGCCAAGACCAAGGCCCCCGCCCAGGCTCCGGCGGTCTTCGCGGTCATGGCGACGGAGACCGCCTCTCCGAAGGGCGGCGGAGACTTCGCGGCGACCCCGCTCTCCGCCTCCTCCAGTTGGGAGTCGGGGGCCGCGTCCGGGGCGTTCGCCTGGGCCTATCCGTTGACGGTCCCGGCTGCCGTGGCCGGTCCCACGCCTTCGATGTCGCTCTCGTACAGTTCGAGCAGCGTCGACGGGCGGACCGCGAACTCCAACAACCAGGGCTCCCAGGTCGGCGAGGGCTTCGACCTCACGTCCTCGTACGTCGAGCGCAAGTACGGCTCCTGCGACGATGACGGGCAGGACGACAAGTACGACCTGTGCTGGAAGTACGAGAACGCCTCGCTGGTCCTGAACGGCAAGTCCAGCGAGCTCGTCAAGGACGACACGACGGGCACGTGGCGGCTGAAGGACGACGACGCCTCCCAGGTGACCTGGGGGACCGGAGCTGAGAACGGCGACAACGACGGCGAGTTCTGGAAGGTGGTCACCGGTGACGGTACGACGTACACCTTCGGCCTGAACAAGCTGCCCGGCGCCGGCTCCGAGCGCACCAACTCCACTTGGAGCGTCCCGGTCTTCGGCGACGATGCCGGCGAGCCCGGCTACACGAAGGGTTCCACCTTCGCCGGCCGCCATGAGACCCAGGCCTGGCGTTGGAACGTGGACATGGTGCAGGACGTCCACGGCAACACCGCGAGCTACTGGTACGCGGCGGAGACGAACAACTACGCGAAGACCGGCGACAAGACCAAGCTCCTGTCCTACACGAGCGGCGGCAGCCTCTCCGAGATCCGCTACGGCCAGCGCGCCGACACGCTCTTCACCGCAACGCCCTCCCACAAGGTCGCCTTCGACTACAAGGAGCGCTGCTTCGCGGCGAACTGCACCAACCTGACGAAGGACACCTCGGACAACTGGCCCGACGTCCCCTTCGACTCGATCTGCTCGTCGAGCGAAACCGACTGCCGGGCGCCCTCGCCCGCCTTCTTCACCCGCAAGCGGATGTCGGCGATCAACACGTACGCCTGGTCCACGGCGTCGGAGCCCGACAACTACGCGCCCGTGGACACCTACGACCTCGCCCAGGAGTACCTGGACCCGGGCGACCTCGGTGACACCAGCGACCAGAGCCTGGTGCTGAAGTCGATCAAGCGCACCGGTAAGAACGGGTCCACGGCCGATGTTCCGCCGGTGGACTTCACCTACCACATGCGTCCGAACCGGGTGGATGTCGACGGGGACAACATCGTCCCGCTCAACCGCCCGCGCATCAACACGATCACTTCCGAGACGGGCGCGATCACGACGGTCACCCTGTCCAACCCGGAGTGCGTGCGCGGTACGAAGATGCCCGTGGCGGAGGACGACAACTCGCTGTCCTGCTACCCGGTGTACTGGCCGATCAACGGTGGTGACCCCCAGCTCGACTGGTTCCACAAGTACAACGTCACGGCTGTCACCGTCGCCGACCCTGCCGGCCAGAACGACCTCGTCGAGAACGCCTACGAGTACGCGAACCCGGGCTGGCACCACAACGACGACCCGCTGACCCTGGAGAAGGAGCGGACCTGGTCGGACTGGCGCGGCTACGGCAAGGTCACCGCCTACAGCGGCGCCACCGGCAAGACCCGCTCGAAGACCGTGAAGGTCTTCATGCAGGGCATGCGCGGTGACAAGCGCAAGGGCACGACCGCCACCCGCACCACCATGGTCGCGGCCGTCCCGGTGCCCGGCCTGACGATCCCCGACATCAACGACGACGACCAGTACTCCGGCTTCCAGCGCCAGCAGGTCACCTATGACGGGAACACCCCGGTCTCGGTGTCCGTCACGGATCCGTGGAGCAAGGAGACCGCGAGCCAGCAGAAGTCGTACGCCAATATCAAGGCCTACTTCGTCCGCCCGCAGACCGCGTACGGGCACACCTTCCTGACCGGTTCCAACACGTGGCGGACCACCCGCACCGATACCGCCTACGACGCCTACGGCCTGCCGGCATCGGTCTCGGCGTCCGGTGACACGGCCAAGACCGGTGACGAGACCTGCACCCGTACCTGGTACGCGCGCAACGACGCCAAGGGCCTGACCGGCCTGCCCTCGCGCACCCGTACCGTGGGCGCGGCATGCTCGGTCACCGACGACAAGCTGTCCCTGCCGGCCTCCTCGGAGACCCGCGGCGATGTCCTGTCCGACCTGGCCACCGTGTACGACGACAACGCCGCCACCGGTTGGAGCGCGACCCAGACCCCGACCCTGGGCCTGGCGACCTGGACCGGGCGGGCGCAGGCCTACCCGGTGGCCAGCGGTACCGCCGACCGGAATCCGGCCGGCGCCGCCGGCTGGCAGACCGTCACCAAGACCACGTACGACACGGCCGCCGCCAAGCTCGGGCGTCCGCTGAGCGTCACCGACGGGGCCGGGAACACGACCACGACCAGCTACACACCCGCAGCCGCGGGCCCGCTGGAAGTCACGGTGGTCACGGAGCCGAAGCTCGCCTCGAACGGGCAGCAGCACAAGACGTACAGCTACGTGGACCTGCGCGGCTCGATCGTGCGCTCCATCGACGCCAACATGGCCTCGACCTTCAACACCTATGACGGCCTCGGCCGCGTGACCGCCACCTGGCTGCCCAACCGCGGCCAGTCGCAGTCGCCGAACGTCAAGTACGGCTACCTGGTGGAACGCGGCAAGCAGCCGTGGACCTCGGTCGCCACGCTGACGGCCGACGGGACGACCTACAAGACGGTCTACACGATCGCCGACGCCCTGCTCCGCCCGCTGCAGACGCAGACCCCGTCGCCGAACGGCGGCCGGATCCTGACCGATACCCGCTATGACTCCCGTGGCCTGGCCTACGAGTCGTACGCGGATATCTGGGACAAGGACAAGGCGCCGGAGGGTACTTACGCCCGAGCCGAGTACGGCAGCACTCCCGCGCAGTCCCAGACCGTCTTCGACGGCCTCGGCCGCGCCATCAGCTCCTCGCTCCTCGTCTACGGGGTGCAGAAGCAGACCACCACCACCGGCTACACCGGTGACTCCACGGCCGTCACGGCCGTCCAGGGCGGCAACGCGACCCGTACGATCACCGACGCGCTGGGCCGGACGGTCGAGACCCGCACCTACTCCGGGATCACGCCGAACGACCCCGCCTACGGCGGCACCGCGCCCAACACCCCCTACACCAGTGTGAAGCAGACGTACACGGTCGACGGCAAGCAGGCCACGACCACCGGCCCGGACAACGCCGAGTGGACGTACGGCTACGACCTCTTCGGTAGGACCGCTAGTACTACAGACCCCGACAAGGGCACCGGTACCACCACCTACACCGTGCTCGACCAGATCGCGACGTCGAAGGACGCGCGCAACACGGTCCTGGAATACGGCTACGACGAAGTGGGCCGCAAGACCGGTCTGTGGAAGTCGCCGAAGTCCGACGCCAACCAGCTCGCGGCATGGACCTACGACAGCGTCCGCAAGGGCGCTCCCACGGCCTCCACCCGCTACGAGGGCGGCCTGACGGGCAAGGCCTACACCAAGTCGATCACCGCGTACGACGTCCTGGGCCGTCCCGCGACGACCCGGCTGACCTTGCCGTCCGACGACCCGCTCGTCACCTCGGGAGCCATCGCGGCGACCACCGACCATACGGTGACCTACCGGCTCGACGGCACCCCGAACACGGTGGCAGCGCCTGCGGCCGGCGGCCTGCCCGCCGAGACCCTCCAGGTGGGCTACAACAACTTCGGCCTTCCGAAGGGGCTCTCCGGCACCACCGATTACGTGCAGGACGTGGCGTACTCCCCGCTGGGCGAGATCGACCAGCTCACGCTGGCCCGTTCCGCGGCCGCCGGTGTCCGCAAGACGTTCATCGGCAACACCTACGAGGAGGGCACCCGCCGTCTGCTGAAGTCCACGGTCAACGACCAGACCCACAACGGCATGCTCCAGGAACTCACCTACAACTACGACCAGGCCGGCAACGTCCTCTCGATCTTCGACTCGGCCCCGCTCAGCGGCTTCACCAAGGCCGACAACCAGTGCTTCTCCTACGACGGCCAGCGCCGGATGACCGAGGCCTGGACCCCGAAGACCGCCGACTGTGCCCCGGCCGGGCGCACCGCCGCCAACCTCGACGGCGCGGCCCCCTACTGGAACAGCTACACCTACACCGCGTCCGGACAGCGGGCCGTAGAGAAGACCAACACCGGCACCCCGCAGACCCGTACCTACTGCTACGACCCGGCCCGCCCGCACGCCCTGGCGGCCACCACCACCGGCGCCACCTGCACCGGCGTCACCCCCCAGTACACCTACGACGCCACCGGCAACACCACCAAGCGCGCCGAAACCCCCGGCAGCGCCACCTCCCAGAGCCTCGCTTGGGGCGCGGAAGGCAAGCTCACCAAGACCACGGAAGGCGCCACCGCCACCGACTACGTGTACGACGCGGAGGGCGAACTCCTCATCCGCCGCGACCCGGCCGGAGAGACCGTCCTCTACGCGGGCTCCAACGAGGTGCACCTCAAGGGCGCCAAGAAGTGGGCGACCCGTTCCTACACCCTCTCGGCCGTCAAGATCGCGGTGCTGACCAACGAATCCGGCACCGCCAAGCTGTCCTACGTCGCGGGCGACGCCCACGGCACCTCGTCCCTGACCATCTCCGCCGACGACACCCAGACGGTGTCCAAGCGCTACACCACTCCTTTCGGATCCGCACGCGGACCGGCGGCGGCCAACTGGCCCGAGGACAAGCGGTTCCTCGACAAGCCGGAGGACACCAGCACGAGCCTGACCCACATCGGCGCCCGCGAATACGACGCGGCCCTCGGCCAGTTCCTCAGCGTCGACCCCGTGTTGAGCCTCGACCAGCACCAGTCCCTCAACGGCTACACCTACGCGAACAACAGCCCGGTCACCTTCAGCGACCCGACGGGTCTCTGCATTCCGAGAGACGACGCGCGCGGCGGATGTATGCCGAGAAGCGAGACCAATCCCACTCCCACTCCCTCCCCGACACCCTCACCGCCTTCTGGATCTACAGGCGGCGGCGGATCGAAGGGCACTGGATCCGGAAACAAGCGCGGCTCATTCGTCAGCATCATCGCACCGCCCCCTTATCTCCCTCCCACCATCGCTGCCCCCGAGTACACGAAGGAACGGGCATGCCAGTTCGATCCGGTCCTGTCTTGCAACCCTGAGGACGCCGTCCTTGGAGGGGAGAACCAAGGTCCGATCACCGCTGTGGGAGTCCTCTGGGCACTCGGGATGTTGGAGCCCGAAATGACCTATGGAGAAAACAGTCCGGTTGCGCGAGATGTGATGAAGAGCGATCTCACCGCGGCGCACCGAAATCAAATCGGAAAGCTCTTCTACGAAGGCGGGCAGAGGTCTGGCGAGTTGACCTCGAACTCCATCGGCGGCAAGGATGAGGATGGCCAGTCGAGCCAGCTTCGGGAGGATCTCACCGCTATCGCCACACACGACAGCGCCAAGCTGGCCACAGCTGTCCTGGGTTCGTACACCGCCGACTATGAGGTACTCCGCGAAGGCAAAAATGGAGTGCAGGCGCGTATCACCATCAGCAATGGAATGACGGTCTCGTCCTTCGCTCACGCCAAAACGGGCTATGGCACTCCGTCGGACCTATTCCTGCAGAAGAATGTCGACAAGCCTGGTGTATTGGGATACGGGAAGGGGCAGGGTATGACCGTTGTCTTCAGAGTGGTCATTCCGCGAAATTACAACTACGGAACACCGAAATCGTGAGAATTCTCAAGTCGATTCGAGTGCTCGCGCTATTTCTGTCTCTCTCCGTCCCTGTCGTGTCTTCATGTGCGGCCCTTGAGGACGCCGGGACGGGGTATCCGGAGGGGGTCTTGGCCGATCGGGACTCATTGGTCCGCTCGTGGGGCGAGAACGGAACCGAGGTCGCTCTGAAGGAGGACGGTTCATTCGAATCCAAGGGTGTCGACTTCGGTAAGCGTGACTGCCGTGAAGGGGTTCCGGATCCGGGGGCCGGTAGCTGGTCGTCACTTGATACGGGGCAGGGGGTGACGAGGATTCAGCTGAAGTTCGGAACTGGATGCTTCGGATCGCTCTGGGTCGGAACGATCGACGGTGCTACCGTGTTGTGGCGAGAGACGAGCGCGGAGAAGCATGAATTCACATCTCTGAAATAGGTGCGCTCGGGCTCTTTGTGAAGCCATGAATGACCGACGTCTGGCCCTTCCGAGTCCCGGAAGGGCCAGACGTCTTTCGCGTCGAAGGGCAGTATGGCGGCAGGCCGCGATGTTCTTGGTGCGGGCGGGTTCGCGCCCCCGGCCCCGGCCCGGGAACGTGGCTGGGCCGGGGACCGCCCTCAGGCTGTTTTGCTCTCCTCCGTGCGGCGCAGGGGCTCGCGCTCCAGGATGCCGCGTTCCCTCGCGGTGAGCTCGGGTCCTTCGAGCAGGGGCCGGCGCAGGCCGCGGGCCGCGGCGATGAGGACGTCCGGGTTGCCGAGGGCCGAGGCGGGCTTCTGCATCGTCATCACGTCCGTGAGTGCCTTGACGACGAGGAAGCTTCCGATGGCGGTGTGGCTGAGGCGGTGGACGTAGCGGGCCGCGACCTTGTCGGCCAGACCGGGTGCCTTGCCGATGGTGCCCGGATAGAACCGGTCCTGACCCACCGCGAGGAGCCAGGCGGCGGCGGCCGGCCGCGCGACGGCCTTCTGGGCCTGGGCGGCGAACTTCGCTGCGTTCACGGGTGTCTTCGCTGCCGTCTCGCGCAGGGCGACGGCGCCCAGCGCGGCGGCGGACATGCCGTGGCCGTAGACCGGGTTGAGGCTGGTGGCGGCGTCGCCGAGCACGACGATGCCGGCGGGCATCGCGGCCTTCTCGAACCGGCGCTGCCGGTTGGCGGTGCGCCCGTAGACGACGACGTCGCTGATCGGCTCCGCGCGGGCCATGAACTCGGCTGCCAGCGGGTGGCGGACTCCGCGGGCGAACTCCTCGAAGAGGGCCTCGTCGGCACTGGGCTCACCGCCGCGGGTGCCGGAGAGGCTGACGTGCCACTGGCCGTCCTCGATGGAGATGATGGAGACGAGCTGGCCGGGCCTTCCCTCTCGCGGGTCCGCCTGGATGTGGATCACAGGCCAGTTCGTTTCGGCGCCTTCCGGGGCGCGGTAGCGGCGGCTCGCGTACCGTACGCCGGCGTCCACGACGGTCTCCTCGACCACCGGGCCGCCGATCTGTCGGAGCCACTCCAGGAGCTTGGAGCCGCGGCCGGTGGCGTCGACGACGAGGTCGGCGTCGATCACGCTCTCCTCACCGTCCTCGTCCCGGACCCGGACGCCGCCCACCCTCGACGCGCTGCCCACCAGCGAGGTGACCGTCACGCCCGTGCGCAGGCGGACGTTCGGGATCGCCAGGGCCGCGGTGCGCACGCCCCAGTCGATGAGGTCGCGGCTGGCTCCGATGAGGTAGTGCGTCTCGGTCCACCGCCGGAACCAGCCCGCGGCCGAGAAGGACACCATCCCGTTGGGGATCGGGATGCGGTGCGCGCCGGCCTTCAGCCATCGGTCGGTCGTGCCGGGGAGCAGGTCCTCGATGGCGTCGGCGCCGCCCGACCACAGCATGTGGGCGTGGGCCGCCTGGGGAAGTCTGGGCCGGGGTGCCGCGGTTTCGGGGAGCACTCTGTCGCGTTCGAGGACGAGGACCTCGGCGACGTGCGGTGCCAGTGCGGCGGCCGCGAGGGTGCCGGCCAGGCTGCCCCCGAGGATGACGACGCGGGTCTTGCCGGTGGGCTGGGTCATCGTGTGCTGCTCTCTAGGACGGCGGCTTCGCGTGTGGCTCGGACGATGGGGGACTTCGACAGGGCCTGGGACAGCAGTACGAGGCCGGCGGCGTTGACGGCGGAGGAGAGCAGGGGCCCGTCACCGGACTGCTCCTCGGCCACAGCGCCTTGGTCGTTGGTCCTCCGGGTCCACACGACGACGGCGTGGGCCAGGGCGGCGGCGTCCGCGATGACGGCCGCGTCTTCGTCGGTCCGGGCCGTCTTGCGGGCTTCGACGAGGGAGAGGGCGTGCACTTCGCGGTCCAGGTACGGGTGGACGGTGAGGATCCCGTCATAGATGTCGGATTCCAGCTGGCACACCCGTACTTCGATCGGGGTCCGCAGGCCGCGCGCCAGGTTGATGCTGTGCTGGGTGGCGACCCGCAGCTCCTTCCACGCGGGCTGCAGCTGGTAGTACCGGCGCCACGGGCTCACCAGGTTCATGAGGCGCTGGGACAGCAGGGGCAGCACGAACCCGATGCCGATCAGCAGGGCGGAGACCGCCGCGATCGGCGGTGCTATGGGCCAGCTGAGGCGGTCCAGGTCGTGGCCGCTCCAACGGGCACCGACCGCCGTGAACTTCAGGGCGTCGTAGACCAGGTTGAGGATGTAGCCGATGACGATCAGGACCAGACCGGCGCGCAGGGGACCGTGGACCACCCTCGCCCAGCGGGTGCACAGAATGGTCATCGTGACCGCGGCCGTCGTGTGCGCGACCAGGTACAGCACGATCATTTCGCGGATGTACGGCGTGTTCGCGTAGTAGGTGTCGAGGTCGATCAGCCGCTCCACCGGGGCGTTGCCCAGGGCGAAGAACCCGATGATCGCGGCGATGACCGTGATCGTGGCCCAATTGCAGCGACGGGACCACCGCGCTGCCTGCTCCGCCTCGTCGGGACCGCTGCTCCAGCGGATGATGAGCACCAGGTTGGAGCCCGAGAAGGCGGTCAGGATCGTGTACACGACCGGGGCGGCCGCGTTCGGTATGCCGGTGACCCGGTTGATGGCCGCGATGGACGGCACCGCGGCGACGGCGAACACGCCGGCGGCGACGAAGAGCAGCACACAGACGGACCTCAGCAGCTCGTCCTTGGGGTTGCGCCACAGAGCGGGCAGCTTCAGGCAGCCGGCCAGCAGAAGAAGCGCGCCCGGAATGTAGAACGCGACACCGTTGGGATTGCTCACGAAGCCACCTGCTGACCGTGGTCGTTGAACAGCGCGTTCTGAGCGGCGGACCACAGCGGGGTGCGTCGGCGGGGCGCGGGCTGTGCGAAGTGCCGGGCCAGGTGGAGCCGAGGGCCATTCATAAAGGGTGTCTTTCTCACTAGGCAGCCACGGTGTCGTGGCGAAGGGCGCCGTACTGGCGGGCGATCCGTGCGATCCCCCGCGTTCCGGTGCCGAGCACGGCGCCGAGGGCCGCCGTGCCTGTTTCCTGGGATTCCTCGCCGCTCCCGGTCGCGGATTCCTTGGCCGCGATGGCGAGCGCGATCATCGTGGCCGCGGCCACGTCCCATGCGTCATCGGGGCTGACGCCGTCGTCGAGCGCCCGGTCGTGACATGCGGTCATGGTCTGGAGGTCGCAGTACGGGGACAGGGCCAGCAGATCGTCGTGGATGTCCGTCTCGCGGTCGAGGAGCCGGGATCCGAAGGGTTCCCACCAGGTGGTGGTCGCCGGCAGGCCCATGAGGGTACGGAGCCTGCGCCACAGCGGCCCCATCCACCGATAGGTCTGCCAGGCCTCCCAGGCCGCGGCCATGCGCCGGCCCTGCGGCAGCAGGAAGCCGGTGGTGGTCAGCACGGCTCCCATGCCGGCCAGCGGCGGGGCGACCTCCGTACTGAGGAAGTCCAGGTCGCCACCCGCCCAGCGGGTGATGACGGCAGCGGCCTTGGCCAGGCCGAAAGCGGTGCTGAAGGTGAAGCCGGCCACGAGCGTCAGCAGGCCTGCCCGCAGCCATCCGTCCACCACCCGGGACCACCTCCAGCACATCGCCGGGACGACGACGCCGACCACGATGTGCCAGGAGAGGTAGATGACGATCATCTCTCGGATCCACGGAGTGGACGCGTAGTGGGTGTCCAGGTCCCGCAGCCGCTCCACCGGGGCCTCACCCAGGGCGAAGCACGCCGCGATCAGGAGGATGACGGCGCCGCAGGCGGCGAACCACCGTCTCACGCGACGCTGGACGTCCTCGCCGAGACCCTCACGCCAGTACGCGAGCAGCACGATGCAGAACGTGTTGAAAACGTTGTTGATCGCGTAGACCAGCGGAGCGGAGACGTTCGGCACGCCCACCGCCCGGTTGACCACGGTGATGGTGGGGGGCGCGGCGAGGGCGAACCCGGCGCCGGCCATGAGGAGCAGCCCGGCGACGGACCTGACCATGGGATCGCGCCACCGCCGGACGAGTCCGGGGAGTTTGGAGAGGAAGGCGAGGCCGAGGGCGGCCGCCGGTATGTAGTAGTCCGAGCCGTTCATCAGCCGTCGCCGAGGGAGGCCTGGATCCTGGCAGCAGGTCCCTCGAGGACCCGCTGCGCGGGGTCGAATTCGACCAGGTGGCGAAAACGCCGGCCGAGCATGCGGCCGTACTGCTCCGCCTCGGCTTCGTCGCCGGCGAAGGCATGGGTCCGCGCGGCGACCAGGCGCAGCGCTTCGTCGAAGTCCCCGGGGCTCAGGACGTCGTCGCCGAGCAGGCGCGTGGCCACCTGGGCACCCAGCACATGGGTGCCGCAGTGGCCTCGGACCATGTGCCAGATCTCGTGGCCCAGGATGACCAGGGCGTGGAAGGGGCTGGTGCTCTTGGCGACGACGATGATGTCTTCGCTCTCGCGGTCGAGCCAGAGTCCCGAAACGGGGCCGAGGCCCTGCGGGAAGTCCCGGCGCACGATGCGGACCGGGCGTGCGGGGTCGCCGCGGTAGTCGGTGAGGTACCCGGCGATACGGGCGATCAGTTCATCGATGTCGCCGGGCGCGGGCTCGCCCAGGCCGGCGTACAGCTCGTCGCACAGCCGGACCATCTCCTCTTCCAGCTGCTGGCCTCGCCGCCGCTTCCACACGATCCCCACCCCTTGACTCCTGACCTGTAGTCCCCTGTGTCCCTATCTCCGACGACACGTGATCACGTCGATCTCGGCTGCTCGTTCACGATGAGGTTCAGGAGGTCCTGCATCGCGGCAAGCGTCTCGGGGGCACCCCTGAACGCGACCGAGCGCAGTTGGAAACGCTCCTTCAGCTCTCGCAGGCCGGTGAGCTGCCGCGCCTGCTCGTTCGCGAGCTTCTCCTCCAAGGCGCGGTTGAGCGCCTGGGACGGCGTCGCGGTCAAGAAGCCGCGGGGGACCTTGAAGAGGTCCTCGATCCGGGAAGCGAGTTCGAGGCTGGGTACCTTGCGGCCCTTGAGGAGCTCACCGACCCACTGGGGAGTCACGTCCGAGCCGTCGGCGATCTCGGCCTGCGTGTACTGACCGCCGTCCGCGCGCAGTCGGGTCTCGCGGAGGAACGCCAGCCGTTGTGCCACCTGCTGCTGAAAGTTCGTCTGGGTCATCGGGCGCCGCGTCAGCCCCGCCCGCACGACGCCCACGGCCAAGCCCGTGCTCATCGACAGCGGGACCGGGTCGAGGACCGCCGCCCGGTCCAGATCGGCTTCCTCGATCAGCTTTTCCAGGAGGCCGAGGCTCTTCAGGTGAGGGTCACCCTCGTCGATCACGGACTCTCCTGGCGGGGTTGGTGGCGATGCGGCGGCCGGACGTGATGCCCCTACCTGCGAAGCCACTACACCAGAGCGACGATCGATTCCACAACTGAAACGATCGTAGACTTTCCTCCCGGTAACACCGCCGGCGCGGCCGTCCAGGGGGTGCGCGGCGCCACAACGCGACGTAGTCCCGCGGCCCGAGGGCCGCGGGACTACGGGTCGTGCGGGGATCAGCGGGTGCCCACCGCCGCGCGGAGCGCCCTGCGGGCCATGCCCGCGTCGTCGTGCAGGCGGCGCAGCAGCAGGCGCTGCTCCTCGCCGGAGGACAGGGCGCCCGCCGGGAGGGACTGGGCCGGGGTGGCCGCCAGCATCGAGCGCTGGACCGCCGTCTCGGACATCCGGATCTCCCGGGTCAGCACCAGCATCAGGTTGACCAGGAACGCGTCCCGCGCCGCCGGTCCGGCCGCCTGGGCCATGCGGCTGATCTGGGCCCGGGCGGCCGGGGCGTCGCCCAGTACCGTCCACAGCGTGGCCAGGTCGTAGCCCGGGAGGTACCAGCCGGCGTGCTCCCAGTCGAGGAGCACCGGTCCCGCCGGGGACAGCAGCAGGTTCGACAGGAGCGCGTCGCCGTGGTTGAACTGCCAGGGGGTGCCGGACAGTTTCACCCCGTGCAGCAGCTTCTGCAGGTCACCGAGGTCCCGGTCGGTCAGCAGGCCCAGTTCGTAGTCCCGGGCGATGCGCCGGCCGTAGTTCAGCGGCCGCCCGAAGAGCTCCTCGGCAGGCCGCCAGCCGTTCACCTGGCGCACCGCTCCCAAGGCCGCCCTCAGGTCGGCCCTGGGCGGGGACTCCACCGGATGCCGCTGCAGCGCCGCGACCCGGCCCGCCATCCGCTCGACGATCAGTACGCAGTTCTCCGGATCGGCGGCGATCAGCCGCGGCACCCGGACCTGCGGGCGGTGCCGGACGAAGGTCCGGTACGTCACTATTTCGTGCCGGTACCGCTCGCGCCACTCTGGCGAGTGATCCAGTAAGACCTTCGCTACGGCCGTCATCCGCCCGGTGGTCCCCACCAGCAGGACCGACCTGCCGCTGCGCCGCAGCACCTGCACCGGAGCGAACTCCGGACAGATCCGCTGGACCGATGCGAGCGCGGTGCGCAACTGGGCGCCCTGCGGGCCCGAGAGGTCGATTCTTCCGCTGAGCGGCTGCGATCCGGTACCCGGAATCCGCCGCGTCCGTACGACGCCCTGCGACGTCGCCGCGGGGCGGCCGGGCTCGAGGTAGGGGCTGCCCCCCGCGGGGAGGGTGCGGTGCGGCCGGACAGGTGCGGACACGGAGGTCGTTGCTGCGTACATGGCGTTACGGATCCCTTCGTGCGCCGACGAGTTGCGTACGCCGCCCCGCCGGATCCCGTGCATCACCCTGGGGAGTTCCGCCGGTGACCGGGTCGGGGAGGCGCATTCCTACCTGACACCCGGCCGTGGGTGGCGGACCACATTGCGTGCCCTGGCGAACCCTGGCGAATAGTCGCTCGGCATCTGACGGGGGGTTACTGTCAACTCAGCCGAGAACCTGGGGGCTTGACGTGAGCAAAGGACCAAACACCCGTCTGAACGACTTGTTCGGCCTGGCCGGCTGGTCGAAGGGTGAACTGGCGAGGATGGTCAACCGGCAGGCGGCCTCCATGGGTCACCACCAGCTGGCGACCGACACCTCGCGGGTGCGGCGCTGGATCGACATGGGGGAGACCCCGCGCGAACCGGTTCCCACGGTACTGGCAGCCCTGTTCACCGAGCGGCTCGGTCGTGTCGTGACCATCGAGGACCTCGGGTTCGTACGGCAACGGCGCACCACCAAACGGCAGCCGGACGGGGAGAAGGAGAACCCCGACGGAATGCCCTGGGCGCCCGAACGCACAGCCGCGGTCCTCACCGAATTCACGGGAATGGACCTCATGCTCAACCGTCGCGGTCTGATGAGCGCGGGTGCCGCGCTCACCGCCGGCTCAGCCCTCAGCAACGCCATGTACGACTGGCTCCACACCGACCCCGCCCGCGCGAAGGGCGCGCAGGGGCACGACGACTACTTCCAGGCCGACGCGGCGGGTTACGACCGCTACGAGGCCGCGCCCATCGGCTCGCAGGAGATCGAGGCCCTGGAGCGCTCCGTGGAGGTCTTCCGCGCGTGGGACGCCTCCAGAGGCGGCGGCCTCCAGCGCAAGGCCGTGGTCGGGCAGCTCAACGAGGTGGGCGGCATGCTCGCGTACCACCATCCCGACCACCTGCAGCGGCGGTTGTGGGGGGTGGCTGCCAACCTGGCGGTGCTGGCGGGCTGGATGTCCCACGACGTGGGCCTGGAGCCGACGGCGCAGAAGTACTTCGTCATCGCCGCCCACGCGGCCCGCGAGGGCGGCGACCGGCCGCGCGCGGGGGAGGCGCTCTCCCGCGCCGCCCGGCAGATGGTCCACCTGGGCAAGCCGAACGAGGCCCTCGACCTGATGAAGCTGGCGCAGTCCGGCTCCGGCGAGCAGACGCTGCCCCGCACCCGCGCCATGCTGCACACCATCGAGGCCTGGGCGCAGGCCGCGCTGGGCAAGGGGCAGGCCATGCGGCGCACCCTGGGCGAGGCCGAGGACCTGTTCGTGTCCACCTCGGGTGACGTGCCACCGCCCTCCTGGATGCAGCACTTCGACGAGGCCGACCTGCACGGCATGCAGGCGCTGGCCTTCCGCACCCTCGCCGACCACGACCCCTCGGCGGCGCCGATCGCCCAGAAGCACGCCAGGGAAGCCCTGCGACTGCGGGCCGACGGCCACCAGAGATCGAAGATCTTCGACTACATTTCGATGGCCTCGGCCTGCTTCATCGCCGACGACCCGGAGCAGGCCGACCGCTACGCCCGCCTCGCGCTCGTCTCGATGAACGAGACCTCCTCGCACCGCACATGGGACCGGCTGCGCGAGATGTACCGGCTGACCGGACATTACTCGGGCTTCGCCGGCATCGAGGAGCTCCGCGAGGAGATCAAGCTGGCGCTGCCGGACAGCCCTGTCGCCCGTACGGTCTGAGGCCGGTACGGTCCGTGGCCCGTGGCACCCCGAGCACGCAGACGAGGAAGGCCGCGCCCTCCGGCGCGGCCCTGAACTCCTGAACCTGGTACGCGCAGGGGCCCGACGGATCGGGCCCGCCCGCTACGAGCCGATCCTGGCCACCAGCACGCAGGCGTCGTCCTCGCGCTCGCCCTCTCCGAACTCCCCGATCACCAGGCGCACGCATTCCTGCGCCGACCGCGCCGCCGAGAAGTGCGGGGCGAGAGCCAGCAGCCGCGCGGTCCCGTCGGCCTTGCTGAACTCGATGCTGCGCGGCGTCAGTCCGTCGGTGTGCAGGACGAGCACGTCGCCGGCCTCCAGCCGCTCCTCCGCCTGTCCGTACGTCGCTCCGGAGGTCGCTCCGAGCAGTACGCCCTCGGGCGGCAGCAGCGAGCGGCCCTGGCCGCGCCGGAACAGCAGCGGGGCGGGATGGCCGGCCTGCGCCCAGGACAGCACCCGGCGGGCGGGATCGTAGCGACAGCAAACCGCCGATCCCAGCGCGGGCTGTACGGAGGTTTCCAGGAGCTGGTTCAGCCAGCCCATCAGGGGGCCCGGCTCGATGCCCGCCATGGCCATCCCGCGCAGGGCGCCGAGCATCATCGCCATGCCGGAGGTGGCGGTCACCCCGTGCCCGGTCAGATCGCCGACGGTCAACATGGAGTGCCCGTCGGGCAGTTCGAGCGCGTCGTACCAGTCGCCGCCGATCAGCGCGCTGGTCGCGGAGGGCAGATAGTGCGCGGCGACGTCCAGTGCCCGGGTGCTGTCGTGCGGGAACCGCAGGGAGCCGCGCCACGGGGGGAGCACGGCTTCCTGCAGCTCGACCGCCAGCCGGCGCTCGGTCTGCGCGATCTCCTGCCGGCGCTGCAGCGAGTCGCGGGACTCGCGCACCGCCCGCTGGCTGCGGCGCAGTTCGCTCACGTCGCGCAGTACGGCCCACATGGAGGCCGTACAGCCGTCGGAGTCGAGTACCGGCTCGCCCCTCATGTGCAGCGTCCGGACGCGGCCGTCGGCCCGGACGATGCGGAACTCGCCGTCTATGGGCTTGCCGTCCACCAGGCAGGCCGTCACCATCGCCGTCAGCAGCGGCTGGTCCTCGGAGAACAGGGTGGAGCCCAGCTCGTCGAGGGGCAGCGCGCCGGCTTCCGGGGAGCGGCCGAAGATCTGGAAGAGCTCGTCGGACCAGTTGACCTCGTCGGTCAGCAGGTTCCACTCGGCGCTGCCGACCCGGGTCTGCTGGGCCTCCGCCCCGGTCTCGGGGGCGGCTTGCGGCACCGCTGCGGCTTCGGGCGCGGCGGCCGGCAGGCCCTCCTTGAGCTGGCCGAGGTGTTCGCGGAGGTCGTCGAGGTGGTGGACGGCGAGATCGCACAGTGCGCGCTGCCAGCGGCCCTGCGCGTCGTCGTCGTCGACGACGGTGTCGCGGCGGACGGCGTCGACTTCTCCCCGGAGCCTTCGGGTCTGGGAGATCAGTGCGTCCACCGACCCTGGCTCGGGGGGCTGCGCGGGGCGGTCCGCGTACAGGTGGGACGGCATGAGAACTCCGATACAGGCGCGGCACGGCCAAGTCTGAGGAGGGACCGGTTCTGATGGAAGGGCCTGTAACGACTCTTGCACAGGCGGCGACGGCCTGTAAGGCGTTTGGCAACATCTGTAGCGGGCTTGCTTAAGGCATATGCCTGCGGCCTCCCGGCCCCTCTCGGGTGTGCGAACGAATCCAGTCAAACCCTGCCGGCGGATCGGGACCGGAGCCCCGTCGATCCTTGCGGTGCCTGGGCCGTTACACGGCGAGCGGCACCGGTTGGATCTCGCCGGCCGGGTGGCCCGTGCGCTCGTTGATGCGCTGGACCGCGTCCGCCGAGGGTGCCTCGGAGAGGCAGTAGACCGTGCCGGACGCCGGGTCGGCCCAGGCGCGCGTCCACGCCGCACCGCCGGGCTCCCGGCGCTCTCCTTCCGTCGTTCCCCCGCGGCCGGAAACCGGCCTTTCGGACGGGGATGGTCGATCGTACGGCCGAGGTGTACGAGGGACGTTGCCCCGGCTGCTCGCGAAAAGCGGTGCGGGACCCGGATCAACTCGCCCGGGCCGGTACCCCCCGAACGAAGGACCCCCGTGTTGCGGCCGGGCCCCGCGCGCGCCGCCGCCGGGGTCGGGCCGGGACTTCCCAGCGCACCGGGTGATGGCTACCCTACGTGTCGGTAATGAGCCGGGGAGGTCCGCTTGGGCGGGCTGCGCGCAGGGTGGGGACACGACGACATGACCGGGCAGAGCCACGCGCCGACCGGCGGCCACAGCCGCGCAGAGGATCCCCGGGAGCCCGGCGGCGCTCCGGGCCGGCCGGCCGAGGGCGGGGGGCACAGCCGGCGGTCCTTCCTCACCTACCTCGTCGCGGCGCCGACCCTCGCCCTCGTCACCCGCGCCGGGGCCGACGCCTTGGCCCCGCAGGCCGCCCACGCCGTGATCCCGACCCTGCCCGCCATCGCCGACCTGCTGGACCTCGGCGACCTGTTCATCCTGGCCGGCGCCCCCACCTCCGCCCTGCTCGCGCTCGTCGTCGACGCCGACGGGACCATCCGCTTCCGGCTGCCGCGCGAGGAAGTGGGCCAGGGCCTGACCACCGCGGTGGCGATGCTCGTCGCCGAGGAACTCGACGCGCCACTGGCCGGCGTACGGGTCGAACTGGACGACGCCCGCCCCGAGCTGCTCTTCAACCAGCTCACCGGCTCCTCCAACTCCATCCGCTCCCTCTACGGACCGGTCCGCCAGTGCGCCGCCACCGCCCGCGCCCGCCTCGTCGCGGCCGCCGCGCGGCACTGGAGCCTCCCGGCGTCCTCCCTCACCACCGCGAACGGCGCCGTCAGCGCCCCCGACGGCCGCACCGCCGGCTACGGCTCGCTCGCCGCGGCCGCCGCCGACCCCGCCCTGATCGTCCTCGGCGCCACCCCCAAGCCGGCCGCGAAGCACACGCTCGTCGGCAAGCCCACCAGCCGGATCGACGCCCGCGCCATGGTCACCGGGGCCCAGCGCTACACCCTCGACCTCGACGTGCCCGGTGCCAAGCCCTGCGTGGTCCGCCGCCCGCCGACCCTCGGCGGCAGCGTCCGCGCCGTGGCCAACCTCGCCGCCGTCGAGGCCATGCCCGGCGTCCTGCACGTGGTCACCGTCGCCACCGGCGTGGCCGTCGTCGCCGAGACCTTCGGCCAGGCCCTCGACGCCAAGGCCGCCCTCCAGGTCACCTGGGGACCGGGCCCCGCCGACCAGCTCTCGGACGCACAGGTCCGTACGAAGCTGCGCGCCGCCACGCCGCCGCTGCTGGTGCCGCCGCTGCTCACGGCGCACGTGGACGCCGAGTTCGACTTCGCCTTCGTCAGCCACGCCCCGATGGAGACCAACTCCGCCGTGGCGGACGTCCGCGACGACCGCGCGGAGATCTGGTCCGGGCTCAAGTCCCCGATCGTGGCCCGCGAGACGATCGCCGCCGACCTCGGCCTGCCGCTCGACAAGGTCACCGTCCACGTGGTCCAGGCCGGCGGTTCCTTCGGCCGCCGGCTGTTCTTCGACGCCGCCCTGGAGGCGGCCCGGATCTCCAAGGCGTGCCGCCGCCCGGTCCGCCTGATGTGGACCCGCGTCGACGACACCCGGCACGGCCGGATGCGCCCCGCCACGCACCACAAGATCCGTGCCACCCACCTGCTCGGCGAGGTGCTCAGCTTCGAACACCGGGTCGCCGCCGCCGAGACCGACTTCCGGCACGGCCTCGGCGAGATCATCACCGCCACCGCCGCGAGCCTTCCGCTCGGCATCGGCAACGCGACCCTCGCCCAGACGCTGTTCCTCACCACGATCAAGTCCCCGTACCACTTCGGGCTCACCACCCAGGCGCTCACGGAGGTCCCGACCGGGGTGCCCACTGGTTCCTGGCGCTCGGTGTACTCGGCGAACACCCGGGGCGCCGAGGAGATCGTGGTCGACGAGCTGGCCGCCGCGACCGGGCGTGACCCGTACCGGTTCCGCCGGACCTTCCTGAAGACGGCAGCCCAGCGCGCCGTGCTCGACAAGGTGGCGACGGAAGGGAACTGGGGCCGCGCCCTGCCCGTCGGGTGCGCCCAGGGCATCGCCTTCCACGAGGAGTACAAGTCCCGTACCGCCTGCCTGGTGGAGATCGACACCAGGGATCCGGAGCACGTCCGCGTCACCAAGGCCGTCATCGCCGTCGACGTGGGCCTGCCCGTCAACCCGCGCGGTCTGGAGGCCCAGATGATCGGCGGTCTCACCGACGCCATCTCCACCACGCTGAAGGCCGGCCTGCACCTGGACAAGGGTCTCCCGCTGGAGGGCAGTTACAGCCAGTTCCACTGGGCGCAGCAGCGCGACACCCCGCGCGACGTACGGGTCTTCGTGCTCCCGGCGACCGGCACGGCGCCGGGCGGCGCCGGCGAGCTGGGCCTGCCCGCCGCCGTGGGCGCGATCGCCAACGCCTACGCCCGGGCCACCGGCACCAAGCCGCGCAGCTTCCCCCTCGACTTCGACGTCGACTTCACCCCTTACCCCCGCTAGTCCAGGAGCCGAGCCGTGCCCTCGCACACCTTCACCGTCAACGGGCAGAGCGTCACCGTGGACGCGCCCGACGATCTGCCCCTGCTGTGGGTGCTGCGCGACATGCTGGGCGTGCGCGGCCCCAAGTACGGCTGCGGCGTGGACGTCTGCAAGGCCTGCACCAGCCACCTCGACGGTGCGGACGTCCGCCCCTGCGTCGTGCCGGTCTCCGCGTGCGCGGGGAAGTCGGTCACCACGATCGAGGGCCTGGCGAACGGCGACGAGCTGCACCCCGTGCAGGAGGCCTGGCTCGAACAGGACGTCTCCCAGTGCGGTTTCTGCCAGCCGGGCCAGATCATGGCGGCGGTGGCCCTGCTGAAGCGGACGAGCACGCCCACGGACGAGGACATCGACGCGATCGCCAACATCTGCCGCTGCGGCACCTACTTCCGCATCCGGGAGGCGATCCGCAGCGCGGCCGCCAAGATGTAGGCGGGCGCTGCCGGCACACCGCGTCGAAGTGGTGTTCGGTTCGGGCTCCGGCAGGGTTCACCCCGTGACACAGGGCTTATGAGGGAAAAATCAGGACGCTTGTATCTGATCATGCCTGAATGAGGCGTATCAATGCGAAACGTGTGCTGGTCGGTGAACCGCTCGACACCGCGCGTCTGGGCGAGACCCTGCTTCCCAAACGGCTCGCCCTCCCCATCTTCTGCAGCGACCCGCTCTCCTCGGTGGCCTACGCCACCGAGGAGATCCTGCTGATCCTCGCCCTCGGCGGCGTCGCGCTGCTCCACCTCGCCTGGTACGCGGCCGCCGCCATCGTCTTCCTGCTCGTGGTCGTCGTCGCCTCCTACCGGCAGACC
Source organism: Streptomyces sp. ISL-43 (assembly GCF_018614195.1). GTDB lineage: Bacteria > Actinomycetota > Actinomycetes > Streptomycetales > Streptomycetaceae > Streptomyces. The sequence continues at coordinate 23,897 of NZ_JAGGOT010000035.1, forward strand.
TGTCACGCCTACCCGGGCGGCGGCGGAGCCTACATCGTCAGCTCCAAGAACCTCGGCGAGAGCGCCGCACTCACCGCCGCGAGCGCCCTGCTCGTCGACTACGTCATGACGGTCGCCGTCTCCGTCGTCTCCGGCGTCTCCGCCATCACCTCCGCCATCCCCGCCCTCGACGACCACGAAGTCTCCATGTCGGTGGGTTTCGTGGTGCTGCTGACCCTGATGAACCTGCGCGGCGTACGGGAGTCGGGCCGGGTCTTCGCCATCCCGACCTACGGCTTCGTGCTCGTCATCTACCTCATGTTCGCGGTGGCCGCCTACCGTCTCGCGACCGGCGACACCATCCGCGCCGAATCGGCCGAGCTGCCGATCACCGAAGCCGGCACCTACGCCGGGCTCGCCCTGGTGCTGCTCGCGCTGCGCGCCTTCGCCTCCGGCTGTACGGCGCTGACCGGCGTCGAGGCCATCAGCAACGGCGTGCCCGCCTTCCGGAAGCCGAAGAGCCAGAACGCGGCGACCACCCTCGCGGTGATGGGCGCGCTGGCCGTCACCATGTTCGGCGGGATCACCATCCTCGCGATGAACTACAAGGTGCACGTCGCGGCGGATCCGGCCGAGCTCGGCCTGGCCCCCGGGACGCCGATGTCCACCGCGCTCGCACAGATCGGCCGCGCCACCTTCGGCGACTGGCACTTCCTCTTCTACCTGCTCCAGGCCGTCACGGCCGGCGTGCTGGTCCTCGCCGCGAACACCGCGTTCAACGGTTTCCCGATGCTCGCCTCCATCCTGGCCAAGGACCGGTACGTGCCGCGCCAGCTCTACAACCGCGGCGACCGGCTCGTCTACTCGAACGGCGTCGTCCTGCTGGCGCTCGCCGCCATCGCCCTCATCGTCGCCTTCGACGCCCAGCTGACCCGCCTCATCCAGCTGTACATCATCGGCGTCTTCGTCTCCTTCACCCTCTCGCAGGCCGGCATGGTCCGGCACTGGAAGCAGGAACTCGCCTCGCCCGAGACCCGGCAGGAGGAGCGGATCCACATCCACCGCAGGCGCGCCATCAACGCCGTCGGCGCCGTCATGACCTCCGTGGTCCTGGTCATCGTCCTGATCACCAAGTTCACCCACGGTGCCTGGCTCGTGGTCATCGCCATGCCGCTGCTCTTCCTCGGCATGAAGGGCGTGCGCCGCCACTACGACACCGTGGCGCGGGAAGTGGCCGTCGCCCCCGGGATGAAACCGCGCAAGCCCTCCCGCCACCACGTCGTCGTCCTCGTCGCCGCCGTCCACGCCCCGACGCTCAAAGCCCTCGGCTTCGCCATGGGACTGCGGCCCGACACCCTGACGGCCGTCTCGGTGGCCGCCGACGAGGAGGACGCGGACCGGCTGCGGGCGGCCTGGGCCGAGCACGACCCGGGCATCGCGCTGAAGGTGCTGCACTCCCCGTACCGGGAGGTCATCGGGCCGGTGCTCGCCTACGTACAGGAGCAGGCGGCCGCCGAGGGGACGGACATGCTGTCGGTGGTGATCCCCGAGTACGTGGTCGGGCACTGGTGGGAGCAGCCCCTGCACAACCAGAACGCGCTGCGGCTCAAGGCGCGGTTGCTGTTCACGCCCGGGGTCGCGGTCATCGACGTGCCGTATCTCCTGGAGTCGGCGAAGTCCGCGAAGCCCGCGGAACCGGAGGCGCCGGAGCCGGAGGGGGAACGGGTGCCGGGGTAGCCGGGCGCAGGGTCACCGCCGTATGGGCCAGCGCCAGTTCCACCACGTGCGCCGGATCGGACAGGGAGCGGCCGGTGAGCTGCTCCAGGCGGCGAAGCCGGTTCGAGACCGTGTTGCGGTGGCAGTACAGCCGCTGCGCCGCGTACGTCGTCGAGCCCTGGCAGGTCAGCCAGGTGCCCAGGGTGGTCAGCAGCACCCGGCGGTCCTCCGGAGCCAGCGCCAGGACGGGACCCAGCACCACCTGGCGCAGCCGGCCCGCGAGATCGGGCTCGGCCGCGACCAGGGCCGCCGGGAGCCGCTCGTCCAGTAGAGAGGTGCGCGGGCCCTCCGAGGCGGGGGCCGTGCCCAGCGCGAGGACGGCCAGCCGGCGGGCCCGTGCCAGCTCCGCCGGCGACGACACCACCGGGCTCACCCCGGCGCGCACCCCGAGCGGGGCGAGCGCGTCCCGTACGGATTCCAGCGGAAGGTGGCCCAGGTCCACGAGCCCGGTCTCCCCGTCGGCGCGGATCCGCCACAGCACGCGCGGGGCGCCGGCGCCGGGGTGCGCGTCCGCGCTCCCGCCCGGGCCGAGGACCACGACCGCGAACCGGCCGCGCTCCGGCAGCCCGAGCCGGTGCGCCGACTCGGCGGCCGCCTCCGGCGGACCGGCTCCGTCGAACAGAGTGTCGAGCAGCGCCGCCCGCAGCTCCCGCTCGCGCTCGCCGCGCACGGTCTCGGCCCGCCGGTAGGACTCGGCCGCGGCGTCCGCCGTCCGGTCCATCACGTCCCACAGTGCCGGCGCCGCGGTCAGCAGCCGGGGCAGCGCGGCCCGGTCGTGGGCGGCCACCGCCTCGGTCAGGCTCTGCCACAGCAGTCGGCCGCCGAGCCGGTAGACGCGCAGCAGGGAGTCGAGCGGCAGCCCCTGGCCGGCGCGGAGCGCGCCCTCGGCGCGGGCGTCGGCGAGATCCGGCACGAGGCCGGGGGAACCGCCGGCCAGACCCTCGACGGCCTGGCGCAGGACGTCGTGTAACCGGTCGCGCAGTTCGGCCCGCCCGAGCAGGGCGGCGTAGGCGGGTTCCTCGGTCGGCATCCGGTCGGCGAGCCGGTGCGCCGCGACGGCGATCCGGCGGTTCAGGTCCTCGCGTATCTCCTCGATGATCCGCTCCATGACGGGCAGGGTGGCACGGCGGAGGGGGCGGTGGGGAGGGCCGGGACGGTGCCGTGTCCGCTAGCGTGTCCGAAGCACTGCGCGTGCAGTGCATATGCGGCGGTCATAGCAGCGGTACGGGCGTGCCCGGCGTACCGGCGGGCCGCAGCACCGCTTACGCCGTGCCGCCCCGCACGGCCCCGTGTCCACACCGTCAGGGATCCGCCCATGCGCCAGAACCCGGAGCGCCGCGCCGCGCTGCTCGACGCCGCCATCGAAGTCCTCGCCCGCGAGGGCTCCCGCGGGCTCACCCTGCGTGCGGTGGACGTCGAGGCCGGGGTCCCGACGGGCACCTCCTCCAACTACTTCGCCAACCGGGCCCAGTTGCTGGTACAGATCCTGCACCGCACCCGGGAGCGGCTGACCCCCGACCCGGCGGACCTGGCCGGCCCGCTCGACACGAGAGAGCTGCTCGGCCGGCTCGTGGAGCGCATGCGCCGCGAGCGCAGCGTCCACACCGCGATGCTGGAACTGAGGCTGGAGGCCACCCGGCGGCCCGAGCTCCAAAGCGAACTGGCCGGATTCCAGGGCGCCGAGCTGGAGGCGAACATCGCCTGGCACCTGGAGGCGGGACTGCCGGGGGACCGGCAGGGCGTGGTGCTGCTGTACCTGGCCATGCTGGGGCTGATCGTCGACGACCTGACCGCGCCCGGACTGCTGGACCCCTACCCGCTGGAGGGGCTCATCGACGTCATGGTCGAGCGCCTCCTCCCGGAGCACCCCGCCGACTGACTATCGTGCCGGTGGGGGAGCACCGAGCACCGGCACGAAGCGCGGGAGGGCACCGTGGAGACGGCTGACATCACCGGGAGCGGCGGCGACGCGGACGGCGGCACGGGCAGGGACCACGGCACCGGAGCCGACGGCGGCATCCGGTGGCTGGCGGACTGGGACGCCTGGTACGTCAGTCTGACCTTCGCCCGGGGCATCGGCCCCGAGGAACTGGCCGCGCGACTCGGCGCGATACCCGGCGTCCACCCCGGGCCACTGGGCGCCATCGACGCGTGGAGCATGGTCACCGAGACCGTGGACGGCGACGGCGTGGCCCGCGTCGGCAGCTGGGGCGGCTGGTCCTTCGCCATCGAACACGGCATGCCGGCCGGGGCGCAGCGCCTCGCCGAGATCTCCCGCGGCGGCGCCGAGGCCGTCCACCTCGACCCGCAGCCGGACCACCCGCCCAAGCAGTTCGCGTACGCCCGCGACGGCGAGCTCGTCTGCTGCTTCGGCCTCGGTGAGGAGTGCTGGCGCGGCGGCCACCGGCCCGACTTCCTCCTGCCGGAGCTGGTCGAGGCCAAGATCCTCACCCCGGACGGCGGCTGCGCCCGCCCCGAGGGGGAACCGTACGAGGACCGGGACCGCCTCACCCTCCGCGTCCTGGAGCACCGCTTCGCGCTGTCCCTCCCGCGCCGCCTCGTCGAGGAGGCCTCCCTGCCGGCCTTCGTGACCTGCGCCCAGTGATCCTCGCCACCGCATCGGTTTCGCCGGTCGGGTATTGGTTGATCTTATGCTCGGGTTTACGCGCGTCCGCTGGTTTTGCGGCCGATGAGCGACTTTGATGGGTTTGCCAGGCCTCGTACCGGAGCAGGGGGACCACTCATGGGCACCGACCGCAGCCAGAAGGACAGTTCGGACGACATCACCAGCACCGCCACCGCACCCACCCTCATCGGTTCCGTCCAGAGGGCGCTGCGTCTCGTGGAAGCGATGTACGCGGAGGGCGGGGCGACCGCCAAGAGGCTCGCGCGCCTCACGGGTATCCCGCTGCCCACCGTCTACCACTTGCTGCGCACCCTCAGCCACGAGGGCTACGTGCAGCGAGAGGGCGGAGCCTTCCGGCTCGCGGACGGTCTGCCACTGCCTCTCGCCTCGTGAATTCGGGTTCCGTATGACCGGCGCGGAGCGGATGGATCAACGCAATGATCAAATTCCGATGGGTTCCGGCCAAGCTGTCACGTGCTACCGCGCATGTTCCAGCGGAAAATGCCAGAACCCCCTTCCGCACTGTGGAAGTTGAGTAAGTTCCTCCTGTCGCGCCGTACGACCGTGCACCACGCACGGTCCGGCCGGGAGGGGAGCCCGCGTGCCCGGGATCGACGAATGCCTGCTCGAAGCCATGGCCCTGCCTGGTGCGAGGGGGGCCGCGCTGGTCGACTGGAGCAGCGGGCTGGCCCTCGGCACCATCGGGGACTCACCGGTGGGGGACCACGAGACCACCGCCGCCGAGACCGCCGAGCTGGCCAGGGCGGCCGCCGAGTACGAGTCCTTCGCCCCGGCGGAACCAGGCTCGGGCGAAGCCGCCGGACCGCCCGTCGAGGACCTGATCGTCACCACCCGGACCGGCTACCACGTGCTCCGCTTCGTCGAGACCAGCTTCGACAGCAGCGTCTTCCTACACCTGTGGCTCGACCGGGCCGACGGCAACCTCGCCCTCGCCCGGCACAGACTCCGGTCCCTGGCCGAGGGGCTGGTGCTCAAGTGAACGCGGCGGCCCTGCCCCCCGGTGCCCCGGCTCCTTCCGGGACCCCCGCCCTCCCCGACGGCCAGGCCGGCACCCCGGCCGCCGTCTCGCCCCTGCTCACCCGGCTCGCCGCCGAGCGCGCCACCGGCGCGCTGCTCCGCGAGCGAGGCACCCTCTTCCTGGAGGACGGCCGCGTCGTGCACGCCGAGAGTCCGGCCACCCCCGGCCTCGACGTCCTGCTCACCACCGGCGGCGGCCTCACCCCCGAGCGCTGGACCGACGCCGTGAACAAGGCCGGCGCCCGCCGCCAGGTCGCCCGCTTCCTCGTCGACAGCGGAGGCATGGCGGGCGGCGAGCTGGAGATCTGCCACCTCGCCGCGATATTCGACGCCGCCTTCTTCGCGCTCTCCCCGGGCAGCGGCCCCTCCCGCTTCCGCCGCGGGGCCACGCACTGGATCGGCTCCGTCCGTTCCGTTCCGGCCGACGCCGTCGAGCGGGAGACCCGGCGCCGCCGGGAACTGCTCGACGCGGTCTGGCCCTACCCGCTGCTGGACACCTCCCCGGTCGTGCCCCGGGCCGCCGCCCCCGGCCAGACCGTCACCGCCCGGCAGCGGATCCTGCTGGACCAGGCGGACGGCGTACGGACACCGGCCGACCTGGCGTGGGTGCTGGGCCGGCCGGCCTTCCACACCCTGCTCGACGTACGGCGCCTGGCGGCGGCCGGACTGGTCGAGACCCCGTCCGCGCCGGCGGCCCCGGCCGCCGCACCCGAAGCACTCCTGCCCGACTGGATGACGCAGGCGCAGTCCCCGGATGTGGCGTTGCTGCGCCGGTTACGCGACGCACTGGAGGCAAGCCTGTGAGGCTCCCGCTGCGACCGGCCCAGCGCGGCGACCGCTCCGAGCGGAGGCAGCCCGAAAGGAGGAAGGCCGACATGAGCACGGTGCCCGCCGAAGCGGAGGCCGAGATACTCGCCGAGCTGGCACGGCTTCGGGCCCGCGTCCCCCAGCTCACCGGTGCCCTCGCCGCCAGCGCCGACGGCCTGGTCCTGGCCCACGACAGCGCCGCCACCGAAGCCGAGTCCGTCGCCGCCCTGACCGCGGCCGCCCTCGGGGTGGCCCAGCGGCTCAGCGACTGCACGGGCCAGGGCGGTTTCCGCGAGCTGCTCGTGCGCGGCGAGGACGGCTACGTCGCCACCTACGCGGCGGGCGACGCCGCGGTCCTGACGCTGATAGCCGAGTCGCGCGTCAACGTCGGCCGGCTCCACCTCGAGGCCCGGCGCTCCAGCCTGCGCATAGCCGAGCTGATCGACCGCAGCCTCGGCCGGCGGGGCCTCGGCGCCATCACATAGCCGGGCGATCGTGCTCCCGGCCGGGCGAGCCCCGGGCCGGGCGCCCCCGGCGGTTCCCTCCCGACCACGTACCTCCGTACCGCCCGAGTTCCAGGACAACCACAAGCAAGAGGAGACACCCATGTCCAATGTGGAGACCGCGCTCAAGGAAGCCACCACCACCATCGACGGCGTGATCGGCGCCGCCCTGGTCGACTACAGCAGTGGTATGGCGCTGGGCACCGTGGGCGGCGGCAAGGACTTCGACCTCGCGGTCGCCGCCGCGGGCAACACCGACGTGGTGCGCTCCAAGGTGCGCACGATGGAGCTGCTCGGTCTGAAGGACGAGATCGAGGACATCCTGATCACCCTCGGAACCCAGTACCACCTGATCAGGCTGCTGAAGGCCCGGGGCTCCTCGGGGCTCTTCATCTACCTCGCACTCGACAAGGGGCGGGCGAACCTGGCGATGGCCCGCCACCAGCTGAAGAAGATCGAGACGGAACTGGAAGTGTGACCCGATGACGGCGAGGTGGCGGACGGCTGAACTCATTGCCGTCCGCCCCGGCGGCTTCTTATATATGTCCGAGATGACCGATTTCTGTGATCTCGTTACAGAGTAGGATGCTGCAATCGGCTGATCATCACAATGTAAATACGCTGGAGAACTAGCCACCCATGCCCCCGCGCCTGAGTATCGTCGTCCCCGTCTACAACGTCGAGCTCTATCTCGACGAATGCCTGGAGTCCATCGCAGCGCAGACATTCGACGACTTCGAAGTCGTGCTCGTCGATGACGGTTCCACCGACGACAGTGCGGCACTGGCACAGGCTTTCGTCGACCGCGACGACCGCTTCCGGCTGGTTCTCCAGAAGAACGCGGGACTCGGGGCCGCCCGCAACGTCGGCGCCCGCCACATCACCCCGGGCACCGAGTACCTGGCCTTCGTCGACAGCGACGACACCATGCCGTCGTACGCGTACCAGCGGCTGATCGACGCCCTCGACGAGACCGGCTCCGACTTCGCCGCCGGCAACGTCAAGCGCTTCCGCTCCGTCGGCATGCAGCAGTCCTGGGGCCACCGCACGGCTTTCGCCAACACCAAGCTGAAGACCCACATCTCCAAGTTCCCGGCGCTGGTCACCGACCGCACCGCGTGGAACAAGGTCTACCGGCGCACCTTCTGGGACGAGCACGGCTTCCAGTACCCGGAGGGCATCCTCTACGAGGACGCCCCCGTCAGCATTCCCGCGCACTACTTCGCCGCCAGCGTCGACATCCTCAGTGAGTGCGTCTACCACTGGCGCGTCCGCGAGACCGGCGAGCGCTCCATCACCCAGCGCTCCACCGACCCGGTCTCGGTCATCGACCGGGTGGCCTCCGTACGCCTGGTGCGAGAGGCGCTCCAGAGCAAGCAGGGTGCCGCGTACGCCCGCTACCTGCGCGAGTACGACCGCAACGTGCTGAGCGAGGAACTCCCGCTCATCTACAAGTACGTGGCCGAGGCCGGCCCCGACTTCCGCGCGGCCTTCACCAAGGAGGTCGGCGGCCTCATCCGGGAGATCGGCACCGGGCCCTGGTCCGACCTCACCGTCGCCGACCGGCTCAAGGCCTACCTCGCCGCAGAGGGCAGGATCGAGGAGTTCATCGCCCTCTTCCGCCACCAGCGCGACTTCACCTACAGCGTGCCCGCGAAGGGACTGGCCCGCCCGCAGGCCGACTACCCCTTCCTCAAGGCACCCGTCCCCGCGAAGGTCCTCACCCTCGGCCCGCGCGAACGCCGCGTCGTCAGCCGCCTGGAGGAGGCCCACTGGGCCGACGGCAAGCTGATGCTGCGCGGCTACGCCCTGCCCGGGCACCTTGGTGCCGAGAGCCGCCTCGGCTCGCGCAAGGCGCTGATCTTCCGCGAGAACGGCAAGCGCCGCCGGACCGTCGTCACCACCCGTACGGTCGCCTCCCCGATGGCCACCGTGAACTCCCCGCACCTCGCGCTGCGTCACGCCGACTGGGCCGGTTTCACCGCAGTCGTCGACCCCACCGTCTTCCAGACGGGCGGCAAGTGGAACGAAGGCGAATGGAGCACTTCCGTCGCCGTCACCGGCGCCGGCGGTCTGCACCGCGCCCGGCTCCGGGGCGGTGAGCACGACAGCGGACAGAATCCGCCCGCGCACTGGGTCGCCCCGGACGTACGGATCGTCCCGAGCGCCGTGGGCTCCCTCACCGTGCAGGTGGAGATCGTCCGCGCCCGCGCCCTGGACGTCCGCCCGTCCGGTGACGACGCCGTCGAGGTGACGGGCGAGCTCGCCGCCGAGGTCGGCGCCGGTGCCACCCTGCGCGCCGTGCACGTCTCCACCGGATCCGTGCTCACCTTCCCGATGGAGACCTCCGCCGCCGTCGCCGGCGGCCGGATCCCCTTCACCGCGCGCGTGCCGCTGGCCGGCCTCGCCGCCGTCCCGGACGCCCCGTGCGAGCCGGGCGACTGGACCCCCGAGCCGTGGAGCCTGTCCGTCGTCGGCGCCGGGGGCACCGACCACCGGCTGGCGCACGACGAGCGCGGCGGGTTCGCCGGCCTGGTCGTCCCCCTGCCCGGCGAGGATGCCGACCGGGTCCTGTTCGTCAAGCGCGGCAACACGGGACACCTCACCCTCTCGGTGCAGTTCTCGCCGCCGCTGGTCGACACCGTCGAGGCCAAGGACGGCGCCCTGACGATCCGGGGCCGCTTCGTCGCGCCCGTCCACGAGCCTTACGAGCTGGTCCTGCACGACTCCTTCGGCCTCGAGTTCAGCTACCCCGTCAGCCGTGACGGCGACGCCTTCGAAGCCTCCTTCGAGCCTGTGCTCGCGGACGGCTACGCCGGCCGCACCGCGCTGCCGCAGGGCCGCTGGTGGACCACCATGCGCCCCGCCTCCCAGGGCGGGGCCACCGCGGGCCTGGTCGGCGTCGACCGCGGCGTACCGCTGCAGTTCGCGCCCACCGCCCTGCACTCGGGACCCCACGCCGTCACGGCGCGGGGCCGCCGGATACGCGTCGAGTCCCGTCTCTACGACCGCCTCGCGCTGATCGCCGACCCGCTGATCAGCCCGCACGACCGCTCGCACTACGCGCAGCGGATCGCGCGCGACGTGACGTACCCGGCGCAGAGCGCCCTCCCGGTCAAAAACATCGTCGTCTACGACACCTTCCGGGGTCACGGCGCCGGCGACTCGCCCCGCGCCATCCACGAGGAGCTGGTGCGCCGCGGCGAGAAGCTGGACCACGTCTGGCTGGTGCGCGACGGCCGCGCCGAGGTCCCGGCGACCGCGCGCGCGGTCCAGTACGACAGCCTCGAATCGTGGGACGTGCTCGCCCGGGCCCGCTACTACGTGGTCAACGACAGCGTTCCGCTCGCCTTCCGGCGCCGTCCCGGGCAGACCGTCGTACAGACGTGGCACGGCACGCCGCTGAAGCAGATCGGCCACGACTTCATGCACGACTACTACACCAGCCCCGAGGTGCTGGAGGCGCTGGAGCACGACAGCGCCCAGTGGTCGCTGCTCGCCTCCCCGGGCTCGTACGCCACGCCCGTCCTCAAGCGGGCGCTCGGCTACGACGGCGAGGTCATCGAGTCCGGCAGCCCGCGTACGGACGCGCTGCTGCGGCCCGACCCCGAGCGGATCGCGGAGATCCGCTCGCGGCTCGGCCTGCCGGAAGGCAAGAAGGTCGTCCTGTACATGCCCACGTGGCGGGAGAACCGCCTGGGCTGGACGGTCGCCTCCGGCTACCGGCTCGACCTGCGGATCGACCTCGACGCGACCCGCCGCGAGCTCGGGGAGGATCACGTCCTGCTCGTCCGCGGGCACCACAAGGTCACCGAGCAGGTCCGCGAAGGCGTCCGCGACGGCTTCGTCAAGGACGTGTCGCGCTGGCCCGACCCCACCGATCTGCTGCTCGTCGCCGACGTCCTGATCTCGGACTACTCCTCCGCGATCTTCGACTTCGTCCACACCGACCGGCCGATCCTGCTCTTCACGTACGACCTGGAGCACTACCGCGACACGCTGCGCGGCTTCACCTTCGACTTGGAGAAGAAGGCCCCCGGCCCGCTGCTCAGGGACTCGGCGAGCCTGATCGAGGCCGTACGGAACGCGGACGCGGTGGGCGCGGAGTACGCGCGGGCGCGGACGGCGTTCCGCGAGGAGTTCTGCGACCTGGACGACGGCCACGCCGCCGAGCGGGTCGTCGACCGCATGCTCGACATGTAGCCCACAGGAGTGCGATCCAGACCGGATGAAGACCGGCCCCGGCCCCGCCGATGAGTTTCGGGGCCGGGGCCGGTCTTCATGTACGGGACGCGATCCCGCACACACGCACTCTGGAGGCAGTCATGGCGAGCAACGGATTCACCACGTGTCTGTGGTTCGACGGCCAGGCGGAAGCCGCCGCCGACTACTACCTGTCGGTCTTCAAGGACGGCAAGCTCGGCCGCGTCGGCCGCTACACCGAGGCGGGCCCCGGCCCGGAGGGCGAGGTCCTGGTCGTCGAGTTCGAGATCAACGGACAGAAGTTCGTCGGCCTCAACGGCGGCCCGGAATTCACCTTCTCCGAGGCCGTCTCCTTCCAGATCCACTGCGCCGACGAAGCGGAGGCGGACTACTACTACGCCACGCTGACGAGCAACGGCGGCGCGGAATCCGCCTGCGGCTGGGTCAAGGACAAGTTCGGGTTGGCCCGGTAGGTCATCCCGCCGGGTGCCATCGAGCTGATCAGCGACCCGGACCCGAAGCGCGCCGCCCGGGCCACCGAGGCCATGATGAAGATGAAGAAGCTGGACGTGGCCGAGATGCGGCGCGCGGCCGACGCGGCGTAGCAGCCGAGAACGTGGTCGGCCTAGGATTCCGCGCCGATCCGGGCCAGGAGCGCCGGCAGGGCCGTGCCGATCGGCTCGCGGATCACCTCGTCGGCGAGGGAGTCGTACGGGGTCTCCTGCGCGTTCACGATGATCAGGCGGGCCCCGGCCTCCGCGGCCATACCGGCCAGCGAGGCCGCGGGCTGTACCTGGAGCGTCGACCCGACGGCCACGAAGACCCGGCACCCCTTGGCGATGGCGACGGCCTGCACCAGCACCTCGGGGTCCAGCCGCTGGCCGAACATCACGGTCGCCGCCTTGAGGATCCCGCCGCACGCGAGGCAGGCGGGATCCTGCGATCCGGCGGCGACCCGGACCAGCGCCTCGTCCATCCCCGACCGGGCACCACAGGCCGTACACACCACGGCCCGCGCCGTGCCGTGCAGCTCGAACACCTTGCGCGCGGGCATCCCGGCGAGCTGGTGCAGCCCGTCCACGTTCTGCGTGAGCACCCGCACCGGCGTCCCGCCGCGCTCCAGCTCGGCCACGGCGAGGTGCGCGGAGTTCGGCCGCGCCCCGAGGGCCGCGATCTCCGCCCGCATCAGCCAGGACCGGCGCCGGATCTCCGGATCGGCCATGTAGTACTCGTAGGTCACGAGCTTCTCGGCGTCGGGCGCCCGCCGCCACAGCCCCTGCGGGCCCCGGTAGTCGGGGATCCCGGAATCGGTCGACATCCCGGCCCCGCTGAACACTGCGACGAGTGGCTTTCCCATGCGCCGACTCTAAGGAGCGCGTACGCCCCGCCGCGATCGAATTGATCCCGTACCGGCTCCCACGTCGATCCCGTACCGGCTCCCACATCGATCCCGTACCGGCTCACGCGCCGCGCGGAAAACCATGCGCTGCCACGGAGGTACGGGTGTGGTGGCGCGACGGCGAACCCCTGCTGGTGACCGCCCGGGCAGGTGAGCGATGTGCACCGGGAGGCCGATCCCGGTGCGTTCGCCGCCTCCTGACGGCCGGTCAGGCCCGGCTGCGCACCTCCCGAGCATCTGGTACAACACCGACATGACGGGATCGACTGGATTCGAGATCAACGGCGCGAGCGCCGCCGACCTGGCGCTGATCCGGGACTGGGCCGACGAGGAGGGCTGGAACCCGGGGGACTCCGACCGGTTCGCGTTCGCCGTCGCCGATCCGGACGGCTTCCTCGTCGGGCGGCTCGGCGGGGAGCCCGTGGCCTGTGTCTCGGCCGTGCGCTACGGCGCGGGCTTCGGCTTCCTCGGCTTCTACATCGCCCGGCCCGCCGTACGCGGGCAGGGCTACGGCATCCGGATGTGGCGGGCCGCCATGGAACGGCTCGACGGGCGGCTCGTCGGGCTGGACGGGGTGGTGGAGCAGCAGGACAACTACCGCAAGTCCGGTTTCCGGCCGGCCTGGAACAACGTCCGCCACGAGGGCGTGCCGCGCGCCGGGGCTCGGGCGGGCGGGCTGCAGCCGGGGGCTCCGGCGGGCGGGCTGGAGCCCGGGGTGGAGATCGTGGACGCCGCCACGCTGCCCTTCGGGCAACTCGCCGCCTATGACCGGCATTTCTTCCCCGCACCGCGCGAGGCCTTCCTCGCCGCCTGGGTCGGGCTGCCGGGCCGCACCGCCCTCGCCGCCGTCCGGGACGGCCGGATCGAGGGACTCGGCGTCATCCGGCCCTGCAGTGCCGCGTCCCGCGTCGGCCCGCTCTACGCCGCCACCCCGGCCCTCGCGGCCGCCCTGCTGCTCCGTCTCGCGGAGCACTCCCCGGACGGCACGGTCTGCCTCGACGTGCCGGACGCCAACCCGCGAGCCACCGCCCTGGCAGCCGGCCTGGGCCTGTCGGCGACCTTCGAGACCGCCCGGATGTACACCGGCGAGGAGCCTGACATCGACCTGACCGGCATGTACGCGGTCGCCAGCCTGGAACTGGGCTGACGCCGCGGGGTGTCGCCCCGGCGACGGGGGCGGGCCCCCAGTGCCGGGGCGGGCCCGGGCCGGACGGCGGTCGCACGGCGCCGCCCGGCCCGGGGTGGCCCCACTGGCTGGGGCGGGTGCTCAGATGCCGAACAGCACGCCGATGCTGTTCCGCAGCCCGCACGGGTTGGCGTAGGTGTACGAGTAGCTCAGGCGCCGGCCCTGCCACACCCCGTCGGCCGTCACCGTGACGGGGTCCCACTCGCGGGTACACGCCGCGTCCGAGCGGGGCTCGGCCAGGGCGTCCAACTCCGGCCCGTTGGCCCGTAATTCGGCACAGGCCGCGGCCGGAGCCGGGTGATTTCCGCCCGGCCGGGGCGCGCAGACGAGGGTGACCGCGCGCAGCACCGTACCGCTCGCGGCGTCGTCCCCGCCCGTGACGCTCAGGACGAGCGCGGACGGTGCGTACAGGCTGTCGGTGCCCGCCGGTGCGGCGCCTGCCGTGCCGGCCGCGCCGGAGACGGCCAGCACGGTGAGGGCGGCGAGCCCGGCGGCGGCCAGCGAAAGCCCCGCGGGACTCCTGGTGATGGATCGCATGGCGAACACTCCTCGCGTCGTTGCGTCGGATAACGGACGCGAGTCTTGCCCATGCGGAACCGGAACGCCCGTTCGCACCTCTACTTTTCGTCACCGAACGCACACGCATGACCGCAGACCGCAGCGGTGGGCGGGCGCTGACCTGTGGGGGAGCGGCCGGTGGAATCGGCCGAACACCCCCGCCTCGGGTCAGCTCGCGGCGGCGTGCGGGGCGAACCGGTCCAGGAGGCGGGTGCGGGTCTGCTGCAGCCGTAGCGCGAGGACCCGGCCGACCCAGTGGCCGATGGCGGACCCGAAGGCCGGATCGGCGTCCATGAGCATCCGTACGGTCGTGGCGTCGAACTCGTAGGCGCGGACCGGTGTCATCGCCTCGGCGCTCAGCTGCCACACGTACGGCGGGAACAGCCATGACCAGCCCACCAGCTCGCCGGGGCCCAGGCTTTCGATGGAGGTGGGCCGGCGGCCGGGTACCGGGATCTCCAGGGTCACCGTGCCCGAGCGTACGATCCAGAAGGACTCTGCCCGGGTGCCCTCGTCGAAGATCCGCGCACCCTCGCGGAAATTGACCTCACGGGCGTGGGACATCAGCCGTCCGCGGTATTCGGTGGACAGGACGGCGGCGATCCGGATGGGGGAAGGTGTGCTCACGACGGCCTCCGATCGGGACCCCCCGTTACCACCAGTGTCGCTGAAGCCGGGCCGATCGGACCCCGGCTCCCGGAAGCGGTGTGTCCTCAGTCCTCCGCGTTGGCCTCGAGGCAGGCCAGCTCCATCGCGTCGAGAACGGCCTCGTGGCTGCGCCGGCTCAGTTCGGAGACGTTCTCGATCTGGGCCGTCGCCCAGGACGCCAGGGTCATCACCAGCACGCGCAGCCCGTCGGTGCCGAACTCGGCGAGGATCGCGTCGGCGGTGAGCATCGCCTCCTCGGGGACCCGCTCCGGCGGTTCGAGGCCCGCGAGGCCGCGCAGCAGGGCCAGGGTGCGGCGGGATACCTCCGGGGTCATCCTCGCCAGCCGCTGGTCTTCTTCGTCGTCCATCACGCCCCCACCCTCCGGTCCCGTGCCTGTGCCCGCGCCCGGCCCCGTACGTGTATCCGTCACCGGGTCCGCCCCCACAGGCACGGTAGAGGGACTGGGCCCCGGGCGGGGCGGCAATCGCGAGAACCGGCAAGATCCGGCAAGATCCGAAGGGTGCGGCCTACCCGTCCGGTACCTCCGGGGGGTGAGCCGCCTCCGCTTCCGGCTTCCGGTGCCGGCCTTCCCTTCCGGCTCCCTCTCCACCTTCCGCCGGTGCAATTTCGCATCTGATACGTCAAGTGTGATGAACGGAGCCGGGATTCCCCCTAAGGTGCGCCCGTAGTCACGGCCATGGACGGCTGTACGCCTGTTCTCGGCCACACCGCGATCCGTGCGCGGCCCCGCGCAGTACCGATGCGGTGGGGCGCGCACCGAACTGGGGGGTTCATGCGTAGATCCAGAGGGCCGGCGGCCGCGCTCGCCCTGTCCCTGGCCGCCACCGGCGCCGCCGTCGGCCTCGGCCTCGTCGAGGAGGCCGCCGCGATCACCCCGCCGGTGGCCTTCACCGCCGACGCGCTGCCCACATGGCAGGCCAACGGCGTCGTGTGGGCCCTCGCCGAGGCGGGCGGCCAGGTCTTCGTCGGCGGCACCTTCTCCGCCGTCCGCCCGCCCGAGGGTGCCGCGGGCAGCGAACGGCCGGCGGTGAACTTCGCGACGCTCGACGCCGCGACCGGCGCCCCGACCTCCTGCGAGCTGTCCTTCACCGTGGGCACCCGCACGGCCACCGTGCGCGCGCTCGTCCTCTCGCCGGACAAGAAGACCCTCTACGCCGGCGGCTACTTCGGCGCCGTCAACGGAACCCCCGTCTCCAGCCTCGCCGCCATCGACGTGGCGACCTGCAGCGTGAAGACCGGCTTCCGCCCGGCCTTCGCCGCCACCGTCCGCGCCCTCGCGGTCACCGGCGACACCGTGTACGCGGGCGGCGACTTCCTCACCGTCTCCGGGCAGCAGCGCGAGCGCTCCGCCGCCGTGGACGCGACCGACGGCACACTGAAGCCCTTCACCGCCCATGCCGACGAGCCCGTCCGCGCCGTCGAGGTCACCCCGGACGGTGCGCACGTCCTGCTGGGCGGGGACTTCTTCACCGTGGGCGGTGCGAACACCCACGCACTCGCCGTCGTCGACGCGACGAGCGGCGCCCTCACCAAGGCCTACCCGGGGTTCATCACGACCAATTCGGTGGTCAAGGACATAGCCACCGACGCGACCGGCTTCTACACCGCGAACGAGGGCACGGGCGGCGGCGTCTTCGACGGCCGGATCGCGCTAGAGCTCTCCGACTTCGGCCAGCGCTGGCGCGACACCTGCCTCGGCGCCACGCAGGCCGTGCTCCCGTACCAGAACGTCCTCTACAGCGCCTCGCACGCGCACGACTGCGCCAGCGTCGGCGAGTTCCCCGACGGGCAGCGCCACCACCTGCTGGCCCAGCCGACCACGAGCGTCGGCAAGCTGGGCTGGGCGCCCGACACCAATGACGGCATCGCGGAAAGCATCGGCCCGCGGGTGATGGCGGTCGGCTCCAAGGCGGGCGTCCAATACCTCTGGGTCGGCGGGGAGTTCACCACCGTCAACGGAGCGGCGCAGCAGAGCCTGACGCGTTTCGCCTCCACCGGCGACACGGGCGCGCCCACCGTCCCGCTCGCGAGCGCCGTCAGCTACAAGCCGGGTGCCGTACAGGTGCGTTGGCGAACCAGCCTGGACCTGGACGATGGCACGCTCACGTACAGGATCTACCGCAACGGCTCGGCCACGCCGATCGCCACGGTCGCCGCGGACTCGCTGTTCTTCCGCCGCCCGCAGGCCTCCTGGACCGACACCACGGTCACCCCCGGCCAGTCGTACACCTACCGCGTGACCGCGACCGACGCGGCCGGCAACACCAGCGCGCTGTCCGCGACGGCGAGCGTGACGGCGGTGAGCTCCGTCGACGCGTACCCGAACGCGGTCCGCGCGGACGGGGCCCAGCTGTTCTGGCGCTACGACGAGTCGGCCCCGCCCTTCGCCGCGGATTCCTCCGACGCCAACCAGAGCGGCGTGCACCTGAACACTCCGGCCCTGCGCCGCACGCCCGGCGCGGTCTCGGGCGCGAGCACGGCCATCGGTTTCAACGGCACGGACACCCAGGTGTACGGGGACCGCCGCCAGACGGTCGGCAACACCTACAGCATCGAGACCTGGTTCAAGACGGGCACGACCCGGGGCGGAAAGCTGCTCGGGTTCGGCAGCAACCAGTCGCGCACCAGCGAGCAGTACGACAAGCACGTCTACATGACCAACGACGGACGGCTGGTCTACGGCGTCTACACGGGCGCCACCCGCACGATCACGACCGCCGCCGCGTACAACGACAACCAGTGGCACCACGTCGTCGCGACCCAGGGCGCGGGCGGCATGACCCTGTACGTGGACGGTGTCCGGAAGGGCACGCTGAACGTCACCACGAACGAGAACTTCACCGGGTACTGGCACGCGGGCGGGGACAACCTCACCGCCTGGCCGGACCGCCCGACGAGCGACTACTGGGCGGGCGAGCTCGACGAGACCGCCGTCTACCCGAACGTCCTGAGCGCGGCCCAGGTGCAGAACCACCACGCCCTGGCCTCCGCCCCGGCCGACTCGGTCGTCGAGGTCGCCGCCGCGGAGGACGCCTACGCCAACGCGGGCGCACCGGGCACCAACTACGGCACGTCCGGCTCGCTCGCGGTGCGCGGAAGCTCCTTCTACGGCAGCTACCTGCGCTTCGACCTGCCCGCCGCGCCCCCGGGCACGGTGCTGAAGTCGGCCACGCTCGGCGTGAAGACCAGCACCATGAGCGGCGCCGGCACGGCCGACACCGTCTCGGTGCTCCCGATCACCGGCTCGTGGACGGAGGCCGGGACCACGTACGACAACCGGCCCGCGCTCGGTGGCCCGGCGCTCGGCACCTTCGCGGGGATCCCGGACGGCTCGGCGGTCCACACCACCGGCCTGGACGCGGCCGCCGTCGCGGGGGCGCTCGGCAGCGCGTACGGCCTGGCGCTGAGCAGCACCGGCACCGACGCCCTGTGGCTGTGGTCCTCGGAGGCCCAGGCCAACGAGGGGACGCCACGGCTGACGCTCACCTTCGGCGCGCCGTGACAGCGGGCGGGCGCAGCGGCAGACCGTTGCGTCCGCCCGTCCGCCTGCCTGCCCGCCCGTCCGCCTGCCTGCCCGTCGCGCCGCTGCCGGGACGGATCGGCGCGGACCACCGGCAGGACCTACGGGAGGTCGTAGGAGAAGGCGTACTCCACCGACGTGTCGCCGTGGCGGTAGACGAAGGAGCCCGAGCCGGTGAGGCCGGCCAGCTCGGCCGTGGCCGATCCGGGGACCACCTCGAAGCCGCAGCGGGTGCCGGTGGCGTCGAAAGTGCCGCGTTCTTCCAGGACGAAGCTGCCCTTGCGGCCGCCGACGGTGCCGGTGACCAGTTCCATGCCGGTGAAGGTGCCGGTGCTCTCGCCCGTGTAGACGATCGCGTACGAGCACGACGTCTCCGGGGCGGTGACGACGCCGGTGAAGGCGTTCGTGACCGTCGCGCGGGCCAGGCGGGGGAAGGGCGCTTCGGTGGGACCGACCGGGTGTTCCTCCCAGTTCTCGAACGTGAAGCCGCCGGAGGCCTCTGTGGCTGCGGATGTGGGCGCGGGCGTGGACATGGGAGCTCCTGGGTCGGGTCGGACGGGTCGGGCTCGCGTGCTGGTCGGCCCGCTCGCCCTGTCGGGAACAGCCTGTCCGGCATACCTGACATCCCCTGTCAGGTATGCCGGACAATGACGGGATGCGCGCCGACCGGCTCCTCTCCCTGCTCCTGCTGCTCCAGAACCGCGGCCGGATGACCGCCCCCGAGCTCGCCGCCGAGCTGGAGGTCTCCGTCCGGACCGTCTACCGCGACATCGACGCCCTCGGGGCTTCGGGGGTGCCCGTGCACGCCGACCGGGGGCCGGCCGGCGGATTCCGGCTCATGGACGGCTACCGCACCCGCCTGACCGGCCTGACCGACGCCCAGGCCGGCTCCCTGTTCCTCGCCGGCGCCCCCGGCCCCGCGCGGGACCTCGGCCTCGGCGCCGATCTCGCCGCCGCCCAGCTGAAGCTCCAGGCCGCCCTCCCCGCCGAACTCGCCGACCGGGCCCGGCAGATCCAGCAGCGCTTCCACCTCGACGCCCCCGCGTGGTTCCGCGACGCCGACCCCGTCCCGCACCTCGGTACGATCGCCCGGGCGGTCTGGGACCAGCGGATCCTGCGCGCCCACTACCGCCGCTGGGGCGGCGAGGTCCACCGCGAACTGTGGCCGCTCGGCCTCGTCCTCAAGGGCGGCATCTGGTACCTCGTGGCGAGGGCCGAGGCGAGGGCCGAGGCACGGGGCGAAGAGACGGCCGGTGCGCGGGCAGCCGATGCGCGGGCCGGCGTGCGGACCTACCGGGTGGGGCGGTTCCTCGACGTCGACAGCCTCGCCGAGCGCTTCGAACGGCCCGCCGGCTTCGAACTCGCCGCGTACTGGGAGCAGTCCGCCCGCCGCCTGGAGGCGGCCATGCGCAGGCAGACCGCCGTCGTACGGCTCTCCCCGCGCGCCCGCCGCCTGCTGCCGATGCAGTTCGGCGCGGCGGGCGTCCGCGCCCTCGCCTCCGCCGGCCCGCCCGACGCGGACGGCTGGGCACGGGCCGAACTCGACGTCGAGTCCGAGGCCGTGGCCGTCGGCGACCTGCTCCGCCTCGGTACGGAGGCCGAGGTGCTCGGCCCGCCGGAACTGCGCCGGGCCCTCGCGCGGGCGGTCGCGGAGCTGGCCGAGCGCTACCGCTGAGAAACCGGTTTGCGCCGGGCCGGGCCGCCCGGTGATCATCCACGGATGACGATGCGAAAGGGCGTACCGCGCCCGGGGCCGTGAGCCCCCGACCGCCGGGTCCCGCGGACCCGGCCGACTGTGTGGACGCCTGGCTGGAAGAAGCCCGGCGCGACCGTAAGGGCACGGCCTACTGGGCGGCGCGGAGTGCGGTCTTCGACGCCGTAGGCCGTGACGGCGAAGGCCCCGCGGCGAGACGGCTCGCCTCCTTGACGACCCACACGCGTGGCGACGTACGACTGCGAGTGCTCAGGCTGCTCACCGACCTGGCGTCCGTCGCCACCGACCCGACGGCGGCGGCCGGGACCGCGCTGCCCCTGCTGTCCGACCCCGACGAGCCCGTACGCCGCGCCGCCGCCTGGCTGCTCGCCGCGACGGACCGGGAGCGGGCCGAGGAACTCCTGACCGCCCCGGCGGACGGCCCCGACGCGCCCGGCCCCGTCGCGCGCCTCGCGCTCGCCGAGGCCCTGCTCGTGGCGGGCGGGGACGGCCTCCGCGACCGGCTGCGCACCGACCCCGACCCGGGTATCAGACTGCGCGCAGCCCCGGCTCCCGACGGCGACGCGGTCCTCGCGGACCTCGACGCCGCCGGAACCCGGATCGGCGGGCCCGGCGGTCGGCTGGAGTGGCGGATCGGCACCGTGTGGGGGCTCCAGGCGCGGCGCTCCGACGCCGAGGACACCTGCTACGCGCAGGTCGCCGCGCTCGCGGTCCGGCCGACGGCGGCGGCCCGGCTCGCGGCCGTCGACATGGCGGGGGTGGCGCTGCGGAACTGGCGGGCGGCCCCGGAGGCCCTCGTACCGCACCTGCGGCCGCTGCTGGCGGACCCCTGGGCGGGGCCGGCGGCCGTGCGCGTGGTCGGGGCCTCGCTGGAGGCCACCCGGCTGTGCCGGGAGGAGCTGGCGGAGCCGGGCCCCGTACGGGGCGACACGGCCACGCTGGCGCTCGCCCGGACCGGGGACGTACGGGCGCTGCCGGAGCTGTGCCGGATGGTTCGGGAGGGGCGCTGCGGGCCGGCGTCGGCGGAGGCCGCCGAGGGGCTGGCCGGCGTACCCGGTGTGGACCTCGCCCCGCTCGTCGCGGCGGCCGTGGCCGCCCTCGACGGGCGCGGGGTGGACGACGCCGGCTCGTCGCTCGCCGTACTGAGCGCGTGCGGAGCGGCCGCGGCCCCCGCCGTGCCCGTGCTCGTCCGGCTGCTGGAGGGCCTGCGGGGCGACGGCTCGGACAACCGGAGGGCGAGCCGGCTGGCTGCCGTTCTCGGCGCCATCGGCACGGCGGCGGCTCCCGCCCTGCCCCTGCTCGACGCGCTGGCCGCGAACGGGCAGGGCGTCCGGGGAGGCCACACCCCCATGGCCCTGATCCGGATCTCCGGGGACCGGCGGCGGGCGGAAGAGGTCCTCGCGGGGGTGGATGAACGGCCGCGCGGCATCGCGGTGGCCGCCCGCCTGCTGGAGTGGCTGGCCGAACACGGCGGACTGGAGCCGCACCACGTGGCCTGCCTCCGGGAGAAGACCGCCGACGGTGCCCGGGCGCACCCGCGCATGATCGGCACCCTGTGGCAGCACGCGGGGGAGGAGCCGACCGGCCCGGCCCTCGACGCGTTCCTGGACAACGTCGGGCGCGACGGCCTCGGCTTGTACGTCTGCCGGGTCCTGACCGCTGTGGGTCCCGCGGCGGCCGTAGCCGCGGCGGCGCTGCGGGCGGCGACGGAGCAGCGCGTCCGCACCCCCATGTACGTCGGTGACGAGGACCAGGAGATGCGGGAGGACGAGCGGCTGGCCGGGGCCGTAAGGGAAACCCTGCGGCGGATCGGTCAGTCCGGCCAGGCCGGTCAGTTCGGCTAGGTCGCACAGTTCGGCTGGGCCGGTCCGGGCGTCGCGGGCGTGGGCGTCCCGGTCGGCCCGGCCGCGCGGACCTTGGCCGCCGCGCCGGGGCGGGGTACGCCCTCCACCGTGACGCAGATGCCGAAGACGCGGTCGCGGCTCGTCCAGCCGTTGACGTGGCCCCGGTTGTTGCCGATCTGGACCCGGTGGCGCGGGGCGTCCACCGCCGTCACCAGGTGGAGGTACACGGTGCCGGACACCCGGGCCAGGACGATGTCCCCGGGCTCCAGCAGGGCGGGTTCGGCCGGGGCGACGCGGACCCGCTGCCGGCTGTGGACGAGCGGGACCATCGACGTTCCCGTAGGCCGGAACTCCACCGTCGCGCCCGCGCGGACGCGGTCCGCCTGTACATCGAGCATGCCCATCGGGCGAGTGTGCCCCGGCGCCGGCGTGCGGAGGTACCGGTTTTCGGCTGCCGGGGCAGGGAGCCCGCGTCAGGGAACCGGCGGCGGCTCGACCTCCAGGAAGCGGCGGCGGCGCGGGCCGCGGTACAACAGGCAGACCCAGCCGAGCGGTTCGAGCGCCGCCGCGCAGGCGGTCAGGCGCTCCTGCTCCTCCTCGGCCGCTCCGCCGCCCGGCGGGCCGAGCCAGGTCACCTCCACCCGGCCGGCTCCGGACGCGGCCTGGCCCACCCGGTATCCGGTCCGCGTGCGTGGGGCCCGCGGGTCCGGCGGGTCCGGCGGATCCTGCGGGTTCCGCGGGTTCTGCGGGTTCTGCGGGTTCTGCGGGTTCTGCGGGTCCACGGGGATCTGCGGGTCCGCCGGGTCCTGCCGGTCCGCCGGGTCCTGCCGGTCCTTTTCGGGGTTCTGCGGATCCTGCGCCGACGCGGGGATGCCCGCCGCCTCCAGTACGAGCGCCACCGCGCGCGGCATCAGGCGCAGCTCCCACGGCGCGGGAACCGTGGTCCCCGCCGGTCCGTTGACCAGGCGGCGGATCTGCAACAGGCCCTCGTAGGCGGTACGGAGCTCCGCCGCCCGCCCCGCCGCGGGTGGCGACGGGCCGTCGCCGCTCGCCGGTTCGAAGCCCTGCCCGGGTGTCGTCACTGGCCGCCGCCCCCTCATCCGTCCACGTCCACGTCCGCGTCTGAGTACCTCACACCCAACGGCCTGAGTATCCGCCCCGATTCCCCGGACCGCCCCCGCTGATCGAATGGGGGCATGACCTCCGAAGCCCCCTCCGCGATCGCGATCGCCACGGCCACCGCCACCGCGCGCACCGCGAACCGTCCGCGCGTGCAGCAGCACGTGAGCACCGCCGGTACGGCGCTGGCCGTGGCCCTGGTTCCGCTCGTGGTCGGGGTCCTGGTCGCCAAGGGGCTCGCGGCCGACCCGCACGCACCCGTCAACGCCCTGATCACCGGCGGCGGCCAGCGCGCCGGGCTGCCCCGGGCCGAGTGGCGCCGGCGCGGGCACGCCACGATGCGCCGGCTGCGCTCGGCCCGCCGGGGCACCGTACGCGGCACCGTCCGGGGCTGCGCCTACGTCTGCGGCCGGCGCCCGGCCGCCCGCTGAGCCCGCAGCCAGGCGTCGGCGGCCCGCGGGGAGCGCAGCCGCACCACCCGTAGCGGGGTGAACCGCGCGTCGCCGGCCCGCCGGCCGATCTCCGCGCGCCGGGACGCGTACCGCGACCAGGCCCACCACGCGGGGTGGTCGGGGCGCAGCCACTCCCGCCACCGCTCCCGGTTGCCGCCGAACAGCCGCTCCCGCAGCAGACTGCGGCGCAGCGAGCGCAGCAGGACCCGGCGCATGACCACGCGGCGCGGATGGTCCAGCCACACCACGGTGTCGGCCCGCCGCCACAGGAGGTCGCGTACGGCCTGGGGCCCGGCGGAGTCGAGGATCCACCGCTCGCCCTCCGCGATCCGGGCCGCGTCCGCGGCGTAGGACGGGCTGACGGCCCACCCCGGCCCGGTGAAGTGGAGGGCGTCCATCTCCTGGTACGGCAGCCCGAGCCGCCGTCCCAGCCCCCGGGCCAGGGTGGACTTGCCGGCCCCGCTGATGCCGACGACGAGTACGCGCTGCATCAGCGGAGCCTAAGGGGTGTTCCGGAGCCCGGACGGAGAACTCAGACGCCGAGCGGTTCCTGGAGCTCGGTGACCCACTGGTCGCGGTCCTCGGGGCAGGCCAGGGTCAGCTCGCGCGCGTACCCGGACGAACGCTCCCCGTTCGCGTCGATCCACTGGGCCAGGACTTGCGCGGTCGGCAGTACGGAGTCCATCGAACCCCGGTGCACGACCGTCGCGGCCCGCTCGACGGCCGGCAGCACGACGATCCGTACGTCACCCCCGAGGTCCTCGGCCCGCACCGAGGCGGCCACCGGCAGCCCCGCGTGGACCAGGACGGCGCCCGGCCGCTCCGCGTCGCCGGCGTCCTCGTAGTAGGCGACGCCCGGAGCGGTCGGCGTCACCCCGGCCTCCTCGATGCGGCGGCACAGCTCGTCGTACAGCGGGCCGATGACCGGGCTGATGTCCTGGGGCTCGTAGCTCCCCGCGATCGCGCTCAGTTCGGCGAGCCGGACGGGCGGAAGGCTCTTCACGACGATGTCGATGGAAGGCATGGTCCCCTCGTTCTCAATGGTCCGGAGCCTCGACTCGACCTGGGTCAGCCGGGCCGCCGCGGCGGCCATGGCCGACTCCAGTTCCGCCTGCCGCAGCCGCAGCATGCCGCGCAGCTCCTCCGCGCCCACCAGCTCGTCGAGTATCGAGCCCACCTGTTCCAGGCTGAAGCCGAGCTCTTTGAGCGCGATGACGCGGTTGAGGCGGGCGAGCTGCCCTGCCTCGTAGTAGCGGTAGCCGCTGACGGGGTCGACACGGGCCGGGCGCAGCAGTCCGAGGGCGTCGTAGTGACGCAGCATCCGGACCGATACCCGGCCGTGCTTGGCGAAGTCTCCGATGATGAACATGACGCCTTCCAGTGGAGGGCCTGACACGGTGTGAGGGTCAAGCCCGACCAGAATATGAGGACATCGGTCCAGGTCAGCGGCCACCTGACTGGCGGATGCACAGATCGACGACGGACGGCGGCATGGTGCCTTCCGCGGCCGCGCACAGCTCGTCCAGGCGCGGCGGCTGGGCCGGCAGCCGCCCGGGCCGGGCGGGCGCGGACTGGGGCGGGCGCGCCCGGCGCGGCGCCGCCGGCTTCGCGTGGCGGTCGGTGGCCGGCCGGGGCGCCTTGGCGGCGTGCCGGCCGGGGTCGCGGTCCCCGCCGTGGTCCCGGTCCTGGTCCTGGCCGGCGCCGGGAGCCCCCGGGAGCGTGCCGAGGGGCAGCGGTTCGCCGGGCAGCCCGTGCGGATCGGGGACGCCGGCGGCGGCCGGACGGGTCCCGCCGGGCCTACCGGAACCGTCGGGTGATGCGGGTGATTCGGGTGATTCCGGCGCGTCGACGGGCGGTACGGCGCCACGCGCGGGCACGTCGGGGACGCGCGGGCCGACCGATACGCAGCCGGCGCTCGCGAGGAGTGCGACGAGGGAGAGGGGCAGGACCCGGCGTAACTGCATCGGACCACCATGCCCCACGGGTCGGACGGCCGGATCCCGTGCTCACGCGTGCGGGTGGGAGTGCTGCGGATCGGCGGCGGATGCGGAGCCGGTCCGATCGGATTTGATCGGATCCGATCGGATCCGGAGGGGGCCGGGGCGGTCCTGAGCGGAGCGGCGGCGGGCGGAACGTTCCGGAGCCGTTGCCGAAACGGTTCGGCACGGCCACCCGGATCGTTTCCGCCACCACCGGAGGTTTCACCGGTCCGGGAGGGCCCGTGCGTGGACAGGGGTGGACCGGACGGGTAATTCCGGACAAGGTTCGGGACGGAGACGACGGCGCGGGTGCCGGGGGAGGCGCGACCCCTGGCGTCCGGCGCCGCCGTGCGGGTCCGCGGACCGGCTCGTCCGACGGCCCGCCCGTCGGGCGGGAGCGGTGTGCGGGCCCCTTCACCCACCTGCCCGCCCACCCGCCCGTACGGAGTCGCGATCCATGCCTGAAGCCGCCGCGCCCGGCAACCGCCAGCCCGAACCTGCCCCAGGCGACCGGGTCCCTGCCCCTGCGCCTGCCCCTGGCCCAGGGCAGGCCCCCCTCTCTGGCAAGGCCTCCGAGCAGGTCCCTGCCCTGGCCTCCGAGCCGATCCGCGAGCCCGGTCCCGCTCCGGACCCCGCCCCCGCGCCCGCTTCCGATGGGGCGGTCGCCGGGTGGAAGGGCTGGGGCGCCGTGTGCGCCGTCGCGCTCGGGATCTTCTGCCTCATCACCTCCGAACTGCTGCCGGTAGGGCTGCTCACCCCCGTCGGCGACGATCTCGGCGTGTCCGACGGCACCGCCGGGCTGATGGTCACCGTGCCCGGGCTGGTCGCCGGGTTCTGCGCGCCGCTCGTCACCGTGGGCGCCGGCCGGCTCGACCGGCGGTTCGTACTGGTCGGGCTGATCGCGCTGATGGCCGCCGCGAACCTGGTCGCCGCCCTCGCCCCGGGCTTCGCGGTGCTCCTCGCGGCGCGGCTGCTCGTCGGGGTCGGCGTCGGCGGTTTCTGGGCCATAGCCGGCGGACTCGCCGTACGCCTCGTCCCCGAGCGCCACGTCGGCCGGGCCACCGCGCTCGTCTTCGGCGGTGTCCCCACCGCCTCCGTGCTCGGTGTCCCCGCCGGGACCCTGCTCGGCGAACTCGGCGGCTGGCGCTTCGCCTTCGCGGCCGTCGGCGGACTCGGACTCCTCACGCTGGCTGCCCTGCTCCTGCTGTTGCCCGCGCTGCCGCCGACCCGCCACACCACCTTCGCCCAACTCCCCGCCCTGCTCCGGAGCAACCGTGGGGTCCGGGCCGGAGTAACCGTCACCTTCCTGGTGGTGGCGGGGCAGTTCGCCGCCTACACGTTCGTACGGCCGATCCTGCAGGAGGTGTCGGGCATCGACGTGCGCTTCGTCAGCACCCTCCTCCTGGGGTACGGGCTCGCGGGCGTGGCGGGCAACTTCCTGGCGGGCGCGCGCGACCCGCACCGTACGCTGCTCGCGGTCGGGGCCTTCCTCGCCGTGATCCTCGCACTGATCGCCAACGTGCCCGGGACGGTCGCGGGCACGGTGCTGCTGTTGGCCTGGGGCCTGGTGTACGGCGGGGTGTCGGTGAGTCTCCAGAGTTGGATGATCAAGGCCGCCCCGGACGAGCCGGAGGCCGCCTCCTCGCTGATGGTCGCGATGTTCAACCTGGCCATCGCCGCCGGTGCGCTGTCCGGCGGCCTCGCGGTCGACGGGATCTCCGTGTCCGCCGCACCGTTGACCGGGGCGGTGCTGATGGCCCTGGCGGCCGTCACCGCATGGGTCGCCTCCACGGCGGGAAGCGCCCGGGCGCGGGCGCGGGTGCAGGTGCGAGGAGGGGCCCACGCCCACAAGCCCGCGCGGGCGGACGGGAGCCCGCGGGCCGGCGCCGCGCCGGGAGGGGCCGGTGCGCAGACCGCCCCGGAGACCTCCGGGGCCGACCACCGGTAGGTCATGGGGGAGGAGTTGAGCGTCCGTTATGCGGACCGTCGGCCGCGATCGGCCTTGCGGAGGAGCCGGCCCCGGGGGACGGTTTGGCCGAAGTCGTCATGTACACATAGGGCGGATGGGATGCATCGGACATCAGGCTTGACCTGGGGCATCCCCGGGGGAAAGAGTGCGCCGGGCGAGTACCACCGTCCGGACCGGCGTCCCATCGCCCGAGCGGCAAGCGCCACCGCATGAGCCGCCCGCCGGCCCCGTCGTACTGGCCGCCGGTACCGGAACGGTCCTGGCCGCCCGGCGGCGCAGGGCCTGACCGGCCGGGTACGGGGGCCGACACCGCACCGCCGCGCCGGCCCCCGTACCCGCCGGGAGACAACCGTGTCCCCTGACCCCGATGAGAGTGGGATCGTGCCCGACGACGATCGCTTGCTCGTACGCCCCTACGTCGCCCCCTCGGGCCTGCCGTCCGGGTCGACGGCTCCCGCCTGGCCCGAGGAGTCCGGGCGGGTCTCCGTGCCGACACGCTTCGGGCCGCCCGCCGCCGTGCCCGAGCCTCCTCGCGTCCCGCCGCCGGCGTCCTCACCCGTGCCCCCGGCCCGACCCGGTGCCGACCGGCGCGCCGGATTCGCGTTCGCCTGGCTCGCCCTGCTCGCACTCGGCGCGGCGGGCGTCCTCGCGCTCCTCCTGCTCGGCCCGGAGCAGGAGGAGCCGCCGCGGGCCGTGGCCCTGCCCGACCTGTCCGTGCCGATGCTTCCCGTGCGCAGCCCGGGAGCGGGCGAGGATCCTTCGCCGGCCGCGGAGTCCGTACGGCCGGTCGAGCCCCCGGCGCCGTCCACGACTGCCCCGGCGGTGCCCGCTCCGCAGGCGAGCGCGAGCCGGGACCCGAAGCCGTCGGCTCCCGCGGGCACGCAGCCGCCGGAAGAGGCCGGGACCCTGCGTCCGGGGGACCGCGGCGCCGAGGTGCGCGCCCTGCAGGAACGGCTCTACGCGCAGGGGTTCACGTACGTCTCGGTCACCGGGGTCTACGACGGGCACACCCGGCGCGGTGTCACCCAGCTCCAGCAGCACCGGAGCATCAAGGGCGACCCGCAGGGCATCTACGGTCCGGCCACGCGGGCGGCCTTCCCGATCGACGGCTGAACACCGGCAGGGCGAGAAGCACCCCCAGGGCCGTCCGACTTGCCGGCTACCGCACTAGCGTCCGCCGGCGACGCGGAGGACGGTCCCGGTCGTGTACGCGGCGTCCGCGGAGAGCAGCCAGGCGATGGCCGCGGCGACCTCGGCGGGCAGCCCGGCCCGTCCGAGCGGGATCTCGGCGGCCGCGAGCGCCGGGCGGTCGGGGTCGCCCATGGCGGCGTGCATGTCGGTCTCGATGATGCCGGGCGCCACGGCGTTGACCCGGATCCCGTCCGGGCCGAGCTCCTTGGCCAGGCCCAGGGTCAGGGTGTCGGTGGCCGCCTTGGTGGCGGCGTAGTGGACGTAGCGGCCGGGGCTGCCGAGAGTGGCGGCCGCGGAGGAGACGTTGACGATCGCCCCGCCGCCGGAGCGGGCCATGTCCTGGGCGGCCCGGCGGCAGCAGAGCAGGTACCCGAAGAGGTTCACGTCCAGCACCCGGCGCAGGTCCTCGGTGCTGGTGTCGGCGAGCCGGCCCGGGGTGCCGGTCACCCCGGCGTTGTTGACCAGGCCGGTCACCGCGCCGAACTCGGCTCCGGCGATGTCGAAGAGCCGCTCGACGCCGCACTCCTCGGAGGTGTCGCCGCGCACGCTCACGCACCGGGCGCCGGCCGCGCGCACGCGCTCGGCGGTGGCCTTGGCGGCAGTTTCGTCGCGGAGGTAGCCGAGCACGATGTCGTGCCCGTCGGCGGCGAGCCGGACGCATGTGGCGGCGCCGATGCCGCGGCTGCCTCCGGTGACGACGGTGACCGGACGACGTGACATATGAGCCTCCTGTGTGACGCAGTACCCATGTCGTGCCCACGCCCATGATCACGGCGTCCGCGCGCGGCGAGTACGGTGGGGCCCGCTCGCCCCCCTGGCCCCGATCGCCTCGGCTGCGGCAGAGGCCGTTGCAGAGGCCGTTGTGGACCATCGAAGAGCCGCCGAGCAGGCGGGACCGCCGCCGCAGGCTAACACCGTGAATAAGCGCTGGACCAGTGGAAATGCGGGGTCGCAGAGTGACCTGCGAGACCTGACGCCCGTCATTCGAGGAGTACCGCCATGTCGACCCTGAGGGTCACCGCCGAAGAGATCTCCGTCCATCCACACCCGAACGCCGATGCCTTGGAGCTGGCGCAGGTGGGCCTCTACCGGGCCGTCGTCGCCAAGGGCGTCTACCGCACCGGGGACTTCGCCCTCTACGTACCCGAACAGTCCGTGCTGCCCGCCGGTTTGATCGAGGAGCTCGGCTTGACCGGCCGTCTCGCCGGCGGCGACGCGAACCGGGTCAAGGCCGTCCGGCTGCGCGGCGAGCTGTCGCAGGGCCTGGTCTGCCGGCCGCGCGCACTGGCCGACGTGGACCTCGTCCTGGCGGCCAAGGAGGGTACGGACTTCTCCGAGTCGCTCGGCATCACCAAATGGTCCCCGCCCGTCCCGACCACCATGGACGGGGAGGTGGAGGCCGCCGCCGAGCTGCTCCCGTGGGTGGACATCGAGAACCTCCAGCGCTACCCGGGCATCTTCGAGCCCGGCGAGCCCGTCGTCCTCACGGAGAAACTGCACGGAACCGCCTGCCTGTTGACCTATGTCGCCGAGGACGGCCGGGTGCTCGTCTCCTCCAA
The DNA here is from genome assembly GCF_018614195.1 of Streptomyces sp. ISL-43. Classification (GTDB taxonomy): domain Bacteria; phylum Actinomycetota; class Actinomycetes; order Streptomycetales; family Streptomycetaceae; genus Streptomyces. The sequence continues at coordinate 53,989 of NZ_JAGGOT010000035.1, forward strand.
GGGCTTCGGATCCAAGGGGCTGGCGCTCCGGGAGGACGAACGCAACCTCTACTGGCGGGCCGCACGCGGCCACGGCGTGCCCGAGGCCGCCGCCCGGCTGGCCGAGCGGGTCGGGGCGACCAGGGTCGGGATCTTCGCCGAGGTGTACGGCAAGGGAGTTCAGGACCTGGCCTACGGGACCGACGTGCGGACGGCCGAAACGCCGCCCGGGTACGCCGTATTCGACGTCTCCGCCGAGATCGACGGACAAGTGCGGTGGCTGGACCCGGCACAGGTCTTCGTCGATGGTGAACTGCCCCTGGTTCCCCGGCTGTTCGAGGGTGCCTACGACCTGGACATGGTTCTGGAGTGGGCGAGCGGTCGGGAGACCGTGTCCGGCCGGGGCATGCACCTGCGCGAGGGTGTCGTCATCCGGCCGGCGGCAGAGCGCTACAGCCCGGTGGTCGGCGGACGCGCCATCGCGAAGGCGGTCAGCCCCGCGTACCTGACGCGCAAGGGCGGTACGGAGTACGAGTGAGGGCGGGCCGGGGGCGTCGCCTCCGCGCGGGCGTTGCTTCCACGCGGGTCGTCGTGCGGGTACGGGGGCTGCCGCGCGGGTACGGGCGCGCCGCGGTGCCCGGGTTAGTCTGGCCGGATGCCCCGATCCGACCTCCTCTCCCGCGCGCTCGACGCCCCGGCCGACCTGCCGTTGCGCCCTCTCCCCGGAGTCGTATCCACACTGCTGCGCGATCTCGCCGCGCCGCCCAGGCTCGCGGCGCATCTGCGGCTCGTGCACGATGTGGGGTGTGAACTGGCCGACTGGTTCACGGAGTTCCACCCGGCGGTGTCCTTCGACCGCGACGCCGTGCTGTTCGGCGCGGCCACCCACGACATCGGCAAGGCCGTGCACACCGCCGAACTCGAAGGCCCCGGCTCCGCGCACGAGCCGGCCGGCCGGGACCTGCTCCTCGCACACGGCTTCCCCCCGGCGCCGGCCCGCTTCGCCGCCACCCACGCAGCCTGGGCGGCGGATGGGGTGGGCATCGAGGAGCTGCTGGTCAGCGCCGCCGACAAGGTGTGGAAGGGCGCGCGGGTCGCCGACCTGGAAGACCTCCTGATCGACCACCTCGTCCGGGCCGCGCCGCCCGGCACCGAGCGCTGGGCGGTGTACCTCGAACTCGACGAGCTGCTGGGCCGTCTCGCCGATGGCGCGGATGCCCGGCTGGCCTTCCAAGCCGCGCACCCCGTCCACGCCTGACCGGCCGCGCACGCGCCTGACCGCTGGCCGGCCGCCTGTTGGGTCCGGCGCGGGAACCGGCCGGATCAGGCGGGTTCCCGCGCTTCAGAGGCTGCCGCTGGATGCCGGTCAGCAGTTCGTCGAACGACTCCTCGTCGAAGAGCGCGCCGCGGGAACGCGGCCGGACTCTGCGGCGCCTCCTCGATGCCCGCGTACGGCGTGACCGCGGCCCGCTCGCCGTACGCCGGATCCCGCTCGCCGCAGCCGGTCAGCAGCGGCCCCGGCAGATCGGCGGCCACGGTCGTGGTCGCCAGTCCCGCACTCTTCACCCGCGCGATTCGACGGGGCGGCTCCGGCGCCTGTCCGCGCACGGCCGTTGACAGTCCGTCCGGTGCGCCGGGATCATGCGGGAGAGCGCTCTCCCGGCGATCCGGATGGCTGGTGTGCGAGGGGTGGACATGCACGATGACGTGGAACAACTGGTGGACAAGCTGGATCCCGGGCAGCGGGTGCGGCTGCTGACCGGGGCCGACATCTGGCGGACCCGCCCCGAACCGGCCATCGGGCTGCGGGAGATGGTCTTCTCGGACGGTCCGGCCGGGGTACGCGGGCCCGGCTGGGAGGAGAGTTCCACCTCGGCCCTGCTCCCCTCGCCCACCGCGCTGGGAGCACTCTGGGACGAGGACCGGGTCCGCCGGCTCGGTGAACTGTTCGGCGACGAGGCCCGCCGCAAAGGCGTCCACGTCCTCCTCGCACCCACCCTCAACCTGCACCGCAGCCCGCTCGCCGGGCGCCACTTCGAGTGCTTCTCCGAAGACCCGCTCCTCGCGGGCCGTACGGGAGCGGCCTTCATCCGCGGCGTCCAGTCGCGGGGAGTGGCCGCGACGGCGAAGCACTACGTCGCCAACGACTCCGAGACGCAACGGCTGACCCTCGACGTACGGCTCGACGAGCGCGTGCTGCGCGAGCTGTACCTCGCGCCCTTCGAGGCCGCCGTCCGGGCCGGGGTGTGGCTCGTCATGTCGGCGTACAACAAGGTCAACGGCACCACGATGAGCGAGAGTTCCCTGCTCGCCGACCCGCTGAAGGGGGAGTGGGGCTTCGACGGAGTGGTCGTCTCCGACTGGGGCGGGGTCCGTTCCACCGTGGCCTCGGCCGTCGCCGCGCAGGACCTGGCGATGCCCGGCCCCCACGGCCTGTGGGGCGAGCCGCTGGTGGAGGCCCTGGCGAGCGGCCGCGTCCCGGCCGAGGCGGTGGAGGACAAGACCCGCAGACTCCTCCGCCTCGCGGACCGCGTAGGCGCCCTCGGCCCCCGTGACCCGGACCGAGTGGGCACGGCCCACACCCCTGCGGGGGCGGGCACGGCCCACACCCCTGCCGGGGCGGGCTCAACCCGTACCCCTGACGAGGCGGGTGAGGCCTGCACCCCGGACCGGGGGGTTCAGGCCCGAACCCTGGAGCCGGCCCAGGCCTCAGCCCGGGCCTCGACCTCGACTCCAGTCCTGGCCTCTGCCTCGACCTCGGCCCCGGTCGAGGGGCCGGCCTCTGCCCTGCATCGGAGGGTGCGCGAGGCGGCAGCCTCCCGTCCGTTGGCGCCGGGCGGTGCCGATGGCGATGGCGATGGCTCCGCCCTCCGCGGGGGGTTGCGCGAGGCGGCTGCCTCCGGTTCCTCCGCGAAGGGCGGTGCCGATGGCCATGACGAGACTTCCGCCTTGCGCCGGGAGCTGCGCGAAGCAGCCGCCGCGAGCTTCGTGTTGCTGGAGAACCGGGGAGCGCTGCCCCTGGAGCCCGGTGCGCTCAATCGCCTCGCCGTGATCGGGGCACACGCCGACACCCCCCGCGTACAAGGCGGTGGCAGCTCCGAGGTCTTCCCGCAGGGCGTGGTCAGCCCGCTCGACGGGCTGCGCGACGCGCTGCCGCCCCACGTCCGGATCGGGTACGAGCCCGGCCCCGCGCCCGAGGGCGGCGCCGGGCAGGAGCCGCTCGGTGCGCGGTACGCCCGCGACCCGGAGGGCGGGGCACCCGGCGTGCGCCTGCGCGTGCTCGACGCCGCCGACGTGGTGCTGTACTCCGCGCACCAGCCTTCCGGGCGCGTCCTGGAACCCGAACTGCCGCCCGGCGCCCACACCATCGAGCTCGACGCCCTGCTCCACCCCGACGCGACCGGACCCTGGACCCTCGGGCTCGGCGGCTTCGGCGCCCTGCGCCTCTCCGCAGGCACAACGGCCCTGATCGACGGCGAGTTCCCACCCGAGACCGACGATCCGGCCGTCATCCACGTCCGCCCGCCCCAGCACACCGCCCGGATCCCGCTCACCGCCGGCCGCCCGGTCCGCGTGGTCGCCCGGCGCGAACTCGCCCCCGGCACCGGCCGGGCCACCGTCCTCACCGCCGCCCCGCCCGTGCCCAACCCCGCCGACGCGCTCGCCGCCGCCGTCGCCGCCGCCGGCGGGGCCGACGCCGCCGTCGTGGTCGTCGGCACCACGGAAGGCGGCGAGTCCGAGGGCTTCGACCGGGAGTCGCTCCGACTGCCCGCGCCACAGGATGAGTTGGTGGCGGCGGTCGCCCGCGCGAACCCCCCTACGATCGTCGTCGTCAACTCCGGCGGCCCCGTCGAACTGCCCTGGCGCGACGCTGCCGACGCCGTCCTCCTCACCTGGTTCCCCGGCCAGGAGGCCGGGCACGCCCTCGCCGACGTGCTGCTCGGCCGCGCCGAGCCCGGCGGACGCCTTCCCACCACCTGGCCCGCCACACTCGCCGATGCCCCCGTGCGCACCACGCACCCCACCGACGGCCGGCTTCCCTACGAGGAGGGCCTGCACATCGGCCACCGCGCCTGGCTGCGACGCCCGGGTGCGGTACGGCCCGCGTACTGGTTCGGCCACGGACTCGGCTACACCACCTGGGAGTTCGAGGAGATCGGTGTGCCCGAGCCGGCACCCGGTGGGGGCTTCGAGGTCCCCGTCACCCTGCACAACACCGGCACCCGGCACGGCCGCGAGGTCGTCCAACTCCACCTGTCCCGGCCCGACTCGGCCGTCGAGCGGCCGGTCCGCTGGCTTGCCGGATGGGCGGCCGCGGAGGCGGAGCCGGGGGAGCGGGTGACGGCGTACGTACGGGTTCCCGCGCGCGCCCTGCAGTCCTGGTCCCCGGAGGCCGCGGGCTGGATCACGGAGCCGGGCCGCTTCGAGGTCCTGGCCGGCCGCAGTGCGGGCGACCTGCCGCTCCGGGCGGCGATCGATGTCTAGGGCGGCTCTTGCGGACCTTGTCGGCCCGGCAGGATCCGAAAGAGATGGCCCGGGCGCGGGCGGCTACAGTGCCGCCATGGACGGATCGAGCACGGGCGCCGGCACCGGGACCGCCCCGACCCTGGAGGACGTGGCGCGCGCCGCCGGGGTGTCCCGGGCCACGGTGTCGCGCGTGGTCAACGGAGTCCGCAATGTGGACCCGGTCATCCAACAGGCGGTCCAGCAGGCCGTCGCCGCGACCGGGTACGTGCCGAACCGGGCCGCCCGCTCCCTGGTGACCCGCCGGTCGGGGGCGGTGGCGCTGGTGGTCTCGGGCGCGGGCGCCGACAGCGACCGGGTGTTCCAGGACCCCTTCTTCGGGCGGGTGGTGAGCGGGGTCGTACGGGCGCTGCGCCCGCGCGGGGTGCACCCGGTGCTGATGTTCGCCGACGGGCAGGAGGACCGCGCGCAGGTGCTCGCTTACCTCTCCCAGGGCGGTGCGGACGGCGCGCTGCTCGTCACCACCGACGGCCGCGACCCGTTGCCCGGGATGCTCGCGGCCGCCGCCCTGCCCGCGGTGCTCTTCGCGCGGCCGACGCCCCCGGTCGGGCTGGACTGGGTCGATCTGCGCCACCGCGAGGGCGGGGCGCTGGCGGCGCGGCACCTGCTGGCCCGTGGCTGCGTGCGGCTGGCGGCGATCGGCGGACCGGCGGACGTGCCGGCGAGCCGGGAGCGGGTGGCGGGCTTCCGGGAGGCGCTGGCGGGCGCCGCGGTGCGGGTGGCCGAGGCGGACTTCACGCTGGACGGCGGCGAGCACGCGATGCGCGTGCTGCTGGCCGAACAGTCGGACTTGGACGGGGTGTTCGCGGCGAACGACCTGATGGCGCAGGGGGCCTGCCTGGTGCTGCGCGAGCACGGGCTGCGCGTTCCGGACGACGTCGCGGTGGTCGGCTTCGACGACTCCGGCGCGGCGGGGGCGGCCCGCCCCCGGCTGACGACGGTCCGCCAGCCGGTGGAGGACATGGCGGCGGAAATGGTCCGCCTCCTCCTGGACCGCGTGGCGGGCACGTCGGCCGCGGCCCCGGCCGCGGTGCTCTTCGATCCGGAACTCGTGGTCCGCGACTCGGCCTGAGCCACGCCGACCCCGGTCCGCCTGCTCGACCCCGCCCGGCCGCCTCGAGGAGGCGGGGCCGCTCGACGCCGGCCGGCGGCCTCGAGGAGGCGGGGCCGCTCGACGCCGGCCGGCGGCCCCGCCCTCGTCCCACCGCCCGGCCCTGCCCAGCGACCCCTGCCCCGTCCGGCCGCCCCGCCCGGCGGCTACCCCCGCCGGGCAGCCGCCGACTCGCCTCGGACCTCCAGGGCCGTCTGCCAGCCCGGGGCTTCCGTCGGGGGTTCCGGCGGGGTGCGGCGGCCGCCCCTGGCGAAGAAGGCCGCCAGGGGGAGGGTGGCCGCGCCGACCGTGACCGCGTCCGGGCCCAGCGAGCCCATGTCGATGGTGACCCGGGCGGCCGGGTGGCGCAGCGAGTAGCGCGTGGCGTGCTCCCGTACCGCCGGAAGGATGTGCGGGCCCAGCATCAGGCCCGCCCAGCCGCCGATGAGGATCCGCTCCGGGTGGAACAGGTTGATGACGTCCGACAGGCCCGCGCCCAGGTACTCGGCCGTCTCGTCGAGGACGTCGAGGGCGACCTTGTCGCCGCCGCCCGCCGCCGCCAGCAGCGCTGCCAGGGCGTCCTCCTCGTCCCCCGCGACCGCCTCCCCGCCGCCACCGAGCTCCGCCCAGCGCGCCAGCAGCGACTCGGCCCCGGTGTAGGCCTCCAGGCAGCCCAGCGCCCCGCACCGGCAGCGCCGGCCCCGGACCTGGACCGTCAGGTGGCCCCACTCCAGCGGGGCGCCCTCGGTGGCACCGCCGTCCGGGGAGCCGTCGGTGATCAGGCTCGCGCCGACACCGGAGCCGAAGAGCACGACCACCGCGTCCCGCGCGCCGCGCCCGGCGCCGAACCACATCTCCGCCTGGCCGAGCGTGCGCGCCCCGTTGTCGATGATGTACGGGACCTCGTGCGGCACGGCTCCCGTCTCGCGCAGCAGCGCCTCCAGCGGGACGGCGTCCCAGCCGATGGTCTGCCCGTGGACCACTGTTCCGCCCGGCGCGTCGCGGTCCACGATGCCGGGTACGCCGATCCCGACCCCGAGGAGCCGGTCCGTGCCGACCCCCGCCTCGGCGAGCACGGTGGCGATCCCGGTCCGTACGTGGTCGACGATCGGGCCGACGTCGTAGCAGCCGCGCGGCTGCAACGGCAGTTCGGTGCGCGCCAGTTCGGTGAGGGTGAGGTCGAACAGCTCCACCCTGACACGGGTTTCGCCGACGTCGATGCCGATCATGTGCGCGCTGCCCGGAGCGATCCGCAGCAGCGTACGGGGGCGGCCGCCGTCGGAATCGACGATGCCGGCCTCCTCCAGGAGCCCGTCCGCGACGAGTTCGCCGACCACGTTGCTGACGGATCCGGAGCTCAGGCCGGTGGCGGGGCCGAGCTCCTGCCGGCTCATCGGCCCGCCGAAGTACAACCGCTGCAGTACTGCGCTGCGGTTGCCCCTTCGCAGGTCCCGCACCGTACGTCCACTGCGCCCCGTGGTCATGTGGCTCCTTCCGCCCTGACATCGATCGCAACATACCCTTGCGCGACCCCTTGACGCGACCCTTTCGCGAGGCTTAACTCACGTCCTAAATTAAGGCCTGGATCAAACGGAGCGGCCAAGTACCCGGTTGGGGCCGGTTATTCGCGCCATCTCGCAGGTCTTTCTTCCCCACCTTGCCGAAAGGGACCGAGCCGCCATGCGCAGAACCCGAGCCGCCGCCGTCACCGCCGTCACCGTGTCCATGCTCGCAGCCGCGACCGCCTGCGGGGGCGGATCCGCGGACAGCGAGGGCGGATCGAACACCGCCCCCAAGGAGCTCACCTACTGGGCGTCCAACCAGGGCCCCGACATCGCGGCGGACCAGGCGACCCTCGGCCCGGAGCTGAAGAAGTTCGAGGAGCGGACCGGCATCAAGGTCAAGCTCGAAGTGGTCCCGTGGTCGGACCTGCTCAACCGCATCCTCGCCGCCACCGCGTCCGGGCAGGGGCCGGACGTCCTCAACATCGGCAACACCTGGTCCTCCTCCCTCCAGGCCACCGGGGCCCTGCTGCCCTGGGACGCCAAGAACTTCGAAGCCATCGGCGGCAGGGACCGCTTCGTCGACTCGGCCATCGGCTCGGCGGGCGCCGTCGGCAAGGACCCGGCGGCGGTCCCGCTGTACTCGATGTCGTACGCGCTCTACTACAACAAGAAGATGTTCCAGGAGGCGGGCATCGAGAAGCCCCCGGCCACCTGGGACGAGATGGTCACCATCGGCCAGAAGCTGTCCAAGGACGGCAAGTGGGCGCTCGGCGCCGAGGGTTCGAACCTTTCCAACAACATCCACCAGGCCTTCGTCTTCTCCCAGCAGCACGGCGCGAGCTTCTTCGACGCCTCCGGCAAGCCCACTTTCGACACCCCCGCCAACGTCGAGGCCGTCAAGCAGTACGTCGACCTGATGGCCAAGGACAAGATCATCGCGCCGGGCAACGCGGAGTACGACAAGAACCAGTCCCTCCAGGACTTCGCCAACGGCAAGACCGCCATGGTCCTTTGGCAGAGCGCGGCCAGCAGCTTCAAGACCCAGGGGATGAAGGAGGGCGACTGGGGCGTCGCCCCCGTCCCGGTGCCGGCCGGAGGCACCCCCGGCACCGGCAAGAACGTCAACTCCATGGTCGCCGGCATCAACCTGGCCGTCTTCGAGAACACCGACAACATCGACGGCGCCCTGAAGTTCGTGAAGTTCATGACCAGCGACGACGAGCAGAAGCTGCTCAACAAGACCTACGGGTCCATCCCGCCGGTCAAGGCCGCCCAGGGCGACCCCGCCTTCGCCGACGCCGACCTCACCGTGCTGCGCAACACCCTCTCGACCAGCGCCGCCCCGCTCCCGCAGGTCCCCGAGGAGTCGCAGTTCGAGACAGCCGTCGGCACCGCCGTCAAGGAGCTCTTCGCCGAAGCCGCGGCCGGCCGCCCGGTGACCGCCGAGTCGGTCAAGGCGCGGCTCACCAAGGCCCAGCAGCAGATGCAGAAGTGAGCACCGGTTCATGCCCGTAGCACCCGTAGCACCCGTAGCGGAACGACCGGCCGCCACGGCGGGGAAGGTCCGGCGCACGCCCGCACGCGTGCGCCGCCCCGGCCGCGCGCGCCGCACCGCCCTTCCGTACCTCCTGCTCCTGCCCGCCCTGCTCCTCGAACTGCTCATCCACCTGATCCCGATGGTCATGGGCATCACGATGAGCTTCCGGCAGCTGACCCAGTTCTTCATCCGGAACTGGTCCAGCGCCCCCTGGTCGGGCTTCGACAACTACGAACTCGCCGTCGACATCGACAAGCCCGTCGGCGAGGCTCTCCTCAACTCCTTCTTCACGACGGTCCTGTTCACCCTCCTCTCGGTCGGATTGTGCTGGTTCCTCGGCACCGCCGCCGCCGTCTTCATGCAGGAGACCTTCCGGGGCCGCGGCATCCTGCGGGCGCTGTTCCTGATCCCCTACGCGCTCCCGGTCTACGCGGCCGTCATCACCTGGGCGTTCATGTTCCAGCGGGACAACGGCCTGGTGAACCACGTCATCCACGAACAGTTGGGCATCGGCGGCGCCGAGCACACCTTCTGGCTCCTGGGCGACAACAGTTTCTGGGCGCTGCTCGTCATCTCCGTATGGAAGGGCTGGCCGTTCGCGTTCCTCATCGTGATGGCCGCCCTCCAGAACATCCCGAAGGACCTCTACGAGGCGGCCGCGCTGGACGGGGCCGGGGTCTGGCAGCAGATCCGCCGGATCACCCTGCCCTCGGTCGGCGCCGTCAACCAAGTGCTGGTCCTGGTGCTGTTCCTGTGGACATTCAACGACTTCGGCACGCCCTTCGTGCTGTTCGGCAAGGCCGCACCCGAGGCGGCCGACCTCGTCTCCATCCACATCTACCAATCCAGTTTCGTGACATGGAACTTCGGCACCGGCTCGGCCATGTCCGTCCTCCTGCTGCTGTTCCTGCTGCTGGTCACCGCCGTCTACCTGTTCCTCACGACGCGGGGACGGAGGGAATCCGATGCCTGACCACGGCCGCCGCGCGCAGACCGGTGGTACGCAGACCCGTACGCGTACGCAGTCCCGTACGCAGTCCCGTACGCGGACCCGTACGGGGGCCCGTACGAGATCGCCCCTGGATCCGCCGGTGTCCTTCAAGGTGATCCGGGCGCTCTTCCTCATCGTCCTCGCCGTCTTCGTCCTCGTGCCCGTCTACGTGATGGTCACCAGCTCGCTCAAACCCCTCAAGGACGTGGCCGGCCAGTTCCGCTGGATCCCCAGCGGGCTCACCATCCGCCCCTACATCGACATCTGGCACACCATCCCGCTCGCCAAGTACTTCGTGAACTCGCTCATCGTGGCGGGCGCGGCCACCGCCTGCTCGGTCGTGATCGCCGTCTTCGCGGCGTACGCGGTCAGCCGCTACCGCTTCCGCGGCAAGCGCCTGTTCACCGTCACGGTGCTCTCCACACAGATGTTCCCCGGGATCCTCTTCCTCCTCCCGCTGTTCCTGATCTTCGTGAACATCGGGAACACCACCGGGATCGCCCTGTACGGATCCCGGGGCGGACTGATCCTCACCTATCTCACCTTCTCCCTCCCCTTCTCCATCTGGATGCTCATCGGGTACTTCGACTCGGTACCCCGCGACCTCGACGAGGCCGCCACCGTGGACGGCTGCGGCCCGCTCGGCGCGCTCTTCCGCGTCGTGATCCCGGCCGCCGTGCCGGGCATCGTCGCCGTCGCCGTCTACGCCTTCATGACCGCCTGGGGCGAGGTCCTCTTCGCCTCCGTCATGACGAACGACGCCACCCGCACCCTGGCCATCGGACTGCAGGGCTACTCCACGCAGAACGACGTCTACTGGAACCAGATCATGGCCGCCTCGCTCGTCGTCAGCATCCCCGTCGTCGCCGGATTCCTGCTGCTCCAGCGGTACTTGGTGGCCGGACTCACGGCAGGAGCCGTCAAATGACCCTTTCGGAAACCCGTTTCGACGCGGGCCGCCTCGACACCGCCCGCACCACCCACGCCGCCTTCGACCCCGCCGCCATCGATCTCGCCGCCCTCCCGCGCGACTTCGTCTGGGGCACCGCCACCTCCGCCTACCAGATCGAGGGCGCGGTCGCCGAGGACGGCCGTGCCCCCTCCATCTGGGACACCTTCACCCGTACCCCCGGCGCCATCGCCGGCGGCCACAACGGCGACACCGCCTGCGACCACTACCACCGGTGGCAGGGCGACATCGACCTGATGCGCCGGCTCGGCACCAACGCCTACCGGCTCTCCGTGGCCTGGCCGCGCGTGCTGCCCGGCGGCGACGGCCCCGCCAACGACAAGGGCCTCGACTTCTACGACCGGCTGATCGACGGACTCCTCGCCGCCGGCATCGAGCCCTCCGTCACCCTCTACCACTGGGACCTGCCCCAGGCGCTCCAGGACCGGGGCGGGTGGCCCGAGCGGGCCACCGCCGAGCACTTCGCCTCGTACGCCGGCCTCGTCGCCGGGCGCCTCGGCGACCGCGTCACCCAGTGGGCCACGCTCAACGAACCGCTGTGCTCCGCCTGGATCGGCCACCTCGAAGGCAAGATGGCCCCCGGTGTCAGCGATCTCACGGCCGCCGTCCGCGCCTCCTACCACCTGCTGCTGGGGCACGGACTCGCGACCCAGGCCATCCGCGCCGCAGCACCCGGCGCGCAGATCGGCATCGTCAACAACCTCTCCACCGTCGCGCCCGCCGGTGACGGCGACGCCGACCACGCCGCCGCCCGGCGGATGGACGGCCACGTCAACCGCTGGTGGCTCGACCCCGTCCACGGCCGCGGCTTCCCCGCCGACATGCGCGAGGTCTACGGCGTGGACCTGCCCGAACGCCCCGGCGACCTCGACACCATCGCCGCCCCGCTCGACTGGATCGGCCTCAACTACTACTTCCCGCAGATCGTCACCGCCGACCCGCACGGTCCCGCCCCCTACGCCCGGATGATCGACCTGCCCGGAGTCCCGCGCACCGGAATGGACTGGGAGGTCGACGCCGACGGCCTGGAAACCCTGATCATGCGCCTCACCGAGGAGTACGGGGCCCGGCGCATCCTCATCACCGAGAACGGCTCCTCGTACCCCGACACCGTGGCCCCCGACGGCAGCGTCCACGACCCCGAGCGCACCGCGTACCTCACGGCCCACCTGGCCGCCTGCGCCCGCGCGGCCCGCCGCGGCGCCCCGCTGGCCGGCTACTACGCCTGGTCCCTGCTGGACAACTTCGAATGGGCCTACGGCTACGACAAGCGCTTCGGCCTGGTCCACGTGGACTACGACACGCAGCGCCGCACGGTCAAGACCAGCGGCCGGCACTACGCGGACGTGATCGCCGCCCACCGGGCCCTGTAACGGGGCAGGGAGGCCGCCACCCGCTTCCTGGAGCCGGTTCCACCGGTCCCCTTTCCCACCCGAACCGTTCCGCCGCGCCGCGCCCGCCCTTCCTCCCCGGGCGGGCGCGGCTCTTCGTGGTGGGATGGGCAAGGGGACATCTGACCGGCTCACGGAGAGGCGAGGCGTATGTCCGAGGACCAAGAGGGCACCATGCGGGCGATGATCTACGAGACCTACGGCGGAGTGGAGGTGCTCTCCGAGACCCGGCTCCCCGTCCCCAAGGTCGGACCCGGCGAGGTCCTCGTGCGGGTGCGGTGCGCCTCCGTCAACCCCGTCGACTGGAAGATCATGGCGGGCGGACTCGACGCGCTCATGCACGTCGTGTACCCCGTCGTGCCCGGCTGGGACGTGGCTGGGACCGTGGAGTACGCCGGCATCGACGCCCCCGAGTTCACGGCGGGAGACGACGTCGTCGCCTACGCCCGCAAGGACTACGTGCACGGCGGCACCTTCGCCGAGTTCGTGACCGTGCCCGTACGGGCCCTCGCGGCCAAGCCCGCCTCCCTGAGCTGGCAGCAGGCCGCGGGACTGCCGCTGGCCGGCCTGACCGCGTACCAGGTGCTCACCCGCCTGGCCACCGGCAAGGACGACACCGTCCTCGTACACGGCGCCGCGGGCGGCGTCGGCACCCTGGGCGTACAGATCGCCCGCGCGCTCGGCGCCCGGGTCATCGGAACCGCCTCCGCGCGCAACCACGACCGGCTGCGCGAGCTCGGCTGCGAACCCGTCGAGTACGGGGACGGGCTCGCCGGCAGGGTCCGGGAGCTGGCGCCCGACGGGGTCACCGTCGTCGCCGACTTCGTCGGCGACGTCCTCGACACCACCCTCGCGGTACTGGCCGAAGGCGGCCGGCACGCCTCCATCGCCGACCACACCGTCCTCGGCGCCGGCGGCCAGTGGATGTGGGTGCGGCCCATCGGCGCTGACCTGGCCGAGCTGGGCCGGCTCGCCGACGCCGGGGCGCTCACCGTCACCGTCGCCGAGACCTTCCCGCTCGCCGAACTGGCGGCCGCCTTCGAGCTCAGCCGCGCCGGACACACCGCCGGGAAGATCGTCCTGGAGGTCTGAGCGCGCCGGGCTGCCCTGGCCCGAGAGAGCGCGCGCCAGGGCATGCTGCGCGCCAGGGCATGCGAAACCGCGCGCCGCCCGGGTCAGGTTCGGGCGGCGCGCGGGGTGTGCGGGGACGTCGGGACCGGGGATCAGGCGTAGACGCCGAAGTGGAACAGGGAGTAGCCGTAACCGGTGCCCCGCTGGGTCATGTCGAGGCGTACGTACCGGCCCGACGCGGAGACGTCGAAGTCGTCGATGCCGCCGTCACCGGACGAAGTGTCGTACGCCGTCCGCCAGTTCCGGCCGTCGTCCGACACCTGGATCGTGTAGGCCTTCCCGTACGCGCTCTCCCACACCAGCTGCGCGTGCTTCAGCTGCCTCACCGACCCCAGATCCACCTGGAGCCACTGCGGATCGGCCCATGTGCTCGCCCAGCGCGTGCTGTTGCTGCCGTCCGTGGCCAGCTGCGGGGTGCACGGGCAGCCGCCCCAGCCGTCGTTCTGGAACGTCGAGGCGGTGGTCGGCCGGTTCAGCGCCACGTTCGTACCCGAGACGGGCGGCGGGACCACCTTCACCGAGCGCTGCTCGACGCCCACGTTGCCCCGGCCGTCCTTCACCTTGACGTAGAGCTTCCACGCCCCGGTCTTGGCCGGAGCAGTGGCCTTGAGCGTGCCGTTGCCCAGGTGCGTGGAGGGTACGGAGACCAGCCCTCCGCCACCGTCCACGTACTTGCTGCCCCAGAGCACCTCGTACGAGAGCTGGTCGCCCTCGGGGTCGGTAGCCGGAGCTTGGATGGTGATCTCCTTGCCGGCCGGGACGGCGCCCGGGTCGGGGACGGAGGGCACGGCGACGGTCGGCGGGAGGTTGTCGCCGGCCGTGTTGCCGCCGTAGGCGCGCTTGACCGCGTAGTACATCTTGCGGCGCTCTCCGGCCGGGGTCAGGTTGAACCAGTGCCCGCCGAAGTCGTACTCGGTGCCGTAGTGGAAGACCGTCGCGCCCAGCGCCACCCCGCGGTGGCCGGTGACGCAGTTCCACGCGTTGGTGTAACCATCCGCCTTCGCCTGGTCGCCGGGCTCCAGCGGAACCCCGTTCGCGTCGTTCGGGACCTCCCACTCGCCCGCCGGACCGGTCTCCGTGATGATGTAGGGCTTGGTGTAACCACCTTGCTCCCATGCCTGCTTGACCCCGCACACCTCCTTGTAGGAGTTGACCGCGTAGAGGTCCAGATCGGGGGAGTTGCGCTTGTAGTACGTCCAGGCACCCACCCACGCGTCGGTGGACGTGACCGGGTGGTTGGCGTCGATGCGGTGCACGGCCTTCGCCACGTCGTTCACGAAAGTCGTGTACGCGTTGCGCTGGTTCTCCAACTCCGTTCCGCTGTAGCAGTTCTGCAGGCCGAGCACCGACTCGTTGCCGACGTTCCACATCAGCACCGCCGGGTGGTCGCGGTAGGCCTCCACCCATGTGGTGAACTCGGTCAGCACGTTGTTCTTGTACGTCGTGTCCGTGACGTAGTTCGTGCAGCCGCCGCTGCCCGGACCGCCGCCGGGCTGCAGCCAGAATCCGGCGACCACCTTGATGCCGTTCGCGGAGGCGGCGTCGAACAGCCGGCGGCTGCTCCCGTCGGTGCCCCACGTGCGGATGGTGTTGGCGCCCAGCGACTTCACGTCGGGGAGCAGGCGCGCGGCGTCGGCGGGGGAGGGTCCCCAGGTGACGCCCTTGACGAGGTACGGGGAACCGTCCACGGTCAGCTGCCAGTTGCCCTGGACACCGGTCACCTTGACCACGCTGCCGGCGGCTTGCGCCGGGCCCGCGGGGACGATGGTGACGACGCCCGCGAGCAGGGCGGCCGCGGTGAGGGTGCTGCGCATGCGGGAGAGCATGCAGGAACCTCCTTGGGAGGGTGTGGGGGTGCGTACGCGGGTGTCCGTACGCGGGTGTGGGGATGCGGTGTGGGGATCCGCTACGGGAGGCGGTAGTCGGGGCCGAGAACGGCGCCCGCGCCGGGGTGGGACTCGTCGTAGCCGCGGGCGTTGCACTGGAGCCCGCCCTTGATGCAGTGCTCGACCATGGCGTTCAGGGTCCGGTCGTCCCACGCGTTGAAGAAGTCGTAGTGGAAGGAGTGGCCGGACCCGCTCGACAGCCTGACCTGCGACATGTCGCCGCTGACCGGGAAGGCCATCTTGAACTCGACCATCGGCACCGCGACCGGGTGGCCGGCGGGACAGACGTTGTCGTTGTTGCCGGGCTTCACCACCGGATAGGCCATGTGCGCCTTGTGGTCCGGGGTGTCCAGGCTCTTTCCGTCCCAGCAACTGGGCGACTGCATACGGATGTTGAGCTGGGTGCCCGCCGGGCAGTCGGTCGGGAACTCCGTGTTCTTGAAGCTGTCACCGCACTCCCAGCCCTCGACCCAGCCCCGGTGGCCGCGGAACTCGGCCGCGGTCTGGGTCGGGCTGCCGACGACGAAGCGCAGCCCCTTGGGGAAGGGGCGCACGCTCGTGTAGTCGGTGACGCCCGTCTTGTAGTAAATGACCTGCGGCCCGGTGGGCAGGACCTTCTGGCTGCCGTTGTAGAGCGTCGGCATCCAGTAGCCGGACAGGTCGCCGACCGCGTTGCAGGCGGTACCACCGCCGCTCAGCGAGGCGGTGGTGCTGAAGGCGTTCGTGGTGGTGTTGCCCATGAAGGTGTGGTCGTGCGAGGCACCCGGCCGGCCCGCGTACACGATCGGGTCGTCGGGGGCGGTCCTGCTGACCGCGCAGTTGGCCTGGAACTCGTGGAAGTAGCGGTCCGGCGGGTTGTTCCAGGACGGGGTCACGCCGGTGACCTGCGGTACCGCCGGGATGTAGCCGTCACCGTCGGGGTCGTCGCCCGAGGCGAGCGCGGCCACGGCGGAGTGGTCCATGCCCAGGTGGACGGCGCCGGAGTCGGGGGTGGCCTGCGCGGTGAGCGCGGTGGCGCCGAGACCGGCGGCCGCGATCACGGCGACGGCCGCCGAAACGAGTAGCGCGGACAGGGCCCGCGGTCGGAGTTTCATGATGCTGCGGCTCCTTTGGTGTGGGTGGCACTCGAGGAGGCCCGAGAGGGCCGGGAGGATGGGAGAGCGCTCTCTCGGATGTCCCGGAAAACGCGGGGCAGCCGGCGGCCGCCCCGCGATCCGGGGGTCAGGGGAGATCAGGGGAAGGAGACGACGGTGGACGGGGTGGTCGACGTACCCGACGTCGGGGCGCCCGTGTTGTTGATGACGTGCTCGTACTGGCCGTTGCCGCCGAGCGAGACGACGAGGAGGTCGTGGAACTTCACGCCGGGCTTCACCGGGACCTGGAAGCCGTGGTCCTGGCGGATCGTCGGGTCGACGTTGTAGTAGCAGTAGCTGCCCAGGCCCCAGCCCTCGTGGGTGTTGACCGAGTCGGCCACCTTGTAGGCCGCGAAGCCCTTGATCGAACCGTTCTGGATGGCGGCCTGGTTGGGGGCGTCGTAGGCCTTCTCGTCCTGGAAGAAGATCGTCCGGCCGCGCTCGCCGTTCCACTCCACGTCGTACTTGTTGAAGTGCTCGACGAACAGGCCGGTGGCCAGTACGTCGTCACCGTTGACGCGGAACCCGTAGTCGGAGCGGTTGGTCTCCCAGCCCACGCCGTCGCCGTGGTCGGCGCGCCAGATCCAGGTGTGGTCGACGATCGTGTCGTGGTTGTTGACCACCATGCCGGCCGTCGCCTTGCCCGCGCCGGCGCCGCCGACCCGGATGAAGACGTCCTGGCCGGTGGTCGGATTCGCCGCGTGGTCCGTGGTGGTGCCGGCCGGGCCGACCTCCAGCAGGGTGGGGGAGTTGACCTGGCCGGCGTCGATCAGGAACCCGGCGAGCTTCACGCCGTCGACGTCGGCGACCTTCATCGCCGTCACCCCGTTGTCGGGGATGAGGGTGGCGAGGCCGAGGCCCAGGACGACGGTGTCGGCGCGGTTGACCTGGACGGTCTGGTCGACGTGGTAGACGCCCGGGGTGAAGAGCAGGTGCAGGCCCTGGGCCAGCGCCTGGTTCATCGTCGCGGCGCTCGTGCCCGGCTTGACGATGTAGAACTGGCTGAGCGGGATCGAGGTGCCCTGCGGGGTGCCGTTGCCCCACGAAGTGCCGCGCGCGTTGACGCGTTTGGCCGGGACGAAGACCTTGTACTCGGAGCCGTCCAGGTACAGGAAGGGCTTCTCCCGGGAGACCGGGGTGGTGTCGAGGGTGGTGTAGCGCGGCTCCGGGAAGGTCTGGGCGGGCGCTCCCACGGTGCCGGAGAAGACCTGGTTCCAGACACTGTTGGACCAGCTGCTGATGGAGCTTTCACGGGTGTACCACTGCTGCTGCGAGTAGTTGCCGACCTGGCCGTCGATCTTCGAGTCGGCGATGTAGCCGCCCGAGGCCCAGCCGAAGCCGTCGGGGGCGAGGTTGAGCCCGCCCTTGACGTGCATCCGGCGGAAGGGAGCCGCCTGCGAGACGGCCCAGCGGTCGGTGCCGCTGACCGGGCTGAGGGCGAGGTTCTCCGCCGAACGCCAGAAGTTCTGCGTGGCGTTGCCGCCGAACCAGCCCGCGTCGACGGTCACGTCGCCGTTGATGGTGGTGTCGTCGGGGTTCAGGCCGAGGCCGGAGATGGAGGTGTAGAAGCCGATCTGGGCGTTGAGGCCGTTGTAGGTACCCGGTTTGAAGAGGAACTGGTAGCGGCCGGACCCGAATTGGGCCGACTCCTGCTGGGCGAAGACCTCGTCCAGCTTGGCCTGGATGTTCGGCGTGGACGGATCGAAGACGATCACATTGGGTCCGAGGTCGCCGCCGCCGGGGAGGGTCGGGCCGGTGCCAGCGGTCCCGTACACCTGGAACTCCCAGAGCGAGTAGCCGTATCCGGTGGTGCGCTGGGTGCCGTAGACGCGGACGTAGCGGGCGGTGCCGGTGATGTCGTGGGTCTGGACGCCGCCGGTGCCGTTGGCCGTCGAATAGGCCGTGGACCAGCTGGTGCCGTTCGTGGACAGCTCGACGCGGTACGCCTTCGCGGCGGCGGTCTCCCAGCGCAGGACGACCTGGCTCAGCTGGGCCGGGGCGCCGAGGTCGACCTGTATCCACTGCGGATCGGCGAACTGGCTCGACCAGCGGGTGCCGTTGTTGCCGTCCACGGCGGCGGAGCCGGGGGTGCCGGCGCCCTCGACCGAGGAGACCGTGACGGACTTGCCTTGCGAGAGGAGCGTGGGCGCCGCGGTGGCGGCGGTGCTCGGGAGGAGCACGAGGAGGGCCGCGACCAGTGCGGCCGCGAGGGTTGCGACGGTCAGCCGCGAGGGGCGTGGCGGGTGGTCGGAGAGCAGGGGCATGCGGGGGGACTCCTGACGTTGTGGATCCGGGGGGATCGAAGCGTGAGTGAACTGCCCGGGGCGGAGGGCGTCAAGGGTTTGAACGTTCATGAATTGAAGATCCAATGACGTGTCAATAAGGCATCAGGCCTGTGAACTTGGGGTTTCTTCAATCCTTGTGAAAAGTGTTGACGAAAAAACTTCGCAGGACTCTACTGAGGGTCTGACCGCTCCGTCTCGCCGTGCCCGCCACGGCGGGGCGGGGCTTGGGTCGGGAGCCTTCGGTGTGTTCGGAGAGTTGGCCATGATGGGTGCTCAGGTGTGGCCGTGCGTTCGTTACTTGTCGGCATGGGATGCGGTGAGGGTGCGTGAGGGCGAGGGGCTGGAGGGTGCCTCGGGGTCCCGGGCCTCGTCCGCACCCCGGGCCCCGGGCCCCGTACCCCGGGCCCCGCACCCCGGGCCCCGGGCTCCGGGCTTCCAAGCTCCGGCCCTGCGCTGCGTCGAGCTTCCGGGCTGTCGGGCCCCTTGGCGCCCCGGGCTGTCCGGGGCGACGGACCCAGGGCGCTGAGTCCCGAGTTCCCAAGCTCTCGCGCTGCGGGTGGCCGGGCCGCGGGGCTCCTGGCCCCGGCAACGCAAGGCCCCTTGGCCGTCGGGATGAGTGCCGCCGTGCCGTCAGGCTCCCGGGCCTCGGTCTCCCTGGCCGAGGGCGGTGAGCGGCGCGTATGCGGTACTGGTCTGCGTGGGCTCGGAGCGCGCCGCGTTCGTCCGGCTGGTGTGCTCGGTGCCTCGGGCCGTGGTCCGTCAGGCTGCCGGGCCGCGGGGCCGCCGGCCCCCAGGCCGCCGAGCTTGGGCTCCGTAGCGCCAGGATCCCGGACACCCCAGCCACGCCGGGCCGTCGGACGCCGAGCTCCCAGGCTCGCGCGTCCCCGAGCTTCCGGCCCTCGGACCATCGGGCCGTCGACCCCGCCGGGTCGGGCGTTGGGCACTGGGCCCCCGGCGACGCTGGGCTCCCGAGCTCCCTGCGGCGCTGGGCTCCCGAGCTCCCGAGCTCCCGGCCCCCGGCTCCCGAGCTCCCAAGCCCGGCTCCCGGGTCCCGGGCCCGAACTCTCAGGCCGTGAGCTCTGCCCGGTCGGCTGTTGGGCTCTGGCTATCCCAGCCGTGGCGGGGTTTCGGTCCCGAGCTTCCCGGCCCCGGGCCGTCGGTGCCCCCGACCTCGGGCCGGGCCGGTGGGTCCCGAGGTGCTGGGTGTCAGGGCAGGTCGGGGACGGTGCCGCAGTCGGCCCAGGTCACCTCTGTGCCGGGGAGCGTCGCCGACCAGGGGGTGGTGAGGGCCGTGAGGGTCTGCGCGTCCGGCGGCGCGGCGCCTAGGCCGATCGCGTAGCGGGCCAGGGTCGCTGTCCGCTCGAACGGGCGGGGCCAGGCGTGCACGTCCTCGAAGCCCGCCTGGGACAACGCGCCGAGCAGGGCCCGGAGGCGGCCGCGCGCGCGTCCGAGATTCTCTTCGAGGTCCGTGGGCCGGGCTCCCGTCACCGTGACCACGGCCCAGGCGGCGTGTCGGCGGTGCAGGGGCGGCGCACCGGCGAGGGCGTGTGTGTCGCCGCCGTCCTCCAGCACTTCCCACGCGCCGTACAGCTCGCGCCCGAGCAAGTCCCGCAGGCCGACACCGACTTGGGCGGTGCAGGTACGAACCGGAGCGGAGGGCGTCAGGACGGTGACGGCCCCGCCGCCACTCGACTCACCGCCGGTCGGCCCGGAGTCCGAGGCGCCCGCGTGCTCCTCGGCCGCTCCGGGAGCGGCGCGATGCCGGGCGGCCGAAGTCGACATGGGGCCGACCTCTGAAGCCGCGGCGATCGCGCCCGAGGAGCCCGGTGCCGGAGCCGCTGGTGCCACCAGCGCGGCGGCGCGGATGCTGGCCGCCGGTGCCGCCGGTGCCGCCGGTGCCGCCGGTGCCGCCGAGTTGGGCCGTCGGGAGTCCGGGTTCGCGGATGGGCCGGTGCCCGCGTCCGAGGGGGCGCCCACTGCGGGGTTCGCGGCCGATCGGGCGGCTGCTGGTGTGGGTTCGGCCGTCGGTGTCGTGCATGGGGCGCGGTGCCTCGCCGAGGCGGCCGCCGGGGTCGTGCCCGGAGAGAGGGCGGCTTGTGTGGACGGCCCGGCCGTCGGTGCTGTGCCTTGCGTGCGGTGGGCGGCCGAGGCGACTGCCGGACTTGCGCACGAAGCGGTGGCGGCACATGCGGATTCGATTGCCGGCGTCGTCCCCCGGGTGCCGTGCGTGGTCGCGGCGACCGTTTGGCTTGCGCCCGACGGGGCGGCGGCTGGCGTGGCTCCGGGCGTCGGCGTCGTGCCCGGGGCGCCGTTGGCGGCCGAGGCCGACCGGCTTGTGCTCGGGGTGACGTCCGTGCCGGGGGCGCCCTGTGGGTCGGCCGTCGCGTGTGCGGCCGGTGCGCTGGTGGTGATCGCGGCCGGTGACGGCGTCAGGGATACCGGGGTGCGCCAGTCCCAGGCGGCCCAGGTGGCGAAGAACTCGCGCAGCAGGGCGCCGGGGGAGAGGTCATCGGCGGTGCGGACCGTGTGGGCCGCAAGGACCGCCCAGGCCAGGCCCGGCAGACCGCCGAAGGGGGCCGAGTCCAGCCCGCGGGACCGGGCCCACGCCTTGGCTTCGCGCGCCAGCCGGGCGAACGCGGCGTGCTCCGGGCACACGAAGGCCCGTACCGCGTCCGCGTCGCTCACCGCGCTCAGTGCCACCGCCGCCGCCTCGCCGAGCTCCGCGCGCCGGGCCACTGCCTGCGGGGGCGGGACCGGCCCGGTGGCGACGACCACCAGGTCGACGTCCAGCCCGGCCACACGCAGCCGTAGGCCCGGCACCCGCGCACCCGTCACCTCCCGGAGCCGTTCCGCCTCCGGGAGGGCGGAGGCCACCCGCGCCCGTACCTCCGCGATGCCAGTGGTTCCGGGCAGGGCCGCCACCAGGTCAAGGTCCGCCTCAGGCAGGGCGCAGCCCATCCGCCGTGAGCCGGCCACGTGTACGACCCCCTCCGGCAGCGCAGCCGCGATCCGCGCCGCGACCGACCCCGCTGGGTCCGTGGCGGCACCGGTGGCCGGCGCGGGCCGCGTCGCGGCGGTGGGTCGGGCGGGCTCCGCCCTGTCCGTGGTGGCAATGGTGGGCCGCTCGGGCCGCGTCGCGGCAGCGGGCCGGGCAGGCTCCGCCCCGTCGGCAACGGGCCGTGCGGGCTCCGCCCCGTCCGTGGCCGCGCCGGCGGATTGGCCGGCCCGGGTCGTGGCGGCCGGCCGGGCGGGCGCGCACTCCGAGGGCTCACCAGCGGGCCAAAGCCGCCGCGCCGGCTCCGGGGGCCAGTGGACCTTGCCCGTGCCGAGTTCCACCGTGGCCCTGACGCGCATCGGGTCGTCGCCGCGGCGCGACAGGACGGCCAGCGAGCCGACGCGGGCCGATCGGCCGGCGCCGAGTCGGGTGGCGAGGTCGCGCTCCGCGCGACGGGGGTCCGGGCTGCGGCCCAGGGTCAGATGCGGGGTGAAGTCCTCCGCCCGGCCCCGGCACCCGGGGAAGCGCAGGGCCAGCGCCCGCCGTAGCTCCTGCCACGGAGTATCGCCGGCCGCCGCCGGGTCCAGCCACAGAGCCGAGTCGAAGCTGTGCACGCCCTCCAGCCGCGCCGTGAACGGCGCCGTCCGCGCGGCCACTTCGGCCAGCAGCGGCAGTGCCTGCTCGAAGGAGGACTCCGGTACGAAGCCGAACAGCAGGTTCACGTGCGCGGGCCAGCGCTGCGCCTGCGGATCGTACTCCCGGCGCACCGCCTCCACCGCCGCGTCGTACGGCGGCATCCACGCCACCGCCGTCCGCGCCGTGGACCGTGCGTCCAGAGCCGCCGCGCGCCCGTCGGCATCCACCGGCCCGAACTCCAGCGCGGCCTCGACCCCGTAGTGGTCGGACACGAACAGACCTTCCGGGGAAGGAGAGTCACCGCGCAGCCCGGCCGCCGTCACCCGAGCCGCCGCCGACCGCAGCAGGATCCGGTCCAGCCGTCCGGCCCGTCCCGACAACGACCCCACCGCGGCGAGCGGATTGACGACCGGATCGAAGGTCGGCGTCTGGTCGGCCGGCCCGTGCACCTCGTTCCACGCGTCCCGCAGGCCCAGCGCGGCCGCCGGCCCCTCGGCTCCCGAGCGGCCGTCGTTGAAGTCGCCGACCAGAGCCACATCGCCCGCCTCGATGCCCGCCAAACCCTCCGCTATCCGGGCCAGTTCGGAATCCCGCCGGTCCGCCCCGCGCTCGGTGTGATCGCTCGTCAGGTGGGTGGCCGCGACCACCAGGGGGCCGCCCGCCGTGTCGACCGTGACCGCGACGACCGCCTTGTGCGGGGCCAGCGCGTGCACGCCCGCCTCCCGCACCGGGAGCCGGCTCAGTACCAGCAGGCCGCTGTCGGCCACCTCCCGCCCACCGGGATCGGCGGCGACGGTGTACCCGGCCCGCACCCACGGCTCGGCGAGCAGCATCCCGAGCAGTCCGCGCTCCACCTCCTGGAGCGCGATCACATCGGCGTCGGCGGCCGCCAGGTCGGCCAGCAGCAGCGGCCTGCGCAGTGCGGTGGCGATGCGCGGGGCGTCGTAGCGGTCCCACAGCGTGTTCCACGTCAACAGCCGCACCCGCGCCGGACCCGTGCCGGGGGATCCGGCCTCGGGCGCCGGCAGCCACGCGCCGCCGCCGGCCGCCGCGTCCCACGCGTACGGTGTCCGCGCGGTGAAGAAGGGCGCCCGCAGCAGTCTCGGGTCGCGGACCCGCCCGGCCGGGGTGTTGTCGATGACGTCGACGCCCGTGGCCCGGTCCCAGACCAGTACGCCGTCCGCCTCCACGAACAGCACCCGGTGCCAGGGGATGTCGCCCCCGGGCACGAACGACGGCAGCGGGACCCGCTTCGGCTCGGCCCCGCGCTGCAGCAGCCCGAAGGTGAAGCGCGCCGGATCGAAACGCGGGTCCCAGCGGACCTGGTGGTAGAGCTCCTCGCTGGTGCGCATCAGCAGTCCCCGCCCGTGGTCGTCCCCGTCGGCGCGGCCGCCGCCGTCGCAGTCGTCGCCGTCGTCGCCCTACCGATCGTGCCCGCCGTGTCCTCGACGGTTCCGCCCGCCCCGATGTACCACGTGCGGTGCGCCTCCCCGGGATACGGCGGTGTGAAGCGGCGCAGCTGCGAGTCCAGCACCCCGGCCGGTACGGGATGCGCGCGCCGGGCATTGCGGCGCAGCAGCTCCGCCTCCCCGACGAGGACCACGGCGTGGGTGACCAGCGCGTCGCGCCGCCGGGCGACCGCTCCGGCCAGCCCGCGCTGCTGCCCGGTCAGGGAGGTGGCGTCCCAGACCACCGTGCCGCCGCGCGGTGCGGCGGCGGCCAGCGCCGAGTCCAGCCGGTCCAGGCCCTCCCGGAGCACGTCCGCGTTGTCCCGCTGGTCCGAACGCGAACCGCGCGCCGTGCGCAAGTCGTCCAGACCGATGTACGCCTCCACGCCGGGCAGCCCCCGGGCGTACGTGCTCTTCCCGCTGCCGGAGGGCCCGCAGAGCTGTACCAGGCGCGGGTAGGACGAGCCGTCCCGCCACCGCCACGTGGCGGCCACCGCCTCCTCCGGGGTCGTCAACTTCCCCTGCCCGTAGCCCTCGCGGGCCTGTGCCCAGCAGCGGTCGGACGCGTCACCGTCGGCTGTCCCGGCGCCGGCGAGGGCCTCGCGCAGCCCGGCCCGCAGCGGCTCCAGCGGAGCGGGCCCGAGCAGCCCCGCCTCATCGGCGTGCAGCGCGGACCATTCGACGTACTCGCGCGCCTCGGCGGCCTCCGTCCCGGAACCGGCCGGAGCCGCCCCCGCCAGCGCGTGCAGCACCCCCAGATCGGCTGCCCCCGCCATCCGGACCAGCCCGGCCCGCCGCTCCGCGTCCGGGTAGGGGAAGGGCCTGCGCAGCGCGGGGTACAGCCCGACCAGGTCCGCGACCCGTCGCGCCGTCGCCATCCCGAGCGGCCCCGCCGCGAGCCGCGCCGCGAGCCGGGCTCGCGGTACGCCGTGGAGCGCGCCCGCGAGTACTCCGGCCAGCCGGACCTCCCCGGATCGGCGCACCTCCAACCCGTCGATGCGGCCGGTGACTTCGGCGACGATCTCCTCGACTCCGCCCGCCGCGAGCCCGATTGCGACCGCCTCAGTGACAGCGTCGGCCGCCGTGCCCGGTTCCGCGACCGCGCCGAACCCCAATGCGTGGAGCAGGCCCGCCGCATCGGGTTCCGCGCCCGACCGTACGTCCCACAGCGCGGCCGAAGGCCCGAGGCCGTTCGGCACCACCCGCTCGTACATCCAGTGCGTGTCCGTCGCGACATGGCCGCCCCGCACCCACTTGGCCACGCACCGACCGAAGTCGGCGCGCGCGAAGCCGGCCGCCGTGCGCACGACGTAGCCCTCCTGGCGCGCCGTGTCGAGCCGCAGTCTGCGCAGCGCGCGCTCGTCGAAGACGCCCCGCCAGAGCACCCGTGGTCCCGGCACGCCGAGTTCGCGCAGGAAGCGCGCCGTCCGGTCCCAGTCCAGGCAGTGGTCGCCGTCCCACACGGAGAACCCGTAGAACCACGAGTCGAGTTGCTCGTAGGCGAGGGAATGCCGGGCGTACACGTTCTCCCCGCAGACCCGCCAACCGGCCGGGATCCCCGCCCCGATGCGGCTCTGCAGACCCTTCACCCAGGCCCGCGAAGGGTGGTGGCCCGAGTCGAGCGAGCGCGCGTGGAGGCCGTCGGCGTACAGGGTGGTGTTCTCCCCGTCGAGCTTCTCGGTGACCACGACCTCCCGACCGGCCAGCCCGTCGAGCCGCGTGGTCCGCACGTCGTCGGAGCTCGCGCCCGGGGACCACGGCAGATGCGGGGTCCGGGGGTAGTGGGTGCGCATGGTCCGCTCCTGCTCGACGACGGTGGTGCCCCGTCACTCTAGGTAGGCGGGACCCGGTCGGACCAGCGAATAATCGAGGAGCGGGAGACCGCGTCAGTAGCCGATCGTGAACCGCATGCCCGCGTGCGCGTCACGCTCGATCTCGTCGACCAGGGCGACGGCGTAATCCTCCGTGGAGATCAGGCTGCGGCCTTCGTCGTCCACGACGAGGTCGTTGAGGCCCAGCCGGTACGTCCCCGTCCGCGCGCCCGGTTCGATGCGCGCGGCCGGGCTGAGGCTGGTCCAGCGGACCTCCTCCACCGGCACGGTCCGCAGGAAGTCGAGGGCGTCCCCGTGAGCGTGCATCACGGCGAGGACCGGCTCCGGGATCCCGGCCTGGTCCCAGACCAGCGGTCCGCCGGGGGTGCGCAGCGAGCCCGCGTCGCCGACGGTGACGACGCGCGGCCGGGGCCCGTCCGCGCCGAGTGCCTGGACGCCGCCGATCAGGGATTTGACCGCGCCGACGAGAGTGCCGGGATCCCCGGGTCCGGGCCCGAACGCGCTCACCACCACGTCGTGCCCGGCCGCCGTCTGGCTCACGGACGCGGGGTCGAGGACGTCGCCGTGTACGACGACCGTGGCGGAGGTGCCGGCGCCGCCGGCGTCCGAGAGGCGTGCGGGGTCACGGAGGACGGCCGTGACCCGGTGGCCGCGCCCGAGTGCTTCGTGCAGCACCCGGGATCCGATGGTGCCCGTCGCGCCGAAGAGAGCGATCTTCGCCATGGCGACTCCTGGAGTTGGAGGCTGGGGGGAACCCGGTCGGGGCCCGCCGGGCCCATCCAAGCGAATCCCGCCTCCCGCGCCCCGCAGCGCCACGCCGTCAGTGACACAGCGCCACGATGGCCGGGTCCACCGTCCCCCGAGCCGCCGCGCACAGCGGTGCCATGTCGTACGTACGGTTCGGCGCGGGCCGGGACCTACGGGCCTTCGCGGCCGGCGCCGGTGCCCGGCCGGGCGCGGGTCCGGCGGCGGGCCGCCCGGGCCCGGCCCGGCGAGGCCGCTCCGGGCGGACCCGCGGCGGGACCGCCTTCGCCCTGCTCCGCTCGCGAACGGCGGGCGCGGCCTCAGCGGCCGCCGCACCAACGCCTGCCTCGGGCAAGGGAGTCGAGGAGTGGGCTCCCGGCAGCGTCCCCAACGGCCGGGCCTCGGCGACCGGTTCCGGCGCGCCCGCCCGTACGCCCGTAGGCCTGCCGGCCCGTGCACCCGGCGGCACGCCCACCCGCACGTCTGCCGGCACATCCGTCGCCATGGCTCCCGGCGGCGTGTCCGACCCCGAACCCGCACCCCGCCCCGGCTCGACCGGCCGTACGGTCACGCACCCGGTCGCCGCCGTCAAGGCCAGCACGGCAACGATCATCGCGGCAACGTTCAAGGGCACCCGCAGTCCCCGGCGCAACTCCATCCACCCAGCCTGCCCCACGAACACCCGCACCCCCGCACGCCCTCACCCGCAAGGGTGGTCGGAGGAACACCCCACGACGGTGCCAGGCGCTCAGCGGCGGCGGGATCACCCGCTCAAGCGCACGTCACGCTGTCCCTCGGCGAGTAACGGGTCTTCATCGTCTCCCGGTTGACCTCGTGTCCGCCCTGTACGAACACCCGCTCCACGGCGACGTCGACGCCCTCCAGCGGGGACTGCGGCTCGCACTTCGGATGTAGAGGGCCTTGCCCGAGTCGTTGGCGAAGCGCAGGTCCAGGCTGCCCCATGCGACGGTGGCCTCGCGGCCCTCCGGGTAGCGCTCGATGGAGAAGGGATGCGCCCCGTACTCGACCGGTTTGACGCCCGCGAAGAACATCGCGTTGGAGACGGTGGTGGCGACCGCCGAGACCCCGCCGCCCGAAGCCTTCTCGTACTGGCCGTTGTCGATGACGAGGCCGGCGCGGCCCTCCTCGGCCGGCGGCGTACAGCCCACCGAAGCCGAGGGCCGCCGCGCCGCCGGCCACACCCGCGACGCCCGGCACGGTCCACCGCTTGCGGTGGCCGCCCGGGTGCCCGTACGGGGTGCGCGGCGCGTGTCGGGGCCTCTCCTCGCTCCGGTGACGTGGTCGGACCGGCGGTTTTCATGCCACCAGTCCGCACCCCGGAACGTAGCAAGATCCGTGTAACCAGGTAATAAGGAGGTATAGGGGCGGCAAAGCCGGCAAGAGTGATCTCCGTAACCCGGGAGCCGTCCGGGCGGTTGCACAGGCGGCGGGTCCACCCACGGTGGACGCCCCTACGGTGAATGGAGTCCGATGCCGCAGCTGACCGACGAGGCCCTGACCGAGCGACCGGATCCGGGCACGTGGATGACCCCGGAGGAGTACGGGGCCTCGCGCGCCGCGCTCTGGACCGGCGCGGTCGTCCTGGTCACCGACACCGACGGGCGCGTCCTCGTCCAGAGCGTCGACTACCGGCCCGACCGGCTGCTGCCCGGCGGCGCGGTGGACGCGGGCGAGGCGCCGGCCGCGGCGGCTGCCCGCGAGATGCGCGAGGAGCTCGGCGTCGACGGCCGTTACCCGCACGGCCTCGCCGTCGACTGGATCCCCGCGGACACGCCCGGCATCCCGCCCGAGATGCGGTTCCCCGGCGAGATCCTGCACGTCTTCGACGGCGGCACCTGGACCCGGGAGCGCATCGAGTCCGTCCGCCTCCCCGCGCAGGAGGTCACCGGGATCCACTTCGTCGAGCCGGACGAGCTGCCCGCCCTGATGGACGCGGGCGACGCCCGCCGGGCCCTTTCCGCGCTGCGGGCCCGGATCAACGGCGGCGGCACCGCCCTGCTGGAAGACGGCCGCCCCACCGCCCCCACCGCCCTGGACCGGCTCGGCGCCCTGCGCGGCCCGCGCGTCCGGCAGCACGGCGCCTGGCACCCCGGCCCCGCCCCCGCCGACCTGCCCCTACGGGACCGCACGGGCTGGCTCTTCGCCCCCGACGGGCGCGTGCTGCTGCTCATCGAGCGGGCCACCGGCACGGCCCACCTCCCGCCCCCGACGGCGGGCCCCACCACCGGCGCGCTCCCGCTCGGCTACCGGCACGCCGACCAGGGCGCCCATGCGCGCACCGCGGCCCGGCTCACGTCCCTGCCCCCGGGCACCGACCCGGCGTACGCCCGGCTGCTGGCCACCCCCGAGCAGGTCCGCGAGCTCAGCGACTGGGGCGCTGCCGGCCACGAGGAACTCGCCGCCGTCCACGCCGCCCGCACCCACCTCTCGCTTCCCGCGCCACCCCGCACCCCGCCCACGGAACTCCCGCCGGAGGGCTGCCGCTGGTGACTCAATCCCCGGTCCACGGGGCGCGGTCCCGCAGCATGGGGGGATGAGCGAGACAGAGTTCACCTACACCCTGTACGTCCAGGCCGACCCGGCCCGGGTGTGGCAGGCCCTGACCGAGCCCGCCTTCACCCGGCGCTACTGGGGGCTCGGGTTCGAGACCGACTGGCGGGTGGGATCGACCATGGACTGGGTGGAGCGCGGGGCGCGGACCAGCGATCCGGAGCAGGTGGTGCTGGAGTGCGTACCGCACCGGCGGCTCTCCTACACCTGGCACACCTTCACCCCGCAGTGGGCGGCCTCCGTCGGCATCGATGAGGACCTGCGGGCCGAGCTGGCGCGCGAGCGGCGCACGAAGGTGACGTACGAGATCGAGCCGGTCGGCGACACGCTCGCCCGGCTGACCATCCTCCACGAGGACTTCGAACCGGGCGGCACCCTCATCGGCATGTGCGGCCGGGCTTGGCCGATGCTCGCGTCCAGCCTCAAGACCCTCCTGGAGACGGGCGCCCCGCTGCCGGAGCAGGGCCACCCGAACGAACGGGGCTCCGGCGGCTACGAGACGCACGGCACCGAAGTCTGAGGCGCGGCCCAGCCCGGCCCAGCCCGGCCGGGCCGCGGGCGGCCGCCGCGGCCCGGACCCGGGGGTGTGTACTCGTCGAGCGCGCCGGTGTGTCCCCGGACCCGACCCTGGTTCCCTCCCGGCGGCTGCCGGTGCGCGCGCTCTGTGATCATGGTCGGAGTCCCTCGACCCGGAGTCCCTCGACCAGGAGCGCCGACATGTCCCTCCCGCACGACCGCGTCGTCAAGTCCCCCCACTTCGGGCAGGTGTGACCCGTGCATCTCGCCGAGATCCTGGACGAGGCCGCCGCCGGACGCTTCCCGGCGCCCGACGGCTCCACCACCGTCGTCCCGCAGCCGAGCCCCCGCGACGCGGGCGTCCTCGCCTTCACCGCGCACACCGTGATCTTCACCGACGAGGATCCCGACTGGATACGGGCCACCCTCGCCGCCATCGACTGCGACGGCCTCGCCGCCTCCATGAACCCGCGCTTCCTCGCCGCGCTCTTGGACCGCACCGGCCGGGCCCACGACACCACCGACCTGCTCACGGTCGCCGACCCGCTGCCCGGCGAACCCGCCCTGGAGCTCCGGGAGGTGGACGACCCCGACCATCCCCGCGTCCGCAGGGCCCGGGGGCGCCGTGACGACGTACGGGTCTGGGCGACGCCCACCGGCGGGGGAGTGCTGGTACTGGGCCGGGGCGTGGCGGGCCGCTGGGAGACGGCCGTCGAGGTGGCCGAGGACGCGCGCCACCGCGGGCTCGGCCGGGAACTGGCCCGCGCCGCCCGCCACCTGGTCCCGGACGGGACGCCGCTCTGGTCGCAGCAGGCCGCGGGCAACACGCGCAGCATCCGCGCGTTCCAGGCCGCCGGGTACCGGCCGGTCGGCGCCGAGGCCCTGATGCTGGCACGGACCTGACGAGGTCCATGGCCCTGACGAGGTCCAGAGCCTGACGGCGTGCCGGACCGGCCTGACAGCGTGCCGGGCATGAGGGCCTGCCAGGCCTGACCGGACGCGGTCAGACCCGACGGAGCGGCTCCGGTGCCACCCTGACCACCGGCGGTCCACCGGTGTCGTGTGGAATGGACGTATGGGGAGAAGCGAGTACCGGATACGTCAGCACGGGGCAGCCAGGTGAACGAGGCCGAGGGGACGACCGCGGCGAGCGTGCCGCCCGAGCACTGGCGCTACGCCCGGCACCTGGAATCCCTGGCCGCCGCGTCCGGCGAGCCCGCGGAGGCCGAGGCCGTGGCCGCCGTGCTGCGCGACCCGGATCCGGTGATGGCCGAGAGCGCGGTCGTCACGCACCTGGACCGGCGGGCGGCGCGGCTGCTGGCCGACCAGTCCTTCCCCGCCTGGGCCCAGGCCGTGGGCGGAGCCCTCGGCGGCCGCACGTTCGCGGCCCGCCGGCTGCGGGAGTGGATCCTGCTGAAGGCCATCACGCGGGGCGAGCCCTGGTCAGGGGCGGAGCTCCTCGCGGCCTCCGACTGGTGTCAGCGCACGGCCGCCCAGTCCCTGCACGCGGAGGAGGCCCTGCGGCTGCTCGCCGCCGCCGCCCGTACCCGCCGCGTTCGCAACGCGGCGGCCCAGCGGCTGCTGCGGCGGTCCGCCGTCACCTCGTGACCCCGGGGCGCGGGCCACGTACGACGTGACCGCGGGGTGCCGGTCCCGTACGGCGGGACCGGCACCCCGCGTTCGTGTCCGGGGCCGCGAACCGATGGCTCCGACCGCGGCCTCGGACCTCTACTTCGTGCCCCGCCGCACTCGCGCCGCCGCGCGGGCCTCGGCGGCCTGCCGCGCCTCGATGGTCTTACGGGACTCCTTGCCCTTCCCGGGCCTCCCGGGCCGGGTCCCGATCCCGCGGAAGCCGAGCTCCGAGCCCGAGGGCCGGCCCTTGGCGTCGGTCGCGGCGGCGCCGGCCAGCGGGACCCCGGACGGGGCCTTCGCCCCGGTGATCCGGCTCAGCGCGGCCTCGCCGGAGCGGACCTGGGTGATGGACGGCCGGATCTTGGCGTCGGCCATCAGCCGGACCATGTCGCGCCGCTGGTTCGGGGTGACCAGGGTGACGACCTTGCCGGACTCGCCGGCCCGTGCCGTGCGCCCGCCCCGGTGCAGGTAGTCCTTGCTGTCGGCCGGCGGGTCCACGTTGACCACGAGGTCGAGGTCCTCGATGTGGATGCCGCGCGCGGCGACGTTGGTCGCGACCAGGACGTTGAGCAGGCCGTCCTTGAACTGCCCCAGGGTCCGGGTGCGCTGCGGCTGCGACTTTCCGCTGTGCAGCCCCTCCGCCCGTACGCCCATGGCCCGCAGGTGCTTCACGAACTGGTCGACGCCGTGCTTGGTGTCCAGGAACATCAGCACGCGGCCCTCGCGCGCCGCGATCTCGGTCGCGGCCGAGACCTTGTCGGCCGCGTGGATGTGCAGCACGTGGTGGTCCATCGTGGACACCGAGGCCGACTGCGGGTCCACGGAGTGCCCGACCGGGTCCTTCAGGTACCGCTGGACCAGCTGGTCGACGTTGCGGTCCAGGGTGGCCGAGAACAGCATCCGCTGGCCGGCGTGGTGCACCTGGTCGAGGATCTCGGTGACCTGCGGCATGAAGCCCATGTCGCACATCTGGTCGGCCTCGTCGAGCACCACGATCTTCACGCGCTCGAGGTGGACGTCGCGCCGGCCGATCAGGTCGCTGAGCCGACCCGGGGTGGCCACGACGATCTCGGCGCCGGTGCGCAGCGCGCCCGTCTGCTTGCCGATCGACAGGCCTCCGACGACCGTGGCGACGCGCAGCTTCAGGGCCTGCGCGT
Source organism: Streptomyces sp. ISL-43 (assembly GCF_018614195.1). GTDB lineage: Bacteria > Actinomycetota > Actinomycetes > Streptomycetales > Streptomycetaceae > Streptomyces. Next base: position 85,942 of record NZ_JAGGOT010000035.1, read on the forward strand.
ACGGGGCCAGGGCCTCGGTCACCTGCTGCGCCAGCTCGCGCGTCGGTACGAGGACCAGCGCGAGCGGCCGCTTCGGATCCGCCTGCTGGCCCGCCGTCCGGGCGAGCATGGCCAGGCCGAAGGCGAGCGTCTTGCCCGAGCCGGTGCGGCCGCGGCCGAGGATGTCGCGCCCGGCGAGGGAGTTGGGGAGGGTGGCCGCCTGGATGGGGAAGGGCTTCGCCACCCCCTGGTCGGCCATCGTCTTCACCAGCTCAGGGGGCAGGCCGAGCTCCGAGAAGGACTCCACCGGCGGCAGCGCCGGCGTGGTCGTCCGGGGCATGGAGTACTCGCCCTGGGGGCCGAGGGTGCGGGGGGTCTTGCCGCCGCCCTTCGCACCGCCCTTGGGGCCTGCCTTGGCTCCGGCCTTGATGCCGAAGCGCCCATGAGCCGACGGGTTCTTCATGCAGAACCTTCCGTGAGACGTACAAGACGTTCGAGAGTGCGACGTGAAAATCGCGAAAACACAAATTTTACCATCGGGGCTTCGGGTTCACGGGCCCGAGCCGCTGGGGAGCCACGGGCCCGAGTTCCGAGGCCCGCACCCGTTCCAGATGGGCGGTGACCTCGGCCGTCGCCCTCCCGAACCAGTCGGCGATGACGGCGACCTCGTCCGGGGAGTACTCGGCGAACACCGCGCCGAGCCGCGCGTAGAAGGGCTCGTAGACGGCGAAGACCCTGGCGGCGGCCGCCGGGTCGGCGACGACCCGCACCCGGCGCCGGTCGGCGGGGTCGGGGCGGCGGCGCGCGTAACCGGCGCGCTCCAGGCGGTTGAGCACCCCGGTCACGGCCCCGGTGGTGAGGTTCGTGAGCTCGGCGAGGTCGCCCGCGCCGAGCGGATTGTCCCCGGCACCCAGGATGTGGCCCAGACAGGTCAGGTCCGTGACGTTCAGCCCCAGGAGCTGCGCCACCTCCTGCTGGCCGATGATGCCGAGGGCGACGTACCGGTCCATGCGCGCCAGCGCTTCCTGGACCGTGGCCGCGGGGCGGGGCTTGCCCTGCACGCGGGTACTCCTTAGTATCTAAGTTACTTAGCTCGTGAGATAAATGGCTTTCTCCGTAAGAGACCGCCTTTCGAGACTACTGAACCAAGGGGAGAACGATGAGCGCTCACGGCCACGTGGACCTCGGACACACCGTGGCGGGCTGGACCGGCACGGCAGTCGCCCTGGTCGGTTGTACGGCCGCGGGCGCGGCCATGTGCGCGTCCTGGACCCCCGGCATCTGGATCGGCCTCGTGGTCGTCGCCGCGGCGGGGCTCACCACCTGGCTGCTGCACCTCGCCGGCTGGGGCAAGCCGAGCGGCCCCCGCCCGGCGGACCAGTGGGACTGGCGGGTCCGCGACACCGCCGCGCACACCGGCCACGCCGACTGCCTGGGCTGCCGGGTCAGCGGACCGCGGCGGGCCCTCGCGACAGCCCCCCGCCCTCACCCTGCCGCGTCGCTGCCCGCCGCGGACGGCAGCGCGTGATCGGAGCCCTCGAAGTGGCTGCCTGAAGGCCCGGTCCACCGTTCCGTGGACGGGGCGGAGAAAAGTTCGAATAGCCGGAAGCACCCCGGTTGGCCGCGCTTGGCGTGTGCTCGGGCCGATCAATGGGCAGGATCGGGTCCGGCCGCGTGTGCGGCCGGTGGAACGTTGTGAAGGATCAGTACAGATGGCAACTGGCACCGTGAAGTGGTTCAACTCTGAGAAGGGGTTCGGCTTCATCCAGCAGGACGACGGCGGTCCCGACGTGTTCGTGCACTTCTCCGCCATCCAGACGACCGGCTTCAAGGAGCTGGCCGAGGGCGCGAAGGTCGAGTACGAGGTCACCCAGGGGCCGAAGGGCCCCCAGGCGGAGCGGGTGGTCGCCCTCTAGCGCCGCTTCACGAGCCCGGCCCGTGACCGTGAGCCCCGCCGGTTCCTCCGGCGGGGCTCACGCACGTCAGGCCCGGCCGGTAGCGTGGCCGGATGATGACGGGCACGCCGGACACCCGGCTGATCGTGCTGCGCGGCAACTCCGCCTCGGGCAAGTCCTCGGTCGCCGAGGCGATCCGCGACCGCCACGGCCGGGGCGTCGCACTCGTGGGGCAGGACAATCTGCGGCGGGTCGTCCTGCGCGAGCGGGACACGCCCGGCGCGGCGAACATCGGGCTCGTCGGCAGCGTGGCCCGCTACGCGCTGGACCACGGCTTCCACGTGATCGTCGAGGGGATCCTCTACGCGGACCGCTACGGCCCCATGCTCGACGCCCTGCGCCGGGCCCATCGGGGGCGGACGCATTTCTACTACTTCGACGTGCCCTTCGAGGAGACCCTGCGCCGGCACGCGGGCAAGCCCCAGGCCGCGGAGTACGGCGAGGTGGAGATGCGGGAGTGGTACCGGCCGCTCGACCTGCTGCCCGGGGACTGGGAAAGCCTCGTCGGGGCCGCGGACTCGCTGGAGGACACGGTCGCCCGGGTCATGGGGGAGACCGGTCTCGGCGCGGAGCGGGCCTGACCCGGGCCCGGCCGCGGCGTGGGCCGTCCGGGTCGTCCCTGTCGGATCTTGCCTGACCGGCACGATCCGAAAGGGACGGCTTAACCGGCCCGGTGCAAGGCGATGAGGAGCTGCCAGATCCCCTCCGCCAGCTCGGCAGGGTCCGCCAGGTCCGCCGGGAGTTCGCCGTGCAGCCAGTCCGCGAGCACGGCGGTGAAGGTGGAGGCCACCGCCGAGGCGACCAGATCGGGGCGGGGCGCGCCCACCGCGGCGCGTTCGGCCCGGCTGCGGGCGCGCAGTTCCCGGTACAGGCGCTCGCCGAGCGGGCCCCCGCCTCCCGGCAGGAGCAGGGTGCGGTAGAGCGGGGACCGCTCGGCCGCGCCGGCGAGGAAGGCGGCCAGTGCGCCCGGCGGGCGGGCCGGGGGGAGCGCCGAGGGGTCGCTCTGCCAGGCGTGCAGGGCGTCCACGGCCGCGTGCACGACATCGGCGCACGCGTCCACCGCGAGCGCGGTGAGGTCCTCGTAGTGCAGGTAGAAGGTGGCGCGGCCGACGCCCGCCCGGCGCACCACCGCCGAGACGCCGACCTCGGCGAGCGGCCGCTCCGCGCACTCCGCGAGGAGGCTCTCGCGCAGCCGCGCCTTCGTGCGGGCGGTTCGGGGATCGGTGCGGGGGCCCGTACCGGGATCGGTGCGGGGGCCGGCGGGCGGCTCCGCGTCCGGCCGGCCGGAGGTCACGCGGCGAGCAGCGCCGCGCCCAGGGCGAGGGCGCCGGGCAGGGCCTGGGCGATCAGGATCCGGCGGTTGGCGGTCGCGGCCCCGTACACCCCGGCGACGATCACACAGACGAGGAAGAAGATCTGCGTGGCGAGCGAGTCGATGACGAGCGACCAGACCAGACCGGCGGCGAGGAAGCCGTTGTAGAGGCCCTGGTTGGCGGCGAGCGGGGCGGTCAGGCGAGCGGTGTCCGCGTCGAAGCCGGACAGCGCCCGGCCGGGCGGCCGCTGCCACAGGAACATCTCCAGGACCAGGAAGTACGCGTGGAGCGCGGCCACGAGGCCGATGAGGATCGATGCGACCGTCTGCACGGCCACCTCCCTGGGTGCGGGGCGAGCGAAGAGACCGGCCCCTCCGACTTCCTGGACAACTGTACAGGAAGTCTGGTCGCGGTCGGCGGTCCGCGGCGCGGCTACGCTGACCGCATGACTGCGCTCGTATATGAAGACTTCGCCCCCGGACGCCACCGCGAGGCCTCGCTGATCCGGCACGCGCTCGGCAGCGTGCACGACGAGGCGCTGGTCGCGGGCATGGCGGGCGGCATCGGCTTCATGTACTTCGTGTTCGAGTACGCCGGCCGGCCCCCGATGCCGACGATCGTCGCCCAGGCCCACCCCGACCCCTGGGTCCAGGTCGCCCTCGGCCGCCTGCGCATCCCGTACGAGGCCACGCGCAGCTCCAAGCCGCGCTGGAACCGGGTCGAGGCCGCGCTCGACGCGGGCGCCCCGGTGTTCTGCACCGTGAACCGGTCCGGGCTGCCCTGGCACGGGCCCTCCCCGGTAGCGGAACTGGCCGCCGCCGATCCGTACGTGGTGGTCGTGGTCGGCTACGAGGGCGACACCTATTACGTCGAGGACGGGGCGAACGGCGCCTCGGCCCCGTACGCGATCGGCCGCGAGGAGTTCGGCGCCGCCTGGTCGGGGCACAAGAAGGGCCGCCACCAGATGGTGGTCACCACCGGCAAGCCCGCCGGCGAACCGGACCTGGACGCGGCGATCGCCGCCACCGTCTCGCGCCTCACCGGGCCCGTGCTGGGGAACCACTTCGACGTCAACTTCGGCTTCTCCGGCATGGAGAAGTTCGCCGCGCAGCTGCGCGACACCACGACCAAGACGGGCTGGGAGCGCCGGTTCGCCACCCCCGAGGCCTTCGCGCTGGGAACGGGCAGGCTGCACGCCTGTCTGGAGGAGGAGTGGACCTCCTCGGGCGCCACCCGGCCGCTGTACGCGGACTTCCTCGACCTCGCCGGGCACGCGGAAGCGGCCGGTCTCTTCCGGGAGTCCGGCCGGCAGTGGTCCCGCCTCGCGGAGCTGGCCCGTACGGCGGACCCGCAGACGGGCGCCGCCGGGCGCCGGGACCTCTTCGACGCGTGCGCGGAGCTGGTGGACGGCGCGCTGGCGCTGGAGCGCGAGGCGGTCGGGGTGCTGCCGACCGCGCCCGCCGAGTAGGCGGCGCGGGCGGGCAGCGCGGACGGACCCGGACCGGCCGCCCGCTCGACCGGCCTCCACGGCTCCCGGGCCATCGACCGTGCCACCCAAGGGCCCGCGGGCCCTCAGCTCCGCGGACCTTCAGCTCCGCAGACCCTCGGCCTCCCGTCCTTCGTCGACCGTGACCGCCGCCACCGGGCACGCCCGAGCGGCCTCCCGCAGCAGCGGGCTGCCACCGCCGTCCTCGCGGCCCGGCAGCAGTGCGCCCAGCCCGTCGTCGTCCTGGGTGAACACGCCGGGCGCCGTCAGGGCGCACTGGCCGGCCCCGATGCAGACGTCCCTGTCGATGGAGACGCGTACGGGCGGCGAGCTGTGGGATGAGCTGTGAGGTGACCCGTGGGGTGATCCGTGAGGTGATCCGTGGTGTGAGGTCACCCGGCTCACCAGGCCACGGGGAGTTCGACCATGCCCTGGATGGTGTCCCCGGGTTTGAAGGGGATCCGGTCCGGCTCGGCCGCCAGGCGCAGCCCGGGCAGCCGGTCGAACAGGGTGCCGAGCGCGATCTCCATCTCGGCGCGGGCCAGGTTCTGGCCCAGGCACTGGTGGATGCCGAAGCCGAAGGCCAGATGGTGTCGCGTGGGCCGGTGCCAGTCGAGGGTGTCGGGCGACTCGAAGACGGCCTCGTCGCGGTTGATGACGGAGGTGGAGAAGATCACCCCGTCGTCGGCGCGGACGGTCACCCCGCCGATCTCGATGTCCTCGGTCGCCACCCGGAGCATGCCGTCCGCGATCGACAGGAACCGCATCAGCTCCTCCACCGCCGACGACAGCAGGGAGGGGTCGGCGCGCAGCTCGGCCAGCTGCCCGGGGTGGCGCAGCAGGGTGAAGGTGCCGAGCGAGATCATGTTGGCCGTGGTCTCGTGCCCCGCGATGAGCAGGATCGCGGCCAGTGAGACCAGCTCCTCGACATCGGTCTCACCGGTCTCCAGGCGCCGGGCGACCAGCTCGTCCAGCAGTCCCTCGCCCGGGGTCCGGCGCTTGTGCCCGATGAGCTCGCGCAGATAGCCGTTCAGCTGCTCGCGGGCGTCCTCCACGTCGGCGAGCTCCGGCCCGCGCAGCAGCCGCCGTGACTGGTTCTCGAAGAACTCGTGGTCCTCGTAAGGGACTCCGAGCAGCGTGCAGATCACCATCGACGGCACCGGGAGGGCGAAGGCGCCGACCAGTTCCGCGCGCGGGCCCGCCGCGACCATCGCGCCGATCAGCCGGTCCACGGTCTCCTGGATCCGGGGGCGCAGGGCGGCCGTCCGGCCCAGCGAGAAGCTCGGGATCAGCATCCGGCGCTGGGCGTTGTGGACGGGGTCGTCGACGCCGATCAGCGCGGTACGGCGGTTCTGGAGTCCTTTGAACCGCCTGGTGGGGGTGGGGAAGGAGCCGTTCTGCCGGTCGGCGGAGAGCCGACCGTCGGAGAGCAGGGCGCGCGCCTCGGCGTGCCCCGAGACCACCCACACGGAGCGGCCGTCGAAGAGGGTGACGCGGGAGAGCGGCCGGCCCGCCCGCAGGGGCTCGTAGGCCGCCGGCGGGTGGTAAGGACAGGTCCGGTCCTGGGGGAAGGCAACGGTCTTCTCGGACATACAGCACCTCGCACGCGATGGTTCCGTTTCGCCGGATCCATTACATGCCTCAGGCACCTATCCGATCCATGTGACTTTCGGCCAGATCGCTCGCCTTCGCCTGGACGGCGTAACGCCGCGACGGGGCGACCCCGGACCGGGGGATCAGAGGTGGGTGTCCAGGAACGTCCGGAGCTCCGCGACCGTCATCGGCCCGGCCTGGGTCGCCACCGCCTCGCCGCCGGCGATGAGCACGGCGGTCGGTGCGCCCGTCACCTCGTAGCGCTTGGTCTGCCCGGGGCAGCGGGTGATGTCCACGCGCACCGCCGTCAGTCGCGCCCCGTACTCCTGCGCCAGCCCGGCGACGACCGTGTCCATCGAGCGGCAGGCCTCGGCGGCCTTCGGCCAGCTCCCGCAGAAGTAGGCGAGCACCGGCCCGTCCGTCATGCCGAGGATGAAGTCGAACTCCTGGTCCTCCAGTGGCTGGTGTACCCGACGTGCCATGCGTGGTGCTCCGCTTCGTGTGCCGTGTGATCCGGAAGGTGGCTCCCATCATCGCCGCTCGCCGGCCACGGGTGTCGCCGACGGGGGCCGGGCAGCCGCCCCGAGGCCCGCCTGGCCAGGGCGTTGTCAGTGCCGTCTGTGAAGCTGGCGGCATGGACGACAGGATGCTCCGGCGCCGGGTCTACGGCGCCGACCACGACGACCCCGACCCGGGTCCGCTCCCGGGGCACGCCTACGGCGAGCTCGTCGGCGGCCCCCTCGACGGGCTTCTGCTCGACATCACGGGCTGGAGCGGTCCGCAGCTCGCCGAGGAGGCCCGGCTCCCGACGGAGATAGGGCGCTACGGGCCGGGCGGCCGGGCGCACTACCGCCGCCGGGCGGCCGATCCCGGCCACTGGGACTGGACGGGCGACAGCCGCTGACGCCCGAAGCCCGGACGCGGGGACGCGCCGGACGCGGGGACGCGCCGGACGCCCCTGCGGGGTGTCAGTTCGGCGTGCTCCGGCCGACCTTGCGCGCCCAGAGCACCAGCGGGACCTGGAGCGGCAGCCGGCCGACCGCCGCGGCCCGTATGGCGGGGGAGCGGTGGCGGGCGTCGTAGGCCATCTTGACGTTCGCGGGGAAGACGCCGACGAAGAACGCCGCCGTCGCCAGCGCCGCGACCCGGCGGGTGCGCGGGTGGGCGACCCCGGCGGCGAGGGCGAGCTCGGCCACGCCGCTGGCGTACGTCCACTGGCGCGGGCTGCCGGGCAGCGAGCGCGGCACGGTCGCGTCGAACTGCTTCGGGGCGACCGCGTGCGCCACCGCCGCACCGGCCAGCAGACCGGCGAGCAGCAGGGGCGAGGAAGGGGTGCGCGGCATCGGGAAGATCCTCTCGGAGGGGCGGGCGGCGTAGGGGCCCGGTGATCCTACTCGCGAGTAGGGGCGCGGTGGGGAAGCCCTCGGCGGTTCCGGTGGCGGCCCCGGAAGATTCTTTGAAGAATCTCCCGGGGAGCTGTCGATCCGGGCGTCTCCCGATCGACGCAGGGGTGAGAGGCAAGGGGAAAGCCCTCCCCACCGCCCTCCCCGACCGAGGAGTCACCATGCCGCGCTTCCTTTCGATGATCCGAATCGACGAGCAGAGCCTCACCCCCGACACCCCCTTCCCCGCCGACTTCGAGCAGCGCATGGGCGGGCTGATGGAGGAGATCACCAAGGCCGGGGTCATGCTGGACACCGCCGGTCTGCTCCCCACCTCCGAGGGGACCAGGGTCACCTGGTCCGGCGGCAAGCTCAGCTACACCGACGGCCCCTTCACCGAGACCAAGGAGGTCATCGGCGGGTACGCCCTCATGCAGTGCAAGGACAAGGACGAGGCGCTGGAGTGGACCAAGCGCTTCCTGGAGATCCACCCCGAGCACTGGACGGTCGGCGCCGAGCTCCGCCAGATCGCCGAGAACTGACCGGCGGTTCCGGCACCCCGTTTGCCCTGCCTCGTCACGGCTGCTCTGATGGGTGGCCGTGACGGCAGTGAACGCGACCCGAGCGGTCGAAGCGGTGTTCAGGATCGAGTCGGCGCGGATCATCGCGGCCGTCGCCCGGATCGTGCGCGACATCGGCATCGCCGAGGAGATCGCCCAGGACGCGCTGGTCGCGGCCCTGGAGCAGTGGCCGGAGTCCGGTGTCCCGGATCGGCCGGGCGCCTGGCTGACGGCCACCGCCAAACACCGCGCCATCGACCTCGTCCGCCGCAAGGAGACCTACGCCCGCAAGCTCGCCGAGGTCGGCCGCACCCTGGAGGACGCGCCGCCGCCCGCCGGGCCGGCGGAGCTGGTGGACCCCGAGGGCATCGACGACGACCTGCTGCGGCTGATCTTCACCGCCTGCCACCCGGTTCTGGCCACGGACGCCCGGATCGCGCTCACCCTGCGCCTGGTGGGCGGTCTGACGACCCAGGAGATCGCCCGCGCCTTCCTCTCCTCCGAGCCGACGGTCGCCCAGCGGATCGTCCGGGCGAAGCGGACGCTCGCCAAGGCGGGAGTGCCCTTCGAAGTCCCGTACGGCGCCGACCGCGAAGAGCGCCTGGTCTCCGTGCTGGAGATCATCTACCTCGTCTTCAACGAGGGCTACTCGGCGACCGCCGGCGACGACCTCGTCCGCCCCGCCCTGTGCGAGGACGCCCTGCGTCTCGCCCGCGTCCTGGCCGCCCTGATGCCGGGGGAACCCGAGGTGCACGGGCTGGCGGCGCTGCTGGAGTTCCAGGCCTCCCGCATCGCCACCCGCACCGGACCGGGCGGCGAGCCGGTGCTGCTGGCCGACCAGAACCGGTCCAAGTGGAACCGCATGCTGATCCGGCGCGGGGTCGAGGCCCTGCACCGCGCGGGTTCCGGCCCCTACTCGCTCCAGGCCGCCATCGCGGGCGCGCACGCCGTCGCGGTCCGGTACGAGGACACCGACTGGGCGACGATCGCCGCTCTCTACGGACGCCTGGTCCTGCTGGTGCCGTCACCGGTGATCGAGCTCAACCGGGCCGTTGCCGTGTCCATGGCCGAGGGCCCGGCGGCGGCGCTCCCCCTGGTGGACGCCCTGGCGGCGGAACCGGCGCTGCGCGCCTATCACTTGCTGCCGAGCGTACGGGGCGACCTGCTGGAACGCCTCGGCCGTCCGGCGGAGGCCCGCACCGAGTTCGAACGCGCCGCCTCGCTCACCCGCAACGCCCGGGAGCAGGTCCTGCTGCGCGAGCGCGCCGCCCGCCTGGCCGGCTGACCCCCGGCCGGTGTCCCCGCCGGCTCAGGGGCGGCGGGCGAACGCCGCCACGTCGAGCGGGGTCCGCGCCACGGCCCGGCGCGGCGGGGTCAGCGCGATGGGGCGGCGGAAGGTGCCGTGGCGGGCGATCTCCCGGACCGTCTCGCGCAGTGCCTCCAGGAAGCCGTCCATCGTCCGGCGGGCGGCCGGGGTGTCCGAGTAGATCGAGTTCATGTGCAGCCCGTCCGCGTCCCGCTGGAACCAGGAGCAGGCACCGTTGGCCTGGGCCGACCACACGTGCGAGGTGGGCCGCCACTCCTCGTGGCGCTCGGAGCCCGGGCACTTGCGCATGTCGATGTACGAGAAGAAGTTCACCGGGTACGGCCAGGAGCGGGCCGCGAACTCGCGGGGCGCGAGCAGCTCCCAGGCCCGGACGAAGGGAACGTCGAGATGGCCGATCATCTCGGTGAACCCGGCCCGTACGGACGTCATGACCTGCTCGAAGTCCCGGCCGGGCGAGGCGTCGAACTCGATGGGCATGGTGTTGACGAACCAGCCCACCGAGTTCGTCCAAGCGGCGCGGCCGCGCTCGCTCACCGGCATGAACCCCCGGTAGACGCCCGGCCCGCCCGCCTCGCGCAGGCAGACGGCGACGGCGGCGAGCACACCCATGAACGGCTTGCCGTCGACTGCGAGACACGCCTTCTCGAAGATCTCGGCCTCGGCGGCGTCCAGCAGCGGAGAGGCCTCGTTGACGATCGAGTACATCCGGCCGGGCTCCACACCCAGTTCGAGCGGGAAGCGCGGGAAGAACTCGCCGCCGCCGCGCGCGATGAACTCCTTCCAATAGCCGAGGCGTTCGTCGCCGTCGTCGATGGACAGGTAGCGGCGGCGCTGCTCCTCGGCGAAGTCGAGATAGCTCGGCGCGGGCGCCGGGTCGGGCCGCTCGCCCCGGCGCAGGGCCTCGTAACCGCTCTGCACCTCCTGGACCACGATCGGCATCGACATGCCGTCGCACACGATGTGGTCGAAGGCGAGATAGACCGTCGCCGAGTCCTCGCGGAGCACCGCGCCCATCGTGAACAGGGGCCAGGACAGGGTGTCGATGCTCCGCTTGAACCGCTCGACGAGGAAGCAGGTCAGCTCCTCGGTCCGCTCGAAGGCCGCCACCTGCACGGTGTCCAGGGCCAGTTCGTCGGCGGAGATCGGCGCGCACGCCAACTCGCCCGCCAGCCGCCGGAACTCGCAGCGCAGTACCTCGTGCCGGCTCACGAACGCCAGCAGCGACCCGGTCAGGGCGTCCTCGTCCAGCGCGCCCTCCACCTCGAAGGTGACCGCGATCCACGACGCTGTGGGATCGTTGGCCGCGCGGCTCTCCTCGGCGACGGTGAAGTGCTTGTCCTGGTTGAAGGAAGCCCTCCTGTCAGCGGTGCCGCCCGAAGCACCGGCTTCCGCCGCCGTGGACCGCAACCGCCACTCGACGACCCGGCCGGGTGCCATGTGGTGCATCTCCAGAGGAAACTGCCGCATTCCGTCATCCCTTCGACCCCCGAGTCAACCCCGAGGCCCTAACGAGACCCGGGCCGCGGAAGTGACGCGCACCAGGAGGTTCACCGGTCGAGGCACCGCGCGGGCCGGAGCACGCGCCCCGCGCCCGGCTGGGGGGACAGGGGCCGTGGCCGCGGCCGGGGCCGGGTTCAGCGGACGCGGCGCAGGAACGCGCGCAGGCCCCTCGGACGTTTCGCGTCGGGTCCGTCCGGGAGGCGGGTCAGGGCGGGTTCGTCGGGGACGGGGAGCAGGTCGAGTTCGTCCGCGATGCGCGTCAGGAAGTCGCGGAACTCGGCTTCACGGAACGGGCGCTGTCCCGCATACGGCTCGAACGTCGACGTGAGCACCTCGTCGGAGGCGACCGCCGCGCGCAGGCCCGCCGCCTGGCGGTGCAGCGGCTCCCGGCTGATCGGCTCCACTCGCATCGCGTGCGCGTAGCGCCGGGCCAGATCGTCGTCGAGATCCGACCCGCCGCTGTGGTACAGCGCGTTGTACAGAATACCCTTGACCAGGCCGGTCACCCATGCCTCGGACATCGCCGCGACCCCCTCCTTCTCCCGGCTCCGCACTCTGGCAGACTCGCCCGGTGCCCACCAACCCCGTTGCCGTCGTCTGCGAGGTCCCCGACGGCCTCGGCGTCATCGAGGCGACCGGGGACGCCGGCGCCAGCCTGCTCCTCCTCGGGGGCCGGCCCGTCCTGCTGGAGGGCAACGACGGCTTCGGCAGCGTCGGCGACGAGGAACTCGCCCTGCTCACCACCGACCGCCGGCCCCCGCCCGATACGGCCGCCGTACGCGGCTACCTGCGGCGGATCCGGGCCGGAGCCCGGCCCGCGCTGGTGGCCCTGCGGCCCACCGAGGACTCCATCGCCGCCTACCTGCTCGACGGCCACCACAAACTGGCCGCGTACCGGCAGGCCGGGATCAGTCCCCTGCTCATCAGCCTCGCCCCGGCCGCCCCCGCGCCCTTCCGGCTGAGGGACTACGACCCCGCCCGCGCGGCCTTCCCCGGAGAGTCGCTGGGCCGGGTGTTCGCCTACATCCGGGACGAGGCGGGCGCGCCGGCCCGGGAGCCGCGCACTTCCTGAAACGTCGCCCCCGGCCGGGACTCCGGGGAGGCGATCAGCTCGCGGCCGCCTCCGGAGCCCCGCCCTCCGACGTCGTGACCTCCGGCTCCGTTGCGGACGCGTCGTCGGGGCGCAGTTCGATGTGGTCCGCGGCGAGGTCCACCGCCACCCGGTGCTCCATGTCCAGCGCCTCCAGGAACTTCTGCGGCAGCTGCACCCGGCCCGTGCGGTCGAGCATCACGTACTCGCGCTCGCTCACCGACTCGGCGCCGTGCTCGTCGGTGACCGTGCGGCGCAGCACCTCGCTGCTGGTACGCCCGTCGCGCATCGCCACCGTGCGGCGGACCTCGCCCGCGACGAGCGGGTCGTGGGTCACGATGACCACGGTGGCGCCCAGTTCGCGGTTGACGGTGCGGAAGGCCTCGAAGATCGCGGCGCCCGTCTCGGAGTCCAGTTCGCCGGTCGGCTCGTCGGCGAGCAGCACCGACGGGTCGTTCGCCATCGCCACCGCGATGGCCACGCGCTGCTGCTGGCCGCCGGAGAGCTCGGCGGGGCGGCGGCCCGCCAGGTCGCCGATCTCCAGGGCTTCGAGGAGCTCGCCGGTCCGGACCGCGTGGCGTTTGGAGGCCGCGCGCCTGCTGCCCTTCAACTGCATGGGCAGGGCGATGTTCTGGGCCGCCGTCAGGAAGGGGAGCAGGTTGCGGGCCGTCTGCTGCCAGACGAACCCGACCGCCTCGCGCCGGTAGCGCAGCCGGTCCCGTGCCGACATCTCCAGCAGGTCGTAACCGCCCACGCTGGCTGAACCGGCCGTGGGCACGTCCAGGCCCGCCAGGATGTTCAGCAGCGTGGACTTCCCGCTGCCGGACGCACCGACCAGGGCCATCAAGTCGCCTTGCTCCACGGACAGTTCCAGTCCCTGCAGGGCCTGGACCTCTACGCCGTCCGTGCTGAAGATCCGCACCAGGCGGTCGCAGGAGATGGCCGTGTCCGCCCCGGTACGGCGGGGTTCGGCGGCGGCCAGGGCCTGCTGCCGCAGCTCCTCGTAGGTGGGCTGGTCGCTGTTGGCCACTCGGTTCACCGCTGGTCTCCCGCTCTCAACTCGGTAGTGATCTGTCGCCTGCCGGAGATCGCCGCCTCCGCGAGCACGGCCCCCGCGACCAGGACCGTCAAACCCAGCGCCTGGACCAGTACGGGCCACGCGAGGAGCCGTATGCCGGTCGGCACCTTGGCGCCGACCAGTGTGGACAGGTCCACGGCGGGTCCCAGGAAGGCGACGGCGCCCGCCGCCGCCAGGGCCCCGCCGAGCGCGGCGGCCAGCGCCAGGGGCACCGACTCCGTGAGGATCAGCAGCACCGCCTGCCGGGGGCGCAGGCCCATCGTGCGCAGCCGGGCGAGCAGCGCCGCGCGGTCGGGGGCCGCCCGGACCAGGGTCAGCAGGACCGCCAGCACCGCGAAGCCGGCCGCGCCGGCCAGGGAGGCCCAGAACAGCCGCTCGGCCGAGCGCTGGAGCGGGTCGGAGCCCAGTACGGCGGCTTCGGCGGAGCTGGTGCGGACGCGGTAGAGCCCGGCGGTCGCCGCCGGATCCGCGGCGCGTACGAGCTCCTCCAGCCGGTGCTGGTCGAAGGAGCCCAGCGCGTACCAGCGGTCGGGTGCGCCCAGCTTGGGCAGGGCGGCCGTGACCGGACCGGCCGGTACCACCACCGTGGTGGACTTGGCGCCCGGCCGGGCGGGCGTGCCGTCGATCACGCCGGCGACGGTCACTTGGAGGTCGCCGGCTTCCATGCGCAGCAGGTACGAGGAGACGTCCTCCGCGGCGAGGTCTCCGCTGACGAGCGCCGGTACGGGGGCGGCGGAGGTGCCCGAGGGCGCCGGGGCGCCCGGCGCGCCGCCCGCGAGCACGGCCGGGTCGAACGGGCCGCGCCCGACGGCCCGGGACAGCTCCGCGTACGCCACCGGGTCCGCGACCACGACGGTGACCTGGGTGGTGCCCGGCTTGGTGCCGATCAGGAAGGCGTTGTCCTCGGTCCACACGTTCACCGACGACCGTACGCCGGGCAGCGCGGCCGCGGCCTTCGTCAGGGACTCGGGGAGCGTGCCGCCGGGCGCCGTGATCTGCGCGTCGCCGCCGACGGCCTGACGGACCACCTCGAGCCGCACGTCCCGCACCGCGGTCAGCACGGTGGCGCCGAAGCCGCCGGTGGTGACGGCCAGCAGCAGGGCCACCAGCGGGAGTACGGACGGGCGTGACATACCCCCGGTGCCCCGCGCGGCGCGCGCCAGCCCGAGGAAACCGATCAGCCCCGGGCCCCGCCCGGCCGCGCGGGCCAGTGCCCCGACCAGGGCGGGCTGGACCCGGGCCAGCAGCAGGCCGCCGCAGAGCGCGAGCAGCAGCGGGGCGGCGACCAGCAGCGGGTCGACCCCGGAGCCGGCCGGGGCGATCCCGCGCGAGCGGACCTCGAACACGGCGGCCGCGGTGGCGGCGAGCACGAGCAGCTCGGCGACCAGGCGCCGCCGGGGACTGGGCCCGCGCGGCGGCGACAGCAGCACGGCGGCCCGTACGGGGAAGGCCAGCAGGGCCACGAGCGTGGCGGCCGAGGCGGCGAGCACGGTGGCCGTCACGCGGGGGGTGGGCAGCAGCACCACGGCGAGGGCCGTCGCGAGGGCGGCGGCCGGCAGGACCGTGACGGCGCTCTCCGCGAGCAGCCGGCGCACGATGCCGGCGCGGGACCCGCCGCGGGCCAGCAGCAGCCGCAGCTCGGACTCCCGCCGGTCGCCGGTGAGGGCGGCCGCCAGGCAGAACACGACGAACGCGACCCCGGCCACTCCGGCCGGGCCCATCGCGGCGAGGGGCGCGGCCGCCCGCCGTCGGGCCTCGGCCTGTTTGAACAGTTCGGGCAGGCCGGAGACGACTTCCAGATCGGACTTGTGGGTCTCCCCGCGCAGGCGGGACGCGGTCGGGCCGGCCAGGTAGGACGCGATCTCCGCGGCCGTGTCGGGCAGTTGATCGGCGCGCAGGTTCCCGGTGTCGACCGGGATCCGCCAGAAGTCCCGGGCCTTGCCCTGGCCCCAGTCGACGAGCCGGTCCAGCGACTCCGGGCCGACGAGGCCCCCGGTCTGCCAGTAGCTGCGCGGCGGGTGGGAGGGCGTGGGGGAGAGGCAGGCGTGGGTCAGGCAGGCGAGATCGGTCCAGTAGACGTCGGCCTCGTCGTTCGCGGCGTAGAGCCCGACCACCTCGGCATTGACCGGTTCGGACCAGCCCGCGGCGGACTCCAGCACCATCCCCACCCGGGCACCGATGGACCGTGCGGCGCTCTGCGAGAGCACGACGGGGATCGGCCCGCCGGGCTCGGGGGCACCGGGCCAGCGCCCCTCCACGAGCCGGACGTGTCCGGCGGCCTCGCGCAGGTGGTAGAGGGAGAGCTGGGGAGGTATGCCGTCGGGGCTGGCCAGTCCGGGGTTGCCGAGTGACCGGGCGTCCGCCGACGAGCCGTGGACGGGGCCGCTGGGAGCGACGCGGAAGAGTGGACCGGTACCGGAGACCAGGGTGGCCATCACCTCGTCCAGTTCCTTGGGGGTCTGCTGCCCGAAGTGGGGAGGCGCGGTGGCCCACAGGCTGGTCGGGCTCGGACCGCGCGACTCCAGGAAGGACCGCAGAGCCTGGTCGGCGCCCCGGTCCTCGGCGCGCGGCAGGGCGGCGGAGAGCAGGACGGCGACGAAGGCCAGGGCCGCCCCGATCAGGGTGGCGAGCGGGGTCGCGCGCAGCCGGGTCCGCACCCAGGGTGCGGGCGGGGGTACCGCGCGTGAGGGGGCTCCGCCCCGGGCGGTCCCGGGCGGCTCCGCGCCGTCCGGGGTGCGCCGCTCGGCGTTCGTCGCGGCCGGCCCGGTCATATCTCCTCCATGTGCCGCAGCCGGTCGGCTGTCTTCAAGGTGTTCCGGTTGCGCAGGCCGCCGACGACCGCCGACAGCAGCGGCACCGCGGCGATGGCGGCGGCCAGCAGCAGGGTCCGCGCCGTGGGCAGGTCCACCAGCACCTCCGGCATCGGCCGCCCGGCGGCGGGCGTCAGCACCATCAGCGGCACCACGAGATGAACGATGACCGCGCCCAGCCCCAGCCCGACGACGGTGCCCAGGCCGACGAGTACGCAGCTCTCGGCCGTGGCCGTCCGGGCCAGCTCCCGCCGGCGTGCCCCCAGGGCCAGCAGCACCGAGAACTCCCGGGCCCGTTCGCGGGAAGCCGCCGCGGCCGAAGCCGCGAAGCCGATCGCCGCCAGCACCGCGCAGGCCACCGCCAGCGCGGCGAGCGCTCCCTGCGGCCCCGCGCTGAGCGGGTCGTCCAGCAGGGTCCGGGCCACCTCCTCGCGCAGCCGCACCTGCTGGACGCCCGCCGTGGAGCGCAGCTCGGCGGCGGCGCGGGCCGGCGCCGGGTCGTCGGCGGAGGCGGCCGGCATCCACCACTCCGTGGGCGCCGGAAGCTCCCGGGCGCCGGCCGCCAGTACCCGGCTCGCCGTGGCCAGGTCGACGGTGATCGCGGTGTCTCCGGCGACCGGCAGCGAGCCGACCGCCGCGGTGACGCGGACCGGCACGGTGGCGTCGCCCAGCTTGACGGGCACCAGATCACCCACGGCCCCGCCGACCGCGGCCAGGTAGGCCCGGGTGGCGATCCCGGGGACCTCGGGTTCCGCGGAGGCTGCCGGCGCCAGGCTGACCTGTGCGCCGCCGGCCTCGAAGGGGCCGGCGCGGTAGCGCAGCCGGGCCAGCGCCGGGGCGCCGCCCGCGTCGGAGGCGGGTAGCGACTCGGCGGCCGGGGCGCCCTTCTTGAGCGTCGGCGCCGTGAGCTTCCAGTCCGAGGTGGTGACAACGACCGGAACCGCCGCGCCGTCGCGGGTCTGCGAGACCGCGAGGCTCCGTATGGTCAGTTCGTCGAACATCTTGCTCGGATCAGGGGTGTCCAGGTCGTCGGTGCCGGGGCGCCAGCTCGCCCGGTCGTACATGAACACGAGCCCGGTCACGCGCAGCGGGGCGGCGGCCGAGCCGAGCGGGGCGCCGACGAGCGAGTCGAGGTTCACCGACACGGTGGCCTCGCCGTCCGCGGGGAGCTGGGACAGCGCAATCCGGTACGTGATGCCGAACCGGTCGCGCAGCATCAGTACCAGCCCCGGGCGGCTGGCCGCGCCGACACCCCGTACGGCGACGGCGAGGTCGATGCGCTGCGGGCTGTCGGGCAGCGGGATGCCGGAGGCGGCGGACGCCCCCCGCGCCGACGCGGAGACCAGCGGCGCGAACAGCTCGCGCGGGGAGCGCCCGTCCCGCAAGTCGGACCGCAGCGGGACCCGTTCGGCGAGGGCGGCCGCGTCCAGCGCCATCACCTGCCCGATGCGCCCGCCCGGCAGCTCCTGCTTCGCACGGAGCACCGGGATCACCCGCTCACCGCCGGGCAGAGCACCGTACCGGCCGCCCCGGCCCATCGGGGGCAGGTCGCTGCCGGATATCAGCAGGCCCCCGGCGGTGGTGAAGTCGGCCTGGTCGCGCTGGGATCCGGACCAGGCGGTGTGCTGGCCGAGGGCGAGGACCCCGCTGGAGACGGCGAGGACGAGCAGCAGCACCGGTCCGGTGGCACGGCGCGGCCGCCGGGCGAGCTGCCAGCCGACGAGCGCCGGACCCAGCCCCCGGCCGCGGGAGGCGATCCGCGCGCCGAGGCGCGCCGCGAACGGCAGCAGCCGCAGGACCAGCAGGGTGCCCGCGCACAGCGCGAGCGTCGGGGCGGCGACCAGCACGGGGTCCACACCGAACAGCGCCCCGGACGGGTCGGCGGACGGGTCGGCGGAACTCGACGCCGGAGCGGACCCGTTGGAGCCGTACCGGGAGAGCTGCTGGTAGGCGAGCACGGCCAGCGCCACCAGCGCCAGGTCCAGCCCGGAGCGGGCGGCGCCGGCGACGAGCGCCTGGCGGCGGCCGGCCCGCCGCAAGGCAGCCGCCGCGGCGCCGCTCAGGGCGACGGGCAGGGTGGTCAGGAGGACGCAGCCGAGGGCGCAGCCCGCCGCGACCGGCCAGAGCGACGGGCTGAGGGTGACGGTGAAGGGGACGTGGGCCAGCGAGCCGTATCCGCCGAGGAGCCGGAGCAACGGCAGGGCCAGCAGCGGTGCGAGGGCGGCGGCGGGCAGCGCGAGCAGCAGCGACTGGGCCGCCGTGAGGAGGGCGAGCCGACGACGGGAGGCGCCGCGGGCCGTGAGCAGGACGCGTTCGCCCTCCTGGCGTTCCGTCAACAGGTGCGATACGAGCAGCAGCGCGGCTCCGGCCAGGACGGCGAGCTGCAGGGCGCCGACCAGCAGGGTGGACCGGGCCACGGTCAGACCGGACTCCAACTCCCCGAGCAGTACCGGGAGTTCGGTGTCCGGGTGCAGTCCGGAGGTGCGCTGGAACGCTTCGGCCGCCTTGGTCGCCCGCGCCCGGACCGCCTCGGTCCCGTCGACGTCGGCGGTGGCGAAGTCGGGGGTGAGGAGCACGGCGCGGCTGTCCTGCGCGAGCCCGCCGGCGGTGAACACGGAGTCGTCCGCGAGCAGCGGGCCGTACGTGGTGAAATTGCCGACCTGGAGGCCGCGGGCGCCGAGCGGGTCGAGTTTCCAGTACGGGGCGTCCGGATCGCTCGCCGCGTAGACGCCGGTCACCAGCACGGTCAGCGGGGAGTCGGCGGCGGACCGGGCGTCGAGGCGTACCTCGGCCGGCAGCGCGTCCTCGGTCAGCCCGAGCCGGACCAGCGCCGCCTTCGGGACGGCCACGGGAACGCGGCTGCCCTCGCCGGAGACCGGCCCCGTCACGGGCTGCGGCCACGTACCCGCGAGAAGCCGTACGCGCTCCTTGGCGAAGGCCGCCAGCAGCGTCAGGTCGGCGTCCTTGCTCCGGGCGTGCAGTCCGGGCAGCCCGTACGAACGGCTGCGCGCCACGCTCTCGGTGGTGGACGGGAACGGTCCGAACAGCTTGTGCGCGAAGCCCCGTACCGCCTCGTCGTCCTTGGCGCGGTCGGCCGTCGCATGACCGCCGGTGACGAGTACGGTGCTGCGCGCGTGGCCGGGTCCCTGGAGGGCCTGGCGCAGTCCGGCCTCGCCCACCCCCCGGGTGAACGCGAAGAGCGCGGTCAACACCGTCGTGGTGATCAGGACGGTGAGCAGTACGGCGGCCGCGAGGGGCAGTCGCCCACGCAGTCGGCGCACGACGAAGCCGAGCATGTGCCTGTTCCTCCCCCGCACCGGACGTGTCATCCCGGATAGCGGACGATGTTGCCAGATTCGAACAGATAGCGGAAGGGACTTGCGTGAAAGGTGCATCGGATGAACAAATCGACGGGGGCGGGCACGCAAGGGCGCTATCTCGGACAACGTCCGGCGGCCGAACGGCGGCCGAACCGGAGACCGGACCGGTGCGGGACCGGCGGCGGAAACGAATCCCAGGGGGAACCGCAGGATGACGCAGCAGCAGGAGTCGCAGGAGTCGCAGCCGCAGCCGCGGGAGGCGCAGGCGCCGGAGACGTTCCCGCGGCAGGACGCCGGCACGCCGACGCCGCCGATGGTGGTCGTGGACGGCGTACGGCGCAGCTTCGGCACCGGACCGCAGGCCGTCCACGCGCTGCGCGGGGTGTCGTTCGAGGTCCGCCGGGGCGAACTCACCGCCCTCAAGGGGCGGTCGGGATCCGGCAAGACCACCCTGCTGAACCTCGTCGGCGGCCTCGACGCCCCGACCGCGGGCAGCGTCTCCCTGGACGGCACCGACCTGGCCGGCCTGGACGAGGAGGGCCGCCTCGCGCTGCGCCGCGACCGGATCGGCTTCGTGTTCCAGTCCTTCGGCCTGATCCCCGCCCTGACCGCCGCCGAGAACGTCGGGGTCCCGATGCGGCTGCGCAAGATTCCGGCCAAGCAGCGCGAGGAGCGGGCCCGTACCTTGCTCGCTCTCGTGGGGCTCTCGGACCACACCGAGCAGCGCCCCGGTGAACTCTCCGGTGGGCAGCAGCAGCGGGTCGCCCTCGCCCGTGCCCTCGCGAACGAGCCCGACCTGATCATCGCGGACGAACCGACCGGGCAGCTCGACTCCGACACGGGCCGTCAGATCATGCGGCTGCTGCGAGCGGTGGTGCGCAGCGAAGGGGTCACGGCGCTGGTGGCGACCCACGACCCGGCCCTGATGGAGCTCGCGGACCGGGTCGTGGAACTGCGCGACGGGCGCATCGTGGAGGCGGAGGCGGAGGCCGCCCTCACCCAGGGCTGAGCGGGCAGCCGGTACGCGCCCTCCGGGACGCCCTCCGGTACGCGCCATCCGGCCGTGCCCGCCCGGCGGGCGGGCGGCTACTCGGTGTGCAGGGCCGAGGCGATCGTCATCCGGGCCGCCGACCGGGCCGGGACCAGCGCGCCCAGGACGGCGATGGCCATACCGGCGCACAGCATCGCGGCGAGCTGCGGCGCGTGCCAGACGTCCTTCATCGACTCCGGGAAGGCGACGATGCCCACGTTGTCCACGACGAGCCGGTGCGCGAGCATCCCGACGGGGATCCCGAGCAGTCCGCCGACCAGGCCGAGCCCGGTCACCGAGGTCACCGTCATGGCCACCACCTGGCGCGGTGTCATACCGATCGACTTGAGCATGCCGAGGTCGCGGCGGCGCTCGCGGGTGTTCAGGAGGACGGTGTTGAAGACGCCGAGCGAGGAGACGAGCGTCAGCAGTACGGTGAACACCGAGGAGAAGCCGACGACCGTGGTGGTGGCGGCGTTGACCGAGCCCGCCGCTTCCGCGCGCAGGCCGGGGTCGGCCGCGTTGACGGCGTCCGCGTAGGCGCCGGCGTCCGTACCAGGGGCGACCCGGACCGAGTAGTCGACGGCGCGCGTGCCCGGGGCGAGCTGCTCCAGGGTCTCCCAAGTGGACTCCAGCGAACGGGCGTCGCTGTCGATGAGTTCGCCGACGATGGTCGCGGCCGCCCGCCTGCCGCCCACCTCCAGGGTGACCTCGTCGCCCACCGCGAGTCCGCGTTCGGTGAGGAAGGCGGGACCGGCCGCGATCTCACCGGGTCCGCGGGGCGGCCGGCCTTCCACGAACGGGGCCTCGGCCGGGGACAGGCTCCCCCGGTAGAAGCTGGCGAAGGCGGGCTGTGTGTACCCGACCAGCCGGACCTGCGTCAGCCCGCGGGCCCGTACCTCCCGTGCCCCCAGGGACCGCAGCCGCTCCTCGATCTGCGAGTCGCTCAGCAGCGGCTGCGGGTGACGGTTCCCGGAGGTGCCGGTCTGAATGTTGACCACCCGGCCGCCGGCGCCCTGTCCGGCTCCCGCGTACGCGACCATCGTGCTGGTCAGACCGGTTGCCAGGGTCGCCGTGGCGACACCGAGGACGATGGCGGCCATGGTCATGAGGGCGCGGCCGGGCCGGGCGAACGGGTGGCCGAGACCCAGGCTGACCGGGCGCGGCAAGCGGGAGGAGGCCAGCGCGCGCTGGACGCGCAGTCCGCGGCCGGTGCGCGGCGCACCGCCGGTGCTGATCGCTTGCGCGGCCGGCAGCCGGTGCGCCCGCAGGGCCGGGACCAGCGCGGTCAGCAGGACGAGCGCGGGCATGCCGGCCAGGCAGGCGACGCTGAGCCAGGGGGAGACGGAGCCCACGCCCGCCAGGCCTGTCTCGACACCGGAGAAGGCGATCTTCAGGATGGGCCCGGCCAGCGCGTTGCCGAGCAGGGTGCCGAGCAGGCAGCCCACCACGGCGGGGACGGAGACCATCGTCAGGTAGACGGCGACGACCTGGTTCGGAGTGAAACCGATGGCCTTGAGCACGCCGATGTGCCGGCCCCCGGAGACGACGGCGCCGCTGACCACGTTCCCGACGATCAGGGCGGAGACGAGCAGGCCGAGGACGCCGAAGATCGACATGAAGGGCAGATAGGCGTCGGCCCGGGAGGAGAAGGCCTTCTTGAGCGTGAGGTAGTTCTGCGCGGCCACCCTCGAGTCCGGGGGCAGCTCGGCCGTGGCCGTGGCGAGCGAGTCGCGCAGCTGCGCGCCCGTTGCCGAGTCGGTGAAGCGGTACAGCATCTGCGCGGAGGCCGGGTGCAGCGCGGTGACCTGATCGGGCGTCACCCAGGCGGAGGCCGACTTGCTCATGCTGGTCGCGAACCCGACGACGGTCAGCTTCGGGTAGCCGGGCACCTCCAGGCCGGTGCCGAGCAGATCCTCGTACGGAGTGCCGTCGATCCCCCAGTTGACGACGATCTCACCGGGCGCCTCGGCCCAGCGGCCCAGCAGCACTTCGACGCGGTCCACGGGGCCCGCCGGATCGGCCCGGCCCACCACCGTGAGGGGTCCGGGCGGCATCCAGAGCCAGTCCCCGGGGACGTCGACGACGGCCTGGCCGAACGGCCCGGCGGCGGCCGCCACCCCCGGGCGGTGCGCGGTCCGGGCGAGTTGGGCGTCGGAGACCTTCGCCGTGTCGTACGTGGCCACGGTGTGCGCGCCGCGCTGCGCCGCGTACGCCTTTTCGAAGGGGCCCGAGGCGGCGGCGAGCAGGCCGAGCGCGAGCAGGACGGTCGCGGTGGAGCAGAGGACGACGAGAGCGATGACGAACGTCTGGACCTTGCGGCGGCCGACGGCGGCGCGGGCGGCCCGCCACACGGCGCTCACGCGGAACGCTCCGGGGTGCCGGTGACACCCGCGACACCCGTGACACCGGCGGCACCGGCGACACCGGTGGCGACGGTCGTGCCGACAGCGCCGGCACCGTTGACAGCGCCGGCAACGTCGTCCAGGGCGCGTTCGCGGGCGACGCGGCCGTCCGCCATTTCCACGAGGCGGCCGGCGCACCGGGTCGCGAGGTGCGGGTCGTGGGTGACGATCAGCAGGGTCTGGCCTATCTGGTTGAGATCGATCAGCAGGTCCATGACCTGCTCGCCCGAGCGGCTGTCGAGGGCGCCGGTGGGTTCGTCCGCCAGCAGCAGGGCCGGACGGTTCATCAGGGCGCGGGCCACGCCGACGCGCTGGCGCTCGCCGCCGCTGAGGGTCGCCGGGTAGTTGTTGCGGCGGTCGGCGACTCCGAGCTCGTCGAGGAGTTCCAGCGCGCGGCGGCGGGCCTGACGGGCCGGGGCGCCGGTGAGCTGGGCGGCGAGCGCGACGTTGTCGAGCGCGGGCAGGTCGTCGATGAGGTTGAAGAACTGGAAGATCATGCCGACGTCGCGGCGCCGGTACAGCGCCAGACCGGTCTCGTTCAGCTTCCCGAGGTCCTGGCCGTGCACCTCGACCGTCCCCGCGGTCGGCCCGTCCAGGCCGGCCACCATGTTGAGGAGCGTGGACTTCCCGCAGCCGGAAGGCCCCATCACGGCCACCGCCTCGCCCTTGCGGATCTCCAGGGAGAGTCCATCGAGCGCCTTCGCGTCGCCGTACTCCTTGTGCACGCGGTCCAGGCGGACAACAGCCTGACCTGCGGTGCCGTGATGAGTTGTCATGGCACGAACTTAAAAGGCGGGCAGGGCACCGTGCGTCGCCCCGGGGATGTAGAAGAGGGACCGGGTCATCCTGGGGATGTACGCGGGCAGACCCGGGGGAGTGATGCGGACTACGCGGGAGGCCTGCGAAGCTTGCGGAGTCGGTGATCTTGGACGAGGGGGGCTGTGAGGGAGATGGCGGGGGAGGACTGGCTGTTCGGAGCGGTGTGCGGCGCCGTAGCGGGTGCGGCGGTGCTCGTCGCCTGCGGGCTGGCCGTCGCACTCGTACGTGCCAAGCGCGCGCACCGGGCGGCGATCGAGGAGCGCGGCTGGCTGCTGGAGAGGGAGCGGGAGACCGCGGCCCGCACCGCCGTGGACGCGGAGCGGGCCCGGATCGCGGCCGAGCTGCACGACATAGTCAGCCACAACGTCAGCCTGATGGTGGTCCAGGCCGGGGCGGCCCGCGAGGTGCTGGCGACCATGCCGCAGGAGGCGGCGGCCGCGATGAGCGCCGTCGAGAAGGCCGGGCGCACGACGATGACCGAGCTGCGGCACCTGCTCGGCCTGCTCGCCCCCGCGCAGGACGGCACGGACGAGCCCTACGGCGGCGCTCCGGAGGCGGAGCTTTCGCCGCAGCCGAGCCTGAGCCGGCTCAGTCCGCTCATCGACCGCATAGCTTTCGCCGGGCTGCCGGTCGAGGTCCGGATATCCGGCGAACCGCGGCCGCTGCCGGCCGGGATCGACGTCACCGCCTACCGGATCATCCAGGAGGCGCTGACCAACGCACTCAAACACGGGGACGGGGTGAAGGCCGAGGTGACCGTGAGATACGCGGACCACGCGCTGCGGGTCGAGGTGCTCAACAGCGGGCCGAGCGTGCTGTCGGCGGGCGACCGGACGCCCGCGACCGCCACGGCTGATACGCCTGGCATATCCGAAACGACGGGCGTAACTGGCACGGCGGGTACGGCGGGCGCGACTGGCACGCCTGCCGGGCCGGCCGCGCCGGCGGCGAAGGCGGACGGCGCCGGCCGCGGGCTGGTCGGTCTGCGTGAGCGGGTCGCCGTGTACGGCGGCGACTTCGACGCCCGCCGCCGCCTCGGCGGCGGCTACCGGGTCCGCGCCCGCCTCCCGCTGGAGCGGCCGTGACCACGGCAGCCGGGCCGACCGCCCCGGCACTGGGCCCCCGGGTGGTCATCGCCGACGACCAGGAACTCGTCCGTACCGGATTCCGGCTGATCCTGACCGCCCGGGGGATCGATGTGGTGGGGGTGGCCGCCGACGGGGTGGAAGCCGTCTCGGAGGTGAAGCGCCTGCGCCCCGACGTCGTCCTGCTCGACATACGCATGCCGCGCATGGACGGGCTGGAGGCCGCCCGGCGGATCCTCGCCGAAGCCCCGGAGTGCCGGGTGATCATGCTGACCACCTTCGACCTCGACCAGTACGTCTACGCCGCCCTCGCCGCCGGAGCCAGCGGGTTCCTGCTCAAGGACGTCACCCCGGAGTACCTCGCCAACGCCGTACGGCTCGTCAACACCGGAGACGCCCTGCTCGCCCCCTCGATCACCCGCCGGCTGGTCGAGCGCTGCGCCTCGGCCTCCGCCGCGCGGGGCGAAGGCGCGGCCCCGGCGCCCCACCCCGACCTGGACGCCCTGACCCCGCGCGAACGGGAGGTGCTCACCCTCATGGGCCACGGCCTCTCCAATTCCGAGCTGGCCCGGGAGCTCACGCTCAGCGAGGCCACCGTGAAGACCCATGTGGCCCGCATCTTCGCCAAACTGACCTTGCGCGACCGCGCGCAGGCGGTCGTCCTGGCCTACGAGACCGGCCTGGTCACCCCCGGCTCGCAGCCTTAGGTCGTCTCTCTCGGATCTTCGCGGCCGAGCCCGCGGTGCCGGGCACCGCGGGCCCGGCAGATCCGAAAGAGAAGGCCTAAGCCGTCGGCGGGCCGGGCTGCGCCAGGAGGTGCAGGCGCAGGGCGAGCTGGAGTTCCAGGGCCCGGGCGGGGGTGTTCCAGTCCTCGCCCAGGAGCCGGCCGATCCGGTCGAGGCGCTGCACGACGGTGTTGACGTGGATGTGCAGGGCGTCCTTGGCCCTGGAGAGGCTGGCTCCGTGCGTGTAGTAGGCGCGGAGCGTGTGGACCAGGTCGGTGCCGCGCTGGGCGTCGTAGTCGATGACCGGGCCGAGCACCTGGTGGACGTACCCGCCGACGTCCCCGTGGTCCCCGAGCAGGAGGCCGACGAAGCCCAGGTCGGGGAGGGCCGCGCCGTGGCCGGTGTGGCCGAGGGCATGCAGGGCCTCCAGGCAGCGCACGGCCTCGGTGTACACGCCGGGCAGGCCGCCCGGGTGGCCTGCCGGGCCGGCGGAGCCCACCGTGACGGGGGCGCCCAGGGCCTGACCCAGCTCCGCCGCCAGGGCGCGGGCGAGGTCCCCGGGCCGCTCGGCCGGGGCGAGGAGCACGGTGTGGCCCTCGTGCGGCCCGGCCAGGCCGTCCAGCGCACGGGCCCGGCGGGAGGCCTCCGCCGACAGCCGGGGCCGCAGGGCCGCGTCGCAGCGCAGCACCAGGACGGCGTGCGGGCGCGCGAGGTTGACGCCGAGTTTGCGCGCCCGGATCGTCTGGCTGCCGGGATCGCGGGTACGCCCGGGGCTCTCCGGGGTCAGCAGGTCGCTGAGCAGCTCGCCGCGGACCCGGTCCTCGGCGTGGGCCACCGACCGCCGCAGCAGCAGCAGGAGCGCGGTGACCAGCCCGGTGCGCTCGAACAGCCGCCGGTCGGTGTCCGAGAGGTCGGCCCGCCCGGTCAGGGCGATGCTGCCGAGGAGTTCGGAGCCGGCCAGGACCGCGCAGACCCACACCCCGTCCACCGGAACGGCCCGGCCGCCGGAGCGCGAGGCGGCCACCCCTTGGACGGGCGGGCCGATCGGTTCGCTGGCGACCCGGGCCAGTTCGGTGCCCTCGGCGTCGTGCACCACGAGCCCGCCCCGCAGCAGCGCGGCGACCTCCCGGGCCACATCGGTGACGTCCCCGCCCCGCAGGACCAGGTCCGTCAGCCGGTCGTGGGTCTCGGTGGCCAGCCGCACGGCCTCGCTGTGGGCCCGGGCGGTCTCGGTGGCGGAGTTGAGCTCGACCAGGGCCGTACGGGTCTCCTCCAGCAGACGGGCGCCGTCGATGGCGACGGCGGCGTGGTCGGCGAGCGAGGAGAGCAGCGCCACGGCGTCGGGGGCGAAGTCGCGCACCGACCGGTCGGCCGCGTAGAGCACCCCGATGACCCGTGAGGCGACGCGCAGCGGGACACCGAGGATGCCCCGCAGCCCCTCCTCGCGCACCCCGGAGTCGATGGTGCTGGTGTGCCGGAAACGGTCGTCGGCGCGGTAGTCGGCGCTGGCGTACGGGCGGGCCGTCTGGGCGACCAGGCCGCCGAGCCCCTCGCCCATGCCCAGGCGCAGCTGTTGGAAGGCGGCGGACACGGAGCCGTCCGTGACCCGCATGAAGGTGTCGCCCACGACGGGGTCGTTGAGCGTGAGATAGGCGACGTCCGTACCGAGCAGGGTCCTGGCCCGCCGCACGATGGCCCGTAGCACCGCGTCGAGATCGCGCAGCGCCGCGAGGTCGCCGGCCGTGTCGAAGAGGGCCGTGAGCTCCGCCTCGCGCCGCCGGTGCTGGTCGAGGGTGCGGCGGATACCGAGGGCGACCCCGGTCGCCTCCTCCACGAGGGCCTGCTCGGCGGTCCCGGCCCCGCCGGTACGGGCCAGCGTGCCGGGCCGGGCGAAATCCTCGACGGGTGCGCCCTGGGCGAGCAGGTCCAGGAGCTGCCGCAGCGCGGCCGCCGCCCGGTGCCCGGCAGCGGGCTCGGTGGATTCGTTCACGTGGGCCATGCTGGCAGCCCTTCGGTGCGGGGGGTGGCGAGCGGGGCCGCCCGCCGTACCCGGAGCACCGGACGCGGCGGGCGGACCCGTGGGCGGAACGAGGGCGGGGCGGGTCTCTACGGAATGATTCTCGACGGGACGGGTCTCGACGGGACGGGCCAGGGGACTCAGGCCGGGTCGGAGACCGAGGCCGCGGACCGGGCCGCGTACCCGCCGTCGGCCTGGGCCGCCCCCGACTTCGGGACCGACAGGTCCCGGCCCCGGGTCTCGCGGGCGAGGGCGACGGTGATGGTGGTGACGACGGCGGCCGCGGAGAGGTAGACGGAGACCGGCACCGAGGAGCCGTAGTCCTTCAGGAGCTCGACGGCGATGATCGGGGCCAGGGCGCCCGCGAAGATCGACGCGAGCTGGGAACCCATCGAGGCCCCCGAGTAACGGACCTTGGTGTCGAACATCTCGGAGATGAAGGCGGCCTGAGGCCCGTACATGGCGCCGTGCAGGAGCAGGCCGGCGGTGACGGCCGCCGTGATGACGACGAAGGACTTGGAGTCCACCAGTGCGAAGAACCCGAAGGCCCACAGGGCCATGCCCGCCGAACCGATCAGCGTCACCGGCCGGCGCCCGATCCGGTCCGACAGCGCGCCCCAGGCGGGGATGGTGACGAAGTGGATGGCCGAGCCGATCAGGAGCGCGTTGAGCGCGGTGGTCTTGGGGAGGCCGAGGTGGGTGGTGACGTAGACGAGGAGGAAGGAGGTGAGGACGTAGTACGAGATGTTCTCGCCGAACCGGGTGCCGATGGCGGTCAGGACCTGCCGCCAGTCCTTGCGGAACACCTGGACGACGGGGGCCCGCTCCTCCTCGGCGGAGTTCGCGGACTCTGCCTGCGCGGCGAGGAAGACCGGCGACTCGGAGACGGACAGGCGGATCCACAGCCCGACGACCACGAGGAGGCCGGAGAGCAGGAAGGGAATGCGCCAGCCCCAGGCGAGGAACGTGGCGTCCGACTGCACGGCGGCGAGCAGTGCGAGCACGCCGGTGGCGAGCAGGTTCCCCCCGGGCGCACCGGACTGCGGCCAGGACGCCCAGAACCCGCGGTGCTCGGGCCCGCCGTGCTCGGAGACGATCAGCACGGCCCCGCCCCACTCACCGCCCAGCGCGAACCCCTGCACCAGGCGCAGCAAGGTCAGCAGGATGGGAGCGCCGACGCCGATGCTCGCGTGGGTGGGCAGAAGCCCCATCGCGAAGGTGGCCCCGCCCATCATGAGCAGGCTGAGCACCAGCAGCTTCTTGCGTCCGACCTTGTCCCCGAAGTGCCCGAAGACCATCCCGCCGAGCGGCCGGGCGAGGAACCCGATGGCGTAGGTGAGGAAGGCGATCAGGGTGCCGGTGAGCGGATCCGCGGTGGGGAAGAACAGCTTGTTGAAGACCAGGGCCGCGGCGGTCCCGTAGAGGAAGAAGTCGTACCACTCGATGGTGGTCCCGATGAGACTCGCGGCGACGATGCGTCTGATGCCGGACGAAGCCTTCGGGGCGGTTGCGGGGGAGGCCATGTGCACCACTTCCAGGGTGTCTGCGGGGACGTCGGGTGTGGCCACAACGTAGAAGTTCGCAGGTCAACGGCATATGTGGCCGGTCGGCACAATAAGCCCCCGCAGGGTGTGTCCGACCACCACACGGCTCGAACCGATCCCCTCAGCCCCCTCCTGGAGGGGGTGGCCGCGGCCTGCCGGAATTGCAGAGTTGCGCCTGTTTTGGGGAGGTCCGGGGTCGAGGCCCTTGGTCTGCGCACGTGTAGTTGACCTGGTGCGACACGACGATGTGCATGTGTGTCGGCGGCATCGCGTCATGCTCTCCCGCCCGGGCATGGCATCACGCATCGACATGCCCGGAGCCCGCCCGGACGCAGCCGGCCGCCGCGCGTTCAGCCAGTGGGCCGGGGCCCCGCGGCGCGGCGGAGCCGGTTGGCGATCGCCATTCCAAGCCCCGCCTCCGCAGGCAAGGACGCGACGATGAGGTCGCACCCTTGCTGGTCGAGCTCGCGCAGGAACCCGTACAGCCCGCGCGCGTAGGCGGCCGTCGAACCGGGGACCGCCACCACGGCGTGCGCCTTCACCTGGGCGCCGGCGAAGGAGGGAGGAAGAAAGACGCCCACCTGGTGCCCTAGCTTCTGCGCGAGTTCCGCTTCGGCGACGACCTTCTCGGGCTCGACGAGGACGACCCGCGCCCGCGGTGCGTAGTGTGACGGGTGCTGGCCCGGGACCCGGACATGGCTCGTGGAGGGCACCGCGATCGGGCGCCCCAGCACCGCTTCGAGGTCCTCGCGTGTCACTCCTCCTGGCCGGAGGATGCTCGGGATATCGCCCGTGGCGTCGACGATGGTCGACTCGACGCCGACCTCGCAGGGGCCGCCGTCCAGTACGAAGTCGACGGCATCACCGAGCTCCGCACGGACGTGGCCTGCCGTTGTGGGGCTGACCGAGCCGAAGCGGTTGGCGGACGGGGCCGTCACACCGCCGCCGAAGGCCGACAGCAGCGCGAGTGCCGCCGGGTGGTCGGGCACGCGCACGGCCACCGTCTCCAGTCCACCAGTTGCTTCGAGGGGCACCCGGCGACCGCGCCGCAGGACCAGCGTCAGTGGCCCCGGCCAGAAGCGGTCGGCCAACAGGCGCGCGGTGGTGGGCACGTCCTCGACCCAGTCGTCCAGATGCTCGGCGCCGGCGATGTGGACGATCAGCGGGTGGGAGGGCGGGCGCCCCTTGACCTGGAAGATACGCGCGACCGCGGCGGGATCCTCGGCGTTGGCGCCCAGACCGTAGACCGTTTCGGTCGGGAAGGCCACCAGGCCCCCGGCGCGCAGCACACCGGCCGCCTTCTCGATGTCACTGTTTGCCGTCACACTCGCGATCCTCTCACTGCTCCGCTGCACCACGTTCCGATGTCCCATCGACGCATAACGACGAGCCAACGCCGACGGCACCGTGCGAGCCCGGACCGGACCCGCGCAGCGCGGTGTGCTCGTCCAGCAGGGCTCAGGCCTGACCGGCGGCGTAACCGGTGTGGGTTTGCCGTCGGCCAGGCGGCGTCGGTTCAGAGCAGTGCGTGCGGGTACTGTTCGGCGCGGTGCTGGAAGGCCAGGACCGCGGGGTTCTGGACGGTGCCGCCGCGGATCTCGATCGCTCGGCGAATCGTGCGGTCACCGTCCCAGCCTGCCGGTCCTTCGAGGACCGACCGCAGGAACGGGATCAGCGCCTCGCTGTTCTCCCAGGTAGCCGCATCCCACAGGTAGGAGGGGCTGTGGTCCACGGCGTAGTAGTGGACGTGGTCGCCGACGGTGAACATCGGGTCGTTGAAGGTGGTGGGCCGAGCCCAGGCGAAGCCCATGCCCTCGTCGCAGGAGACGTCGATGACCAGGGTGCCGGCCGCGAGCTTCGGCAGGTCCTCCTCTATCAGGAACATCAGCGGCGCCGCGGTGTCCTGCAGCACGCAGTTGACGATGATGTCGTGCCCGGCGAGGAACTCGGCCAGCGGCTCCGGGCCGTCCTCTGTGAGCACGATGCTGCGCCGCGGGTCGAGGGTGTCGTCGGCCACGTCGTGGTCGAAGTGCACGATCCGCGCCGAGTGGATCGGTGAGCTGACGGCGGCGATGCCGCGGGCAGTCAGCACGTCCACGTCGTGAACGCCCAGCGCGCTGAGCGCGGTTACCGCGCCGCGGGCGGTGGCGCCGAAGCCGATGACCACGGCACGCCGCCTGCGCCCGTAGTCACCGGTCGCCCCGGTCAGCTGCATGGCATGCAGCACCGATGAGTAGCCGGCCAGCTCGTTGTTCTTGTGGAAAACGTGCAGGTTGAACGCACCGTCCCGGGTCCAGTGGTTCATCGCCTCGAAGGCGATCACCGTGAGCCTGCGGTCGATGGCGGTCTGCGTGACCTTCTCGTCCTGCACGCAGTGCGGCCACCCCCACAGCACCTGCCCGTCCCGCAACTCCGCCAGATCCTCGTGCAACGGCTTGGCCAGCAGGATGACGTCACACTCCGCGATCAGCTCCTCGGGGGAGCGGAAACCGGCGACCCACGGTGCAAGCTGACGGTCCGAAACACCGAAATGCTCTCCGTAACCGGTCTGCAGATAGATGCTGGGCTGAAGGTCGACGTCGATCCGTTCGAAGTGCGCTGGGTGGATCGGCAGACGGTGCTCGTTCTCTTTACGGCTCTGCGACATGATTCCGAGCTTGAGCTGCTGCAAAATACCCCTTTGATTACTACCTGTGTAACACACCCGGGGCGTGCGGGGCCTTTGGGCGGCAGTGCCCCTCCGGGCAGAGCGCCCTGACGGGCACCCAACCCAGGCGCCTTCAACCGACAAGCGGGGGAACGCCGGCCGCCGGGCTGCCGTCTGCCCCACCCCCACCGCCCAGCGGCCGGACGCTGCCACGGCAAGGGCAAACGCCACTGCAACTCTATATAAAAATGGATTCCATTATCAATTAGCCGGGATGGGGGGAGGGCGGTGGCGGGCGTTGCGGATCTTCCCCCGCGCCGGCAGCGTCGTGATCTTGATGCCACCTGACGAGCTCGATGTGGATGCCCTGGCCGCCGCTCTGGAGGAAGTACCCCCCGCTTCGGCCCCGGCCAAGGCCACACGGTCAGGCGGCGGGCAGCCGTGAGGCGCCCCGCCGCCGGTTCGGAGAGACGATGAGACGGTGGGAGCCGGGTGAGAGGAGATCGGAGCCTGTGGTCAGGCCGGTACGGGGCTGCTGTCGTACGGGTGACTGGGAAAGGGTGCCGGGGTGAGTACGTCCGATGCGTTCCGGGCTGAGGTCGGCCAGACGGGTGCGGGCCCGGCGGCCCCCGGCGGGCTGCTGGATGTGCTGAGTCTGGCCGCGGTGGTGTTGGACGACGGCGGCCGGATCGTGCTGTGGAGCCCGCAGGCCGAGGATTTGTTCGGCTATTCCGCCGACGAGGCGCTGGGGCAGTTCGCGGCCCGGCTGCTTGTCGATGAGCAGCACCTGGATCTCGTCATCGAGCTGTTCGCCCGCGTGATGGAGAGCGGGAGGCGCTGGGCAGGCGGCTTCCCGGTCAGACACAAGGACGGCAGCACGCGGCTGGTGGAGTTCCGCAACATGCGGCTGCAGGATGAGCGGGGAGACCGCTACGCGCTGGGCATCGCCACCGACCAGGCCACGCTGCGGCGCGTGGAACGGGATCTGGCGCTGTCCTTGCGGTTGGTCTCCCAGTCCCCGATCGGATTGGGGGTCATGGACACCGACCTCCGGTATGTGCTGGTCAACCCGGCGCTGGAACGTATGAACGGCCGCTCCGCCTCGGACGGTGCCGGGCTCACGGTGGGGGAGAGGATGCCGTTTCTGGGTGGGGATGCCAATGAATCGGCGCTGCGCGAGGTCCTGGCCACAGGTGTTCCGCTGGTGGACCGGTTCGCGGTTGGCCCCGACCCGGCCGATCCCGGCCAGGAGCGCGCCTGGTCGGTGTCCTTCTACCGGCTGGAGGACCCCGCCGGGCGGGTGCTCGGTTTGGCCACCTCGGTGGTGGACGTCACCGAGCAGCACCGGGCGGCTGTCGACGCCGCCCGGGCACGGCGCCGCCTGGCGCTGGTCGCCGACGCTTCGGTACGGATCGGCACCACCCTCGACCTGGAGCAGACGGCCCGGGAGCTGGCCGGGGTGTGCGTGCCTCAGGTGGCCGACGTGGCCACCGTGGATGTACTCGACAGCGTTCTGCACGGCCTGCGCACCGCCACGCCGCCGACCGGTCCGGCGCGCTTCAGAGCGCTGGCGGTGGTGTCGGCGTACCCCACCGAGGCGACGCGGGCCGCCGACCCCGTCGGCGACCTCGCCCAGTACGACACCGACCGCCTGGTCACCCAGTGCGTGAACACCGGCCGTACCGTCGTGAGGGCGACAGTGACTGGTGCGGACCTGCGCCGCATCGCCCGGGACGACACGGCCGCCACGCTCCTTGCCGCGGCCGGGCTGCACTCCTACCTCGCGGTACCGCTGATCGCCCGCGGCGAGGTGATCGGCGTCGTGGGCCTCCAGCGCGCCCGCAACCCGGCACCGTTCGACGGTGACGATGTCATCCTGGCCGGCGAGCTGGCTGCCCGGGCGGCCGTGTGCATCGACAACGCCCGCTGGTTCCAGAGCCAGCGGCACGCCGCCCTCACCCTCCAGCGCAATCTTCTGCCGAACCGGCCCGCACACCGGCCGGGCCTGGACATTGCCCACCGCTACCAGCCCGCCGGCGACACCAGTGAGATCGGCGGCGACTGGTTCGATGTCATCCCGCTGCCCGGCGACAAGACCGCCCTGATCATCGGCGACGTCATGGGCAGCGGCATCGACGCCGCCGCGACCATGGGACAGCTACGCACCGCGACCCGCACCCTGGCCCAGCTCGACCTCGGCCCCGCCCAGATCCTGCACTACCTCGACCAGGCCACCGCCGGCATGGACCACACCCTCGCGACCTGCGCCTACGCCGTCTACAACCCCCACGACGGGCAGTGCCGCATCTCGCTGGCCGGACACCTGCCGCCGGTCCTGATGCGCCTGGGCCGGCCCCCGGAACTGCTCGACCTGCCCACAGGCGCCCCGCTCGGGGTGGGCGGCGTCCCCTTCCACACCACCCGCCTCGACCTCGCCACCGAGGACCAGCTGGTCCTGTACACAGACGGCCTGGTGGAAACCCGCGACCAATCCCTCGACGAGCGGCTGGACCTTCTCCTGTCCCTGCTCACCGGCCCCCGCCGCACCCTGGAGGACACCTGCGACCTCCTTCTGCGCGCTCTGCGGCACCCCGGCGATCACGATGACGTCGCCCTGCTCATCGCCCGGCTGCAAGCCGAGCAGCCGACCGCGTCGCCCTGATGTCAAGCAATCCCTTGTAGCCGATGCGGTCTTTACTGCGAGACGGTTGCAACTGGTCAGGGGCCGCTTCTGGTTTCGGGCCGATACTCCGGCACAGAAGCGAGCGCCCCCCATGGTGATGACGTCCCCGCGTCGAACGGCTCAAGCGGTCCCCAGCTGCGGTGCAGGAAGTTGTGGCGGCCGGTGTGGAGTTCACGGCGGGCCGGCATGCAGGGCATCGAGCCACGCGTACGCGTGGTCGAAGGTGACCGATCGCTCCGCGAGCCGGGCGAAGTTCGGCGCGTGCGTCCAGCCGGCGCCGTACGGCGGCAGCATGTGCCGGTTGAGGCTGTCGAACATGACCATGATGGCTTTCATGCGGGAGTATTCCCTCTCTGTGTCCGGCGGGCTTCCAGCCGGTGCAGCATCCGCTCCAGCCACGCCACCCAGGTGTCGACGGCGGACGCGCCGTGGCGGTGCAGTTCGTCGAAGATCTCCTGGGCGAGGCCCGGGTCCAGCTCGGGCAACGGATCCTGGAAGCCGAGCGTGCGGTCCCGCTCCCGGTTCCGGGCGATCTGCTCCCGGCGGTAGGCGAGTTCAGTCCGTACGAGCCGGATCGCCGCTTCCGCGTCCAGCGGTGCGGCGAAGGCGAACCGGGCCAGGAAGTCCGGGTCCTGGAAGCGGCTCGTCGGCTCGTACGGCGAGCGCACCCAATCCAGCAGGACCTCACGCCCGCGCGGCCTGAGCCGGTACACCTTGGCGTCCGGCCGCCCGTCGCGCGGATCGACTTCGTACGCGATCCACCCATCGGTGTCCATCCGTCCCAACAGCCGGTAGATATGGCTGTGGTGGGCCCGCGACCGCAGGAACTGCCCCTCGGTCTCCACCCATCTGCCCAGGTCGAACCCGCTTCGAGGACGCCCGGCGAGCAACGCGAGCAGCACGTACTCGAACTTCACCATGGGCCACCCCCCACCTATCTGCACTTTCATCTATATGAGGAGAGTTGTAGGCCCGCGGGGGGGCAGAGCGTCAATGGATCCGGCACGGACCAATCACGCGGGTATGGATCCGTTCACAATCGGCGGTGGCTGCGCCCGCACTGTCCCCGGGTCAGGGCAGGAGGGGCTGGAGTCCGTTTCTGCTTTCGAGCCGGTAGAGGGTGCGGTGTGGCGTGAGGATGACGGTGGTGGTGTGTCCGGCCCAGATGTGGCCGCGGCCGTTGTGGCGGGGGGCGATGTATGACCGGTGCAGGTTGCCGACGATCATCCGGTCCAGGGCTTCCACGTATCGCTTCAGTTGCGGGGTCCTGGCCGGCCGGTGAGGCCGACAGGCGGATGCTGAGGGCGCGGAATTCGTCTTCGGTCTGGTGGACGGTGGCGGCGACGCGGTCGACGGCGGCCTGGAGGTCGCCTCCGTTGTCGGCGAGGGCGTCGCTCAGGTCGATGTCCAGGCCGTATTCCAGCAGCGGGAAGCAGCACGCGCCCACGCTGCATGGCGGCGCGGACCTCGGCGGTGTCCGCGAACTGCTCGAAGCGCACGACGAGGCCGCCGCGAACGACGAAGTGGTGCGCCACCCGGACGGCGATCGGCTCTCCGGTGGCCTTGTTGGTGGCGGTGTAGCGGGCCAGGGCGACCATGTTCTCGCCGTCCACGACGCAGGTGCCGTCGTGGGCGGTCCAGCCGCCCGCCGGCCCCCCGTCGCCTCCACCGCCGGTACGAACGGCAACACGCGCCGGAGTTCGTGAGGGGCCTCGCCGTCTTGCCGGATGCCTCGGTGTGGACGACGGCAATGCCGTGGGCGAAGCGCTCCTCGGAGGCGGGCACGGACGGGACGATGGTGTCAGGGAGGGCGGCGGCGCGTCAGCGGGTGCTGGGGCAGTCGACATGGAGGCTGGGGGAGTAGGCCGCGTACTGGGCGACCGAGGCGATCAGTACGGAATGGTCGGCTGCCTCGCCGTCCGCGGACGGGGCTCACCGCCGCTCGAGCGCCTGCGGGGATGGCCCCGGGCCGGCACCGAAAGGATCAAGCCTGATGTCCCGCTCCCCGCGCCCGCGGGGGATGACCCCGGCGTGGGCTTGCTTGAGCGGGGACGGTCGGCCGATGCCCTCGTCGTGGATCTCGTGGATCTCGTGGCCCTCGGCGCGCAGCTGGACGGCAGCGGTCTACCGGGTGGTAGATCCTGTTGCGGGCTCTGCCGTTCGGCCATGCGCCGCGAACGACCTGTACCGCCGGCGTCGAGGGGGTCGGTTCCGGGCACGCGCCGACTTCGCCGCGCTCCAGGCATTGGCCCGCGTAACTCCCGTGCGCGATGCGCCTGTGAGACCGGGCAGTCCATGGTCGAGGTTCGGGGGATCTTCCGGATCAGCCGTTCGCCGTCGTCAAGGCCGCGCGTGCGGTGGTGAGGATCTCTTCCGAGATCGGGGAGCCCTTGGTGGCGCGGGCCAGGACGAGGGCCCCGAGCATGGTGCACAGCCGGGTGATGCCCTCCTGGTCCTCGGTGGCGAGCGCGTCGGCGAAGGCGCGTACGCCACCGGCGTAGACGCGATGAGCTTCCTGAGGGCCGCCCGCGCGCCCCATGTCGGCGGCGAGCCCGGCGGCGGGGCAGCCGTCCGCCGCGTTGTCGCGGTGCTCGATGGAGAGGTAGGTGTCGATCAACTCCCGCTGCGCGGCCTCGCGCTGTCCGGCGTGCCGCTCGAGACCGGCCGTATGGCGCTGGGCGAGTTCGCCGAAGGCGTGAGTGGTGGCCTCGTCTATGAGTGCCGCTTTGGAGGCGAACTGCTTGTAGAAGCCGCCGTGGGTCAACCCGGCGGCCTTCATGAGGTCGGCGACGCTGACGTGGGTGCCCTGCTCACGGAACAGCCGAGAGGCGATCTCCACGACCCGCTGCCGGTTCTCCTGCGCCTGCGTCTGTGACACGCGGCCCATCGGCCACCTCCCAGTTGGATGTCGGTTGCCATCTATCCTAGACTCCGATTAGATTGCAGCCATAATCTAAATGTCGGCCCGCCCCTCGGGCGACAGAAACGCAAGGAGCGGACATGGAACTCAAGGACGCGGTCGCCGTCGTCACCGGAGCCAACCGAGGACTGGGACGCCACATGGCCGCCCAGCTCCTGGAGCGAGGAGCCACCGTCTACGCCGCGGCCCGCCGTCCCGAGTCCGTGGACCTGGCCGGTGTCATCCCGCTGCGCCTCGACCTGGGCGACGAGGCATCCATCCGGGCCGCCGCGCACCTCGCCTCCGACGCGACGTTGCTGGTGAACAACGCGGGAATCTCCACCGGCACCCCGCTGATAGGCGGCGACCTGGACACGGTGCGCCTGGAGATGGAGACCAACTTCTTCGGTCCCCTCGCCGTGACCCGGGCCTTCGCCCCGGTCATCGAGGGCAACGGCGGCGGCGCCGTACTCAACGTCCTGTCCGTGCTGTCCTGGCTCCACCCGGCCGGCCTCGGCGCCTACGCGGCAGCCAAGGCCGCCGCCTGGGCGCTGACCGACGCCGCCCGCGAGGAGCTGGCGCCCCGCGGCATCACCGTCTCCGCACTGCACGTCGGATACATGGACACCGACATGGCCAGTGTCGTCCCGGCGGATCAGAAGGCCGACCCCGCCGACGTCGCCGTCCAGGCCCTGGACGGCATCGAGCAGGGCCTGCCCGAGATCCTCGCCGACGACGTCACCCGGCTCGTCAAGCAGGGCCTGGCGCTGGCGCCGAACGCGTCGTGAGCGCCGGGCCCACGAGAAGGACGGAGACGACGATGAGGGCCTTCATGGTCGAGCGCTACGGCGACCGAGCCGGGCCGCGCGCCGCTGAGGCGCCGCAGCCGCGCCTGGGCGCGGACGACGTCCTGGTCCGGATCCACGCGGCGGGCGTCAACCCGATCGACCTCAAGATCCGGGACGGGGAGTTCAAGGCGATCCTGCCGTACGGGGTCCCGTTCATCCTGGGCAGCGATCTTGCCGGGACAGTGATCGAGACGGGTCCGGCCGTGACACGGTTCGCGGTGGGCGACGAGGTCTACGCGCGGCCCGACAAGGACCGGATCGGCACGTTCGCCGAGCGCATCGCGGTACGCCAGGACGGCGTGGCGCACAAACCGGCCACGCTGACGATGGACGAGGCCGCGTCCCTCCCCCTGCTCGCCCTGACCTCGTGGCAGGCTCTGGTCGAGCGGGCGCACGTGCGGCCGGGCCAGAAGGCCCTCGTACACGCAGGCTCCGGCGGCGTCGGCACCATCGCCATCCAATGGGCGAAGTGCCTGGGCGCCCACGTGGCCACGACCACCAGCGCGGCCGACATCGACCTCGTGAGGAGCCTGGGCGCGGACACGGTCGTCGACTACAGGCATCAGGCGTTCCGAGACGGACCTGCACGACTACGTCGTCGTCCTCGACCCGCTCGGCGCCGAGAAAGGTCATCAGCATCGCCGGAACTCCCGACGCCGCCTTCGCCAGGGAGCTGGGAGCCAACCCCCTCCTGCGGACGGCCATGGCCGCGCTGAGCTTCCGTACCCGGCGCCGTCACGTGACGTACGAGTTCCTGTTCATGAAGGCGAGCGGGAACCAGCTGTGCGAGTTCACCGCCGGGAAGGTCGTCGTCAGCATGGCGTGACACAGCCGCTCGAAGGCCCGCGCCGACGGCCGGCCGACGCCCCACAAGCCCGTGGAACCACCACGAAAATGATCAACTCTCCAGGAGTTCATGATGACCACGAACCGTCCGGTAGCACTCGTCACAGGGGCATCGTCCGGTATTGGGCAAGCCGCCGCTCTCGCGCTCGTCGAAGCCGGCTTCGAGGTGGTCGGCACCAGCCGCGACACCTCCAAGGTCACCCCGCGCGACGGCGTGACCTTCCTCGACCTCGACGTGACCAGTGATGCGTCGGTCACCACGCTGGTCGAGCAGGTCATCGAACGGTTCGGCCGGATCGACGTCCTGGTCAACAACGCCGGAATCGGCTCGACAGGCGCCGCCGAGGAGACCTCTTTGGGCCAGGACCAGCGTGTCTTCGACATCAACCTCTTCGGCGTCATCCGCATGACGAAGGCCGTCCTGCCGCACATGCGGGCCCAGCGCCGCGGGCGCATCATCAACATGTCGTCGATCTACGGGTTCATCCCCCAGCCCTACATGGCCGTCTACGTCGCGTCCAAGCACGCGGTCGAGGGGTACTCCGAGTCCCTGGACCACGAGGTCCGCGAGCACGGCGTGCGAGTCCTCCTCGTCGAGCCCGGTGGGACCAACACGGCGTTCGAAGGGAACATCGTGCAGCCCGACGCGCCGCTGCCGGTCTACGCCGAACAGCGGCGCGTCACCGACCAGGTGGTGGCGCAAGCGGTCAAGGGCGGAGACGCCCCCACCACCGTCGCCCGGGCGATCGTCACAGCGGCCACCACCCCCAAGCCGAAGCCGCGCTACACCGCCGGCCCCTTCGCCAGGCGTCTCAGCGTGCTGCGCCGCCTCGCTCCGGCGCGGGTCTTCGACCAGCAGATCCGCAAGTTCAACAAGCTGGCAGGCTGAGACCCCTTGCACGACAGTCGGCGGTTCGTCCGCGCATCACTGCCGGGCTGCGTCTGACGGAGAACTGGCGCGTTGTGATCGGAAGATTGCTGATGCCCGTGGACCCGCTCCGCGGCATCGCGCTCCTGGTGCGATGACCCGGATCCCTGCCTACCGTGGAAGAACGCGGGCTCACCCGTCGGCGCCTGGTGGCCACGACGTGCGAGCGCCGGCCTAAACCCCCGAACCCGGAGAGCGAGCTGCGATGGCCGAAGGACCGCAGACCGGCCCTGCCGCCCCGGCGTCCAAGGCCAGCGGCGACGTCGGACGCCGGGTGGCGGCACGACGGGAGCAGCTGCACCTCTCCTATGAGGAGCTCGGTCTGCGCACCGGCTACGCGCCCGAATACATCGAGTACGTCGAGACGGGGCCCGCGACACCCGGTATCGGCTTCCTGCTGAGCCTCGCCGATGCCCTGGAAACGACCGTCGAAGACCTCACCGGTAACCAGGCAGAGCTTCCACCCGGCATCGGCCAGGCGGCCTACCATCCCGAACTCGTCGAGCTCGGCCCCCAGGAGTGCTGGGAGCTGCTCGCCAGCCACGGCGTGGGCCGGGTGTCCGTGAGCACCGATACCGGACCGGCCATCCTTCCGGTCAACTATCTGGCCCTCGGCGGCGAGGTCTCCTTCCGGACCTCCCCGCAGGCCGCGCCGGCCCGGGCCTCCGGCCAGGTGGTCGCCTTCGAGGTGTACCCGCTGAGGCTGGAGCGTCCTGGTGGTGGGTGACGCCCGCACTGTGCCCGAATCCCATGCCGTACAGAGACTGGAGACCCTTGCCCGCACCGCGCCCCTGGGCCGGTGGCGTGCGGAACCTGTGGATTTGTGTCTCTCCCGCCCAGGTGACCGGGCGCCGGATCCGCGTACACGGGTCGTGACGACGCCGCGACGGCTGGCACTTCAGCGGACGACGAGCACCTCGGACACTTGCCTACGGGAAGTGGCGGGCACATCGGGGCCGTAACCGAGCCGCACGGCGACCGCTCGAACACCGCGGACCCGCGGCCCTCGAGCTGACGCCCGCCGGAGAGGTCCCGTACCGGCGCGCGACCGTCGTAGCGCCGGGGGCCCAGCGCGGAAGGGGGGAATGCCCTCGGACGCCCAGCGCGCCACCTCCTCCCGTACGGCGGGGGAGAGCTTCTCCGCGCGTTCGGCCTCCGATACGAGGTCGAGTAGCTCCTGCACCTGCCAGTCACCGGGGAACTCCAAGTGGGCCCCCTCGGCCCGCGCGGCACCGCGCAATCCGTCGAGCAGCTCCTGCGGGACAGTGTCGTCGCTGAAGGGTTCCCGGCTCGTATGTCGCCGGGGACCCCGTTCTCCTGCCGCCATGCGGCGTCCCTCGGAGGAAGCCGCCCGGGCCCGGGGACGGCGAGCCTGCGGGCCCTCGCACCAGCAGGTGGACAGAGATGAGTAGTAGCTGCGCCGCCGGGTCTGCGGCCAAGGCCACGACCATCTCTGGCCCAGCCGTCGTGCCGTCACCATCTTCTGCCCGGCCGCGGGGAGCGGGCGGCGACGACCACCGAAGCCGCGGGGCCGGCGAGCAGTGTGTAGAGCGGAATGGCCGCCGGCCAGCCCTGGACCAGGGCATAGGCGTATGCGGTCAGGCTGCCCAGGAGCAGCCCGCCCATGCCGCCGATGACCCGAACTCCCCCGGCTTCAACGCGAGCTCGAAGGCGATCACGAGCGCCAATCGCAGCGCCAAGGACACGGCGTACAAAAAGCTGACGAAGCCAAACCCGACCGATCAATGTGACGAGTTCCCGTTCGCCTCCACCAAGGAGGGTGCCGGCAGGGGTGACGGGAACTTCTCCGTCCGTACGTTCCGCAACCGGACAACTCCAAGTCGGGCGCGGCCCTGTCAGTGGTATGGGCAAGATCGATGAGAATGTCGGTGAGACATGGCACTTTTCTGGGCCGGTCGACCCTAGGCGCCTACTCCGCCGGATGAGTACGGCCGCTGAGCACGTTGGCTTCGTCCTCTTGGTCAGTGCCAGCTCTCACTGAGTAGGAACTCCATGCGCTCCCGAGCGAGCCGGCGAGGCTTCCGGAGAAGCTGGCGCTCGGTGAGCGGGTCAAAGTGCACATAGACCTGAGGAAGAAGCGCGGGCTGCGACATCCCGTCCGGCTCCGCGTAGCGACTGACGAAGGCGTAGAAGAGGAAGCGTTCGGCCTCGGAGGCAAGGGACCTCTTCAGTCGGTCGTGCAGCGACACTGCAACGGTGCGATCGTCGGCGTCCGCCATCTTGTTCTTCTCACGCCACCAGTCGACGAGTTCGCCCCAGGTGAGTCCGGCGTCGCCCAGCGGGCGGTCATAAACCAGGCACGCGTCTGCGTGCTCAACGATCTCGATCGCGCCGTCGATCATCTCGCTCATGATGATCTCGGCTTGTGGCCAGTGGAAGCGAAGACGATGTACTTGAGGGTGCCGTCGACGCCTCGCAGGCCGTCCGAGCGTTCGCTGGCCACCTCCAGCTCGTCCAGCCGAGCACGGATGGGATCGAACAGCTCTTGCAGGTAGCCGCGGCGCTTCGCGTAGCCGCCTCCGCCGTGCATTCCCTTCTCGATCCAGTACCGGCGAAATCCTGCATGGCTGCGAAAGGGCGGGTTGAAGTCGATGCCGTGTCTCCGCAGCACTGCCTTGAGGCAGCGCAGGAGCTCCTCACTTCCTTCGTCATCGACCTGTTCGCCGCCACTGGTGCCGAAGGCTTCCAGTCCTGCGTGAACGAAGCGGACGAGGGCCTGGGCGGCCTCCAGGTCCGGCACGTCCTCGAGCGGGCCGGACCCGCCCTACGCGGCTCCCGCCCGCGCGACGGATCTGTCCAACCTGCCCCCGGCCTCCATTGAGGTCGAGTCGGCAGAGACCTTCAGGGACGAGGACGTGGCCTACGCCAATGCGATCTGGCAGGCCGGCGGCGGAGCCGAACTGTACGTATGGCCCGGGGCCTTCCACGGCTTCGACACCTTCGCGCCAGGGGCGGCTCTCAGCCGGACGCCCGCGAGGCCCGATCGCGCCCGCTTCGGCGCATCCTGACACCGTCCGGTGCGGGCGACGGCCCGGCCCGCTGAGCTCGCCTGGTCGGTTACGGGTGCGCTGCCGGCGGGAGGCCGCGGAGGATGAGGCGGATGCCCAAGGTGAAGCCGCGGGTGTCCAGGGCGGGGAGGCCGCCGGGGTGGGTGGCTGACGCCTGGAGGGAGGCGGACAGGGCGGGGTAGCGGGAGGCGTAGTCCGCCGGGGGGAGGTTGAAGCCGGCGGTGAAGGTCTCCAGGGCGGAGCCGAGCACGAGGTTGTCGATGGCGGCGGCGGCCTCCGCGGCCTCGGCCGGTGAGCACCCGGAGCGGGTCAGCGCGTCGAGGAGGGCGTCGTAGCCGCGCAGAGCCTTGTCGGAGGCGACCCGGCGGCGGGCGACCAGCGGGATCATGTGCGGGTAGCGGAGGTAGACGCCCCGGTAGCCGTGGGCGTACGCGGAGATTCCTTCCACG
Source organism: Streptomyces sp. ISL-43 (assembly GCF_018614195.1). Lineage (GTDB taxonomy): Bacteria > Actinomycetota > Actinomycetes > Streptomycetales > Streptomycetaceae > Streptomyces. Next base: position 129,289 of record NZ_JAGGOT010000035.1, read on the forward strand.
CCGCCCGGGTCCGTCAGCGGGCCGAGGTCGATCTCGTCGTTGATCAGCTCCGCGACCGCGTCGAGCAGGTCCTCCTTGGACGCGACGTGGTGGTACAGGGAAGCCCCGCGCACCCCGAGCCGGTCGGCGATCGTGCGCATTTTCAGCGCTTCCACGCCCTGTTCGTCCAACAGGTCCAGAGCCGCGCGGGCGATGAGCGCACGGCTGAGGAGGTTCTGGCTCGGCCGTGCCATCGGGGGCTCCCTCGTGTCGGGTTGCAGATTACCTGCCGGGAACGCTTCACAAGCCGTGGGGAGCACCGCTACATTCACGCCACCTCGTTTTCCTAACGCGGTTAGATTTAGCGCGCCGGCGCCGCCAACGGCTGCCCGCGCCCGGTGAGGTGATCATGAACGACACGTCGAACCCCGATTCGGATGCCGCGCGGCTGCACGCGCTCGGCTACCGCCAGGAGCTGCGGCGCAGCCTGGGCATCATCGGGAACATATCGATGGGGTTCGCGGTGGTGTCCCCCGTCGTGGCCCTGTACGCCGTCTCCATGGTGGGAACCACGGTGGCGGGCCCGATGTGGGTGTGGGCGCTGCCGCTGGTGCTCGTCGGCCAGTGCCTGGTAGTCAACGTCTACGCGGAGCTGACTTCGCAGTGGCCGCTGGCGGGCGGCCCGTACCAGTGGGGCAGACGCCTGCTCGGCCCGGCGTTCGGCTGGCTGGGCGGCTGGGTCTGGCAGTTCGCCGTCATGTTCGGCAACACCACGGTGGCGTACCTCGCGGCGCCCTGGGTGTACGCGCTCTTCGGGGCCGTGCCGACGCCCGGTGGGCTGGTCGCGGTGGCCGTTGCGATCCTGCTCGTGTGCATGATGGTCAACGCGTACGGGATCACCATCCTGCGCTGGTTCGTCTCGCTCGGGATCGCGGCGGAAGCGGTCGCCTCCGTACTGGTCGGCCTGATCCTGCTGCTGTTCTTCCGTGAGCACGGCTTCCCGCTGTTCACCGAGACGCTGGGCGCCGAGGCGCTGTCCGGTGGTTCCACCGTCGCCGGGTTCCTCGCGGCCGTCGCCGTCGCCGGATGGGCGTTCATCGGCTTCGACGCCTGCGTATCGACCGCGGAGGAGACCAAGGACGCCGGCCGTCAGGTTCCGCGCGCCATGTGGTGGTCGCTGCTGAGCGTCGGCGCCGTCGTCATCCTCAACGCGATGGCCGTCGCGCTGGCGCACCCGCATCCGGAGGCGGTGGTGGCCGGTCAGGACATCGACCCCGTCACGACGGCCGTGGTGCACGCCTTCGGCGGCTGGTCGGACAAGCCGTTCGTGGTGGTGGTCCTGATCGGGTTCCTGGCCTGCGCTATGGCCTCCCAGGGCGGGGCGGCCCGCGGCCTGTTCTCGCTCGCCCGTGACGGCGTCTTCCCGTTCTCCCGGCACGTACGCAAGGTCAACGCGCGCAAGGCCCCCATCGGCGGCCTCGTCGCATCCACCCTCATCAGCGGGAGCGCACTCGCCCTCGGGCTCAATGCCACCGCCATCGGCAGCCTCATCTCCTTCGGCACCGCAGCCACGTACCTGCCCTTCTTCCTCGTCTCCCTCGCCGCGCTCATCGCCCGGCTGCGCGGGACCTGGGTGCCCTCCGGCCACATCCGGCAGGGCGCCAAGGGCACCGTCCTCAACGTCCTCGCCGTGGCCTGGACGGCCTTCGAAGTGGTGAACGTCTGCTGGCCGCGCACGATCCTGGCGCCCCCGGACGCCCCCTGGTACCAGGTGTGGGCCGCCCTGCTCGGAACCGGCGTGGTGCTGGGCACGGGCCTGGTCTACCTGGCCGCACGCCGCCCGCACGACCGGCTGCGCGACGGCGCGGCGGCCTCCGCGTCGCCGCTGCCCGAGGGGCTGGAAGTCGCCGCCGAACGCCCCTGATACGAGGGCGGCGCCGAGCCGTCGGCGCCGCCCCGCCCCCCATCCGCTCCAACTCCCCGGAGGGACACACCGCCATGGACCAGCCCCGCACCACCCGCCGGATGTTCTGTGCGACCGCACTGACCGCCGCCGCGACCGTATTGCTCACCTCCCGCGGCGCCGGGCCGGCCGCGGCGCTGCCGTCCACCGGCACGCCGATCGTCCCCGCCGAGTGGGAGAGCCACTCCGGCTGCGTCATGGCCTGGCCCTGGGACCGCACGAACGGGTGGGGCGGGCTGCTCCCCCAGGTGCAGGCCGAGGTGGCCGCCGTCGCCAAGAGCATCGCGCGCTTCGAGACCGTCCTGATGTTCGCCGAACCCGGCACGACCGCCGACGCCCGTCGCCAGTGCGGGCCCTCCGTCACCGTCGTCGAGTACCCGGTCAACGACTGCTGGACCAGGGACACCGGACCGATCTTCGCCCTGAACGCGGCCCGCACCCAGCGCACCGGTCTGGACTTCCGCTTCAACGGCTGGGGCAACAAGTACCCGTACGACAAGGACGACCTCCTGCCCGTCGGCGTCTGCAACTACCTCTCCGTACCGCGCCGGCCGGTGGACCTCGTCCTGGAGGGCGGCTCCGTCATCACCGACGGCCAGGGCACCCTCATCACCACCGAGGAATGCCTACTCAACCCGAACCGCAACCCCGGGATGACCCGCGCCCAGATCGAAGCCGCGCTGCTCGCCGCGTACGGGGCGAGCAAGGTGATCTGGCTGCCGTACGGACTGGACAACGACCTCATCACCAACGGACACGTCGACCTCGTCGCCTCCTACCTCGGCCCCGCGCGCGTCCTGCTCCACACCCAGCCCGACACCTCCAGCCCCAACCACACGCGCATGGAGGCCAACCGGTCCGTGCTCCTGGCCGCCACCGACGCCTGCGGACGGCCCTTCCGGATCGAGGAGCTCCACCAGCAGCCCCACTTCCAGGTGTACGGCGCGCTCGTGGACACGTTCAGCTACACGAACTACTACCTGACCAGCGGCAGCGTCGTCGTTCCCACGGCGCAGGAGCCGGACGACGCCGCCGCGCTGTGCCGGTACGCCGAGCTCTTCCCGGGCCGGGAGATCGTCGGCATCCCGGCCCGCACCCTGGCCTGGGGTGGTGGCGGCGTCCACTGCATCACCCAGCACCTTCCCGCGGTGTCGTGAGTACGAGCGGACCCCCCGTCGTCGCAGCGCGCGCCGACGGGGGCCGCCGGGAAGGTGAACCCGGCAAGTCGGTCATCACTCTCCGCTGAATCCGACAGGGCGCTGCGCCCGGCTCAAGGAGCCGGGCGCAGCGCGGAACGAGGCCAAGGAGCGGCAGGCGGGCCGGCGAAGGCCCGCCCTGGTGATGGTCGCTCCGGATGGTGACGGCGAGGGCCGGAGTATGCCGTTCCGGATGAGCGTGGCGATGTGATGGGTGCAGGTGGGCTGATCTCCCAGGTGCCGAAGGCACGGTGACCATGTCTTGATCGGCAAACGGCCCTCCCGTTGTCGTTGGTCGCGAAGCCGGGAGGGCCCTTCGGGTGCGCCCGGAGGCGAAACGGGGTGGTGCTGCTACGCTCCCGCTGTATCCGGGCCGCCGCGCCGGCCCGCGAGAGCGGCTGCGCCGCTTCGTTCAAGGTGCTCCGCGCCGCGCTTGAGTCCTCAACTCGCGCCCGGAGCCCTTCATGCCTGCCGACCACTCCCGCAAGACGGCCATCCGCCAGTACATGGCTGCGACCGGCGACAGCTACTACCGCGCAGCCAAGGCAGTCGACCACGCCCGTCTCCTTGCGGCCCTCGCCCCGCCTCCACCGTGCGACGGCGTGAGCGGGCACAACTGGGACTGCCCGCAGGCCTGCCCAGCCTGCGAGACTCCTCTGTCCTGGACCAGGGACGAGCTCGGCCGCGCTGACGAGCTCTACGTCTGCACGGGCAGGCCCGCCTGCGAGGATCTCGACTGCTTCAACGGCTGCAACGACCACTTCGTGCGGATGTGCCACGACTGCTTGTACGTCTTCGGCGTCGACGGCGGGGATCCGCGGGACGGGAGCTGTCCCAATGGGTGCCGCTGACCTCCCCCGACCTGACCTCGGCGTCACCTCCGGCGCAGCAGGGCGGTCATCGCTGCAAGGTCCGTCTCCGAGCGGGCGATCGAGGCCTCGCCCCAGAGCAGTCCGCACTCGGTCTGGATCCGAAGGATCTCATCGGGGTAGGAGCGTACGACCTCATCGGTGACCGTGCCCCGCTCCGCGTGCTCGAAGAGCCGCTCGCAGGCCTCCCAGGCGCCTTCGCAGTCGTCGTCGAACTCGAACAGTGCCGCGATCGCGTCGACCGCGTGGTCACGCGAGGTCAGATGGCCGATCCCGCAGTCCAGCCCGTCGTCGTCAAGGTCGTCGGGGTACGGCGCACGGTGCCAGGAACCGTCCTCGAACCAGTAGACGCACTCGATCCTTCCTCGTCCCGGAAGGCCGCGACGGGATTCGGCGCTCGTCCGCTCCTGTTTCCTCGCTTCAGTGCGTCCAGGCTGCTGCCGACGCGGTAAGCGACAGTCGGGTTGGCGAGGACGGACACGGGGATTCAGCGTCGCGACGATGCGTCTGATACCGGTGGAGGCGGACGGGGGAGCGGTTGCAGCGGCGGCCCAGGTCAGACAGCTATGTGGGAGACCACCACACTTAGCCCCCAAACTGTGTGCGCACCCCGGATGCCACCCGCTGGTTGGTGAGGCGGGTCGGCGGCTTGTCACCCTGGTGATCGCGACCGGCGGCCGTGCGGCAGCCCACCTGGCGCGGCACCTACTGACTGGCCGGCCCGGGCGATGTCGCAGGCCATATGCCACCGAGCAGGAGCCGCAGTTGTCCGGTGAGCCGGGTGGCGTCGATGGCGCCGGGGGAGGTGAGGGCGAGGCGCGCGAAGTGTTCCGCGGAGACGACCAGGGCGTGGGCGAGGACCTCGGGGTCCGGTGCGGCCTCTTCCGCGACGGCCGGCGCGGACTCGATCCACGAGGCGACCCTGCGCCGGAAGCGCTCCCGGTCCGCTTCGATGCGCGCATGGACGGCCGGGGGAGTGGTCGCCGGAGTCAGCAGGATCAGGCGCCAGGTGTCCGGGTCCTCCCGCAGCATGGCGGCCATCCGGTGCACCGCCTCGCAGGCGAAGCCGACCGGGTCGGCGGCGCGGCCGGTGTCGGGCACGCTCGCGAGCAGACGGGTGAAGGCGCGCTCCTGCTGGCGGTCGAGCAGGGTGAGCAGCAGCACGTCGAGGTCGTCGAAGGCGCCGTAGACCACTGAGCGTGCGACCTGGGCCCGCTTGGCGATCGCGTCGATGGAGACCCGGCCGTAGCCGTCACTGACGATCACGGCGAGGGCCGCGTCGAGCAGTTGCTCCCGCCGTTCGGTGATCGGCACGCGCGGAGCGTAGGGGCGCCGTCTGCGCGGCCTGTCGGTGGGAGACGTCGGTGTCGGCACCTTGGCATCTTACGACAGCCGTGTCTTAATTTACGACAGCACTGTCTTATTGGGGGAGCGGCATGCTCCCGCCGCCACGGACACGAGGGAGCGGCCTGATGACCCGATTGAACGGCAAAGAGGTCGAACCGCACGAGGACTACGGGTTCTTCGGTCCCGGATCGGTGGTCTGGAAGGTGTGGAGCTATCCGACGGCGCCCACGGTGGGCTTCCAGCGCTCCGTGGTGGTCGAGGAGCTCGATCCCCCACTGGTGGCCGCGGTCCACGGCACCCAGGGCATCTACGAGCGCACGCGCACCCGCTACGACCGCACGTTGCGCTACTTCGCCATGGTGGCCTTCGCCGGCTCGGAGCAGGTGTGCAAGGCCGCCGACGTCCTGGTGAAGATACACTCGAAGGCCATCGGTCAACTCCCTTACGGCGAAGGCACCTACGACGCCAACGACCCCGCCTCGCAGCTATGGATACAGCTCACCGGCTGGCACTCGATCCTCTACGCGTACGAGAAGTACGGGCCGGGCAAGCTCACCGAGGAGGAGGAGAAGGAGTACTGGGAGGCCTGCGCCCTCGCCGCGGAGCTGCAGACGTGCTCGCCCGACGACGTCCCGCGCGACCGCGCGGGAATCCGGGCGTACTTCGAGCGCATGCGCCCGCAGTTGGCGGCCAGCCCGATCGCGCGCCAGGCCATGAACCACCTCCTGAACACCGACCTCGTCCTCCCGCCGACCCCGTGGTGGATGAAGCCCGCGCGGATGGTAGTGGCGAGGACGCACCGGATCGCCACCATCGCCACCATGCCGCGCTGGATGCGGGAGATGGCGCAGATCCGGCAGTCACGCCTTCTGGACGTCCTCATCGTGCCGGTCATGCGGACGGCCTTCGCGCTCGCCCACCTCAGCCCCCGGGTCGAACTGTTCCTGTTGGGGATGCTCTCCCCCTCCACGGTCAAGGTGGTCGCGCCCATCAAGCTCGGCGTTCCTCCCCGCACCAAGGAGGTCCTCACTCCCGAGCAGGCTCGCACCCGCCACGGCTACGTGAAGCCCGCCGCCGCCCACGCCGAGTTCCGGGCACGGCAGGCGGTACGAGTCTTCGGTGACGGGAAGGCCCCGAGCGAACAGGGACTCATCGAGTCCCAGGAAGTACTCGGCCCACTGGCCTAACCCCAGGTCGCGGTCGCAGTCTGAAGTCTCCAGCGAAACCGAAAGAGTTCACTCCGTTCTTGCGTGCAGTGTGCGAAAGGGTGGCGGTTCGGCTGGGAGTGGCCGAAGGCCGGCGGCGTGGACATGACGTGGGCACGTGCGCGCGGGGTGGTCTCGGGCGGCGCACGCGTTCGCGGTCGGGTGGGTGTGCCGGTCGTGGAGGCGTGCGCTCTGGTTGCGCCGTCGTCCCTGGTGGTGGCGGTGGCCCGGTACCGGAACCCCAAGCGCGCAGGGCCACCCGGGGCGGCGCCGCGTACGGCGATGGCGCAGGCCCTCTTGCGCGAGGGCCGCGGAGCCGCTTCGGTGATCCAGGTCACGCAGGGCGAACGGGAAGGTGACGGGGATGGCGGATACTGCTCAGGTCGGGACCGGAGAGAGTGAGAAGCAGCCTCCGCGGAAGGCGAGTTGGCGCCACATCGGACCGGGAATCGTCGTTGCCGCGACCGGTGTCGGCGCCGGCGACCTCGTCGCCACGCTCATCGCGGGCAGCAAGTTCGGCTACACCCTGCTGTGGGCGGCGGTGATCGGCTGCCTGGTCAAGATCTCGCTCGCCGAGGCCGCAGGTCGATGGCACCTCGCCACCGGCCGCACCCTCTTCGACGGCTGGCGCAGCCTCGGGTCCTGGACCACGGTCTACTTCGCGGGGTACGTCATCGTCTGGGGCTTCGTCTACGGCGCCGCCGCGATGTCCTCCAGCGCCCTCCCGCTGGCCGCGCTCTTTCCGGACACGATGAACCTCAAGGGCTGGGCCGTCCTGTGCGGCCTGGTGGGTCTGGTCTTCGTCTGGTTCAACCGGTACGCCGTCTTCGAGAAGGTCATGACGGTCATGGTCGGCGCGATGTTCCTGGTGACCGTGTACCTCGCGATCCGGGTCACGCCCCACCTCGGCGACGCCTTCGCCGGCCTCGTGCCCGTGCTGCCGGACGGTTCGCTGATCTACACGCTCGGGCTGATCGGCGGTGTCGGCGGTACCATCACGCTCGCCGCGTACGGCTACTGGGTCAACGCCAAGGGCTGGAAGGACGCGGGTTGGATGAAGGTCATGCGCCTCGACAACCGCGTCGCCTACATCACCACCGGCGTCTTCGTCGTAGCCATGCTCTTCGTCGGCGCCGAGCTGCTGCACTCGTCGGGGCTGGCGATCGCGAAGGGCGACAAGGGCCTGCTCGATCTGACCGGAATCCTGAAGGACCGCTATGGCACGGTGACCTCCAAGCTCTTCCTGATCGGCTTCTTCGCCACGTCCTTCACCTCGCTGATCGGCGTCTGGCACGGGGTGAGTCTGATGTTCGCCGACTTCATGGCGAAGTACCGGCCGTCCCTGACCCCGGTCGGGACGAGCCGTGAGAAGTCGCTGCCCTTCCGGGCGTACCTGCTCTGGCTCACCTTCCCGCCAATGACCCTGCTCTTCCTGGACCAGCCCTTCGGGCTCGTCATCGTGTACGGGGTCATCGGCGCCTTCTTCATGCCGTTCCTGGCGCTGACGCTCCTATGGCTGCTCAACTCCTCGCGTACGCCCCCCGATTGGCGCAATGGCCTGCTGAGCAACGTGATGCTGGCGGCGGCGGGGCTGCTCTTCGTACTGCTGTGCGCACAGCAGGTGCGGGAGCTGCCCTGGTGAGAGCGCGCCGCCGATTCGGCCCTCCTCGACACGCGGCAGGTCGAGGTGCGGATCCGCGCCGGATCCTGGATAGCGGTTCTCGCGGCGCCGCAGGGTGAGCGTTGGCCAGGAAGACCACGGCCGCCCCGGGCCTCCGTGCCGCGCCGGATGGCCGTGGCATAGTCGCGGGAGGGCGGCGGTCCGGCCGCGCGCGAGCAGACGGGGTGGGCAATGAGATCAGAGGCGTTCGAGGAGATCACCACCGAGGGGGAGTTGCGCGAGCTGCTCGGCGAACCCACCCCCGTGGCCCGCAGCAAGGAACGGCGGACCCTCCACGACCACCACAAACAGTGGCTCGCACGGTCCCCGCTCTGCTTGATCTCCACCTCCGCGGCCAACGGCACCTGTGACGTCTCGCCCAAGGGCGACCCGGCCGGCTTCGCCAAGGTCCTCGACGACACCACCCTCGTGATCCCGGACCGCCCCGGCAACCGCCGTGCGGACAGCTACCACAACGTCCTCACCAACCCCCACGTCGGTCTGCTCTTCCTGATCCCGGGCCGCGGCGACTCCCTCCGCGTCAACGGCCGGGCCCGGCTGCTCCGCGAGGCGCCCTTCTTCGACGACCTGACCGTCAAGGGTCACCGCCCCACGCTCGCGCTCCTCGTGGAGGTCGAACAGGTCTACTTCCACTGCTCCCGGGCCTTCGTACGCTCCGCCCTGTGGAAGCCGGAGACCTGGAACCCCGAGGCCGGACCCTCCAGGGCGAGGATCTCGAAGAGCCTGGAGCGCACGCACGAGTCCCTGGAACAGCTGGAGCGCTACTACGGGCCCTCGTACGACGAGAGGAACATGTACATCTGACCGCGAGGGTTCGTGGATCGCGGAGACCCGCACGGCCCAGGACGTACGGCCGCCCGGATGTCCGGGACCTGGTCAACCGCCCGGCCGTCGTCCCGTCCACCGCGGGTGCGGTCTGCGGGACGACGGTCGGGCGTTCTTCGGAGGCCTCATCCCAGGAACGGATCCACGTCGGAGCGGCTAGTTGATGGCGGGGCCGGAATCGTTCAGCCAGGACCAGTCCGACCAAGTGGCGAAACCGGTCTGCCACTTGTGGTAGACACCGGCGTGGCTGGTGGCGAACACTTCGATGCGGCCGTCGGCGTCGTTGCTCGCGGCGATCTCGGCGCCACCGCCACCGAAGGTCTCCCACTCCGAGAACGGCGCGTTCGGGCGGGTCTGCCAGGCGTGGCTCGCGGTGTCGGCGTTGATCGCGAACACCTCGACCCGGCCGTCGGCCGACCGCGAGAGGGTCAGCTCGGCGTTGGAGATCCCGCCCATGCCCGCCCAGTCCGACCATGAGGTCGGGCTGGTCTGCCAGCGGTGGAACACGCCGTTGGCATTGGAGGCGAACACCTCGAGCCTGCCGTCCTGGTTGTAGCCGGCGGTCAGGTCGTGTCCGCCGCCGCCGAAGTTCTCCCAGGCGGACCAACCGCCGTTGACCCCGGTCTGGTAAAGGTGCTCGAAGGTCGAGTCCGAGAGCGCGAACACCTCGAGTCGACCGTCGGGTGCGGTTTCGATGGCGAGCCGTGAATTGGCCGGGCCGCCGCCGGCGCCTTCCCAGCCGGCCCAACTGCCGCTGGGTGCCGTCTGCCAGCGGTGGAACACGCCGTTGGCGTTGGAAGCGAACACCTCGATGCGCCCGTCGGCGTTGTTGCCCGCAGCCAGTTGGTATCCGCCGCCGCCGAAGTTCTCCCAGGCGGACCAACCCGCACCGGGCGCGGTCTGCCACATGTGGTCGAAGGTGCTGCCCGACAGCGCGAACACTTCCAGCCGGCCGTCCGCGTTGGGCGCTACGGCCAGCTGCGCGTTACGCGGTCCACCCTCGAACCGCCACTGCGACCAATCGCCGTTCACCGCGGTCTGCCACGAGTGGTACACACCATCGGCGCCGGCGGCAAAGGCCTCCAGCCGCCCGTCCGCAGACCGTCCGGACGCCACCCGGCCCGAGGCGTACGGGTGCTTGGGGCCGCCGCTCATGCCGGACCACAGCGCGTTGGCAATGACCGCCGCGTCGTCCGCCTCGATCGCGTACAGGCCGCGCAGGTCCTCCCTCGGCTGCTGGACATGCCAGCACACCTCGCCGATCGCCTCGTTGTTCCACGATCCGCCCGGATACAGCTCTTCCACCCGATCGAAGAAGGCGTTGGTGGCGTGGGCCGGGTTCAGACGCTCTTCCCGGGTACCCCACCAGTCCTGCTGCTGGAACAGCCCGAGACTCGTGTAGTCCACGGCCTGGGAGTAGTTGTTGATGCTGGTCTCCACGATGACCGTGGCGATGGCGATGGCTGCGGCCCTCTGGTTGAGCCCCCGGTCCTTCACCGCCTGCGTGACCATCCGCGCGCAGGACATCTTGTAGGCGTTCATGTAGCCGGCCATCTTCGCGTGCAACTGCGGGTTGAGCTGGTCGGCCATGATGCCGTCGGTGGCCGACGGGCCGGCCGGATCACACGGCACGGTCGGAATGGCGAAGCCCTGTGGGCCACTGAAATACCGCGAGACGCCGTACCGGTCATCGCCCGGTCCCGGAACTGACGCGTGTTCGGCGAAGGCGACCGAGGCGGTCATTCCGACGACCAACGCCCAGATACCGGCCAGGAAGGCCATTCTGCTGAACATGCGGCACAAGCTGTTTATCGCCACTGTCTACCCTTCTGTCGTGACCCGGCCCCAGTCGGACCAGCCGGCGAGGAACAACGATCTGGAAGTCGTCACCAGAACCTCTCCGGTCCGCGGCGGCCGACAGTAGGGCGCACCGATGAAATACCGATGGAATGGGCGCGCCGCCCCGTCGCGGTGCTGTCGGAGCGTCAGTGGCGCGGGCCGGCACACGGGGTCCACCGGGGGCCATCGCGCGTGTCACTCCGGATCGTTCCGGATGCCTTGCCCGGCACTCTCACCACTACCTTGTCGACGGCGTCGGCCAGACCGGCCAGCCTGGAGCCAGGGGAGCAGTGATGCCGACGACCGCCACCACCTGCGGACCAACCGCCACCGACCTCAGGCATCAGGAGCGCAAGGTGCTCCACGCGATCGGTTGCGGCCTGCGGGACGACGAGATCGCCGCCGCCCTCGCCATGCCCGAGGACGCCGTCGCCGGACACCTCGCGCGGATCCTCGTCAAACTCGGGCTGCGCGACCGGGCCGCCGCCATCGTCCACGCCTTCGACTGCGGCTTGGTCGTCCCCGGCAGCGGCCCCCGCACGCGGGCGGTGGACCCGGTGCCGCGGACCGCCGCCGGCCGAGCGGCCGGACCCAAGGTGCAGATATCCCTGCTCGGACCGCTGCAGGCACGGCAGGACGGGCGGCCCCTGAAGCTGGGGCATCTGCGTCAGCAAGCCGTACTCGCGGCGCTGGCGCTGTGCGCGGGACGGACGGTCAGCAGGCAGGAACTGCTCGACGGAGCATGGGGGACGGAGCCGCCGGTCACGAATGTGGTGCCGGTGTACGTCTACCGGCTGCGCAAGACCCTGCGCGTCGCGGACAGTCGCCCGGACTCGGTGATCGAGCACGACCGGTGCGGCTACCGGCTGGTCCCCGGCGCGGTCGACGTGGACGTGGCGCGCATGGAGGAGCTGGTCGCCGACGTCGGTACGGCCGAGCGAGCGGGCGAACCGGCCGAGGCGGTCCGCCTGTGCTCCCAGGCCCTGGAGCTGTTTCGCGGGGAGCCTCTGGCCGGCCTGCCCGGGCCGCTCGCCGAGCTGGAGCGGCTGCGGCTCACCGAGCGCAGGATCACCATCGCGCAGCGGAAGCTGGAGTGGCAGCTGCGGCTGGGCCGGCACTCCGAAGCGGTCGCCGAGCTGTTCGCCCTGTCCGCGGCCCACCCCCTGCACGAGCCGGTGGCCGCGATGCTGATGCGCGCGCTGTACCGCGGCGGCCGACAGGCCGAGGCATTGACCGTGTTCGATCACGTCCGCCGCCGTCTGGCCGACGACCTCGGAGTCCCTCCGAGCCGGATGCTGCGGCAGACGCGTCAGATGATCCTGCGCGGGGACGAAGCCGGTCTCGGCCTCATCAGGACCCCGTGACCGGACCGCTCCCGGATCGGCGCGGCCCGGTTCCGGGCGGTCAGGAGGCGAAGGCCCTTTCCAGCCTGGGGATCAGGTCCCGGAGGTCCTCTTCCCAGCAGCCGGCGTTGTGGCCGCCGTTGCACTGCGTGCCCCAGGCGGAACCGTCGCCGTAGTCGACGTAGTAGTAGGGCATGCCCAGGGCGTCCATGCTGTCCTTGACGTGCTTGGACGCGCTTTCGACCCAGAACTCCAAGTCGGTGACGTCTCCACGTCCGTTGCCCACGTAGATGGAGACCCCGACTCCGGCGAGTTTGTCCATGTGCTGCGCCGGGTCCACCTCGTTCCACCTCCAGTCGGCGTTGAACACCGGGTAGGGCGAGCCGAACGCGGCGTCACTGTCCACGCTGGGCTCGTAGGCGACGAGGGAGGCGACGACGGCCAGCCGCAGGTCCATGGACCTGACCGACAGATCGATGTCTCCCGACAGAGACGCGGTCTGGCTGAACAGGTCGGGGCGGTCCTGGGCGTAGTGGAGGGCCCCGAACCCGCCCATCGAGACACCGGCGATGGCCCTGGCCTTCTTGGTGGCGATGGTCCGCAGGTTCGCGTCGATGAAGGGAATCACCTGCTTGAGGTGGAAGTTCTCCCAGTTCTGGGCCCCGGCCGGAGTCCTCTGGTTGAGCCAGTTGGCATACCAGCCCCGGGCGCCGCCGTCCGGGATGACGGTGATCATCTCGTTCGAGGTGGTCAGCGCCGGATAGTTCTGCTGGATCGGGTCGTCGGGCGAACCGTGCAGGAAGTACAGCACCGGGTATCGCCTGGCCGGGTCGTCGTAGTAGCCGCTCGGCAGGATGATTTTGATGTGGTGCTTGCCCGTGACCTGGGGTGTGGTCACGGTGATGTGGAAGTTGGTGGGACCGCCTACGGCCGTGTCGACCTGGGTCAGGCCGAACCCGTCCGCCATCCTCGGCGGCGCGGTGCCGTCAGCGGCCTGTGCAGAACCTGCCGGCACCGCCATTCCCACCACGGCGGCCATCAAGGCCACCACCATTCGCCATCGAATTGAAGTCCTCGTCACAGCGTGCTCCCTCGTGAGCCTTGTCGTTGCGTGGGCGCGAAACCGATCGGGAGATCGGTCTCAGTCCAGGACCTTGACCTCCAATGCCGGTGAGGCCGCGATCTGCTCCTCGGTGAACCGTTCGGTCACCCACTGGCCGGCAGAGAACAACCTGGTCTGATCGGCGTAGTGCGGCGAATTCGGGTTGGCCGACTGGGAGTAGGCCAGTACGGAGGAAGCCTGCGGCGGGCCCTCGGCGGTGAACCGCACCTGCTGGACGAAACTGGACCCGAAGGTGATGTCCAGTTTCCCGTCGACCGAGCCGGGCGTGATCACGTTCAGCACGCCCAGTTCGCTGATCGCGCCGTGGATCGGGATCTGCTCACCGTTGCGCGTGATCTTCTGGATGTCCGACAGCGGCGCGTTCAGCGGAATGCCCGCGTTGCGCAGCGCGATGACCGCGCGGCCGAACGCGTCGCGGACGGCGGAACTTCCGGAGTCCAGCGAATTGGGCGTGTGCACCGGGTCCTTGGGATCGAAGGGCACTCGCCACGGCAGCTTCTCGATCGACTGGTTGTTGAGCAGGAAGGCCCAGTAGTTCTCGAAGAGCCAGGAACCCCGGCTGTCCGCCGTGAAGTTGTGGTCCTTCCAGGCGGCCAGGATCGGACACGCCTCGCTCACGTTGACCAGCTGGCCGTCCACCAGGATGAGCCCGAAGGGGACGCTCCGGCACATCGCCACCGTGGCATTGAGGGCCAGGTCGGCGGCCCGGCTGTTGTCGGCGAACAGCAACTGCCGCATGCTCTCCGGTGTGAAGCCCCGGCCCGGCAGGCCGTCGGTGCCGTTGATCCGGTTCCGCGCGGTCAGTATCAACTCCTGGGTGCGCAGCGATCGAGGCGTCGCCGTGTCGCCCATCACCCGGGGGAAGGACAGCGGCTGCTCGGGGTTGGCCAGCCAGGCGCTGTCGTTGGCGTTGCCCACGAAGTCATTCCGGATCAGGCGTGGTTGCTTGCGCGGGTCCAGCAGTCCCGGCGCGACCGCGTTCGGGTCGTCGGGCCAGTCGCACTCGCTGCGCTTGCCGTCGAAGATGGAGACCGGCGGCACGTTCGGCAGCCGTAGCGTCTGGTTGAACAGCTGCTGGCCGGTCAGGGTGAGGCACGACTGCGCGTGCTCGTCGGTGATGTTCGGGGTGGCCTGGATGTCCGCGTACAGCGCGTTGCCCTTGCGGTCGGAGGCGACGGTGTTGAAGAAGGGGACGCCCTCCGTGGTCTCCAAGATGTCCACCACGTCGTGGACGTCCTTGGCCTGGTCGAGGTGGAACCAGGTGTTCAGCGCCCGCAGGTTGTGCATGTTCACATCGCGCACCGCGTGCGCGCTGACCACCCAGGGCAGCGGAACGGTCAGTATCTGCGTGGTGATCGGGCCGTAACGGGTGGACCACAGCGTCCTGGTGACCCTGCCGACGGAGCCGTCCGCGTTCAGCACGTCGACACCGACCTGCTGCGAGGTCATCGGCTGCCAGGTGCCGTCGACCAGGTAGTTGGTCGGGTTCAGCGGATCCACCTGCACGTCGAAAAGCCCGAACGGAGCCACCGTGGCGACGGTGTGGCTCCAGGCGACGTCGTCGTTGTGCCCGATGTTCACCGCGGGGAACCCGAGCAGGCTGGCCCCGGAGACATTGATCTTCCCTGGGATCGTCAGCTGGCTCTGCCACATCCGGTTCTTGCCCTGCCAGGGAAAGTGCGGGTTCGCCAGCAGCATGCTGGTGCCCCCGGACACGCCCTGCGAACCGACCGCCAAAGCATTGCTGCCCATGCTCTGCTGACGGCTGACAGCCATCGCGTCGCGGATCTTCGTCGCGGTCTCCGTGGCCGAGGACGCCGGCGGCGCGGCGGCAGACGCCCCCATGGGCGCGGCGTTCACCTGACCGTTCAGCAGCACGTCGGCGCTGCCCATGATGATCTCGGCGTGCGCGTGCCGGTAGACGTCCAACTCGGTGATCGGCCGCACCCAGGCCGCACCGCGGCAGGCCGGGTCGGAGATGTTGTTCACGCCCGTCTCGGCCAGGTACCTGTTGTATCCCTGGACGTAGCCGCGAATGGCCTCTTTGACCTCCGGCTCCGGCCCGTCGGGGGCGGGCTGGTCGATCAGCCGCTCCACCACCCGGTCGTCGTTCATCCGCTGGAAGTACATGTCGCTGTTGAGATTGGTGGTGGTGTTCTGGTGCTCGCCGGGGCTCGCCTTGCCATCGGGCCCCAGGTAGCGGGACCTCTGGGCGTTGACCATCAGATAGGTGTCGGCCAAGGTGCAGACGTTGTCCTTGGCCGCTGCGTATCCGTAGCCCGTGCCCAGCCCCTCCCAGTTCGAGGCGATGATGTGCGGGATTCCGTATTCGGTGTAGCGGACCGTCGGCTTGTCCGGCGCCTGTCCCGGAGCCTGTGAGC
The DNA here is from genome assembly GCF_018614195.1 of Streptomyces sp. ISL-43. Taxonomy (GTDB): domain Bacteria; phylum Actinomycetota; class Actinomycetes; order Streptomycetales; family Streptomycetaceae; genus Streptomyces. Next base: position 145,040 of record NZ_JAGGOT010000035.1, read on the forward strand.
CGGTGGCCGCCATCGTGCTCATGACCGCCACCGCGGCCACGGCCACCATCGGCAGCCTCGATCCTGATCTCCTCCGCGCCATCGAGCCGTCCTTCCCCTGTGGTCCAGGCCTTTGTCCGAAGGCGGCCATGCTAAGGAGGACCGATGAAATCTCGATGACGCTCCCGCAGCTCCCGCACTCTCGGGACACGGCCTAGCCGACGCGCTCCTTCCTGTCAGTCCGTAACCTTCCGGGGTCTCCCGGCCGCCGCACCGTTGCTACCTTCCAGACCGTCCGTGCGCATGGTCTGTTCAGAGGGCCGGCACGGTATGGAGCGGCGCGACGGGGGGCTTCTTCCGCTGCGCCCATACGCATCGTCAGGCTTGCGAGCAGGAGGACACATTGAGCGCGCAGCACCCCACCCGCAGGAGCATCCTCAAGACCGCCGGAGGCTTCTCGGCCGCAATGGCGATGGGCGGGGCAGGAGTCCTCGCCACCGCGTCGACCGCCTCCGCCGTCGATGACGGCTTCGGCTTGCGCGTCCTCGAGCGCGGCGAGGCCGACGCCCGCATGCGCTACTACCGGTTCCAGACGAGTGCGATCGGATGGAATCCCGCCGTCAACGTGCTCCTCCCCTACGACTACCACTGGAGCGGACGTCGGTACCCCGTGCTCTACCTCTTCCACGGGGGCGGTACGGACCAGGACTTCATCACGTTCGACCGCGAGGGCGTCCGCAACTGGACGGCGGGCAAGCCGATCATCATCGTGATGCCCGACGGCGGCCACGCGGGCTGGTACTCCAACCCCGTGAGCTCCAACGTCGGCCCGCGGAACTGGGAGCACTTCCACATCTCGCAGCTGATCCCGTGGATCGACGCGAACTTCCGCACCTACGCGGAGTACGAAGGCCGTGCCGTGTCCGGATTCTCGATGGGCGGCTTCGGAGCGCTGAAGTACGCCGCCAAGTACTGGGGCCACTTCGCCTCGGTGAGCGCCCACTCCGGTCCGGCCAGCCTGCGCCGGGACAACGGCCTCGTGGTCCACTGGGCCAACGCCTCCGCCGCGGCCCTGGACCTGAACGGCGGCACGATCTACGGGGCGCCGTTCTGGGACGAGGCCCGGGTGAACGCGGACAACCCGGTGCAGCGGATCGAGAGCTACCGCAACAAGCGGGTCTTCCTGGTCGCCGGCACCAGCCCCGATCCGATCAACTGGTTCGACACCCTGAACGAGACCCAAGTGCTGGCAGGACAGAGGGAGTTCCGCTCCCTGCTCGGCAACGCGGGCATCCCGCACGAGTGGCACGAGCGGCCCGGCGGGCACTTCATCCGCCACGACCTGATGGAACACGACATCAACGGCATCATCGACCGGCTCCGCAAGGCGTGACCGTCGCTCCTCACACCGCACGTCCATCCCACTCACCCCGAGACCGACAAGGGGAGGAGCGTCTCGTGCTTCCCGGATTATCCCGACGCCCACTGAACCGTGTTCTCGCGGTGGCAGCGATCCTCCTGTCGGCGCTGGCGGCCACGCATCCGGCCGCGGCCCGGACCGCCGATCTCACCGCGGCCTGCCCGACCACCGGTTTCGTGTCCCAGCACTTCCACAGCGGCCACAACGGCGTCGACATCGCCAACGACGTCGGGACGCCGATCTATGCCGTGGGCGACGGCGAGGTGACCATCTCCGGGTACATCGGCGACTACGGCCAGTGGATCCGCGTCCTGCACCCCGACGGGAGGATCTCCGAGTACGGGCACATGTCCCGGCGGGACGTCTCCGTCGGCGACCACGTCGTGGCCGGCCAGCAGATCGCCCTGATGGGAGCCGAGGGCACCAACGTCGACGGCTCCCACCTCCATCTGCGGATCTGGGGGGACACGTCCACCTCGTACGGCATCGACCCCGAGGCCTACCTCGCGGAGCGCGGCGTGGTGCTGCCCTGTACTCCGGGCAGCGGTCCGCGGCCCAAGCCGTTGGTGTATCCGGCGGAGTCGGGCCGGGTGGTGTCGGCGCGGTCGGCGGACGGACGCCTCGAGGTGTTCGCCGCCGGCAGCGATGGTGTGCACCACGCCTGGCAGCAGGAAGTGAACGGCAACTGGTCGGCCTGGGAACCGCTGGGCGGGCCGGGCAACGCCGAACTGGCGATCGCACCCAATGCCGACGGCCGTCTGGAGATGTTCGCCCTGGGCGCCAACACCTTCCAACACCGCTGGCAGCTCTCTCCCTCCGGCGGCTGGTCGAACTGGGAGACCTTCGGCGGTGGCGGGCACGACACCGCGGCCGGCGTGAACGCCGACGGTCGCATCGAGGTCTACGCCTCCAATCCGGCCGGGCTCTTCCACAGGTACCAAGTCGCCCCCAACGGCGGGTGGTCGGACTGGGAGCCCACAGGAGGTGGCCCCGCCAACGGTCGCGTGGAGATGGAGAAGTCGCCTGACGGACGTCTGGAAGTGTTCGCCCTGGGCGGCGACACCTTCCAGCACAAATACCAGACGGCCCCCAACGGCGGCTGGTCCCCATGGGACACCTTCGGCGGCGGCGGCCACGACCTCACCGCCGACCACAACGCCGACGGCCGCCTGGAGGTCTTCGCCTCCGGCCCGGAGGGCGTGTTCCACAAATACATGACCAGTCCGACCAGTTGGTCGAACTGGGAACCGACCGGCGGCCCCGCGAACTCACAACTCTCCAGCGAGCACACGCCGGACGGACGGGTCGAGGTCTTCGCCATGAACGGCAGTACGGCCATGCACGCCTGGCAGACCGCCGTCAACGCGCCCTACGGCGACTGGGCCGCCTTCGGTGGCGGCGGCACCGAAGTCACGGCGGTCACCAACGCCGACGGGCGGATGGAGATCTTCGGCACGAGCCACGCCGGCACCTTCCACAAATGGCAGACCGGCTTCTCCACCTGGTCCGACTGGACCTGGCTCAACAACACCGCCGGCCCTGCCCTCGACTGACCCCCCTCCGACCGCCCCCACAAACGACCCGTGGTCGGCCGTGCCCGGACGGGCACGGCCGACCACGCGGCCTCCCTGGAGAGACTCATGCTTCCGATCAGCAGACGGAACCTGTTGCGGGGTGCCGCCGGGGCGGGCGCGCTCCCGCTCCTGGGCGCCGGCCGGGCCGCGGCCAGGGCCGCCGACGCCGTGCCGCCCCATCGGTGGGTCGGCGCAGGACCTTTCGCGTACGTCTACGACCCGTCCACCTCCGCCGGTCCGCGCTATCTCAACGACCACACGCTGATCAAGGCCCAGGGCCGCTGGCACCTGTTCAGCATCGTCGGGGACAGTGCGCCGCGCGGCGAATCCCCGGACAGCGCGGGGGAGACCTCCTTCGCCCACGCCTCCGCGCCGAGCCCGAACGGGCCGTGGACCTCCCACGCCGACGCACTCACCGTCGCCCCGTCCTATTTCGGCGAGGAACACCTGTGGGCGCCCCACGTCGTCGCGGCGGGCGGCAGATTCTGGTTGTTCTACGCCGCAGGCGGCGAGAGCGGTGCCGCGATCAATCTCGCCACGTCGTCGGACCTGTTCACCTGGACGCGCGAGCCGTCCGGACCACTGTTCCGCGGGCTCGCGGCGCGCGACCCGATGGTGCTGCGGGTCGGCGGCGAGTGGGTCATGTACTACACGGAACTCTCGAGCGCGGACGGCCACCACGTCGTGGCCTGCAGACGGTCCGCCGATCTGGTGCACTGGAGCGAGCCGGGCGTCGCGTTCACCGACGCGACCACGGACACGACCGTCTCGGTCACCGAGTCGCCGTACGTCGTCGAACGGGACGGCTGGTACTACCTGTTCATCGGGCCGAGGGGCGGCTACGAGGGCACGGACGTGCTGGCGTCCCGGGACCCGTTCCACTTCGACGTCTCCGGCTACGCGGGCCACGTGCCCGGTCACGCCGTAGAGGTGTTCGCCGACGGGGAGACGTGGTACGCCAGCGCCGCGGGCTGGTTTCGGTACGGTCTGCACGTGGCGCCCCTTGACTGGCGGGACACGCCATCGCCGTGGCAGAGCGCGGACAACCCGGTGGCCGGCCTCGACGTCGGCGGCCGCCTTACGGTGTTCGCGCTCGACGCCTCCGACCGCTCGGTGTTGCGGCGCGTCCAGCTCGACCCGGACACCGACACCTGGTCGCAGTGGGAGTCCTTCGGAGGGCCGGCCGGTGCCGTTCCCACACTCGGCCGCAACGCCGGCGGCAGGCTCGAGGTGTTCTCGCTCGCCCCGGAGGGTGTCAACCTGCACCACCGGGTGCAGCGGCCGGACGGTGGCTGGTACGACTGGGAGGAGTTCGGCGGCCCGGCCGGCGCTGCCCCTTCCGTCGCCCGCGACGCCGACGGCCGGCTGGAGGTGTTCGCCCTGAGCCCCGGCGGCGCCTCCGTCGCCCGGCGACGGCAGTGGTCACCCGGATCCCTGGCCTGGGACCCGTGGGAGCCCGGCTTCGGCGGGGCCGCGGGCGCGCCACCGGTGGTCGCGGCGAACGCCGACGGCCGGCTGGAGGTGTTCACCCTCGCGCCCGGCGGCTCCGGGATCCACCACCGGTGGCAGGAGGCCCCGGGCGGCGCTTGGACCGCCGCATGGCACCGCTTCGGCACCGCGGCCGGCGCCGTACCTCGGGTGGCCGGGGACGGTAGCGGCCGGCTCACCGTCGCCGCGATCGGACCGTCGAGCGTGGGAACCTTCAGCCGGCAGCAGTCCGCGGCGAACGGCGGCTGGGACGCCTGGCTGCCGATGTTCGGCTGGAGCGCCGCCGCCCCGGCGCTCGTCGCCAACGCCGACGGCCGCCTCGAGGCGTTCTCGCTGACGCCCGGTGGCGCCCGGCTCAGCCACCGCTGGCAGATCGCCCCGGGTGGAAGCTGGAATTCCGGCGGGGAGTTCGGCGAGCCCGGCATCAGGCTCGCCGCCACGCCCACGGCCGTGCTCGATTCCACCGGGCGGACGCACGTCTTCGCCGTCACCGCCGAAGGCCGGATGCGCACCCGCGTCCAGGCTCAGCCGAGCGGCGGGTGGCGGCCGTGGACGGCCTTCGGCGACCGCACGGTCGCACCTGTCGTGTCGGGCAGTCCCGCTCTCTGAGCGCGGAGTGCGGATCTCGCCAAGTGAAAAGGGAAAACGGGCGGTTAGGCGGCGCTGTGATGCCCCGAGAACGGTGACGTTCCCCACCTTGGCCGGGTCGGGACGGGGTTTCCGCGCCCAGGGCGGGAGGGCGGGTCCCGCTCGGCGGCCTTGAATATCGGTGCACCGTGTCCCCACGCCCCGGCGTGAGAACTTCCTCCGATCAGCTCGGCAGAGAGTCGAAAACAACCCCAAATGGCCACCGCTGCCGCAGAGTCGAGGTGACCCGGGACACAGCGGGAGGCGCTCTGGCGGGGGAGGGCCGGCGAGCCTCCCGGGAAGGAGCTTCGGGAGCCTCCAGGGGCAGCCGGGGCGGGCAGCCCGCCCGGGCCGGCGGTCCCGGCCGAAGTGGCCGAAGTACGCCGATGAACTCCCTTGAGAGATGAGTATTGTTCCACTCGTCGGACCGATACGACGCGTGGAACAGGGGGGAGCGGTGAGCGGCGTAGTCGTCCATCTGCCGCAGGGATGTAGTGGCGCCGACGGCGGCGAACCGTACGGTGACGCGGTGACGCTACGGCTCGGACCGGGCGAAGTCGCCCGCTTCGGACGGGGCTCCGCGGCCATCCCCGTCGAGCTTCGCCTCGCCGACGCGGCGATTTCCCGGCTCGCCGGGGAGATCCGCGTGACCGACGACCATTGGCAGCTGACGAACCACAGCACCACCCACAGCTACCTGGTGGAGAACCCGGAGGGAGCCGGGGAGTACCTGAGGGTTCCGCCGCGACGGATCGGGGCGCCCGTCCCGTTCGAGTTCTCGCGCGTGGTGCTGCCCACCCGCAGCGACGTCACCGTTTCCTTCCAGGTGTTCGCGCCCGACCACGTCTATCTGGACCCGGAGGCCATGGGCGTCCCCTGGGGCCGCCTCACGGTCACCGCGTACTCCCTGGACGAGACGGCCACCTACTTCCTCGTCCTCGTCGCACTCTGCGAGCCGCGCCTGCGCGACCAGTCCCGCGTGGCGGTCCCCACGACTCCCCAGATCGTCGAGCGTCTCAGGGGGCACGTCACCTGCGGCACGCTGACCGCGCGTGCGATCAGCTCGCACATCGACTACCTCGCCGAGGAGAAGCTGCGCATCGGCGTCTCGGACCTCCGCGAACCCGGCAAGGGCGACCGCCGCAACGGGAAGCGGGAGGAGATCGTCGGGCTCGCGCTGCGGTTCGGGCTCGTACGGGAGGAGCACCTCACGCTGCTGCCGCCCCTGACGGGGGCCGGCGGGCGGGAGCGGCAGAGCGCGCGATGACGCCGCCGCACGGCCTGCGCGACACCACGGAACGCGATCGCAGGGACCTGCTCCCGCCCGGCTACCGGGTGCGGGACTGGACGGTCACCGACTTGATCGGCGCCGGTGGCTGGTCCACGGTCTACGCGGCACGGCCGGCCGACAGGCACCCGGACCGGACCGGCGGGACCCCTGCGGGCCGGTCGGCGGGACCCGCCGACGTCGCGCTCAAAATCATGCCGACCGCCGGGTACGCGCCGCGCCAGACACGCAGGATCGTGGAATCCGCCCGCCGCGAGGTCGAACTCGGGCGCAGGGCCGGGCATCCCCGGCTGATCGGCCTCCTGGACTCCTTCGTCCTCGCCGCACCGGACCGCCCCTCCCTGGACGGCGCGATCGTGCTGGTCATGGAGCGGGCCGCGGGCAGCCTGCGCGAACTCCTCGACGCGGGGGTGGCCGAGGCCGATCGCGCCCGGCTGATCGCGGGAATCTGCGAGGGACTCGCCCACCTCCACCGGTCGGGCTGGGTCCACGCCGATCTCAAGCCGGAGAACGTACTGCTGGGCACCGACCGCTCCGTGAAGCTCGCGGACTTCGGCCTCGCCACCGAAATGACGGGGACGCACGGGTACGCGCCTCCCATGGGCACCCTGGACTACCTCCCGCCCGAGCGCTGGCGGGCGCCCCTCGGGGAACTGGGCGTGCAGGTCCGGCCGAGTGCCGACATCTGGGCCCTGGGCATCGTCATCCACGAGGTGTTCGCGTCCGGTGCCTCCCCGTTCTCCGGCGCCACACCCATGGCGCGGGGCGCCGCCGTCCAGGAGTACGGAGAGGGGCGTGCGCCGCTGCGCATGGACCACGCCGTGCCGCCGTTCTGGCGCGCGCTGGCCGCCGACTGCCTCGCCCCGACCCACACGGCGCGCGCCCCGCACACCGCCGAGAGCCTGCTCGCGCGCATCGCCGCCGAACGAGGGACGGGCGAGACGGGGGCAGGACGGCTGTGGCGCCGAGCCCGCGCCGCCGTCCTCGCCACCGCGCTCTGCGGGATCGCCGGCGCCACCCTGTGGTCGGACGCGGTACGGGCGAGCCCGTCCGCACCGCCCGGCCGCGCGGGTGCGGCGGTTGCCGGCACGATCCGGGTGTTCAACGCGGAACGGGGGTGCCAGGAGCGGGCCGACCGGGACCCGCAGTGCAGTCTGGGGCTGGCGATCGATCCCCTGCGTGAGTACACCGCGGACAACGTCGTGCCGTCCCGGGTGTGGCACGGAGACGTCCTCGCCGTCGACTGCCAGTTGCCCGACGGGCGGTCTGTCATCGACGAGGCGAACCTGCAGTCAACCCGCTGGTTCCACGTCCGTCTCCCGCCCGGCTCCACACCCCCCACGGCCTGGCTCCCCGCCGTACGGACGAAGGACCGGCCGGAGCTGCCGGGGTGCCCGCCACCCGGCGGCCGTGCGAATGAGTCGCGGGGGGCGGGGCAGGCGGAGCTCAGGCGGATCCGCTGCACGGGTCGGTTTGCCGTGGAGAGGACCCCGAACCGGTTCTGGACAGAGGAGGCCAAGTGGTGACTACAGCGCAGGCCGACCGAGTTTCCGTGCGTCGTGGGCGGAGGCACAAGTGAAGACCTCCAAGATCGCTTACAAGCCGGTAGGACTGGCTCTGGGCGTCGTCGGCGGCATGATCGCCGGGATGGCGTTCAGGCAGGCCTGGAAGTTGATCGAGGGGGAGGACGACGCTCCGGACGCCACCGACGAGGACCGCTCCTGGAAGGAGATCCTCATCGCCGCCGGTCTCCAGGGCGCGATCTTCGCCGTCGTCAAGGCTGCCGTCGACCGGTCCGGGGCTGTCGCGACCCGGCGGGTGACGGGCACCTGGCCGGGGTGAACCCACCGCATCGCCGGCCCCACCGGTGCCCAGCGGTCAGGGGGCACGCCATTCGGCGGCGTTCCTCGTCGCTCCAGGCACGTGTGTCGCGGGGCTCGGCATAGGGCTCCTCGTCCTTGGGCAGCCGGCCGGCGATCGCGCGCCGGCGGGTCACGCCATTTCGCGATGGACCACACCGTCAGCGCGCTGTTGCCCATTCCCAGGGCGGCGCCCGCCTGCCGCGCCGGCCCTCGCGCCGTCATCCTCGCCGGTGTCCGGGCGTTTCTGTCCGTCGCCACGGTGTGCCTGTGAGTCGCGTGTCATACCTCGCGGGTGTCCGGTTCGGCGGCACTCATGTCACTGGGCACTCGCACACCTCCCGGAATTCCGTTTGATCCTCTGAAGATCGCCGGATTTCCGGATGGAGTGCTCCGCCGAGGGCAGGCGCACGCTGTCGCCCATGGCTGCGGCCCGCTTGCAGGGCCTCGTCGATCCCGGAGGTATGCGGTGTCCAGTACGGCTCTGACCTGGGACAAGCTGCCTGCCGGCTTGATCTCCCTGCCCGGTGTCTACCACCCGCAGGCGGACACCCGGCTCCTCGCCGAGGCGCTCGCCCACGAGGCCATGGGGCCCCGGACGGACGTGCTGGAGATCGGTACGGGCACCGGCGCGCTGGCCCTGCACGCCGCGGACAGGGGGGCCCGGGTCACGGCGGTCGACGTCTCCTGGCCGGCGGTGACCACGGCTCGCCTCAACGCGCTGCGTCACCGGCTGCCCTTGCGCGTCGTGCACGGCGACTTCGCCGCACGCACCTCGGGGCGCCGCTTCGACCTGGTCATCGCGAATCCGCCGTACGTTCCCTCCCCGGGGAACCGGCTCCCGTCGCGCGGACCGGCACGGGCTTGGGACGCCGGCGTCGACGGGCGCAGCGTCATCGACCGGATCTGCGCGAGCGCCCCGGCCCTGCTGCGTCCCGGGGGCGTCCTGCTCATGGTGCATTCGGGCATGTGCGGGGCCGAAGAGACCCTCGACCGGCTGACCGGGGCGGAGATGGCCGCGGCGGTGACGGCGCGGGCCTCCGTCCCGTGGGGCCCGGTGCTGCGGTCGCGGCGGGCCTGGCTGGAGCGGCAGGGTCTGGCGGCCGGAGCCGAGGAATGGGAAGAGCTGGTGGTCATCCGTGCCCGGCACCTCTGACAGCACGCCGTGCCCGGCGTCCCCGGCGGCGCGAGCCCGCCGGGTGTCCGTGGATCCACTGGGTCCGGTCCTGGTCGAGGGCCCTGTCGAGATCGTCCTGGACGACGGGACGGTCGCCCGCTCCGACCGGTTCGTCGTCGCGGTGTGCACGTGCCGCCGCAGTCGTACGTACCCGTGGTGCGACACCAGTCACCGCCCGCGCGAGCGAGCCGCGGCGCCGCCCGAGGACAGGAACCCGTGATGACACTGCCCGGCCCCAGTACGGCAGGGACCGCTGCCGGCCCTCGCCCGGTCGAAGGGAGGGGCGAGCTGTCGTGTGCCGTGACGCGGGCCCTGCGATCCGGTGCCCCGCCGGCATACGGCCCAGGGGCCCTGCTGAAGGCCGACCCGTTGGGTGAGGACCTCCAGCTCGCGCTCTATCTGCTGTACGAACTGCACTACCGCGGCTTCGACGGGGTGGACGAGGAACGGGAATGGGATCCGGACCTGCTGCGGCTGCGCCAGGCCATGGAGGCCCGCTTCCTCCACGCTCTGCGCACCGAACTGTCCGACGGGCCCCGGTCGGCCACCGAGGCCTTCGCCCCGCTCCTTGTCGAGCCCGTGGACCTTTCCGACAGCCTCAGCCACTACCTCGAAACCGAGGGCGAGCTCTGGCAGTTGCGCGAGTACGCGGCGCTGCGCTCCCTCTACCACCTCAAGGAGGCGGACCCGCACGCCTGGGTCATTCCCCGACTCACCGGCCGCGCCAAGGCCGCGATGGTCGCCATCGAGTACGACGAGTTCGGCGCCGGCCGCGCCGACCGCATCCACGCCCGGCTGTTCGCGGACCTCATGATCGACCTGGACCTGGATCCGACGTACGGCCGCTACCTCGACCGGGCCCCGGCGGCCCTGCTCGCGACCGTGAACCTGATGTCCCTCTTCGGACTGCACAGGGCGCTGCGCGGCGCGCTCGTCGGCCACTTCGCCTGCGTCGAGGTCACCTCGTCACCCGGATCCCGCCGCCTGGCCAAGGCCATGCGGCGCTGCGGAGGAGGTCCTGCCGCAGAGCACTTCTACACCGAGCACGTCGAGGCCGACGCCGTCCATGAGCAGGTCGTACGCCGCGAGGTCATCGGCGGCCTCCTCGCCGACGAGCCCGGGCTCGAAGCGGACGTCGCCTTCGGCTGCGCGGCGACCGTCCTCCTGGAAGACCGCCTCGCGACCGGCATCCGCGGGGCCTGGGATCAAGGGCGCACCGCGTTGCGCAGGCCCCTGCCGGGCCGAGCGGAGTAGGAGCGGAGCAGGACACGGGACGCGGGCGGGCGACACGCCGGTCGAGGCCCGGCGCCGGCGGGGCCGCCCGTCAGCGCGCCGCTACATGGGGTCCATGGTTCCGCTGCCCCTGCCGTTCTCCTGCTCGCTCTTCTCCCGGATGCGCAGGGCCTTCTCCGTCAGCCGCTGTCGCTCCGCGGGATCGGTGGCGTGCTGTGCCGCCTGCTCCAGTTCTTGAGCCTTGTCACGCATCTGCCGGGCACGGTCGCTCGGCTGGTTCTCGCCGCTCATGATCAATCCTCGTTTCGGGGAATGCGGGTCCCTCCAGCCAAACAGCGCCGGCGTTCGCCCGCCACCGTAGCGAGCGGGCGCCACCACGGCGGCGCTGCCCGGCACGGGCGACCCGGCGGCGGCGGCACGCCCGGCCCGTCCCCGGCTACCGCCGTGTCACCCACGCCTTCACCGACCAGGTCGATACGCCTCTTGGCGTAATACCAGGGCTCACCTCGACATCCCACGCAGGCGGCCACGCAGGCGGCCACGCAGGCGGCCCGTGCGCCGGGAGCGGGCGTGGCGGTCGAGTTCCTCCAGCAGGCGCTGGGATCGCGTGTCGACGTCCAGCTCGTCGAGGACCCGGTCGATCTCCGTGAGCAGCGCGCCGCGCAGCTGCCAGTGCGCGGGATCCTCGCGGGCGCAGGCCAGCAGCAGGTCCGCGAGCCGGTCGCGGTGGGCCCGGGCCACGGCCAACTCCCCGGTCAGGCGGGACTCCGCCTCTTCCGCGTTGGCGCTGACCTGAGCGGTGATCAGCTGGGCGAAGCTCTCCACGGCGATCGCCGTGTGGCGCAGCACCTGCTGGAGCGCGGCCGCGGTCCCGGCGTCGAAGAGCGGAGCGTCGGGGCGGGCCTTGGCCAGGTCGGCCAGCGTCCGGCAGGCCACGCGGAGCACCACCGCGCAGATCTCCAGGGTGTCCAGGCCGGTGCGCAGCACCAGCCTGAAGAGCAGGCCCTCCTTGACCCGCGGATTGAGCCGGAGGCTGTCCTCGGCCTGCCGGAGGGCGGCGTCGACCTGCGCGATGTCGTTGTCGAGCCGCCGCGCCTCGTGCAGCCGGGCCGCGGCCTGTTCGACCTTGGTCGGTCCGGGCAGTTCCTCGCCGAGGTGGTCGAGCAGTCGGCTCATGCGCAGCGCGAGGTCGGTGATCGCGGCGCCCGCCGGGCCGACCCAGAGGGGCGGTGCCAGCAGCAGGTTGACCAGCAACCCGACCACCGCGCCGATGACCGTTTCCAGGACCCGGTCCCAGGCGGTGTCCGTGACCTGGGTGACCCCGAGGACGAGCATGGCGCTGATCGCGACCTCGGGCACGAATTCGTCGACCCGGACCAGGTGGCCCACCACCAGGGAGGCAAGGATGAGCAGGCCGAGACTCCACCAGGTGAGGCCCACCAGCACGCTGAAGCCGATCGCGATCAGGACGCCGACGACCACGGAGTTCACCCTGCGGATGCTGGTGGTCAGCGTGGAGTACAGAGTGACCTGGACGACGAGCAAGGCGGTCAGCGGGGCGGTCAGCGGGTTCGGCTCACTGCTCAGGCGGAGCGCGACGGCGTAGCTGATGACTGCCGCGGCGGTGGACCGCAGGGCCTGGACGGCGACGGGCTCGCGGCGGCGCCGTGCGACACGGGTGACAAGCCTGCTGATCATTTCGGGCATGTCCGGACACCTTCCCGCGACGTCGCCGGATGACGCATGGCGGGGCGGTACTTTCTCCGGCCCCCAGCGGGGCGACGGCGACCGCTTCCCGGTCCGGCCGGCGGCCGGGGGCCGGGTCGCGCGGGAGGTCCGCGGGACCTTCGGTGATGTCCTGGGGCGGACGCTGAGGGAGGAGCCCGCGCCCCGTTCCTACGGACCCTCGTCGTAGGTCCCCGCCTCCACCTCGAGGGCGAGTTCCTGGAGGACCTCGATCGCGGAGACGTCCGTCCGTCCGCTGTCGTGCGCGATCGCGAGGCTGGTGAACGCCAGGCTGAATCCGGAGACCATCGTGTGCAGTGCCGGGCCGAGGGCCTCGGCAACCAGCGCCGCCACCTGCTGCGGCGACGCGTCGGCCGGCACACTGATCGACGGCAGCATCTCGTTCAGAAGCATCGTGGCCACTCCGGCCGTTGCCGCCGGGCCGTCTCCGCCGCCGGTGTCCTCCTCGCCCGTCTCGACGGCCCGGCGGATGTCCTGGGCCTCGGTGAGGATGCCGATCACTCGCTTGAGTACCTCTGCGCGTTCCACCTTGTGGAGCGTAGTCCCGCTCCGGACGAACGGCTGCGTACCTTCCGGGCTCACATGTGAGCCCCCACACGTTCCTGAACAACGCGACGCCGCCACCCGGTGGAACGAGCCGTATCCCCGCCGCGGCGGTCTCACAGGGGCCGTGCAGCGTCCGTTCGGGTGGCGTCATGCCTTCACCGACGGCAAGTGCCGCTGGAAGCACGTCGGTCCGTGCTGTGCTGTGGCCACGGCCCCAAGAAGGCCGTACGCGGGCCCGCCCGCTGTTCGTGGCAGGTCCGCCCCAACAGCGAAGGAGGACTGATGTCACGCCACCCGAAGGACCGGCGAAGCCGGAGCACGATCGGTCAACTACTGGTCTCCACGGTCTTGTTGACCGTGGTCCTACTGGACGCCTCCGGTGCTCACGCCGCAGCGGTCCACTCCAAACCGAACCCCGACTGGGGCGCCATCGCCCGGTGTGAATCCGGCGGAAACTGGCGGGCGAACACCGGCAACGGCCATTACGGCGGATTGCAGTTCACCCAGTCGAGCTGGAACGCGGCAGGAGGCCGCAAGTACGCACCGCGCGCCGACCTCGCCACGAAGGCGGAGCAGATCGCGACGGCGAGGAGACTCGCCAAGATGCAGGGCATGGGGGCCTGGACCTGCGCACGCCGCCGCTGAAGGGCAACTCCCCTACAGGACGGGCAGGGCCGCGCTGTAGGGGAGGTCCTGATCGGACGCGCCGACGGTCGGCAACTGTTGCCGACCGCGTCCCTCTTCCCGCCGCACCGCCCCTGGCAGTTGGAGGCGTGATCGCCGACCCGCGGCGTCGTTCCCGGGAGGAGCGGCCGCGGCCCACTGCCTCGGGCGGAGCGCCGTGTCGGCGGCTGAAGGCCTCCCTACCGGGCCCGGCCCTCCGGTGCGCGGAGGAGGCGCACGGCAGCCACCGCGGGCAGGACGATGCCCGCCGTCATGAGGACGAGCAGTTGCATCGGGGTGGTGCCCTTCGAGAGGACGCCGGTGGCCGCGCCGAGGGCGAGCACCCCGGGGGTCGCGAGGGCGAGGGCGGTGACCAGCAGCTTGGTTCCGCGCTGCCATTGCGCGGAGGTCCACAGCAGGATCAGGCCGCAGAGGAGGGCGATCCCTCCGACCAGGGAGCCCGACAGGCCGGCCAGGCCCGTCACGCCGATCAGGACGGCGGTGATCACGGTCCGCGATCGCGTCTGGGGGCGGTCGGTGGCCCGCGGTGCGGCTCCGTGTGGCGCGCCTGCGTCTTCCTCGGCCAGTGCGGCAGCGACGATCACGTCCGGGCTGCCGAGCTGTTCGAGAGCCGCTCGTACGGTCTTCTCGTCGGTGGTGTCCTTGACGGCGAGGTCGAGGTGTTCGCGCAGGTCCGCGATCAGCTCGTCCCGGCGAGAGGCGGGCAGGACGTCGGCCTCTTCCGTGAACGCGGCCAGGTAGGCCGTGACGAGGGGGTGTTCTGTGCCGTTCACGCGGAACCTCCGTCGAGTGGGGTCAGGAAGTGGTCGACGCCGTCGCGGAAGAAGGGCCAGCTCTCGCTGAATTCGGCGAGAGCCGCCCTGCCTGATGCCGTAAGCGTGTAGTAGCGGCGTGCGGCACCGGTTGCGGAGTCACGCAGCTCGGTGTCGACCAGTTCCTCCCGGCGCAGCCGGGACAGCAGGGGGTAGATCGTGCCTTGACTGGTGGTCATGACGCTGACGGCAGCCAACTCGTCGAGAATCTCGACGCCGTATCGCGGGCCGTCCCGGAGCAGCGCGAGGACGCAGTACTCGAGCACGCCCTTGCGCAGTTGGCTGGCTACCTTGCCGGTCGGCTCTCGTCTTGCTTTGCCAGGAACCATGCAATGCATGCTACTGCGGCAAGTTCCCGTGATCAACCGCTCCCGGCGGCGTCCCTGTGCGGCACTCGACGGCGGTGGGGCTGGGAGCCGCAAGTATCTTGACGTCAAGATTAATCTCGGGCAGGCTACCGCCAGGTATCTCGACATCGAGATACTTTCGTGGGGGATTCGGAGGCCTGGGATGTGGCGGCGCGGTGCGGGAAGCCGGAAGGAGCGCCAGGATCGGCCCGGCCTGGTGGCGCAGTTGCGTCGGCCGCCGGGGGGCCGGGATGCCCGGATCATGTTGCTCGCCCAGTTCCTCGACCGCGCCGGTACGGGAGTGTGGGCCGCCTCCTCGGTCCTGTTCTTCACCTTCGTCATCGGCCTGGACGCCGGTCGGCTCGGCCTCCTGCTGGGCGCGGCCGCGGTGGCGGGGATCGCCGGATCACCCCTGGCGGGCCACCTGGCCGGCCGTTTCCCGGTGCGCTCCTTGCTGATCGGCTGTCACCTCCTGCGCCTCGGCACCCTCGGCACCCTGCTCGTGGTAACCCGCTTCGACGTGCTGCTGCCCGTGGTCGCCGTCACGTACCTCGGCGACCGCGCGGCCAAGACCCTGGAAATGCTCTTCGCCACGCGCGCGGCAGGTGAGCGGCGAGCCACCTACCAGGCGCTGTCGCGCAGTACGGCGAACGCCGGTTACGCCCTCGGCGCGGGCATCGCCGCGGCCGGTCTCGCCGTGGGAACCCGCGAGGCCTACCACGCCCTGATCCTGGCCAACGCACTGTCGTTCCTCGCGGCTGCCGCACTGGTCTGGCGCACCCGAGAGCCGCGCGGCCACGGGCGCGTGGCCGCGCGCACCGGCGATACGGCGGCAGCGGCGGGCAAGCCGGGCGCGCCGAGCCCCTGGCGGGACCGCGCCTATCTGCGCTTCGTACTGCTCGACATACCGATGAACCTGGACGACTCGATCCTGAGCATCGGCCTGCCGCTGTGGCTGGTGGACCACACCGACGCACCGCACGCCCTGGTCCCGGCCTTCCTCGTGATCAACACCGTGCTGGTCGTCGTACTCCAGCTGCGCGTGTCGGAGAAGGTCCAGGAGCCGCGCCAGGCCGCGACAGCGGTCTTCCTCTACGGGCTGACGATGCTCGCGTGCTGCGCCCTCCTGGCCGGCACCGCGGGGGCCGGGGCCGGGGCCGCGTCGATCGCGCTCCTCGCCGCGGCGGTCCTGGCCACCGCGGCGGAGCTGATGCGTTCGGTGAGTTCCTGGGAGCTGGCGGTCTCGCTCGCGCCCGCGGGGGCGAAGGCGTCCTACCTGGGCGTGGCGGGCATGGCCCAATCCATCCAGAAGTCCGCCGGACCGCTGCTCCTGACCGGTGCGGTGATGACGGCAGGCCCGGCAGGCTGGCTCGCTCTCGGCGCGGCGATCGTGACCCTGTCGGCCGTCCAACGCCGCTGTTCCGTCGGCCGGTTGGACACCGTGCTCGCCCCACCCGCCCCCGCCGCACCGTCGGGAGGTGCTCGCCTGCACGCGCCCTGACGCTCCCGGCCCCCCTGCATCCGGGGCGGCGATATCGGATGCTGTCAGTAGCCTGGCGCCATCGCCATCGCCATCGCCATCGCCATCGCCATCGCCATCGCCATCGCCATGACGGCGAGCGATTGCCGGCTCTGTACGCCCGTAGCCGCGGGAGGGAGGGGGTGTGCCGGTGGTCGCGAGCACAGGCACGGCCGGTCAGGGAGTCGAGGTGACGCGGGTGGGTGGCCGGTGGCGGGTGACCCGGCCGTGGCCCTCCCAGTTGCGCCCGTTCGTGCACAGCTATGCCGGCTACTGGGAGGCGGCTGCCTCGCCCTATCGGGTGCGGCTGGTTCCCACGGGGCGAGCCGTGCTGGTGATCAGCCTGGGGGAGCCGTTCGCCCAGATCCGCCGGCTGGGCGACGCGAGCCCGAACAGTCAGGTGACCGGCTCGCTGGTCGCCGGTCTGGAGGACGGGCCCCGGGTGTGTGACCACCCCGGTGGCCAGGAGGCGATCCGGCTCGAGCTGACCCCGCTCGGCGCCTATCGGCTGTTCGCCGTGCCCATGAGCGAGTTGACCAACAGGGTGGTCGAGCTTCGCGACGTCCTCGGACCCGAGGCCGGAGTGCTGGTGGAACAACTGGCAGCCATGGGCGACTGGGGAGCCCGGTTCGACCTGCTGGACATCGCGTTGTCGGCCCGTCTCGGGCGCGGCCCGTGTCCCGCGCCCGAGGTGAGCCACGCCTGGCGACTGCTGTCCCGCGCCGGTGGCGCGATCCCGGTCGGCGCGATCGCGGCCGAAGTCGGCTGGAGCCAGGGCCACCTGATCCGCCGGTTCACCCAACAGATCGGCCTGACGCCCAAGATGTCCGCCCGGGTACTGCGCTTCCACCGGGCCGCGGGGCTGCTCGCTCGAGAGGGTGCGAACCTCACCGAAGTGACCTCTGCCTGTGGCTTCTACGACCAGGCCCATCTCAACCGTGAGTTCCGTGATCTGGCCGGGACCACCCCCGGCCGGATGGCCGCCGCATGTGTGGCGGAGGGAGCCCTCGCCTTGTGAGAGGCGAGGTCAAATTTATCCAAGCCAGGCCGTCCACGCGTCGATAGTGTCCCCCTTCGTAGTCGATCAGGCACCCGAGCGCGTGGAACGCCCCTGCCGCGAGAAGGAGAGATCTCCGACCGGAAGTCGGGGGCGGACCGGGCAACGGTGAACCTGACCCAGAGGGGAGTACTCCATGGAAGACCTGCTGCGCATCCTCGTCGGCGGCGCGCTCACAGGCGGTTTGATCGGTTTGGCGGGGGCCTTCGGCCGACGCAACCGCAGACGTCGAGAGGGCGGTGACACGAACGGCCGCTGACGTCGGGCGGCCGGCCGGGCCGTGGCTTCCCACGCACGCCTGCCGAAATGGGAAGCGCCGCACATACGGGGGTTGTTGCGGACGGCTCACCGTGCGGCCGGCCACGTCGGGACCCCCGCATGCGCGCCTTGGTCACCCTCCCCGGTTCGGACGCCAACACCCCGCCACCCGGGTGGGGGTGACAGGGTGTCGGAAATGTCGTACGGGGGATGGTCAGCAGTTGGACGCGGAGGAGATCCGGACGGCATCCGCGTAGCGGGCCGGCTCGTCGTTGATGAAGGAGTGACTGCTGTTGTTCTCCACGCAGATGACCTTGCCGTCCGTCATGTGCACGTACACCACGTCGTCATTGCGGGTGTTCACCACATAGTCGGCGCCCCGGGAGCTGCCGGTGAACCACTGCCAGCCACTGGTCACCACCTGGTACTTGCCGGTCATCTTCGCGGCCGGGTTGCTGAGGTCGTCCAGATTGTAGAAGCAGACGTACGGATACGGGCAGGCCGGTGCGGCGGCCGCTGCCGCCGGGGCCAGTACCAGTCCGGCGCCCATGCCCAGCAGCCCGATTCCGGTGGCGACAAAGGATCTGACGGTGAGTCCCATACCGTGTTTCCTCCTGCGAGAGCCCGTGGTTCCCAGGGGGCGCGGGCGGGCCGAGGAGTCTGCCCGCGCCGGGTCGGGCGACAGTGTGGCAGATGGCGCGACGCGCCGACACCCTCCGTTCCGCTCCTCCCGCATCAGAGATCTCAGGCCAGCCGCGCGGCGTGCGCGAGGAGTTGCTCGTACACCTCCGGGCGGTCCCGGTCGATCACGGGGAATCCCTGGCCGAAGGCGCCGTTCAGCCAGTGCGCCTCGATCCCGGGGTTGGCCATGTCGGTCCCGTCGTGGAGGAACACGTGCGGGCTGCAGTTGACCCGGCCCTCGCGGGCCGAGTCGTACTGCGCCATCACGGCGGCCCTGGCCGAGCCCGTGTCCAGGGCCGCCGCGAGCGCGTCCACGTCGACGGCGCCCGCCCGGGCGGCCACGTCGAGGATGACGTGGCGCATCGAGATGCAGCGGCCCTCGGCCCAGAAGGCGCGGCGCAGCGCACGGTCGAGTCGCTCGCTGGCCTCCAGGGACTGGGACTTGGCCGCGTGGACCGCTTCGAGCGCGGGCAGGGTCGTGACCGGGTAGGTCCAGTCGGGCCCCTGCCAGAGCCGCCAGCCGGCCTCCGGTTCGAGCGCGCCGAGCACCGAGATCTCGGAGTCGACGCCGGGGCGGGCGTTGACCTCGCGGTTGAACAGCTCCAGGGGGAAGGCCCGGAAGTCGAACCAGATCCGGCCCTCCAGGCCCAGCTTGCGCCGGGCCTCGTGCAGCCGGTGCACGGCCACGTGGGCGAAGGAGCAGTTCAGGTCGGTGTAGACGCTGATCGTGTCGGGCGTCGCGGGCAGCCGCGGGTCCGCGGCGGAGTGGACGGCCGTCGTGGCCGTCGCGGCCGCTCCGGTCGTCGTGTTCGTCGTGGTCACGGGGTCCGACCTTCCTGATCGGGCTGGGTGCTGTGTGCGAACCGGGCGACGGTGACGTCCCCGGACCCGACCGACCCCTCCCAGCCGTAGACCTGCCCGAAGGATCCGGATCCGCCGGCCGCCGGGCGCCGCCTGGAGAAGGCGAGCGCGATCCGGTCGCCGCGCCGTACGGGTACGGCGTCCCGGACCGGCAGGTAGGCGTGCTTCCAGCTGTCCGAGGTCGTACGGGCCGCGGGGTCGCCGGGGGAGACGTCGTCACCGGAGATGTCCAGTGCCACGGTGTCCGAAAGGGTGGCCACGAAGTAGCCCTTGAATCCGGTGAACAGGCCGTCCCGCTGGACGGTGTACACGAGCGGAACCTCGTACGAGGTCTCGTGCGCACCGTGCGTCCCCTCGAAGGCGTACCGGCGGGCGAGCCGCGGCGCGGCGAGCTGGCCGCTCACCGGGATGATCGCGTCGTAGTAGAGGTCGAAGGCGTCCCGTGCCCCGCGCGCCCGCAGCAGCTCGGCGAAGTCGGCCGGGCTGCCGGCGTCCTTCGGAACCCCGTCGCTCAGCGCACTGTGGGCCGACTCCGCGGTCACGGGCACGAGATAGCTCTCCACGGCCACCGGAAGCATGGCGCCGCCCGGCCGAAGGAAGCGACTGCGGGCGTCGTCGAGGATCGCGACGCAGTTCTCGTTGTCGGCGAGGTTGCCCATGATCTCGGAGATGATGAGGTCCACCCGCTCGGGCAGCTCGATGTCGAAGGAGAACCCGGAGAGCGGGTGGAAGCGGTCCGCGAATCCCGCCTCGGTGAGCCGCCGCGTCGCGGTCTCGAGGATCTTCTCGTTGAGGTCGATGCCGTAGACGCGCGCGGCTCCCGCCTCCAGCGCCCACTGGGCCAGGATTCCGGTACCGGTGCCCAGGTCGAGAACGACCCCGCCGGGCCGGACCGCCTCGGTGACGGCCGCCTTGTACGCCTCCATGCGCAGCCGGTCGCCCAGCATGAGGTCGTGGAAGCCGTCGTCCCATTCGAGGAGGCGCTCGGAAGCCGGCAGCCAGACGTCCTGCGGCTCGTAGAGCTGCCCGAGCACACCCGTGTGGTGCACGGTCAGCGGCTGCGCCGACGGTCCGGCGACCGGGCAGCCGGTAGTGAGGTCGAAGCTGGTGCTGTGCAGGGGGCAGGTGATGCGCAGCGTGCGCGGATTGACGTGGCCGTGTACGAGGCGGCCGAGCCGGTGCGTGCAGGCGGCGTCGATCACGAACTCGCGGCCCGCGACGCGGACCCGGAGCCGGTCGCCGGGCAGTTCCTCCAGTACGGCGTCGTTCATGCCAGCTCCCGCGCCCGCTCGACGGCGGCGTCGAAGGCGCCGCCGATCAGCTGGGACAGCAGCAGCGCCCCGATCCAGAGCTTCGTGGCGTCGAGTCCGCGCGCGGCCTCGTACTCCTTGATCGCGGTCTGCATCTCCCGCATGTGGAAGGTGTCGATGTGCAAGTGCTCCGTGTAGTACTTGCCCTGCGCGAGGCCGAGCCGGGCGCAGGCGCGGGCCTGCACGGTGAAGGCGTCCGGGATGCTGGCCTCGAGGTAGGCGAGCGCGCCGAGGAAGTATTCGACGTGGACGGCGCGTTGCGTGAGCCAGTAGAAGACGTTCAGGAACTCGTACGTCTCGTCGCCCGTGGTGTCCAGGAAGCTTTCCAGCTCCTGCGGGAGCCCCAGCTCGGCGAGCAGGTCGAGATAGAGCTGCGAATGGGTCTGTTGCAGGTTGCCGCAGCCGAACTCGTCGATGAGGACCCGCATCACGGCCATCTGCGCGCGCATCGGAAGCCGGGGTATCGCCGGGAAGAAGTTCTGCGCCTCGGTCAGTCCGTCGAGCGCGAACTCCTTTACCACGTGGGCGAATTGCTCCCGCGTGGACTTCTCGGCGAGGAAGCTGCCGGCCGGGCTGCCCTCGCGTTCGCGGGCCAGCAGCTCACCGAGGCGCAGCTTCCACTCGGCGCGGTCGGCGAGCGGCGCGGTGCGGTCCGCGAGGTCGTTGACGAGGGGCTCGATCCACGCCGCTTCGAGCTCCTCGATCCGGGCGAGGACCGTGGAGGTCTGTCGCGTGCGGTTGAGGACGAACAGCCGCTTGTGCGGGCTGTCGGTCGGCTTCGGTGTCACGTTCAGCACGGAACCTCCCGGTCGGTCTCGATCACGGCGCGCCGCAGCAGCTCGGTCTTCAGCGAGCGGTACCAGTCGTCGCGTTCCAGGCCGTACCGCTCGCACGCGGCGTGCAGTTGCGCTGCCCGTTCCTCGCCGCGGTCGGTCAACAGGGCCTTGCAGAGCTTTGGTTCGATGTTGGCCAGCGCGACGACCCAGCCGTCCACGGGGCCGGACTCCAACAGGAGGTGTTCGAGCCCCTGCACGACGGGTACGCCCGGGCCGGCCGCGATCAGCGCGCGGGTGAAGTCGGTATCGCCGGCGGAGTCCTTGACCCCGGCCACTCCCGGCAGCGCGCAGACGCGCAGCAGCGTGTCGAGGTCGAGGCTGTTCCGGGAGAGGGCCGACTCGTGGTAGGCGACGACGGGCAGTCCGGCCCCGGCCACGGCCTCGAAGTGGAGGTACATCTCCTCCTGGGTCACGTCCGGCCCGTACGGGGTGGTGACCACGACCGCGGCCGCGCCGAGGCCGCTCGCGGTACGTGCGCGGGCGACGGCTTCGGCCGTCGTGGGCCGCAGGATGCCGGCGAGGACCGGTACGCCGTCGGCGTGCCGGACCACGGCGGCCAGCACGTCCCGCCATTGCCGGTCCGACAGGGAGCTTCCCTCGCCGGTGCTGAGGGCCGGCAGCAGGGCGTCCGCGTAAGGCCGTACGGAGGCGATCAGGCGGGCCGTGCTCTTCTCGTCGACCTCTCCCGCTCCGTCGATCGGGGTGACGAGTGCTGTGGTCATTCCGGTGATCATCGATCCTCCGTCACAGGGCTTCGGCGGGCACGCGCAGGGCGAGGGACTGCTGGTAGAGGCTCTCCAGCGGCTCCGGGAAGCGTGCCTCCGGCCCGTCCGCGCAGTCCGCCACGCGTAAGGCGAACCCGGTGGTGGCCGCCAGCCGGGGGCTGGCCGTATGCAGCAGGCCCTTGCGGTTGAGCACCATGCCGAGCAGCAGCCGCTCATGCGCCGGAAGCGTCCGGGGCGGTTCCGGGCCGGTGCCGCGCTCCACATCGGCCTCGTCGTAACCGAGGCGGCGGATGTCCATGACGGTGTGCAGATTGTCCATGAAAGGGTAGTAGGCGTCCTGGAGTTCGCGGGAGAAGCCCCAGACGATGTCGTCGCAGCGGCCCACTTGCTCCAGGCTCATGACGAGCCGGCCGGCGAGCCGGTCCACGAAGAAGGCCTTGCAGGCGCGGCGCACGTCCTCGTCCACGCTGTTCATGCCGAGGAAGAGCGCGGCGTCGGCGTACTCGTCGGCCGGGTGGGATTCAGACTGCATGGCGGTCGAGCACCTCACGCATCCGGGCCATGGCGTCGGCGAACACCTGCGGTTCGCGGGCGAGGGCGAACCTGACGTAGGCCTCGCCGCGGTCGGGCTGGCTCCAGTAGAAGAACCGGCCGGGCAGGACGTAGACCTCGGCCTCGGCCAGGAGTCGCTGCAGCTCGGTCGCCGTCAGCTCGGGGTGCTCGATCCTGGCCCAGGCGACGCTCACCTCGGCGACGGGCTCCTGGTACTCCAGGATCGTGCCGTCGATCGCCTTGCGTATCGCCTCGCGGTTCTGGGTGAGGACGTCGCGGATGGAGCCGAGCTGGTCGCGGGTTGAGTCCTCGACGTACTGCGTGAGCATGTTGAGCACGAACGGCGAGACGTTGAGCAGCACGCTGGTGTGCAGGTTGTAGACGTCCTCGCGGATGTCGTCGCTGGCCGTGATCATGGCGCACTTGGCGTCCTGGACGGGCCAGGTCTTGCCCGTGTCCTCGATGGCCAGGTACGAGATGCCGGAGCTTTCGAGGAGTTCGTAGATGTCGAAGCGGGCGAGCTTCTCGTCGTAGAGCGTGAACGAGGCGAAGCAGAAGTCGATGACCAGCAGCTTGTTGTGGTCCTTGCAGAAGCGGACGACCTCCTCGAAACCCTTGCGGCCGTGCTGGAGCAGCGTGAAACCGGTGGGGTTGTTGGGGTCGACCAGGAACAGCGCGTCGGTGCGGACCCGGCGCTTGAGCTCGGCGTAGATCCGCTCCGGGTCGTGGAGCGCGGACTCGTCGATCGGGTACATCGGTACGCCCATGTTGTTCAGGACGTCGTAGAGGTTGTCGAAGCAGGGCTCGACCAGCGTGACCGACTTCCGCTGCTGCTTGAGGTACATGCCGGCGACCATGGTCGAGATCGAAGCGGCGTACGAGAGCAGGGTCTTGTTCTTGGCCAGGGCCGTGGGCTGGCGGTGCAGGGTGAAGAACGCCTCGGTGAAACGTTCTTCGGCGGTTGCCTGAAGGCCTCGCTCCGCCTCGTACCAGAGCTCGGGCAGCCGGGCGACGATCTCGCGCTGGCTGTCCGACTGCTGCTGGTGGGTGTGGGCGTCGGCGAGGTTGAACCTGGTGCGCAAGGCCTGGATCTCGTGCTGCGTCAGGTCGAGGAGCTGGTTGTCCGAGCTGGCCGAGCTGGTGTGCGAGTTCACGGTTCCTCCGATCAGGGACGGGCGTGCCATGGGGAGTTCGCGCGGAGCGCTGTTGCTTCACGGTCGCGGACGGCGGGGTCAGTTGCCGTTCCGGCGGACTGGACATCCCCTTGGGAGGCCCGCACCCGATGGGGCGCAGGTGCGGCGGCCCTCGAGTTGTGTCATGGTGATCCCCCGTAAGCGGACTGCGGTCCGGTTCGGGACGACCTTGGCACATCAGGTTCTCGGGGGCAAGCGAATGAACGGCGAAGACCGGGAGACGGGACGAGGGGCCACCCCGGCCGCTCCGGCGCGAGTCGTGTCCGAGATGGGTACACTCGCGACCACCCACGTACCTACGAAGTCACGGACGAAGGCACAGCATGACCGCCGGGTCACATGAAGTGACCGAATCCAGCCGCCAGCCGGCCCGCGAGCGGGCGGATGCCGCCCGCAACCGCACCCGTATCCTCTTGGTCGCCGCGGAGCTCTTCAGGGAGCAGGGCGTCGACAACGTGTCGCTCGACGCCATCGCGACGCGCGCGGGCGTCGGCAAGGGCACGTTGTACCGCCGGTTCGGCAGCAAGTCCGGGCTCGCCGTGGCCCTCCTCGACGCGCAGGAGAGCGAGCTGCAGGACAAGATGCTGCACGGGCCGCCGCCCCTGGGGCCCGGGGGTGATGCGCGCATGCGGATCGCCGCCTTCTTCGATACGTATCTCGATCTGCTCGACACGAACCTGGAGCTCGTCAGGCTCTCGGAGACCACCGCGCCGGGCGTCCGCTACCAGATCGGCTCGTACTGCCTGTGGCAGCGCCACCTCTCCATGCTGCTGTCCGAGGCGCGGCCGGAGTTGGACGCGCAGGGCACGTCGCACCTCCTGCTCGCCATGGTCGACGCCGACCTTCAACAGGCTCTGCGCAGCAGTGAGTTCACCCCCGGACGCATCCGGGGAGCGCTGGGCGAGATGGTGCGGCGGGTCCTGGAGGCCTGAGCGCCACCCCGCAGGTACGGGTGGCCCCGGCACGGCGGGTGCGGGTGGTCCCGGCACGGCGGGTACGGGTGGTCCCGGCACGGCGGTGGCCGTGCCGGGACCGTCAGGTCGGCGACGCGCCGGGCGTCAGACCTCCCTGATCGCCTCGATCTCCAGCGAGAGCTCGATCTCCTTGGAAACCAGGATTCCGCCGGTTTCCAGGGCCATGTTCCAGGTCAGGCCCCAGTCCTCGCGGTTGATCCTGCCGTGAGCCGAGAAGACCGTGCGGTCGTTGCCCCACGGGTCCCTGGCGTACCCCAGGTAGTCGACCGCGAGCTCGACGCGCCGGGTCAGGCCCTTGATCGTGAGATCGCCGGCGAGTACGCCGCTCTTGCCGTCCCAGCTCACCGACGTCGAGGTGAACGTCGCCCGGGGGTGCTCGGTCACGTCGAAGAAGTCGCCGGACCGGAGGTGGTCGTCCCGAGTCGCGTCACCACTGTCGACGGTGGCCATGTCGATCACCGCGGTGACCTTGCTGTCCTCGGGCCGCTCGCCGATGTAGACGGTGGCGTCGACGCCGGTGAACCGGCCGCGCACCTTCGTCAACATGAAGTGCCGGCCGAGGAAGCCGACCTCCGCGTGCCCCGGGTCGACCTTCCAGTCGCCCACGGCCGGGAGCTCGACGCCGTCCACGGTGCGGGTCGGCGATGTTGCGCTACTGGTCATCGTCCGTTCCTTTTCCTCGTGTGCTCGGACGCCGGTGTTCGGGCGCCGGTGTTCAGACGCCGGACTCGGTCGGCAGACCGCCGCCGACCCAGTCCTCCTTGCCGTCCTTGTACGTGAAGACCTTCGAGTAGCCGAGCTCCGCGAGCCGCTCGGCCGCGATCCCCGAGTTGGAGCAGGTCGTGCCGGTGCAGTAGACGATGACCTCGGCGTCCTTGTCGGGCAGCAGGCCCGGGGCGAGCGCGTCGACGTCGTCGAGCGGGAGGAGCAGGGCGCCCGGCAGGTGCGCCTCCTTGTAGTACTGCTCCGGCAGGGCCTCGACGGCCGTGGCCCGGCCGCCGTCGAGCTTCTGCTTGACCTCGTCGCGGGAGAGGTTCTGAACTGCCATGTAGCCAGCCTCCGAAGATTTACGGATCAATAAGTGCGTACGCACGCACCTTAACAAGTGTGTGCGGGCGCACGCAATGGGGGTAGGATGACGGCGTGACCGGACAGGACGACCGACTCGAGGCGTGGCGAGCGATGCTCCTCGCGCACAACACCGCCGTACGCGCCATCGAAAGCGACGTCCAGCGCGACGGCCGGATCCCCTTGACGTGGTACGACGTACTGCTCGAACTCAAGGCGGCCGGAGAGTACGGGCTGCGCATGCAGGAAGTCGCCAACCGGGTGGTCCTCAGCCGTACCCGAGTGAGCAGGCTGGTCGACGAGATGGTGCGCGCCGGCCTGGTCGACAAGCTGCCCGACCCGCACGACAAACGGGCGTCCTGGGCCGTCATCACCCCAGAGGGTGCCGACGCCCTGCGCGCGACGGCGCCGGTCTACATGCGCAGCATCCGCAAGCACTTCTCCGCGCACCTCACGGAGGAGGACGCGGTGGTGATCGCGCGGGCCCTGTTCAAGGTCGCCCAGCCGGAAACCGACGTCCGGCTGGGCTGACCGGCGACCCGGGCGCGCGGCCTATAGGCCATGTATCGAAAGTGGATCTTGGGGTGTCAGATGATCGTGGGTCATGGCGCGGGGAGATCTTACGGACGAGCAGTGGACGGTGTTGGAGTCGTTGTTGCCGAAGGGGACCAGAGTGGGGCGGCCGCCTGTCTGGCCCCGGCGGTAGTTGATCGACGGCATACGGTTCCTGGTCCGGACGGGGGTTCCACCAGACAGGACCCGCCGCAGTCGCTGCTTGACATCCATAGGGGCATCAAGCTAGCGGTCCGTTACGAGGCGACTGTCCTCATCGCAGCTATCAACGAGTGGCTGTGACCCACGGCGGCCCTCATGCGGTGGGATCCACATTCCATGCCTCGGGCAGATCGCTGCCGCAACGACAGCACTCGCTCGTCAGAGTCGGGCCGGAGTTCAGCCCGTCCCGCCCTCGGGCGGCCGCAGGCGGCCCCATCGGACGTTGGCGTCGCTGAACTGTGCGTCGGCGAAGGCGACCCGGCCCCCGTTCACCTGGGCGCGGACGAAGGAGACCATGCCGCCGCTGAACCTGGCGTGGCCGAGCGAGACGGTGCCTCCGTTGAATCGCCCGTGGTGGAAGGTGACCGTGCTGTCGGTGAACTGCCCGTAGTCGAAGGTGACGTTTCCGCCGTCGAACCGCGCCGCGTAGAAGGTCACCGTACCGCCCGTGAATTCCGCGTCGTCGAGGGCGACGGCACCGCCCGTGAAGTGTGCGTGGTCGAAACTCAGCGTGCCTCCGGTGAACCGTGCGCGGCGGAAGGCGAGCGAACCGTCCTCGAGTCGCGCCCGGTTGAAGGTGACCGTGGCGTTGCCGAACTGCGCGTAGTCGAAGCCGACCGTGCCGCCACTGAACAGTGCTTCGTCCATAGCGAGCGTCCCGCCTCTGAGGCTCGCATGGTGAAACGTGATATCGCTGGGACCGAGCAGCGCGCCGCAGAAGGAAAGCGCGCTGCCGCTGAACTGCGCCGCGTCGAAGCTAACCGTACCGCCCTGGAATTGCGCGTCGTTGAACGTGACCGCGCCAGTGCCGAATCGTGCGCCGTGGAAGGTGACCGCGCCGTCGAGGAATCCAGCTTCGTCGAAGTTGATCAGGTCACCGACGAAGTCGGCGTCGGCAAAGGAGACACTGCCGCGAAACCGGCAGCCGGAGAAGTCGCCTCCGTCGAAGGTCGCGCGGGTGAAATCAAGAGCGCAAGTCGACCAGGAAGAGTCCTCCCGCGACTCCTGGAGGTGATCGCGGATGACGTTGATGATCGTCTGCCGTACCTCCCGTTCACCCCTCCTGTACTGGTCGGACTCCGGGTTCCATTCGTAGGGCATGCGCAGATAGGCGCACAGGACGTCCACGCAGACTTGGCGTTGCTCCACCCAGTCGTCGGCCAGCCGGGCCATCGCGTATACGCCGGCGAGGCGTACGGCCGAGCTTTCATGGCCGAGCTGACCGGCCGCCGTGCTGTAGCGCTCGGAGAACTGGGTCGCGTCCGCGCGGTGGGCGTCCCCTTCGGCGATGCGCTGCTTGCGATAGGCGTACACACCGGCGAGCACCGCACCAAAAACCGTCAGGATGGCGATGCTGAGCCTGATGCCGTCGGGAACGCCCAGGGTCTCCGTGGGTTCCGTCAGCCGGCGGACGAGCCAGTACGCCACGACGCCGGCCACGCAAACCACGACCACAGCCAGACAGACCACGATCCACACGGGCCAGAGGTCCGGCGCGTACCGACCGCTCGTATGCCGCCATCGGCGCGGCCACCAACGTCTCCGGGACATCGTTTCTAGCTCGGCCGACCGCCCGCGGCGGAAAACAACTCCGCCACGAACTCCCGGCATGAACCGTAACGATCCTCAGGGGCCTTCGCCAGCGCCTTCGCCATCACACTGTCGACGGCCGGCGCGAGCCCCGGACATCTCCCGGAGAGGTCCGGCGGCGGGTCGTATTGGTGCGCCCACAGCAGCGCCATGTCGTCGTCGCGCTGGAACACGGAGCTACCCGCAAGGGCCTCATATACGACGCAGGCGAGGTTGTACAGATCGCCCCGACCGTCTACAGGGCGGCCGGAGATCTGCTCGGGGGACGTGTAGTCCAAGGTGCCCACGAACTGACCCACCGTGGTGAAGGACGCCTCCTCCAGCGATGGTGCCGCCAGCCCGAAGTCCATGAGATACGCATAGTAGGGATCGTCGGCGACATCGCTCCTGGCCAACAGGATGTTGCCGGGCTTTACGTCCCTGTGTACGAGACCGTGCTCGTGCGCGGCGTCGAGCGCCGACGCCATCTGCGCGGCGATGCGCATCGCACCCGTCACCGGCAGCGGACCGTCCCGGTCCAGGAGAGCTCCCAAGTCCGGCCCGGAAACGTAACGCATGGCGATGTACAGGACTCCGTTGGCCTCTCCGGCCCCGAAGATCGGCACGATGTGCGGATGATCGATCGCAGCCGCCATGCGCGACTCATGGATGAAACGTCGACGGAAAGCGTCTCTGTGCGTCAACTCGGGGGCGAGCACTTTCAGGGCCACGGCACGGCCCAGCCGCAGATCATTCGCGCGGTAGACGACGCCCAATCCCCCGCGGCCGATCTCACGCTCCACCTGGTAGCCCGCGATTTGTGCACCGAGCTGAATGGGCTGATGTCGGGCCACCTGCCGAAAGTAGCATCCGGACGCCTCGGGTCGTTGGATACCGGTGAGGGCTGCGGCGCGATGTCAGGTGCGGACCGTCCTCTAGGCCCGCCGGCTGATGTCGGCGGCCGTAGAGCACCCGGTCTGCGCGTGCCGCGAGCCGACGGTCAGCTGACCGACCTCGAGTTCAGATGCACGGCCTAAGGCCGTGGCGGGGAAACGGGGACCTGGAGGCTTCCGTAGCGTTCCATTCGCTGCCAGCGCAGGCGGGATCCGGCGATCGCGGTGAACACGGACTGGATGACGACCAGGTACATCAACTGGCGGTAGACGAACTGCTGGAGCGGCAGGCTCCACAGCGGGCCGGGGCGCTCGTCGTCGAGGTGGAAGGCGTAGAGGCCCATCAGGACCTGAAGCAGGAGGAAGGCGCTCCACAGGCCCAGGATGCGCAGCGGATCGAGGAAGACCAGACCGAAGACGGCGGTCACGTCGACCACGGGGGCGAGCAGCGGCAGCAGGACCTGGAACATGAGCAGGTAGAGCAGGCCGCGGCGGCCGAGCTTTCCGGCCTGGCCCCGCTGGGTGAGGGCGCCGCGGTGTTTCCACATGGCCTGCAGGGTGCCGTAGCACCATCGGTAGCGCTGTTTCCAGAGGGCGCCGAGTGTGGCGGGGGCTTCGGTCCAGGCCTTGGCGCGTTCCTCGTAGACGACGCGCCAGCCGTCGCGGCACAGCGCCATGGTGAGGTCGGTGTCCTCGGCGAGCGTGGTGTCGCTGACGCCGCCGACGCGCAGGAGGGCTTCGCGCCTGAACGCGCCGACCGCGCCGGGGACGGTGGGCATGCATTCGGCGAGGTCGAAGAGGCGCCGGTCCAGATTGAAGCCGACGACGTACTCGATGTGCTGCCAGCGGCCGAGGAGGCCGCCGCGGTTGACGACCTTGGCGTTGCCCGAGACGGCGCCGACGCGGCGGTGGGCGAAGGGCTGGATGATCATGCGGACGGCGTCCGGTTCGAAGACGGTGTCGCCGTCGACCATGACGAGCAGGTTGCAGGAGGCCGCTGCGATGCCGGTATTGAGGGCGGCGGGCTTCCCGGCGTTCTGCTGGCGGATCACGCGCACACCCGGCAGGCGCAGGGCTTCGACCACGTCGGCGGTGCCGTCGGTGGAACCGTCGTCGACCACGATGATCTCCACCGGATGGTCCGAGGCGAGCAGGGAGCGCACGGCCGCTTCGATACCGGCGCTCTCGTTGTAAGCGGGGACGATCACGCTGACGGGTTCGGTGACCGGGGCTCCCCAGGGCTTGCGGCGCTCGCGCACGTGACGGCGGGCGGCGACGAAGACGGCCAGGGCGCGCAGCACGCTGATCGCACCGGCCGCCCACAGGAGCCAGGACAGTGCGGTGAGGACCCAGTCGCTGGCGCGCAGGGCGTTGATGAGGGCGGTGCCCTGCCACTCGTCCACGGTCGCCGCCTCGTGTGCGGCCGCGGGAAGGCCGGTCGCGTCGCTGACGGTGGCGAGTCGGAAACCTGCCGTCTTCAGCTGGGGGATGAGACGTTCGAGGGCGGCGACGGTCTGCGAACGGTCGCCACCCGCGTCGTGCATCAGCAGGATCTGACCGTCCGTGCCCTTGGGCGTGGCGTTGGCGAGGATCTCTTCGATGCCCGGGCGGCGCCAGTCCTGACTGTCCTGGGTGGTGAGGACCGTGAGATAGCCGTCCTGACCGGCTTGGGTGATGGCGTTCCAGTCGGCATCGCTCAGTGCGTCGTTGGCCGAGGAGTACGGCGGGCGCAGGAGCGGGGTGGTGACACCGGTAGCGCCGGCTATGACCAGCTGGCTTTCGCGCAGTTCCAGGGAACGGCGCCAGTCGGAGGCCGCGGCGAGGTCGGTGTGGGTGAAGGTGTGGATGCCGATCTGGTGGCCTTCGGCGACGATACGGCGCGCCAGTTCGGGGTGGGCGGCCACCTGGGCGCCGACGGTGAAGAAGGTGGCGCGGACGTCGTTGCGGCGCAGGACGTCCAGGATCCGGGGTGTCCAGCGGGGGTCGGGGCCGTCGTCGAAAGTGAGGGCGATCGTGCGGGGTTCGATGCTTGCCGTTCGCCCGGTGAATCCCTCGATGACAGGGCCGCCGGTCCGGATCTGCTCCGGGACGGTTCGCGCCGGACCGGGATCGCGGGGAGCGCCGTCGGCGGTGGTGTCGAACATGTGCTTGCTGTACCCCTGGAGCAGCAGGGCCGCCGAGAGGGTCAGGACGAGCGCGGTCAGCAGCAGCCAATGCGTGCGAAGGGGGACGTTGCGCACGGTGCTGTGCCGGCCGCGCGGGGGGCGGCGGCGGTTCTTGGACAAGGGGGGAGTGCTTCCTGCCTGTGCTGGTCCGGGCGGGTCACGGGTGAGTGGTCGGTTTGCCGACCTGGCCGGGCGCGGACGACGACCGGCCGTGGTTGGTCGGGCCGGGGGCCGGGGTGGCGCCGTTGCCGGGGGAGGGGGCCGGACGCGTCGCGGTGGGGGTGGTGGTGCCGATCGTGTTCCCGCGGGTGGGGCTCGCGGCGGACGGGGTCGCCGGCGCTTGGGCCGCGCCGCTCGCGGCCGTGCCGTCGCGCTTCGGCGGAGCAGTGGACGCGGTGGTCGCTGCCGCGGGGGGTGCTTTGCTCTGGGCGGCGTTCGGGACCGGCGGTGTGTGGGGGAGGGGCAGGAACGGCGAGGAGAGCGTGGGCCCGCCGAACAGAGAACTGACCAAGAGGACGACGTAGCCCGCGGCGGGAACGACGAGCAGCCACCCCAGGCGCCGCACCCGGCGCTGACGAATGCCCGAGGAATCGACGAACACGGGGCTGGGCGCGGCCCAGGCCCGCGAATCCGGTTCCGGCGCGCTCGGGGAGTGCCCGTGGATACGGGGTATCGGGATCGTGTCGTCGTCTGTGGAAGCCGGTTGTCGTTGCATCGGTGGACAGCCTCTACGGGGTGGCGGACGGGAACAGGGCGGGGTGCCGGGGAACGGGTCGTACGCCGCCCAGGGTTACGGGGCCGTCCCTGTGGGGCGACCCGTCGGCACGTCCCTGCGTGGCGGGGACGTGCCGGTGCTCGGCGGGCCTGTCGGATGGGTGTCCGGCCCGTGTTCGCCGAGGCGCGGTCCCGGAGACACGGGCCCCCGGCTCGGTTCGTGTTTGCCGGGACGCGTCGGGGAGGCGCCCCGAGCGCTGTCCGTCGGCACAGGCGTCGGCGAGGCGTCACCTTGCTCCGGCCGGCCGTTCAGGACGGGGGCGCAGTAACCCGGTACCTCGGACCGGCTTCCCGCCGCGGTGACCAGCGCGGCGAACCGGTGCTCGGACAGGACGTCGTCGGGGTCCGACCCACCGGCGCGGGCGGCGTGGGCGTGGGCGAACGCGCGGCACAGCTCGGCCAAGTCGGCAGGCACCGCTTCGGGAGCGCGCAGGAGAGCCCCCGGGGGCACCTCGCCCGAGTCCTGTGTGCCGGTTCCGGTGCCGGCCGTGGCGGAGGGGGCCGGGCGGGTGCGCTCGGGCGTGCCGCCCAGGACCACGGGCAGGTGGCCCGTGCCGGCCGCGACCGCGACACCGCCGAGAGTGGCCGCCAGTGCGGTGGCCGCGACCTTCGCGCCGAGGAGCATCGCCGGCGTGAGCATCGATCGCCTCCGGGACGTGGGTACGCGGACAGGGACAGTGGCAGGAACAGGCACGGGGTCGAGACGAGCGGCCCGGAACATGGCCATGGCTTCCTGTTCGCCGGACAGTTCGCTGTCGACCGCTGGAGCGGCGGCGGCGGCGAGCAGTCCCGCGAGGGCCTCGTGACCGTTCGCCGTGTCGGACCGGGCGCCGGCGAGCAGCCGCTCGGCCGTGGCGCGGTCGATCCGGCGGGATCGGTGGGTACTCATTTCGTGCCCTTCAGCGTCGGAGCCGTCGTCGGTGTCACTCGTGGGGCCAAAGTTTTTTCAGGCCGCTCGGGTTCGCCCGATTTGCCCCCGGTCCCCGTGGGGCCGGATCCCTGCTCTTCGAGGAGCTTGGCGAGCTTGCGCAGCCCGCGGTGCGATGCCATCCGCACCGCACCGGCCCGTTTCCCGAGTACCCGCGCGGCGCTGTCCGCGTCCAGGTCCATGACCACCCGCAGGAGCACGGCCTCCGCCTGATCGCGGGGCAGCCGCGCGATGAGGGCGAGCGCCGCACCGGTCCCCACCGTGACCAGCGCGGCCCCCTCGGTGTCCTCGTGCGCCGGCCGGTCGAGCAGGTACTCGACCGGCACGCTCAAGGCCGGCCGGCGGCGCCGACTGCGCAGCAGGTCCATGGCCCGGTTCCGGCCGATCGTCGACACCCAGCCGCGGAACCCGTCGAAGTCCCCGCTGAACGAGCCCAGGTCCCGGGATATCTGGAGCCAGGCCTCGGAGGCCACGTCCTCCGCCTCCTCACCGACGAGCACGCTCAGGTAGCGCAGGAGGACGGGCTGCACGGCCCGGAACAGGGCCTGGAAAGCCGCCTCGTCCCCCTGCTGGGCTGCTCTGACCTCGGCAGCCATGTCTCCCGGGTCTCGCTGCGCTCCCGGGTTTCCCGCTTCGCTGTCGGCCTCGCCGAACTCCTCCGCACTGTGCACGCGGCACATCATGCGGTATCTCGGTCCGACACTTCACGCGGATCCGGAGGCGGATGCCATCCGGCGTTGCCCGGGGAGCGATTGTTATATCGACCAAAGCGCCACAATCGACCACTCGGGCACAAAGGGTGTGTACGGCCCTTGACGTGGGAGCGGTGTCGTCAGCAAGCTGAGCGGCGCCACCCCCACGACCCCCCTTCCCTCATCTGTGCCAGAGGTATCTCCATGCCCAGTTCCCGCAGTCTTTGGGCGGCAGTAGCGGTCCCCATGGCGGCTTCGCTCGTCGTCGCCGCCGGTGCCGCATCGGCCTTCGCTTCCGACTCGTACACCATCCCCCTGCACCAGCAGGTTCCCCTCACCGCGGCCGGCTTCGGTTCGACGAAGCCCACCTGTGCGGACATCCCCACCTCGCAGGACGGCTGGCACTTCATAGCGCCGGGCAACCCGAACCAGATCGCCTTCGTGAAGCTGACGGTGACGTTCGAGCCCGGTGGCCCGAAGGAGATCACCACCTTCGATGCGCCGAACGAGAACCATGCCTACGTCGCCTCGGAGCCGGGTGCCAAGCTCGTCTCCGCGGTCGCCGAGGTGACGGGCGGCAGCCTGGAATGGTTCAACCTGTCGCACACCTGCCCGGCTTCCACCCTGCCGAGCTCGACTCCTCCCAAGACGCCGTCCGCGACCCCGTCGTCGACACCGTCTTCCACGACGTCCGGCACCCCTTCGGGGACCGTCTCGTCCCCGGCGGTCTCTTCCCCGCCCGCGTCCGTGCCCGCCTCGCCGGGTACGACCACCGGAGCACCGAGCACTACGGCTTCCTCCCCGGCCCCGGTGACGGGCGGTGCCACCACCGGTGGTGACCTCGCCAAGACCGGGTCGGACCTGCCGGTGGGTCTGCTCGCGGCCCTGGCCGGCGCACTGATCGCGGCCGGCGGCGTACTGGTCGTGCGCCGACGCAAGGCGCTCTAGCCACACGGGAAAACGCGGAACCGCGGACGCTCGGCCGGGAAACCCGGCCGAGCGCCCGCGGTTCGGTTCGCTTCGGCCGGGGTCTGGTCAAAGTCGGTGGCGTTGAGCAAGGATCGCGTCCGCAGCTTGCCGCCGACGTTCTTGCGGCACCACGCATCCATCGCAGGAGGATGTCCATGCCCCGCCGTACCTTCCGTGGTCGCAGCGCCGCGGTCATCGCATCCATGACACTGCTCGGCCTGGCCGCCCCGGTCTCGGCGGTCGCGTCCGGACCCGCGGCCGCACTGCCACAGGCCCGCGTCTTCATGGTCAACCCCGTTCAGTCCTCCGGCGATCAGACACTCGCCGATGCCAAGGACTCCGCCGGTGCCGTGCCCGGCTCCGCCTACGCCACGGCCGCGTTGCGCAACCTGGACGGCAGCGGGGGCCTCTCGGGCAAGTGGGTGTACATCCGCTCGGAGACCGGAGCGCCCGCTGCCGTCACGGACGCCGGCCGGTACACCAGGGCGGACGACCAGTTCGAGCAGGTCATGGCCTACTTCTGGGTCAACGAGGCGCAGGAGTACCTGCAAGGCCTGGGCTTCGGGAGCGAACTGCCCGGCGCCAACGACCGGGTTCAGCCGGTGCGCATCAACCAGTGGGGCGCCGACAACTCCTTCTTCACCGACAAGAAGGCCGAGATCCGCTTCGGCAAGGGCGGAGTCGACGACGCCGAGGACGCGGAGGTGATCGTCCACGAGTACGGGCACGCGGTGCACAACGCGCAGGTGCCCGGCTTCGGCACCTCGCCGGAGGCGGGGGCGATAGGCGAGGCCTTCGGCGACTACCTGGCCGTCGAAGTCGGCGACCGCGCTGCCACCGCTCACGGCTGGCCGCGCGGGACGGACCTGGCGTGCGTCGCGGACTGGGACTCGATTTCCTACAGCGCCGCCCCGCACTGCCTGCGCCGCATCGACGGGAACAAGGTCTACGCGGACCGGGTCGGCGAAGTGCACGCCGACGGAGAGATCTGGTCCCGCGCCCTCTTCGACATCCGCGCGGCCCTGGGCGCGCGAACGGCCGACCGCGTCATCGTCAACGCGCAGTTCGCCTTCGCCCCCGACACCAGCTTCCAGGACGCGGCGCTCACCACGATCGCCACGGCCCAGAGCATGTACGGCAAGAGCACCGCGGACGCCGTGCGGGCCGCGTTCAAGGGCCGCGGGATCCCTGGTATTTCGTAGCCTGCCCGCGCCTTCTCCTCGCCTGGATCGGGCGGCGTGCGGCAGTCCTGTGCGGATCCCTCGAAGCCGAGCAGGGCTTAGGGACGTCAGGCCCGTGCCGTGCTCGGTTCGGGCTCCTTCTCCGCGCGGCGGCGCAGGGCGTCCTCGTCCGTCGCCGCGTCGTAGGAGATCAGCTTCGGGAGCAGCGCGGCCAGTACGGCCACCGATGCCACGCAGGCCAGGCCGCCGCTCCACAGGGCCGTGCGGGTGCCGGTCCACCCGGCCATCGTGCCCGCCCGGACCTGGCCGAGCTGCGGGCCGACGCTGTACGAGAGCACCTCGATGCCCGCGAGCCGGCCCCGCAGCGCCTCCGGGATCGTCTGGTTCCAGATCGTGGCGCGCCCCAGGCCGCTGAGCATGTCGCCCGCGCCCGCCACCGCGAGGCACAGCAGCACGAGCCGGATGTCGGTGGTCCAGCCCGCGGCAGCCACCGCCAGTCCCCACACCCCGGCCCCGCAGATCACCAGCAGCCCGTGCCGGCGTACCCGCGACACCCAGCCGCTGGTCAGCCCCAGCACCATCGAGCCGACCGCGCCCGCCGCGTACATCAGACCCAGGGCCCACACCGCGTCGAGCTCGTCCGCGAGGAAGGGGAAGACGGCGTTCGGGAAGGCGAAGAGCATCGCCGCCAGGTCCACGGCGTACGTGCCGAGCAGCACGGGCCGGCTCCACGCGTACCGCGCACCCTCGGCGATCGCGCGCAGCGACGGACGCTCGGCGCCCCGGACGGGCGGAGCCGGGCGCAGCCGCAGGCACAGCAGTACCGATACGAGGAACCCCGCGACCGTGAGCGAGTACGCCGCGGCGTATCCGGCGTACGCGACGATCAGCCCGGCCAGTGCCGGACCCGCGATCGCGCCGAACTGGTAGCGGAGCCCGTTCAGCGCGGCGGCGGCGGTCAGCTGGTCGTGCGGCACGATCCGCGCCATCAGCGAGTCCAGGGCCGGCCGCTGGAGCCCGGTCAGTGCCGACACCCCGCCCGCGACCACGTACAGGGGCCACAGCAGCGGATGCGGCAGGGCCGAGTTCACCAGGAGCACCAGGGCGAGCACCCCGAGTCCGGCCTCGGTCAACAGGATCATCCGCCGCCGGTCGACGGCGTCGGCGAGGGCGCCCCCGTACAGACCGCAGACCACCAGCGGAACCAGCTCCACCGCGCCCATCGCACCGACCGCGAGCGGCGAGTCCGTCAGGTGCTTGATCTGGAGCGGCAGCGCGATCATCGCCATGAACGAGCCGAAGAAGGTGACCGTGCCCTGGTAGAAGAGCAGCCGGAAGTCGGGGCTGGACCGCAAGGGGGCGAGGTCGGGAAGTACGGAGGCCAAACGGGATCTGCTCACGACGGGCCATGGTCGACGTCCGCCCCGCCCGGGGCAACGGATTTTCCGCCCGACCGGGCCGCGGGGGCCGCACGGGCCGGACGGGCGGACCCTGATTGGTCGCAGGCGCCACGGCGGATCCTGCACAATCGGCGGATGAGTGATGCAGACCCCTACCTCTGGCTCGAAGACGTTTCCGGCGCGGCCGCCCTCGACTGGGTCCGTGAGCGCAACGCCGAGACCGTGGCCGAGCTGGCGGCGGAACCCGGGTTCAAGGTGCTGGAGTCGGGGATCCGCGAGGTCCTCGACGACGACGGCCGGATCCCCTACACGCGCCGCCGGGGCCGCCACCTCTACAACTTCTGGCAGGACGCGGACCACGTGCGCGGCCTGTGGCGGCGCACCACGCTGGAGGAGTACCGCAAGGAGCGGCCCGACTGGGAGCCGGTCCTGGACCTGGACGCGCTCGCCTCGGCCGAGGGGGAGAAGTGGGCCTGGGCGGGCAGCGCCGTCCTGGCGCCCGAGCACCGCCACGCCCTGGTCATGCTGTCGAGGGACGGCGCGGACGCCTGCGTGGTGCGCGAGTTCGACCTGGAGACGCTGGAGTTCGTCGAGGGCGGGTTCGAGGTCGCCGAGGCCAAGACCCGGATCGGGTGGATCGACCGGGACCGGGTCTGGATCGGGACGGACTTCGGTCCCGGCTCGATGTCCGGCTCCGGCTACCCCCTCCAGGTGCGCCGCTGGCGGCGCGGCACGCCCCTGGCGGAGGCGGAAGCGGTCTACGAGGGCCGCCCCTCGGACCTGTCCGCCTCCGCGTTCCACGACGACACGCCCGGTTTCGAACGGGACTTCATCCACCGGCAGATCGACTTCTGGCAGCAGGAGCTGTTCCTCCTTCCCGAAGACGGGACCGGCGCCGCGCCCCTGAAGATCGAGGTACCGGACGACGCCAGTGCCTCCGTCCACCGCGAGTGGCTGATCGTCGCCCCCAAGTCGCCGTGGCTCGGCCACGACGCGGGCAGTCTGCTCGCCTTCGACTTCGACGCCTTCCGTGCGGGTGAGCGAGAGGCGGCGGTGCTGTTCACCCCTGACGAGCACACCGCCCTCGCCGGCTGGAGCTGGACCCGCCACCACCTGATCCTCACCACCAGCGCCGACGTCTCCTCCCGGATGGAGATCCTCACACCCGGCCCGGGCCCCGACGGCTGGAGCCGCGCGCCGCTGGCCGGCGTGCCGCCGCTGTCCACGGCCTCCGTCACCGGCACCGACCCGGACGCGAGCGACGAGTTCTTCCTGAACGTCGCCGGCTTCCTCCAGCCGTCCACCCTCTACCGGGGCGCGGCGCCGGCCGGCGCCGACGAGAGCGTCAAGCAGGGCCCGGCGCTCTTCGACACCGAAGGCCTCGCCGTCCGCCAGTACTTCGCGACCTCCGCGGACGGCACCCGCGTGCCCTACTTCGTCGTCGGACCCGAGGACCGCCCCGGCCCCGGCCCCACCCTGCTCTACGGCTACGGCGGCTTCGAGATCTCCATGGTCCCGAGCTACAGCGCGGTCACCGGCCGCGCCTGGCTCGGGCGCGGCGGCACCTACGTCGTCGCGGGCATCCGGGGCGGCCACGAGTACGGGCCGGACTGGCACAAGGCGGCCCTGGGCGCGAACCGGGTCCGGGCGTACGAGGACTTCGCCGCCGTCGCCCGGGACCTCTTCGCCCGGGAGATCACCACGCCCGCGCAGCTGGGCATCGAGGGCGGCAGCAACGGCGGGCTCCTCATGGGCGCGATGCTCACCCGCGAGCCCGGACTGTTCGGCGCGGTCGTCGCCCACGTGCCGCTGCTGGACATGCTCCGCTTCCACAAGCTGCTCGCCGGAGCCAGCTGGATCGCCGAGTACGGGGACCCCGACAACCCGGCCGACCGGCCCCACCTGGAACGGATCTCCCCGTACCACCAGGTCCGGACGGACGGGCCCCCGTACCCGCCGATGCTCCTGCTGACCTCGACCCGCGACGACCGCGTCCATCCCGGCCATGCCCGCAAGATGGCCGCCCGGCTGCGCGAGTACGGTCATCCCGTGCTGTTCCACGAGCACCTCGGCGGCGGCCACGCGGGCGCCACCGACCACGGGCAGACCGCCTTCAACGAGGCACTCGTCCACACCTTCCTGTGGGAGCGGCTGACCCCGCCGAGGTGAGCGCACGGCACGCGCGGGCGGGGATCAGACCTGGCAGGCGATCTCACCCGCGACGCGTTCGCCGGAGGCGAACGCCGCGTTGAGGGTGGACTCCTCCACGTCGGTGTGCTCGCCCGCGAAGTGGATCCGCCCCTCCTGGAGCCCCTCACAGCCGGCTATCGAGGTGTACTGGCCGACCTTGTAGTACTGGTACGCGCCCCGCTGCCACGGGGCGCGCGACCAGTGGTCCTCGTACGCCCTGCCGGTGAAGGCGGCCCTGGTGCCCGGGTACACGTGCTCGACCTGGGAGAGGAACCAGTCGACGTCCGCGGCGGGTGCCGGGCCGTGGGCGGCTCCGGTGAGCGTGTCGCGTGCGGTGTTCCCCCCGGGGAAGCCCACCAGGAGCGCGGGTGACCCATTGGGTCCGAGGGCGACCGAGCCGTCCCAGGCCGTCTGGTAGCCGAGCGGGCCGGTGTTGCTGACGCCGTTGTAGCCGAGTCCGGGCCAGGGCTTGGCCGAAAGCTCGGTGACCAGCTTCGCGTTCTGGCCCATGCCCTGCTGCCGGATGGCGGTCAGCTTGCGGGCGGACAGGCCCGCCCCGGAGAGGTCGACGTCGCGCAGGGTGCTGAAGGGCAGGCCAGCACCACGTGGTCGGCCGCCGCCGTGACCGTGCTGCCGCCGTGGTCGAAGGTGCAGGTGTACGAGCCGTCGCCGTTGCGGCGCAGGGCGACGAGCTCGTGCACCTGCCGGACGGTTCCGAGGTACTCCAGGCAGGAGAGGTGGTCCAGCCGGTACGCCTCCGGGGTGTGGCTGTCGTAGCGCGCGGTGCCGGCCGCCGCGTACGAGGCGCTGAACGCTTCGTAGGCCGCGGCGATCCAGTCGTCCTGCTGCTGGAGCCCGGGGTAGGAGCCGCCGTCGATCCAGGCGGCGTAGTCCCCGGCGTTCAGGGCGCCACCGCCCGCGAGCTCGCGCCGCAGGCCGAGGTCGCGGGCCAGCCCGAGGACCGCGGAGTCGGTGGAGCTGATGAAGGAACCGCCGTGTTCGTGGACCGCGCCGCCGGAGAAGAAGCCGTATCGCCGAGAACTTCACGGCCGGCCTGCTGGAGCCCTACCTCGACGGCTGCGGCTGCGCCACCGGCAACTCGGGGCTCAGCTTCATCGACCCGGAGGTGCTGACCGCGGCGGTGTCCCAGCTCGACGGCTCGGGCTTCCAGATCCATTTCCACGCACTCGGGGACCGGGCCGTGCGCGAGGTGCTCGACGCCCTCGCCGAGGCCCGCGAGGCCAACGGCGCCAACGACAACCGCCACCACCTCGCGCACCTCCAGATCGTCCACCCCGACGACATCGGGCGCTTCGTGAGCCTGGGCGCGGCCGCCAACATCCAGGCGCTGTGGGCCGCCCACGAACCGCAGATGGACGAGCTCACCATCCCCTTCCTGGGACCGGAACGGGCCCGCCTGCAGTACCCGTTCGGCGACCTGCAGCGCGCCGGCACCCGCCTGGTCGCGGGCAGCGACTGGTCGGTCAGCAGCCCCAACCCGCTGTGGGGCATCCACGTCGCCGTCAACCGCTCCGTACCCGACGAGGCCCCCAACTCGCCCGGGACGTTCGAACCGACGGCGCCCTTCATTCCCGAGCAGGCGCTCACCCTCTCCCAGGCGCTCACCGCCTACACCGCCGGCAGCGCGTGGGTGAACCACCTCGACGAGGT
This sequence comes from Streptomyces sp. ISL-43, assembly GCF_018614195.1. Taxonomy (GTDB): domain Bacteria; phylum Actinomycetota; class Actinomycetes; order Streptomycetales; family Streptomycetaceae; genus Streptomyces. The sequence goes on from NZ_JAGGOT010000035.1 coordinate 186,060, forward strand.
CACCGGCACCGTCGAGGTGGGCAAGTACGCGGACCTCGTCGTGCTCGACCGGGATCCCTTCGCCCACCCCTCGCTGGAGATCGCCGACACCCGCGTGCTCCGCACGTGCGAACGCGGCCTCGGACTCCTCCTCATCACCCACGACATCGAGCTCGCGGCCTCCGTCAGCGACCGCATCCACGTCATGTACGCGGGCCGGATCGTCGAGACGGCGCCCGTGGCGGAACTCTTCGCCTCCCCCCGGCACCCCTACACCGCGGGCCTGCTCGGATCCTCCCCGCCGCTCGCCGGCCCCCTGGCCCGCCTCACGCCCATCCCCGGCGCCCCCATGGGGCTGCTGGCGTCCGCGCCCGGCTGCGCCTTCGCACCCCGTTGCCGGTTCGCCGAACCCGGTCGCTGCGACCAGTCCCCGCCGGAGCTGGAACGACACGGCCCGGCCGAGGTCGCCTGCCACCGCGTCGCCGAACTCACCCGCAAGGAGGACAGTTGACCACCGAGCCGAGAACCGACAGCGAGCCGGGAACGGACGCCGCCCCGGAACTTCTCAGGGTGAGGGGCCTGCGCAAGACCTACCACACCGGCGGGACGGAGGTCGTCGCCGTCGACGACCTGTCGTTCTCCGTACGGGCGGGCGGGGCGCTCGGCATCGTGGGGGAGTCCGGTTCCGGGAAGACCACCACGGCCCGGATGCTGGTCGGCCTCGAACGCCCCGACGCGGGGGAGATCCTCGTACAGGGCAAGCCGTTGGCGGCCTCCGTACGGGGGAGGCCGGCTCGGCTGGCGAGGGCCAAGGCCGTCCAGATCGTCTTCCAGGACCCCTACCTCTCCCTGGACGCCCGGATCAGCATCGGTGCGACGGTCGACGGGGTGCTCCGGCTGCACGGAATGTCCGACCGGACGGCACGCGCCGCCCGGGTCAGGGAGCTGCTGGCCCAGGTCGGCCTCGGCGACCGCGAGGCGGCCGCCCTGCCCCGCCGGCTCTCGGGCGGGCAGCGCCAACGCGCCGCGATCGCCCGGGCGCTGGCGGTCGAACCCGCCGTCCTGGTGCTGGACGAGGCGGTGTCGGCCCTGGACGTTTCCGTGCAGGCGCAGGTGCTCAACCTGCTTTCCGACATCCGGTGCGACACCGGCATCGGCCTGGTCTTCGTCAGCCACGACCTGGCTGTCGTCCGCTACGTCTGCGACGAGGCGCTCGTCATGTACCGCGGCCTGACGATCGAACACCGACCGGTCTCGGAGCTCCTCACCGACCCCCACCACCCGTACACGCGGCTGCTGCTGGCATCCGTACCCCGTCCGGGCTGGGACCCCGACTCGATCAGCCGCCGGCGGCGCGAGCTGGATCCCCTGAGCGGTACCGCGACGGCGTGACGCAGGGGCGGGGTGGTACGAGCCCGCCCCTGCCCCGTCTCAGAACCAGTTGATGGTGAGGGGGAAGGTGGTGTTGGCGGTGGCTCCGGTGGAGTCGGTGGCGGTGGCGGTGAGCTGGATGGTGCCACTGGCCCACGGTTTGCCGGTGATGCGTCCGGTGGCGGCGTCGAGGGTCAGGCCCCAGGGAAGGCCGGTGGCGGCGTAGCGGACGGGGGGCTTTCCTCCGGTGGTGGTGAGCTGGATGGTGCAGCTCTGGTTGAACTTGCAGGTCTGCGGG
>NZ_JAGGOT010000036.1 GCF_018614195.1 Streptomyces sp. ISL-43
TCGTGTCGCACACTGAGCACGGAAGTTGTCACCTGTGAGCTGCCCCGACCTTGCTCTCCGGGCTGGCGTGAGCACGATTGTTGTCACCGAAGGTGCATTGTTCTTGTCACCTTGAGATCGTTTGCGGTCTTGCTGTCACCAGTACCGGAGATCGCCTACGCCGTACGCCGGGCTCCGCTTCTCTGAAGGGGTGGCGGAGCTTCAGGGATCCGGCAGGGTACATGCCGGGGCGGCCGATGGTGCGGGGTGCAGGCCCTTGTGGTCGCATTCGTGCCGGTGGGATGACCTGCTGGTCCCCGTCTCGCTCGGTGCCGGGCGGGATGGGCTCGACCTGGCCGAGGGCTGGACGCGCCGGTGGACGGCCACCTGGCGTCACGCCGGGGGCGACGTCATTTGTCCGGTGGCCGACCTGGCAGCCGCTCCAGTCGCCAGGCTGGGGCCGATGCGCGGCTTCACCTGGAGGCGGGACCAGCGTCATCGCCCCGGGCTGGAGTACATGGTCAGTACGGGGCGTCTGCACGGTTTCGAAAGCTTGGAGGAGGCCGGGCTGCTGCTGGCCCTGGACTTCGCCGGCCATGTGACCGAAGTTCTCTCGCAGCCGCTGCGGCTGAAGTTCCGTACGGCTGCCGGTTGGCGCAAGCACACCCCGGACTTCCTCGCGATCAGCCGCCTGGGCATCTGGCTGATCGACGTCCGGCCCGCGGACTTGATCCAGGAGGAGGACCGGGAGTCCTTTGCGGCGACGGCCGAGGCGGCGCTGACCTGTGGCTGGCACTACACGGTGGCAGCGGGGTGGAGGCCACATGTGCTGATGTCGGTGGACGAGATGTCGTCGCGGCGGCGGCCGCTGGCGGACCCGCTGGGTGTTCAGACGGGCCTGTTCGCCGGGGCGGGCGAGGGCTTGACCTTTGGGGAGATCGCGGCGGGCAGCGCGTTCGAACCGGTCGCGCGGGCTCATCTCCTCCATTTGCTCTGGCACCGCCGTCTTGGTGTCGATCTGAACCAGCCGCTCGCGGACCGCTCGACGGTTGTACTCGGATCGGAGCGTTCATGAGCACCGCTCGCGCACTGGATCTGTCCGTCGGTGCCGGGGTGGTGCTCGACGATGTGGAGTGGACCGTTGAACTGCGTGAACCGCATCTCGGGCGGGTGCAACTGGTGGGGCCGGACGGTTCCCGGCAACGACTGACCTTCCACTTTCTCGCCAACCACAGGCATTGCCGTGCCTCTTCCCGAACCTCGGCGTCGGGGGCGAGCCGGGGCCGACAGCCAGCGTCGGCAGGGGACTTGGACCCTGGTAAGCGCCGACTGGCCGAGCTACGCGCGGCCCACTTGCTGGAAGTGAAGACTGGGTTCCGCAGTGGGGATCCGCTGCGGCCAGGGCCGGGCGAACCGAAGCCCGAGTACGACCCCGAGGCGACCACGCTGACGCAGCGGCGGATGGCGAAGGTCGCTGAGCTCAAGGCCCTGGCTAGCCAGGAGGCGAGGATGCTCGGCCTCGCCGAGGTGGGCTACCGCACCCTGATCCGCTGGGAGAAGAGCCGCAGCCGCTTCGGGCTGGTCGGCTGCGCGGACGACCGCTGGCTGCGCAAGAGCGGCGGGCATCCGAGCATCAGCGAGGAGGTCCGGGAGGCGATCTTCGCGGTGAGGGCCGAGACCCTGCACCGTTCGCGGGTGGACGGCCGCACTCGGGAGGCCATGGTTCATCAGTACGTACGCGAGACCTTCGGGCCGGACGTCGCGGTCCCCGGCTATCACACGCTGCTGAGGGTCTGGAAGGAGTGGTTCGGCCCAGGTGGGGCCCGCCAGCGCTATGCGCGGTCGGCAGAGCTGCCCACCAAAGCGGGGCACGTGGTGGTCCACCGTCCCGGGCAGGTGGTGGCGCTGGACACCACGGTGCTACCGGTCATGGTCCGTGAGAGCGTGTTCGGCGACCCGGTGAAGGTCCATCTCACCCTCGCCATAGACGTCTACACGCACTCGCTCTGCGCGTTCCGGCTCACGCTGGTCTCAGACACCTCGGTGGATGTGGCGATGCTGCTGCGGGACGTGATGCTGCCGCTGCCGATGCGGGCGGACTGGGGCGAGGAGATGGAATGGCCCTATCCCGGACTGCCCGCCGCGGTGGTGGCGGAGTTCGCAGGCCACGAGGTCGCCGGGCTGCCGTTCTTCGCTCCGGAGACAGTGACGACCGACCACGGGTCGGTCTACCGAAACCACCACCTCGTCGACGTCCAGCGCGTGCTCGGATGCAACATCCTTCCCTCCCGTGTCTTGCGTCCCACGGACAAGCAGGTCGTGGAGAGAGCCTTTGGCAGTATCCGGTCCCTGCTGTTCGAGCAGCTGCTGGGCTACACCGGGGTGGACGTCGCCGACCGCGGAGCCGACCCGGAGGGCGATGCGACGTGGACCATCGAGGAGATGGAACACCTGATCGGGACCTGGATCGTTCAGGTGTGGCAGCAGCGCCGCCTGGGCCAGCATGCTCCGAGCTGGGACCCGGGAGGGGACCACAGTCCGAACTCGCTGTTCGCTGCCTCCTTCGCCCAAGGCGGCTTCGCGATGGAGATCCCCTCGCCTGAGCTCTACTACCAGTTGCTGCCCGAACACTCGGTGACGAGGATCCATGGCCGGCGCGGGGTGAAAGTCCGCGGACTTTGGTACGACGGCCCGGCTTTGGACCCCTACCGTGACCAGAGGTCCACCCGAGGCGGCAAACGTAAGTGGCAGTGGGTCATCCACCGGGAACCACGCGACCGCCGCACGGTGTTCTTCCAGGACCCGCTCTCCCACGAGTGGCATCCGCTGAGCTGGACGGGGCTGCCACCGGAGGGAAAGGTGCCGGCCTTCGGCGATGCCCGAGTGCGTGACCTCTTGCAGCGTGCGGAGAGAGCCGGTCTGAAGCCAAAGGCTGATGACGAACTCCTTCCCCTGCTTCTGGATTTGATCGGTTTGCGGACACCGGTCAGGCAGTGGCCCACCCGCCTGAAGAAGTCCCAGCGCACCGAGTACGCCCGTGATGTCACACAGGCCAAGGCGGCAGCTACCGACCGGCTTGCCGCCGCACGAAGCGAGGAGAAACCCGCCGTCCGGGCGGCGGGGGACACGGTCGTCCATCTGCACTGGCCGGATCAGGCCCGGCAGGCCGCCGAGAGTCTGGATGCCGAGCGCCGTCGGCGCCGGGAACAGGTCGGGCCGTCCCGGCCCGCACTGCCGCCCCCGCTGGGGGCCAGCTACCGCAAGGGAAACTTGTTCATCCTCCCCGATGACGACGAGAGCGACACGGCCGAGCCGGGCCCGGTTCCGGAAGGAGAGGACTGAGATGGCAGACGGTCAGAGCGGGCCACAGGACGGTGTCGTCCCGTTCCTTCGGTTCGGCCCCTCGCCGAACCGCGTGACCCATGAGGGATTCCAGCGGTGGCGCCAGACGCGAGGAACGTTCATCCCGGCCCCGAGACTCTCGCTGGATCAGTACCGGGCCATGAGCCCGCGCAAGCGGGGTCTGCACGACCTGCACCGCGCGGCCACCCACGTGAACCTGCGGATGCAGGAGACGCCAATGAGCGCGCAGGTCACCGCGCTGATGAGGTCGCGGATTCAGAACAACGCGCTGAAGCAGACTCCCGGCACACGAGACGGCCTGATGATCAACGGCGGTGGCTATCAGGGCAAGACGGAGACGGCTTGCGAGACGGCCGCCGAGTTCGAGGACTTCTGGCGTGACCTGCACCACCAGCTCAACCCGAACGCGATCCCCGGCACCCGAGACCTGTTCCTGCCGGTGGCCTACTGTCAGACGCCGGTCAAGGCCACTCCGAAGGGGCTGTGCGAGGCCATTCTGGACTTCTACGGTGCCCCGCACGCCAAGACCCTGCGGGGGCTGATCCGCAACGTCCGTGAATCCCTGCACGCACACTGCACGACCGCGCTTCTGCTTGACGACATCACGCGTCTGAAAATGCACCGCGAGGACGACCAGGACACCCTCGATCTCATCCGCGACCTGATGAGCCTGAACGTCACTCTCATCCTCATCGGCGTCAACATCCCCGGCTCCGGGCTTCTGCGGGAGGGACGCCACGACCCGCGCACCGGGCAGATGGTGATGTCTCCTGCCAAGCGCGGAAAGAGCTACAACGACGAGGCGGCCACCCAGACCGAGCGCCGCTTCGACATGATCAACCTCAACCCGTTCCACTACGACACCCCCCACGGCATCGCCGCCTGGGTCAACCACCTCGCCGGAGTCGAGGACCAGCTGCGGCTCTTCCACGCTGTGCCGGGGATGCTCACCGACGGCACGATGCCCGAGTACCTGTTCCGCCGTACCGAAGGCATCGTTGGACTACTGAAACGGCTCATCGAAGACGGCTGCACCAAGGCCATGGAGAACGGCCAGGAGATCCTGACCGTCAACCTGCTCGACGAGATCCCCATCAACCTCGGCAACATCCCCGGACGGGATGCCGGCTCCGGAGAGATCCCGGTGCTGGAGGACGAGGCGAAAGCCGCACCGTCCAAGCGCCGTAAACGTGGCCGCAATACCGTCTTCGACGACCAGGGCGGTCACTCGGCAGCCGATGCCTGACGCCAGCCTCCGGCCCCTGCCACGCAGCCTCGACCCGCTGGAGGACGAGTCCCTTCACGGCTACCTCCTCCGGCTTGCGCACCGGCTTGGCACCTCACCAGCGGAGATCGCGGCCCGTACGGGGCTGGTGCCTGCGACCGTGGACAGAGGTACACGCCGCATTCCCATGGGCCTCCTGCGCAACCTCGACGATCAGCGGCTCGGCGTGCTCGCGCGCACGACGAACCTCACACCCGAGGAGGTTCGGCGGCTGCTGACCGCTCCTCTGGGCAGCCGCTACGGACCGCTGAACTCCAGCCTGTTGGCAAAGACCCGGACTCTGGCGGGCATGCTCCACAACAACAGCTGGATTCTCACACGCGCGACCCGGTACTGCCCTACGTGCCTGGCAGGCAACGGCTCCGAGGTCGAAGAGCGCCACGGTGGCGCTTGGCGGCGGTCGTGGCGGCTGCCGCCCGTCTTTGCCTGCCTGCGGCACGAACGGCTCCTCTTGAACGGGTGTCCCCACTGTGGGCAGGACGTCAACACCACACGCACGGGTGGCCTGATCGCTCGCGGTCACGAAGCAGGGCTTCATCCCGCTCGGTGCCGGGCCACGGCTCCCGGCACCCGGACGGTTTGCGGCGCAAGGCTGGCCGGCGCCGGCGTGGACCGTGCTCCGCAATCACCCGCCACGGTTGCGGCTCTGCTGAGACTTCAGTACCACTTCGACAACCTGCTGGCGCCGGACGGTCCGACGTGGGCGGGCAGCTTCGGATGGAGAATCCCAGCGGCCCAGTACTTCATCGATCTCCGGGCCCTGAGCGGGCTGATCTTCATGACGTGGCCACAAGCGCGCGACCTGACGGAGACGACGGCCCTGGCCGCGCTCGTCGACCGGGAAGCCGCGCGGCGACATGTCGCATTCGCCAAGTCCCGGGCCCCGATCGGCAAGCAACGCCGGGCCTCGCACCACTTCAGCGATCCGTCGGCGGATCCGGTCGTCGCCGGAGCGGTGTTCGGCATTGCGGCACGGCTGCTGTCGGCCCCCGATGAGACCGCGGGCCACGAGGCCATGGCCCCGATCATCGCCCGGACCAGGGGAGTGGAGAACGTGGTGGGATACCAGCTCCGCGCCCTGAACGGCTTGTCCCGGTCGGCGAGTGTAGTGCTCCTCGCCGTACGGCAGGACAAGGGCGCGTTCGCGCGCATGGGCCAGCGCATCCAAGCCCAGGGGCTCAGCCGAGTGGATACGGCATGAAGGAACCATCAGACGAGTGAGTGGCACCAAGATCGAAGCGAGCTCTCGTCGACCGCCCCGCGATCAGCGCAGTCCCAGCATCCGACGAATGGCCGAGTCCGATCCGGATTGCCTGGGCACCGCCGGGCCGCCGGCCGAACGGAGGGTTTCCTCTGCGATGCGAGCACGGCCCTTCGCCTCTGGCGGCGGGGCGAGAGTGATCCCGGCGTTCGTAAGGATTCCCAGGTCCAGGTTCCAGGCGATATGCGAGCGCTTCTCCCACAGCGCGAAGGCGGACCTGACGTGCTGGCGGGCCTGTGACTCGCTCATCCTGGTGACCTTCACCAGATGCGCGAAGGCCTGCGCCTCAATCCCGCGGACCTGCGCATAGCCGAAGTGCGTGACCGTGTGGCAGTCGGTGCACAGGCAGATCAGCCGCTTGAGGGTCTGTACGCGTGTCGTGTCGTCGAAGATCCACCGCTCGTGGGCCTCCAGCCACCGCTTGGCCTCACGGTCCTCGGCGGCCCCGCAGATCTCGCAGCGCTGCCCGGCCCGCGTCGTGATCATGCGACGGAGGCGTTCCCAGTCCCTCTTCTCCACGCAGGAGCGGACGTTGGTGAACCAGCAGGTGCTGGGCACCAGGTCAACGAAGAGACCACTGCCGAGGCCCCGGTCCTCACCGGGCAGCAGGTCGGGGACATCCGGGGCAGGCGCCCACCGCTGAAGCTCCGCAATCCCGCCGCGGGGCGCATACCAGCGCTTGGCGGCAGGATCCCAGCGTGCCCCGCCCTTCTTCGCCTCGTCCTTCTCAGCAAAGGGAACGTCTAACCAGATCCGTTCAACTGCCATGGACACCCCTCTAGTTATCTCCGAGCTTCTGGTGGCGAGATTAACGAACGAAGCCCCACCTGGAGTGTCCTTCAGGGTTACCGCTATCGACCTTGTCGCCGATCACGAAATTGGCTGAGCAGTGCGGGACACTGACATCTGGTTGTGGCCTTGATCGAGGGGGAGGCTCGTGGTCGAGCTGCGTGCTGAAGCGGTCCGGTGGGTGGACGACGAGCCGTTTCCGGGTGTGGTGGAGGTCCGATTCACGGATGCTGCGGGGTGCCGGTGGTCGCTGGTCGACAAGGCTCCTATCTTCGACGCCCAGGGTGCCTTGGGCCCGGATTCCGCTTATCCGCTGGAGGTCAGCGTCGCCTGCGTGATCATCGGATCGGCCAGGCTCCCGGAGGATGGCGAGCTTGTCACGGTCTCCACCACGCCCCATGGTGTCGCGGCCACGGACGGGCGGGACGAGTTCACCGTTCGGTGTGACCAGCTCACCTGCAGAGGGCAAGCGTGAGCATGCAGCGGTGGAGCTATCGCTACGTCGGACCAGCCGAGTTGAGGAGTCTTGTCCGGCCGGACGGCGAGGGTCGGAGCATGCGTTTGCCGGCCGACTTCAACGAGTGGGTTGCGACTCGGACGGTGGAGGAGTTGGCCGAGCCCTTCACCTTCGTTGTCGATGCGGCTGGAGTACTAAGGCTCGCGCCGCGTCGCAGTGAGCATGTGGTGTGTGCTTCTGGAGAAGTGGTCCGGAGTGCTGGTGAGATCAGCTTCAGCGAGGAGTCCGGGAGTTGGGCGGTCGACGAGGTCAGCAATCAGTCGACCGGTTACTGCCCGGACGTTAGCTCCTGGTCAGTTGTCGCAAAGGCCCTGGACCAGGCCGGAATCGTCCGCCCATCCGGCTTCACGCACGAGGTCGTCTTCCGACGCTGCCCCGCCTGCCAGCAGCTTAACGTCGTGCGCGAGGGGGACTTCGTCTGCGTCTTCTGCGACGAGGCCTTGCCGCGGGAGTGGAACGTGGACCGGCCCGGATGCGCTGGCACCGCCCACGTCCGCCGTCCCCATGGGCAATCGTGACCGCTGACAGGCCTACACGCGAACGTGCTCGCGCTCGTATGGGCCGTCGTTGGAACACCCGGTTCAGTCCCGGTCGTCGAGCCCGAGACCTTCCGGCAGCTCGCGCAGGGCCTGGCGACGGGCAGGGCTGGGTTCTTGGTCGGCGAGGTCGTGCCACAGGGCAGTGAGCCGGTCGCGGTCTGACTCGATCAGGTGACCGAGGGTATGGGCGCTGTCTTCGAACCAGCGCGTGGCGACATCCGGGGGAACGTCCTCGTCATCGCTGAGGTCGATGCTGATCACAAGGTCGGCGAGGGCCTTGGCCAGGATTTGGATGAGCTCGTCGGGCACGGTCTCTCCTTCCCCGGTCAGCACTGCCAGAGGAAGGCGGCCTGAACACAGGGTGCGCACGTGAAGGCGAACGCTGTGCCACAGCCGCCGAAGTTCATGGCCGTGGAGTGGTCCGGGCCTTCCTCGAACTGTGCGACCAGGTCCATAGGGTGGGTGCAGGTCGGGCACCGGGGTGTCTCGTCGCCCTGAAGCCAGTCAGGCTCTCCGCCGAGCTGTCCCAGGACGTTCCTCAGCTCATTTTCGCTACGGCTGGCCCACTCCTCACGCGCGCTGAAGTAGTCGGCTGCGGGTGAGGACACCAGGGTCACGGCGCTGACAGCGCCGAGGTGGAGCACCCCCTCGTCATTCTCACCCGGGGTGGGCGCGGACATCGGCGCCAGCCCGTCGGCAGGGAACAGCAGGGCACGGTTGCCGCCGGCTATCGGGCTCCACTCGTCGCACATACCGGGATCGTTCTGGCACATGAAGATCGCCATGACGCCACCGTCTTGCTTGTTGCCCGAGTCCATCGGGCGGTCCAGATCATCCAGGACGATCTGGGCCAGGAACTGCATCGGCCCGTCACACGTCGAGCAGTGAGGCCATGCCGTCCCCGCCGGGGCCATGGGTATCCCACCGGTGCGCGTGACCGGCCCTTCGGGCTCTCCGGGTCCCCCGTACGTCATCAGGATCGTCATGGGACCGGACCCTATGACAGCCCACCGACATCACCAGCCCCAGGGGCATCGAGTGTTCGTGGTGAGGAGGTGAATCTGCGAAGAATCGGCGGTGAGTCGATACGCAGACGACATCATGGGGCAATGCGCCCGCTGCCCCGCAGCCTCGACCCACTGCCCGACGAGACGCTGGCCGGCTACATCCTCCGCCTCGCACACCGGCTCGGGACTTCCCCGGGAGCGGTCGCCATCCGTACAGGACTGACTGGCCACCACAAGGAGAACGTGCTCTTCCGCGTTCCCATCCGGCTTCTGCACCACCTGGAACCGGAGCAGATCCAGGCCTTCGCCCGAGCGACCCGACTCGCCCCAGAGGAGGTCAGTTGCCTTCTGACCTCTTCGCTCGCCGAGCGATACGGACCGCTGAGCGAGAAGTTCACCCCGCGCAAGAGTGCCGCGAGGATGGTCAACGACAACGCCTGGCTCCTGACCCGCACCCCTCGTTATTGCCCGCAGTGCCTCGTCGGGGACGGAAGCCAGATCCAGCAACTCCACGGCGGATCCTGGCAACGCTCCTGGCGCCTCCCACCAGTCTTCGCCTGCACCAAGCACCGCCGCCTGCTGCGAATCGGTTGCCCCACCTGCCGACAACACGTCCACACGGTCGAGATGAACAGCATCATCGCCCGTCCCTGGGACGAAGACCTGCATCCCACCAAGTGCCGGACAACCGCCGCCCCGCGCACCATCGGGCGCCTCCAACCCGCCTGCGGTGCCCAGCTCGCCGAACCTGACGGCGCGCTCTCCGACGAACTTCCCGACGTGCGGACGCTGGAACACCTGCTTGGCCTTCAGCGGAGGCTTCAGGATCTGCTCGATCCCGTCGGCCTCGCGATGACCCCGTGTGTTGGTTGGCTGATCCCCGCCGCCGACTACTTCGCCGACCTAAGAGCCCTGCTCGGCCTCGTGTTCCTGTCCTGGCCGGTGGCCCGGTCCTTCGCCGCAACACCAGCCCTCGCCGAAGCCCTCGACCACGATGCCGAGCAACGCCATGCCCGTGCGACAGTCCTCCGGGGCAGACCCGGGAAGAAGCGTAGTTCCCGTCCCTACACCGACCCTCCGCTGGACCCGCTGCTCATGGGGGCAGTACTCGGGATTGCCGAACGTCTCCTTGACGCGGACGACGAAGAGCAGGCCCGCGAGCGAATGCTGCCGCTCATTCACCAGGCCAGCAATGTCGACTACGCCCTGTCGTTCTATCTCCGGCGCAAAGCCTGGATCTCGTTCCCGCTGCGGATCGTCGCCATGAACCACGTCAACCACATGGCTCCGATGCACAAGATCACCGCCCGCGGCCCGATTCCTAAGGGCGGCCGGGAGGAGCCGAAGTCGAAGGGCTACCGTCGCGCCTCTCGGAGCCGTCCCGAGCCAGTGGGTTGATCCGCGCCAGCCGCCAGGAGCCGCGTGATTGGATCACCGAATGACGGATTGGTCGCGACTCAGCCATGCCTACGGCTCTGCGGAAGACATACCCGCTTTGCTGGATCGGATCGCATCGGAACCGAACGCCGAGCTCTGGAACGATCTGTGGTCGGCGCTGTGTCACCAGGGCAGCGTTTACTCAGCCAGTTTCGCGGCACTGCCCTGGCTGGTCGGCGCAGCCGGCGGGTCCGACCGGGAGCAGGCGGTGAGTGCCCTCACCCTGGCCGGTGCGATCGTGGCAGGCGCTGGCCAGCCACACGACGCTGGCGATGTCCGCCTGGAGTACGCGGCCGAGATCGCGACCCTGCTGTCGGTGGCGAACCAGCGCCTCCGGACGGCCTCCGATCGCACCGAGTACGTCTACCTCTTGGAAGCCGTATTGAGCTTCGAAGGCGTATTGGGTTGGAGCGAGGACTTGGCATGGGGGCTTACGAACGAGGAGTACGAGGTCTCCTGCCCCGGCTGTGAAGCCAGCCTGTTCATTGTCCTCGGCGAGCGCGGATTCTTTTCCACCAGTGGTGACTACGCGCTGTCTGAGGATGATGTGGAGACGAGGCCCTTGCGCCCTGCGGATCCCGCAGCACTGGACGGTCTCGGCCGACGACTCCACGGCATCGCACTCACCGACGGTCAGCGAGAGGTCGCGAACGCGATGACGTACGTCTTCGGTGCCGCAAGCTGCCCGGACTGCGAACTGGACTTCTCAGTATCCGGCCAGATCAGCGCCGGCTGGTCGGCCACGCAGTAGGCGCTAGCTCTGTTGAGACTCCGCCCCACCCGTGGTGCTGGAACTGATACGCCCGACCCATGAGTGCGGTGTTAGGGGGACCACGCGATGTCAATCTCGACACCGCGGAAAGGCCCCGGTATCCCAGCTCAGACGCCAAGGGACAACTAACCGACCGGTAGCTCTAACCTTCTGCCGCTTCTGGCGTCACTCTGCCGGGCCAGCTGGCGGTTGGAAAGGTCCCCAGTCCTGTGGGGCGCCTTCTACACGATTGAAGTTGACGGTGCCGCCGCTGTGCTCGGCGCCGCCGAAACCGACCTTGCCGCCGATGAACTTCGCGGCGCCGAAGTCGACCCGGCTGCCACTGAACTTCGCGCGATCGAAGTAGACCCCGCCGGCGATGAACTTCGAGGCCAAGAAGCTGACGGTGCCGCCGCTGAAGTCGGCGCCGCTGAAAAGAACGATGCTGCCATTGAACTTCGCGCCGCGGAAACCGACCTCGCCGCCGCTGAACTCCGCGTTGCGAAAGTCGACGAGGTCGACCATCGGGTGGCCGCTGAACTCCGCGAGGTCGAAGGAGATCGTGCCGCTGCTGAACTTCGCGTCGTTGAAGGAGGCTGAGCCCTGGAATCTGCTTTCTGATAGGTCTCCGCCGTCGAAGTTGGCGTGGGTGAAGTCGAAGTCGTTCGCCGACCAGGAGATCGACGCTTGGCGCCGGAGGTGGTCGCGGATGACTCGAATGATCGTGTGGCGGACCTCGCGTTCGCCTTGCTTGTACGCCTCAGCCTCCGGATCAGGCTCGTACGGCATGCGCAGGTAGGCGCACAGGACGTTGATACACACCTGTCGTTGCTCAATCCAGTCGTCGGCGAGCCGGGTCATGGCGTATACGCCGGCCAGGCGTACCGCGGCCTGCGCGTGACCGAGCTGTTCGGCAGCGGTGGTGTAGCGCTCGGCGAGCTGGTTGTCGTCGGCCCGATCAGCGTCGCCCTCGGCGAGGCGCTGCTTGCGGTAGGCATAGACCCCGGCGAGAACGGCAGCGGCAAAGGCGAGGGTCGCGAGGGTGGTGCGGATCACCTCGTGGGTAGGGACAGGCTTCTGCGGGGCGGCCTCTTGCGGCCCGAGACCGCGGAGGAAGTTGTAGATCAGGAAACCTGCGGCCAGGGCTACCACGATGGCCAGTGGGCCCACGACCCAGACGTCCCACAGCCATGGCGCGTGCCGACCCCGTGAGGCCCGGCCTCGATGGTCCCGTCGCGGTATAGCTCTCACGTCTTGATCATGCTTGTGCTACGGCTCTGCTGGGTGCCCTACGGCGGCCGTTCGGCGTAACAGAGACACCCTCCTACGCCCGGGGATCCCCAGGGTTCTGGGTCCGTTTCTGCAGGTCATTGGCATCACGCACCCGATCCGCCCCGGCTATCAGCTGGTTAGTTGTCCACTGGTGTCCGAGCTGGGATTCCGGGGCCGGAAAGTGCGGGTGAGGTCCGCCAGCGGCGTGAAGACCGCCGCCTGCACGTCCTCAAGGGGCGCGTCGATGGGCATCGCGACCTTGCCGCATCCGCCAACCGAGTCGTCGGCGATGAACGTGTAGGGCCACACGTCCTGCCCCGACAGCAGGATGATCTCCCGCGGCCGCTTCTTCTTCGTCTCGTGTCGTCTCGCCTCGGCGCTATCCAACCCGACGGACCGCGAGGTTAGACGTCCAGCATGCCCAGGGGGGTATTCGCCCGGCAGATTCCGCCAGCGCCAGCGCACAGGAGTCCGCCAAGCTGACCGGTGACAGTCGTCTTGCTCAAGTGACAACCAGCGTGCTCAGGCACACACCGGCCGCGGGTGGGGTGGGAGTTATTGCAAGCGGGTGCTTGCAATAGTTAGCAAGGTGCGGCAGGATCGGGGTATGGCATCGCTCAACGTCGGGAACCTCGGCGAATACCTGCGCGAGCAGCGGCGGCAGGCGCAGCTTTCGCTGCGGCAGCTGGCCGATGCGGCGGGGGTGTCGAATCCGTACCTCAGCCAGATCGAGCGCGGGCTGCGCAAGCCGAGCGCGGACATCCTGCAGCAGCTCGCCAAGGCGCTGCGGATCTCCGCCGAGACGCTGTACGTGCAGGCCGGAATCCTGGACGAGCGGGACCGGGACGAGGTGGAGACGAGGGCTGTGATCCTCGCCGATCCGTCGATCAGTGAGCGGCAGAAGCAAGTGCTGCTCCAGATCTACGAGTCCTTCCGCAAGGAAAACGCCGCCGAGGCAGAGGCAGAGGCCGACGCCGAGGAGAAGAGCGCCGGCCCCCGTGCCGACGGTTCCGATGCCGATACGACCCACACGAACTGAGACTGTGATCCGGGAGGACCAGCACATGGCCATCGCCGATGACCTGAAGAAGACCCTCACCGACCCGACCCCGCTCTACTTCGTCGCCGGCACCGCGGACCTCGCTGCGCAGCAGGCCAAGAAGGTGCCCGGGCTCATCGAGCTGCTGCGCGCCGAGGCCCCCGCGCGCATCGAGGCCGTGAAGAACACCGACCCGAAGGCCGTGCAGGAGAAGGCCAAGGAGGCGCAGGAAGCCGTCACCGCCAAGGTCGTCGAGGTGCTCGGCGCGATCGACCCGAAGAAATTCGGGGAGACCGCGCAGGACCTGGCGCTGCGCGGGGTCGGCTTGGCCGCCGAGTACGCGGTCAAGGCCAAGGAGGCCTACGACAAGGTCGCCGAGCACGGCGAGCAGGCCGTGCGCGCGTGGCGCGGCGAGGTCTCCGAGGAGATCGTCGACATCGCCGTCGTCGTGGAGCCGGAGCCGGAGCCCGAGGTGCCGGCGCAGTCGAAGCCGGCCGGGCAGGACGCCGCCGCCGAGGAGAAGCCCCCGGTGAAGAAGGCGTCCGCGCGCAAGGCCGCGGCCAAGAAGGACGCCGCGGAGCCGGTCGTGGAGCGCTGAGAACGGCGCGACGGGCCGGGCACCTGAGGGGTGTCCGGCCCGTTGGTGTTTGCGAAAGGGGCTCTGCCGGTAGCGTGGAGTCAGGCGGCATCCGGCGTGCGAGGCGTGAGAAGGCGGTCAGGCGATGTTGATGAACGGGTTCGATAACGGGGTTCTGCCGTTGCTCGGGTTCGCCATGCTCGGGCTCGCCATCGCGGCTTTCGTGTTCGCGCTGATGGCTCGCGAGGATGCGTACCGCGCGGCGGACAAGCAGACCAAGACCTTCTGGCTGGTCATCCTCGGCGTCACCGTCCTCGTGGACTTCTTCCTGGGGATGCTCTTCCTGGAGATCGCCGGCCTGGTCGCCAGCATCGTGTTCTTCGTCGACGTGCGCCCCGCCCTCAAGCAGGTCTCGGGCGGCGGGCGCGGCCGGCGCAGCGGCGGCAGCAGCAGTGACGGGCCGTACGGGCCCTACAACGGCGGACGGTAGCCCCGGGCCGGGGTCCCCGGCTTCCGGCGGCCCCTGCCCAGCGGATCAGGGCCGCGCGCTCAGCCTTCGGCGCGGGAGAGGAGGACGACGGCGACGTCGTCCGTCAGCTCACCGCCGTTGAGGCGGCGGGCCTCGGTCACGGAGGCTTCCAGCAGGCCTTCGCCGCTCAGCCCGTCGTCCAGGTGGCGGTTGATCATCTCGACCATGCCGTCCTGCCCGAGGCGTTCCCTGCCGGGACCGATCCGGCCCTCGATCAGCCCGTCGGTGTAGAGCATCAGGCTCCACGTGCCACCCAGCTCGACCTGGCGGCGGGGCCAGCGGGCCCGGGGCAGCAGACCGAGCGCCGGGCCGCTGTTCTCGTACGGGAGCAGCCGCGCGGGGCGGCCCGGCCTGGATATCAGCGGCGCCGGATGGCCCGCCAGGCACAGGCCCGCGCGGCGGCCGTCCGGGGCGATGTCCACCGTGCACAGCGTCGCGAAGATCTCCTCGCAGGGGCGCTCGACTTCGAGGACCTCCTGGAGGGTGGCGAGCAGGTCGTCGCCGCACAGGCCGGCCAGGGTCAGCGCGCGCCAGGCGATGCGCAGCTCCACGCCGAGGGCGGCCTCGTCCGGGCCGTGGCCGCAGACGTCGCCGATCATGGCGTGGACGGTGCCGTCGGGGGTACGGACGGTGTCGTAGAAGTCCCCGCCGAGCAGCGCGCGGCTGCGGCCGGGGCGGTAGCGGGCCGCGAAGCGGAGGTCGGAGCCCTCAAGGAGCGGGTGCGGGAGCAGGCCGCGCTCCAGGCGGGCGTTCTCCTGGGCGTGCAGTTTCGATTCTGCGAGCTTGTACTGGGCGATGTCGGCCCGTTTTCTCTCCACCGCGTAGCGGATGGCGCGGTTGAGGAGCCGCCCGTCGAGCTCGTCGCGGAAGAGGAAGTCCTGGGCCCCCACCCGTACGGCCTCCGCGGCGCGCTCCGCGTCGCCCTCGGAGGTGAGGACGAGGACGGCGTGCCGGGGGGCGATGCGCAGGACCTGGCGCAGGGCGCCGAGCGGGTCGGCGCCGTCGGCCGGGCCGGCGGAGCCGTGCGGGAGCGCGAGGTCGAGCAGCACGCAGTGCACGTCCGGGGTGAGCAGGCGGGCGGCCTCGGTGAGGTTGCGGGCGCTGCGCAGCCGGATGCGGTGGCCGTCGGCGTCGAGGATCTCGGGGACGGTGAGGCCGCCGGCGGGGTCGTCCTCGATCACCAGCAGGTTGAGCGCCGACTGGCTGCCCGGGCCGCTCTCGGTGGCTGGGATGTCCCTCTGCCGCGGTACGGGTACGGGCATCGTTTCCGGTTCCTTCCCGCCCCCTCTGGGGTCGCTCGTCCGGGCGACCCTAGCGGGCGGGGTGGGCAAAGCGGAATGCCGTGGCTGGCAGGGGGCTCCGGCATATGCCTTTATCCAGGGGGAAAGCCCGCCCCGCCGAATGACCAACGTCACGGCGCCGGGGCGCGCCGTCCCGCCCACCGAGACGTCCCGGGTCCGGGCGTCGGCGGCCCCGCCGAGGGCCCCCGCACCACCCCTACGCGTCCGGTCGGACGACCGCCTTGATCGGCATCGAGCCCGCGCCCGCCATCGTGACGTTGCGCCCGGGGCGGGGGGCGTGGACTATCGCGCCGTCGCCCACATAGATCCCGACGTGGCTCGCGTCGTCGAAGTAGATGATCAGGTCGCCGGGCCGCATGTCCTTGATCGCGACCTTCGGCAGCCGCAGCTGCTCCTGCGAGGTCCGCGGGATCGCCTTGCCCGCCGAGAGCCAGGCCTGCGAGGTCAGGCCGGAGCAGTCGTACGAGCCCGGTCCCTCCGCGCCCCACACGTACGGCTTGCCGATCGCGGCGGCGGCGTACAGCACGGCCCGCTTGCCCGCGTCG
The DNA here is from genome assembly GCF_018614195.1 of Streptomyces sp. ISL-43. Classification (GTDB taxonomy): domain Bacteria; phylum Actinomycetota; class Actinomycetes; order Streptomycetales; family Streptomycetaceae; genus Streptomyces. Next base: position 16,192 of record NZ_JAGGOT010000036.1, read on the forward strand.
GTGGCCGCCGAGCCGGTGGCGTCCTTCATCGCTCCCGTCGACAACCAGGCCGTCTGCGCCTTGTACTGCGCTTCCTGCTCCAGCTGCAGCAGCTTGGCCTTCTGCTCGGCCTCCAGCTTGCTTTCGAGCTCCTCCGCCGCCTTGATCTTCTCCTCGACCTGCTTCTTCGAGGCCTCCTGCTTGAGCCGGTTGGCCTCCAGCGTCTCCCAGTGCGCGCTCGCGTCCTTCGCGTACTGCTGCAAGTCGCCCTGGGTCCGGTTCAGTTCGGAGAGCAGGTCCGAGGCCGCCTTCTCGCCCTGGCGCAGCCGGTCGGAGCCGTCCAGGAACTGGGTCGGGTTGTTGGTCAGGGCCAGCTGCGCGCCCGGCGGCAGCCCGCCCGAGCGGTACTGTGCGCGGGCGGCCGCGCCCGCGCGGCTCTTCAGTCCGGTGATCCGCTCCTGGCCGGCGACGACCAGCTTGGCGATCTCGACGATCTTGGCGGACTGGGTCTTGGTCTCGCCCTCCGCGAGGTTGTAGGCGTCCGTGGCGGCGCCGGCCTCGCGGTAGAGGTCCTCTATCTCTTTGCGGACTTGCTCCAGGGACCTGCCCTGCTGGGGCTCCGGTGCCGCGAACGCCGTGCCGGCCAGCAGGCCGGGCGCGCTCAGTAGTGCCGTCGCGCAGAGCAGCGTGAGGGCGATCGATCCCCGTCGTCGTTTCCTCATGGTCCCCCCAGACACAGGATTGACTAATCGTCAGTAACTTGTCATTGCCTTCGGGATGGTGCCACGAGTCGGTGAATTCCAACACCCTTGTGGATATCCACCCGATGCGTCCCGGTCGTCCCCGTTGCCCACGTCGCCGCCGCCGTCCCCGTCGTCCCTATCACCCCGAAGGCCTCAACGCTTCCCACCGCACCGTCAGTTCCCCCTGCCGCCACCGAACCGGCCCGTCCGCCAGCGGCCAGTCGGCGGACAGCGCCCGCGCCGTCCGGATCCAGCGCTGTCGCGCCCCGTACGAGGCGTACGGCGCCGCCGCCGCCCACGCCCGGTCGAAGTCGCGCAGGAACGCGTGCACCGGCTCGCCCGGCACGTTGCGGTGGATCAGCGCCTTCGGCAGCCTTTCCGCCAGGTCCGAGGGGCGCTCCAGGGAGCCCAGCCGGGTCGCGAAGGTCACCGTGCGCGCCCCCTCGGGCCCCAACGCGACCCACACGTGCCGCCGCCCGATCTCGTCGCAGGTCCCCTCCACCAGCAGCCCCTCCGGGGCCAGCCGGGAACGCAATCGCTCCCACACGGCCTCGACCTGCTCCTCGTCGTACTGGCGCAGCACGTTCGCCGCGCGGATCAGCGCCGGCCGGACCCCGCCCTCCAGCGGCACCTCGAACCCGCCGTGCCGAAAGCTCAGCCCCTCCCGCTCGTACGGCTTCGCGCCCGCGACCCGCGCCGGTTCGATCTCGATGCCGACCACCCGCACCCGCGGAGCCGCCTCCCGCAGCCGCGCCAGCAGCTCCACCGCCGTCCAGGGCGCGGCCCCGTAGCCGAGGTCCACCGCCACCGGATCGTCCGCGCGCCGCAGCGCCGCCCCGTGCGTAGCCGCGATCCAGCGGTCCATCCGGCGCAAGCGGTTCGGGTTCGTCGTCCCGCGCGTCACCGTGCCGACGGGGCGACGAGGGGGAGGGGTGGAGCGGGAAGCCATGTGCAGAGAGTAAGCGGAGCACTCCCGCCCGATAAAAATCCGGCAAACAGCTCAGGAATCCCCCCGCCCCCGGAATGCGGGAGACGGCCATTCGGGTTGCACTCCTAGAAGGGCGCCGACAGCGCTCCCCGCGTCATGCCGTCCGAGCGAGAGGAACTGCTCCCTTGAGCCAGTACGTGTCCCGCCTCGGCGGCAGCATCGGCGGACGGATCGCCGCGGCCCGCTCCGCCACCCGCCACGAGCCGCCCCGCCTGCGACTGCCCGCCGGGGTCGGCGGCCACCGCAAGCCGCGCCGCGTCGCCATGCTCAGCGTGCACACCTCACCGCTGCACCAGCCCGGCACCGGCGACGCCGGCGGGATGAACGTGTACATCGTCGAGCTGGCCAAGCGCCTCGCCGCGATCAACATCGAGGTCGAGATCTTCACCCGGGCCACCACCGGCGGCCTGCCGCCCGTCGTCGAGCTCTCGCCCGGAGTCCTGGTACGGCACGTGGACGCGGGCCCGTACGAGGGTCTCGCCAAGGAGGAGCTGCCGGCCCAGCTGTGCGCCTTCACCCACGGCGTGATGCAGGCCTGGGCCGGCCACCGCCCCGGCTACTACGACCTCGTCCACTCCCATTACTGGCTCTCCGGCCACGTGGGCTGGCTCGCCGCCGAGCGCTGGGGCGTCCCGCTCGTGCACGCCATGCACACCATGGCCAAGGTCAAGAACGCGGCGCTCGCCGAGGGCGACACCCCCGAGCCCGCCGCCCGCGTCATCGGCGAGACGCAGATCGTCACCGCGGCCGACCGCCTCATCGCGAACACCGCCGAGGAGGCCGACGAGCTCGTCCGCCACTACGAAGCCGACCCGGGCAAGGTCGCCGTCGTCCACCCCGGCGTGAACCTCGACCGCTTCACCGTCGCCGACGGCCGGGCCGCCGCCCGCGCCCGCCTCGGACTGCCGCAGGACGCCGTCATCCCGCTCTTCGCGGGCCGCATCCAGCCGCTCAAGGCCCCCGACATCCTGCTGCGGGCCGTCGCCGAGCTGGTGGACCGGGACCCGGCGCTGCGCCGCCGGCTCTTCGTGCCCGTCGTCGGCGGGCCGAGCGGCAGCGGGCTCGCCAAGCCGGAAGGGCTGCAGAAGCTCGCCGCGAAGCTCGGTATCGCGGACCTCGTCCACTTCCACCCGCCGGTGGCCCAAGACGCGCTCGCGGACTGGTTCCGGGCGGCGTCCGTCCTGGTCATGCCCTCGTACAGCGAGTCCTTCGGGCTCGTCGCCATAGAGGCCCAGGCCACCGGAACACCCGTACTGGCGGCCGCCGTCGGCGGACTGCCGGTCGCCGTCAACGACGGGGTGACGGGCATCCTCGTACCCGGACACGACCCGGTGGACTACGCCCGCGAGCTACGCCGCTTCGTGGACGAGCCCGGGCTCGCGGACGTGATGGGCGGTGCGGCGGCGCGGCACGCGCAGTTCTTCGGCTGGGACACCGCCGCGAGCGGCACGGCCGACGTGTACACCGCGGCGATGCACGACCACCGCCGTCACGTACGCTCCCACCATGGCTGACGCTGACACCGCCGGGATCATCGAAGCGACGCTGACCAGCGCGGAGCTGAGCTGGGAGAGCCCGTCACCGGGCACGTACGTCGTCCAGCTCCCCGGCACCCGCAAGCTGAGCACCACCTGCTCGCTCAAGGTCGGCAAGCACTCCCTGTCGGTCAACGCCTTCGTGGTCCGCCACCCCGACGAGAACGAGGCGGGCGTCCACCGCTGGCTGCTGGAGCGCAACCTCAAGCTCTACGGCATGGGCTACGCGGTGGACGCGCTCGGTGACGTCTACCTGACGGCCCGCCTCCCCCTGTCGGTGATCACTCCGGACGACCTCGACCAGCTGCTCGGCACGGTGCTGGAGGCGGCGGACGGCGCCTTCAACACCCTGCTGGAGCTGGGTTTCGCGAGCGCGATCCGGCGGGAGTACGAGTGGCGCGTCTCGCGCGGCGAGTCGACCCGCAACCTCGACGCCTTCAAGAACCTGACGCAGCCGTCGCAGCCGTAGCGGGCTTCACCGGCGGCGCCGTAGCGGCCGGGACGACGCCCACTCCCTGTCCCTCTCCCTGTCCCTCTCCCTGTCCCTCTCCCTCATGGTCGCCTCCGGAGACCTGCTCGTCCTCCGCGAGCCCCCGCATCAGCAGCCAGTAGCCCAGCGCGGCCACCATGCCCAGGACCGCCGTCGAGCCCCACAGCCACCCCGCGCCGAAGTGCTCGATCGCGAAGCCCGCCATCAGCGGCGCCACCAGCGAGGCCACCGCCCAGGACATCGTGTACATGCCCTGGTAGCGGCCGCGTCCGTGCAGCGGGGAGAGCCGCGCCACCAGGCCCATCTGGGTCGGCGAGTTGACGATTTCGGCCAGCGTCCACACGCAGACGGTCAGCGCCAGGCTCCACACCGACCCGCCGAAGGCCGTCAGCCCGAAGCCGTACCCGGCCAGCAGCGCCGAGATGACCAGGAGCTTCTGCGGGTCGCGGTGCTCGATGAACCGGGTGACCGGGATCTGCAGCAGCACGATCAGCAGGCCGTTCACGCCGATCACCAGGCCGTAGTCGGCCGTCGAGAAGCCGGCCGCGCCCATCGCGAGCGGCAGCCCGAACGACCCCTGCATGAAGATCAGCGAGATCAGGAACGACAGCCCGACCACGCCCATGAAGCGCCCGTCCCGCAGCACCGTCCCCAGGCCGATCTCCGGCTCGGCGGCCGCCTTCTCCGCCGCGGTCCGCTCCGGCCGCGACTCGGGCAGCTTGACGTACACGAGCACCGCGCAGAGCAGCGTCAGGGCAGCCTCGCCGAGGAACCCGGCCAGGTAGCTGTACTCGGCGATGAATCCCGCCGCGGTCGCGCTGACGGCGAAGCCGAGGTTGATGGCCCAGTAGTTCAGCGCGAAGGCCCGTACCCGGTCCTCGGGGCGGACGATGTCCGCCATCATCGCCTGCACCGCCGGGCGCGAGGCGTTCGAGGTCATGCCGACCAGCGTCGCCACCGCCGCGATCGCCGCCGGATGCTCCATGAAGCCGAGCAGCGCCACCGAGAACGCGGTCGAGGCCTGCGCCGCGACCAGCGTGGGCCGCCGGCCCAGCCGGTCCGTCAGCACGCCCGCGACGAGCGAGGAGATCACGCCGCCGAGCCCGTGCAGGGCCACCACAAGTCCCACGAAGGAGGCCGAGTAGCCCCGTTCCAGGGTCAGGTACAAGGTCATGAATGTGGCGACGAAGGCCCCGAGCCGGTTGACCAGCGTGCTCGTCCAGAGCCACCAGAACTCGCGCGGCAGCCCCGACACGCTCTCCCTGGCGGCCCGTCTCAAACTGGCAACGGACATACGGAATCCCCCCGGCGGTGTAAGCGTCCCTCTTGCTGTTCGGACCCTACGGACAGTGGGCCCGCAGAGCCACTGGATTGACGGCTGCCGTCAATCGGGGACCCCGCGCACACCGTCCACACCGCGCGCGAGCGGCCGGGTGCGTCCATTAGGCTCGTACGCATGGCCGACGCACCGTACAAGCTGATCCTCCTCCGCCACGGCGAGAGCGAATGGAACGCGAAGAACCTGTTCACCGGCTGGGTGGACGTCAACCTCAACGAGAAGGGCGAGAAGGAGGCGGTCCGCGGCGGTGAGCTGCTCAAGGACGCCGGCCTGCTCCCCGACGTCGTGCACACCTCGCTCCAGAAGCGCGCGATCCGCACCGCGCAGATGGCGCTCGAGGCCGCCGACCGTCACTGGATCCCGGTCCACCGCTCCTGGCGCCTGAACGAGCGCCACTACGGCGCCCTCCAGGGCAAGGACAAGGCCCAGACCCTCGCCGAGTTCGGCGAGGAGCAGTTCATGCTGTGGCGCCGCTCGTACGACACCCCGCCGCCGGCCCTCGAGGACGGTACGGAGTACTCGCAGTCCGAGGACCCGCGCTACGCCTCGATCCCGCCGGAGCTGCGGCCGCGCACCGAGTGCCTCAAGGACGTCGTCGTCCGCATGCTCCCGTACTGGTACGACTCGATCGTCCCGGACCTGCTGGACGGCCACACCGTCCTGGTCGCCGCGCACGGCAACTCCCTGCGCGCCCTGGTCAAGCACCTGGACGGGGTCTCCGACGCCGACATCGCGGGCCTGAACATCCCGACCGGCATCCCGCTCTCCTACGAGCTGGACGCCGACTTCAAGCCCCTCAACCCGGGCGGCACCTACCTCGACCCGGACGCCGCCGCGGCCGCCATCGAGGCCGTCAAGAACCAGGGCAAGAAGAAGTAGCACCCCTGCACGAAACAGCCCCCTGCCTGCGGTTTCCCCGCCGGTAGGGGGCTTTTCGCTGTCCGTGGGCCGTGCCTGCCCCTCCTGTAAGTCATGTTTTCAGGGACACGCGTCACGCCGGAAGAACGGCAGACGGCCAAGAGCCGGCGAGGTTGGCCGGCCAGTGCTTGACCTGTACACGGCTGGTGGGCGGAGGATGGTGCGGGACCATCGCCGAACACCAGGGGGAGACATGGGAGTACGCGGCAGCACCCGCGGCGGAGCGCGTACGTGAGCCGCCGGCGCTACGTGGCCAGAGGGGTGCCCGGCGGCTACCGCATCTGGGACAACAAAGGGCGGCACTGGTGGGGCGACCACTACGAGCTCTGCCCGGACGACCTGCTCACCGAACTCAACGGCGCGGCCGACCACGCGAAGATCACCGCACTCCTCAAGCGCTACCGGGCACTCAAGCGGTGAAGGGCCGGCCGGTGGAGGCCGCCGCGCGGTGAGGCCCGGCGAGCGCGAAGGGCCCCGGCCGACCGGGCGTCGGGCGGGGCCCTTCGTGCGCGCGGAGCCGGGCGGGGGCGGTCAGCCGCCGCACTGGCAGGGGGCGCCGGACTGGCAGCCGCAGCCGCAGCCCGAGCCGCAGCCGCAGGCCGCGAGCAGCGGTAGGCGCAGCGCCTCCGGCGGCTGCGCTTCCTGCTCCGGGGTGATGGGGACGGGGGAATCGGGCATGGATCCTCCTCGTAGGCGTTGTGCCTTCGCCCTCATTCATGCCCAGCCGAACCGCTGCGTCAACGGCGCATTGGGGGCTCGTTGTTGACGCCCGCCGGCCCGAGGGCGGAGATTCACCCGAGCGGGGAGATGTCAGACGCCCTCGATCTGTGTCGGCGGCTGGAGCTCGTCGGCGTGCTCGCCCGTCACCAGGTAGACGACGCGCTTGGCGACCGACACCGCGTGGTCCGCGAAGCGTTCGTAGTAGCGGCCCAGCAGCGTCACGTCGACGGCCGTCTCGATGCCGTGCTTCCAGCGGTCGTCCATCAGGTGCTGGAACAGCGTGCGGTGCAGCTGGTCCATCTCGTCGTCGTCCTGCTCCAGCTGGAGCGCCAGGTCGACGTCCTTCGTGATGATGACCTCGGCGGCCTTCGCCATCAGGCGCTGCGCCAGCTGCCCCATCTCCAGGATGGTGGCGTGCAGGTCGCGCGGGACCGCGGTGTCCGGGAAGCGCAGGCGGGCGAGCTTGGCCACGTGCTGGGCCAGGTCGCCGGAGCGCTCCAGGTCGGCGCTCATGCGCAGCGAGGTGACGACGATGCGCAGGTCGGTGGCGACCGGCTGCTGGCGCGCGAGCAGCGCGATGGCTCGTGCCTCCAGGTCGTGCTGGAGGTCGTCGACCTTCTGGTCGGCGGCGATGACGCTCTCGGCGAGCTTCAGGTCGGCGTCGAGCATGGAGGTCGTGGCCCGCCCGATGGCGGAACCGACCAGCCGGGCCATCTCGACCAGGCCTTCTCCGATCGAGTCCAGTTCCTCGTGGTACGCGTCACGCATGGGTGTCCCTCTCTGCCTGCTGCCTGCTGCTCGCTACTGCCCGGAGGCCGGGCCGGGGCGGCCTCTTGCCCCACGTTGACACGTTGAGCCCCGAACGCGACCGACTCCGGCACCACAAGTGAATCAACCCCGTCGCCAGGGTGAACTCTGGGCGACGACTGTTCGAGGTGCCACCCGAACGGCTGTGGAAGTGGCGTCCCGCCTGCTTAACCTGGAGTCATGGACGTGAACGCGGCGGTCGCCGCAGCTGCAGCGATCGCCGGTCTTTGCACCGGTGTGATCGCGATGCTGGCGTTCCGCTGGAGCGAGCGCGACCAAGCCCGCCCCACCCGGAGCTCCATGCGCCCCGACATCAACGCGGTGCTCCCACCAGGAGTGGACACCGTCCTCTCCGTACTCCGCTCCTCCGCCGTCGTCCTCGACGAGGGGGACGCGGTCGTCAAGGCCAGCTCGGCGGCATATGCCCTCGGCCTGGTCCGCGGCGGCAAGCTGGCCGTGGAGCCCATGCTCCACATGGCCCGCGACACCCGCCGCGACGGGGAGATACGACAGGTCGAGCTGGACCTGCCCCGGCGCGGCACCGGTCGCGGCGAGGCGCTCGCCGTCTCGGCGCGCGTCGCCCCGCTCGGCTCCCGCCTGGTGCTCCTCCTGGTCGAGGACCTCACCGAGGCCCGTCGCATCGAGGCCGTACGCCGCGACTTCGTCGCGAACGTCTCGCACGAGCTCAAGACCCCCGTCGGCGCCATCTCCCTGCTGTCCGAGGCCGTCATGGACGCCTCGGACGACCCCGAGGCCGTCCAGCGCTTCGCCGGCCGCATGCAGATCGAGGCCACCCGCCTGATCAACCTCGTACAAGAGCTCATCGACCTCTCCCGGGTGCAGAACGACGACCCCCTGGAGGACGCCGAGCCCGTACGAGTGGACACGCTCGTGGCCGAGGCCATAGACCGCTGCCGCCACACGGCGTCCGCGAAGCAGATCACCATGGCCGCCGGCGGCACTGCCGACCTGCGGGTATGGGGGAACCGGGGACAGCTCGCGGCCGCACTCGGGAACCTCGTCGAGAACGCCGTCAACTACAGTCCGGCCCGCACCCGCGTCGGCATCGCCGCGCGCCGGGTCACCGCGCCGGGTGGAGACTTGATCGAGATAGCCGTGACCGACCAGGGCATCGGCATCCCGGAAAAGGACCGCGAGCGCATCTTCGAACGCTTCTACCGCGTCGACCCGGCCCGCTCCCGTGCCACGGGAGGAACCGGTCTGGGCCTCGCGATCGTGAAGCACGTAGCGGCATCGCACGGCGGGGAGGTGTCGGTATGGAGCTCGGAGGGCCAGGGTTCCACGTTCACCCTGCGACTCCCCGAAGCGGCCGCGCCGGCCCCGGCGCCGGCCTCCCGCACTCACCCGACCCCTGCCTGACCCGTCAACCGCACCAGCCATTCCTGCCCCGGAGGTCCTTCCGTGACCCGAGTGCTCGTCGTCGAGGATGAGGAATCCTTCAGCGACGCCCTGTCCTACATGCTCCGCAAGGAGGGCTTCGAGGTCGCGATCGCCGCGACCGGGCCCGACGGGCTCGACGAGTTCGAGCGCAACGGCGCCGACCTCGTCCTCCTCGACCTGATGCTCCCCGGCCTGCCCGGCACGGAGGTCTGCCGGCAGCTGCGCGGCCGCTCCAACGTCCCCGTGATCATGGTGACCGCCAAGGACAGCGAGATCGACAAGGTCGTCGGGCTGGAGATAGGAGCCGACGACTACGTCACGAAGCCCTTCTCCTCGCGGGAGCTGGTCGCCCGCATCCGCGCGGTCCTGCGCCGCCGCGGCGAGCCGGAGGAGGCCACCCCGGCCGCCCTGGAGGCGGGCCCCGTCCGGATGGACATCGACCGCCACGTGGTCACCGTCGCCGGAGCCAAGGTGGACCTCCCGCTGAAGGAGTTCGACCTGCTGGAGATGCTGCTGCGCAACGCGGGACGCGTACTGACCCGCATGCAGCTCATCGACCGGGTCTGGGGCGCCGACTACGTCGGCGACACCAAGACCCTCGACGTCCACGTGAAGCGCCTGCGCGCCAAGATCGAGCCGGACCCGGGCGCGCCGCGCTACCTGGTCACGGTCCGCGGCCTCGGCTACAAGTTCGAGCCGTAAACCGCAGCACTCGACAAGAAGCAGCACCCGTAAGAGGTACGGGAACGGCCCCCGTCCGCATCGAGCGGACGGGGGCCGTTGCCGTGTGTACGGTGCTTCGCGCCTCAGTGGCCGGCGCTGGAGGACGGGGACCCGGACGGGGTGCCCGCGGGGCTGCCCGACGCCGCACCGGACGGCGTGGTCGCCGGCGCGCCGGAGGGAGTGCCCGTGGGGGCGCCCGACGGGACGCCGCCCGCGGCCGGGGCCTCGGTCGGGCCGTAGCCGGCGTACATGCCGGTCGCGGGGAGGACGAAGGCTTCCATCTCCACGGCACCCGCGGTGCTCAGCTGGAAGACGACCTTCTGCACATCGCCGTCCTTGAGGGACTCCTGGCCGCCGGAGACGAGGGCGGAGGCGTTGCCCTTGCCGCCCAGGACGACGGAGCCGCCGGCCGGGATGACCACCTTGGACCCGGCGCCCGCGGGCTTCAGGGTCACGGTGGACTTGCCGCCCCCCAGGGTGATGGCGTCGATCGTCTGTTCCTTGGCGCCGGCGTTGAACAGCGTCGCGGTGACGGCGGCCGGGCCCTTCTTGTTCTTCTCCTGCGTGATTACCAGGGCGTTCTGGATCTTGATGTCGCCCTTGGTGACGGCGGCGTTGTCCGGCTTGACCTGGAGAGTCTCGGCGTCCTGACCCGCACCGCAGGCGGCCAGCGAGGCGATCGAGAACACGACGGCGGTGGCGGCGAGGGCGCCGCGTCGAAGGCTGCGGCTCACGGCGGCGGCTTCTCCTTGGACGTACGAAACGGAAGGGTGGACTCCCCCGGTGACAGCAGGGAGGTGCCCCTCGGGAACGGCCGAAGTAAAGCCGCTCCAAGGGGGTGCAGCGCGCTTAGGTTACCGAGCCGCCGCCCCGCCCCCGCACCCGACCCTCCGCAGTGTGGGGGCGGCCCTGTCCGGTTCGCGTCCCGGCGCGGCCGCTGCCGGGTGATCTTTCATTCGCGGAAAAGGCGGATGGACGCCCGGTGATCAATTTCCGGATTCCTTCGAACACCGCACGGTGATCGAATTCCGGATTGGGCCGGAACTCGCCCGGCCGGGGCGGCCGCCAGTCGAACGGAGTAGTTCGGTTTCCCGCCACCGAAACAGGCAAAACAGGACGTACGTCACACTGACGGGGGTCTTGGACGGGTGTAACGTAGCCGTTTCGCCCGGTCCACACAGCGCCTCCGACCTGCGAATACCCCCTTCCGGAAGCCTCCCGCAGCACGTTCCTGTCTGTGTTGTCAAGCCCCGAGATGTGCCCTGACCTGCGAAAACGCCATTCATAACGGTCGGTTCTCGTGTTACCCTGGATAGCCACGGAAGGGGTACCTGTCACATGACGTTCAAGGTTGGCGACACCGTGGTCTATCCCCATCACGGGGCCGCGCTGATCGAGGCCATTGAGACTCGTCAGATCAAAGGCGTGGACAAGACCTACTTGGTGCTCAAGGTCGCCCAGGGCGACCTGACGGTTCGGGTGCCTGCGGACAATGCGGAGTTCGTCGGTGTTCGCGACGTAGTCGGCCAGGACGGGCTGGACCGGGTCTTCGAGGTGCTTCGCGCACCGTATGCAGAAGAGCCGACGAACTGGTCCCGGCGCTACAAGGCAAATCTGGAGAAGCTCGCTTCTGGCGATGTCATCAAGGTCGCCGAAGTTGTGCGCGACCTGTGGCGTCGTGAGCGTGAGCGTGGGCTTTCCGCGGGTGAGAAGCGGATGCTCGCGAAGGCGCGTCAGATCCTGGTGAGCGAGCTCGCGCTCGCCGAGAACACCAACGAGGACAAGGCGGAAGCCCTCCTCGACGAGGTGCTCGCGTCCTGACGCGATCGCCCGTACGCCCTGGTCACGCACAGTCGCCCGGTCGTACATAGTTGTGCCGCGGTGCCCGATGACAAGGAAACTTGTTGCCGGGCGCTGCGGCATGTCTGTATCCATGCCCTGTACTACCTGTACCTGACGGCTGTGTCCGAACAAGCCGACATCGTTCACTGGCGTGCCGGGTCCGGGCAGCCGACTCGACCGGTCGTCACGGAAGGGGCGAGGGGCGTCGCACCCGGCACCCTTCAGGCCATACCCATGTCGGCCGAAGTCACAAACCTGGCTCGGAGCTACTGATGTCTGACGAATCGCGCCCCCACCGCACCGCCGCGGTGATCCCGGCCGCCGGCCGCGGGGTCCGTCTCGGTCCCGGCGCCCCCAAGGCCCTGCGGACCCTGGGCGGCCTGCCCATGCTCATCCACGCCGTCCGCGCCATGGCGCGCTCCCGCGCGGTCTCCCTCGTCGTGGTCGTCGCCCCGCCCGCCGACACCGTAGAGGTGCGCTGGATGCTCGACGAGCACGCGCTGCCCGAGCGCACGGAGGTCCTGGTCGTCGCCGGCGGCCGGACCCGGCAGGAGTCCGTGCGCGCCGGCCTCGACGCACTCCCCGCCGACGTCACCGCCGTACTCATCCACGACGCGGCCCGCCCGCTCGTCCCCGTGGACACCGTCGACTCCGTCGTCGAGGCCGTCCGCGACGGCGCCCCCGCCGTCGTGCCCGCCATGCCGCTGGCCGACACCGTCAAGGAGGTCGAGCCCGGCAAGCCCGGCGAGCCCGAGCCGGTCGTCTCCACTCCCGTACGGGCCCGGCTGCGCGCCGTGCAGACCCCGCAGGGCTTCGACGTGGCCACGCTGCTGCGCGCGCACGAGAAGATCGCCGTCGACGGCGAAGGCGCCACCGACGACGCCGGAATGGTCGAACAGCTCGGCATCACCGTCGTCGTGGTCCCCGGCCACGAAGAGGCCTTCAAGGTCACCCGCCCGCTCGACCTGGTCCTCGCCGAGGCCGTACTCGCCCGCAGGAGGGCCACCGATGCCTACTAGCCCCGACACCCCGCTGATCCCGCTCGTCGGCATCGGCACCGACGTCCACGCCTTCGAGACCGGCCGCGAACTGTGGTGCGCCGGCCTGCTCTGGGAGGGCGAGGACGGCCTCGCCGGGCACTCCGACGGCGACGTGGCCGCGCACGCCGCCTGCGACGCCCTCTTCTCCGCCGCCGGAGTCGGTGACCTCGGCGCGCACTTCGGCACCTCGCGCCCCGAGTGGTCCGGCGCCGCCGGGATCACCCTCCTGGCGGAGGCCGCCCGCATCGTCCGCGCCGAGGGCTTCGAGATCGGCAACATCGCGATCCAGGTGATCGGCGTACGTCCGAAGATCGGCAAGCGGCGCGAAGAAGCACAGAAGACGCTCACCGCCGCGGCGGGCGCCCCCGTGTCCCTCTCCGGCACCACCACCGACGGACTGGGCCTCACCGGCCGCGCCGAAGGCCTCGCCGCCATCGCCACGGCCCTCGTGTACCGGACGAACCGGTCCTAGTACCCCGTACGGGGGCCGATCCCGCGGCTCTTCGACAACAAAGCGGGCCCCGCGTACCCAAAGGGTCGCGGGGCACTGCTACAGGCGCACTACCCTGGATGCCGTGACTATTCGCCTGTACGACACCAGTGCCCGGCAGATCCGTGACTTCACCCCGCTCGTCCCGGGCTGTGTCTCGATCTACCTCTGCGGTGCCACCGTGCAGGCGGCCCCGCACATCGGGCACGTCCGCTCCTACCTGAACTTCGACATCGCGCGCCGCTGGTTCACCTACCGCGGCCTCGACGTCACCTTCATCCGCAACGTCACCGACATCGACGACAAGATCATCACGAAGTCCGAGGACCAGGGCCGCCCTTGGTGGTCCATCGGCTACGAGAACGAGCGCGCCTTCAACGACGGCTACAACGCGCTGGGCTGCCTCCCGCCCACGTACGAGCCGCGCGCCACCGGCCACGTGCCGGAGATGATCGAGATGATGCGCGAGCTCATCGAGCGCGGCCACGCGTACGAGGCCGACGGCAGCGTCTACTTCGACGTGCGCTCCTACCCGGGCTACCTGGAGCTGTCGAACCAGAACATCGACGACCTGCGCCAGCCCGCCGAGGAGGGCATCACCGGCAAGCGCGACCCGCGCGACTTCGCCATGTGGAAGGCCTCCAAGCCCGGCGAGCCCGACTGGGACACCCCGTGGGGCCGCGGCCGCCCCGGCTGGCACCTCGAGTGCTCCGCGATGGCGCACAAGTACCTCGGCAGCGCCTTCGACATCCACGGCGGCGGGCTCGACCTGATCTTCCCGCACCACGAGAACGAGATCGTCCAGGCCAAGGCCTTCGGCGACGAGTTCGCGAAGTACTGGATGCACAACGCCTGGGTCACCCTCTCCGGCGAGAAGATGTCCAAGTCGCTCGGCAACTCCGTCCTCGTCTCCGAGATGCTCAAGGTCTGGCGCCCGATCGTCCTGCGCTACTACCTCGGCACCCCGCACTACCGCTCGATGATCGAGTACAGCGTGGAGTCGCTGCGCGAGGCCGAGTCCGGCTTCGCGCGCATCGAGGGGTTCATCCAGCGCGTCATCGAGAAGGCCGGCAAGACCGTGGAGCCGGCCGCAGAGGTCCCGCCCGCCTTCGCCGAGGCCATGGACGACGACCTGGGCGTCCCGCAGGCGCTCGCCATCATCCACACCACCGTCCGCCAGGGGAACAGCGCACTCGCCGCCGACGACAAGGACGCGGCCATCGCCCGCCTGTCGGAGGTGCGGGCCATGCTGGGCGTCCTCGGCCTCGACCCCCTCGACCCGCACTGGGCGGGCGAAGCAGACCGCGGCCAGGACCTCCACGGAGCCGTGGACACCCTCGTGCGCCTGGTCCTGGAGCAGCGCGAGTCCGCCCGCGCCCGCAAGGACTGGGCCACCGCCGACGCCATCCGGGACCAGCTCCAGCAGTCCGGCCTGGTCATCGAGGACAGCCCCACGGGACCCCGCTGGACGCTCGGCCCCCGCTGAGCCCACCGGAGCAGTCCCGCTGGCGCATTCAGATTGGGCCGCCCGGCGCCCCGGGCGGCACACTCTTCATACGTACATATCGCAGCACCAACGAAATCAGGTAGAGGTCATGGCCGGGAACAGCCAGCGCAGGAACCGCCGCACGTCCAACAAGAAGGGCGCGACGGCCGGCAGCGGTGGCCAGCGGCGCAAGGGCCTGGAGGGCAAGGGCCCCACGCCCAAGGCGGAGGACCGCAAGAAGCACAAAGCGAACCGCATCAGCAACGCCATGGCCAGGCAGGCCGCCAAGCGCCGTCCGGCCCCGCGCCGCGGCGGCGCCAAGGGCACCAGCGAGATGGTCGTCGGCCGCAACCCGGTCTTCGAGGCCCTGCGCGACGGCGTACCGGCCACCACCCTGTACGTCCAGCAGTTCATCGACAACGACGAGCGCGTCCGCGAGGCCCTCCAGCTCGCGGCCGAGCGCGGCAACATCAACCTGATGGAAGCCCCGCGCCCCGAGCTCGACCGGATGACCAACGGGCTCAACCACCAGGGCCTGGTCCTCCAGGTCCCGCCGTACGAGTACGCGCACCCGGAGGAGCTCACCGCCGCCGCGTACGACAACGGCGAGGACCCGCTCATCGTCGCCCTCGACGGCGTCACCGACCCCCGCAACCTCGGCGCGATCGTCCGCTCCGTCTCCGCCTTCGGCGGCCACGGCGTGGTCATCCCCGAGCGCCGCGCCGCCAGCATGACCGCCGGCGCCTGGAAGTCCTCGGCCGGCACCGCCGCCCGCACCCCGGTCTCCCGGGTCACCAACCTGACCCGCGCCATCCAGGACTACAAGAAGGCCGGCATCACCGTCGTCGGCCTCGCCGCCGAAGGCACGCACACCGTGCACGACCTGGAGGCGCTCGGCGGCCCGGTCGTCATCGTCATCGGCTCCGAGGGCAAGGGCCTCGGCCGTCTCGTCGGCGAGAACTGCGACTACCTGGTGCGCATCCCGATGCCGGGCGGCGCCGAATCGCTGAACGCCGGCGTCGCCGCGGGCGTCGTCCTCTACGAGGCCGCCCGCCGCCGCGAGACCCGCGGCCGCGTCTGATCGTCCGGATCCGAGCGATCCGCTTGATCCACTTGGCTCACCGGCAGTGACCCGTGAGCGTGCCACCCCGCCCCTTCCGGGCGGGGTGGCTTGATTTGACGGGTCTCGGACACATCCCTGAAGTCAAGGCAGTGTCCTAAAGACTCATCACTCGGTTAGATGAGTGTGGACACCAGAACGCCAGGGTTCGACGACCAGCCCGCGCTGAGCATGGTCAAGGTGCCGTGCGATCCCGCACAGGTCATCGTCAACCACGCCAGCTTCCGCGTGCGGCTCGCACCGAGCCCCAGCGCGCGTCCCAAGCCCGCGGGAACCGCCGGGCTCGCCCCCGTGCTCGGCGGGGCCCTCGCGGCCGCCGGAGCCGGAGCCTCCCGCCGCCGCCCCGTCGTCTGGAGCGGCAAATCCGCCCCCGGCGACGCCGAGGCCAGCGCCGCCATGGGCGGCCTCCTCCAGGCCGTACGCGAGCACGGGCGCGGGCACGACGAGTACGACGGCGGAGCCACCCAGGTCATCCCGCGCATCGACCTCGCCCACGACCTCGCCGACGCCACCCTCGCCACCCCCACCGTCATCGGCCAGCGCACCTACGGCGACCCCGACGAGACCCGCCCCCAGCCCGCCGTACGGGACTTCGCCTACGAGGGCCACGACACCGCGCACCCCGACGGCACGGACTCCCGCCGGGCACCCGGCGACACGCGCGGCCAGGCCTCGTACTACCCCGGCCGCCGGATGAACCTCGGCGTCGTGCTGCTCCCGCTGCGCGTCTTCCTCGGCTTCATCTCCATCTACGCCGGCATGGGCAAGCTCTGCGACCCCGTCTACTTCGACGGCGGCGAACGCGGCTCCATGGTCACCTGGCTGCACACGCTGCACCCCTGGGCCCTCGCCGAACCGCTGCGCGACTTCGCCCTCGCCCACCCGGTCGGCGCGGGCCTCAGCGTGGCCTTCCTCCAGGTCATCGTCGGCGTACTGACGGTCTTCGGCCTCTGGCAGCGCTTCGCGGCCTGCTTCGGCGCCCTGCTCTCCGCCGCGCTGCTCATGACCGTCAGCTGGAAGACCGTCCCCGCCTACGACGCCCCCGACATCATCTACCTCGCCGCCTGGAGCCCCCTGATCATCGCCGGCGCCCCCGTCTACTCACTGGACGGACGGCTCGCGAGCGAAGCCTGGCGCACCCTGGGCCCGCGCTCCGAAGTCTGGCGACTGCGCCGGCGGGTCCTGCGACGCGGAGCCGTCATGGCCACCGTCGTCTGCGGACTCACCCTGCTCATCGGCTCGCTCCTCGGCGGCGCCGTCCGCTCCACCACCGTCGTCACCGTCCCCGGACCGGGCCAGGCCCCCAGCAACTACCTGCCCGGTCGGCCGCTGCCCCGCACCCCCGAGCGGCAGCCCGTACGGCCGACCCCATCGAAGCCCGTCGCGCAGCCCTCCGCCGGAGCCTCCACACCGGCCGCCAAGCCCGGGCGGAGCACCGCGGGTTCGACCGCTCCGGGCACGAGCGGCTCCGGATCGCCCAGTGCGACCAGGAGCACCAGCGGCAGCCAGACCCCGCGCAGCACCCCCCGCCAGTCCACCCCGAAGCCCCCGGCCAGCTCCTCGGGGACCGGCAGCGGCGGCTCCTCCGGCGGGACCGGGGACACACCGCCGAAGAAGCCGGGCCTGGTGGGCGGCCTCCTCGGCTGACGCCGACGGCCCGGCATCCACGGCCGCTCGAAGATCAGGGCCCGGTACGCGCACGCGTGCCGGGCCCTGATCGTTGTCGTGGGGTGGAGTGGGGGTGGGACGTACGGGGAGCCGGGCGGGGGCCGCCACGGGGCCGAGGAGGCGCTACACGCCGCCCTGCGCGGCCAACTCCCTTGCCGCCTCGGTCAGGTCCTTCGCCGTGTCGATCGCCCGCCAGTAGGCCCCCTGGGGCAGCGGGTAGCCCGCCAGACGCCGCTCACGGGCCAAGCGCGGGAACGTCGTACGCTCGTGGTCGCCCAAATCCGGCAGCAGCGCGGCGAATTCGGGGCCGAAGACGTACACGCCGGCATTCACCGGATACGGGGACTGCGGCGCCTCGATGAAGTCCAGTACGTGCCCGTACTCGTTGATCTCCACCACGCCCCACGGAATCCGGGGCCGTGCCAGCGCGAGGGTGGCCGTCGCGCCGCGCTCGGCATGGAAGGCCGCCATGTCGCGCAGCGAGAAACGGGTCCACACGTCACCGTTCGTCGCGAACC
The DNA here is from genome assembly GCF_018614195.1 of Streptomyces sp. ISL-43. Lineage (GTDB taxonomy): Bacteria > Actinomycetota > Actinomycetes > Streptomycetales > Streptomycetaceae > Streptomyces. Next base: position 33,999 of record NZ_JAGGOT010000036.1, read on the forward strand.
AGGCCTCCTCGGGGCGCGGCAGCCGCCGCGCCGCGTACTTGAGGCCACCGCCACGCCCCAGCGGCTCGTCCTCGACGACCGTCGTCACGCGCAGCGGCAACTCGGTCTCCGCCAGCCACTTCTGGAGCACGTCCGCGAGGTGCCCGCACGAGACGACGGCGTCCGTCACCCCCTCGGCGGCCAGCCACGCCAACTGGTGCCCGATGATCGGCACCCCCGTCCCGGGGATCTCGACCATCGGCTTCGGGCGGTCGTCCGTGTACGGCCGCAGCCGCGAACCCTGGCCGCCCGCCAGGACGATTGCCTGGGTCGGGGAAGCGGGGAACGCGGCTGCGTGGGGTCGGGGCGGAAACTCGGCGCGGGTCATGTCCGTGTCCGGGTGCCTGTCCGTGAGCGCGGGCGGAGGCGGGGCGGTGGCGTCGTGCGGTGGTGGTGGCCGTCAGCCCATGGAGGCGACGCCGGACGCGTACGCGGTGTCACACACCGGCCGCGCGAACGACTGCGCCTTCGTCGGCCCGTAGGCGTCCACCGCGGCCCGCCCCAGCGCCCGCGCGATCCCCGCGCAGTGCTCGGCGAGCGACGGCCGCCGGTCGACCTCCTGCTGGAGGTGGGTGAGTACGTCACCCGGCTGCTCGCCCTGCTGGATCTCGCCCAGCAGCTTGTCGCGCAGGACGTCCTGCGCGGCCCGCGGCTTCGCGGGCACGGAGACGTCCTCGGCGGACGCGGTGAGGATCTGGGAGGGGGTGTTGTCCGCCCAGGGGACCATGGTGACCGCGAGGGTCCCGGACAGGACCAGGACGACGGGCAGGACCAGGGCGAGGGATCGGCCGATACGGCGGGCAGTGTGGGTCACGAGGGCGAGAGTAGCGCTCGGTGAAGATTTGGCGACATTTAGTCACCCGGTCGGGGGATGGTTCGACGGGACTTTTCGAATTAAGGGTTGACGCATGGGGCCGAATGGCCCGATCTGCCGGAAGTTCGGAGCCCGGAAAACCCGGAACTCACGCCGAAGGGGCGCCCCTTGACGGGACGCCCCTTCATTGGCCGGTCGGGCCGGCCCGATCAGCCGGGTCAGCCGGAGAGGCGGGCCCCGGAGGACGTCGAGAAGACGTGGATCTCGTCGGCGCGCGGCACGACGTGCAGCGTCGAGCCCTTCTCGGGCACGTTGCGGCCGCCCACGCGCACCACGATGTCCTGCGAGCCCTCGGAGTGCGAGGTCGAACCGTAGACGTACCCGTCGGCGCCGAGCTCCTCGACGACGTTCACGGTGATCGTCAGACCGCCCGTGTCACCGATGTCGAAGTGCTCGGGGCGCACGCCGACCGTGACCGTACGGTCGCCCGCGTCGGCGGCGGCGGTCAGTGCCTCGCGCGACACCGGGACGACGCTCTCGCCGAACTTCACGCCGCCGTCGGCGATCGGGACCTCGACCAGGTTCATGGCCGGGGAGCCGATGAAGCCGGCGACGAAGAGGTTCGCGGGACGGTCGTACATGTTGCGCGGGGTGTCGACCTGCTGCAGCAGACCGTCCTTGAGGACCGCGACGCGGTCGCCCATCGTCATGGCCTCGACCTGGTCGTGGGTCACGTAGACGGTGGTGATGCCGAGGTCGCGCTGGAGCGCCGCGATCTGGGTGCGGGTGGACACGCGGAGCTTGGCGTCCAGGTTCGACAGCGGCTCGTCCATGAGGAACACCTGCGGCTTGCGCACGATCGCGCGGCCCATCGCGACGCGCTGGCGCTGGCCGCCCGAGAGCGCCTTCGGCTTGCGGTCGAGGTACTGGGTCAGGTCCAGCATCTTCGCCGCGTCCTCCACCTTCTTGCGGATGGTGGCCTTGTCCTCGCCGGCGATCTTGAGCGCGAAGCCCATGTTGTCGGCGACGGACATGTGCGGGTACAGCGCGTAGTTCTGGAACACCATCGCGATGTCCCGGTCCTTGGGCGGCAGGTGCGTGACGTCGCGGTCACCGATGCGGATCGCACCGCCGTTCACGTCCTCCAGGCCGGCGAGCATGCGCAGCGAGGTGGACTTGCCGCAGCCGGAGGGGCCGACGAGGACGAGGAACTCGCCGTCCGCGATCTCCAGCTCCAGCTGGTCGACGGCGGGCTTGTCGCCGCCCGGGTACAGGCGGGTCGCCTTGTCGAAAGTGACGGAAGCCATGGTGATGAATCCCTTCTACCGGCAGGAACGTGCCGGACGATCCGAGTGGAAGGTCTAGTCCAGTAACCGGACTCGGCCCCGACGCTACCGGCCGGGACGCCTCCTGTCAGCACCTGGACGGGAGTGACTTCCCCGACTGTCAGAGGCGGCTGCTTACATCCCGACCATGACCATCTACGACCTGACCCGCGCCCTGCCCGACATCGAGACCCTGCGCGACCGCTGCCGGGCGATGGCGGCACTGGAGCTGGTGATCAGCGGCAACGAGGACGGCGGCTACTTCTCGTACGACTCCGCCTGGGGCCCGGGGGAGGAGGCGGCGCTGATGGACAACGGCTCGGGCGACGACTACGCGATCGTCTTCACGGCGGACGGGGTCTTCGGCTGCGGCTTCGACCACGAGTCGCGGATGAGCCCGTGGGGCGGGGACGAGACCGAGCTGTGGCCCGGGCTGGTGGACGGCATACCGGAGGCCTTCCGGCCGCTGGTGGCGGAGCCGGCGTTCTGCACGGAGGAGGGCGTGCTCAACGCGACCGCCGTCTTCTGGCGCGAGAGCGGCGACACGGCCTGGCGGGCCGGCCGGGTGGAGTTCCCGGAGGGCAGCTGCGACCCGGACGGCGCCGACTACCTCTTCGAGGTCCTCGCGGCGGGCACCCCGGAGGCGTACCGCGACTTCGCCGAGGACTACTACGAGACCACCCTCCCCCTGGAGGCCGTCCGCCACGTCTGGTCACTGCGCCCGGTCACCCAGGACATCGTCGACGCCCTCAACCCGGGCCTCCCCCTGGAGGCGGTGGCCCCGAGGCTGGCCCGGGCGGGGTACCCGGGGGTGTGACGGGGGGCGGGGTCCTGCCGGGCGGCAGTGCCTCCGCCACCGGTCGGTGGAGCCGCCGTCCCTCGTCGCTGGGACGCGCGCCTCAGTACGCGGAACGAACTGGGGGGCGAGGGGCTGCGAGGGCCGGAAAGTTCTTCGCGGCGGGGTGTGGCGGCTGTGTAGAGTGAAGGCGATTCTGTGCGCTGCGCAGTGTCACATGCGCCTCCTTAGCTCAGCTGGCCAGAGCAACGCTCTTGTAAAGCGTAGGTCGTCGGTTCGAATCCGACAGGGGGCTCCATTCCAGGTCAGAGGACTACTGGCCGAGGGAATTCGTAAAGCGGAAGGCCCCGGGTGATCACCCGGGGCCTTCCGTGTGCGGTCAGTGCCGCCCTGAGACGCGGTCTGCCAGGCGGGCCAGGGGAGTTGTCGTCGGGGTGTGGGTGGTGGATTCGCGGCGGTCGGCCTCGCGGTAGGCGGCGTAGAGGGCCTGGACGCCGAGCCAGCGGAAGGGCTCCGGTTCCCAGCGGCGGACGCGGTGGTTGACCCAGGGGAGCGTGGTCAGGTCGGTGGGGTCGCCGAGGACCAGGTCGCGCAGGGTGCGGGCCGCGAGGTTGGAAGTGGCCACGCCGGAGCCGACGTAGCCGCCGGCGCAGCCGAGGCCCGTGGTCGCGTCCAGGGTGACCGTGGCGCACCAGTCGCGGGGGACGCCGAGGACTCCCGACCAGGCGTGGGTGATCTCGACGCCCGTGAGGATCGGGAAGAACCCCTCCAAAAGGTGCGTGAGGGCGGCGATGGTGGCGGGCTGGGTGCGGCCGTCGTTGTCGGTGCGGGAGCCGAAGCGGTAGGGGACGCCGCGGCCGCCGATGGCGATGCGGTCGTCCGCCGTGCGCTGGGCGTACATGTACGCGTGGGCCATGTCGCCCAGGGTTTCCGAGCCGGCCCAGCCGAGCTGGGACCAGACCTCCGGGGGGAGGGGGGCCGTCGCGATCATCGAGGAGTTCATCGGGAGCCAGGAGCGCTTCTGGCCCTTGAGGGCGGCGGTGAAGCCCTCCGTGCAGCGCAGGACGTACGGGGCGCGGACCGTGCCGTAGGGGGTGCGGGCGCGGCGCGGGCTGATCTCCGTGACCGGGGTGGATTCGTGGATGACGACGCCGAGGCGTTCGCACGCGGCGGCCAGGCCCTTGAGGAGCTTGAGGGGGTGGATGCGGGCTCCGTGGGGGGTCCAGGTGGAGCCGACCGCGTCCGCGATGTCGATGCGGGCGTGGGTGTCCGTGGCGTCGTAGAGCTCGCGCTCGGTTTCGCCGAAGGCGAGTTCGGCGTCGTGGAAGGCCTTGAGGCGGGTCAGTTGGGCGGGGGTGCGGGCGACTTCGAGGACTCCGCCGTGGTGGATGTCGGCGTCGATGCCCTCCTTGGCGGCGATGCCGATGACTTCGGTGACGGTGTCGTTCATGGCGTGCTGGAGGCGCAGGGCCGCCTGGTGGCCGTGGCGGGCCGCGTAGCGGTCGCGGCCGGCGATGCCGTTGTAGAGCCAGCCGCCGTTGCGGCCGGAGGCGCCGTAGCCGCAGGACTTCTGCTCCAGGACGGTGACGCGCAGGTCGGGGGCGGCGGTCTTGAGGTAATAGGCGGTCCACAGGCCGGTGTAGCCGCCGCCGACGATCACGACGTCGGCCGTGGCGTCGCCGGTGAGGGGGGCTCGGGGTGGGCGGGAGGTGGCGGGTTCGTCTGTCGCGTGCCAGAAGGAAATGCCGCCGTTGATCGTCATGGGGGAGTTGGTACACCTCGTTCCGGATGGGTGTCCAGGGACGTGACGTCGGGTTTCGGGGTCTGGATGGTGGCCGGATGGTTGATGCGGGCCGGGGGTTCTCGTCCTTAAGGTGGCTCGGGGGATTTAGATGCTTTTCTGGTGAGAGGTTGGGTTTGTATGGTGCGCGGACGTATACGGGTACGGACGGCCGGGAAACTGGTCGCCGGGGTCGCGGCCGCCGCGCTGCTGGGTGGAGCCGTCGCCGGATGCGGTTCCGGGACGGGTGGGGAGAGGGACGCGGCCACCTCCGAGGCCGTCGTGCGGACCAGCCCGATCGCCGATCGGCTCGCGAAGCTGCCGGCCGTGGTGGACGGGCCGAAGATCGTGGTCGGCCGGGCGGACGCGCCGCGCACCGCGCAGGTGCTGGTGGATCCGAAGTGCGGATACTGCGCCCGGTTCGAGGAGGCCGGGGGCGAGGCGCTGCTGGAGCTTGCGGCGGACGGCCGGGTGAAGATCGAGTACGGGCTGGCGTCGTTCCTGGACCAGGGCGGGGCGAGCGGTTCGGTGAAGGCCGTGAACGCGCTGCGCGCGTCGGTGGACGCGGGGAAGTTCGCGGAGTACCACGCGGCGGTCTTCGCGAGCCAGCCGAAGGGGAAGTTCACGGACGAGCTGCTGTTGAAGATCGCGGACGTGGTGCCGGGGCTGCGCGGGGAGGACTTCGACGCGGCCGTGGCGGGGAAGACGTACAAGGGGTGGGTCGGCGAGGCCGAGAAGGGCTTCGAGGAGACGGGCGCGCGGGCGGCGCCGATGGTGCTGGTCGACGGGAAGCCGGTCGGGACGCGGGACGGGTCGATGTTCGACGCGGGGGCGTTCACCGAGGCGTTGAGGGGTGTGGGCATCGGGGCCCCGGCCTGAGGGCCTTTCCCGGGGCCCGGGGCCCGGGGCCCGGGGCTGTGGGCCGGGGGCCGGGGGTTTGCCGGTCCTAGGGTTGGCTCATGGTCGAGTTCGCAGGGTTCGCGGGTGTCCCCGACGCGCTGGTGCGGGCGCAGCTCCGCCACAACGGCGCGGCCGGGCGGGAGTTCGTCGACGCGCTGCCCGCGCGGGCGGCGCTCTTCCTGGAGCGGTGGGAGCTGCGGGTGACGGGGCCGGGCATGCACGGGGCGACGGCCTTGGTGCTGCCGGTCGCGCGGGCCGACGGGTCGCCGGCCGCGCTGAAGCTGCAGGCGTTGGACGAGGAGAGCGCGGGGGAGGCGCTCGCGCTGCGTGCGTGGGCCGGGGAGGGCTCCGTACGGCTGCTGGCGGACGACGCGGCCACCGGGACGCTGTTGCTGGAGCGCCTCGACGAGGGGCGGCACCTGTCGGAGGTGGCGGGGGCCGATTCCCGGCGGGCGGTGGTGGTGATCGGGGAGTTGCTGGCGCGGCTGACGGCGGTGCCCGCGCCGCACGGGCTGCGCAGGCTCGGGGACATCGCGGCGCGGATGCTGGAGGCGGTGCCGGAGGCGCTGGCCGAGGTGGCGGACGGGCGGGCGCGGCGGCTCGTCGCGGACTGCGCGGCGGCGGTCGCGGAGGTGGCGGGGGAGCGCCCGGCGGGGGAGGTCGGGGCGGGCGGGGAGCGGTTGCTGCACTGGGACCTGCACTACGACAACGTGCTGGCGGGCGGCCGCGAGCCGTGGCTGGCGATCGATCCGAAGCCACTGGCGGGGGATCCGGGCTTCGAGCTGCTGCCGGCTCTGGTCGACAACTTCCGGGCGCGGGAGGTGCGGTGGCGGTTCGACCTGCTCGCGGAGGCGGTGGGGGCCGACCGGGAGCGGGCGCGGGCGTGGACGCTGGGGCGGGTGTTGCAGAACTGTCTGTGGGACGTGGAGGACGGGGAGCAGCCGGCCGAGGTGCAGCTGGAGGTGGCGGAGCTGCTGCTCGGGGGCCGGTCGTAGGCTGCACGCATGATCCGTAGCGCTGTCGTCGGAGACGTCCCCGTCATCCATTCCATGATCCGTGAGCTCGCGGAGTACGAGAAGGTGCCCCAGGAGGCGCGCGCCACCGAAGAGCAGCTGCGGGAGGCGTTGTTCGGGGAGCGGCCGGCGGCGTTCGCGCACATCGCGCAGACGCCGGAGGGGGAGGCCGTCGGCTTCTCGCTGTGGTTCCTGAGCTTCTCGACGTGGCGCGGGGTGCACGGGATCTACCTGGAGGACCTGTACGTACGTCCCGGCGTGCGCGGTGGCGGTTACGGGAAGGCGCTGCTGGCGGAGCTGGCGCGGATCTGTGTGGAGCGCGGGTACGAGCGGCTGGAGTGGTCGGTCCTCGACTGGAATGTGCCTGCCATCGACTTCTATCGATCAGTCGGAGCGGTGCCAATGGACGAGTGGACCGTGAACCGCCTGACGGACGACGCGCTCCGCGAGCTGGCCGGGGCGGAGTGAGCGCACCGGAGCCCTTGCCGCCGATCGCTGCCGCGCTCGTGTTTCTACGACCAGAACTCGTCGTAAGCGGGCGGGTCGGCAACGAATGTCCGGCCTTCGGTGATCAGGCCGTCGGCAATGCGGAAGACGATGACGTAGTCCATGTCGAGCTGCTTGCCTTCACGTGACGCCGTGGCGTGGAGCAGGGCGACGGTGTGGTCGTCGTTGGCGAGGACGTTCTGGAGCTGTGGGCGGTAGGTGCCGCCCGTCAGCTGGAACTCTTGGCCGAACTGCGCGAACGTTTCCTCGCGCCCCCGGTAGTCACCTGCCAGCAGATTCCTGCCCCCAGCGTGCCAGACCACATCGGGGTGGAAGACCTCCGCCAGTGCGTCCATGTCGCCGGCCGCGAAGGCAGCGAGGGTGCGGTGGAACACGGCGATGTGTGGGTGATCGGTCATCGGGGCCTCCTGTGGTATCTCCGGCGACGGTATGCCGCGCGAGGCGTCGCAGCTCGGTTGAGTTCGGCCATTGGGCCGAACGTCGACGCCTGGCCGTAGCGATGTCCACTCCGAGACGCCCGCTTTTGAGGTCGGTACGTGCCGTGCGCCCGGACGGCGACGAACCGAACCGGATCAGAGGTCTCCTGGCGGCGACGCTCTGGCCGACGGACGGATGGATGGTCCTTACGGGGGTCCGGCCCGGCCCGGCCCCGCCCGGCCCGGCCCGGCCCGGGCTACGGCTCCAGGACGACCTTGCCCGTGGTGGCGCGGTTCTCCAGGTCGCGGTGGGCGGCGGCGGCTTCGGACAGGGGGTAGCGCCGCAGGGCGGGGCGCAGCCGGCCGGAGGCGGCTTCGGCGAGGGCGCGGGCTTCGAGGAGGCGCAGCGGGTCGTCGCCGCCGGCGCGCTGGAGCATGGCGGGGCCGAGGACGTTCCGTGTGGTGACGGAGCGGGCTTCGAGCGCGGCGCGGTCGGCGTCGGTGAGCGGGATCGGGCCGCCGGACCAGCCGAAGACGAGGTGGAGGCCGCCGTCGGCCAGCAGGTCGAGGGCGGTGCGGGCGATGGGGCCGCCGACGGAGTCGAAGAGGACGGTGGCGCCGGCGGGGTGGTGTGCGCGTACGGCGTCGGCCCAGTCGGGGCGGGTGTAGTCGAGGGCGAGGTCGGCGCCGGCCGCGGCGGCGCGGGCGGTCTTGGCGGGGCCGCCGGCGAGGGCGACGACGGTGGCTCCGGCGTTCTTCGCGTACTGGACGAGCAGCGTGCCGATGCCGCCCGCGGCGGCGGGGACGAGGGCGACGGAGTCGGGACCCAGGTCGGCGAACTGGAGGATCCCGAGCGTGGTGCGGCCGGTGCCGATCATGGCGACGGCTTCGGCGGGGTCGAGGCCGGGCGGGACGGGGTGGACGCGGGCGGCGTCGGTGACGGCGTACTCGGCGTAGCCGCCGGGCGCGAATCCGAGGTGGACGACGACGGTGCGGCCGAGCCAGGCGGGGTCGGTGCCGGGGCCGAGGGCGTCGACGGTGCCGGCGACTTCGCGGCCGGGGATGGTCGGCAGCTCCGGGAGGGGGGCGGGCGGGCCTTGGACGCCGCGGCGGAGGCTGGTGTCGAGGAGGTGGACGCCGGCGGCGGCGACGGCGATGCGGAGCTGGCCGGGGGCGGGGACGGGGAGGGGGCCGGTTCGTAGGAGAGGTTCTCGGCGGGGCCGAAGGCGTGGAGGCGGATGGCGTTCATGTGGGTGGGGGATTGGGCGGTGGCGGCGGCGGTCGTGGGGTTTCGGGTCATGGGGGTGAGCCTGTTACCTGAAGTGGGGTTGAGGTCAAGGGCGCTGTCAGTGGTGTGGGTCAGGATGGGGGGATGGCGAGGAACGGGCAGGCAGGGCGGGCGGCGGAGACGGTGAAGGCGGCGCGGCGGCCGGAGGTGCGGCTGCCGGAGCTCGGCGCGTGGGAGGGCGGTGGGCTGGAGCCGGACGGGGACTACGACGGGCTGGAGCTCGCGGACGTGGACCTGGCGGGCCAGGAGGGGGTCGGGGCCCGGTTCATGGACTGCGCGCTACGTCGCTGCGCGCTGGACGAGACGGGGCTCGCGAAGGCGAGGTTCCTGGACTCGGTGCTGGAGGGGGTCCGGGGTGTCGGGACCGACCTGTCGGGGGCTTCGCTGCGGGACGTGGAGCTGCTGGAGGCCCGGCTGGGCGGGGTGCAGTTGCACGGGGCGGTGCTGGAGCGGGTCCTCGTACGCGGGGGCAAGATCGATTACCTGAACTTGCGGGCGGCGCGGCTGAAGGACGTCGTCTTCGAGGGGTGCGTGCTGGTGGAGCCGGACTTCGCGGGGGCGGTGCTGGAGCGGGTGGAGTTCCGGGACTGCACGTTGCGCGGGGCGGACTTCTCGGGGGCGCGGCTGTCGGAGGTGGACCTGCGGGGGGCGGTGGAGCTGGGCATCGCGCGGGGGGTGGACGCGTTGGCGGGGGCGGTGATCAGTCCGGGGCAGCTGTTCGAGCTGGCGCCGGGGCTGGCGGCGCAGCTGGGGTTGCGGGTGATGCCGTAGCCGGCGGCGGCTTTGGCCGGGCGGGTCCCTGGCCTGGCCCGGCCTCGCCTGCCTGGGCCTGGCCTGCCCGTGCGGGGCGGAGTCTCGGGCCTGACGGGCTCCGGCCCGGCCTGTCCGGGCCGCACGGCTGCCCTGCCCGGCCGGATTTGGCGGCTCGGCTGCGGGTGGGCCGCTGCGCGGGGCGTGTCCCCTACCCGCCCTTCCACCGTTCCCCGGGCTCGGTCCGGGCCCGATCCTCAAACGCCGGACGGGCTGGAAGCGGGCTCGGTCCGGGCCCGGTCCTCAAACGCCGGAC
>NZ_JAGGOT010000037.1 GCF_018614195.1 Streptomyces sp. ISL-43
GGCGCGGGGGTGTGCGTGGGGGTGGTCATGGCTCTTCTCTCCTCCTTCAGCCCGCGAACCAGCGCACAGGGCGCGGGGCGAGGTTCTGGTACACGTGCTTGGTCTCGCGGTACTCGGCCAGGCCCGACGGGCCGAGCTCGCGCCCGATGCCGGACTTGCCGAAACCGCCCCACTCCGCCTGCGGGAGGTACGGGTGGAAGTCGTTGATCCAGACGGTGCCGTGGCGCAGCCGGCCCGCCACGCGGCGGCCGCGACCCGGGTCGGAGGTCCACACCGCGCCGGCGAGGCCGTATTCGGTGTCGTTGGCGAGCGCGACGGCCTCGGCCTCGGTACGGAAGGTCTCGACGGTCAGGACCGGCCCGAAGACCTCCTCCCGTACGACGCGCATCCCGCGGTGGCAGCGGTCGAGCACGGTCGGCCGGTAGAAGTAGCCGGGCCCGTCGGGCCGCTCGCCCCCGGAGCGGAGCACGGCTCCCTCGGTGAGGGCGGAGGCCACGTACTCCTCGGTTCGTTCGCGCTGGGCGGCGGACACCAGCGGTCCGCACTCCACGGCCGGGTCGGTGCCGCGGCCTAGGCGGATCCGGTCGGCCCGGCGGGCGAGTTCGGCGACGAAGCGCTCGGCGACGCTTTCCTCGACGATGAGCCGGGAGCCGGCCGAGCAGACCTGGCCGCTGTGCATGAAGGCGGCGTTGAGGGCCTGGTCGACGGCGGTGTCGAAGCCTTCCTCGGTGGCGCAGGCGTCGGCGAAGACGACGTTGGGGTTCTTGCCGCCGAGTTCGAGGGCGACCTTCTTGACGGAGTCGGCGGCCGCGCGCATCACCTTCGTACCGCTGGTGAGACCGCCGGTGAAGGAGACGAGGTCGACATCGGGGTGGGCGGCGAGGCGCGCGCCGACGGGGTCTCCGGGGCCGGTGACCAGGTTCGCGACGCCGGCCGGCAGTCCGGCCTCCGCCAGCAGGCCGATGAGGGCCACCGTGGACAGCGGGGTGATCTCACTGGGCTTGAGCACGAAGGTGTTGCCCGCGGCGAGGGCAGGGGCGATCTTCCAGGAGGCCTGGAGGAGCGGGTAGTTCCACGGGGTGATCAGGGCGCAGACCCCGACGGGCTCGTGGACGACGACGCTGTGGACGTCGGGGGTGCCGGCGTCGACCACGCGGCCCGCGCTCTCACCGGCGACGAGGTCGGCGAAGTAGCGGAAGGCGTCTGCGACGCAGTCCACGTCCACGCGGCCCTCTTCCATGGTCTTGCCCGCGTCGCTGCTCTCCAGCAGCCCGAGGCGTTCGCGGTCGCGCTGGAGCAGGTCGGCGGTGCGGCGCAGCAGTGCGGCCCGCTCCAGGACGGGGGTCTGGGGCCACTCCCCACCGTCGAAGGCCGCGCGGGCGGCGCTGACGGCCGCGTCGGTGTCCGCGATGCCGCCCTCGGCGACGACGGCGAGGACCGTGGCGTCCGCCGGGTCGAGGACCTCTCGGGTGGCTCCTGATACCGCGGAACGCCAGGTTCCGGCGATGTGGATGGTCGTCTGCTCGGACACGACTCGCTGTACCTCCGATTCCGGCACCACGGCTTACCCGCGGTGGTGTTGCTCGTGCCCGCTTGCCCCGGTTCATGCAAGCCATGCCCCATCCGTCACCAGAAGTGACGGGAGTCACTCCCCGTCACCTTGGGGAGATATGGCATTAATCGGGGCATATTCGATGCCTCTGGAGGGCGCCGGGACGGCCCGTCACGGGTGGGCGGCGCACCGCGTCCCGGCCGGGGGACGATCGAGGCCAGGGCAGCGAGCGGGGAGCGCCGGCCCGGGCCGGCCTGGCGGTACCGCCCGCCCGGTCCGCCTCGGAACGCACCAGCGGCGCCGGGGCGACGTCCCCGGCCGAGCAGAGCGGGAGCAAGCGGCTTGGCACCAACCGGCTTCAGGGCACATAGGTCGGCCATCGACATATGCCGGTGACCGAGCTATGGTTCACTCGTGAACGATCAAGCTCTGCGCGAGCCGACTCTCCTCATCCTCACCGCGATCGCCGACGCCCCACGGCACGGATACGCGATCGCGCAAGAGGTCGAGAAGATCTCGGAAGGCCGCATGAAGTTGCGTACCGGAACGCTGTACGGAGCCCTGGAGCGGCTCCTCGAACAGCAACTCATCGCCGTCCACGAGGAACAGGTGGTCGACGGCCGCAGGCGGCGCAGCTACGCGCTGGCGCCGCACGGGCGCGAGGTGCTGGCCGCCGAGGCGGCCCGTATCGCCCGCACCGCCCAGGAGGCCACCCGGCGTCTGGGGCTCGGCGCGACGGCCGTGCCCGGCGTGCCCGGCGTGCCCGGCGTGCTCGGCTTCTCCGACGGGACGGTGACGGCGTGACCGCGCTGCTGAAGCTCTACCCGGCCGCCTTCCGCCGGGAGTTCGGCGACGAGATCGCCGAGGCCTACCGCGAGGCCACCCACGACGCGGGCCGGGCGGCCCGGGTACGGGAGGCCCTGGATGTCACGGGGCACGCGCTGCGCATGCGCCTCGGGCTCAGCTCGGCACGGCGCGCCGGGCAACTCATGGCGGTGCTGGCCCCGTTCGCCGCTGTCGCGGTCGGCGCGAGCGCGGTCTGGTGGATGGGACTGATGGTCCCGGCCGCCCAATCACCCGCGATGCCCGAGCAGCTCGCCGTCCCCTACGCCTTGCTGGCAGCGACCCACTTCGTCATGGTGCTGGGCGCCGCGATCGCCCTGAGCGGCCGCTGGGCCGCGGGCACCTGGACCGTGCTGACGGGCTTCATGGCGACGGCCGTGGTCGACCTGTTCCGGTTGGGCGGTGGCCTCGAGGTCACGGCCTTCTTCAGAACGCCCCTGCTCCTCTTCGCACTTGTGGCCCTGCTTTGCCCGGCAGACCTGCGCCCGCAGCCGCGCGTCCGTACGGCGACCGGGCTGGGCGCCGTCGCGCTGTGGACGACGCTCCTGACCGCCGTGCTCACGCTGGGCCCCCTGCCCGACACGGTCGGCGGACTCCGGTTCGCCGTACCGGCAGCAGCCGGACTGGCCCTGGCCGGGCGGCAGGCGTTCGCGCGACTGTGTACGGCGCCCGCCGTCCTCCTCGCAGCCCTGCCCTTCGCCGTCCTCGGCATGGCCGTCTGGAGCTGGGACGTCTTCACCGGCCCCGTCCTGCTCGGCCTCCTCCTCGCCGCCGCGGCCTCGGTGAGCATCCGCCGGCGCCGCAGCGGCCGGCACCCGGTCACCGAGGCCTGACAGCGGGCGGGAGCCGCCCCGCGATCAGCCGTGGGCGGGCGAAGCGGGGTGGCCGTGCTGCTCGTACAGGCGGATTGCGAGCAGGGCGTGCGGGAGCATGCCGCCCGGCCGTACGTGCTGCCGGGCGCGGACGGGGCCGTCGTGGATCCGGTTGGCGCGTTCTTCAACGCGCGCTCCCCGCTGGGGACCTCAGCGGGGAGCCGGTGCGGCCGGTCCCCGCCGTCCTGACCACGCTCGCTGCGGCGGCCGGCCTCCTGCTCCTCCCCGGCCGTGCCCTGCGCCTGCTCAGCCCGCTCCGCCGGCAGTCGCACGTGAACCGCACACCCCACGGCACCGCGCGCGCCCGCCCGAGGGCCGACCCGGTGGAACTGCTCGTGCTGCGGGGCTGGTTGCGCACGGCGAAAGCGGACAAGAGGCCGACCTCCGAGGCCCTCGCCCGCCCGGCGGGCAGGACTACACGGTCTCCCCGTGCACCCCGCGCCGGGCCCTGCACGGCCTACTGCCCACCGGGCGCACCATCCGCGACCCTGATCAGCCCCCGCGCACCCCTTCCAGACGCGCCACCCGCCCCTTCTCCCCCGCCGCCCAGCAGCCACCATCCGCCGTGCAGGCGACCGTGTCGAACGACCCCGGATCCAGCGCCCGCCAGGTGCGGCCACCATCCCGGGTCACGTCCGTGCCCGTCGGGCCCACCGCCAGGGCCGTGCCGGCGCCGTACGGGAACCAGGCCGCGCCCGAGCGGTAGGCCGGCGGCGGGGTCGACGCCTGGCGCCAGGTACGCCCCGCGTCCGAGGACACCGCCGCGGCTTGCGGGGAGGCCTGCCCGGTGCGGTAGTCACCGCCGACCGCGAGGCCCCTCGTTCGGTCCCGGAAGGCGAGGGCGAAGACCCCGCGAGCCGGGTCGCCCGCCGGGACAGTGGAGTCGGCGACCTGCCAGCTCAGGCCGCGGTCCGCCGAGTGCAGCACCCGCGCGACCGCGCCCCCGCCGGTGGCCAGCCAGACGTCGCGCGGCCCGGCGGCCACCAGGCACTGGCCGCTCGCCGCGAAGCCCGCCTCACCCGGCAGCGCGTCCGGCATCCCGGCACTCGGCAGCACCCGCCAGCTCCGCCCGCCGTCGTCCGTGGACAGGATGCGGAACTTCCCGTCCACCGGGTCGCTCATCGCGAGCCCGTGCCGGGCGTCGAAGAAGGTGAGGCAGTCGTAGAAGGCCCGCGGGTCGGGGTTTCGGAAGGCCTCGGTCCACGTAGCGCCGCCGTCCTCGGTGCGCAGCACCCGGGAGGCCTCGCCCTCCCCGATGGACAGGGCCACGGCGCGCCGCCCGTCGAAGGCCTCGATGTCCCTCAGCTCCAGCCCCTCCGCGACGGCCCCCGGCGGCGAGACGTCCCGCCAGCTCCGCCCTCCGTCCGAGGTGCGCAGCACGGTCCCCTTCGAGCCGGCCACCCAGGCCGTGGACCGGCTGACCGCCGCCAGCCCCCGGAAGCGGGCGTCCTTGCCGGTCTCCTTCAGCGCCCAACCCGCGCCCCGCAGGTCCCGTAACTCACCTGCGGCCTGCGCCGGGGAGGCCACCACCCCCAGCAGCAGAGCCGCCGCGCACATGCCAACTCCCATTAGTCTCATGGCGTCGGAAGCTAACGCACCCCGGATTCACCGTCCAGGGTGCGTCGCGGCCGCCGGCTTCCAAGGGTGGGCCCATGCCTCCAAGAAACCCAAGGCCTACGACGGCAAACACGTCGTCGCCCGGGAGGACCTCGACGAGAAGGCCGCCCTCCGCGTGACCGGGCCACAGGGAGGCCCCCAACCCCTGGCTCCTGATCCGCCTGTGCCGCAGCCGTCGGTGTCGCCACGAGGCCGGCGAATTCACCGGCCAGCACCTGCGCCAGACCTGCATCGCCGTGAACCGGTGCTCCGGCGTCGTACAGGCCCGCAGGGGCAAGCCCCGCGCCCCGGGGGAAATCTTTCTCTTTCGGCCGTCATCCCGCCGGGTGCGCAGCGGATGCCTTCCGGCGCGCGGCACGCCAGGCTGCGGTCAAGGGCAGCCATCACTGGACAGACGAGGACCGAAACCATGTCCCACCTCCGGCATATCGGCGTCATCACCGGGGCAGCACTGCTGCTGCTCACGGCCACGGCCTGCTCGGCCGGCAAGACCACCGTGGGCACACTCAGCTTCCGCGCCCACGACTCCCCGATCGAGGTCACGTATTCGAACACCCCCGTGCAGGGCTGCCACAAGGTCGGCCTCGCGCACGGCGCGGCCCACGTGGAGAACAACACCCTGGTCGACGTCGTCCTGTACCGGACGCCGGGGTGCCAGAAGGCCGACAAGGCTGACGGAATCTACGTCCCGACCTCCACATCGAACGTGACCGCCCCCGGCAGCCTGCCGTGGCGCAGCTTCACCGTCGTCCACTGACCGGTTTCAAGGCCGGGTGCCGTTGGGGGGCGGACGCCCGTTGATGCCGTGCATCCTCGGCGGCTTCGGCGGGCGCGTGACGCGGTCGGAACGGACCCGCCCGACCAGCTCGACGGGTGGGTCTCGCAGAGCCCAGGCGAGACGGGTGACGTCGTAGCCGGCATCGCTGAAGATCACGATGTCCGGGTCCCCCGTCCTGCCGCTGCCCCGTGGCGATGAGTCTTTCGACGACTCCTCGTAGCTGGGGCGCGGTGACAGCGGTCGCGTCGTCCACCGGTCCGAGCCGCACCGCGCCGCACCGCACCGCACCGCACCGCACCGCACCGCACCGCACCGCACCGCACCGCACCGCACCGCACCGCGTCCAGGATCACGGTCCAGGAGGTGGCGCACGGTTCCCCACGTCCGGTGAATCCTCAGGTGAGCGACTCAGTCCGCAGGCGCCGTCGTGGATGCCGATGACGTTGACGCCTGACAGCTCAGCGAACAAAAAATCGGTTGCCCATTGGCGATGGTGATGGATCCAATGACCGGCATGATCACCCGGGCGCACCCGCCGCGGCGAGACGCGGTGAACGCGAACCGCCGGCCCCGGCCGGCACGCGATCCGGGCGGCGCGCGACCGCATCGCCCCAGGAGAGACGCCACCCCATGAACACGCCACCATCGCCGTCCGGAGCAGAGCACACAGACGGGTCCTCCGTCCGCCTGGGCGCTCTCGTCCCGCTGACGCGGCCCGGCTGGGTCGAGGCGGGCCGACACCTGCTCGCAGGACTCGACCTGGCCGTTCGTGAGGTCAACGACGCCGGCGGGATCGATGGCAGACCACTGGAGCTGTTGGTCCGGGACACCGCGGCCGATCCGGAGCGGGCCGCGGCGGCCGTGGACGAACTGGCCCGCTTGGGCGTGGCCGCCGTGGCGGGCGAGTACCACAGCGTCGTCGCCCGCGCCGCCGCTGCCCGGGCCGACGCCCTCGGCGTCCCGTTCCTCTGCTCGTCCGCGGTGCTCGACGCGCTCACCGAGGAGCCGACGCAGTGGGTCGCGCGCCTGGCCCCGGCCCAGTCCCAGGGCTGGCGGATCTACGCGGACTTCCTCCTCGGCGCGGGCCGGCGCCGGATCGCCGTGGCGACCCAGCCGAGCGTCTACTGGGCCTCCGGGACCCGCGTCCTGCGGGACTACCTCACTCCCCGCGGCGGCAGCGTCGTCGAACTCGACACGAACGCGCTCACCCCCGAGGCCCTGTGCGACGCGCTCGTCGACCACGGCGTGACGGCGCTCCTCCTGCTGGTCGGCCAGCCGGAACCGGCGGTGCCGATCGTCAAGGCCGTCCGGGGGGACCGGCGGCTCACGGAGATCCTGATCGGCGCTCCGGCCGGACAACCGGAGTTCGCCGAATGGGCCGAGACGCTGGGCGCGGACGGAGCCGGGATCCCGTTCCTGCGCTACCTGCCCGAGCTCCTCGGTCCGCTCGGCGAACGCGTCGGGAAGGAGCTCCGCGAACGGCTGGGCGAAGCGCCCTCCTTCGTCGCCTTCGAAGGCTGGGACACCGTCGCCGTCCTCGCCGAGGTGCTGCGTTCCCACGGCACGGACCGCGCGGCCATCGCCGGGTCATGGCCGCGCGTGGCGGTCGAGGGCACCCGCGGGCCGATCCAGTTCTCCCGCACGCCGGGCATCAGCGTTTGGCAATGGGCTTGGACACCGATCCAGGTCGTCGATCGGGACCCGGCGGACCCCGATCACTTTCGGATCCTCCACGCCGGCTGACAGAGCAGGGAATTCCGACTGCCCCAGCCCCCGCGCGGGCAGCCCTGGTCAAGCAGGTGCTCCACCGCGCCGGCCACGAGGTCGAGCCCGCTCTCACCACCGGTCTGCATCATCGCGGCTGGAATCGGCATCGGGGGGCGCGCAGCCTGGCCGTCGGGGGGGCGCTGCCGACCCTCGCCACGCCCGTACGGCCGGCACCTGTGAGCCGTCGGGTGCGCGTGGTCCGTTGGAGCGGCGATGCGGCCGGCTCTTCCGTCTGCTAGCGGCTGGTATCAGCAGCTAGCTATGGTGGTGGGTATGGGGAAGCAGACGAACATCCGGCTGGACGATGACATCAAGGCCGCCGCCGAGGACCGGGCCAGGCGCCGCGGCTTGAGCCTGCAGGGGTACGTGGCCGATCTGATCGAGCAGGACGTGAACGAGTCACGCGCCGCCTTCATGGCCGGCGCCGCCGCGTTCCTGGCCTCGTACGCCGACCGGTTCGAGGCTGAGTTCGGTGAGGACCGGTACCCCGGCCTCCCGGCGGGGCCGGCAGAGACCGCGCCGAGGGACGCAGCGTGAACCTCAAGGGCGACCTTCTTGGCCGTGGCCCAGCAGATCCCTGGGGACCCCCAGGTCGTCGACTACGGGGTGCCAGTGGCAGGGGAGGCACGCCACCGTGCGGAGGTCCTGGACCGCGAGGTGTACCCCGAGCCGCATCACAAAGCGGCGGCGCTGCTGTGCGAGCTGGCGAGGAACCCGAGCCTGGAGGTGAGGAACCTGCTGTTCGCGGCCACGGTGACCGCGGCCTACCTGTCGGCGTGCGGCCTCCCGGTGAGCGCCGGCCTGGACACCGTTCTCCCCCTGGCCCGCGCGGCCCGGGACGGGCTCCCGGTGCGGGAAGTCGCCACTCGGCTCAAAACCTGGACGAGCTGATCCACCTGCCCCGAACACCCACCCGCCCACCGCGGCCCGGCGTAAACGTGCTGGTCGAGAACGCGGCGTAGGGCGCCGGTGTCCGGGTGCTGCCGCGGGCCGGGGCGTCGGCCCACAGCTGCCGGACGACTGACGGGCGGCTGTCAGGTGGTGCAGAATTCGGCCGCCAACATGCCGTTCAGGGCTGTACATCTCCCAGAGCGGCCAGTCGCCGTTCATGTTGAGCACGATGGCGTGGCTGCCGTCCGCCGTGGAGTAGAGGTAGCTCAGCGAGCCGAATCCCCCGCCGTTGTGCCCGTACAGGACGACGGTGGAGCCGTTCGCACAGGTGATCGCGCGGCGGGTGAGACCAAGTCCGTAGTCGGCCTGAACGGCCTTCCAGGGGCGGCTCGCGTACCAGTAGCCGGGCGTGGCCTTGTCGCCTGAACTGGCCGTAATGATGGCCGGATTGACGATGCACTCGGGCCAGGACCGGACCGGGTCGCAGGGGACGCCGGGGAGTTGGGGGCCGGGGGTTCCAGCCCCGGTGGGGTTCAGGTCGGTCATCCTCTGCGCGAGCTGTGCCGGGGGCAGGAGTTGGCCCGCGAGCAGGGCGCGGATGAAGGTGATCAGGTCGCCGCTGGTGGACACGACGGCTCCGGCCGCGCCGCCGACGGGGCCCGGGCGCGTTCTCGACCGGCGTATCACCCAACTCGGCGCCCAAGACCAGTGGAGCGCCCGGATGCTCGGTCTGCCCGGTGAGCTTGTGCTCCGGGTCCTGGCCTCCTGCCAGTTCATCCTCGCGGTGTCGGGTCTCATCAGCCCGCGACAGCTGTGGATCTTCGCCGCGCTGTTCGTCATCGAGCTACTGATCCGGCCGCTGATCTCCCCCGGCCTCGACGGGGCCGACGAAATCCTCCGCCTCGTCATCGCCACCTGTGCCCTGCGCAATCTCAGTGACGCGCCGCTCGTCCAGCTCGCGGCAGCCGGATTCCTCGCCTCCCAGACCGCATTGGCCTACCTGACCTCAGGACTGTCCAAGACCCAGTCGATCACGTGGTGGAACGCCTCGGGACTGCGCGGCATCATCGCCACCGAGTACTTCGGTTCCCCAGCGGTAGCCCGGTTCCTCGATCGCCATAGGCCCGCAGCCTTCCTCCTCTCCTGGTCCGTCGTCGCGTGGGAGTCAACTTGCCCCTGGCGCTACTGGCACCCCAAGAGGTCACCCTTTTCGTCCTGGCGGCCGGCCTCGCCTTCCACCTCGGCTGCGCGTTCACCATGGGCCTGGACGCCTTCCTCCTTCCCTTCGCCGCCACCTACCCCTGCGTCCTGGTTGCCCAAGGCCGGCTTGCCGACCATCTCACCCACGTCGAGCGCGCGACCATCGCCGGCGCGGCGGCCTGCGCCATCACCGGCTTCGCGTTCTTCCACCTCGGCAAGGAGCGCCGACTGGCATGAGACGGACGCGACATCGGTAGGGCGGGCGGCGGTGCGGAGTGTGGCCGGCGGCTTCCGGGAGCTCGAGGCGAGTCCTCGCCCCCACTCGGCACCGAAAGGGGCTCCTCCAGGCCGTCGCGACGCTCAGCCCTTACTCAAGACCGAGGGCCGGCCCTCCCACTGGGGGAGAGCCGGCCCGGTGCCTTACCTGCCGCTGGATCAGCGGTTTTCGTACAGGCCGAACATGTCGATCACCAGGTCGGTGGGCTGCCAGCTGCGGTTCCACCAGTCGATGACACCGTTCTTGCCGGTGCTCGCCTGGACCAGGTTCGGGACGGTCGTGCCCTTCGTCCAGTTCAGGTTCGAGGAGTTCGGCGGGGTCGGCCGGACCTGGGCGAGCGCGAGGTACTGGTCGCGCGTGTTCGGGTCCGGGGCCACGGAGAGGTGGCCTTCGCCCTGCGTGTTGGTGACCGTCGTGTTGAGGACGTAAGCCGTGACCGCGGGCCTGTCGTAGGACAGCCACAGGTAGCGGTAGTCCTGTGCGGCGAGCGGCCAGGACCAGTCCCGCGAGTCGTGCAGCCGCGTCGGCGTCACGGGCAGGTAGGACGCCTTGCTGTCGGCGCTGTAGTAGCCGACGACGTCCACGATCACGTCGGCCGTGTTCCAGGAGCCGTTGCGGAAGCTGAGCCAGCCGTCCTGGCCGACCGGCACGATCACCGAGTTGGCCACCGTCTGGCCGGCGGTGAAGTTCACGTTCGACGTGGACGGAGCCTGCTGTCCGCCCGGGAAGACGGTCAGGTGGCCGGCGGCCTTGGGGTTGGTGACGGTGACGTTGAGCGCCACGGCCGTGACGCCCGTGGCCGGGACACCGGCCTGGCCGGCGACCCGGAGGCCGGACGTGCTCCCGCCGGGGAGCCCGCCCCACTGATCGCCCCACCCGTTCCGGCTGTCCACGAGGCGGGCCGGGTCCAGCGAGGTGTAGCCGTTGG
Organism: Streptomyces sp. ISL-43; assembly: GCF_018614195.1. Classification (GTDB taxonomy): domain Bacteria; phylum Actinomycetota; class Actinomycetes; order Streptomycetales; family Streptomycetaceae; genus Streptomyces. The sequence continues at coordinate 10,726 of NZ_JAGGOT010000037.1, forward strand.
CGGCGGAACGGGTGAAGTACCCCGTCACGTCCGCGATCAGGTCCACGTTGCCCCAGCTGCGGTTGGCCAGCTCGACGTATCCGTCCGCGCCGACCGGCACGATCGTCAGGTTCGGGACGGTCTGACCCGCGACGAAGTTGACGTTCGACGCCTTGGGCTGCTCCGTGCCCGACGCGTAGGCCGTGATGTGCCCGTCGGCGGCGGCGTTGGTGACGGTGACGTTGAGAGCCACGGCGGTCACGTCGGCCGGAATGCCGCTGTTGCCTCCGACCTTCACCCGGGTCGTGCCGTACGGGGCGACGGCCTGGGCGCTCGCCGCGCCGGTGCCGTCGCGGGTGTCCAGCAGCCTGGTCGGGTCGTGCGGGACGAACTCCGAACCGGCCGAGGTGACGCCCATGCTGTTGGTGACGCTCACCTCGTTGTTCAGGTCGGTCACCGTGACCGTGATCGGGTGCGCGCCGACCTCGGCATAGGTGTGCTTCGAGGACAGCGTCTTGCTCTCGACGGTGTACTCGGTCTCGACCTCGCTGCCGTCACCCCAGTTGATCTCGATCCGGATCGCGGAGGCGACACCGGTGGAGACGTGGGACGTCAGCTCGATGCCGCGCGCGCTGGTACCCCTTGCGCCCAGCGAGAGGTCGAGGCCCGGATTCTCCTTCGCGAGCGGAGCCGCGTCCGCGGCAGCGGCCGCCTTGCCCAGCCCCGCCGCCTTGTTCAGCTGGGCCGCCTTGCTCCGCTCGGCCGGCGAAAGGGCAACGGACTTGCGTACGGAACGCTCCGCGGAGCTCTGGAAGGTGTTGGCCTTGGCCGCCGCTTCCTTCGCGGCATCGACCTTGGCGGACACGTCCTTCGCGGACACGTCCGTCGCGGCCGGGTCGGCGGCATGCGCCACACCCGGAACGAGAGAAATGGTGGCTGCGACGACGGCAGCGGAAATGATCAGAATACACAACCCCGAGGGCAAGCCCCTGGAAATAACCTGGTCAGGGCCTGCTCACTCACAAAAAACCCCGGTCCGGTGGGCATCCGATACCCCGTGTTGGCGAGCTGTTCCGTCAGCCGCCACAACCGCTGGGCCGTAACGGAGTCGTGGAGGGCACGCTCCCGGCTGCGCAGGGCGGACTCGCCGCGGAGCCGGATGGTCCGTCGGGCACGACATTGACCGCCGGACGACTCCCCCGGGCAGGCCGCGTCTCGACTTCGCCATCAGCCCGCCCGGTGGCGGATCAGGGGAAGGGGAAGGGGACGAGGAAGGGGACGGTGTGGGCGAAATGCTGCGGTCCGTGCGCGAGTTGCTTCGCCGGAAGTGGTGGAAACACTCCAAGATCGGCTCTTGATCATTGTCCCTGGAGGGGCCACTGCCCATGTCCGTGCTGTCGCAGACTTGCAGGACGTGGTGGCCCGGCTGGTCGCCGCGTCTTCGTCCCAGCCGAACCAAGGACTGCAATCGTGAGCGAGCGTGTTCTCACCCCCCGCAACCGGGGCTTCCTCTTCCTCGACTCCCACCCGGCGGGCTGCGAGCAGCTGGTGGCCGACATGTGGCAGGCATGCCCGGCACCCTCCGGCATGCCGGAGGGTGCCGGGCCGGTGGCTCTGATCATCGGATCCTCGGCCGGATACGGCCTGGCGGCCACTCTCGCGGGGCTCAAGCGCGCAGGCATCCGCGGCATCATGATCTCCTTCGAGAAGGCCCCCACCGAGCGGCGTACCGCTACGGCCGGCTGGTACCGCACCGCCGCCACCGCCGACATCGCCCGCACCGCCGGGCGGGATCTGGTCTTCCTCAACGGCGACGCGTTCTCCGACACGATGAAGAACCAGGTCGCCGACCTCATCGAGCAGCGCTTCGGCGGCAGGCTGGACTACCTGGTCTACTCGGTGGCCGCGCCCCGGCGCACCGACCCCGGAACCGGCACCACGTACGCCTCCGTCCTCAAGCCGATCGGCCAGGCGAACCGCACCAAGACCCTCCTTTTCGACGACCAAGGCGTTCCCGAGGTCCGCGAGGTCGAGACCGGGCCGGCCGAGGGCGATGATGTCGAGCAGACCGTGGCCGTGATGGGCGGCGCGGACTGGGAACGCTGGATCGACCACCTCGCCGGTCGGGGGCTGCTCGCCGACGGCTTCGCGACCGCCGCGCTGTCGTACATCGGCTCGCCGCTGACAGCGGCGATCTACCGGCAGGGCACCATCGGTGCGGCCAAGGCGCACTTGGAGGCCACCGCCCGCACCCTGAACGAGCGGCTCGACAAAACCGTGGGCGGGCGGGCCGTGACCTCCGTCAACGGCGCTGCCGTCACGCAGTCCTCCACCGCCATCCCCGGCATCGCCCTGTACACCGGCCTGCTGCGCGGCGTCCTCGGGGAGGACCTGGTCCCGCCGGTACACCAGCTCGCCGCCCTGTGGGACCAGCTCACCGGCACCGCTCCGCCCACATTGGACGACGAAGACCGAATCCGCCTGGACGACTGGGAACTCACCGACGACGTCCAAGCGGCCGTCGCCGAACGCTGGCAGGCCGCCACCACCGACACCATCGCCGACCTCGCCGACCTCGCCTGGTTCCGCGCCGAAGTCCAACGCCTGTACGGATTCTCCGTGCCGGGCATCGACTACACCGCCGCGGTCGCCACCGACGTCCCCTGGCCCGACCACACCCCCTGACCCCGGCCCGGAGAACCCCCATGCGAGCCGCCGGGGCCGCGCCTCGGTTTCGCGCCCCGGCCCGTCGTGTCCGTCGCCGGCGGTCAGCCGCGCACGTGCAGCCCGAAGCCCGTCCGGCCGGCGGGCTCCAGTCCCTCCTTCAGGTGCAGGGAGGGGATCTCGTAGTCACCGAAGTTCTGCCGCCTGAACGCGATCGGCTCGGTCGACTCCAGGGTGAGCAGGCGCTGTTCCCAGGCCTTGGCTACGTCCCCGTAGTCCTCGCCGGTCATCCGGTCGGTGCCGTACAGCACGAACGGCGGCAGTGCCTCGATGCCCGGGTAGTAGAGGATGCCGTGGTGGATCGGGAACAGCAGGTCGTCGATGGGGCCGTTGATCCCGCGAGCGGCGTAATGGGACTCCGGGCCGCCGGCGGTCACCGACAGCAGGGCCTTCCTGCCCGCGAGGGTGCCTTCGCCGAAGCGCTCGCCGTATTTGGTGTCGCTGTGCTCGCCGACGCCGTACGCGAAGCGGTAGGTGAACACCCGGTCCACCCAGCCCTTGAGGATCGCGGGCATCGAGTACCACCACAGCGGGAACTGGAAGATGATCGTGTCGGCCCACAGCAGCTTCTCCTGCTCGGCCAGGACGTCCGGGGTGAGCGTCCCGGCGTCGAAGGCCCGGCCCGAGTCCAGGGCGACCTTCAGCGGACTCGAGGCGTCGGGGCCGTAGTCCGCGGCGTCCACGACCGCCTTCCAGTTCATCGCGTACAGATCGCTCACCCGCACCTGGTGCCCGGCGCCCTCCAAGGTGGACACCGCGAGGTCCTTCAGCGAGCTGTTGAGCGACTTCGGCTCGGGGTGGGCGTAGACGATGAGCGTCTTCACGGGAACTCCTTCAGATCGGATGCCTTCGATCCTGGGCGCTATGGCGCCCGGTGTTCAGGGGCGCCGCATCCATCGGACGGGACTTCCTGGTATCGGCAGGACCACCCTCGCGGGGCACCGCCGAGGCCATACTGGGGGGCATGAACGATCTTGCGGGCTTCCTGCGGACCCGGCGTTCCCGGGTCGACCCGGCGGCCGTCGGCATCCCCACCGACAGCCGCCGCCGCGTCGAAGGGCTGCGCCGCGAAGAGGTCGCGCACCTGTCCGGAGTCAGCGTCGACTACTACGTACGCCTGGAGCAGGGCCGCGCGACCCAGCCCTCCGAGCAGGTCCTCGACGCGCTCGCCCGCGTCCTCGGCCTCGACGGGACCGAACGCGAGCACCTCTACCGGCTCGCCCGCCAGCGCCGCCGCCCCGCGAAGGCGCCGGGCGGGCGGGTCCGGCCGGAGCTGCTGCGCGTCCTCGACCTGGTCGCCGACGCACCCGCGCTGATCATGGACCACCGCCTGGACGTGCTCGCCGGGAACCACCTCGGCAGGCTCCTCTTCGGCCGGCCGATGCCGGGCCTGAACATCGCCCGGCACATCTTCCTCGAGGAGGCCGAGCGCGGCCTCTACGCGGACTGGGAGAAATGCACCCTCGACGTCGTCGGGCACTTGCGTCTGGCCGCCGGCCAATACCCCGACGACCCACGCCTGGCCTCGCTCATCGGCGAACTGGCCATGGGCAGCGAGCGCTTCCGCCGCCTTTGGGCCCGCGCGGACGTACGCGCCCGCACCCATGGACTCAAGGCGTACCGGCACCCGCTCGTCGGACTGCTGGAACTGCACCAGGAGAACTTCGCGCTACCGGACGCATCGGGCATGGAGCTGCTGGTGCTGTCCGCGGCCCCCGGCAGCCCCGCCGAGGACGGACTGCGCCTGCTCGCGGGCCTGGGCACGGACAGCGCTGACGCGCATCCCACAGTGAACGCTCAGGTCCGCGAGTAACGCGACGACGCCCATCCAGCGCCGGGAACCGGAGGACGGACCGTCGTGTCCGTGGGTTCGGGGTTCGGGCTTCGGGCTTCGGGTTCGGGCTTCGGGTTCGGGCGAACACGCGGGGTGGGTTCCGAGCGCCGCGCCTGGCGCGGCGCCACGCTCTGCGCCGGCTGGCGGCGAGGTTCGTCGATGGAGAAATCGCTCCCGCCGAACTGGCATCAGATGCCTGGTGGGAGACGGAGGTCGAAACCGCGGAGGAGCGATCGTTCGTGTCGCTGATCCCGCAATACGGGGTGCAGGGAACGCGGCTCGGCAACGACTACACCCGCCCTACCTTCCCCTGGTTGTTCGCCGACGCGCCCGAACCGCACGCCCCTGCGCCCCTTCGAGGAGGCGGGCCGACCGGGCCGCGCGCCGTCGTTTCCGGGCGCTGCTGGCCACCTGCCGCGGCTGCGGGAGCGGAGCCATGCACGGTTCGACGAAGACTTCGGCCGGAGGTGAATCCTTTCCGGATCTCCCCGCCTCTTGTCTGTGTACCGGCCGAACGGGCCGGCAGAACCGGGAGGAAACACCAATGATGATCACTGGCCTCGTCGTGATCGGAGTCCTGCTCGTGGGCGCGTGCAGCTGGCACCTGATGCGGCGCTACAAGAGCCGAAGCTGACCAGTGCCTACACGCGGGACGCCTCCCGGATATGAGGAGCAGATGAAACAACGATTCTCCTGGCCCGACGAGCGGCTGATCAAGGCCGCTCAGGACGGCGACGTCACTTCGCTCACCACCGTCGTCATGGAATCACAGCCTCATGTGCGCAAGTTCGCCCTATCTCTGTGCGCCTCGCCGCAGGACGCGGAGGACGCGGCACAGGAGGCGCTGATCATCCTCTACCGGAAGATCGGCACCTTGCGGGCCACTGGCGCGCTTGCCTCATGGATGTACCGGATCGTGCGCAACGAATGCCTGCGGCAGGTACGGCTGCTCGTCTCGCGGAGCGACGAGTCGTCGGCTGAACCGGAGGCGTCCGCGGAATCGTCCGCCGAGGACGCGGTGCTGCACAGGCTGGAGGTGGAGCGGATCGCGGCTGCGGTCGGTGCCCTTCCCCGTGACCAGCGGCAGGTCCTGATCATGCGGGACGTACAGGGCCTGCCCGGCAAGACCGTCGCCCATTCGCTCGGTCTGAGCAGCACCGCGATGAATCGCGGCTGCACAGAGCACGTGCGGCACTGCGCCATTCGCTGGCAGTGACCGGCCAAGCGCCCGATCAAGCCATAGACCGACACGTCGGAGGAGACTCACCACCGTGACCACAGTGACCACCGTGAAGCCCGCGCAGGGTGTTAAGGCCCGGGCCACCGCACAGTCCGCGGCGCCCGAGATGGGCTTCGCCAGCAAGTCCGTCCCGCGCCACCTGGCGCGCGGCGCCATCGGCTTCGGGCTGATCATCGGCTCGATCGGCCTGGTGCCCGTCGCCGGCCCGGCCACCCTGCTGGCGGCCCCGTTGGCCCTGATCGCCTTCCGCGGCTGCCCCACCTGCTGGATGGTCGGCCTGGCGCAGACAATCTCCCGCGGCCGTCTGGAGCGCCAGTGTGCGGACGGCGTCTGCACCCTCACCAAGGCGCACCCGTCAGCGAAGGCCACGGACGGGCCGACGGCCGACAGGAACGTCCCCGCCTCTGGCAGGGCCTCTGCCCCCGCTGCCTTCGGCACCATCGTCCGCACGGGCGACGCCCCGTCGACGCCCTCGATGCCGCCGCCGTAGCCCGCCGGGCACCCGGGCTGGAACCACTCACCCGCCTGGGCCCGCATCGATGGCCGCCGCGAAGGCATCTCCGCGTTCAAGATCACCCTGACGGTCACCGCCCCACGACCCCGCCGCCGGCGTCCGCGACAGTTCGGCCGCGCCAAGGCCGCGTCGAGGAGGTCGCCGGTGTCACGACACCCCCACTGGACGCGGCCTGCTCGGCTCAGGCCTGGGTCGGGTCCTCGGGGATCGGGTGCACTTCGACCGGGTCGCTGCCGGGCTTCCCGCCCGGGCCGGGGCACGCCGATGCCCGTGCGGCGATCTCCAGGGCCCGGTCCTCGCTCTTGACGTCGACCACCCAGTACCCGGCCAGGATGTGTCCCGCCTGGGCCGGCCCGTCGGTGACCTGCGGTTGTCCGTCGCTGCCAGCCCGCACCGTCTTGACCAGCGAAGGGCCGCCGAGACCCTGCCCGTCCACCCATTCCCCCGCGGCGGTGAGGTCGTTGTTGAGGGCATTCATGTGGGCGAACATCGCCTCCATGTCGTCCTTGGAGTACGACGACATGATGGCGTCCCACTCGGCGGCCGGCACGTTCATCTGGATCATGTACTTCATGTTCCTCACCCTTCCGGGGTGGCTGCTGGGCTTCTCGAGCTTACGAGAAGGTAGACAGCCTGGCGCCACGAAACTCATCGGCGCCGCGGCATCGAATCGATGGAAACAGCTGAGGGGCACCCCGAAGCCGGGGCGCCCCTCAGCGACGCCGGGGCTCGGCCATCCCGTCCCAGGAACGTGTGGCCCAACCAATGGGCATCCTCGGCCCTGCGACAACACGGTGCGGTGCCAGGCAGCGCGGGCCATCCGGGCGGGACGCCCCGACCCCTGCGGCATGGCACCCGGGGCCGCCGCGCCCCGCAGGGGATGCTGGTGTCCCCCCTGCAGGAGAGGTCCGTGAGTGATTCCAGCCCCCGAGTGACCCCGAGGCCGGCATCCGCCGTAGCAGGCGATGACATTCCCGCTCCCGGTGTCATCGGCATCGGACTCGCCGCGGTGCTGACGTTCGCGCTCGCCCAGGGCTCGTGGCAGTGGTTCGCCACGTTCATCGGGGTGACGCTCCTCTCGGTGATGCTCGCCTTCCAGCGACGGGCTCGGTGGACGCCGCGCATCCGCTCGGCGTACCTGCGCGGCTTGGTCGCGTACGCGCTGGTCATCGGCCTGTGCGTGGCGATCGCGATCGCCCCCCTGCTGCAGCGCCGGGCCTGGCTGTTCCCGATGCCGGGGACGCGCAGCGACTGCGAGCTGCTGGGCAGGTACCAGGCCATCCAGACGGAGGCCTCACTGGGAAGCCTGGCCGGCAGTGATGCCACTGCCCTGGCGTTCGTGCAGGAGGAACAGGCCCGCAAGGCCGTTGCCGAGTGCCTCGCGGCCACGACGACCCTGTGGCTGCCGCTGTACGGGGTGGGGGTGGCCGTGCTGGTGGGGACGTACGTCTGGTTCCGCGACCGGGCCCGAGCCCGCCACCGGCCCGACGCCGTCGCGGAACCCGCGATGTCCGGTCGAGCCGAAGAATGAGGCCGACGGCCAACCGCGGGGCCGTCGGTGAGAGCGAGGGCACGACGCTCCCGCTCTGCCCCTTCCCCGTCGCCGAAGGCCTCGTCGACCGCCTTCATCAGCCGCATCGACCGTTCCCGGTCTCGGCGAGCTCCGCGTCGGTCACCGTTTCGGGTGTGTCCATCAGGCTGCCGGCTCCGGTCGTGCCCGGTAGGTCGCCGACTCCAGCACCGCCATCGTGAGGTGGCCCGCGCCGGCCGCAGCGCTCAACGACTGGCTGCGACCAGCACTCGCGAACCGACCCTAGATGAGTTCCGCGGCCAGCAATGCGGCGGTGTTGGCCACCAGCGGGTGGTCGGCAGCCGCGTCTTCCTCGCGCTGGGTCGTCAGGACGGCCATGACGATCGGTGCGCCATCCGGCGGCCAGGTGATGCCCGCGTCGTTGTTGCCCCCGTACCTCCCGCCACCGGTCTTGTCGGCGAGAATCCAGTCGGCGGGCAGGCCGGCGCGGAATCTGTCGCCGCTGGTCGTGTTGGCGAGCAGCCAGCCGGTGAGCCGTTCCCGGTCCTGGGGTGTGAGCGCGTCACCGAGCGTGAGGCGCGCGTAGGTCCGGCCGATGGCCCGGGGGGTGGTCGTGTCGGTCACGCGCCATGGTTCTGCCGAGTTGAGTTCCGGCTCCCATCGATCGAGCTGGGTCCTGCCGTCCCCGATCGAGCGGCAGAAGCGGGTGATGGCGGTCGGTCCCCCCAGCTCGCGGAGCAGCAGGTTTCCCGCGGTGTTGTCGCTGTAGCAGATGGCTGCGTCGCACAGTTGGGCGACGGTCATACCGCTTTCTAGGTTCTCGGCTTTGCCGGTGCGGGGGGAGTAGCCCGACTTCGCGACGTACTCTGCGGTGTACCGGATGCGCTTGGCCAGGAACTCGCCGTCGTGGTCGAGGTCGCGCAGCACGGCCGCGGCGGCGATCGTCTTGAACAGTGAGCACATCGGGAAGCGTTCGTCCGCGCGGTACGCCACCGTCCTGCCTGTGCGCATGTTGCGGGCGAATACGCCAAGGCGGGCAGAGTGCTGCTGCTCGAGCTCCCTCAGCGGCGAGGTGATGCCGTCCCCGGCGGGTAAGGCGTGTGCCGTTCCGCCGAGGGGCAGCGCGGTGGAGAGTGCCGCACCGGCGCCGAGAGCGAGTGCGGTGCGGCGGGATGGGCGTGGTCCTGTGGTGCGCAAGGCGTTCCCCTTCTGAGGCGGTCATGAGGTGCGTCGACAGACGTGGCTGCCGGGCTGGATCCGCTGCGGATGCGACACCTGGTGCGAGGCGCCCGTCTGCATGGCCCCTGCCACCCTCGCGCGCCTCGTACGCGAATGCATGAGTACCCATACTCATGGGCCGGCCGTCAACCGTGGTCATGCGTGGCCCGGGCCTGCACCCCTCGACGTTCCGCGCGCACCGCTCGCTCATGCGCGTCGGGAGATCAATTCGTGTCGGGAGCTGGTGGTTGTTTCGGCTTCGCCGGCGTCAACCAAGGACAATGGGACCGATATTCGTACGCTATAACCCTTTACGCGCGTACGTCCGGAAGAATTGCGGAAGTAGCCGTTACAGGGCCTTGAACCCGTTCGGCGCAGTGGCGGCGGGTGGCAAAGAAGCCGGGCGGCGTGGAGGGGGACGCTGCGGCCCGTGGGCCTCCTGGGCATCAAGTGGAACTACCGCCTCCGAGAGTCAATGCGCCGTGACGCATGCCCCCTACAAGGGAGGGTTACGGACATATCCGGATTGGGCAACACGGGTCGTTTTCGTTGCTTTCGGGCATGTTTGGGGGCCAGAGTATGGCTCCTCGGCAGGACGCCGGGAACCGTTCGGAGTCCGCCCGGCTTGCACGAGGCCGGGCCGGGCTGTCTGTTGAAGGGGTCTTCCGCATGTCTGCTTCTCTCGCCACCCGCCGCACCCTCGCCGGCCTCCTGGCCGCCGGCGCCCTGATCGGCGCCGCGGCGGTGCCGGCCGCCGCCGACGACCACCGGCGCGACCACCGCGGCCCCCACTCCTCCATCGTCATCGGTGACGTGGAGAACGCCGGCCGCGGGCGCGACAACCGCGCCCTGAACGGCGAATGGGTCGAGGTGAAGAACACCGGGCGCCACAGCGTGGACCTGCGCGGCTTCACCCTCACCGACAAGCAGGGCAACCGCTACCGCTTCAACCACCTCCGCCTGGACGGCCGCTCCAGCGTCAAGGTCCACACCGGCAAGGGCCGCGACTCCCACCGCGACGTCTACCAGGACCGCCGCCAGCAGATCTGGGACGAGCGCGACACCGCCACCCTCCGCGACAACCGCGGCAACGTCATCGACACCGAGTCCTGGGGCCGTCGCGGACACCACCACGGCCGCTAGCCCGCTCCGGCAGCCATACCCACAGGGCCTGTGAGCTGCTACCAACCGAACCGAACGGCGTGCCACGGCAAACCAGCCGCGGCACGCCACACCCACGCAGACCGGCACCCGACAGCCTGGGCGACGGCCCCCCGCCGCAAGCGCCGTTGAGGTCCAGCGACTGCCCGCCCTCGGGGGCCGGCCACCTCCCGTAGCTCGTCGTGTGCCTTCCACCCGTCGACCCGCACTGCACGCCGCCCGGCGGAACGGTCAGGCTGCGCGGCAGAGCTCCGCGAGGCCGGCCGGGGCCGAGGCGCGGACCACGGTCGCGTGCACGGGATGCGCGGCGCGGACGGTGGCCTGCGAACGGTTCCGCGCGAACACGACGAGACGCAGCACCGCGAACCGTGCGACACCGGCGAGTGCGGAGGCCGCCAGGTAGACGACCTGGTCGAGCACCGCCCCGGGCGCCGCCACCAGCTGATGCAGGACGAGCATTGCTCCGCAGGTCAGCGCATACGAAGCCGTCGCGGACCCGGCCGACTGCACATGTTGGCGCCAGGTCGCGCGCCCGCCCGCACCGAAGGTGAAGCGGGCGTGCAGCTCGGTGGCGAGCAGCGTGGAGACCACGGTGATCAAGGCGTTGGCCAGGATCCAGGGAATCCAGGACGCGAGGGCCGTCACGGCGAAGCTGGAGGCGACCCCCATCCCTCCGCCGCAGAGCACGAAGCGGGCGAAGGCGGTGAGCGCGCCGGGCGCCGCCCGCTCCTGGCTCTGCGCTGTCTCCATGATCCGACCCCCCATTGGCTCGCTCCGCGACGCGACGCCCCTCTGCCTACTTCACCAAGGGGGGCGCGCCGCCCATGGCGTCATAATGACAGAGGCGTGGCGCCATCGCGAGCCACATTAGGCGCCACTTGCGCCACCAATGGCAGCGCGGGGCGCATGGAGGGGCGAACGTCCAGGTCAGCGCCTCAGCGCAGCTCGGTGCGGGCCAGTCGCGTGGTATCTGCTTGCGCACACAGCCGAGGTGCTCCTGTCTCCCCGACGTCGGCTGATGCCGGCCTGGGTCGGTCGAGAGGGTTCCTTCCGACCCAAACCAATGCCCCTGCGATGCCGTTGAGCCCGCAGGTGTGCGGCATCCTTGCCGCCTGGCCGGCTGCCGCTTGACCACGCGCTCGAGGGAAGCAATGTATGCAGTGGCCACTCGGCCCCGCCTGCGGCACCTGCTACACCCGGGTCCGCCGCACGCCAAGCGCCTGCCACGACTGCGGACAGATAGGGCCGCTCGTCGGGCATCGTCCCTACTCCCCACAGTCCTATCGACGACTCAAGTGATCGCCAGGGCACTGCCTGGCCGCTCCACGAACCCGTCCATCACAGCGGGCGCCGACAGGCGGACAGCAGCGACGGCTCGGTGTGCCGCCGGTGGCGAGGAAAAGGGCAGCGAGAGCGGACGTTGAGCCTCTCCTGAGCGGTGCACAGATGAGCCCTACGGGACAGACACTACTCACGCTTGTCGCGGCATGCAATACAGCGATGAAAGTTTTCTGAAACTGCGTCAATCTTCCGTTGCAAGCTGACAGTTGGTCCCAGATTTGTTCGCGCTGCTCCAGGCGTGGTCACCCCGCCCCGGCCGCCTTGGCAGAGCAGGTGCCATCCGGCCGTATCGAGCCGCTGACCTGCCGATACGCGGCGTCGCCCAGGCCGATGCCGTCGGGTCCAGGCGCGCCGAGGCAGCGCACCTGGACCGCGACACCCGGCCCGCACTCGAGCGAAGCCGGCACGGTCGAACCGATCACAACCATTGACAGCACTTCTCAATAGGCAACACAGTTCAACTTCTTCCAACATGGCGTTCGATGAAAGGAGTTACCCCTGCCCGCCGCCGCGTCCGGTGCGGCGCACGCTCTTCCCTCTCCCGCGCTCCCTCGCTTCGGCATCGCGAGGGCCGTGCGGAACCGCTTCGATGCCCGGGCGCCCGTCGTCTCGATCCTTCCGGCCCCGCCCTGCCGGATGCGAAGCAGCGGCGGCAAGCAAACTCGAGCGACCGCGAGTACGGCTCAGGTGACCTCGCCCGGCCAGAGGCACCCCGGCCGCGCTTCGGCATCGACGCGATCACAGGCGGTCGCACCGCAGTCACGATGACAGGGCTCCGGAGTCGCCCTGTACCGCCCGGTCGGTCGACTTCTTCGGGACAACGTGATCGGCGGCGTGCGAAGGCGGGTGGTCCGGACCGCCGGCAGCCGCTCGGACCGCTCTGTCCCGGCATGTTCCACACCGTCAGAGATGGGCGGTCGAGGTTGACCGTCCTCGAACAAGGAACACCCCCACTCGAAAGGATCAATCACACATGCGTCGTCTCGCCTGTGTTCTGTCTGCCGTGCTCGCAACAGCCGGCACCGCAATTGCCATTCCCGGCACGCCCGCGGTGGCGGGGGCAATGACAGGGCCCTACGTGATCGAAGTCGAGAACATGTCGCTGACCAATTTCGCGACGGACACCGTGAACCACACCTGGAACGACACGCCAGTCGACAACGTCACCTATGCCCGGGGCGCGTCAGGACAGACGAGCACCGCCCGAACGACCTTCAGCGGCTCTGACGGAACCTACGACCTCATCACGCGCTACAACGGCAAGACCGCAAACGGAGTGACGTACAAGATCTCCGTGAACTCCACCCCCGTGGATTCATGGGCCACGTCCCAGCGGTACGGCCGTGACTACACCGACCCGATGAGCATCGACACCCGTACGTCGAGCAAAGTAGCGCTCAAGGCCGGTGACATCATCGAGCTGGTCGCCACGTCCGCCGGCGAGGTGCCGCGCGTCGACAGGATCACGATCCAAAGACACGTGGGGGCGCCAACCAGCACCCTGACCATAAATTCTCCGAACGCGACACTGAACGACGGCTTCAAATGGGGCAAGGACCGGGCCCTGGCCATGACGTTCTACCCGGGGAACCCGATGATGGGGCACGAACCCGAGTGGTGGCGCCTCAAGAATTCCACGCACACGACGGTGGAACCGGGCTACTGGGGTGCCTACACCAACCGGGAGTCCTACTACAACCGGGACATCGCCCACCAGTCGGACGGCGCGCACGCGCTCGGCCTGGACGCCGAGACGTTCCACATGGTGAAGACGTTCGCGGCCGATGCCGACGATCCGGGTCAGAACGGCTGGCCACTGTGGGCTCACAGTTCGTCCGGGGCCATATACTACATCGACGGCACCGGCTTCCGGGAACTGCCGTCGCCGTTCAACCTGATGACCAAGGCGTACAAGCAGTACCAGTGGACCGGCAACTCGGACTGGATCAACGATCCGGCCCTTTCCGCGTACTACGATTCGACGATGGGCTCGTTCCTGACCAACCACGGGGTGACGTGGAACGACGCGAACCCGTCCAGCGAGCAGCCGGTTTCGAAGAAGCAGCCCGGAGAGTACACGGCGACGTTCTTCGAGTTCCCGAACGAGAATCTCGTCTCCGCAGGCGATTCGCTCGGGTACCAGTACCAGTCGATGCTGGCCTATTCGGAAATCCTGAAGGCGAAGGGTGACAACGCCAACGGCGCCAAGTGGGCCGATCGCGCGAAGCGGGTGCGCGACCACTTCGAGACGAACTGGTGGGACGCGTCGAACAACCGGTACGTCCGGGGCAAGGACGCCGCCGGCACGGGTTACAGCAGTTGGGGGCACGAGGCCAGCTTCCTGACGATGCTGACCGGGCTCGGCGACCACGGCGCCAGGACCAGCAGCAACCTGGACTACATCGCGGCCAACGATGACGCTCTGAATGTCGAGGCGACCTCCTACTTGCCGGAGATGTACTACCAGTACAACCGGTCCTCGGAGGGCTGGGCGTGGCTCAAGAAGCTCATGACCGGCAAGGACACCTATCCGGAGATCTCGTTCCTGGCGGTCAGCAGTGTCATCGACGGCATGATGGGAGTACAGCCGGACGCCCCGAAGGACAAGGTGGCCACCGTCTCCCGGCTGACGTCCGAGACGCCCTGGGTGGAGATCGACCACCTCAAAGTCGGTGACAACGACCTGAAGCTCAAGCACACCGGTACGACGGGTTCCACGTTGACCAACAACTCTGGTGGCACCGTCAACTGGGAAGCCCAGTTCTACGGAACCCCCGCCGCGATCACCGTGAACGGCACGGCGTACACACCGCAGACCAAGTCGCTGTACGGCAAGACCGTGTCCTACGTGACCGTACCGGTGGCCGGCGGTGCAACCGTGACCGCGAGCGCCGGGACCGCAGGAGGCGACACCGCGGCCCCCACCGCGCCGACCAACCTCGCATCGAGCAATGCGACGTCGAACAGCGTGGACCTGAAGTGGACGGCGTCGACCGACAACGTCGGCGTGACCGGCTACAACATCTACCGAGGTACCACGCTCGTCGGCTCGTCAACGGGTACGAGCTTCACCGCGACGGGGCTGTCGGCCTCGACGCCGTACACGTTCACGGTGAAGGCGGTTGACGCCGCCGAGAACGTCTCCGGGGCCAGCAACGCCGTCGACGTCACCACCGCCACCAGCGGAAACGGACAGACGGTCGATCTGAGCGATCTCACCTGGAGCAACGCCAGAAGCGACTCGGGCACCGTTCAGAAGAACAAGAGCGTCGATTCGAACCCGATCAAGCTGAACGGCACCGCGTACGCCAAGGGCATCGGTACGCACGCCAACAGCACGATCACTTACTCCCTGAACGGTGGCTACGCACGGTTCCAGTCGGACGTCGGTGTCGATGACGAGGTCGGGGCGAACGCGACGGTCAAGTTCGAGGTCTGGGGCGACGGCGTCAAGCTGTACGAGAGCCCGGCGGCGATGACGCCGTCGAGCGCGACCCAGTCCATCGACGTCAGCATCGCCGGCGTGAACTCGCTGGTACTGAAGGTGACGGACGCGGGCGACGGCATCAACAGCGACCACGCCGACTGGGCCGGGGCCAAACTGGTGCGGTAACACCGATCCCCAAGCCGGCGGGAGCCCTCCCGGCGACCCGCCGGCTTGTGGCCCGGGCACCCGCACCCTGCCCACCCGTGGCGGGGCCGCGTCCTGACGGGCGCGGCCCCGTCGTTCTCTCCTCGACCTTTCGTGAGTCGTCGATTTCTTCGGCGGGCCGTTTCGGGTCTTCGGGCCGGCAGTCCGACTGGCGGGGCTTCCGTCGGATTCGTCTGCGCCGCGGGACCGTACAAGGAACTGCTGGTGGGCCGGAACGGCCGCTCCGGGGCACCGCCGTGCGCGGAGCCCCGGGGTCGCATCGTCACCTGGCGCGAAGATCGACGCCGCCGCCGGCCCTTGCCCACGCCGCGGTGCCGTTCGCGCTCGCCCGGATCGCCTCGGCGTTCGACGTCGGCCGGCCGGTGCTCGTGGACCGGAAGCTCAGCGCCATCGGCCCCACCCCGAGGAACCGCGTGCCGGCGGACGCGCCTTCGCGTGGACGGAGCAACCTTCGGCGCGAGCGCTTGGAATGCGCCGGCTGTGCGGACTGCGCTCAACGCACCTGCCGCTGCCTGGAATTCCCCCCTCGTCTTCAGCCCTTGAAGCGCTGGCACAGGTTGAGGAACAGGTCCAAGTTCGCGATGTTATGCATTCCCACACTGTCCACGGTCGTACGCTTGAGGGACCCGTTGAAGATCAGGGTGCCGCTGTACGAGGAGATGTCAGTGATCTCCGACCAGGCAGCCGCGTGCTTCCTGCCCGCCAGGCCGCGCCGGTCGACCTTGTCGGGGCCGAAGTCCACCGTCTCGCCGCGTTCGATACGCGCGAGGACCTTCGGCAACTGCACGCGGGTGACGGCGTTTTGAATGTGCTCCCCCCAGGCATTGGGCCAGAGGAACAGCGCGCCCTGCACCACCGAAGTGATACCGAGGGCCTGCCTGTCCTCCTTCAGGAAGACCCGAGTGCCAGGGCCGATGTTCACGGCGGCGCCGCTCGGGTCGAGGAGGGTGTACCGGGCGTCCCACGGGGCGCCGTTGCGGGTGCTCAAGTACCGCAGGACCCGCATCGTCTCCCAGTCGTGCGCGGCCTCGAAGCCCTCGGGGCCCGTCACGACCGCACCTCCGGCGTATATGTAGAGCCGCGAGGCGTTGTGCTTGCCGAACATCCGGCTCTGTTTCATCCGGAACGTGCGGAGCCAGTCCCCGAGACCGCGCCCAGCGGCGAGTTCGGCGGCAGACGCGGTCGGCTGTTCGTAGGTGTCCTTCTCGTCCATGTGGCCCCCTGAAGTCCGAAGTTGACGATAAGTCAGGGTAGTCATGTTGCCATGGAGACGGGCGTGGACCCCGAGATGGATCCCGGATCACGTGGGCGTTGCCTCAGCATGCGAAGGGGCCGGGCCGCACCTCTCGGGGTGCGGCCCGGCCCCTCGCCCTCCTCGCCTTCGGATGGTCCAACCGGGCAGCTCGCGCCGTCCGTTACCCGTCCAGGTGGGTCGCGATCCGCGCGGCCTCGTCAACGTCCAGCGGGTAAGGGGTTCCGTGCAACATTCCGCCGGTGACGACGGCGGGACCGGTGACGGTGACTGGTGACGAGCCGTGCTCGGCGGCGAGCCGGCTCGCCGCAGGGTTGGGCGTGCCGGGGCGCGCCCGACCGGGTTCGTCCTCGGCGTACCAGAGAGTCAGATCGTCGCTGAGCTTGGTCGACCGTATGTGCTCGGATCCGAGCAGGCGGCTCACCTCCTGCACCAGGTCCATCCCGAAGGAGGATGTCGGCACGTGCTTTACGCGGCTGTCCTTCACAAGCAGCATTCTGTGTGTCCCCTTGCTGCTTGCCTTGCGGCGGCTGAAGAGTCCCATCCGGCGATGCTAAAGGCGCGACCCAGCCGTTCGTAAGAAGCCGTGTCAGTCCTCTCCCAGCCGGCCACCTCCATTCGCCGGTTCATCTGGCGGGACGCTTCGTGCCGTCGGCAGACGTTCGCCGAGCAGGTTGGGGGCTGCGCCGCCACGCGTGGCTTCGCCAGGGCGGGGCGTCCAGGGGGATGTCGTTGCGCACGTAGCAGTCGTCGCAACCGGCCTCCTGCACCCAGACGTACCCACGGTTTTCGAGGAAGGCCCTGATCTCGGACCGGACCGGCAGCCAGTTGTGCTCGACGGTCAGTACGCGGAAGGAGTACACGTCGAAGGGAAAGCTCCGCAGGAGGGCCAGTTCCGACCCTTCGGTGTCCAGACTCCAGTAGTCGATCACGGCGGGCGCCCGGTACTGGTCGAGGACCGAGCGGATCGTGCGCGCGGTCTTGGGGACCGTGGGGAGCCCTGCGCCGTCCGCGACTCGGAGGCGGCGCCTGGCGAGGCGGAGGAGGGACGGGTCGTATTCCTGGACGATGCCCCCGATCGTGTCGGCCTCCAGGAAGTCGATGCTTCCCTCCCGGTCGTACAGGCAGCAGTCCAGGCAGGCGCACCGGCGGTTCCTCACGAGCCGGTCGTACAGTTCCGCGTTCGGTTCGACGCAGATTCCGGACCAGCCGAAGGACGTCTCCAGGAGGCGGGTGTTGCTCGCCTGCACACCGTCCGATGCGCCGGAGTCGAGGAAGAATCCGTTCCGCATGCCCCGGAGGCGTTCAACGACGAATCGGTCCTGCCCGTACTGGGAGGTCACGGCCGGATGCCGCGGTGGCGGGTGAAGACCGGGGAGCGCCAGGCGGCGGACGGCCTTCCCGCACCCGGAGAAGCATGTGCGACGTCCCGATGGAGGTCGTCGTCGGCCCGCTCGCCGTAGAGCATGGTGATGTTGACGCGCCGGTTCGTGAACCCCGGACGGAAATGCAGGCCGTCCGTGCCGTGGAAGAGGTCGGAGTTGAACAGGATCGCCCGGTTCTGGCGGTAGGGGATCCTGAACGGCTTGGCGTGCTGCTGCCGCAGGTAGGGCTCGATCACCTCCCGGCGACTGTTGTAGGTGGCGAAGTCCCAGTCGGGCGGGGCGTCGACCCCGTACACGACGAGGCCACCGCTCTCGGTGTCGAGGTTGGCGTCGGTCGGGGTGATCCAGAAGTTGAGGTTGACGGCGGCGAAGTCCGCGTGCGTGTTGGAGTCGGCCGGGAAGTCGTTCTCGTTCTTGAACGCCCACAGCTGACGCAGCGGGTGGCGCTTGCCGATCACACGGGGCAGGGCGTCCCTGACTTCTTCGGCGATCTGGAGGAGGAGCGGGCAGGTGAACCCGTCGCGGAAGAAGGCGCCGAGGCGCCCGTGCGCGTAGCGGTTCCCCGTCCAGACCGTGGACTCGAGGCAGAACGACCGGAGGCTCTCGAGCGCCTCGGGCGACAGGAAGTCGTCGATGACGACCACGCCCGGCGGCTGGTCGATGTACCGGCTCTCCACCTCGACGGGGTCCCAGGCGTCCGACAGCGCCCGCGGGAGGCGCGGGGTGTCCCGTACGTGGACGATACGGCCGTAGACATGGCCGATGGTGCGCTGCGCGATGGCGTCCATCGGCACCGGTCCGTGCTCCCCCGCCGACTCGAGACGGGAGATCGTCTCCTGGTACGCCGTGATGACGGAGGTGAACTCCTCACCGAGGAGAGCCCGCTGCTGCAGGTGCCGGAACTGCTCGATGTCATGGCGCAGTTTGGGAATCGTGAGACGGATCTCCGGGGCGGCGGTCCGGGGCGGCGGCGAGGACCGCGGGTACCACTCGCTGCCGAGGCGGACCGCGGCGTGGATGCGCGCGTACTCGCCGGCGTCCGGGAGGTTGTGGGCCAGCAGCGCGAGCCATGACTGGCGGTCCAGCCAAGCGACGTCTTCGGCGTCGGGCGAGTGGTCGGTGCACCAGAGGCCGATGCACTCGTCGCTCCGGCCGAGCCGGACAAGGCACGTGGTGAGGTTGTGGCGGGCGGCCCGCAGCCGGGGGTCGAGGCGCAGCGCTTCCCGGTAGCACGTGACCGCGCCCTCGGGATCGCCCTGCTCCTGGCGCACGCAGCCGAGGTTGTTGTGCGCGGACGGATCGTCGGGGGCGATCCCGACGATCTTGAGGTAGCCGAGGTACGCCTCGTCCAGCCTGCCAGACCGGAAGAGTTCGTTCGCCCGCGCGAGCAAGTCGGCGGAGAGGTGGGGGCGGCTCGTGTCAGCGACGACCGACAGGGGCTCCATTCACTGGCCCCCGACGCTGTCCAGCAGCCCGCGGTCGCGTAGCCGGCCCGCGTACTCCACGAGCGCCTCCACGGCGGGAACGAACTGGTCGGAGAAGAGCCGCGGCCCGGTGCTCACCTGCGTGCCGCTCACTTCCGTACCGAACTGCGTACCCGTACTCACCTCCGTACCGGAGATCACCGCGGCACCCGTGCTCATGTGCGTACCGCTCACTTCCGTACCGAACTGCGTACCCGTACTCACCTCCGTACCGGAGATCGGTCCGCCGTCGAACAGCCCGCTCTCGTTGAGGATCTGCAGCAGAGACCCGTCGGCAACGGGCATGGCCTCCTCTTCCAAGGAGAGCCTCAGGAGGGCGAAGACGACATGGGCCGCCTGCTTCTCGGTCACGGCCCGCCCGAAGTCCGTCATGAACTGTGCACGGGAGACCGGGGTCTCACGGTACGTCAGCGCATAGCTCCGCACCCAGAGGAGCACGTCCGTGGTGGCCGCCACCGCATAGACGAGCTGGTTGAGCGCGGAGGCCCGCTGCGGCGAGAGCCTGCTGCCGTCGACGTACTCGGACAGGATCTGCGCCGGATCGGTGACGAACTGCTCCCGCAGCAGAAGGTCCGTCGACATCGCCCTGAACAGGGCATTCACTCGCCGGCCGACGGCAGCCGTGCGGAGCGGGTCCATTCTGTCGAGATCTGCACCGACGCCCATGTGACACCCCTCAGGTCCGGGAAACCGTGGCCGTCGTCCACGGAAGCGCACGGGAGTGCGGAGATCCGGGACCGCCTCCGGTGACACGCCCTGCCCCACCCGATTGCCGGACGACCGGAATCTGCCCGCTCACCTCCTTCTGGTCCGGCGCCCCCCGTCCGGGCGGATTCCAGAGGCCGGGCCGCCGGGATGTCCGGTGGGGTGTCAGGCGCGGCAGCGCAGCATCTCCAGCGGGGGGTTGGCGTGGAAGTCCGCCCAGAAGTCCGCACCGAACGCGCGCACGCCGGCCTCCGACACTTCCACCGGGACCCAGGTGATCTCGCTGAATCCGGCCGCCTTCAGGCAATCCTCGTAGACCTCGCGGCGCGGGCGGTTGGCGATGAACGAGACCGGCGGGTCGAGCAGCGCCGTGATCCGGACTCGCGGTCCGGTCTCGACCTCCTCGCCGGTGAGCTCGCTGCGGAAGCCGTACTTGTCCGGGGACGGCCCGTCGAAGCGGAAGTCGGGCGACTGGTTGAGCACGAAGAACTCGCCGCCGGGATTCAGGCTCCGGTGCGCGTTGCCGCACATCCGCTCCGTGGTGGCGATGTCCTGCGCGTAGCTGAGCAGCTGGACCGCCAGGCCGACGTCGAAGCGATGCTCGAGGGGCCGCAGTTCGGACACGTCGCCCACCTCGTAGCGCACGCCCAGCGGATTGCGCTCCTCCAACTGCTGTGCCACGGCGACCATTTCACCGGAGATGTCGATTCCGAGCACGTCCCCCGCGCCGCGTCGCTTGAACTCCCTGCTGTAGAAGCCGGTGCCGGAGGCCAGGTCGAGGACCGACCTGCCGCGGACGTCCCCGACCATGGCCAGGAAGCCGGGCACCACCGCGTACTGCTCCAGCGGCAGGGCCTTGAACCCCTCGTATGCCTCACCGATCTCGTCGCTCGGCACCGACGGCCGGCACCGGATCGCGCGCCGGCCGTTCGCCGTGTGCCCCCGGTGCGCACCGGAGGGTACGGGCATCTTGACGCAGCCGTACCCTGCACCTTGAATCAAGTACTGAACAAAGGTGCCCGGACGGCCCGCTTCCGCGTTCATTCGCTGACAGCTGGTTGTCATGGGCACGTCTCCACATGTCCCCCCACAGCCGAAACGATGTGATGACCGTGCACCCCACCTGGCACCGGCGCGCGCTCTTATGTGCCCTCGCCCTCGTCTGCTGGGGCGGTCTGGCCGCCCCCGCCACCGGCGCCCCCGAGCCCGCCCCCACGCCGCTCGCCGGCGCGGCCGCGGCCGTGACCTTCTCCGACGACTTCGACGGACCCGCCGGAGCTGCCGTCGACACCGGGAAATGGCAGATCGAGACCGGTGACAACGTCAACAACCATGAGCGGCAGTACTACACGGCGGGCAACCGCAACGCCGCCCTCGACGGGCAGGGCCACCTGGTCATCACCGCCCGCCGGGAGAACCCGGCCAACTACACGTGCTGGTACGGCCGCTGCGAGTACACGTCGGCCCGCCTGAACACCGCGGGCCGTTTCACGCAGACGTACGGACACGTCGAGGCGAGGCTCAAGGTGCCACGGGGCCAGGGCATGTGGCCCGCCTTCTGGATGCTCGGCAACGACATCGGCCAAGTCGGCTGGCCGAACTCCGGCGAGATCGACGTGATGGAGAACGTCGGCTTCGAACCGTCGACCGTGCACGGCACCCTCCACGGGCCGGGCTACTCCGGCGCCGGCGGCATCGGGGCCGCGTACTCCCTCCCCGGCGGCCAGGCCTTCGCCGACGCCTTCCACACCTTCGCCGTCGACTGGGCCCCCGACTCCGTCACCTGGTCCGTCGACGGCGTCGTCTACCAGCGGCGGACCCCCGCCGACCTGGGCGGACGCAGCTGGGCCTTCAACAAGCCGTTCTTCCTGATCCTCAACCTCGCGGTCGGCGGCTACTGGCCGGGCGACCCCGACGGCAGCACGGCCTTCCCCCAGCAGCTGGTGGTCGACCACGTCCGCGTCACCTCGTCCGACGGCGGTCCCGGTGGTCAGCCCGGCCAGATCAGCGGGCTCGCCGGCAAGTGCGTCGACGTGGCCGGGGCGAATCCGGCCAACGGCACCCCGGTCCAGCTCTACGACTGCAACGGCACCGGTGCCCAGCGGTGGACCCTCGGCTCCGACGGCACCGTACGGGCACTCGGCAAGTGCCTCGACGTCGCGAGCGGCGGCACTGCCGACGGGTCCCCGGTCCAGCTCTACGACTGCAACGGGACCGGCGCCCAGCGCTGGGCGGTGTCCGGGGCCCGAGACATCGTGAACCCGCAGGCGAACAAGTGCCTCGACGTCGCCGGCGGCAACTCCGCCAACGGGACGCGGCTGCAGCTGTGGACCTGCACCGGGGCCGCCCAGCAGAAGTGGACGGTCCCGGCCGGCTGATCCGGCCCGAGCGCCGGGCCGGCCGGGGCCCGGCGCCGCAGAGCAGGATGGTCTACCGGCCCCGCCCCAAGTAGGTCGTTCGAGCGCGCAATCGCCCGGCTCGGCGTCGCCTTCCGACACCATGAAAGCCAGTCGGCTGGTTCCTTGTCTTCTTCACGGAAGGGGTCGACAAGGGCTCGTTCGCTCGGGTCACGGACCGATTCGCTCGACTTCGGTCGGATCGATGCGTAGTGCTGATCCACTTTCGAAGGGCGTATCGGATGCCAGAAGGCCGACGACGACCTCCGCCACCCTGTCGGCGGAGGTGACCTGTCGGCTCGGACAGACCATCTCGGCGATGGCCGTCTTGGGGGCGCCTGCCATCTGCGAGATACGGTCGATCATCGGGGTGTCGACAACTGCCGGACAGATGGCGAAGACCGAGATCCCCTGCTCGGCAAGCTCGGCGGCCGCCGAACGGGTCAGGCTCACCAGGGCGGCCTTGCTGGCCGCGTAAGGTGCGGCGATAGGCATGGGAATCATCCCGAGCCAGGAGCTGCTGTTCACGATCACCGACCCGGATGCCATGCGCGGCGCGGCGTGTTTCATACACAGGAACGCGCCTTTGACGTTCACGTCCAGCACCGCATCGACAACGTCAGCAGACCACGCGGCCATAGGCCCCGCAGTGCCTTCGATCCCGGCGTTGTTGAAGAGGCAGTCCAGACGCCCGAAGCGTTGGACCGTGGCCTCGACAGACGACGCGACCGATGACTCGTCGGTCACGTCCAGTTGGTGGAACGCGGCTCGCGCGCTGCCGAACTCGGCAACGACGCCCTCGCCCCGCTCTCGGTTCCTGGACGCCATCATGACGCTGCAGCCCTCGGCCAGAAGCCGACGAACCGTGGCGAGCCCGATACCGGAGGCACCCCCCGTCACCAGGGCGACCTTCGACTGGAGCCTGTTGTCCATCTCAGCCCTCACTGTCCGGTGCCGGCAGGAATGATGCTCAGCCGCGCCGTCCGCTCGTCGGCTCAGGTCCGTGGGCGCGCCATCCGACCTCGGATCTGCGGAGCGCATGCCGCGGCCTGCTCACGACTCACTATTGAGCCGCGCCACTCCTCTCGCGACCCGGGAGCCCGCGTCCGGCAGCCATCCGGAGTAGGCGCGGAGACTGTGCGGCAGGCCCTGGCGTCTGTGCCTGCTTCTCGGCACACCGTGGTGATCTCGGCTAGGGAACGCGGCGATGGTACGCAGGCTGTCATCCAGTGCAGTGAGAAGCTCGGTCGGTCCCTCCGCGATGGCATGCTCCGCGAAGAACGCTGCGACCTGGAACCTGTGCGGTCGTCACACCCGACAACAAGACGAAAACCTCAGTGACGGGGGTGGCGGACGATGAGGAGCGCTTCGACGTCTCCCGAGGGGGACTCGTACAAGTGGGGGACGTCGGCGTCCCAACTACCGTGTTCGCCCGGGCCGAGGGCGAGCACGGGACCGGCGACCGCGCCGACGCGTGCCGTGCCGGACAGGATGAAGATGTGCTCTGTCGTTCCAGGGCTGTGAGCGGCGGACTCCTGTGCCGTTTCGGCGCGAATGCGCACCCGGTAGGTTTCCGTGACGGCGGTGGCGTCTTCGAATCGCTCAGTGAGGACCGCGTCCACCGCGGTACCGGAGATCGTGGCGGCCAAGCCCGTGGTGTGCAGGGCTGTGCTGAGCGGTACTTCCAGCGCGGTCGTGAGCGCGTAGAGCGTTTCCAGTGTGGGGTTGCGCCTCCCGCTCTCGAGCTCCGAGAGCGTCCCCTTGCCGACCTGGGACCGGCGCGCCAGTTCCGACAGCGACATCCCGCGTTCGACGCGCAGTGCGCGCAGTCGCCCGCCCACCTGACCTGCCAGATCCATGGTCTCCCCCGTCCCGCCCCGTAACCACTTGATCCACCGTCTCGCGCACTCTATCGTTCCACAACCAGAACGTTCTGTTTACAGAACGCCGGATGTGAAGGAGCCCCATGGAGTCCCGAAGCGGCACGCCGTCGTCCCTGCCTGACCGCAGTGCGCAAGTGGCTCGCGCCCTCGCATCGGCCGGCATCGCCGGCCAGGTCCGCGAACTGACCGCTTCCACGCGCACGGCCGCCGAGGCCGCCGCCGCACTGGGCTGCGACATCGGCGCCATCGCCAACAGCCTGGTGTTCCTCGCGGGCGACGTACCCGTGCTGGTACTGACCAGCGGCAGGCACAAGGTGGACACCGAAGCACTCGCGGCCCGATGGGGCCGCCCCGCGCTTCGCCGCGCCACCCCCGAGCAGGTACGCGAAGCCACCGGCCAGGCGATCGGCGGCGTGGCCCCAGTCGGCCACCCGCGCCGACTGCCGACGGTCGTCGACGAAGCCCTCGGCGACTACCCCACGGTCTGGGCCGCCGCCGGAACCCCCCGCACGGTGTTCCCCACCACCGCCGGCGAACTCCTCCGCGTGTCCGGGGGCCTCATGCTCCCCGTCGGCCCGTGAAGAGCCGATCGGCCGGCACCGGTACGGACCTGACCGGTCAAGTCGCCGTCGTCACCGGTGGCACGAGCGGCCTCGGACGCGCCATCGCCGAGCGCCTCTCATACGCCGGTTGCGCCGTGGTGGTCTGCGGCAGGCACGTGCGGGCATGCCGACGCACCGCTTCGGAGATCGCGGACCTGACGGGCGGGCCAGTGCTCGGGTCGGCCTGCGAGGCGACCGACGAAACAGCGGTGCAGGACCTGGTTCGATCGGTGCAGGCCGAGTACGGCCGCCTCGACATCCTCGTGACCAGTGCCGGCATCCAGGCACGCGGCAGCCTTGCAGCACTCGACGCGGCCACGCTGCGACACTGCCTGGAGGTCAACGTCGTCGGTACGTTCCTCGCCTGCCAGGCCGTGGTCCCGTTGATGCGTCAGGCCGGCTACGGCCGCATCGTCACCATGGCCAGCGCTCTCGGGCTCGTCGGCGCCGCGGACCGGACGGCCTACGCCGCCGCCAAGGGAGCCGTGGTCCAGCTCACCCGAAGCCTGGCCGTCGAGCTCGCGGGGACCGGCATCTGCGTCAACGCCCTGGCGCCCGGACCGTTCCGCACGCCGATGAACGACGGCGCTGAGGACGACCCACGCGTCCGGGAGTTCCTCGACCACCAGGTGCCGATGGGCCGCTGGGCCGATCCGGGCGAACTCACCGACGCGGCGCTCCTGCTGGCCAGCCCGGCCGCCTCCTTCCTCACGGGCGCGGTACTCCCGGTCGACGGCGGTTGGACCGCCCGGTGACCGCCGCGTCCCCAGCGGCAGCGTGACGGGCCGCGGCTCGCGGACGCGACCGCCTGCCTGCCTGCCTGCCTGCCAGGCTCCACGTCGCCGCCCATCTCATCTGGTCAGCAAGGTGATCCCGGAGCAGCGTCCTGCACGCCTTCCGCTTGAGCGGTGAGCGAGCTGGTCACGGTACGGGCCATGGCATGGGCCATGCGCTCGTAGAAGCGCCACAGGAACGGGTCGCGGGGGCTGGGTGCGCCGAAGTAGCCCTGCGGCGTCACCCTGCGGGCGTGTTCGCCGCCTTTTCGCCATTCCGCCAGGTCGGCCGGCCCGAGGCCCGTCGGCTGGAGTTGGGTCATGACGTCGTAATCTACGAGCTCAGGGAACCAGCGCATCATCAGGGCGCTCTCGATCTCCTCGGCGTGGACACCGAGTTCACCGGTCAGTTCCAGGCCCTCGAACAGCGGCCGCATGGCGAACGCGGCCAGCGCGGGCGCCTTCGCCGCCTCGCCCAGGCGGTCAGCGATGAAGTCGGGCTCGATGAGGACGACTCCCGTACTGCCCTGCTCGTGTCGGGCTGTCACGACGTCAAGGAGCATCCGATTGTGAGCGATGTCGCCCTGATGGTTGATCACGAAGATGTTCCGGAACCCGTCCGTGGCGAGCGATTCCATGATGTCGAAGTGCAGTGCGGCCGCAGTCTCCGG
Organism: Streptomyces sp. ISL-43; assembly: GCF_018614195.1. Classification (GTDB taxonomy): domain Bacteria; phylum Actinomycetota; class Actinomycetes; order Streptomycetales; family Streptomycetaceae; genus Streptomyces. The sequence goes on from NZ_JAGGOT010000037.1 coordinate 37,071, forward strand.
ACGTGTGCGGAAGGTCCCGGCAAACGCACCGGAAACCTGGTTGACCCCCCAGAACACCGGTGGGGCGATCAGCGCCGGTACCTTCTGCCGGTCGAGCTCGTCCCTCACCATCCGGCACAGCTGGTAGGCGCCGTAGGCGTCGGTGCCCAGCGGCAGATGAGGGCCGTGCTGCTCTATGACGCCTGTTGGCAGCAGGACGCATGCGCCCGCGGCAGCCGCCGCCTCCACCTGCGGGTATGTGAGGTCGGCCATCGTCCCGGCGAAGACAGAGTATCCAGTGTGCATGCAATTCCCCCGTGCTCGATGTCCTGACCGGCCTGACCGCCGATCATGATCATTTTCACCAGGCCGCGCTGCCTCTCACGAGCGGCACCTACGCCGGAAATCACGCCTGCACCTTGTAGGGAGATCACAAATGGCCTCCGCAGGCTTACTCTCCGGACTCCGCCGCCCCGCCGCCGGCCGGCCGTCCCCAGGAGCAGCACTGAGAAGCCACCGGTGGTGCCGCTCAGGGGCGGTCGGCCTCGTCCCGCTCGGCCCAGGTGAGGGCAGCGGCGAGGGAGCGGAAAGCGTTGCGGTAGATGCCGGGGGTGGTGCCGGTGCAGCGGTGGAAGTGGTGCCGCAGGTTCGCGGGGGTGCCGAGACCACTGCGGGCGGCGATGCGCTCGATGGGGTCGTCGGTGCGTTCCAGGAGCCGCTGAGCGAGCTGGATACGGGCGCGAAGCACGTACTGGAGCGGGCTGAGTCCCGTCTCGGTGCGGAAGCGCCGGGTCAGAGTGCGGATGCCGAGCCCCGTGCGGTCGGCGATTTCCGCGAGGGTCAGCGGACGTTGGAGGTTGGCCTCCATCCACCGGATCGCCTCATCGAGGCTGCCGTCCGAGGCGGCGAGGACTGTGGCCGCGACGTCGCCGCCGGCGTCGTCGGCCGGGGCGTGGAGCTGGAGGAACGCCTGCCTCTCGGTTTCGATGACCACGGATTCGCCGTGGTCGAGAGTGATCAGGCGGAGACAGAGGTCGAGGCCTCCCAGGACCCCGGCCGCGCTGTGGAAGAGGCCGTGCGACACGACCGCGCCGTCGGGGTCGACCTCGACGCGGGGGTGCAGGCGCGCCAGCTCCTCGGTGTGCCGGCGGCTGGTGGCGGCGCGCCATCCGTCGAGCAGACCGGTGGCGGCGAGGACGAACGTGCCGGTACCGACCGCGCCGATGCGGCAGCCGCGCGCGGCAGCGGCACGCAGGGCATCGGCCACGGCGGGCGCGGGTTCGTCTTGGAAGCCCGCGCAGCCGGGCAGCAGCACGGTGTCGGCGTCGTCCAGTCCCTCCAGACCCCACGGTGTCTCGATACGGAAGGGAGCGGGGCCGCCCGTGCTCTCGAAGCCCGGCGCGGCGCAGATCCGCAGGTCGTAGTCGACCCATGGGTGGTGCCTGGCGGCGGCGGTGAACGTCAGTCCGGGGGTGGTGAGCTGGTGCCCCGGAACTCCGTCGAGCGCCAGGACAGCGATCAGTGACATGTCCCGAATTTAGCCCAGAGTGACATTCGAACGACTGTTTCGCGGCGGGGCCCGGCCCGGAGGATGGGGCTCAGCACGGAGCCGGACGCGAGGGACCGCCCGGCCCGTGCCCATCCCTTTGCCCCTTCCGAGAGGACCGACATGCGCCTTCCCCCTGCCCACCGCCCCACCCCCGATCCCCGTTCCGCACGCCGCCGCGGCCGCGGCCTGACGGTGCGAGCCGCGGCCGCGGCCGGCGCGGCCGCCGTGCTCGGCGTAACACTCATGGCCGGCAGCGCGGAAGCCATCGTCAACGGCGAGGATTCCAGGGAGCGTTACACCTTCATGGCGTCGATCCCCCTGTCGGCCACCCTGGAGGACGGGGTGGTACTGAAGGCCCCGTGCGGGGCGACGCTGATCGACCGGCAATGGGTGCTCACGGCCGGTCACTGTGTGGACCCGGATCTCGGGGTGACCCCGGACGGGCTGGTCCGCGTCGGCAGCGAGCACCGCACGTCCGGCGGTAGTGTCCGCAGGATCGACAAGATCGTCATGCACCCGGGCTACGCCCAGGGCAAGGCCGGCGCTCCCAACCAGGACGACCTCGCCCTGGTACGACTGGACCGCCCGGTCGCCCAGAAGCCCATCCGGATCGCGAAGCAGGCGGGACCGGTGGGCACGCCCACGCGGATTCTCGGCTTCGGTACCGTCGTCGGCGCCGATTCCCCGGAGGACTGGGTGTTCCCTGAGCGGCTCCAGCAGTTGGACACCCGCAGGGGATCCGAGGACGAGTGCTTCGATCGTGCCGGGGAGACCCGGCTGTGCACGGTGAGCCCCAAGCCGGATGCCATGGCCTGCAACGGGGACTCCGGCGGCCCGCAGCTGCAGCGTGCCAGGAACGGCCGCTGGGAACTCATCGGTACGACTTCGGGCGACGGTGACAACGACCCGACCTGTTCCACGGGGCCGGGCCTCTACACCAATGTGCCGGTGTACGCGGACTGGATCCGGGAGACGATCCGCCAGTCCGGCTGACCTGGTAGGCAGGCCCTGGGTAACCGGGCGCGAACCTGACGGCGGCACCCGCGCCGACCTGGCTATATTCCGGATGTGTCAGTCATCGCTGTCCTCGCGCCCGACGGGGTCCCCGGCCCTCACCTCACCACCCCCGGAATGGTCTTCGGAGCTGCGTCCCGTGACCATCCGGGGGTGGAGTACGAGGTGCGGCTCTGCGCCGCCCCCGGATTTCGGGTGGTCCCTTCGCCCGATCCGGTACGGGTCAGCCCGCCCTGGGGTCCGGAAGGCCTCGCGGGCGCGGACGTCGTACTGATCACCGGGCACCCCGACCACCATGGCGAGCCGTCGGCGTCCCTTCAGTCCGCGCTGCGGGCGGCGGCAGGCCGAGGAACCCGTGTCGCGGCTGTCGGCACCGGTGTACTCACCCTCGCGGCGACCGGACTGTTGGACGGGCGCCGCGCCACGACCGGCTGGCGGCACACCGCGGAACTCGCGGCGCGCCATCCTCGGATCCAGGTCGACCCGCTCGGCACCGTGGTCGAGGACGGCTCCTTCCTCACGGCTGCGGGGATGTTCGGCGGACTGGACGTCTGTCTCCACATCCTCCGTAGTGACCACGGTGCGCGAATGGCGGGAGAGACCGCCCGGGAGCTGATCACACCACTGCAGCGCGATGCGGACAGGGTCCAGGACACCATCGAACGGGAGATCACGGACAGCGCGGGGCTCGAACCGACTCTGCGGTGGCTGGAGACCCGGCTCGACCGCGCCGTGGCGCTCCCGGACATTGCCGCGCACGCGCGGACCAGCACGAGCAGCCTCACCCGTCGCTTCCGCACCCATACCGGTCACACCCCCCTCCAGTACCTGCTCCATGCGCGCATCTCCGAGGCCCAGCGGCTGCTCAGGGAGACCGGGATCCCCGTCGAACAGATCGCCGCCCGCACCGGCTTCACCTCACCGGCCGTCCTACGCCGTCACTTCCGCGCCCTGACCGGCACTACACCCCGCGCCTACCGCCAGGCCCATCGCGGCGAGCGCGCTCAGGGCGAACGGGAATGACCGGGGCGGCCGGCAGCCGCTTGCAACTCCTGTGCCGAAACCTGCCCCGATCGCCGAGCGGGCCTGTGAGCGGCTGATCGTCGAGTTCGTCCGCCGGCTCGACCTCGGGGACCCGAGCTCGGTGGCGGACCTGTTCACGCCGCACGGGATCTGGGAATGGCCAGTCGGCGATCGGCACATAGCCGGCCGCGATGCTCTTCGGGAGTACTTCGGCGGCCGACCCGCGGACCGGCTGTCGCGTCGCATCTGCACCAACATCCTGGTCACCGTGACCTCTCCGGAGACGGCCGCCGCCACCACCTACTTCACCACGTACCGGGTCGACGGCTACTCCGAGGGCATGGTGTCGCCCCGGCCCCCGGCCCAAGTGGGGCACTACGAAGACACGTTCCGCAAGGTGGACGGCACCTGGCTGCTCGCCACCCGGACGACGTTCCTGTCCTTCGCCGGTCCCACGGAACGCCTCGACGACCCTGGCGCGTCCCCGCTCGACCCACCGAACTCGTCGTGCCGGTAGTCGATGCCGGCGTCCGGCTCCGGCCTACGCCGCCGCCCGGGAGCGGCCCTCAGCGCGGCCGGTACACCCGTAGCTGCGCGACCTCGTAGGACAACTCCGTGACCCCGGGCTCCGGCGCCGGGTGGAACCTGCCCGCGCAGACCGAGAGGTTGACGATGAGGTAGGCGGACCAGCCGCGGCCCACTCCCCTGCCGTCGCCGAAGACCCGGGCGCCGTTGACCCACCAGACGACCGAACCCTTCCCGAACTCGACCTTCAGGTCGATCCATGCTCCGGGCCGGATCGCCGGGTCGCGGTGGTAGCGGTGCGCCTCCCGGACATGGTTGGAGAGTTCCAGCAGGTCCGGGTTGTCGGGGTGGTACTCGAAGACGTCGATCTCCTGGCCGCCGTCGCGCCAGGTCCAGATGGCAGGCCAGGCGCCCCGCTGCACCGGCAGTTTCACCCGGGCCTCCAGCACGTCGCCGGTGCGCACCGCGAAGCCCTCGTCGCTGCCCTCGGTGGTGAGCAGCCCGCTGTCCCAGTAGCCGTCGGGGCGCAGCGTCGCCCGGAAGATCCCGCCGCGGCTGTAGGCGGGGTCGGCGACGAGGTGGTCCAGCTTGTTGTCGCCCGGGTTGACCGGGCCGCCGTCGGGATACGCCCACGAGCGGCCGGCGATCCACTGGGCGGGCGAGGTGAAGTCGGCGGTGAAGACGGGAGCGCGGCGCGGGCGGACCAGGTGCCGCAGTCGTTCGAGCATGTCCGAGACCATGACTGTGATGTGCCCGCCAGGAGTCCCCGCACACTCGAATCTTCACTTACGGCAATCGCACGGCAACTCTCGGTTTCCACGGCTGCGCCAACTTCAGCGGCCCCCACCCCTGTCGGCGCCGTGCCGTGCGGGTCCGGTGGTGCCGCAGCCGGTTCCGCACGGATGGGTGGTGCGGATGGTCAGAGTTTGGTGGCCGCGTGGACCTGGTCGAGGTGGATGAGGATGTCGTAGGCCTGGCCGATCGCGAGGGTGGGAAGTGGGTCGTTCTTGAAGGACGAGCCCGCTTCGTAGACGGGGCGAGGGGTGTTCAGCCAGGCCCGGCCCGCAGCCGGCAGCGTCCGCAGGTCGAGGTAGTAGTCGCGGTAGCGGACCCGGTCGAGGGTGTACTCCTGCATGTCGGGCGTGGCCGCGGGGACGGTGACCTTGTCCCAGGCCCCGCCGAAGGTGGCCGCGGTGAGGAATGATCCCCGGTCGAAGGTGAAGCCGATGGCGACGTAGTCCCGGCCCAGGGCGTTGCGCAGGAAGACGCCTTGCGTCGTGGGGTACATCACGGGGTCGGTGGCCAGATAGCCCACGTGGCCGTTGTGCGCCGACAGCAGCATCTTGTCGCCGGTGCGGCGGTGCCACCAGGCGGTGTTGTCGGCCATGACCCGGTCGCGAAGGTGCTCCGCGGCGGACACTGACTCCGGATCGGACAGGTCGAGGGAGGCGAAGGCGAAGGTCCGGGCGATGTTGCGGGCGTGTTGTTCGGCCCATTCATAGGCGTCACCGCCGGTGCCCTTGTTCGCGGTGACCAGGTCGAGTGCCTGCTGCGCGATGGTGGCGTTGTGGCGTCGTTCGGTGAGGGGCTCGCGCAGATAGGCGAAGACGTCGTCGAGGGGGCGCAGGCCCGCATACAGGCCTTCGAGGCGCGCGAGGTCCTGGGGTGGGTCGCCCGGACGTGGGAGGCGACCCGGTCGAAGGCGGCGTCACCGAGCTTCGGCGCTCCGACGTCGTTGCCCATGAAGTGGACCTTCCGGCCGGGGTGCCGGTCGTTGTACCGGCGCATCCAGGCGATGAGGCTGACGAACTCCTCGCGCTCCCACGGGGATCCGGTCAGTGTCTCTACGGCGATCTGCCGGGCGTCGCCGGCGCCGCCCTGGAGGTACTCGTCGATCCGCAGGCCGGCGGTCCAGCTCATCTCCAGTGCGAAGGTGGTGAAACCTTTCTCCTCGACGAGATGTCGGAATACGCGTTCCTTCATGGCGAAGAACTCGTGCGAGCCGTGGGTGGCCTCTCCCAGTCCGACCACCTTGGCGTCGCCCATCATGGCTGCCAGCGCCCGCAGGTCGGTAGTGCGGCCGCCGGGTTCCGTCGACCGCAGCGGGTGGGCGGCGCGCTCCAGCGCGCGGAGCGCGGCGGCCGGCCGGCCGTTCGTCTCCGTGGTGGTGGGTGCGGCGGAGGCTGCCGGGGCCAACAGGGCGGTGGCCGCGAGCCCGGCCGTCGCGGCGAGCAGTCTCCGTCGGCCGATGGCCTGCTTGTGCGCGTTCATGCCGGTCGCTCCTCGGTCCGTGTTCCACTGGGGTGAAACGATCACGACCCGGGGCGAAGCGTGCCGCGCTGGGGTACTCCGCCGACTTGCCCCGGGGGAAACCCCCAGCTCAATACGGTGGCCAGCCACCGGGAGCAGTCCGGGGCGGGAGCCGGCGCGGGCAGATGGCCCGGACGGCCGCCGGGCCCGCGGCCCTCGTCATGCAGGTGCGGGCGCGTGACCAGAGCGCAGCAGCAGCCACTCCCCCGGTCGCAGCACTAGGGGATGCGGTTGACCGTCTCGCACCGTACGGCGGTGTCACCGTTGCCTGCCTCGCCGTCGCAGTCGTCGGTTTGCGGGCCGCCGTCGAGGTGGTCGTTGGCCGGGCCTGCCCGGAGCGTGTCGTTGCCGCGGCCGCCTTTGAGCCGGTCCTGCCCACCCGCGGCGCCGACGGTCTCGGTGGCATCGAAGTCGGTGTTGTCGCCGAAGAGCGTGTCGTTGCCCCCATGGCCTTCGATCCGATCGTGGCCGGCGGCCGTGGCGGCGGCATCGACGACGGCGCTGTCACCGATGAGGACTTCGTCCGCGCTACCGCCGATGATCCTGTCGTTACCGGCTCCGGTGGCGCTCCCCCCTGCAGGGTCGATGATGTTGTGGTCCCCGACTGCGCCGAAACCGCCGTCGGGACCCAGGCCGATCAGGTCGTTCCCACCGCTTCCCTCCGCGTGGTGGGCGGCCTCGCTGTCGCCGACGATGAATTCGATTCCCGGGCCCCCGAGGAGGACATCGTCACCGGCGCCCGTAGCGGATCCTTCGATTGCCATCGAATCACCGGTGAGATGGTCGTCGCCGCCTCCGCCTTCCATGCGGTCGTCGCCACCGCCGCCGGCGTCGCCGCCCGCAAAGCTGACGCTGTCGCCGTACAGGCCGTCGTTGCCGTTGCCGCCGAAGACCTCGTCCTTCCCTCCGCCCGTGGCACTCCCCCCATCAGTGCTCGAGTCACCCACGAGGTTGTCGTCGTCATCACCCCCGAACAAACGATCACTGCCACCGCCCACGACGTTGCCGCTGTCGGCCCTGAGATCACCACGGATGATGTCGTTGCCCGGCCCGCCGTCGATCTGGTCGTCGCCGAGTCCACCGAGCAGGCGATCCTCACCGGCGCGCCCGCAGATGCGGTCGTTGCCGCCCCTGCCATCGACCCTGTCGGCGCCCGAGGAGCCGACGATGACGTCATCCCCCGGTGTCCCATTGATCGTCCCCGAACCCGTGACGGTCGCCGGACGGCCGAAGCACGTGGCCTTCACCGGGCCGGCGGCGGCCGCGGGGAACCCCAACGTGAGCAATGCCGCCGCAGTGAGGCCCACCGTGAGGACCCTCCGAAATGCCGGGCGGCCGGACCAGCCCAGGCGTTGCGGCCGAGGCACGTGATGCACGGTCATACAGAACTCCCGCTGCCGGCTCCAGGCGATGCTGGAGCAGGTTGGCTCCGACTCGCACGGGACGAAGCGGAGGACGGCTCCTCATGAGACACATCGAACCGTATGAGCAGCTCTCCACGAGGAATACCGGGCTCCGCATCCGGGTGAGGCCGGTGGCAGCGGGCACCCGCCGGACTCGTCCGTCCTGAACTGGGCGAAGGACGCCACCGTCGCGAACCCGGTTCAGGCGAGCACCGGCAGCACCGATGTCGTCGACGTCTGGAACCGGGGCCGGCGGCCGACCGACCTGATCGTCGACCTGTTCGGCATGTACGACGAGAACCGACGCCCCGCCCGCACCGTACGGCGCCGCACACCGGCCGCTGCCACCACACCGCTAACGCACAAAGGCGGAAGGCCCGCCGCGGCCCCGGTTGGTGGACAGGAACTCCCGGAACACCCGTGCGGAGCGCGGGTTCTGGCTGCACTGCCACACGCCGTGCGGGCAGTAGTCGGTGATGCTGTGGTAGAGCGGCTTGTGCTCGGCGATCCATGCCAGCATGTCCCGCATGTACTCGGGGTTGTCGCCGTTGCGGAACAGCCCCCACTCGGGGTACGAGATCCGCTTGCCGTGCGCCTTCGCGAAGTCGACCTGCTGCTGGAGTCCGTGGGGCTGGTTGACCTGCTCGTCGAAGCTGGTGCCGGGCGGCTGGTCGTAGGAGTCCATGCCGATGATGTCGACCACGTCGTCGCCGGGGTAGCACCTGGTCCAGGCGATCGCGTCACCGCCGCGGTTGGGGGCGAAGTCGAATCGGAACCGCTGGCCCTCCACAGAGCGCATGGCGGCCACGATGCGCCGCCAGTACCTCTTCCAGTTCTCGGGGTCGGGCCGGCACCGGTGGGTGTAGTTGAAGCCGTTCATCTCCCAGCCGAGCACGATCACCGTGTCCGGCACCCCGAGGGTGACCAGACGCTCGGCCAGCCGCTGGAAGTGGTGGTCGTACTCACCCCGCGCGCCGGAGCGGATCAGTTCGGCGACCCGGCCGTCGGGGACCCCGGCCTCGTTGCGCTCCAGCATGGGCACGTTCAGGACGAACAGCCGATCGGCTCTCGCCTTGCGCCACCGTGCCCAGCTGCGCAAGGAATCGGGTTCCCCCTCGATGTTCGACCAGGTATCGCCAGGCAGGTAGGTGTGCCCGGCACGCAGCTCCGTACCCCCGAGCCAGCGCGAGAGTTCCCGCATCCGCTCGACGCCGGGCGAGCCGTAGTGGAGATAGGCGCCCACCGCGACCTCGGACCTGGTCCCGGCGCCACTGCCGGAAGCCTCTTGCGGCGACGTGGCGAGGGCGCCGCCGGTGGCGAGCAGGCCGACAGCGACCGTACTCAGGCAGGCGCCCGCCAGCCAGCGGACTCGATGGGACATGACGTCTCCACACGCTTCGGGAACCGATGTGTCTGACTGTGACGATAGGCATCTCATCCGACCAGCGGCCTGTCTGGTGCCCCGATGCTGGGCCATTCGCGGCAGCCGGCAGCCTTCGCTTGGCCCGACCGGGTGAAAGCCCCCGCTCTCGTCCGCATGTCGGTGGCCGGCAGGCCGGCCGGTCTGCTGGTCCACCCGACCGCGATCGCCTCGACTCCGAAGCCGGCTCGGCGCCCGACGTAGCGCGTCGGGCCTTTGACGGCGCCGTTCCGAGGCTGGATCAGGAGCTGGAACGAAGACCCTCGCCCCTTCGACTGGACCAGGGTGTCGAGAGCCTCGAACGACTCGTCTCAATTTCTTGAACGAATTCCTGACGAGGGGGCCAGTTCGCAGCCGTAGGTCCCTTTGAATTCGGGCTCCCACCAGGATTGGCCGAAATTCGTTCACCTCACGGAAACTGACGCGGCGCGAAATGCGTTCGATGTTCTGTCAGGGCAATCAGGGAGTTCCACCCAAGGAGTACACCGTGCGCATCCTGTTCACCGGCCCCGCTGCGGCAGGCCACCTGTTCCCGATGGTGCCGACCGCGCAGGCACTCCAGGCCGCCGGGCACCAGGTGCTGTTCGCCGGTTCGGCCCCGCTCGACCAGATGCGGCAGGCCGGCCTGCCCATCGTCGAGATCGGCGACGGCTCGACGCTGATGGAGGCCTTCCGGCGCGCCTCGGACGGCACCGATCCGCAGTTCATCACAGACGGAAACACCCTCGAGGACACTCAGCGGCTGGCCGCGGCCGGTTTCGCGGAACACAGCCGGGTCACGATCGACGACCTGCTCGCGGTCGCCACCGCCTGGCGGCCGGACCTCATCGTCCACGCCGCCTTCCAGGCCGCCGCACCACTGGTCTCGGCGGCACTCGGCATACCCGCCGTAGTGCACAACTTCGGCGTGATGTCCGGCTTCAGCATGGTCGGCATGCTCGCCGACCTCCTGGCGGACGACTACCGGGCCCGAGAGGTCGAGGGCCCGGCCACCCACACCGTCCTCGACGTCGTACCCGCCTCCCTCGGCGGGGACGGCACCGGCTGGCGGGTCCGCTACGTGCCGTACAACGGCGGCGGCACGGTCCCCCGCGATCTCATAGCCCGTGGTTCCCGGCCGCGGATCGCCGTCACCCTCGGCACGGTGGTGACCGCGTTCGCGGGCGTCGACCCGGTCAGCCGGGTGATCGCCGAGGCCGCGTCCGTCGATGCCGAGTTCCTGCTCGCCGTCGGCGACACCGACCTGAGCCCGCTCGGTACCCTTCCCGCCAATGTCCGCCCCCTGCCCTGGGTGCCGCTGGCCCAACTGCTGGACAACGCCGACGCGATCGTGCACCACGGCGGCGCCGGCACCATGCTCACCGCCGCCTCCCGGGGCGTCCCCCAGCTGATCCTTCCGCAGGGCGCCGACCACTTCATCAACGTCGATGCCGCCACGGGTCTGGGCTTCGCCCTCCGCGCGCGTGGCGACAGTGTGGACGCGGACCTGCTCAGCCGCCTCCTCACCGACGACGACCTCCACAAGGCCGCCGCCGCCACCCAGGCCGACATCACCGCACTCCCCTCCCCCACCGATCTCGTCGCCTCCTTCGAAGCCCTCAGGTAACACTGGCCCCAGGGGCGCGGGAAACCGTGCTGGTCGTCGGCGGCGGGGGCGATCGGGCTGTGGAGGGCCCCGGCCGAGGGGCCGGTCGGGTCCACCCAGGAAGGCCGGAGGGAGATCACCAAGGCCCGCCCGGTCGCGCTGGTCCGCTCCGGCGCGAGGTCCGAGAGCGGCGTTCTGATCGAACGCACGGAGGAGACCACCGCAGCCTGATCACACGTCAATCCGGTCCACACCTCATACAGTTGGTCATGTGCCTGACAGCAGGGGCACCGCACCACTCCCACGAACGGCAACACACCCCGAAGGGAGCCATCAGCGCATGACCAAGCCTGAGAGCGCGGGATACGACTACGACGTCGTCATCAGCGGAGCCGGCCTCGCCGGCAGCGCCGCGGCGATCTTGCTCGCTCGACGCGGCGTCCGCGTCGCACTGCTGGAACGCCGCTCGGACCCGGAAGCGTACAAGGTGCTTTGCACCCACTCCCTCACGGCCAACGCCTACCCGGTGCTGGACGAACTCGGCCTCATCCCCGCTCTCGAGAAGGCGGGAGCCGTCCGCAACCACGCCCGCTGGTACACCCGCTGGGGATGGATCGAGCCGAGGGCCGCGCCGACGGGCCCCGAGCTACCGTACGCGTACAACGTCCGGCGCAGCACCCTGGACCCGTTGATCAGGTCCCGTGCGGCGGAGACCCCTGGCGTCGATCTGCTCCTCGGTCACCAGGTGACCGGGCTGGTCCGGGAAGCCGGGCGAACCTTGGGGGTGCGGGCCTCGACACCACAGGGCGAGCGCGAGATCCGGGCCCGCCTGGTGGTCGGCGCCGATGGCAAGGACTCGGCCGTAGCGAAATTCGCCGGGATGCCTGCTCGGCTGTACGAGAACACGCGGTTCGGCTATCTCGCGCACTTCCGCAACCTTCCGCTGCCCGACGGGATCAGTCACGCCTGGTTCCTCGAACCCGACCTGGCGTACGCGTTTCCCAACGACGACGGGGTGACGGTCGTCGCCGTGCTCCCGGACAAGAAGCGGCTGCCGGCCTTCCGGGAAGACCTGGAGGGCAGCTTCCTCGCATTCGTCCGCGCCCTGCCCGAGGCACCGCCCATCGACTCCGCCGAGCGCGTCACGAAGATCACCGGAACTGTCGACTACCCGCTTCACAGCCGGAAGCCGACCGCACCGGGCGTCGCGCTCATCGGCGACGCCGCCCTGACCGGCGACCCCCTGTGGGGAGTGGGATGCGGGTGGGCCCTGCAGTCCGCGCAATGGTTGGCAGAGGCGGTCTCCTCGGCCGCAACCGGTCGCGGCGACCTCGATAGGTCGCTCGTGGTGTACGCGCGCAAACACCGGCGCCGGCTGCGCGGTCACCAGTACCTGGCCGCCGACTTCGCCAAGGCCCGTCCGTTCAATCCCATCGAGCGGCTGATGTTCTCGGCGGCAGCCCGCGATGAATCGGCGGCGCGGCACATGCATCTGTTCGCATCCCGCCTGATCGGTCCGCTGCGATTCCTGAACCCCGCGGCACTGGCCAAGGCTTCGGCCGTCAACATCAAGCACCGCCGGGCGGCTGCGCCACCCGCACACCTGTCACACACGGGGTCGTGACCGGCTCCCCTGATGGCCGCTGAAGGTGCGGCCCGAGTACGGCACCGAGTGACCGAGTGGGCCGCGATGAAGGCGGTCGTCGCGTTGGACCGCTCCGGCGCCGGGTGCGCGAACGGCGACCTGATCGAACCCGCGGAGGAGGCCACCGCAGCCTGATCGCGTGTCGCCCGTGCTCGCGACGGCTGTCTCCCTCGCAGTCCCCCGGGAACTCCTGCGGGGGGGGTGCGCCTTCGGTCAGCGGGGCCGCAGTCCGTCGAAGACGACCTGGAAGATCCGCTCCCGGGGCGCGGGATCCGCTCCGAGCTGCTCCATCGCCCTGCCGGTACCGGTCAGGAGGGCGATGAACTCCGGGAGGCCCAGCTCCGGGCGGACCGCCCCAGCCCGCTGCGCCCCGTCCAGCAGGTCGGCCAGCCGAGCCTGGATCTCCATGGTCGGCTCCCGCAGGGACGCATGCACGTCCACCCCTGCCGCAGCGAGAGCCTGAGCGAACTCGTTCTTCCCCTCGGACTGTTCCACCACCAGGCGGAAGCAGGCGAAAAAGGCTTCGGCAGGCCCGGCCTCGGCGGCCAGCCGCGCGGTCTGGGCTGCCATTTCCTCCAGTCTGCGCACCATCACCGCCTCCAGCAGGGCCTCCTTGGTCGGGAAGTGCCTGAAGAGCGTGCCGACTCCGACCCCTGCCGCCCGGGCGATCTCCTCCGTCGGCACGCTGACGCCGCGGGTGGTGAACACCTCCGTGGCGACATCCAGCAGCCTGGCCCGATTGCGGGCCGCGTCAGCCCGCAGCGGGCGCTCCTGAGCGTCACCCATCCCTCTTCCACCCTTCGCCGTCGACGGCAGAACCACTCTGGACAACCGGACTATCCAGTCCGTATCGTGAAAACGGAGTTTCCAGTCCGATTCTAGCCATGGATCCCACCGGAGGTTTGGCATGCCTGAATCGCTGTCACCACGCGAGGTCTTCCAGAAGTTGATCGACGGCATCAGCGCCGGACGGTTCACGGAGCTTGCCGAGCTCTATGCCGAGGACGCCGTGGTGGAGACCGTCTTCGAGCCGGTCGGTCCGCGCCGGGTCGAGGGGCGGGCCGCACTCAGGGATCGGTTCGCTCACGTCTCCGCGAGTTCGCCCGTGGAGCTGACCCCGGCGAACGTGGTCGTCCGGGAGACCGACGACGCAGAGGTGGTCGTCGCCGAGTTCGACTACCGGGTGCATCACCGGTTGACCGGGCGGACTTTCGAGGCCGCCAACATCCAGGTGCTGCGGGTCCGCGACGGCCTGATCGTCAGCAGCCGGGACTACCATGACCACCTTGCCCTCATCGTGGCCGGCGGCAACCTGCCGCAGCTGGTGGCGGCACTGGAAGGCGAGTAGCACCCACAGGACCGGCGCACCGGCCGCGGCGTCGTACCGGATCGCGGCGGCCGTGGGTGCCAGAAGACCCTGCGGTACGCGCACTGACACCCCGATGACCGTGCGACCCCCATGCCGTTCGAGATCGAGCCGTCGATGTCTTCGAGGAGCAGACGCTCCCCGTCCACGGCATTGCGCGAGCGCCGGGACAAGAACGGGTCCCGGCACGGCCTTTGTACGTGCCGGCCCGGTCGGGAACCGCCCACGTGGAGGTGCGCCTGTTCCGCACCCCGCTGGGAGCTGGTACCGCTGTCGGCTTCACCAGTGCGGAGCGGCCGGCGTGGACGCGGGCGGAGCAAAAGGGGCGGCTCCGGGTGGAATCCGGGGGCCGCCCCTTCGCCTGCTTGCCGCGCTGGGCTCAACGCATGACCTCACGGTTGAAGACGGCGCGCGACCACAGGTAGCCGAGCAGGGCGAGCACCGTGCACCAGGCCAGGGCGATCCAGCCGTCGTTGCCGATCGGGGTGCCGAGCAGCAGGCCGCGCAGGGTCTCGTTGATCGGGGTGAAGGGCTGGTACTCGGCGAACCAGCGCAGAACGGTCGGCATGGAGTCCGGGGTGACGACCGCGCTGCCGAGGAAGGGCAGGAGGGTCAGCGGCAACGGGCCGTTGGACGCGGCCTCGACGGTCTTGGCGCCCATGCCCATGGCGGCGGACAGCCAGCTCAGACCGAAGGCCAGGAAGAGCAGCAGGCCGAGGGCGGCGATCCACTCGATGGGCGAGGCGTTGGGCCTGAAGCCCACCGCGAAGGAGACTCCGGTGACCAGGGCGAGGATCGCCGCGACCTGGATGACGCTGCCGAGCACATGGCCGGTGAGGATGGATCCTCGCGAGATCGACATCGTACGGAAGCGGTTGACGATGCCTTCCGTCATGTCGGTGCAGACGGACACGGCCGTGGAGACGGCCCCGGACGTCGCGGTCATCAGGATGATGCCGGGCACCAGGTAGTTGGTGTAGTCGCCGCGGCCGGCGCCCGCCCCGATACCGGTGCCGAGCGCGCCGCCGAAGACGTACACGAAGAGCAGCAGCATCAGGAGCGGCATCACGACCATCGAGATCGTCATCGAGGGGTAGCGCTGCACGTGCTTGAGGTTGCGGCGCAGCATCGTCATCGAGTCGCGCAAGGCGTACGAGCGGGCCGGCGTGGCGGACTTGGCGGGGGTCGCGGTGACGGTGCTCATCGGTTCGACTCCTTCTGCGAAGCGGCGGAGGTGGTGGCGGGGGCGTTCTGCCGGCCGGTGAGGGTGAGGAAGACGTCGTCGAGGTCGGGGGTGTGCACGGTGAGCGACTCGGCCTGTACCCCGGTGCTGTCGAGGACGTCGAGGATGGCGCGGAGATTGGTGAGGGTGCCGTCGCTGGGGATCTGCAGGGTGAGCGACTCGTCGTCGCGGGTGGCGACTCCGAAGAGGTCGGCCGCCGTGGCGAGGTGGGTCTCGTCGGCGAACTGGAGGCGGACATGGCCGCCGGGGATCCTGCGCTTCAGCTCGTCGGCAGTACCCTCGGCGACCAGCTTGCCGTGGTCCAAGACCCCGATGCGATCGGCGAGTTGGTCGGCCTCTTCCAGGTACTGCGTGGTGAGGAAGATGGTCACGCCCTGGTCCTTGACCAGGCCCCGGATGAGCTCCCACATGACGCGGCGGCTGCGCGGGTCGAGGCCGGTGGTCGGCTCGTCGAGGAAGATGATCCGCGGGCTGCCGACCAGGGTCATGGCCAGGTCGAGCTTGCGGCGCATACCGCCGGAGAAGGTGGCGACGTTCTTGCGGGCCGCCTCGGCCAGTTCGAACCGTTCCAGGAGCTCGGCGGCACGGCGGCGGCCCTCGTGCTTGCCCAGGTGGTGCAGGTCGGCCATGAGGAGCAGGTTCTCCTCGGCGGTGAGCAGTCCGTCGACGGCCGCGAACTGTCCGGTGACGCCGATCTGGCGGCGTACCGAGTCGCCGTCGGCGGTCACGTCGTGACCCGCGATCCGCGCCTCGCCCTCGTCGGCGGTGATCAGCGTGGACAGGATTTCCACGGTGGTGGTCTTGCCGGCACCGTTGGGTCCGAGCAGGGCGAAGACCGTGCCCTCGGGGATCCGCAGATCGATGCCGTCGAGCACCACCTTGTCGCCGTACGACTTGCGCAGGCCGATCGCGGAGATCGCGGCCGAGCGCGGGGCGGTGGCCGCTGTCGTCGTTGCCGTGGTCGCGGGGTTCATGGTGGGCGGGCCCTTCTCTTCGGGAGTCCGGGGACGGCTGGGGCGGCCGGTGGGCCGGCCGTGGCGCAGGGATGGCGCATGCCTGGCGCAAGACACTCGTTCCGCATCGCGCCTGCATCACCATGATGGCACATCCATGGCGCCACAGCGAGCCGCTATGGCGCCATTCTTTCTGTCCGCAGTGGGGCGTCAGGCGGTGTCCCACCTGACCTCTATGGATTCCCCTCACGCAAAGGCGCCCCCGCGACAGCCAGAATCCGGCACAGGGGCGCCATCGTGGCGCCATCTCGCGGAGCCACTCAGCCGACGAGGGGGCGTTCCCGCCGCGAGTACGGTGCGGACTGCGCAGGCCGGCCGAGCTTCTCGCCCTCGACGTCCACCCGGGGCAGGATCCGGTCCAGCCACTTCGGCAGCCACCAGGCGGACTTGCCGAGCAGGGCGAAGAGCGCGGGCACGATCGCCATGCGGACGACGAAGGCGTCGAAGAAGACGGCGATCGCGAGGGCGAAGCCGATCACCTTGATGAAGTCGTTGTCCTCCACGATGAAGCCGGAGAAGACGCTCATCATGATCACCGCGGCCGCGGCGACGACCCGGCCGCCGTGGCGGAAGCCGTCGACGACCGCTTCGGCCGGGCGTGCTCCGTGGACGTACGACTCACGCATCCTGCTGACCAGGAAGACCTCGTAGTCCATCGCGAGGCCGAAGACCACTCCGATCATGAAGATCGGCATCGTGCTCATGATCGGGCCGGTCTGCTCGATGCCCAGGACGTCCGCGAGCCAGCCCCACTGGAAGACGGCCACCACGGCACCGAGGGCCGCCGCCACCGAGAGCAGGAATCCGAGGGCCGCCTTGAGCGGGACCAGGATGGAGCGGAAGACCACCATGAGGAGGAGGAAGGCGAGGCCGACGACCAGGCCCAGGTAGGGCAGGAGCGCGTCATTCAGGGTCCGCGAGAAGTCGATGAACATCGCCGTCTGGCCGGTGACGCGGATCGTGGACGCGGTGCTGCCCTCCAGACCGCCTGCCGTGGCGCGCAGGTCGCGGACGAGCTCCTCGGTCCTCTTCTCGGTCGGGCCGGTCTCCGGGATGACGTTGATGATCGCGGTGTCGCCGGCCTGGTTGGCGGTGGCCGGGGAGACCGAGGCCACGCCGGGGTTCCGGCCGAAGGCCACGCCCGCGGCGTCGGCCGCCTTCTTGGCGTCCGCGGCCTGCACGGTGATCATCAGGGGTCCGTTGAACCCGGGCCCGAAGGACTCCGAGAGCATGTCGTACGCCTTGCGCTGGGTAGTCTCCGTCGACATCGAGCCCTCGCCGGGCAGCCCCAGCTCGAGGCTCGCGGCCGGTACGGCGACCGTGCCGAGGCCGACCACGCCGATGAGCAGGACGGCCACGGGGTGACGGAGGACGTAACTCGCCCAGCGGGAGCCGAGGTTGGGCTTGGCCTTCTTGGCGAGCTTGGCCGCGCGCTTGGCGGCCTTGCGCTGCCCCCGCTCCGACAGCGGCTTGACGGCGTACCGCAGGCGCCCCTTGCGGGCCATCACCTTGACCGGCGCGAAGCCGAGCAGTGCGGGGACCAGGGTGATCGCGACGAGCACGGAGACCGCGACGGTGCCGGCCGCGGCGAGGCCCATCTTGGTGAGCATCGGGATGTTGACGACGGCCAGTCCGGCGAGGGCCACGATGACCGTCAGACCCGCGAAGACGACCGCCGAACCCGCGGTGCCGACGGCCCGGCCCGCGGCCTCGTCGGGGGTGCGCCCCTCGGCGCGCTCGGCGCGGAAGCGGGACACGATGAACAGGGCGTAGTCGATGCCGACCGCGAGGCCGATCATCATCGCGAGGGTCGAGGTCGTGCCGGACAGGCCGAGGGCGGAGCCGAGCGCCGTGATGCCCGAGATGCCGATGCCGACCCCGATCAGCGCGGTGATGAGCGGCATTCCGGCCGCGATCATCGAGCCGAAGGTCAGGACGAGGACGACCGCGGAGACCAGGATGCCGATCTGCTCGCCGGTACCGCCCATCGCCTGGTCGATCTTCACGGCGTCACCGCCGGCCTCGACGGTCAGACCCGCCTTGCCGGCCTTCGCGATGGCCGCGTCCAGGGCGTCGTGCGCCGGGTCGCTGACCTCCATCGCGGGGACGTTGTACGTCACCACCGTGTAGGCGGTCGTACCGTCCTTGCTGATGCTGACCTCGGGGGTCTTGTAGGGGTCGGTGGCGCCCACCACTTGCGGGGAGGACTTGCCCAACTCGGCGACGAGGCGTTCGACTTCGGCCCGCTGCTCAGGGGCGGTGATCTTCTGGCCCCCGGGGGCCCGGACGACGACCCGGGCGCCGGCGCCGTCGGCCCTCGCGTCCGGGAACTTCTCCGTGAGCAGGTCGAAGGCCTCCTGCGACTCGGTGCCCGGCATCGAGAACGTGTCGGCGGGCGGCGCCGGGGCGGAGGAGGCGGCGAAGCCCATGCCGCCGAATATCAGCAGCCAGAGCAGCAGCGTCACCCCCCGGCGCCTGAAGGCGAGGCGGCCCAGTTTGGAAAGGAACGTAGCCACGGTGGGACTCCCGTCGGGTCGGTCGTGCGGTCGCTTGAGTGGTTGGTGATTCGGCATCCGCGCAGCACGACATGGCGCCATGGCGGCGCGTGAGTGGTGCCTGACTGGGTGCACGAGCGGTGCGGGAAAGGGGGGCGCTGGACCGGCGGCGTCGTGCGGGCGGAAGCCTCCGCCGACTCCGGGCGGGACTTCTCCGCGGCCTCTCGCGCCTCGGCATGGCATCCCACGGCCGCGCCTCCGCATCGGCGACGGCGCGGCGCACCCGGAAGGTGGCGCGGCTGCGGGCCGAGTCGGAGATCCGGCCTCGCGAAGGGCAGCGCCGGATCCGTACGGCGCCGCTCGCGGCGGTCAGTTACGTCGACGCCCCACGCGGGGTGGGCATCGGTTCGGCTTGGCGGTGGCCCGCGGCTTCACGGAGTCGACGGGCGGGACGCCGAGCGCGCAGGACAGCCGGGGGCGGCCTCACCCTGGTGCTCACGCCGCGGACGGGGCAGATCCTTGGGGGGCGGTGAGCGGCTCGGGTCCTCTTGGGTCGGCGAGCAGCTGGGATCCTCTTGGGCCGGTGCGCGACTCAGGCCCTCTTGGGCCGGTGAGCGGCTCAGGCCCGGCGGATCACGATGTCGCCGGCGCTGGTCCGGCCCCGAACCTCGACCGTCTCCTCGGACTCCTGGGGCCCCTCAGCCGCCCCGAGCTCATTACGCACACGCCCCGCGGTGGACCGCACATCCAGCCAGGCAGCAGACCCCTCGGCGATCCCGATCTCCAGCCCCCCTGCCGCGGTGTCCAGGGTGATCCGCCCGCGCACCACCGAGGCGAGCCGAATGGAGCCGCTCGCGGACTTGGCCGTGACGGAGGAGTCCGCGTGCAGGACACTGATGGGCCCGTTGGACGACCTCACCTTCAGCTCCCCGCGGATCTCCCCGAGCACGGTCTCGCCGTTGAGGTTCTTGATGGTGGCCGCGCCGTCGGCCCGGCCGACCCGCACCCGCCCCGACCCGTGGATCTCGACCTCGCCCGTCACACGGTCCACGAGGACGTCCCCGTGCGTGGTCTTCAGCCGTACGGCCCCGGCCTCTTCCAGCTGGATGTCGCCGGCAGCCGTCGTCAGGCGGCAGTTCCCGAACCGCCCCTCGCCGATGAAGTCACCGAGCCCCGTGCTGCCGTTCAGGTCCGATCCCGCGGGCAGCTCGACGGTCACGTCGACCGAGCCGATCTTGCCGAAGGGGGAGCGCTTCTTCGGGCCCTTGACCACGAGCTCCCCGCCCGTGCAGGTGACCTTGGTGTCCTCGGCAGCCTGTACGTCCTGCTTGTTGCCGGGGTCGCTCGGTGTCACCTCGACCACGGTGTCGGTGCGCTTGCCCGCGATGATCCGGATCCGCCCGAAATCGAATTCAAGGGTGGCGGAGAGGGGCTCGGGGGTGTCGAAAGTAGGCATGACTGAGCCGTCCTTTGGCTGTTGGCTGTTGGCTGTTGGCTGCTTGGTGGGGAGTGTGTGAGTGGTGCCGGGTGGGCTAGCGCACCCAGCCCGTGAATCCTTGCCCGGCTGCGGGCGTTCGGCCGGTGAATCCCTGCCCGGCTGCGGGCGCCCGGCCCGAGCCGCCCGTACCGCGGTTCGCCGTCGGTTCCAGGGCGGCGGCGACGGCCCGCACCAGCCAGGCGTTGACCGAGAGCCCTTCGCGGTTCGCGGCCTCTTCGACCCGGACCTTGAGCTGGGCCGGCGGGCGGAAGTTGATGCGCGAGGTGGCGCCATCCTCGATGTCCAGCGGGGCCGACGACGCGGGCGCCGGCGGCGGTGCCGGGACGTAGCCATCTCCGAAGGCGTCCGGGGCGGGCGGGGGCGTGACCACGAACTCGGGGTCGAGCCCACGCAGTCGCACGTCGACCGAGCCTGGGGCCAGGTCGCGGGTGACTTCGTCCATCGCGTCGGACAGGGCGTTCAGCAGGGTGAGCCGGGCGGCCGACTCCAACTGGGCGGTGAGCCGCTCGGCCAGGGCGCGGGCTTCGTCTCCACCGGCTGCGGCGGCGACGCCGAGTTCGTGCCGGAGGTTGTCAACGTAGGGAGTGAGGTCCATAGCGCAATCATGGCACCATCGTGGCGCCATAGCAAGCATCATGGCGCCATGGACACGTCCACCCACGGCCGTGGGGCTCGTTGGGGGCATCGGCGGCGTGAGCGATACCGCTCCCCCGCTCTCGCGCCGATTCGGCGGCGCATGCTCCGATCGGGTGGAAGGTGAGTGGTCCTCCGGCGCGCCCCGGGTGCCGCCGCATCTAAAGAAACGTTGGGGGCTTGGTAGGACTGGCGCGTTCCACCGCGACCGAAAGGTGCTCGCCTCATGCCCACCACCACCCGCAGCGCGCCGGGACCCGAGATGCCTCCGCGTCCGAAGTCCCGTTGGGGACGCCGTCTGACGGCGCTCCTCGCCGGCACCCTGATGGCTGCCGCTCTGCCCCTGGCCGCCGGAGCCCCGGCGGCCCAGGCGGCCGTCGGCATCTTCGAATACCCCGTTCCCAACTTCCGCGAGCACGCCGGTCGGCATCACCACCGGGCCGGACGGCAACCTGTGGTTCACCGAGGCGGTCGGCAACAAGATCGGCCGGATGAGCCCGACGGGCACCCTCATCGCCGAGTACCCCCTGCCCGGCGAGTTCAGCACCCCGCACGACATCACCGCCGGCCCGGACGGGAACGTCTGGTTCACCATGCAGCACTTCGACTCCCGGGTCGGGAAGATCGACACGAACGGCACGGTCACCGAATACCCCCTCCCCGACCAGTTCGTCGAGCCCACCGGCATCACCGCCGGCCCGGATGGGGCCATGTGGTTCACCGAGCAGAACGGCAACCGGATCGCCCGCATCACCACCACCGGCACCCTCACCGAGTACCCTCTGCCCGCCGGCTCCGGCCAGCCGTCCTACATCACCACCGGGCCGGACGGGAACCTGTGGTTCACCGAAATCGGCGCCAACCTCATCGGCCGCATCACCCCGTCCGGCGTCGTCACCGAGTTCCCGGTCCCCGACGGCGGCGGCCCCACCGACATCACCACCGGCCCCGACGGGAACCTCTGGTTCACCGTGTTCGGCGGCAACCGGATCGGCCGGATCACCCCGTCCGGCGTGATCACCCAGTACGACGTACCGTCGAACGGCCCCGCGCCCCAGCCCCAGGACATCACCGCCGGGCCGGACGACAGCCTGTGGTTCACCGAACGCAACAGCGGGAAGATCGGGCGGATCAGCACGTCCGGTGTGATCGCCGAGTTCCCCCTGCCCTCCTCGGAGCGCGGCCCGTGGGGCATCACCAAGGGTCCGGACAACGACATCTGGTTCGCCGAGACCGCGAACTTCATCGGGCGTCTCGACCTGACCGATGCCGACCTCGGCGTCACGAAGTCCGACGCGGGTTCCGACCCCGTCGATGTGGGGCAGAGCGTGACGTACACGCTCACCGCGACCAACAACGGCCCGCAGACCGCCGAAGGGGTCGTCCTCAAGGACACCCTGCCCGCCGGACTCCAGTTCGTCTCGGCGTCCGCCGGATGCACCGCGGCCGGTTCCACTCCGGACGTCGTGACATGTGACATCGGTACGCTCACCGCCGGGAGCAGCGACGCGCGGACCATCACCACGACGGCCACGACCGAGGGGACCCTCACCGACAGTGCGGCGGTAGCCGGCGCCGTCTCGGACCCGGTCCCGGCGAACGACCTCGCGTCGGAGAGCACCACAGTCGTGGCGACCACGTGCTTCGGCGAGCAGCCGACGATCACCGGCACCCCCGGCGACGATCAGATCACCGGCACGCCCGCTCGCGACGTCATCCTGGCCCACGGCGGCGACGACACCGTCAGCGGCGCCGCCGGTAACGACCTCATCTGCGGCGGTCCCGGCGCGGATTCGATCACCGGCGGCCCCGGCAACGACCAGATCGCGGGCGACGTGGGCAACGACATCCTCCACGGCGACCCGGGCAACGACACCGTGACGGGCGGAGACGGCGACGACTCCCTGTTCGGCGAGGTCGGCAACGACTCCCTCGACGGAGGCCCGGGCACGAACACCAACAACGGCGGCCCCGGCACCGACATCTGCACCAACCCCGGCACGGGCCCCGGCTGCCCGTGACCCCGAGGGTGCTCCCGGACCCGGGAGCACCCCACAGGGACCGGACCAGGTGCCCGGCGAAGGGCCGGCCGTGGTCGGCCCTTCGCTGCATGCGGTCGGTTCACGCCTTCCCGGGCAGGCGGCGGAGGGTGGTGTGGCGCAGGTCGCCGTCCACGAGGGTGAGGGTCAGGAACGTGTGGTGGGGCTGCCGTCGGCGATCGGTCGGCGATCCGGGGTTGAGCAGGCGCAGCCCGCCCGGGGCCGTGGAGTCCCACGGGATGTGGCTGTGGCCGAACACCAGGACGTCCACATCGGGGAAGCGCGCGGCGCAGCGCCGTTCGCGCCCGGCGGCCGGGCCGGTCTCGTGGACGACCGCGAAGCGCAGGCCGCCGAGTTCGGCGCGGGCGACCTCGGGCAGCCTGCGGCGCATCGCGGGCCCGTCGATGTTGCCGTACACGCCGATCAGGAGGCGGGACCTCGACTCCAGGAGGTCGAGTGTGGCCTCGTCGGTCCAGTCGCCGGCGTGGATCACCGCGTCGGCCGCGTCGACGGCTGCCAGCAGAGCTTCCGGCAGGCGCTTGGCGCGGGCGGGTACCTGCGTGTCGGAGGTCAGCAGCAGCCTCATACGCCCCACCGTAGGCGGCGCGCGCCGCTCCCGACCCGCACGGCACGGTGTCTCGTCTCGTGCCGTGACTATCCGGGTGCGAGGCGAGGGGATCTTGTTCCGGTGTGCCCGTCGCCGGGCGGGTTCCCGGCCGGTGCGCGGGCGGTGACCAGGCCCGATTCGTAGGCCGCGATGACTGCCTGGGCGCGGTCGCGTACGGAGAGCTTGTCGAAGATGCTGGTGATGTAGTTCTTGACCGTCGAGAGGCTGATGTCCAGGGCGCGGGAGATCTCGGTGTTGTCGAGGCCCGTGGCCATCAGGTGCCACACCTCGACCTCGCGGGGGGTGAGTTCACCCGGGCCGGTGGCGGCCGGCCTCGGACCGTGGGGT
Organism: Streptomyces sp. ISL-43; assembly: GCF_018614195.1. Lineage (GTDB taxonomy): Bacteria > Actinomycetota > Actinomycetes > Streptomycetales > Streptomycetaceae > Streptomyces. The sequence continues at coordinate 60,766 of NZ_JAGGOT010000037.1, forward strand.
GCCCGTACGTAGGTGGAGATCAGCCGGGTGAGCAGGCGCGGGGCGACGGCTGCCTCGCCCGCGTGGACGGTGCGGATCGCCGCGCTCAGGTCCTCCGGAGAGCTGTCCTTGGGCAGGAACCCGTAGGCTCCGGCGCGCAGGGCGCCCACGACGTACTCGTCGAGGTCGAAGGTACTGAGTGCAAGGACCCGGCAGTCGGGCACGGTGGCGGCGAGTTCCCCGGTCGCGGCGACCCCGTCCATGACGGGCATCCGAATGTCCATCACCACGACGTCCGGGCGCAGTTCGCGGGCGAGGGTGACGGCCTGCGCGCCGTTCTCCGCTTCTCCCACCACTTCCAAGGCCGGGTCCGGGGAGAGGATCAGCGACAGGCCGCGCCGTACCAGCGGCTGGTCGTCCACGATCAGCACCCTGATCCTCGGCCGCGTCGGCCCGGGCCCGGTCATCGGTGTGCTCCCTCGTGCTGGACGGCCGCCTCGGCCGCCTCGTCCGCGGTCAGCGGCAGGTCGGCCACCACGGCGAACCCCCCGTCGGCCTGCGGGCCGACGGTGAGGGTGCCGCCGTGCAGGGCGACGCGCTCGCGCATGCCGACGAGGCCGTAACCGCCCGAGCCCACCGCCGCCGGCCCCTCCTGCGGCGGTGTGCCCCCGCCGTCGTCCCGCACCTCGATGGTGATCCGCTCCCGGTGGTACGTCAGTTGTACGGAGGCGTGGGCGGGCCCCGCGTATTTGCGGGCGTTGGTGAGGGCCTCCTGGGCGATCCTGAATACCGTGAGGCCGACGGTCGGCGGCAGCGGACGCCGCGGCCCGCGGACGCTGAACTCGGTCGGCAGTCCGGCAAGGCGGGACTCGGCCACCAGGCGGTCGAGGTCGTCGGCGCCGGGCTGGGGCAGCGGCGGCGCGGCCTCCGGTTCGTCGCCGGCCCGCAGCACGTCGAGGAGCTGGCGCATCTCGCGCAGCGCGAGCCGCCCGGGGCCTCCAGGGTGACCAGGGCGTCCCGGACCACTTCCGGTCGGGTGATGTTGGCCCGGGCTCCGCCGGCCATCAGCTGCATGGTGGTGATGTGGTGGGCCACGATGTCGTGCAGCTCCCTCGCGATGCGGCGGCGTTCGTCGGCCACCGCACGGTCGGCAAGGAGTCTGCGGTTGGCCGCCACCTCCCGCTGCCAGCGGTTGACCGCCATGGCGCCGCCGACGACGATCAGGGTGGACAAGGGTGGTCCCATGGCCTCCTGCCAGGTCGGCATCCGGCCGATGCTCTGGCTCAGCAGCATCAGGAACACCGTCGCGACGGCGGCGACCGCCGTCACCCGGCCGGGGCGGGCCCTGGCGACCGAGTACAGGGAGACCACCAGGACGGCACCGAAGTGGCTGGGCAGCGGTACGGTCACGGCGGCCGTCACGTCGAGTACCAGTACGGCGGCGAACGCCGCCACCGGGTGGCTGCGCCGGGCGAGCAGCGGCATGGCCGCCAGCGCGACGAGGAGGAACCCGGCCACGCTCACGTCGTGTTGCCCAGCCGGGTCGTGGAAGAGCGCGTAGCTGAGCAGGTTCATCGCGCAGGCCCCGCCGGTCACGAGCGCGTCGTTACGGGTCCACGGCGGCTCGGCACCGGCCGTGTGCAGCGACTCCCGGCCATCACCGGGCCCGATGTGTCGGCTCCTCAGCATGTCTGTTCTCCCCTTCGTCCGGCCTCCCGGCCCCCGGGAAAGGGTTGCACAGCAGTCGGCACGGCAGCCGCAGCGGCAGCGGCAGCACCGGCGGCCTCGGTTCGCGGCCCTGTCCCGGGCGCGGGGCCCGGCGCGGGACCGGGAGCGGGCCCCGGACGAGCCAGGACCAGGCCCGCGACCAGGACCGGGACCAGGACCAGGCTCCTGGTCGCGGGCCGGGGAGGGACCCAGGGCCCCGGTGTGGATCATCCGCTGCCCCGACGACTGCCGACCCCTCGGAGTGATGGTCTGGAGACCGGCCGGGAGCCCCCGGCAGACGTCCGCATTCAAGTCCGTCCGCCGGAGGACATCGTGATCCGCGCCCTGACCAGATACTCCACCCGACACCCTTGGAAGGTCATCACCCTCTGGGTGCTGCTGGGTGTCGCGCTGAGCGCCCTGGCCCCCGTACTGATCTCCCGCGTCACCCAGCACCAGACCGGGGACTTCCTGCCCCGCAGCTACGACTCGGCCGCCGCGCTGCGGATCGCCCAGGAGCAGTTCGGGGTGAACCCCGACGCCGTCACCGTGACGGTGCTGGTCGCCCGCACCGACGGCAAGGCCCTGAGCGCCGCCGACCAGAAGCGGGTCGAGGCCGAGGCCGCGAAGCTCGGCGAGCGCAGGGTGGTCATGCCTCGCGAAGACGACATGCCGCAGTTCATGGTCCCGGACCGCTCCCAGACGCCCCGGATCGCCCCGGCGATGACGGCGCCCGACCGGAGCTTCGAACTGCTCTCCGTCCAGCTGACCGGCAATCCTTCGGACAGGGGGGTCCAGGGCGTCTACCGGACCTTCCGGGACGCCGCCACGACGCAGTTCTCGGAGGCGGGGATGCGCACCGGCTTCACCGGGGCACTCGCCGACACCGTCGACACCACCGATGCCAACGAGACCGCCGCGAAGGTCGGGGGCGCGCTCGTCATGGGGTTGATCGTCCTGCTCAACGTGCTGGTGTTCCGCAGCGTGGCCGCGGCCCTGCTGCCACTGTTCGCGGTCGCCATGATCGGCGGCGTGGCGGGGGGAGCCGTGGCGGGCGCCGCGCTGCTCACCGGGCGCAAGCTCGACGCGGGCACCCCGGCGCTGATCCAGGTGGTCCTGCTCGGCATCGGCATCGACTACCTGCTGTTCCTGCTGTTCCGCTTCCGCGAGCAGTTGCGCAGCCGGCCCGAGCAGCCCGCCCGCGAGGCGGCCGAGCAGGTCTCCGGCCGGGTGGGCGCGGCGATCACCTCGGCGGCGCTGACCATCGTCGCCGCGTTCGCCACGCTGGGCCTGGCGACCTTCGGGCAGTTCCGCTCACTGGGCCCCTCGATCGCCGTCGCGGTCCTCGTGATGCTGCTCGGCAGCCTCACCCTGATGCCGGCGCTGCTCGCGGCCGCCGGGCGCAAGATGTTCTGGCCTTCCCGGTCCTTGCGCCGCGAGCCGCGCGAAGGCCGTGCCGCCCGCTTCGGCGCGCTGGTCACACGACGACCGCTGACGATGCTGATGGCCTCCGTCGCCCTGCTCGCCGCGCTGGCCGCCGGGTTGACGGGCATGCGCATGGACTACGGCCGGGGCGACTCCGGTGACCCGACCCCCGCCGCGGCCACCGCGGCCGAGATCTCGCGCGCACTGCCGGCCGGAGTGTCGGACCCGACGAGCGTCTTCGTCACCGCTACGGACGGCGGCACCCTCACCGTCGACCGGCTGGGCGGCCTCTCCCATGCACTCACCCAGGTCGAAGGCGTGGGCCAGGTGGGGCAGACCATTCTGAACGAGGACCATCGTGCCGCCCGGATCGACCTGTTCCTGACCGCCGACCCGCAGAGCCAGCAGGCTCGCGACCTGGCCTCGGGGCCGGTCCGGGCCGCCGTCGCCCAGAACTCCCCCGCCGGGACGACGGCGCACGTGGGCGGGACGTCGGCGATCTTCGCCGACATCGCCACCGCTGTCGACCACGACCTGAAGATCGTGTTCCCGGTCGCGGCCGCGCTGATCGCGCTGATCCTTCTTCTGCTCCTGCGGAGCCTGCTCGCACCGGTGATCCTGTTGCTCTCCGTCGGGCTCGGTTTCGCCGCCACCCTCGGCGCCACCACGCTGCTCTTCCAGCACGCCCTCGGCAAGCCGGGCGTCAACTTCACCCTTCCCCTGGTGCTGTTCCTGTTCGTCGTGGCACTGGGCACCGACTACAACATCCTGATCGCCGACCGGATCCGCGAGGAGATGCAGCGACCGGGCCCTGCCCGCGCCGCCGTGGCCCGCGCGGTGCGGCACACGACACCGGCCATCGCGACCGCCGGGCTGGTGCTGGCCGGCTCCTTCGCCACGCTCGCCACGACCCCGGGAAGCGAGCAGGTCGCCTTCGCAATGACGCTCGGCATCATGCTCTCCGCGCTCGTCCTCTCGCTGGTGCTCGTCCCCGCCCTTGCCGCGCTCCTCGGCCGGGCCGTCTGGTGGCCGGTCCGCCCCGGGCCCCCCACGGGCGACCACCCACGGCACCGCCCGGCCGCACCTGCCCGGGAACCCGACCAGGTCACGGCGCACTGAGCGGCCGCGGTCGACCAATCGCCCGATTCGCGTGCGAAGCATCGGCCGGGCGGCCTACGCCGGGAGGCCGGGCGGCCTACACCCGGATCGCCACATCCCGTAGGCCGCCTTAGGTTCGCCGAGGGTGCGGATTCCGTCCGCTTTTCACCGAAAGGTCCGCCTGCATGATTCGCCGTTCGCTCTCATCCCTCCTGGGCGCGCTCCTGCTGCTGCTCGCGCCCGGGTCACTCGCCGCGGCCTCGGCCGCCGCCCAGCCCCCGGCCCCTTTGCGGGTCATGACCCGCAACCTCTACCTGGGAGCCGATCTCGCGCCCGTCCTCGCCGCCACCAGCCCCCAGGCGCTCGTCGCCGCGGTGACAGCCGTGTACGCGAACGTCCAGGCGACGAACTTCCCCGAGCGCGCCGAGGCGCTGGCCGATGAGATCGCCGACAGCGACCCCCATCTCGTGGGCCTGCAGGAAGCCGTGCTGTGGCGCAGCCAGACCCCTGCCGGCGCGGGCAGCGCCATCCACGTCGAGTACGACTTCCTGCAGATCCTTCTCGACGAGCTTTCCGCCCGGGGCAAGCACTACGAGGCCGTGGCCAGCGTCATCGTCGGCAGTGACTTCGAGGCCCCGCGGTCCACGCCCACCGGTCTCCAGGACATCCGCCTCACCGACCGCGACGTCCTCCTGGCCCGCACGGACCTGCCCGCGCGGGACTTCTCCGTGGCCAACGCGCGGGCGGCGACGTTCCAGAGCCACGTGCCCATCTGCCGCCCTTTGCTCGGCTGCCCGCCCAATGACCCGCTCCAGGTCCGACGCGGCTGGGTCGCGGCCGACGCCACCGTGCACGGCCGCACCGCCAGGGTGGTGACCACCCATCTGGAGCCCGCCTCCCCCACCGTTCAGGAAGCGCAGGCCGACGAACTTCTCGCCGGCCCGCTGAAAACCAAACTGCCCGCCGTGCTGCTCGGTGACCTCAACTCGGCCGCCGGCGGAGTCGGCGCCCAGCCTGGATCGACCGACACCCAGACCCACGACAATCTGCTGGCCGCCGGCTTCAAGGACGCCTGGACCGCCACCCGCCCCCACAAGCCGGGCTTCACCTGCTGCCAGGCCGCCGACCTGCGCAACGCCGCCTCCACCCTCGCCCAGCGCATCGACTACGTGCTCTTCCGTGGCAAGGTCAGCGCACTGACGACCGGCCGGGTGGGCCACGTGCAGGCGGACCGCACGCCCTCGGGCCTGTGGCCTTCCGACCACGCCGGTGTAGTGAGCGTGCTCCGGCCGCACTGAGGACCGGCCGCGCGGTCATCGCCGGTCACCGCCCGTCGCGGCGCGAGCCGGCTGGTCCAACGGCACCATGACACGGTCAAGGGCTCCACCGTCCGGCGGTGGAGCCCTTCGTTCGCCCCGGTGGTTCCGGCTTCCGGCTTCAGGGAGCCAGGCGGGAGGCGAGGTCGCGTACGGTCGCCATGTCGCTGAAGGGGAGCAGTTCCTCGCCCACGATCTGGTGGGGCTCGCTGCCCTTGCCTGCGATCAGGACGATGTCGTCGGGCCGCGCGGCGGCCAGCGCGCGTCCGATCGCCCGGCGCCGGTCGGCGGAGCGCTCGTACGGGGTGCCGGTGCCCTCGATGCCGGGGGTGATCTGGTCGAGGATCGCCTCGGGGTCCTCGGTGCGGGGATTGTCCGAGGTCAGGACGCACAGGTCGGAGTGGGTTCCGGCGATGCGGCCCATCTCGGCGCGCTTGGTCTTGTCCCGGTCCCCGCCGCAGCCGAAGACGGTGATGATCCGGCCCCGGGCGAAGCCCCGGATGGCGGTGAGGACCTTGTCGAGCGAGTCGGGCGAGTGCGCGTAGTCCACGATCACCGAGGTGCCGGCGGGGGTGACGAAGCGTTCGAACCGGCCCGGTACGGGCGGCATCTGCGCGAGCGCGGCGACCAGTGCGTCGAGGTCGTGCCCCAGGACCTGGCAGGCCGCCACGGCCGCCAGCGCGTTGGAGACCGAGAACCGGCCCGGGACCGGGATGGCCACCGCGTACTCCCGGCCGGCGTGCCGCAGCGTGAACCGGGTGCCCGAGGCGTCGGCGATCAGGTCCGTGGCCCGGAAGTCGGCCTCTTCGTCGAGGCCGTAGGTCGTCACCGCGCCCGGCATCATCGCCCGGATCCCGGCGCCCACCGTGTCGTCCACGTTGACCACGGCGTGCCGGCACAGTCCCTGGAACAGCCGCAGTTTGGCGTCCGTGTAGTGGGCCATCGTGCCGTGGTCGTCCAGGTGGTCCTGGGTCAGGTTGGTGAAGACGCCGACGTCGACGAACGTACGGTCCATCCGGTACGTCTGCAGGGCCATCGAGGTGGCCTCCAGGACCACGGCGGCGGCGCCCTGGTCCCGCATGCGGCCCAGGAGGTACTGCAGGTCGGGTGATTCCGGTGTGGTCAGCGCCGATGGCGGCATCGGGATCATCTCGTCGCCGATCCGGCTGCCCGCCGTCCCGATCACGCCCACCGAGGCGCCCTCGGAGATCCTCAGCAGCGACTCGACCATGTAGGAGATGGACGTCTTCCCGTTGGTCCCGGTGACGGCCACCATGTCCATGTGCCGGCCCGGCTCGCCGAAGTAGCGGGAGGAGGCGACCGCGGCCGCCTTGCGGGTGTCGGGCACCCGCACGACACACACCTCGGGCTCCAACTCCCGCCCGGCGGGCGCGGCCGCGGCGCCCGCCGCGTCGAGGAGGACCGCCACCGCCCCGCGCGCGAGCGCCGCACCAATGGAAGCCGGGCCGCCTCCGCGGTGACCGGGAACCGCGATGAAGAGCGAGCCCGGAACGACCCGGTCGACGTCGAAGGTGGGGCCCGCGGTGATCCCCGTCGATTCGGTGTCGCCCTGGATGACGTGGTGCTCATGGCCGGTCAGCAAACCGCTCAGTTTCACGGTGGTCCCTTCGAAAGGCGGCTACGGCCCGGCGTGCGGGCCTCGCCTGGCGGCAGCCCCGGAGTGAACGTCGGGACCGCGGTGATGGTGTGGGGGGAGCGATACGTCGCCCCCGCCAGGCGACGGGCCGGGCCGGGCCGGGCACGGTGATCAGACCGGGCCGCGGGGGCAGGGGCCGTCGCGGAAGGGGTGTGGGAGGTGGTGCGGGCACGGCTGGGCCCGGGCGGCGGTGGGGAAAGCGCTAGCCGTGGCCGTGCAGGACGCCTCGGCCCACCGTGGGGGCCTGGACGTCGGCGGCGGTCCGGGGGCTGACACCTGTCCGGACCACGGAAGCCGCAGGCGTGGCGGGAGCGGCCTGCGGCAGGCACTCCCCCGTGACGCGTGTGCGGTTCATGGGCCGAGTGTACGTGCGCTCACGCGACCGCCCCGCCGCCCGCCGCGGCGGCGCCACCACCCGAGGTGGGCGGGCCCGCCACCAGGCGGGCCGGCCCTCCGGCCGTTCCCGGGGCCGGCCCGGGGCGAGTTTCGTCAGTTCGGGCCGTGGAAGTACACCGAACGGACCTTGAGGTGCTCCGTGGCGGGCTTGCCGTGGGGGCGCAGCTTCCACGTGGGACCCTCGCAGTCGGCGCCCTCGTAGACGGTCACCCACGCATCCGTGGCGTTGTGCGGCGTGTGACCCGCATCGACCCACTCGCTGCCGAGGTAGGGCAGGTTGACACACTCGTCGCTCTGCGGGTCGTGCACGGTGACCGTCAGCGTCCGGTGCTCGTCGTCGGTGAAGGAGTAGCTGAAATCGCCGGTCGCGGCGAAGGCGGATCCGGGGACGGCGAAGGCGATCACCAGGCCGGCCAGGCCCGCGGTGACGGCACTGCGAAGCTTCATGAATGCTCTCCTCAAGATCGGTGAGGGGGTCAGAGCGGACCGTACGCCGACCCTGGAGCAGCGAATCGGTTCTTCCCACCCCGACCGCCCCCGGTTCCACCGGGACGAGTGAAACCACCCGTCGGACAGGGCTTCGGATCCGACATAGCCTCATGGAATGGTTCACAGTGACGCGGATGACGTAGCCGGCTATCTGGCTGAGGTGCCCGAGGAGCGCAGGGACGCCTTGGCCAGGTTGCGACGGCTGTGCCGAGAGGAGCTGGAAGGCTTCGACGAGGTCATGGCGTACGGGATGCCCGCGTACGCGCGGAACGGTGCCGCTGAGATCGCCTTCGCCAGCCAGAAGCAGTACATCTCCTTCTACCTGATGCGCGGCGACGTCCGCGAGGCTTTCGAGGACCGGCTCGCCGGGCAGGACATGGGCAAGGGCTGCCTGCGGTTCCGCAGACCGGAGAACATCGACTTCGACCTCTTGCGGGATCTCCTCAGAGCCACAGCGGCGCAACCCGGCAAGATCTGCTGACAACACCGGACCGCCAGGGCGCCTGAGGTCCCGGGTGGGCTTCAGCCGACCTGGATGCCGATGACGCAGGTGTCGTCGTCCGTGTCGGACCGGCTCGCGGCGAGGAGGCGGTCCAGTTGGCCGTCCAGATCGCCGGCTCCGGTGGCCGCCGTGTTCACGAGATGGCCGAGCGAGTCCTGGACCGAGGAGTCCCGGCGTTCCACCAGCCCGTCCGTGAACATCAGCAGGGTGTCGTCCGGTTCGAGCCGCACCTCCCGCTCGACGTACGTGACGTCGGGCAGGGCGCCGAGGAGCAGGCCCTCGATGAGCGGGAAGGCCTCGGCCTCGCCCCCGCGGACGAGTACGGGCGGCAGGTGGCCCGCGCGCGCCCACCGCATCACCCTCGTGCGCGGGTCGAACAGGCCGCAGACAGCGGTGGCCGTCACGTGTTTGGCCAGGTGATGGGTGACCGTGTTGAGCCAGGACAACAGCTGGGCGGGGCCCGCGCCCGTGACGGCCAGGCCGCGCAAGGCGTTGCGGAGCACGACCATGCCGGTGGCCGCCTCGATGCCGTGACCGGCGACGTCGCCCACGGACAGCATGATCAGCCCTGAGGGCAGGACCACGGTGTCGTACCAGTCGCCGCCGACGAGCGATTCCATCTCCGCCGGCCGGTAGCGGACGGCGACCCGCAGGCCCGGAGCCTCGATGGCCGGTGGTGTGGGGGGCATGATGGCGTGCTGGAGCTGGAGCGCCAGCCGGTTGCGTTCGGCGGACTCGGCCTCGGAGTGGGCGAGCTGGTCCCTGGTCGCGGCCAGCGCGACCTCGGTCCAGTGCTGGGCGGAGATGTCCTGGTAGGCGCCGCGTACGGCGTGCAGCCTCTGGTCGGCGTCGAGGACGGGCTCGGCGACGACCCGGATGTGGCGGGTGATTCCGTCAGGCCTCTGGAGGCGGAGGTTGACGGAAGCGGGACGGCGGTGGCGGAGCACCGCCCGCAGGAAGCGGCCGAGGGCGGCGGAGTCGTCCGGGTGGGCGTAGCCGGGCAGTTCCCGCAGCCGTACCGGGGGCGCGGTGGCCGGGAGTCCGTGCAGCGCGTAGAGCTGCGCGTTCCAAGTGGTCTCTCCGGTGGCGAGGTTCTCCTCGAAACCGCCGATCCGGCCCAGGCGCTGGGCATGCTGGAGGAGGTTGGCCAGCCGGGCCGTCTCGCCCTCGATCCGCCAGATCAGCAGGACGGCGGCACCGTGACGGCTGACGCTGAGGTCGGCGACCGAGGTGAGCGGGATCTGATCGACGAGCGCGGTGAGGCTCATGCGTTCGGCCCTGAACGGCTCGCCCGTCGCGTGCACGCGCTCGATGATGTCGAACAGCCCGTTCTCGCCGGCGGCCATCGGATAGGCCTCCAGCAGCAGCGCACCGTTGACATCACCGCGCGGACGTCCCGCCGGGTCGACGAACCGGCTGCCGGTGTGACGGATCCGGAAGTCGCCGAGCCGGCCCTCGGGGTCGAGGACCGGAGTGAGCACCACGGCGGGATCGTGCAGTCCCTCGGCGAGGTCGATGAGCTCCGCGACGTCCGGGAGCACGGCCTCGGTGGTGGTGAGGTCGCGCGGGGGCGAGGCGTCCATGGTGCGGGCGCACAGCTCGGCGAGGGCCTCGACTTGGCGCTCGATCTGCGGTGGCTGCGGCTCGAGGGGCTGCGGCCAGCAGATTTCGAGGACGCCGTGGATCCGTCCGCCCGTCCCCGTCGGTACGGCCATCCGTCCGCCGTCGGGCCACTGGAGGTGGCCGATCGAGGGCAGCCCTTCCCTTTTGAGCCGGGCGAGGGTGACCAGTCGGCGCTCGCGCAGCGCGAGGCGGGCGACGGTGGAGACGCCCGGGGGTACGTGGCGCCAGCGGGCGGCCTCCCCGGGCGGGAAACCGGCGTGGCCGGCGAGGGCCAGCGAGCCGTCGGGCACCGCGGTCCACACGGCGACGGCGACCGCTCCCAAGGGGCCCAGGGCGTTCGTCAGGAGGGACTCGGCCACTGCCTGGGTGTCGGCGGCGGCGGCCAGGATGCCGCTCTCGGCGGTGCGCATCCGGACCGACACCGTGCAGTGCTGCTCGGGCGGGTCGTCAGCCGTGCCGATGCGCTCGACGAAGGCGGCGGCGATCTCGCTGACGTGGTCGCGGGACGCCTGGTTGACGATGTCGGCGGCGACTTCGAGGGGTGACGTCCCCCTCTCGCGGCACAACACGTCGAGCCGCAGTGCGGCCGCGGCCGGAGTGCAGTTCAGCTGCCCGATCAGGATGCCCTTGGCCAGTTCGACCAGGGCCCGGCCGTCGGCGGCCGCCTGTGCCTCCAGCACCTCCCGGCGCAGCCGTTCGACGGTGGCGACGAGGCGTCCCAACGGGGTCGGGGCCTGGTGCGGGACGGCACCCGCGGCCTTGACGCCGGCCCGCGATCCCCGCGGGCACCACGCTTCGTCGTGCCGTCGCGTGTCCCCGGTCATCGCGTGAGCCAGCGCCGGACGCGGGCGATGAGGTCGTCGGCGTCCACCGGCTTGGTCACGTAGTCGCTGGCGCCCGCGGCGAGGCTCTTCTCCCGGTCCCCGGGCATCGCCTTGGCGGTGACCGCGATGATGGGCAGGCCCTCGTACGCCGGCATCCGCCGGATCTCGGCGGTGGCCGCGTATCCGTCCAGTTCGGGCATCATCACGTCCATCAGGATGAGGTCGACACCCGGGTTGTGGGTGAGGGCGTCGATGCCCTTGCGGCCGTCGTCGGCGTGGAGCACGCGCATTCCGTGCAGTTCCAGGACCCCGCTGAGGGCGAAGAGGTTGCGTGCGTCGTCGTCGACGACGAGGACGGTGCGTCCGGCCAGGTCGCCGTCCGGCACGTGGACGGTCTGCCGGGGCTGCGTGTCGCCGTGTACGAGGGGCGGCACGTCCCCCGGCTGCTCGGCGGACAGGTGGAGCGTGATGCGTTCGCGCAGCTCGTCCAGACTGGACAGCAGTTCCACATGGCGTGATGCGGACCGCTCCCGCAGCGCCTCCTCCTGACCGTTCCTGACCCGGGGGTTGTTGTGGGCCAGGACTGGGAGCGAGGAGAGGGCCGGATCTCCGTCGAGGGCGTCGAGGAAGCGCAGCGCTTCGCCGTCGGGCATGTCCAATTCCAGGACGACGCAGTGGAAGGATTCGGATGCCAGGGCGGCGGCGGCCTCCCGCGAGCTCGTGGCACTGGCCACCTGGATGCCGCCGCGCCCCTCCGACATCTGATGGCCGGGGGCGAAATCCCGGCCGGCGCTTTCGGCGACGAGGGAGAGCAGGCCGTTCGGCCGTTCCTCGATCACCAGCAGGCGGCGGGACCGCCGCTGCGCCGGGAGCACGGGCGCGTCCGCACGGCCGGGACCGGCCGCCGTGGACGCGCCGCCGGGCGAGGGCGTCCCAGGGGCGTCGGAGTGGGGGGCGTCCTCGTAGTCCGCGCGGCTGACCGGCAGGTAGAGGGTGAAGGTGCTTCCCCGGCCCGGTGTGCTTTCCGCGGTGACGGCCCCGCCGAGGAGCTGGGCGATCTCGCGGCTGATGGAGAGCCCGAGGCCGGTGCCGCCGTACTTTCGGCTGGTGGTGCCGTCGGCCTGCTGGAAGGCTCCGAAGACGGACTCCAACTGCTGCTCGGGGATGCCGATGCCGGTGTCCCGTACCCGGAAGGCCAGCATGGGCCCGCGCCGGGGAAGCCCTGCGGGGATCTCGAGGGCCGTCGCCCGTTCGATACGGAGCTCGACGCCGCCGCGCTCGGTGAACTTGACGGCGTTGGACAGCAGGTTGCGCAGGATCTGGCGCAGCCGCGAGTCGTCGGTGAGCAGGTCGTCGGGGGCGCCGGGGGCGGTGGTGACGGTGAAGTCGAGGCTCTTTTGGGTGGTCATCGGCCGGAAGGTGGCGTCGACGTACTCGAGCAGCTGAGGCAGGTCCACCCGCTCGGGATTGACGTCCATCTTCCCGGCCTCGACCTTCGACAGGTCGAGGATGTCGTTGATCAGCTGGAGCAGGTCCGAGCCGGCCGAGTGGATGATGCCCGCGTACTCCACCTGCTTGGGGGTGAGGTTGCGGGAGGGGTTCTGCGCGAGCAGCTGGGCGAGGATGAGAAGGCTGTTGAGCGGTGTGCGCAGCTCGTGGCTCATGTTGGCCAGGAAGTCCGACTTGTAGGTGGAGGCCAGCGACAACTGCTGGGCGCGGGTCTCCAGTTCCTGCCGGGCCTGCTCGATCTCCAGGTTCTTGGCCTCGATGTCGCTGTTCTGGCTGGCGAGGAGGGCGGCCTTCTCCTCCAGCTCGGCGTTGGAGCGCTGGAGTTCCTCCTGCTGGACCTGGAGTTCCTCCGAACGGGCCTGGAGCTCGCCGGTCAGCCGCTGGGACTCGCCGAGGAGCTCGTCGGTCCGTGCGTTGGCGACGATCGTGTTGACGTTGGCGCCGATGGTCTCCATCAACTGGGCGAGGAAGTCGCGGTGCACGGGGGTGAAGGCGGTGAAGGAGGCCAGTTCGATCACTCCGAGGACCTGGTCGTCCACCACGATCGGCAGGATGATCAGGCTGCCGGGGGTGGTGTGACCCAGCCCGGAGGAGATGACGTAGCCGGCGGGGACCTGGTCGGTGGCGATGATCCGGTGACTGCGGGCCGCCTGCCCGACGAGCGACTCGCCGAGGGTGAACCCGGTTCCCTCCTCGGCGTCCGCGGGACGGCCGTAGGCGCCGACGAGCGTGAGCACGGTGCCGCCGGGGCGGTCCTCGGCGAGGTAGAAGGCGCCGTACTGGGCGGCCACGAGCGGGGTCAGTTCGTCCATGACGAGTTCGGCGACGACGGCGAGATCCCGGTGGCCCTGCATCAGGCCGGAGATGCGGGCCAGGTTGGACTTGAGCCAGTCCTGCTCCTGGTTGGCCCGGGTGCTCTCCCGCAGCGAACCGACCATGGAGTTGATGTTGTCCTTGAGTTCGGCGACCTCGCCCGAGGCATCGACCGTGATCGAGCGGGTCAGGTCGCCCTCGGCGACCGCGCTGGTCACCTCGGCGATGGCGCGTACCTGCCGCGTGAGGTTGCCGGCCAGTTCGTTGACGTTCTCGGTCAGCCGCTTCCAGGTGCCCGAGACGCCCTCGACCTCGGCCTGGCCGCCGAGCCGGCCCTCGCTGCCGACCTCGCGGGCCACACGGGTGACCTCGGCGGCGAAGGAGGACAGCTGGTCGACCATCGTGTTGATGGTGGTCTTGAGCTCCAGGATCTCGCCACGGGCGTCCACGTCGATCTTCTTGGACAGATCGCCGTTGGCGACGGCCGTCGTGACGAGGGCGATGTTGCGGACCTGGCCCGTGAGGTTGTTCGCCATGGAGTTGACGTTGTCGGTGAGGTCCTTCCAGGTGCCCGCCACATTGGGAACCTGCGCCTGGCCGCCGAGCCGGCCCTCCGTGCCGACCTCGCGGGCCACCCGGGTCACCTCGCCGGCGAAGGCGGACAGTGTGTCGACCATCGTGTTGATGACCCCGGCCAGCGCGGCGACCTCGCCCTTCGCCTCCACCGTGATCTTCTGTGACAGGTCGCCGCGGGCGACGGCCGCGGCCACTTGGGCGATGGACCGCACCTGACCGGTCAGGTTGGACGCCATGACGTTGACGTTGTCGGTGAGGTCCTTCCAGGTGCCGGAGACCCCCCGGACCGTGGCCTGGCCGCCCAGGTTGCCCTCGGTCCCGACCTCACGGGCCACCCGGGTGACCTCGTCGGCGAATCCGGACAGCTGGTCGACCATCGTGTTGATGGTCTCCTTCAGCTCCAGGATCTCCCCCCGCGCGTCCACCCGGATCTTCTGCGTCAGATCGCCCTGGGCCACGGCGGTGGTGACCTCGGCGATCGAGCGCACCTGGGCGGTCAGGTTGTCGGCCATGACGTTGACCGATTCCGTCAGGTCCTTCCACGTACCGGAGACGCCCTTGACGTCCGCCTGGCCACCGAGCCGGCCCTCGGTGCCGACCTCACGGGCCACCCGGGTGACCTCCCCGGCGAATCCGGACAGCTGGTCGACCATCGTGTTGATGGTCTCCTTCAGCTCCAGGATCTCCCCCCGCGCGGTGACCGTGATCTTCTGCGAGAGGTCGCCCTTGGCCACGGCGGTCGCCACTTGGGCGATGGAGCGCACCTGGGCCGTGAGGTTTCCGGCCATGAAGTTGACCGAATCCGTGAGGTCCAGCCAGGCTCCCCCGACTCCCGGTACGTCGGCCTGGCCGCCCAACGTGCCCTCGGTGCCCACCTCGCGGGCCACCCGCGTCACCTCGGAGGTGAACAGCGACAGCTGGTTGACCATCCCGTTGAAGACGGTGGCGATCTCACCGAGCAGCCCGTCGGCCCCATCGGGCAGACGAGTGCGGAAATCCCCGTCTCGTACGGCGGTCAGCCCGGCCAGCAACCGGCGAAGCTCCGCCTCACCGATCCCGCCGTCACCCGGCAATGCCGCCCCGCTCGGTGAACCCGTGTCCGTCTGCCCGGCCATCCGCCAACCTCACTCTCGATACCAGCCGCTCCGCTGCGCGGAACAGGACGGATCCCTGGCACCAGGGGGGCGCCGAGTGCACTCCGATGCTCCGGGATCCGCCTTCACCGCGGCACCGGTCCGGTGAAGGCTAGCGCCGCCGAAGGGAGTACGCGGCACAGTCGATCACACCGGAGGCGGTGCATCCGGGCCCAGGGGAGGGGGACATGGCCTGGAGGCCGGCCTCGCTCGGTCCGAACCCGCGTTCCCGCACGGCGCTTTGGAAAGTCGGGGGTGCTCCCGCGGGCTCCGGGTAGACGCACTGGTGAGGCACGGCACAACGGCAGGAGCGAGGTGAGGACATTGGCGGTCAAGGCAGTGGGCTGGGCGCGTTCTTTTCCGGTGGCGCAGGGCGTCCGGGCAGCGCGGCAGTGGACCGCGGGACACTTGGCGTCACTGCCGTGGAACCGTTCGGCGGCCGACACCGTGCACTCCGTGCTGCTCTGCGTCAGCGAACTCGTCACCAACGCGCACCTGCACGCGGTCGGCACCGCACATCTGGTGCTGACCTGGGACGGCCTCTGCCTGCACGTGAGCGTCGCCGATGCCGATCCGCAGCTGCCCAGCCCCCGGGAGCCCGACGCCGACGAGGGTGCCACGTCCGGACGCGGGCTGGGGATCGTCGCCGCCCTGGCCGACTCCCTGGACGTTCACGCGTGCCACGGCGGCAAGGCGATCACCGCGTGCTTCCGGCCCGCGGGTGGACCGGACCCGCACGCGGCCGACGCCCGAACCGGCTGACCGGCGCGCGGGCGGCCCGTGCACCGGATGGCGGTGCACCCGTCCGCCCGCCCTGGCGGGAGTTCACGCCCCGAGGGCGTCTTCGACACTCGCGTGCAGGGAGAGGACGGTGTCGGCACCGGTCACCGCGAAGAGCCGTCGCAACTGCTCGCCGGGGGCGGCGATGCGAAGGGTGGTGAGGTGGTGCAGCCGCAGGAGCAGGTTCAGGAAGGAGGAGTCTCCGAAGGTGATGGAGCCGGCGTCCAGAACCACCACCGGGTACCGGCCGGAGGCGGAGGTGAGAACCTCCTCGAGAGGGGCCAGCGTGTCCTGGTCGAGCTCCCCGCGGGCCGCCACCACCCATCCGGACCCCGCCGGGTAGCCGTCCCCGACCACTCCTTGCTGGTACGCGTCCCCTGCTCCGGTCATGTCCGCCTCCCCGGATCGCCACTTGATGCGTTCCTCCTCCAGGGAGTATGCCTGCTCGTTCCGGCGACGAGGACGCCCCGGGGCACGGCGCGGCCCGTCGGGCAAGCCGATGCCCCGCAAGTGTGTAGAACCGCGGAGGCGGGGCAGGAGCGCCCGGGCAGCCGTCAGTCAATCGGGAGGGAGCGGCCACCATGTCTCGTTCGGCCACCGTCGTAGGCCCCATTCGTGCAACAGACGCGCAAGTATCCGCTTGTGACAGGGACATCGCTGGAACGCCGACGCAGGACGTGGAGCTGATCCGGGTGGAGGACGCCCGTGAGATGGCGCCCGCCGACGCACGCGAGCTGTCGCGGCTCTTCTTCGGGAGGCTGTGCACCCTGGAGGAGGGGACGCGCGAGTACCAGTACACGCGCAACACCCTGATCGAAATGAACGTCTCCCTCGTGCAGTTCGCCGCTCGGCGGTTCCGCGCCCGCGTGCTCGGCGGCGGTCTCGACATGGACGACATCATCCAGGTGGGAATCATCGGCCTCATCAAGGCCATCGACCGCTACGACCCCGAGCGCGAGGTCGAGTTCTCCACCCTCGCCCTCCCCTACATCACCGGCGAGATCAAGCGCCACTTCCGCGACACCACCTGGGCCGTACACGTCCCCCGACGCCTGCAGGAACTGCGTACGGAGCTCGCCAAGGCCCAGGAGGCCCTGACCGACGTCCTGGGCAGGGCGCCGACGGTCAAGGAGGTCGCACACCACCTGGAACTGTCCGAGGACGAGGTCATCGACGGGCTGGTGGCCGCGAACGGCTACACGAGCGGTTCGCTCGACACCGCCGTCGCGGACGGCGACGCGCCGTCCACGGCGAGCCGGGCGACCCGGCCGCTCGCGGAGCGCCTCGGCGAGGTCGACCCCGCCATGGAGCTCTTCGAGGAGTTCCACACCCTCGCGCCCCTGCTGGAGCGACTGGAGGAGCGCGACCTGCTCATCCTGCGGATGCGGTTCGGCCAGGAGAAGACCCAGGCCGAGATCGGCACCGAACTGGGCATCTCCCAGATGCAGGTCTCCCGCATCCTGTCCCGGACCCTGGCCCGGCTGCGCGCCGGGATGCTCGCGGTGTAGGCCCCGGCGATGGCGTCCCCTCACCGACCCGACCGCTCCGCCTCCCCCGTCGGCGCCCCAGCGGGCCATGACGACGCGACGGGGGCCGACGCGGTCGTGCGGTGCGCGCGGACGGGAACGGGCGCGACGACGACGCTGACGGCCCTGCCGCTGCAGGACCGCCCCGGCGCACGTCTGAGCGGCAGCTGCGACGTCGACACCCGGCAGGCCCTGTCCGCCGCGCTCGGCGTCGTGACCGCGATGCCCGGCCTCGTCGTCCATCTCGATCTTTCCGCCGTGTCCTTCCTGGACACGGCCGCGGTCGCCGCCCTGGTACGGGCGTCGGCCGCCCTCAACGGGCAAGGTCGGTGCCTGTTGCTCCACGACCCGCCATACTCGCTCCGCAAGGTAGTGGAGATGTTCCCGGACGAATGCGCCGCGCTGGAGGTCGCAGCATGATCACTGTTCCTGCGCCCACCGGGCACGGGGCCTTCGTCCATCCCGGCCTCTTCTACCAAGGCCTCGGCGAGTACGTGGCCGGGGTGGGCGATTTCGTACGTGCCGCCCTGTCGGCCGACGAACCGGTCCTCGTCGCCGTGCCGGGCCCGCACCTGGACGCCCTGCGCGAGGACCTCGGCGGGAGCGCGGCGGAGATCACCTGGACGGACATGAAGGAGCTGGGCCGCAATCCCGGCCGCATTCTGGCCGCCCTGCAGGATTTCGCCGACCGGCACGCCGGCCGGGCGGCCCGGATCGTCGGCGAGCCGATCTGGCCCGGCCGCTCCCAGGCCGAGGTCTTGGAGGCCACCCGTCACGAGGCCCTCATCAACACGGCCTTCGCCGGCCGGCCGGCCACCATCCTGTGCCCGTACGACGTACGTGGGCTGGCGCCCGAGGTGCTGGCCGACGCCCGGCGCACGCACCCCACGCTGATCGAGAAGGGCCGGGATCTGGCGAGCCCGGCGTACACCGACGCCTCGAGTGTCTCCGCGGACTGCGATCGGCCCCTGCCGGAACACGACGGCGAGGTGCTCCGGCTCGAGTACTCCCACGGGGGTCTGGCCGAGGTGCGCGAGTACGCCGAGGGCTGGGCCCGCGGAACCGCCCTGACGCCGGCGCGGCGCGGCGATCTCGTCCTGGCCGTCAGCGAGGCGGCGGCCAACTCCCTCGCCCACGGAGGCGGCGAAGGAACCCTCCGCCTGTGGAGCACCGCCGGCCCCGGGGCGGGAGTCGTCGCCGAGATCCACGACGGCGGCCGCCTGGCCGACCCCCTGGCGGGGCGCCGCCGCCCTTCCCTGGCATCGACCAATGGCGGCCGTGGTCTGTGGATGATCCACCAACTCTGCGATCTGGTCGAGGTCCGCGCCACGGACCGCGGCTTCACCCTGCGGCTTCACATGGCAACGCCCTGAGACCGGCGCTCCCCTAAACTGTCACGGGCGGCACGGGCCTCCCCGGGGCGCTGGGCGGCGTTCGCAGGGGCCGGGGCATCGACCGTGAGCTCGCCGGGCCGTTCCCGGGAGCGGAGACCTGTGTCAACGTCGGGGGGAGAGACCACAGTGGAGACCATCGGGCCTGAGACGGGTGATCCGGTGAGCGCCGGCCTTCCCATCCGAGGACAGCGCCGTCGGCTCGCCCTGACGGACGTCCGCGGCGCTGTGGCCAAAGGCCGCGACTTCACGCGCCAGGCCCTGCGGGACTGGGGCTGGGACGCGACCGAGACCGCCGAGGACGCCCTGCTCCTCGTGTCCGAGCTGCTGAGCAACGCGTCGCTGCACGCGGACGGTTGTCACGAACTCGTGCTCACGGCCGGAGAGGTGCTGCGCATCGACGTCTACGACGGTGCGACGACGCTGCCCTGCCGCCACCCGGCCCCGCAACGCGGCATTCCGGGCGGCCACGGTCTGTACATCGTGGAGCGTGTGGCCGATCGCTGGGGCGCGCACGCGCATGAACGCGGGAAGGCCGTCTGGGCCGAGATCGAGGCCGCCCGACTGGTATCGGGCAGGCCCCCGGGGCGATGAGCAGGTGCGGCGCGCGCCCGGGGCGACCGGATTCGACGAACCGCCGCCACTGGTCCGGGCCCGTCGCCGCCGCGTCACCCGCCGGCGCCGCGCGGGCCGAGGTCCTCCCGGACGGCCGCGAGGACGAACGAGTGCCCCGCCGGATCGGTGAACCGGCGCAGCGTCGTGCGGTTGTCCGGCCGGCTGCCGTCCTCCTGCGCCGCCACCGGGCGCGCCCCCAGGGCCACGGCCTCGCGCTCGGCTTCGTCGAGTGAGTCCGCCGCCACCAGGATCCGCAGATGGGCCTGCTGGGAGTCCTCCGGCACCGGCCAGCTCGGCGGCGCGTGGGTGGGATCGCGGTGGACCCCGAGCACGACGCCGGCGGGGCCGGTGACGAGGAACAGCTCGCCGTCGCCGGTGGCCGGACCCGCCGCGGCTCCGAGCAGTTCGGCGTAGAACCGGGCCAGGGGCTCGGGTTCGGCGCAGTCCAGTACGAGAACGCTTGTCTTGAGTACGGTCATGTCCCGCGTGTGCCCTGTGTCGTCGCCCGTACACGCACCGTACGGGCAGGCCCCGTACAGGTCGTCCTGTCGGGGAGTCCCGTCACCGGTGGCGTTCGTCCGCGGCGCCGTCCACTCCGGGTGCCGGGCCCAAGAGGACGCGCGGCAGGGCATCCGGGTGCTTCGCCGCGAGCCAGCCGATCAGCTGCTCCCGTACCGCGCAGCGCACCGTCCACAGGTCGTCGGCGTCCTTGGCCGTGACGATGGCCCGCACCACGATGGTGGAGGGCGTCGTCTCCGTGACGGCGAGGTCCCAGCCGCGGCCGTCCCACTCCCGGCAGGTGTGCAGGATCTCGTGGACCTTGTCCCGTATGAGGTCGACGGGCGCGCCGTGGTCGCAGTGGAGGAAGACGGTGCCGGTCATCTGGACGCCGCCGCGGGACCAGTTCTCGAAGGGGCGGGTGGTGAAGTACGAGACGGGCGTGACTCCTCCCCCTCCTAAAGAACAAGGCCGTGAAGTTAAGGGCTGATCGGCTCTGTCAAGTGGTCTTGGTGAGGGTTCTGGTGAAGCCGGGACGCGGGAAGCGGAGCCCCGGTAGAACTGGCAGTCGACCAAGACAGCCGTTCACGTCACCGGAGGCTCCGCTGTCGGACCAGTGTGTCATCAGCCGCGAAATGTCGGTAGCCGCAGGGGTGTTCGCGCCAGGGCACCTGGGTGAGCTGACCCAGATCGTGCCGTTCGAGATGGTCGACGCGGTGCTCACCGAGTGTGGGTCCGTCCAGGAACGGATACGCAAGCTCCCTGCTCGGGTAGTGGTCTATGTCCTCCTCGCGGCGGGATTGTTTGAGGAGTGCGGGTATCGGACGGTATGGCTCAAGCTGACAGGCGCCTTGTCCTGGCTGCCGGTGCCGCGGGTGACCGCCACGGCACTGTGGCAGGCCCGCTGCCGGCTCGGGGTGCGTCCGATGCGGGCCCTGTTCGACCTGTTGCGCGGGCCGGCCTCGGCGGTCCGCACGGCCGGGGCCCGGTGGGCGGGGCTGCTGGTCGTCGCGGTCGACGGGACACATCTGGATGTCGCCGATGACCGGGAGGTCCGTGCGAAGCTGGGCAAGGCGTCCAACCAGTACACCGATGCCTCGGGATATCCGCAGGTCCTGCTGGTCGCGTTGGTGGCCTGCGGAACACGGGCGGTGATCGACGCGGTGTTCGGTCCCGGGAAACCAGGCGAGTCGATCCTGGGCCGCCGCCTGGCGCGGTCCATGCACCCCGGAATGCTCGTCCTGCTCGACCGGGGCTTCGCCACCACGGGCTTCCTGAACACGACCGCTTCCAGCGGCGCCCACTTCCTGGCCCGCCTCTCCTCCCACTGGAAGCCTCCGATCCTGGCCCGCTACCCCGACGGCTCCGTCCTCTCCCGAATCTCCGGCATCGACGTCCGCATCGTGGCCTGCGAGATCACCATCGCCACCAACCAGGGACAGCGCACCGGGGCCTACCGGCTGGCCACCACCCTGCTCGATCCCCACCGCCACCCGGCGTTCGAGCTGGTCAGGCTCTACCACGAACGGTGGGAAGTGGAATCGGCCTACTTCGAAATCAAGAAGACGATGCTCGGACGCCGCGTCCTGCGCTCCCGCACCTGGCCCGGCATCGCCCAGGAGATCTACGCCCTCCTCAGCACCTACCAGCTGATCAGGACCGCGATCTCGGACGCAGCCCACACCGCCGGCACCGACCCGGACCGGTGCAGCTTCACCACCGCCCTGAACACCGCCCGCGACCAGGTCACCCAGGCCGCAAACGTGATCGCCGACACCACGATCGACCTCATCGGCGCCATCGGCCGCGCCGTCCTGGACCAACCCATGCCAGCCCGACGCCTCCGCCTCAGCCCCCGCGCCGTCAAACGCCCCATGTCCCGCTACCCGCACAAAAGTCTCCGCGTCGACCGCCACACCTACAAAGCCACCATCAACATCAACATCCTGTTGACAGAACCGATCAGCCCTTAACTTCACGGCCTTGAGCTAAAGCAGGGGATACCCACGCAAGATCAGTGATGGTGATCCGGCGTTCGTCCCAGGTGCGTACGGCGAGGAAGGTGAGGGTGATGTCCTCGACCACCCCCCACTCGCCCGCGACCACGACCGTGTCGCCGATGCGCACCATGTCGCCGAAGGCGATCTGGAAGCCGGCGAAGAGGTTTCCGAGGGTGGACTGGGCCGCTACGCCGGCCACGATCCCGATGATCCCGGCGGAGGCGAGCAGGGAGGTGCCGAGCGCGCGGAAGCTCGGGAAGGTGAGCAGCATCGCGGCGGCCGCGACGACGGCCACGACGACCGTCACGACCCGCGTGATCAGCGTCACCTGGGTGCGGACCCGGCGCACCCGGGCCGGGTCGCGGGTACCGGTGGCGTAGCGGGCGTACCCCGATTCCACGACGGCGGAGGCCACCGCCACGATCAGCCAGGCGCCCGCACCGATCAGGACGAGTGAGAGGATCCGGCCGGCGGCGGCCGCGTCGTCGTGCAGCGGCGGCCACGCGATCTGCCGGTAGGCGCCCCTGAGCAGCACGGCGAGCAGGACGATCTGCAAGGCCGGCCGGCAACGCCGCAGCTGGTTCCACAGGAGCGTTTCGGGGTGTCGCGCGTCGGCTCGGCGCAGCAGCAGGTCGACGGCCCATCCGGTCGCGACGGTCAGCAGGATCGAGCCCCCCAGGACGGTCGGCAAGAGAAGAGCGCTGTTCATATCTCCCCAGCGGATGTAGGCGGCATGGACTTCCACGCGCCTGCCCCACGGGAGGGGGCTGACACAGGGGCGCGGGCAACGCGGTCGGCCGGCCCGCGGCTCCGGGCCCGTGCATGGGGTTCTCGAGTGGGGGTAGCCGCGCCTCGAGACGTCCTGAAGGCGGCCCGCGTCTCAGGGTGCCGGGCTGCCGACGACACGGAAGGATGCACATGTCGCACGTCGAGGAGTACGTCGAGGTCAACGTCCCCGTACGCACGGCCTACAACCAGTGGACGCAGTTCGAGGAGTTCCCCGCCTTCATGGAGGGGGTCGAACGCATTGACCAGCGCACGGACACGCTCACCCACTGGGTGACGAACGTGAACGGTGTGCAGCGCGAGTTCGACGCACAGATCACCGAGCAGCTCCCGGACCGGCGCGTCGCGTGGATGACGGTCGACGGGGAAGCCCACCAGGCCGGGGTCGTCACCTTCCAGCCGATCGACGCGACCACCACCAAGGTCGTCCTGCACATGAACTGGGTGCCCGACGGTCTGGCCGAGACGGCCGCCGACAAGCTCGGCTTCGTCAAGCGCCAGGTCGCGGGTGATCTGAAGCGGTTCAAGCTGTTCATCGAATCGCGCGGGGTCGAGACCGGCGCCTGGCGGGGCGAGGTCTGACCGCGATGGAAACCGGGGCCGCGAGCAGGGGCGCCCGGGCCGCGTCCCCCGGGGGCGGGGTCCGGGAGGTCACGGCGCGCTGCGGGCTGGTGGCGCGCGGGGTGCTGTACGTACTGATCGGGCTGCTGGCCGTACGCGTCGCCTTCGGTGGCGGCGGCAAGGAGGCCGACCGCCAGGGCGCCCTCCAGGAGCTCGCGGGAAAGCCCTTCGGCGGTGTCCTCATCTGGGCCGTGGGCATCGGGCTCGTGTGCATGGCGCTGTGGCGTCTGTCGGAGGCGGTGTTCGGCGCGGCCGGACCGGAGGGAGACAAGCCCTTGAAACGGCTGGCGTCGGCGGGCCGGTTCGTCTTCTACGGTGTGGTGGCGTACTCCGTGTTCACGTTCTCCGCGGGCGGCGGACGTTCCGGGGACGAGCAGTCGCGCGATGTGACGGCGAAGGCGATGGATCTGCCCGCCGGCCAGTGGCTGGTGGGGGCCGTCGGGCTCGGGATCGGCGTCGCGGGCGTGGTCATCGCGGTGCAGGCGGCGCGGCGCAGCTTCCGCAAGCACCTCGCCATGGGCGGGGCCTCGGCACGGTGGCGCAAGGCCGTGGACTTCCTCGGGGTGACCGGCGGTTTGGCCCGGGGGGCCGTGTTCGCGGCGGCCGGCGGCTTCGCCGTGTACGCGGCGCTGCGCTACGACCCGGCACAGGCGAAGGGGCTCGACGACACTCTGAGGTCGTTCACCCACACCGCGGCGGGGCCGTGGCTGCTGGTCGCGGTCGCCGTCGGGCTGGCGCTCTTCGGACTGTTCTCCTGGGCTCTGGCCCGGTGGCGCGAGGTCTGACCCCGGCCGGAGCGACGGACGGGGCGGTCCGGTCCGGTCCGGTCCGATCTTCAAGGGGGTTACCCGCCGAAGGGAAGCGGAAATTCCCCGGTGTCTCGGCCAAGTTGTGCGTGCGCCCCTGAACGCCCCCCGCAGTGACGTTCCATCTCCCTCTTACGGGGGCAGCCGCGTGGTGCCGTTGGTTCGTCTACCGAGGAGAGCACACGATGACGAAGGTCCTCGTCCTGCACAGCGTCAGCCTCGTCCGGTCGGCACTGGCCGCCCTGCTGAGATCGGAAGGGCCCTTCGAGGTCACATCAGCGGGCTGGCGGGCCGCGGTACGCCAAGCCGAGTCCTTACGACCAGACGTGACGGTCGTCGACCTCGACTGTCCGGGGACGACGGCCGTCCTGGCCGACAACGGACGCGTGGACCGCCAGGTCCTCGCGTCCCCGTCCCCGGTGCTGGTCCTCGCGTCGACCGGCGCGCCCGGTTCGCTGCACCGGGCGTTCCGGGCCGAGGCGCTCGGCTACGTCGACAAGGACGGCTCACCGGGGCGGCTCGTACGGGCCGTGCGGAAGGTCGCCGCGGGGGAACGGTTCATCGACGCCTCACTGGCTTCCGCGTTCATGGAGGCGGAACCCGTACCGCTGAGCCCGCGGGAGCTCACCGTGCTGGCCAGGGCCGCGGAGGGCGATTCCATCGCCGAGATCGCCCGCACACTGCACCTGGCGAGCGGGACGGTACGCAACTACATGGCCGCGGCGACCCGCAAGACCGGCGCACGCAATCTCATCGACGCGATCCGGATATCCAGGCGGGCGGGCTGGGTCTGATCCGCGGCGGCCACGGACGGGCACGATGACCGCCTCATCCGTCCGTGCTCGTGTTCCACTTCCCCACCAGATCCCGGTACAGGGCCGACCGGCCCGGGAGTTCCGCATGCGTGCCGCACACGGCGCGGGTCCCGTCGAGGACGAGGACCCGGTCGGCGCGGGCCGCGGACGAGACGCGGTGGGCCACGACGACGAGGGTGCCGGGACGGGCCGCGAGGGCCCGCTCGGCACGTTCCTCCGTACGCGGGTCCAGGTGGCAGGTGGCCTCGTCGAGCAGCAGCAGCGGAGCCGGCGAGAGGTAGGCGGCGGCGAGCGCGAGGTGCTGGCTCTCGCCTCGGGACAGCAGTCGGGGGGACACCTCGCCGTCCAAGCCGCCCAGCCGCTCCACCAGGCCCTCCGCGCCCAGGGCGCTGACGGCGCGCAGCACCCGGGCGTCGCCTGGCCCCGCGGCGCCCGGGCCCGGGGACAGGTGGGTCAGGTTCTCCCGCACGGTGCCGGTGAACACATAGGCCTGCTGCGGCAGCAGGGTCCGTCGCCGGTCCGGCCCCGTGGCACCCGGATCCCGGCGGGCGGCCCTGCCGGCGACGAGGACCGTCCCCGCGTCCGGTGACAGCATCCCGGCGAGCAGTGCGGTGAGCGTGGACTTGCCGATTCCGCTCGGCCCGACCACGGCGAGGTGCTCCCCCGGCCGCACCACCAGGTCGAGGGTGTCGAGCACGGGAACCGCGCCCGGGCCGTAGGCAAAGGTGACGCCCCTGAGCTCGGCCGCGGCGTCGGCCGGCCGGCCGGCGTGGACGAGCGCCTGCGGCTCCGGCGCGCGGCGGCCGCCAGGGGCCGGCGGCAACGGTTCACAGAAGCGTTCGAGGACCACCAGCAGGCGGGTACCGGCGGAACCCAGTGCGGTCATCAGGGAGTCGACGGCGGGCAGCAACGCCTGCAGCACGTACGTGAGGCCGCCGGCCAGCGCACCGGCGGTGACCCCGTGCCCGAGCAGCCAGGGCGTCGCGGCGAGCAGTGCGATCACCGGCAGCCGGCCCGCCGTACCCAGGGCCAGGGTGCGCAGGGCCGCCCAGCGCGCGAGCGTGCGCGCCAACCGCTCCTGGGCGGCGATCAGGGGCTCCACCCGGGCCTCCGCCGCCGTCTGTCCCCCGCAGGCGACGATGTCGCGCAGGCCCTCCCCCACCGACCCCACCCGGTCCGACAGTGCCTCGTCGGTGTCCAGGGACCGGCGCTGTACGGACGCCATGGGGCGGAGCGTGGCCAGGAAGGCGGCCGTGCCCAGCATCAGCGTGGGCAGCACGATCAGCAGCAGCGCCGGGGCCAGGGCCGCCATGCCCGCGAAGGCCCCGACGGCGGTGAACACGAACGAGCGTGCCGTCAGCAGGAGTCCCGCGAAGGAGTCCCGGGCCATTTCCGTCTGCTGGGTCAGCCGGGACACCGCTCCCGTGTCGGGGGCGTGCGCCGGGTCGGCGACCGCGCGGTGCAATGCCTGCCGCACGGCCCGCCGGACCAGCCCGTCCCGCAGCGGCTCCACGAGGTCCGCCAGTCCGGCGAACACACCGCGCAGCGCGAACCCGCCGAGCAGCGCTCCGACCGCGGCCGCGGCCAGCCAGGAGAGGCCGGTGGAGGTGCGGCCGGCGAGGAAGCCGTCGTCGAGGGCGCGGGCCACGCCGTAGCCGCCGAGGAACGTGTGCGCGGACTCGAGGAGCGACCATGCCGCCAGCCGTCCCAGAGCGCCCTTGCGGCCACGCAGGAACCGCCGTGCCTCCGGGGCCACCCGGCGCCAGGTCTCGCCCTCGGTCACCGGGCCACCTCCTGTTCCCCCGGGGGCACCCGGTGATCGTCCGCTGCCGAGGACCCAGCCGTCTCTGTTGCCCCCTCTGCCGGCTCTGCCGGGGCTTCCTCCTCGACTCCCGTCCGCGCGTCGGAGGCGAACACCGCCCGGTAGTCGGGGTCTCGGCGCCACAGCTCGCCATGGGTGCCGGCCGCCCGCACCCGTCCGTCCTCGAGCCATACGACGAGGTCGGCGCGGGCCGCGGACGACAGGCGGTGTGCGACCACGATCCGGGTGCCGGGCCGGACCTCGTGGGCGAGCGCCCGCTCGACCTCGCGGGCCGTGACGGTGTCCAGGCTGGAGGTGGCGTCGTCCAGCACGAGGAGCCGGCCCGCGTGGCAGAACGCCCTGGCCAGCCCGAGGCGTTGGACTTCACCCCCGGACATCGGGGCGTCGGCGAGGCACGTTCCGTACCCGTGGGGCAGGTGCCGTACGAACACATCGGCGCCCGCGGCACGGGCGGCGGCGCGCACCGCTTCCGGGCCGGGTTCCGGACCCGCGCCGAACCCGATCGCGTCGCCGACCGTGTCCCCGAGCAGCACGGGCCGGTCGAAGGCGTACCCGACCTCCCGGCGCAGTGCCTCGGCGGTCACCTCCCGCAGGGGTACGCCGTCCAGCAGCACCTGGCCCGCGTCGGGGTCGGTGAGCCGGCCGGCCACGGCGGCGAACAGCGTCTTGCCGGCACCGGACCGCCCCACCACCGCCACCGTGGCGCCTCCGGGGATCACCAGGCTGATGTCGCGCAGCACCGTCGATCCGCCGCGCACCACCCGGACGTCGCGCAGTTCCAGGGTTCCGGGGCCGCCTTCCGGCAGCTCCGCCCGGCCGTGGTCGAGTACGGGCAGGGCCAGGAGGGCGGCGGTCCGCCGGGCGGCGGCCCGGCCGCGGACCACGGCCGCCAGTCCGCCGGTCACGGCGCCGACGCCGGCCGCGAGGCCCGCGTACCTCAGGGCGGCGAGGAGTTCGCCGACCCCGATGGCCCCGGCCGACAGGCGGATGCCGCCGACGGCGAGGACCGCGTAGAGGAGTACCGGCATGAGGACCGCGGACCGGGCCGTCGTGCCGCCGTACACCTGCCACATGCGCCTGCCCTCGGTGCCGAGCTCGGGCAACTGCTCGAGGATCCTCGCGCGTTCGCGATCCGCGGTACCGGCGGCGGCGATCGTGCGCGCCCCGGCCAGTGCCTCGACGAGGCGGCCCGCGGTCGCGAGCTGTACCTGCTGGTAGCGGGCGACCGTGGTGAGGGTGTCGCGGGCGAAGGCCCGCAGCAGGAGCAGCAGCAGCGGAACGCCCGTGAGGAAGGCGAGCGCCGTCCACAGGTCGATGAGGAAGAGTGCGGCCACCGCACCGAGCGGCGGCAACAGCGCGGCGACGGCGTGCGCGACGGCGGCCGGGACCTTCCCGGCCTCGGCGGCGTGCGCGGTCAGCCGTGCGGCGGTTTCGCCGGGCGCGTGACGGGCCGCGTGGTGCGGGGCCGTTCTCAGCAGCCGGGACAGCCCGAGCCTGCGCAGTCGGGCGGTGGAGCGGCCGTCCACCACGCCGGTCAGCCATGCGGCGGCGGCGTCGAGCGCCACTTCGGCCGTGATGACCGCGGCGCACAGCAGGGTCCAGGCGGGGCCGGACGGGTCTCGGCGGAGCAGCAGGTCCAGGGCGTGGCCGAGGACCGCGGGTTCGGCGAGCGCCGCCGCGGCGGCCGCCACCGCGCATCCGAGGACGGCGGCGGTTCGCCCGCCGCTGTGCCGGGCCGCGGCCACGAGCGTCCGGTCGGCGCCGCGCGCGACGGCCTGCGCCCGCTCCGCGTCGGCCGCCGCGTCAGGGGGGCTCATCGGCGGATGCCTCCAGAGATGTTGGTGCGGGCCCGGGCGGTGAACCGCCCGGGCCCGAGGTGACCTAGGTCAGTTACAGGTCGTGATGCTCAGGCTGCTGTCACCGCAGAGCAGCAGGCTGGCCCGGCTGCCGCCACCGCCGCCGCCCGTCAGAGCGGCCTCGGTGGTCTCTTCCTTCGGGGTCTCCATCGACTGCAGGTCAAGAAGCGTCATGTCAGATTCCTCTTCTTTTCTCGAGTGGTGCGATGGGTCACGGCCCCGGACGGGACCGGCTCGGGGGCCGCCGCGCGCTCGCGCAGCGGCGGGAGGAACGGCAGGTGCGCGCGCCCGCCGGGCGCGGCGCTGCCGAGGGCGAGGAGAGCGCCGGCCGTGCCCGTGGCGAGATCCATGGACAGCCGCATCATCTGCTCGCCGGGGAAGGCCAGATGCCCCTGGTACGGCACGGCGTGCCGGGCCAGTGCGTCGATCTGGCGGGCGATGTCGCCCGGCCCGGTGCCCGGGCCCGGTGTGGTGGTCCGGGCCAGGTGGAGGATCATTCCGGCGGCGCCGCGCAGCAGCCCGGGCTGGGCGTAGAAGGTCGCCTGCGCCGCCCGTACGATCTCGCGCCGGGCCTGTTCGAAGCGCTCGTCCGGACCGTGCTCCAGCCAGTCGTCGAGCACCATGCCGATGCCGACGCTGCCTTCGCCGAGGTAGGGCATCGTGCGCCAGCCCTCGTTCACCTGGAGGGTGCCGTAGGCGCTGGTGACGCAGCGGTCGAGGTCGCGGTGGAGCGCGTGGGCGGCCTGGACCAGCAGTTCCTTGTCGCCGGTGCGCTCGTACAGCCGCACGAAGAGCAGGGCGGGGCCGGAGTTGCCGTACAGCAGTCCCGCGCGGGCGGGCCGCTGCTCCGGCCGGGCGATCAGGTCGGCGCAGCGCAGGGCGGCGGCGTGCAGTTCGCTCTCGCCGCTCGCGGTGCCGAGCGCGTCCAGGGCCAGGCCGATGCCGGCGAGTCCGCTGTGCAGGTCGGGGCCCGCGCTCTCCCAGGGCTGGTGCAGCAGCTGGTCGGCGAGGGCGAGGGCGCGGCCGTGGTGTCCGAGCCGGTGCAGCGTCCAGGCGGTGCCGGCCAGGCCGTCGTAGAAGCCGAGCGGAGTGCCGGAGACCGGTTCCCCGGTCCGCTCGAGCAGCCATTCCTCGGCCTCGGGCCAGGGTCCGGCTCCGGTCTCGGCGAGGGCGTGGAGCACTCCGCAGATCCCGTAGCCGAAGCCGATGCCTCCCCCGGCGGTGGCGAACTGGGCGATGTCGCCCGGGACGAGGCGGTCCTCGCGGTCCGGGGTGGCGCTCGCGCGCAGCGCCGCGGTCATCGACGCACGGGCGGCCGGCCATTGCCGTGGCTCGACGGGCAGGTACGGCCCGGCCGGTGCGGGCAGGCGGTCGCCCGGTGCGCCCTGCGGGACGCCGGACAGGATCTCCTCGACGGCCTCGTCCAGGAACTCCCGTGGTACGGGGAACTGTTCGGCGGTGACGGCGGCCAGATGCACGGCCTTGGCCCGGTCCAGGACGAGCAGGCTGGTCAGCGGGAGGAACAGGGCGAGCCGCAGGCAGGCGAGGGCGTAGCGGTCGACGGAGAACCCGCGCCGCTCGGCCGGGGAGACGAAAGCGGGGTTGGCCACGGTCTGCCGCAGCCCCTCGTCGACGTGCGCGGCGGCTTCGAAGTCCAGCAGTGCGACGGAGGGTTCGCCCGTCTCGTCCTGCGCCACCATGATGTTGAAGAGGTGGAGGTCGTTGAAGACCACGCCGCGGGCGTGCACGGCGTGGACGGCCTCCGTGACCTTCCGGTGGATCGTGAGGGCCCACTCGGTGTACGAGGCGAGCTCCGCCGGGTCGGGATCCGCCTCGATCAAGGGGTGGCGGCGGGCGAAGTAGGTGTTGAGCGGTTTGCCGGCGAGGTGTTCCAGCACCAGGAAGTGGTGGTCGCCGACCGTGAACGCGCCACGGACCGACGGGACGCAGTCCAGGCCCGACAGGCGTTCCAGTGCGGCCTGTTCGCGGTGCAGCCGGGTCACGGCGTCGGCGCCGTCGGCCGCGAGGCCGGCGTACGGCCGGGCCTCCTTCAGGACCACGGTCTCGCCGGTGCGGCTGTCCTTGCCGACGTAGACGCCGCCGCCGTTGGAGAAGTGCAGTGCCCGCTCCACCGTGAAGGGGGCGTCGATCAGGTTGACCGCGGAGCGCGCCGCGAGGTGCGGCTCGAGGAATCCGGGCAGTTCGAGCCACTCGGGCGGCTGGAAGACGGGTCCGCGCCGGTCCGGTACGAGCCGCCCGTCGGGCGTCGCGATCGCCGGGACCAGTCCGCCGTGCTCGTCGTAGCAGTGCCGCAGGGTGAAGCTGCCGTAGCGCAGGTGGACCGGTCCGGCGCCCCAGCGCAGATCGCTGAGGATGTACGGGCCGGCCGCCCCCGCCAGCGCTGCGTCGAGGTCCTCCGCGATCCGGCGGCACTGCTGCTCGTCGGCCGGGTACACGGTGATGAACTTCCCGCTCGCGGCGCGGTCGGCGTACTTGGCGTTGCGCAGGTGCAGCAGGTACCGGCTCGGTATGAACTTGAAGGCGATGCCCCGGGCGGTGCAGTACTCGTACACCGTCGTCAGCAGTGACTCGGCGTTGTCGAGCGTGGCCGAGACGTGGATCTTCCAGCCCTGCGGGGGCAGTTCGGCGCCGACGGGACGCAGTGCGAGCCAGTCGCCGCTCCGGTGCGAGCGCCACCCCGACGGAACGGGGGCGAGGGCCGCCCGGTAGCTCTCACCGACCCGCCGGTACGGGGCGTCGTAGAACCAGCGGTCGGTGTCGCAGAAGGCTGCGTACCCCTTGTTCACACCTGCTCCCTCGTTCGGCGGCAGACCCGAAGGTGTCACGGCCGGCGGACGCGGCGACAGTCACCGCTGTCACCGATGGGGTGTGCAGTTCTCACGAGTCACGAGGCTCCGCTTCGCGGCGACGACCCGCAGCAGGCCTCGGGCCGGGGGCACAAGGACGGGCAGGAGCACACCGAACGGCAGGCCAAGGAGCAGGTTCCCGCCGAGCCGGCGCCCCGTACGGCGGCACTGGTCACACCGCTACCGGTACGCCCGTACGCGAGACCTCGCGGGCGCATGCGCACGGCCCTGTCGGGCACTCGCGCGGCATGACCGACATCCCCCGCAGCGCAGCATCAGGTCGAGGCCGTCCACGCACCGCGCCTCTCGCGACGCGCACCCGCGTCGAGCTGCGGCGTACGGCCGTACACGTCTGGACCGAGAATCTCGCCGACCAGGCGGCCGCCCTCACCTACTACGCCGTACTGGCGCTCCTGCCCGCGCTCGTCATCGCGGTCTCCCTCGTGGGGCTGCTCGGCGAGGCGACGAGGATCCGGCTGATCACCGAACTCACCTCGTACGCACCGCCCCAGTCGGCGCAGGCACTGCGCGACGCGCTCGACGGGCTCGCGGCAGAACAGTCGTCGATCTGGTCCCTGCTGATCAGCGGGGTGCTGAGCGCGCTGTGGTCGGCGTGCAGTTACCTCGCGGTGTTCCGGCGCGCCCTGCACACGATGCACCGGGTGCCCGATACGCGGCCTCCGCTGCGTGCGGCCCACGTGCTCGTCATCAACGCCGTGGTGCTGCTGGTCCTGCTCGTCGTCGGCGCCCTGGGACTGGTCGTTTCCGGGCCGCCGGCCCGCCGGCTCGCACAGGCCGTCGGCGGGGCCGGCGCGGACGGCATCGCGCTCCTGCGCTGGCCCGTGCTGCTGGCCGTCGTCACCCTTCTGGTGCTGATCCTCTTCCGCACCGGCCCGCCCCAGAGCCGGGGCACCCGCCGGGGCCTGCCCGGCGGCGTACTGGCGGCCCTGCTCTGGCTGGGCGCCTCGGGGCTCTTCACGCTGTACGCGGAGCTGGGCACGTACGGCCGGCTCTACGGCTCCCTGGCCGGCATCGTGGTCTTCGTCATCTGGCTCTGGTTCGCCAACCTGGCCCTGCTCACGGGGGCCCGGTTCAACGCCGAACGGGCAAGGGAGCCGGACGCCTGAGCCTCAGCGGCCGGCCACCGGGCCCCGGCGCCCGGTGGCGGGCCGGAAGGCCTCGATCTCCGCCCAGACGACCTTGCCGGCGCCATACGGGTAGGAGCCCCACCGGTCGCAGAGCCGCTGCACGATGTGCAGGCCGTGGCCGCCGGGTACTCCCGGCCGGCGCATGGTCCGGGGGCATGGCGGCACCGTCGCGCCGTCGACCACGTCGATGCGCAAGGCCTCCTCACCGGCGGTCAGTACGAGCTCGCGGCAGCCGTTCGCGTGCAAGGCCGCATTGGTCACCAGCTCGGACACGACGAGCAGGGCGTCCTCGGCGCTCTCGTGTCGGCCCCAACCCCAGTCCCGCAAGGTCTGGCGGGTGAAATCACGCCCCTTGCCGACCGCGCCCGGGACACTTCGCAGGGCGAGCCGGCGACGCTGGACCATGACCGGCACCCCCGCACGCAGAGGATCACCGGGGGCTCCTGCCGTCGTGTTCACCATGGCCTCACCCCGACCGTCGACGCTGCTGTGTGTTGGATGGAGGCGAGAGGCACCGCCTACGGGCGGACCACTCGGGGCGGCCGTCCTACGACCGTCGTCCCCGGTCTCGCGTATGCCCGCCCTGATCGCCCGGACACGTGAACACGTGGACAACGCCATCCGCGTCAGCCTCCCGAGGGATCGGCCGGTGCGCCGAGCGAGGTGCGAAGCGGTGGATTCCCGGAGGCGAGGGTCCTACCGTGGGAAGAGCAGCTGGAGCGGCCATGCGCGTCATCTCACCCTCGGCCTCACCCTCGGCCTACCCGCCCGGGCCACCGCACCCGCCGGCGACGACCCTTCGCGGACGCCTCGCCGGCCGCCGGTACGGCGGTCACGGCGGCGGACCCGAGCGTGCCCCGGCGACATGACCGGGGCGGGTGGGACGGGCCGGCTGTCGCCCTTCGGGCGCATGCGCAGCGCGGCCCGCCGTGCGCGGGCCGGACGCCGCTGGATACACGTACGGGGCCTGGACCTGTGGCAACGCTCCCTGGGGTTCGCCGCGCTCGGGTTCCTGACGCTCGTACCGCTGCTGATCGTCGTGTCCGCCGCGGATACCCGCGGTGGGCAGGGATTCGCGCAGTGGCTGGGAGACGGGCTCGGCGTTTCACCGGCCGCCCAGGTGGAGATCGAACGGCTCTTCGCCCTGCCCGGCCAGGCATGGCGGACCACGACGGCGTTCGGCCTCGCCCTGCTCGCCGTATTCGGCCTGTCCTTCGGCACCATGCTGCAGAGCGGCTACGAGAAGGTCTGGGACCTGCCTGCGTCCCGATGGTGGGCCAGATGGCGTCACGTGCTGTGGCTCGGCGTGCTGGTCGGCGTCCTCTACCTCGCCGCGATCGCGCCGCCGTGGCGCGACTCCCCGGGCCGCGGCTTCGTCACGGTGGCGATCGGAGTCCTCTTCTTCTGGTGGTCCCAGCGGCTGCTGCTCGGCGGCCGGGTCTCGTGGACCGCGCTCCTTCCCGGATCGGTGGCCACCATGCTCGGACTGCTCGGGCTGCGGGTCTTCTCCCGGCTCGTCTTCTCACCGCTGATCGCGTCCAGCGCCGTCACCTACGGCCCCTTCGGAACCGTCCTCGTCATCCAGACCTGGCTCGTCGGCATCGGAGTCGTCGTGTTCGGGGGCGCGCTCGTCGGGCGCCTGCTCCACGACGAGCTGCTGCTGCCCCGGACACCCCCGGTGGACCCCGGCAGGTGAGACGGCCGGCTGAGATCCAAGACGTGCAGGCCGTTCAGGACGTGCAGGCCGTTCAAGACGTGCAGGCCGTTCAAGACGTGCAGGCCATTCAGGACGTGCAAGGCGCGCGATATCGGGTAGGCGCGGCACATGACTGCCTCAGTTCCCCTTGCGGCTACCGGTTCCTCGTCCCTGTTCCTGATCATCGCCGGCGTGATCGTGGCCGCGCTCCTGATCGCCGCCTTCTGCTACGGAACCCGGCGCACCGCGCGGCGCAGCGACCCCGGGGCGCGGCCGGCCGACCAGAGTCCTCAGGCGCGGGCCCGACAGAACTCCTGGCACACGCCCGAAGACGACCCCGAACAGCAGCATCCCCGCCCGTGACCGCTCCGGCTCTGCGAACAGACGCCGAATAGGGCCCGGAAGTCCGGGTAGCCGGGGATCATGGACACCACTGGAACCACCCCGCTCCGCGCTGTCGCCCTCGTCTGCACGCTGTCCCCCTCCCCCGCTCCGTCCAGCTCCCACCTGCTGGCCGAGCAGACGATGGCCGCGCTCGCCGAGCACGGGGTGACGGGGAAGACCATCCGGATCGCCGACCACGACGTACGACCCGGGGTGAAGACCGACATGGGTGACGGTGACGCCTGGCCGGAGATCCGGGACACGATCCTGGGCGCCGACATCGTGATCCTGTCGACCCCTATCTGGCTGGGGCACGCCTCCAGCTTGGCCCAGCGAGTCCTGGAGCGGCTGGACGCGGAGATCTCCGAAACCGACGACGAGGGCCGCATGCTCACCTACGGGAAGGTCGCGGCGGTCTGCGTGGTCGGCAACGAGGACGGCGCCCACAAGGTCAGCGCCGATCTCTTCCAGGGCCTCAACGACATCGGGTTCTCCCTGGCCCCCAACGCCGTCACCTACTGGGTCGGCGAAGCCATGCACGGCACCGACTACCAGGACCTCCACAAGACCCCCGAAGCCACCGCCGGCACCACGGCCACCCTGGCCGCCAACTCCGCCCACCTCGCACGCCGCCTCAAGGCCGCCCCGTACCCCTCGAGCTGACCTACGGCTCCGTCTTCCGCGCAGCGCGTCCCGGAGTGCGCGCGCGCCCGCCCGCATGCGCGAGGCGGCCTTCCTTGCCACCCGACAGACCCCCACCCGGCCTCTGCCGGGGACTTCCCTAGGCGGGCACATGGTCAGCACATATCCCGAGCCGTCGAGCGCGGCGGCAGCCCCGGCGCGAGAGCCCGACAGCCCGGCCGCGGCTCCGTCGGCGCCGACAGCGGACTTGGAGCACGCGACCGGCACCCTGATGGCCTTGCTGCCGTCCAACGCCGAAACCGCGCAGCGGGTCCTGGCCCAGGCCACCCGATCCGCCGGCGTGAGCGTCGAGCAAGCCGTTCAGGCAGCCGCAGCCCTGCGCGGCAACGAACCACCCGCCTCGGCAGCCGCCGAGGCGGCCCTGCGGGCGGCGATCGACCGGGTCCTGGCCACGGACCGCCCGGCCAAGAGGGCGCTGCCGCCCGACCCCCACACCCTGCGCCACCACCTGGCCCGCTTCAGTGACCTGCGCCGGCGCACCTTCACCACCCCTCGCGACGCCACGCTGCGAGCCCGCTACGAAGACGCCGGCTACACCCTGTGCGTCCTGCTCGGACACCCCATGGTCCACCGCGCCCTGAACGCCGCCGGGCAACTCGCCGCCACCCAGCGCCTCGACGGCCCCGCACACTCGGCCCGTCCGAACAACTGAGGCCCGCCGGCCCGTACCCGCCCACGGGCGGGTCGATGCGGGACGCAGGGCCATTCGGCGCAACGAGGGCGTGTTCCCGCCGGCCCGTCGCCCGGGCGGTGGATAGTCGTTCGGTGGCGGGCGGCGTGGCCGCCGATCCCCGCCGAGGCGACGCAGGGAGAGTGGATCCGATGGTGAAGAAGGCATTGCTGGCGTACGCACTGGCGGCCGGTGTACTGATCGGGCCGCTGAGCACGGCCGGCTGGGCAGCCGACGGCCGCGCTGCAGGCGGGCACACGCAGGCCAAGGCCTACCCGGTGGGTGTGGTGGAGTCCCGTTCGGTGCTCAACGTCCGCGAGAAGCCGACCGTGTACTCGGACGTGGTGAAGAAGCTGCACCCGAACGGCCGGGTGCTCCTCTCCTGCCAGAAGCGCGGAGGGTGGGTGGACGGCAATCCGGTCTGGTACAGGCTTCACGGGTCCAAGGGCTGGGTCTCGGCCCGCTACGTTCACAACCTCCAGCCCGTCCGCCCCTGCTGAGACCCCGGACCCCGGGCGCGGCCCCGAACCTGCGGGACCGCGCCCAATTCCCCGAGCACTGCTCGGCGGTCGGCGAAACTCAGCCGGTGGACGGCAGCGCGGGACTCTCTGCCTGCGCGGCACGGAGCCGGCGCCTTTCGCGCTCGTCGAGACCGCCCCAGACCCCGAGCGGTTCTCCCGCCCGCAGCACGTGCCGCAGGCAATCGCGCTGCACCGGACACAGGGCACACACCTCCTTCGCCGCCTCGTCCCGCCGCTCGCGGTCCGGACCCTGCTCGGCCGTGGGCTGGAAGAACAAGCGCGGACCCAACTCCCGGCAGGCGGCGCCCTCCTGCCACAGCCGGCGGTGCTCGGCGCGACCGGGCAGACGCGACGCGTTTCCCACTTCGGAACCTCCATCGGATACGGACCGGCTTGCGGATGCGCGATCTCGGGCCCTTTGACGACAGGGCCGGGCCCGCTCAACCTCGTCGCGACGGCCCTCGTCGTGCCCGCCGGGTTCGCCGGACGAGCAGGGCGGCAGCCAGTACGCTGCCGGCCGCGACCCACGCGGTGCGGTCGGTCCCCCGTGCCGTGGCCGCGGCCCGGCGGGCCTTCGCCCGCACGGAGTCGGGGTTCTCGTCCTCTACGAGACGCCCGACGTACGTGGCCGTCTTCCGCAGCCGACCGGTGACCTGCGCGACCTGCTTCTTGACAGAGGCGGTCTTCTCCTGGGCCCGCACCGCGGCGTCGGCCTTGGAGGCGAGTGCTGCGACCGTCCGTCCGAGCTCCTCTCGGGTGCGGGCGACCTGCCGGCGGAACTCCTGTGTGGTGGGGATGGATTTGTTTCCGACTAACCCTGCCGTCGTCATCGGGGTGCCCTTTCCTTCGAGTCCTCCGCGTACGCGTCGGCGAGAACGCGGTTCGTCTCCGTCCGCATCGTCCTCGTCGCCGTCCCGCGGTGTCTGCCTCGCTCGTGTGCTGCGCGGATACCCGCAAACGGGCCGACGACGCGTGCGAGGCCGGGATACCGGCCGACGACGTCCTGGACGCGCGTCGTCGCCGCCGCTGACGTGCCCGGTCGGTCAGCCCTCTCGGCTCGGAAGGATCTCCTTGACCTTGGCGACGGCGAAGCCCCAGCCTTCGGCTGCCCGGCTCCGCGTCGGTCGATCCGTCCTCTCCCGCCCGTGGTCACAAGTCGAGGTCGAGGAGGGCTTTTTCCACGAGCTCGGTGGGCGCCGGGTGGATCCAGTACGCGGACTTGGCGAGAGCGGGCGCGTCGATGCCCAGGGCCATCGCCAGGACGAGGGGCTGGATGAGGGTGGCGGCCTGCGGGCCCATCAGGTGGGCGCCGAGCAGGCGGCCGGTGCCGCGTTCGGCGAGGACCTTGCAGAAGCCGGTGGTGTCCTCCATCGCCCAGCCGTAGGCGACGTCCGCGTATCGGGCTTCGCCCACCAGTGGGTCCAGCCCCCGGTCGCGGCAGTCCTGCTCGGTGGCCCCGATCGAGGCGATCTGGGGGCGGGTGAAGACCGCCGCGGGCACGAGCTCGTGGTCGGCCGCGATCAGGTCGTCCGGGTGGCGGAGGTTGTGGGCGACGACCAGCGCCTCGCGGTTGGCCACGTGCTTGAGCGGTACCGGTGTGCAGATGTCACCGAGCGCGAAGACGCCTTCCGCGGTGGTGCGTTGGTGCACGTCGACGACGATGCGGCCGTCGTCGCGGGTGGCGACGCCCGCGGCGCAGCTCCCGGGGGCCTGTGAAGCGGGCCCTTCCCTCGTACACGGTGACGAAGTCCGCCTCCCGGCGGCCCTCCTCGCGCTCGGCGTCCAAACGCTCGAACACCCGGTCCCGCATCGACCGCCAGCGCACGGCGAGCAGCTCCGCGTCCACGTCGTACGTGCCGGCTTCGCCCACGGTCCGGGCCACGTCCGCGGTGTAGGCGACATCTTGCTCGGGACGCAGCCCGCGTTCAGACAGGTACCGCCGAACCACCTCTCCTCGACGATGGCCACGTCGAGTCCGGCGAACGAATCGTCGATGACGGCGTTGCCGGATCCCGCACCGATGACTACAAGATCGTGCTGGCGCGTCGCGCCAGGCTACGAGGCCGGGTCCGCCGACGCGCATCGGGCGCGCCACCCGCCCGGCACGTGACGGCCCACGGGCTACCAGTAATGGCGTCGGCCGCCGACCGCGTGCCCGACCGAACCCAGAATCCACAGCACCGCCCCCACCACGAGCAAGATGACCCCGATGGTCCACAGGATGGAGATTCCGGTCAGAAATCCGATGAGCAGGAGGATGAGTCCGGCAAAAAGCATGATGTCCTCGTTCTCACGTCGGGAATGCGGCGGAACGGTTTGATCCGCCGCGGTGCCTCAGATCGCGTGTACCCGAGAATTCCGTCCGTATCTGCGACTCAGCCCCGATCCCCCGCGGCGGGAAACCCACTTGCCCGGTCGACCTCCACACGTGTCAGCGCACGGCCCACATGCGCACGCCCTGGATACCGACCGCACGCCCGCGCCGAAAATAGTAGCCATGGACATAGTAGCCATGTACTCTATTGGACATGAGCAAGGCTTCAACGGGCCCCACGCCCGGTTTCCTGGTGTGGCGGCTCGCCAACAAGTGGCGTGTCGCGGTCGATCGCGCGGTGGCTCCACTGGGTCTCACCCACGCGCAGTACTCGCTGGTCGCGTCGCTGCACGGCATGCAGCGCGCCGGCGAGCGGCCCAGTCAGCGCCGACTCGCCGACCACACCGGCCTGGAGGCGCTGTACGTATCGAAGCTGGCGCGCGCCCTGGAGTCGGCCGGCCTGATCGAGCGCACCCGCGATCCACGCGATCCGCGCGCCGTACAGCTCGCCCTCACCGAGCAGGGCCAGGCCGTCACGCGGCAGGCCATCGCGGTGGTCCAGGAACTGCTTCAGCGGTTGCTGGAGCCGCTCGGCGGCCTCGACGCCCCGCGGACGCGCGCGTTCACCGACGAACTGACGACCCTGCTCAACGCGCCTCTCGCTCCATCCGGAACCAACGACCAGAGCACCAAGGGGACAACACCATGACCACCACGACACCCTTCGCCGACGCCCGCGCCCTCGGCCTGGCCCACTACGCCGCCCGCGGCGTCCTGGAGCACGTGCTCGCCCGGCACGGCATCACGTTCCAGCAGCAGATCGCCCTGCGCGCCGCCGTCACCGCCGACGCCCCGCGGACGCCGGACGATCTCGTCACTCAGGTCCGGGGCTCCCTCAAGGCCGATCCGGCCGACATCCGCGCCACTCTCGACGAGCTGCTGGCGAAGCAGCTGCTCGTCGCTGACGGCGCGCACCTTCGCCCCACGGATGCAGGGCGCGAGCTGATGGCCGCCGTCGGCGCGGAGACCACCCCCATCACCGCCCGCGTCTGGGGCGGGATGCCCGCCGAGGACCTGGCCGCCGCCGGCCGCGTCCTCGCCCTGGTCACCGAGCGCGCCAACGCGGAGCTTGCGGCGCTGACCGCCTGACCACCCGGCCGGCCGATCGGATGCGCACTCGACCGCCGATCGCGGGGACTGCGTCGCCGCGGCACGGGTGCTCGGCGGGCTGGTCGAGGAGGTGCCCGACAGACGGGCCCGGCCAGGGTGTTCAGCCTGCGCGTTTGCCGGAGGCGTACAACCCTGGTTGTAGCCGGATGCTTCCCCTGGTGGGAGGAGGGGTCACCTCCTGGTGGTAAGGAGGGATCAACCCCTGGTGGGCCGATCTCGGCGGCGAACGGCGGCTACGTTGTCGTCCGGCGGTGACCGCATGTCCCGGATCACCGCATGGGGAACATGAGGCAACCCGTTCGGCGCACCGGACTCCGTATGGCCGCGCTGCCGGCCGGCCTGCGCCTTGTGCCGACCCCCCGGCCTCGCACGCTGCTCCTACCGACCTGTCGCAGAGGGAGTTCACCGCATGCAGACCCGTTTGTCTCGTGACCCGCGCGAGCG
The DNA here is from genome assembly GCF_018614195.1 of Streptomyces sp. ISL-43. Taxonomy (GTDB): domain Bacteria; phylum Actinomycetota; class Actinomycetes; order Streptomycetales; family Streptomycetaceae; genus Streptomyces. The sequence continues at coordinate 101,245 of NZ_JAGGOT010000037.1, forward strand.
AGTGGTGTGGGGGATAGCCCTCGTCCTGATCACGGTCGCGGCACTCCTCGGCGTCACACCCGGCACCGCCACCGCGACGACCACCGCCGCCCCACCCGTGCCGGTCCTGTCGTGGGGCCCCTGCGACGACCCGGGGGACGGCTTCGAGTGCGCGACCGCCCAGGTACCGCTGGACCACCGCCGGCCCACCGGGCCTACGATCCCGCTCGCGGTCACCCGGCGGCTCGCGGCCGACCGGGCCCACCGCACCGGTGTCCTGCTGCTGCACCCCGGCGGACCCGGCAACTCCGGCGTGAACTTCGCCCGTAACAGCTACGACGCGCTCCCCGCCTCCCTTCGTGACGCCTTCGACGTCGTCGGGTACGACATGCGCGGAGTGGCGCGCAGCGGACAGCTGGAGTGCTGGAACGACAAGGAGTACTCCGCCGCCGTCGACGCCGCGCGCGGCGTACCCGGCCCGGGAGCCCTGAACGGCGCCATCCGGCAGGGCCTCGACTTCGCCACCGCCTGTCAGCAACGGTCCGGTGACCTGGTGCCGTTCATCGGCACCGGCTCGAACGCCAAGGACATCGACCTCCTGCGCCAGGCCCTCGGCGAGGAGACGCTCACCTTCTACGGCCGTTCCTTCGGCAGCTACGTCGGCACCGTATACGCCGCGCAGTTCCCCCGGCGCGTCCGCGCCATGGTCCTGGACGGCGCCTACGATCCGCGGCACTACGCCGACGTGCCGTACGCCTACGACGCCGGGCAGTTCCTCGCCCTGGACGCGGCGGTCGGCCGCTTCCTGGACTGGTGCGCGCGGAATGCCACCGCGTGCGGATTCGGCGAAGGCCGGCCGCGGCAGGCCTTCGAACAGCTCAAGCGGGCGCTGGACGCCGACCCCGTCATCACGGCGAGCGGACGCCCGGCCACCGGTTACACCCTCGCCTACCGCCTGATGTTCAACATCAACGCGGGCAAGGAGATCTGGCCGGCGTTGGGAGAGGCCCTGCGGGCGGCCCAGGCACACCAGGGTTCGTTCCTGCTGTCCCCGCCCTCCCCCGCGTCCTTCGACTTCCTCAACGTCAACATGGCCGTCGAGTGCGCCGACCGCGTCTATCCGACCAGCCCCCTGCTCCTGGGCTCGCTGGTCAGCGCCCAGGTCTCCGCCACTCCGCTGCTGGGACCCCCCATCGGCCTCGGGCCGCCCACCTACGACCACAACCACGCGCCCACCTGCGCCCAGTGGCCGGCGGAGCGCCCGAGCCGCTTCGAGGGCTCCTACCGGGCGGCCGGTTCCGCCCCGATCCTGGTCCTCGGCACGACCGGGGACCCGGACACCCCGTACCAGGACGCCGTGGCCCTCGCCGGGACGCTGGACAACGGACGGCTGCTGACCTTCGCCGGTGAAGGACACACCGCGTACAACCGGAGCGCGTGCGTCTCCGCGCTGGTCACGGAGTACCTCGCCACCCTGGCACTGCCCGCACGGGGCACCGTCTGTGCGGACGAGACGCCCCCGGGACCGCTCGGCCGCCGCACCGCGGGCATCGAGGTCGACGAGACGCGCGATGTGATCCCCGCCCTCCGCTGAGCACCTCGCGCCGAGCACCGGCCGCCGAGCGGGGCCGCAGCCGACCATCGGCTGCGGCCCCGCCCTCGTGTCGAGCAGCGATGGTCTACCCGGCCGTGGGATGCCGGGTCGGCTCTGGCAGGCTGTGGGTCGCGGCTCAAAAAGCACGAAGCGGGTCGCGTCGTGATTAGGGGAATCTCATGGCCACAGGGGCGATCGACACCGCACAGGTGCCCAAGGCGCTTCTCACCGGAGCCTATACCGCGGCCCGCCGTATCCAGATGCAGTCGTTCGCCATCGACGGCGCGGCAGAACAGATCTACGTCCTGCAGTGCATCCCGGCCGGCGTCCGGCTCGCGGACGAGCCGAAGGCCCTGCCCTTCGAAGAACGCCTCACCGCTGGTGACCTGGTCTGCACCCGGATGGACTTCCAGGGCAACGTACTGGACCGGATGTATCTGCGCGGATTCGGACACGGCACCGCTCTCAGCGTCGTGGCGAGGGCAGGCGGCGGGGTCGACCTCTGGCTGGACGGGCTGGCCAGGCAGGAGAGCTACGGCAGCGAGGGACAGGCCGTGGCCACCACCGCGTACGTTCCCTCCACCGACACCGCCGTGGACTGCGTGGACACCAGCAGGGTCCGCACCTGGGCCCCCTCCGGCCCCCAGCAGCACTACGTCCCCGCCGTCGACACCCTGAACCGGCGCATCGCCGTCGCCACCCGGACGGCCGCACCGGCCGACAGGAACAGCTACGTGTACAAGTACCGGCTGTACGACTTCGACGCCGCCGCCCGCGGCAAGTGGATCCCGCTGCACACCGTGACCCGCACTCAGGCCTACCCTCAGGGCGTGGCCACCTTCGGTGATCATCTCTACACATGGACCGGTCGGGGCGATGAGGACGACGCCTGGGTCACCACCGTCGACTGGCGCACCGGCGAGCCCGTCCAGGCCACCCTGATCCGGCGCGAACCGTCCGATGCCACCCGCGAGCCCGAGGGGATCGCCCTGTGGACCCCGGCCGACGGGGAAGCCGCCAAGACCCGGCTCTGCCTCGGCTTCGGGGTGTCGCACGTGCTACCCGACGGCACCCGCTCCGACCGCGCCCTCACCGTCAAGTACCTGGCCGGCCCCGCAGAGCCCGACCTGACCGTCCACGTCCTGGTCGACTGGACCGACATCACCCTCGCGACGGACGTCACGTCGGGGTTCGCTTCGCGCCCGCCCCGGGCGCGGCTCATCTCCCTTGCCGGCAACCGGCTCCTCCAGCTGTCCGGAATGGTCAAGTGCTCGTTCGCCGACTCGACCTCCGACGGGATCATCGGCACGCTCCCGGCCGCGCTGTGGCCCAGTTTCGACCTGGACGTCGCCTGTCCCCGCAACGCCCGCACCGGATTGGCGGTCTGCCGGGTCGCGGTCAACGTCAACGGGACGCTCTACGCCGAAGGCGGCACACCCGTGAACACGATCGACTGGATCCAGCTCGACAACTTCTCCACTGCTTGGGCCTGACGGCCGGCGTCCCCCTCCATCCCCTGAAAGGCCCCGCAATGACCACTGCCGCGCCCCCCGGCCGCAGCCGCCGCTACCTGCTCGCCGCCGCCGTCGCCCTGCCCGCCGCCGCGGCCGGCGCGACCTTCCTGGGTTCCTCGCCCGCCACCGCCGACACCGACATCGCGGTCGTCCAGCCGTGGACGCCCATCGTGCTCGCCGCGCACGTCCTCCCGGACGGCAATACGCCGCACGCCCGGATCGTACGGATCGCGGGCACCGAGTTCCTCCAGATGCGCGGCGGCATCACCTGCGAGAAGGGGTACGAGTTCAACGGCGGGAGCACGCCCGAGACGAACGACCTGCTCGGCACCCTCCCGGCGGCGCTGCGGCCCACGACGGACTACGTTCGCGGGGTCGCTCCCCGCAACAACGAGTCCGGTTCCAGCAGCTGCCAGGTCGAGGTCAACCTCGCCGGCGAGATCCACGTCTTCGGCGCCCTGAAGACCAACAAGATCGCCTGGGTCCGGCTGGACAGCTTCTCGGCGATCCGTCACTGAGGGCTCCGGCACCCCGGGGTCGTCCGGCCGCGACCGGCCGGACGACCCCGGAAGCAGCGCACCTCGCCCGCCGACCTGGCTTCGTACGTCGAAACGGCCGGCCGACGCGGGACGACCGGGGCCCGGGCCCCGGGGTCCCGCTGCCGGTTCAGACGATGCGGCCTCCGAAGGGGCCGCCGGTGCTGTAGTAGGTGCCCAGCTCCGCACGGTACTCGGGGTCACCGAGGTGCTTGTCCCGGTGGAACTCCGGGGCGTCCTTGATCTGTTCCTTGGTGCGGTCGACGTAGATCTTCTTCTCCGCCGCGTCCACCCGGATCACGGTGCTCGCCGGAAGGAGGACCTCCTTGCCGAAGATCCACACTCCGGTGTCCACGACCAAGTAGGCGTCACCAACCTCGTCGGAGTGCTTGTCCACCTTGCCGATACCGCCGTCGGTCGCCTCGACCTTGTAGCCCGTCAGATCGGTGCCGGCCAGGTGGCCGGCGGTCGACTTGTAACTCCACACATGCTCAGTCACGCGAAAACAACTCCTCCGGTAAGCGGAAGGCAGCCGGGTGTTCCCCTGCCGCCGGTCCTTTTCCGTATGTCGTGCGTGGCGGTTTCACACCCCGCTTGAACTCCGCCTGCCCCGTGCTCCGCGCTTCATTCACCGGGTTCGACGCGCTGCCGGCGTGTCCGTCGACCGATGGAGGCCGCTACCGAAATGACGGGCGGTCGGGACCAGCGCGGCCGCGGCGGGTACGAGGAAGCAGGACGCGGCGCATGCGGCGAGGACCGGAGTGACGCCGAAGGTGTCGATGGCCGGGGCGATCAGGGCCAGGCCGATCGGGGCCAGGCCGTAGGACACGAGGAAGTCGAGGGAGGAGACGCGGGCCAGCTTGTCCGGGGCGACCTCGCGCTGGGTGGCCGTGAACCAGGGCACGTTGAACAGTTCGATCCCGATTCCCGCCACGACGTAGGCGGCGATCACGACGGCCGGGTGGACGGGCAGCATCAGGCTCAACGGGGCGAACCCGTACGCGGCCAGCCCCGCGAAGGCGGCCCAGCCCGGGGAGCGGGGGCGCCGGCGTGCGGTGACCAGGGCGCCGCCGAGCGCGCCCACGGTGTAGGCGGTCATGGCCGCGGCCGGCACCCACTCGGTGCCGTAGCGGTCGCGGCTGATCAGGGGCAGGGCGACGCTCGTGGCTGAGTAGCCCAGCGCGATCACGGCGGTCAGGGCGCCGAGGCCCGCGACGAACCACGGGTGGCGGCGGGCCTCGCGTATGCCGTCGATGAATTCGGCACGGAGCGACGCGCGCGGAGCGGGCGCGGTGGGCTCGGTGGGCTCGGTGGGCTCGGCGTCGGGGTCCGGGACGGCACCCCGGCCCGGCGTGAACGCGGCGACGAGCCAGAGCAGTCCGATCCCCAGCAGCAGCGTCCCCACGTCGACGAAGGCCGCGAGCAACGCGGTCAGGGCGGGGCCGGCCAGGGTGGAGGTCCGTACCGCCAGGGTCATGGCGGCGTTGGCCTGCTGTCGGCGGTCGGCGTCGACGGTCTCGGCCGTGAGCGCCTGGAAGGCGGGTCGGCAGGCCCCGCTGACCTGGCGGGCCGCCCGGGACGGGGGCCCGGGCCCGGGGATCCACCGGTGGATCCGCCGGCCGATCCGCTGCATCCGGCGGCCCGTGGGGCGAGGGTGACGGCGCCGCTCACCGCGCCGTCGGCCCCGCCCCGGGCCGGCCGGTCCGCGCCGGCCCGGGCGGGGCTGTTCCTCGCGCTGGTGCTCGTACTGGCCGCGTCGGTGGCGGCCGGCACGCGCATCGGCACCGCCGACGTGGGATGGACCGGCCTCGCCCGGGTCTTCGCCTCCCGGCTCGGCCTGGGCGCCGAGCCGCTGCCGCCGTTGCTCGACTCGCTCATCTGGGATCTGCGCCTGCCCCGCGTCCTGATGGCCGCCCTGGTCGGCGCCTCGCTCGCGGTCTGCGGCACGGTTCTCCAGGCCGTCACCCGCAACGCCCTCGCCGACCCGTAACTGCTCGGCGTGTCCTCGGGCGCGTCGACCGGAGCCGTCACCGTGCTCGTACTGGGGGTGGGCGCCGGCACCCTCGGGATCACCGGCGGCGCTCTCCTCGGCGCCCTGCTCTCCTTCGGCCTGCTGCTGACGCTGCTGCGCAGGACCCGGCTGGAATCGGTCCGCATCGTCCTCACCGGCGTGGTCGTCGGACAGCTCTTCACCGCGCTGACCTCGCTCGTCCTGATGGCCTCCGCGGACGCCGACACCACGCGCGCCATCACCCACTGGCTGCTGGGCTCGATGGCCCCCGCCCGCTGGGACGCCGTCGCGGTCTGCGCGGTCGTCACACCGCTCGGGCTGGCGGCTGCCTCGCTGTGCGCGAACTCCCTGGACGCACTCGCGTTCGGCGCGGACACCGCCGCGTCCCTGGGGATCGACGTACGGCGCACCCGGATGCTGCTCCTCGTGGTGACGGCCGTGCTGACCTCCGTGGCGGTGGCCACGGTCGGAGCCATCGGGTTCGTCGGCCTGATCGTGCCGCACGGGGTGCGGTTCCTCGTCGGGCCGCGGCACCGGGTGCTGCTGCCGTACGCGGCGCTCGCGGGCGCGGTGTTCCTGGTGTGGACCGACGCCCTGGCGCGGGTCGCCTTCGCGCCCCGGGAACTTCCGGTCGGCGTCCTCACCGCGCTGCTCGGCGTACCGCTGTTCCTCCTCGTCCTGCGCAGGAGGGGTGACCTGTGAGGATCACCTCCGAAGGACTGAGCTGGTCGGCGTCGGGCATGCCCATCGTCCGCGGGGTGAGCCTGGACATCGCTCCGGGCGAGACGGTCGGACTGCTCGGCCCCAAGGGCTCGGGCAAGTCCTCCCTGCTGCGCTGCCTGGCCGGACTGCGCAAACCCGACGCGGGCGCGGTGCACTTCGACGGTCGGCCCGTGCGGGACTGGAGCGCCCGCCGGATCGCCCGTCGGATCGCCTTCGTCGAGCAGGACTCCGCTCTCGACACCGACCTGCGCGTCGCCGATGTCGTGGGGCTGGGGCGAACCCCGTTCCGCGACCGCTGGCGAGGGCCGCACGACACCGATCGGGCGGTCGTCGCCGCCGCACTGGACCGCGTAGGGCTCACCGCACTCGCCGGGCGCACCTGGAAGGCCTTGTCCGGCGGCGAGCGGCAGCGCGCCCACATCGCCCGCGCACTCGCCCAGCAGCCGTACGGCCTCCTGCTCGACGAGCCGACCAACCACCTCGACGTCAAGCACCAGTTGGAGCTCATGGAGCTGCTGGCCGGGGCCGATCAGACGGTCCTGGTCGCGCTGCACGACCTCTCGCTCGCCGCCCGCTACTGCGACCGGCCGCGGCTCATGCACCACGGACGCCTGGTCGCCTCCGCCACGCCTGCCGCCGTCCTCACGTCCCGGCACCTCGCCCAGATCTTCGAGGTGGACGCGGAACTCGCCACCGACGCCCGGGGCCACGCCGCGATCACCTACCGCGGCCCACTGCGTACCACCGTCCCTCAAACCGCTCTGTGACAAGGAACCTCATGACGACCCGTACAAGCACCACGCCCGCACCCACCGTCGACGCCCTCATCTCGGCCGTACTGGCCGGTGAACACGGCCCGCTGCCCGGCGACCTCGTGGCCGACCCCGAGATCATCATCGCCGGGATCGGCAGTTCCATCCCCTTCGAGAACGTCAGCCACGCGTCGTACGACACGCTCCACTGGATCTCCTTCGACGCCGCCCTGGCCGGCAGCGTCGACCTGCTGCGACGGCACGCGGTGTTCGCGGGGCTGTCCACCGGAGCGGGCTACCTCGCAGCCCGCTGGGAGCGGGACCAGTCCCCGGAGCGGACGGTCCTCTTCATCGCCGCCGACACCGGCCACCGCTACGTGGACACCGTGTACGCCCGCCACGCCGAGGCGGTCGCGCTCGACTCCCTCGCCCCGCGCCCCGTGACCACCCAAGCCGAACCCTCCCTCCCCTGGTCCCGCATGCGGTGGGACCGGGCACCAGCCGCATGCGGATTCGGGCCCGGGCTCCGGAACTGATCGGCGTATGGCTGGGATCACAGCCCGGTTCCGAGGCGCTCGCGCGAAGACACCCAGGGGCGTGGTAGCCGACAGGTACGTTTTGGCCATGGATGTTTCCACGAACGCTACCTTCGAGAACACTGGGCGGCCTGCGGTCATCAAGGCCACCGCGCGCCGACTGCTGGCGGAACTGGGGGCCGGAGGACTGTCCCTGGACGCCGTTGCCGGGGGCAGCGGACTTGCCGTCACCGACCTGGAAGCCGTCTTCCCGCATCGGGACGACCTGCTCACCGCACTGGTCATCGACGCCTACGACGGGTCCGCCACCGCGATGGAACAGGCCGATCAGGCGGCCAGGGCGGCCGGTGCGTCAGCGGGCGGGCGGCTCCTCGCGGTGACTCGCGCGCTGCGGACGTGGTCCTTCGACAACTCCGGTGAATTCACACTGATCTACGGCTCGCCCGTTCCGGGCTACCACGCCCCGCAGGACACCGTCCTGTCCGCCTCACGCACCCCCGCGGTGCTGGCCGGCATCGTGCGTTCGGCGCTGGAAAGTGGTGAACTCACCCCGCCCCGGCGGACGGTGCCCGGACCTCCCCTGCTCCGGCCGGAGGCCGTGGAGCTCTTCGGCGGTGTGCCACAGGCCCCGTTCTCGGACCTCATCGAGCGCGGCATCGTGCTGTGGAGCAATCTGATCGGGCTCCTGGTCTTCCAAGTCTTCAGCCGGACCCACGACAGCGTCCGGGACGAGTCCGCGTACTTCGACTTCGCCATCGCCGTGGCGGCCGAAAGCATCGGACTGGTGGTTCCTCCGGACGGGGACTCCCCCACCGAGTAGCCGGACGGCAGCGAGTCAGAGACCGGCGAGGAACTCCCGAACCGTGGCCGCGAAGGCTTCCGGGGCCGCCGGTTGGACGAAGTGGTCGGTGTCCAGGGGGCGGTACATCGTCCCGGGGCACCGATCGGCCACGTCCTGGGCCTGACGGGTTTCAGCCGCTTCGCGAGCGCGCGGAGCTTGCCGAGGTTCACACCGTGATCGTCACCCTGTTTCTCGTTCACCTTGCGCGTCTTCGGGTCCTCGAGGCCGGCCAGCTCGGCCATCACCTCGGCCAACGCCGTCTCGGCCACCTCAGCCTCCTGTCCGTCACGTGTGCAATTCAGCCTACGACGGAAGGCGGCCTCCTGTCGTACACGCCGGTTCGGCGGAATCGAAGCCTGAACGTCATCACCCGGCAGCCTTGCCGCCGCCCTGGAACAGCTGGCGGCCGACCTCGGCGCCGACCTCACGGTGGTGTCCGGTGACTGGGGGCCGCGCGTTTCGGCGGGCATCGCCTCGTCGGTCCCCGGGCGCAAGCCCCTGTCCGTGCACATCGGGGCGGACAGCCGTCGGTTCGGCGTCTCGGGCTGGAGCCAGGGGGTCGAGCTCATCACCGGATCCACTCCTGACCTGGCGGATGTCGTCAGGGCTGCTGGGGTGTGGGGAAAGGACAGGAGCCTGCGAGAACTGCGCGCGGAGGTGCCGTTCCTGCACTCCAGCGAGCGCGCCGAGGCCCACGAACGCGGGCCGGCCGCGGTGGTGGAGCTGCAGTGGCGCACGATGCGCGAGCAGGCGGCCGGGGCCCCGGAATTCCCTGAGTTCGGCGAACTCGTGGAAGCGGCTCATGCCGAGCCGAGGCTGCGACAGCTCTATGTGTTCTCCAGCCACTGGACACTCGGCTTCAGCTCCCGCACCGGATTCCCGTTCCGCGATGACGTGGCCATCGCCCCGTCATCCAACCGCAGCCCGTACCGCGTGATGACGCGTCCTCACTCCGACGTCCTCGGCGAGGCCGCCACGGCCCAGGAGGCCGTCGCCCTGGCGGTGTCCCACCTCCCCGCCGATCTCGGCCCGGCTGTCGCCGGAACCGCCGAATGAGATGAGTGACGAGCTACAAGCTGAACTCCGTCACCGAATGTCACTGAATGTCACTGAGGCTCCCCGTGCGACCGGGCCGGCCCGGTCGGCCTGGTCGAAGCCGGTCGAGATCCGCATGCTTTCGCTCCTGGCTCGGCGGTGCAGCGGTCGGCGATCCGCCGCGTCCCGCTCCGGCACGTGGGCGACGTACAGCCCCCGCATCGCGTGCCGCGATCAGCGGCAGGGCGCCGATCGGCCCCGGCGGGTCGTCGATCACCAGCATGAGCCCGGACCACCGGCTTCTGTCAAGTAACGAATAGCCGGGGCTACGGCCTCAGCCCTCCGCCGGGCACGGTGGAAGTCGACCCCCTGCGCGGAGCAGGAGGAACACCATCCGGAGCACAGGCATCCGTGTCCCCGCCGCCCCGGTTGCCGACCCCCGGGGCGCTACGCCAAGGAAGATCCCTCATGACTGACATCGCCATCATCGGACTCGGCTGCCGCTTTCCCGGTGCCCCCGACATCCATGGCTACTGGAAGCTCCTGATGAGCGGGGAGCGGCAGTTCTCCGCCGTCCCGAGGGAGCGGTGGAACCACGAGACCTTCTACGAACCCGGCAACCGGTCGGCCCCGAACGCGGCGTACACCGACCAGGTCGCCTTCCTGGACGGCGTGGACCGTTTCGACGCCCTGCACTACGGGGTGCCGCCCGCTCGGGCCCGGGCCATGGACCCGCAGCACCGGCTGATGCTCGACGTCACCCGCGAGGCCCTCGACGACGCGGGGCTGGGCCGCGGCGACTTCGACCGGGAGAACACCGGGGCCTTCTTCGGAATCTCGGTGTCCGACTACAAGGACCTCATGACGACCCCCATCCGGGCCCTCACCATGGCCGAGGAATCGCGTGCCCCGGACGGCCACGACGGCCTTGACGCCCTCAAGGAGCAGGCAGGACAGCTGGGCGCCATTCAGAGCTTCACCCTGCCCGGAAGCCTCCTCAACATGGCGGCCGGCACCGTCAGCCGCCACTTCGACCTCGGGGGCCCCAGCTTCGCCGTCGACGCCGCCTGCTCCGGCTCGCTGGTCGCCCTCGACCAGGCGATGGCCCACTTGCGCCAGGGAACCTGCCGGACCGCCCTCGTCGGCGGCGTGTACCTCAACCTCACCCCCGACAGCCTCGTCGGCTTCTCCAGGCTCCGCGCGCTGTCCGCCGCCGGTGTATGCCGCCCGTTCGACGAGGGGGCCGACGGCTTCGTCCTCGGCGAAGGCGCCGGTGTCGTCGTCATACGGCCGCTCGCCGACGCCCTCGCCGACGGCGACCGCGTCTACGCGGTGATCAAGGGCATCGGCTCGGCCAACGACGGCGCGTCTCCCGGACCGCTGGTCCCCACCGCCGAAGGCCAGCTGCGTGCCATGCGCCGGGCCTACGACGACGCGGGGGTCGCCCCCTCTTCCGTGGGCTTCCTCGAGGCCCACGGCACCGGCACCGCCGCCGGTGACCGTGCCGAGGCGGAGGCGCTGCGCCGGCTGCGCACCGAGTACCCCGACGACGACCCCGGTCTGTGCTACGTCGGCGCGGGCAAGGCCCTCATCGGGCACTCCCTGGCCGCGGCAGGCATCGCGGGACTGATCAAGACGGCTCTGGTCGTCCACCACCGCACGATCGTGCCGCAGCCGGAGACCACCCCCCATCCTGACCTGGGCATCTCCGACGCGGGTCTGCGCTTCGCCGCCACGGCACGGCCCTTTCTGGACACGGGCACCCCGCGACGTGCCGCCGTCAGCTCGTTCGGCTTCGGCGGCACGAACGTCCATGTGGTGCTGGAAGAGCAGCAGCCCGCCCCGGCCCCCGGCCGTCTCCCCGAACGCGCCGAAGACACCGGACCGCTTCTCGTCCTCCTCTCGGCCGGCAACGCCGAGCTCCTGGACCAGCACATCGGCGAAGTACTCGACGCACTCGACACGGCGGACTGTGCCCCGCTGGCCGCTGTGGCCCACACCCTCGGCGCGCGGGTACCGCTGACGGCCCGGCTCGCGATCGTGGCCACCGACACCGACGCGTTCCTCGAGCGGCTGCGCCACGCCCGTGAGCAGCTCCTCGCCGGCGCCCGGGGCGACCTCGGCGACGGCGCCTACGCCGCCGACGCCCCCCTGCCGGCCGCGCAGCGCCGCATCGCCTTCCTCTTCCCCGGCCAGGGCAGTCAGCGGCCGGGCATGATGCGGGACTTCTACGAGAGGTTCCCCGCCTTCCGGTCGGCCGTCGGCGTCCTCAGTGCCGTGGCCCGAGGGGACGTCGGCTTCGACCTCGGCGATCTGCTGTACGGCGAAGCCGCGACGTCCCGAGGCGACGCGGAGGAGCTCAGGCAGCGGCTCGCCGCCACGGACGTGTGCCAGCCCCTGCTCGGTACCGTGCAGATCGCCGCCACCCGTGTCCTCGCCGACTGCGGCGTCGCTCCCGACCTCGCCCTCGGTCACAGCCTCGGAGAGTTCGCCGCGGCCGCGGCGGCCGGAGCGCTCACCAACGTGGACACCGTCCGGCTGCTCGTCCACCGGGGCGCGGCCCTCCGGCAGGCCGAGTCCGGCTTCCGGGGCGGGATGCTCGCCGTGCAGAGCGACGAGGAGACCTGCCGCCGACTCATGGACGGCATCGACGACGTGTGGCTCGCCTGCTTCAACCAGCCGCGGCAGGTCGTGGTCAGCGGCACGCTGGAAGGGCTCGCCGCCCTGCGGCAGGCCTGCGCCGAGGACGGTGTCGTCACGGCGGCGCTCGAGGTCTCCAACGCCTTCCACTCCCCGCGGCTGGCCTGCGCCGAGGAGGCCGTGCGCTCGGGCCTCGCCACCCGCCGCATCAGCAGCCCCGTCCTGCCGTTCGTCTCCTCCGTGAACGCGGAGGTCTGCACCGACCCCGACCGGCTGCGCGAGCTGTGGACCCGGCACGCGTCCACGCCAGTCCACTTCAGCGATGCCGTCCGAACCGCCTACGACCAGGGGGCCCGCATATTCCTCCAGGTGACCGGCGGCAACTCGCTCCTCACCTCGGTCCGCCGCAACCTCACCGGCCACGGCGACGTTCACGTCGTCCCCGCCTGCGGGGAGGCACCGGACGGCGGGCGCGCCTTCGCCCTGGCCCTCGCCCGGCTCGCCGTCCTGGGCGCCCCGGTCGACCCGCGCGCCCTGGTTCCCCAGGAGGACCGCCGGCTGCTGGACCTGCCGGTGGCGAGGCTCGACACCCAGTCCTACTGGGTGTCGGGCAAGCGCCCCTCGAAGAAGGACACCTCCGCTCCCGCCCAGCCCATATCGCCCGAGGAGACCTCGATGAACGCCCCGACGAACGACCCGATGAACGAGCTGCTCCAGCTGGTCCAGCAGCAGGCGACGCTGATCACCCGCCTCACCGAGGCGCTCCCCGCACCGAACCCGCCCGCGCAGACCACGCCGCCGTCGACGGCCGGAACGGCACCTGTGCCCGCCTCTCCGGCCATCGCCCTCCCCACAGCCCCTGTGGTCCCTGACGTCCCCGCTGCCGCCGCCGACTCATCCTCTTCTCGCGCTCCGGCCGACGAGGAGCCGCCGACCGGGGGCATCGACGCGGTCACCGACGCCGTGCTCGAGCACGTGGCCCGGATCAGCGCGTTCCCGGTGAGTCATCTGCGCGGCGACCAGCTCCTGATCGACGAACTCGGTTTCGACTCGCTGATGCTGACCGACCTGTTCACCTCCCTCAAGCGGCAGTGGCCGAGCTGGGAGTTCGACGAGAAGGTCGCCGACCGGCCGACCGTCGGGAGTGTCGCCGCGCTGATCGCGAGCAGCACCGGGGACGCCGTACCGGCGGCCGTCCCCGGACAGCGCGCCGAACCCGTCGACGCCGCACACGCCGAAGAAACCGCGTCACCGTCCGTCGACGCGCCCGCGGACCCGCTGCCCGCGGCCCCGCCGTCCGCCGACCCGCGCCCGGACTGCCCCGCGTCGGCCGCCCCGGCCCCCTCTGCGCTGCCCGAGGAGCACACGCGGATCGAGTGCTTCCCGGAGGTCACCGCCCACGGCGAGCGCATCGCCTCGCTCGCCGGGATGGGGCTGGCCAACCCGTACTTCCTCGTCCACGAAGGCGGTATGACGGACACGACCGTCGTCGACGGCCGGGAACTGCTCTCGTTCTCCAGCTACAACTACCTGGGCATGGCCACGCACCGCACGGTGAACGAGGCGGCCAAGGAGGCGATCGAACGCTTCGGTACGTCGGTGTCCGCCAGCCGGCTGCTGTCCGGCAGCCGTCCGCTCCACCTGGAACTCGACACCGAACTCGCCGGCCTGCTCGGATGCGAGGCCGCGATCACCCTGGCCAACGGGCACGCCACCAACGTCACCGTGATCGGGCACCTCGTCGGGCCCGGGGACCTCGTCATCCACGACTCCCTCGCCCACGACAGCATCCTGCAGGGATGCAAGCTGTCGGGCGCGACCCGGCGGCCGTTCCCCCACAACGACGCGGCCGCCCTCGACGCCATCCTCACGCAGGTCCGCCACCAGTACCGGCGGGTGCTGGTCGTCATCGAGGGCGTGTACAGCATGGACGGCGACATCGCCGACCTGCCCGCCCTCGTCGAGGTCAAGCAGCGGCACGGCGCGCTGCTGATGATCGACGAGGCGCACAGCATCGGCACGATCGGCGAGACGGGGCGCGGCATCGGCGAGTACCACGGCATCGAGCGCCCGGCCGTCGATCTGTGGTCGGGCACGCTGTCCAAGGCGCTTGCCAGCTGCGGTGGCTACGTCGCCGGGAGCCGCTCGGTCATCGAGTACCTGCGCTACACCGTTCCGGGCTTCGTCTTCAGCGCCGGCATGACCCCGGCCGACACCGCCGCCTCCCTGACCGCTCTGCGAGTGCTGCGCCGCGAGCCGGAGCGCGTGACACGCCTCGCGGAGAACGCCGCGCTGTTCGTCCGCCTCGCGCGCGGCGCGGGCATCGACATCGGGGACAGCCACGACACGGCGATCGTCCCGTGCATCGTCGGGGATTCGCTGAAGACCCTGCGACTGGCGGAAGCCCTGTTCCAGCAGGGCATCAGTGTCAATCCCATCCTCTACCCGGCCGTACCCGAGGAAATGGCCCGGCTGCGCTTCTTCATCACGTGCGACCACACGCCCGAGCAGATCCGTCGCACGGTGACCGTGCTGGAGCAGGAGCTGCGGCACCTGGACCCGGCTCCGGCCGCCGCAGCCGCCTGATCCCCGCTGCCATGGACACCACGTTCCAGTCGATCGCGCCGGGCCGCATCCACCGGTGGGGCGGAGCAGCCCTCATCGTGGCCCGGCGCCGGGACCTCCACCAGGCACCGGTTCTCTCACCGGCCGAACAGCGCGTGGTCCACGCGCTGCCGGGCTGGCGGCAGGCCGAGTGGGCGGCCGGCCGACTGCTCGCCAAGCGCCTGGTCGGCGAAGTGACCGCCGCGCCGGCGGACGAGGTGGAGGTCCTCCCGCGTGAGGACGGCAGCCCTTACGCCGTCGTCGGCGGCAGTCCGATGCCCGCCGTGAGCGTCTCCATCAGCCACACCGCCGGGCACGTCGCCGCAGCCGTCGCACCGCAGCCGGTCGGCGTGGACCTGTGCGAGACGGTCTCGGCCGCCGCGGTACGCCGGGTCGCCGACCACGCCCTGTCCCCCGGGGAACTCTCCCTCATCGGTACGGACCGGCCCGATGCCTTGGCCGGCGCCTGGGCTCTGAAGGAAGCCGCGGTCAAGGCCGACCGGAGCGGCATCTTCGGCGCCGCCCCGCGCGGCATCGTGATCCTCGGCCTCCGGCCGCCCGTACTCGGCGGACGGCGCCGCGCGATGGTGTGGCGGGCGGGAGACGCGGTCCTCGCCCTCGTCCTCGCGCACCCGGCCTCGCCGCCGGACCCCCCGGCGGCCCTCACCCCCGGTCCGACCGGCTGAGCGTGCCTCGTGACGGCATTGCGTTGGTGCTCCTTGCCCCGCCGGATCATGCTTGTCAGTGGAACCCCTGGCCGTGCAGGTCCCGTGTGACGGCGGGCAGGAACTACCGAGGGCGAGATGAGCGGCGATGGAGCGACTTCCCACCTCTCCTGGTGAGCGGCCGGAGGAGACGGATGTCTCCCCCGAGTCGGCATACACGGCCACGGCCACCATCGACGAGCAGGGCATCGTCACCGAGTGGAGTGAGGGCGCCCGTCGACTGCTCGGCTACCCGCCCTCCGAGGTCGTGGGGCTGCCCGCCTCCGGCTTGCTCGCCGACGGCGGCGACGGTCCGGCGCAGCGGATCCCGGCCGGTCAGGAGCGGTGGAGCGGCACGGTGGCGCTGCGGCACCAGGACGGCCGGCGGCTGGAGCTGAGGCTGCTCGCGCACCGTTGGACGGCTTCCAGCGGGATCACCAAATGGTTCGTGGTGTCCGCGGTGGCGGGCGGGTCCCGCACGCCTCTGGACGAACCGTTGAGGGCATGGGCGTTCGCCCAGTCCCCCTGCTTCCTGGCGGTCTTCGATGAGGACCTGCGGCTGGTGCTTGCGAACGGCGGCATGATGCGCGTGCTTTCCCTCACGGAGGGCGAGATGCGCGGACTGCGCCTGCCGGACATCGCGCCGGACCCTGTGAGCGACGAGACCGAGCGCAGGATGCGCCTCGCGTTGGAGACCGGTGAGCCGCAGTACGTCGATGCCTTCATCCGCCCCGCGGCCGCGAGCTTGGGGCGCGGCTGGGCCACCTTGCTGGCCCCGTTGCGGGACCCGGACGGCAGGGTGCGCGGCGTGTGCCTGGCCGCGCACGACAAGACCGGAATGGTGGGTGACCGTCCGCAGCTGCTCGTTCCGAGCGACAGCTACGCCGATGCCGCCGCCCGCATCGGTACCACCCCGGACAGCGCCCGTACCGCGCAGGAGCTGGCCGACGTCGCCGTCCCCCGGCTCGCCGACTTCGCGGTCGTCGACCTGCTGGAACCCCTCCCGCGCCGCGACAAGCCGACCGCCGGCCCCGTGGCCGGGCCGGTCACCGTGCGGCGTACCGCTGTGCGCTCGATCCTCGAAGGAAGCCCCGAGTCCCGGGTCGCGGCCGGACAGACGATCGTCTATCCACCGCTGTCACCGGTCGTCGAGCGTCTGGCGGCGGGCCGTGGCGCGGTGTACGGGACGACCGACCCGGCCATCGCCCGATGGGTGGCCGAGGACCCCGGGGCCGCCTGGATCAGCGAGTCCGGGACCCACTCCATGATGGTGGTGCCGCTGTGTACCGGCGGTATCACTCTCGGGCTGGCCATCTTCGGCCGCCACCAGCACCGGGAGCCCTTCCAGCCGAAGGACCTGTGGCTGGCCGAGGAGCTCACGACCAAAGCGGCCGTCAGCGTCCGCAACGCGCCCCGGCACCCCCTCCGGGAGCACACCACCACGATGACGCTGCAGCGCAGCCTGCTCCCGCACTCGCTGCCCGATCAGACGGCGCTGGAGATCGCCTCCCGTTACCTGCCCGCCGGGGGCGAGGCCGGCGTGGGCGGCGACTGGTTCGACGTGATCCCGCTGTCCGGCGCGCGGGTGGCCTTGGTCGTGGGCGATGTCGTCGGCCACGGCATGCGCGCCTCCGCGACCATGGGCCGGCTGCGCACCGCCGTACGCACCCTGGCCGACGTCGACCTGCCGCCCGACGAGCTGCTCACCCATCTCGACGACCTCGTCATCCACCTGTCCGCCGACGAGGCCGACCCGGACGGAGCCGGGGAATCCGCCGGGGGCATCGGCACCACCTGCCTGTACGTGGTCTACGACCCGGTCACCCGCCGCTGCACCGTCGCCCGGGCGGGCCACCCCCCGCCCGTCGTCGTCTCCCCCGACGGCTCTGTGTACCTCCTCGACGTCCCGGCCGGCCCGCCGCTGGGACTGGGGGGCCTGCCCTTCGAGACCGTCGAGGTCGAGCTTCCCGAGTGGAGCATCCTCGCCCTGTACACCGATGGTCTGCTCCAACCCCGGGACCACGACATCGACGACAGTCTGGACTCCATGTTCACGGCGCTCGCCCGTCCCGCCTCCACGCTGGACACGGTCTGCGACCGCGTTCTGACAGCGCTGCTGACCCATCCCCCCGATGACGACGTCGCCCTGCTCGTCGCCCGTACCCGGGCCCTGCACGCCGACAAGGTCGTCGTCTGGGAAGTGCCGTCCGACGCCTCCGTCGTCGCCCAGGCCCGTCGTGACGCCACCGAGCAGCTGACGGCCTGGGGGCTCGATGAGGCCGCGTTCGTCACGGAGCTCGTGGTCAGCGAGCTGGTCACCAATGCCATCCGCTACGGCGAGCCGCCCATCCAGCTGCGGCTGATCCACGAGAACAGCACCCTGATCTGCGAAGTCTCGGACGCGAGCAATACCGCCCCGCACATGCGGCGTGCCCGGATCTTCGACGAGGGAGGGCGTGGCCTGCTGCTGGTCGCCCAGCTCGCCCAGCGCTGGGGCACCCGGCACACGCCCGAGGGAAAGACCATCTGGGCCGAGCAGTCCCTCATCGGGTTCTGAGGAGCAGCACGACTTCGCTGAGATCGTGCCCGTGACGCGCGGGTAGGCGTTCCCTGTGACACGGCTGTGACAGTCGGCGGACACCATCATGAAGTCCCACCGACAGGCTCTTTAACACGGACATACATCCACATTCCTGGATATGTCCACTGCTTCCGAGGATGTGAGCAGAGATGACCGAGCCGACGTGTCGGAGGGAATCCCATGAGCCTCACACTGACCATGCCGAACGCCGTAGGCCCCGCCCCCGCAGCCGCACTCGCCCCGCGCGAGCAGGAGGCACTGCGACACATCGCCGCAGGGCGCACCTACGTGCAGACCGCCCGCTCCATGGGACTCTCCAAGCACACGGTCGACGCCTATCTCCGCCGCATCCGGGCCAAGCTGGGCGTGAACACCTCGGCGGAACTGATCCGGCAGGCCATCACCCTCGGACTGTGACCCCTCACCCGCTCCTACCGCCCGGCGTGGTCTACGACCCGCCGGGCGCGCCGGCGAAGACGGGCCGGGCCCAGTCCGGAGGCTCCGGAGGCGGTACGCGCTTCTCCGAGAGCCCGGGCCCGGGATCCACCCGCGATGGCGGATCGAGGCTCATGCCGACACCGCTCCCGGTGGCGACCCGCAGGGCCGCCACGAATTCCCGGCAGGAGCCGTAGCGGTCCTCAGGGACCTTCGCCAGAGCCTTCGCCAAGACCTCGTCAGCAGCCGGCGCGATTCCCAGCCGCCTCTCCGTCAGGAGGGGCGGCTTGTCGTATTGGTGCGCCCACAACAGCGCCGGGGCGTCGTCGCGCTCGAAGGGCGGCCCGCCGGCGAGGGTTTCGTAGACGACACAGGCGAGGCTGTAGACGTCGCACCTGCCGTCCACCGGGCGGCCGGAGATCTGTTCCGGCGCCATGTAGTCGAGCGTGCCGACGAACTCGCCCGCGGTGGTGAATCCCGTGAGCGACCGGGTTCTCTTCGTCAGTCCGAAGTCCGTGAGATACGCGTGCTCGGGGTGCTCGCTGTCGGTGCCCGCCGCGATCAGGATGTTGCCGGGCTTGACGTCCCGGTGCACCAGATCGTGCTCATGGGCCGCGTCGAGTGCGGATGCCACCTGGGCGGCGATGCGCAGGGCGGTCGCCACGGGAAGCGGCCCGTCCCGGTCCAGCAAGCCCCTCAGGTCCAGACCGGCGACGTAGCGCATGGCGATGTACAGGACGCCGTCCGTCTCACCGGCTTCGAAGATCGGCACGATGTGGGGGTGGTCGATCCTCGCGGCCACACGTGACTCGTGGGTGAAGCGGCGGCGGAAGACGTCGTCACGGACACGCTCCGGGGCGATCAGCTTGAGCGCGACCGTACGGTCCAGGCGCAGGTCCTTCGCGCAGTAGACGACGGCCATGCCACCACGGCCGATCATGCGCTCGATCCGGTAGCCCGCGATCTCCATGCCGATCAGGCCGGAGGGCCGGCCCGTGTACAGGCTTGGGGGGTGCGATGCCGTACCCATCAGGCGCCTCCCCGCACTCGGCCGACCCGGCGAGCGCTCTGCGCAGCCGGGGCCGCTCTTTCTACCCGAAAGTCTATCCAGTGATCCATACGAGTGCCCACAAAGGGCCCTGCGCGGTATGCGCGGGGCCCTTGGAACACGTGCCGGCGGGGGTCAGTCCTCACCTCCGTCGCCACCCCTTCCGCCCTGACCACTGGTCTGGCAGCCGATGCCGACGCAGATGCCGCCGTCGCCGCCCGTGCCGCCGTCGCCGCCGTCACCGCCGGGCCGCGCGGCCCCGCCGTTGCCACCGTTGCCGCCATTGGAGCTGCCGTTGCACACTCCGGCACAGACCCCGCCGCGACCGCCGTTCGTGCCGTTGCCGCCCACGGGGCCGGTAGTGCCGTTGCCGCCGTTGGCGCTGCCGTTGCACTGCCCGACACAGACCCCGCCCTTGGTGCCGTTGCTGCCGTTGGCCGATCCGTCGCACTGGCCCGCGCACACCCTGTCACCGACGCGGACGCTGCCGTTGCCCACCTTGACGTTGCCGCTGCCCGCTTTGAACTTGCCGAGCACCTTGCCGGTGCCGGTCCGGTTCCCGCCCTGCCCGCCGTCACCGCCGCCGAAGGCGAGGCCGTGCTGCTGGCCCGCGACGACCTGGGCCGCCGGGGTGGCCGGAGCCGCTGTGGCGGCGGGCGCCATGGCACCGGCGCCGATCAGGGTCGTCGAGATGGCAATACCGATACGAAACTTCCAAGAGCGCACTCGCATGAGATTCTCCCTAGCAAGAAATTGAATCCGTATGTGATTTCCGGTGGCGAAAGAGTCGGGCCCCCCGGCCCATAGGGGCCGAGGAGCCCTGCCACCCCAGATTTCCCGCCTCAGTTCCTCACTGGGAGAAGGGGGAGTCGCCTCCCATCAGGGAGAACCAGTCACCTTCCTCGTACTGCTCCTTCCAGGTGTCGAGCTGCGCCTCCGAGATGTCGTACTTCTTGGCGATCTTCTCCTTCATCTCGTCCGAGTCGTCGGCCAGCAGGATCATCACGATCTGCACCTTGTCGACCACGGAAAGCTCGGACTTCTCCTTGTCGGGCAGGTCACCGAATCGGAGGCATCCGGAGCGACCGGCCTTGCCGGGCTCGCCCGGCTCGCCGGGCTTGCCGCCCTTGCCGCCTTCTCCGCCCTTGCCGCCCTCTCCGCCCTTGCCGATCTTGACGCAGGGTTCCGGGTGGTCAGCGACGACCGAGGAGCTGATGCTGGTCGAGGTGGGGTGCTCCGACGCTTGCGCGGCACACGCCGTACCGGTGACGAAGGCCAGGGAGACCGCCGCCAGGATGAGCGGACGCTGCCAGGAAGTCGTGAACATGGGATTTCTCCGTTGCCGTGATCAAGAGGGGTGGGGGGATGGGAAG
>NZ_JAGGOT010000038.1 GCF_018614195.1 Streptomyces sp. ISL-43
TGACCCGGCTACCCGACCACACGGGGCTGTGACTCGCAGCGATAACTGTCACTTCGCAGGGGTTTCTGTCACCAGCCGTCCGTAGCCGTCGAGCGGTGAGCCGTGACGGGTGTCCTCACATGACATGGCGGATCGTGTTCTGAGCGGCGACCGACTTGAAAATCACTGGCGGCGGCGAGGCCCGGGCAGAAGGCTCTCAGCGTGACACTTCATGAGAACGAGATCCGTGTGGATGAGGCGGTCGTCCGGTCGCTGCTGCGGGAGCAGCAACCGGAGTGGTCCGCCCTTCCCATCTCACCGGCCGGCGAGGGCACCGACAACAGGATGTACCGGCTCGGCGACCAGCTACTCATGCGGTTGCCGCGTACCCCGGACAACGCGAAGGCCGTACGCAAAGAGCAGACGTGGCTGCCGCGGCTAGCGCCACACGTTCCCTGTCACATCCCGGAGCCAGTGCACGCCGGCACCCCGAGTTCCGCATTTCCGCTCGCCTGGTCGGTGTACCGCTGGATCGACGGCGATGAAGCCGGCCTGGGATCGGTCACCGATTGGCCCGCCTTCGGGGCCGACCTGGCGGCGATCGTGCAGAGCCTGCACTCCACCCCCCTCATGGGAGCCACTCGCCAGGGCGAGCTCAGCTGGTACCGCGGAGGTGGCCTGCAAGCTTGTGACCGGTGGATCAGCGAGTGCTTCGACAACTGCCGAATGATCGAGGGCCTCGACCTCGACATCGCGCACCTGCGAAACCTGTGGCAGGGTGCGCTCGCCTTGCCCGAGCCATCCGGCCACCAGGTGTGGCTTCACGGAGACCTCAAACCCAGCAACCTCCTGGTACAGCAGGGAAAGCTGCACGCGGTCATCGACTTCGGAGCCCTCTCAGTCGGCTTCCCCGACGCCGAGCACTCGCCTCTGTGGGACCTTCCACCCGGGGCCCGACAGGCGTACTGGGACGCCATAAGCCTCGACAACGAGACCTGGCTGCGTGCCCGGGCGTGGGCAATCGCCGTCGGAGTCAGCGGAGTGTCGTACTACTGGGCCACCTATCCCGCCTTCGTCAACGAATGCCTCTCGCGTCTCCGCGCGATCCTGGAGGATGCCGGCGACCGGTGAACCAGTCCCGGATAGGCCTCACCGCGAGCTCCGGTTCCGCAAAAAGCCAACTCGTTCGAGAATGACATCCGGCTCCGTTCCCAAACCACCTGGCAACCCCACGGGTTGGAGACCTGCCAGGTGCCAACTCGGAAGGGGCAGGACAACGGGCTGGCTGGAACCTGGTCACGCTTGTTGGAACCGGAGTGCTCCAGCACTGGAATCGATCTTGAGCTTGGGCTGTGGCCCAGAATGATCAGACGTCTGCCGCCGCGACCTGGTAGAACCGGGTCCCGGTGGCACTTGGGCCACGAGGCTCTGGGGGCGATATGTCGGGACCGGCAATTGGACTGTGGCTCTTCGAACCACGCGGTTTCGCGGACATCCTGTCCGATGTGGTCCCGTGGTTGGAGACCTTCTGCGATCCGGTGGAGGTCAAGGCCAGCAACGACGTGGATTTCTGGGTGCGAGACGGTTCGGCCCTGGGCCTGCGGGCCTTCGACCCCGCCGACGTCGGCGTGTTCTTCCTGTCGGAGGACGAGGAGATCCCTGCCGAGGACGAGGACTACTCGGCTTTCTCGCAGCCACCAGTGCAGGGGCTGATAGTCGGCGCTGGCTGCTCGGGGTCGGTGAACCACGTGCTGCTCGGCCACCTGACGCTCGCTCTCGCCCGCCGTCTCGATGCGCTGGTCGATTTCGACGGCCTCTTGAGTGGTCCCCCCACCGCGGGAGACAACACGAGCAACGAGGCAGTCCTGGCCCGGGCGAGAGCACTGGCGTCAGCCCTCCCGGGAAGGCTCGCTGAGGTCTCATATGACCCCGGAGGTGGGGGCCGTTGGATTCGGCATGTCGGAGACGTGGAGTTTCTGGAAGCCTGGCTGCAACATCCCGACAGCGTCCCGGCCTCGCGATGTGTAGGCAGTCCCGGACTTCTGCGGGCATGCGGGGTGTCGTCCCGGTCGTTCTGTAGGCAAATCCAGCGGTGTTCCTGTCCGCACCTCCCCGAGGCTCCCCGCGCACAGGACACCACCTTCATCTGCGGCACCGCCGAGTTCCGGCGAAGGTCCGCCCCGCACCCTGGCGGACGAAAACGCATGGTTATCGGATCTCGGTTCGGCCAGGGTTCATAGGTGAGGCGACGGCCGAGCTCTGCGATGCGGGCTGAGCTTCGGACGCCGGTGAAGACAGGCCGCGCGGGAGCGAGTTGTGTCAGAGCCGGGTGCCAGACTGCCGCCCATGTCTGTTGCCGAACTCAGTCTCGAACAATGGCGGTCCCTCGGGCTGCCCGCCGCGCGGCGTATCGCCCAGGACACGGCGCGGCTCGTGGGAGGGCGGGTGTCCGTCGTGGACACCGTCGAGCATCTCGGTGGGCCGCTGCACCGGGTGCGCATCGAGCGGAACGGGCAGGAGTTCGCCCTGATACCCGGCGGCGCGGTGACACTCGGGTTCGATCTCGATGCCTGGCGGCCCACGCCCGAGCAGGCCGCCGACTACGCGCAGACCCTGGAGCGGGGCTTCGGCTGCGCCGCCGACCTGCGGGCCCACCTCGCGGAGGTGCTCAGCCCGCGGCGGAGCGTCGTCCTGGCCACCGTGCTCATGGCCGTGGAGGACGAGGCCCTGACCGAGTCGCCCGCCGACATGCCGGCCGTACTCGCCGCGCGCGGCCTGCGGATGCCGAGCTCCGACGAGTGGGAGCACGCCTGCGGTGCCGGCGCGGGCACGCTGTTCCGGTGGGGCGACGACTGCCCCCTCGACCGCATCCCCTACGGGGACCCCACCGGCCCGCACCAGCAGCCGAGCGGCTTCGGCCTGCGCATCGCCTACGACACCTACAGCGTGGAGCTGACGAGCGACGCCGATGCCGTCCACGGCGGTGACGGCGGCGAATCGGTGTGCGGCGGCTACGGCCACATGCTGGCGTGGCTGCCCCTGGCCACCGCCTGCCGCAACCCCTCCATGGCCGAGTTCGTGTACGGCCCGGACGGCGAGGACCAGTGCGAGGACTTCTCCACCCGGCCCGTGCTCACGCTCTGAGCCCCGCCCCGAGTCGCCCGCAACGCGGTTGCGGTGAGGGGGCGTCAGCCGGGAGGATCGGTGGGTGTTCGAGCTGCTGCCGGGGATCGGGGTGCTCCTGCCGGGGGGCGCGGGAGTGCTGCGCTTCGGCATGGGCGGCGACGCCGTGCGCGAGGTCTTGGGCGGGCTCGGGGAGGTCTGGGGGGACCGGGGCGTGGACGGGCCGGCCGATGCGGATGTGGTCGCGGATGTGCTCTCGGATGTGCTCTCGGATGTGGCGTGGGTCTACGCCGCCCGGTGGAGCGATGCCGAGGTGGCCGCCCACGCGTGCGCCCCGGACCGGCCGGTGGAACCAGGCGGCGGGCCGACCCTGGCGGGTGTGGTGCTGAAACGGTTCACCGGGCAGCCGGGCCGACCGGGGATGCCCGGCCGGGCCCGCTGGCACGGGCCGGCGGCGGTGCCCGTCGTACTCGGCGACATCGACCTGTTCGGGTACCCAGCGGACGAGGTGGCACAGGCCCTGGAGGGTCTGGAAGGTCTGGAGGCCCTGGAGGCGCCGGGGCGGGAGCCCCGGCGCGGGTTCCGCAGCGTCCCGCCGGGCGGCTATCCGCCCTCGGTCTGCTTGTGGGACGCGCCGCCCCCGAAGGACGGCGGCGCCGGCGGGCCCGACCTCGCCTCGTACGCGGACATGTGGACCACCGGCCGGGACGACTGGCAGCTCGAGGACACGGGCAGCGGCTATCTGATCACCACGAAAGGCGACCCACCCATGCACCTGCCCATATGCCACGACGAACTGGCCGAGCAGATCATCGCCAGGATGCTCGCGGCCGGCGTCGAGGTCGTCCCCGCATGACGGCCCCCTCCGCCCAGGCCCCCGCGCACAGCCGGTCCCTGCCCGTGGTGCTCTTCGTCCTGGCGGCCGTACTCCTGGTGCCCGCCGCGCTCTGGTGGTACATCAGCGCGCAGAGCGCGCTCCAGAACAAGAGCGGCACCGACTGGCAGGGCAACCACCGCACGAAGCAGGAGCTCCAGCGCACGGGCCTGCTGATCGGCGGCGTGCCCACCGCCGGGGCGCTGACCGGCTGGATGTGCGCGACGCTCTCGGGCCGCCGCACCGGACTCTGGGCGGCGACCGGCGCCCTGCTCGGGACCCTGGTCATGTGGGCCCTCGCCATCGTCGGCATCCTCGTCTCGCTGGGCAGCCTCACGTTCGTCTTCTGAGTCCTCCGATTCCTCTGCGTCCTCTGCGTGTTCTGCGTGTTCTGCGTGTTCTGAGGAACCCCGGGGCCGCAGCCGTACCCGGGCTACCCCGCCGTCGCGATGACCACCGTCGCGTAGTACTCCTCCGAGGTCAGCGCCCGCACCGAGAGGCCCGCCGCCGTCAGGGCCGACGCCGTGACCGGGGACTGGCGGGCGCTCGTCTCGATCAGGAGCCGGCCGCCGGGGGCCAGCCAGGGCCGGGCGCCCGCCGCCACCCGGCGGTGGATGTCCAGGCCGTCGGCGCCGCCGTCCAAGGAGACGGCCGGTTCGTGGTCGCGGGCCTCCGCCGGCAGCAGGCCGATCTCGGCGGTCGGGACGTACGGGGCGTTGACGACCAGGACGTCCACCCGCCCCCGCAGCGTGGCGGGGAGGGAGGCGTACAGGTCGCCCTCCCAGACCCGGCCCCCGTAAGGGGCCACGTTGCGGCGGGCGTACGCGAGCGCGACCGGGTCGATGTCCGCCGCGTGCAGTTCGGCGCCCGGCACCTGCGCGGCCACGGCCGCGCCCAGTGCGCCCACTCCGCAGCACATGTCCACGACCACCGCGCCGGGCCGGGCCAGCGCCACGGCCTCCTGCGCGAGGAACTCGCTGCGCCGGCGCGGTACGAAGGCCCCCTCGCCCACCTCCATGCGCAGACCGCAGAACTCCGCCCAGCCGACGACGTGTTCCAGTGGTTCGCCCGCCACCCGCCGGGCCACGAGAGCGGCCAGCTGACCCTCGTCCCCGGCAGCGGCGCTCAGCAGCTCCGCCTCCTCCTCCGCGAAGACGCAGCCGGCCGCGCGCAGGGTTTCCACCAGTGTTGCCAAGTACCTCAGTCCTCAGGAATTCACTTCGACATGACGGGTCATACGGCCGTATACGGACGGACGGACAGCAGACAGACCGGACCGGCAGTCCGGCAGTCCCGCCGGCCCGCCGGTCTCAGAAGATGTCCGGGCACCAGGGCCGGCGGGCCGTGCGGAACACAGCGTCCGCGAGCGCGAGCGCCCCGCCGCGCTCCTCGGTGATCTCGCCGAGCGCGCCCAGCCGCACCGCCGACTCGTCACCGAGGTACAGGGCCCCCAGTGTGGACACGTCGAGCCGCAGGTCGGCCGGCCCGTCCGTGCGTACGCAGTCCCCCGATCCCGCGTCCAGCCGATAGCGCCCGTCCGCCAGCCCCGCCTTGTCGGCGACCTCCAGGACGAGGACCCCGGGCACGGCGTACGTCCGCGCGCGCAGGGCCCGTACGACGTCCAGGAGCCGCACCCACAGCCAGTCCGCCGAGGTCACCAGCCGGGCGGCGCGCGCGTCGGGCAGCAGCCGGGCGACGAGGTCGTCGGGGGCGCGCAGGCCGGTGCGGACCTTCAGCACCCAGTCGACGGAGCACAGGAACCGCCACAGCTCGCGCTCCGCGTCCGGGGTGACGGCCAGGAGCTGTTTGACCCGCAGGGTGTTCAGCGGGACCTTCGCGTCGGTCCAGTGGTCGTCCGTGGTGTAGGAGACCAGGCCGGCCACCTCGCCGCCCTCCGTCCGGTACACGGCGTGGAACGCGGGCTTGTAGGGGCGGTGCGACATCTCCTGCACCCCCGTGACCAGCCGCCACCAGCGTGCCTCGCGGCCCACCGCGCCGGGCGTGGCCGCCCGCAGCCGCTCGTGCAGCGCCGGGCCCACCTCCCGCACCTCGGCCGCGTCCACGAGGTCGATCCGCCCGCCGCCCCCGGGCGCGGGCCGGCGGCCGTCCAGCCCGGTGCGCGGTACGTCGATCTCCCATTCCGAGGCCGAGGTCGCGGGCCCGTACCCGTACCGCCCGTAGATCGGGTACTCGGCGGCGATCAGCGTCGACAGCACGTCGCCGCGCGCCTTGGCGGCGGCCAGCTCGACGGCCATCATCCGGGTCAGCAGGCCCTGGCGGCGGTGCGTGGGCAGCACGGTCACGTTGCTGACGGCGCTCGACGGTACGAACGCCCCGCCGGGCACGGTCAGTTCCTGCGGGAAGGAGCGGAAGGTCGCCACGCACCGGCCGGTGTCGGTGTCGAACCCGCCCAGCGTCCGGGCCAGGTCGGTGTACTCGGCCAGCTGGGCGACATCCGCGGCGGTACCGGGCTCCGTGTTGAGGAAACCGGTGTTCTGGGCGCGCAGCCACGCGGGGAGGTCGGATTCGGCGATGGGCCGGACGTCAGCACTCATAACGGCCCACGCTAATCGGCCCGGTCTGCCCCGTCGCCCGAATTTCCCGTATGCGCGGTCGCCGGCTCAGGCCGGGCGGATCGCCGGCCCGGGCCCGGCAGGTCGCCGGCTCAGGCCAGCAGGTCGTCCACCTGCGCCTCGCCCTCGCGGTAGCGCCGGGTGATCTCCGCGCTGCAGTCGTCCGCCGTGCGCTGCAGCCGTGAGCGGCGCCGCGAGACCTGCTGCTCGTAGCGCACCAACCGGCCCATGCCCTCGTGCAGTTCCTCGTCCGTGCGCGCGCCCAGGTCCGACAGCTCCACGTCCGACAGCATCTCGGCCGCCAGCAGCCGGTACTCCTCGCCGTGCGGGGTGCCGAGCGTGACGTGCCGGGCGGAGGCGCTGCGGGAGGACGGGGCGTCCGCGAGGATCTCCGAGAGCCGGTCAACCACCCGCGCCTCGGGGTCCGTACGCCGGGCGAGCTCGGCGCGCAGGATGTCGATGCGGCCCTGGAGCAGCCGGCGCACGTAGCTCAGGTCGGCCTCGTCGCGCTGCGCGTCACGGCGCAGCGCGCGCAGCTCCGGCAGGCCGAGCGCGGCGGTCGCCACCGGCGGAGCGTCCGCGGCGCCGGTGCGCTGCGCGGGCGGGCGCGGCGCCGACAGCTCGGCGGACCCGGCGGATGGAGCAGCCACGGCGGACGCGGCGGATGCAGCGGGTACAGAAGCAGGTGCGGAGGTACCAGAGATGTTCATACGTTCGTGTCCGTCCCCTCGACCGGTGCTGGGGGCACCGCCTGCTTGCATCGTGCCACTCTCCGTGGTGTCGACGCAGTCCCACTCCACCCGATCGGCCCCGGACGGGTGCACGCCTGGTACACAGGTGGTATGCGAGCAGTGGTGCAGAGGGTGGACGGCGCGAGCGTCGTGGTGGCCGGCGAGACCGTCGGGGAGATCGTCGGCGAGGGACTGTGCGTCCTGGTGGGGGTGACCCACGACGACACCCCGGAGAAGGCGGCGCTGCTGGCGCGCAAACTGTGGTCGGTGCGGATCCTGGAGGCCGAGAAGTCCTGCAGCGACGTGAACGCGCCGCTGCTGGTGATCTCCCAGTTCACCCTCTACGGAGACGCCCGCAAGGGCCGCCGCCCCACGTGGAACGCGGCCGCGCCCGGACCGGTCGCCGAACCGCTCGTGGACGAGGTCGTCGCACAACTGCGGGCCCTGGGCGCGACGGTGGAGACGGGCCGGTTCGGTGCGGACATGCGCGTCTCGCTGACCAACCACGGCCCGTTCACCATCGTCATCGACATCTAGGCCCGCCGGCGGGCCTACGGCGCTATGGCGCTACGGAGCTACGGAGCTACGGAGCTACGACGACCTCCTGCGCGGCGGCCGTCTTCCCCACCAGCAGCGGCGCGTCCACCGGAACGTTCCGCTTGACCAGCGCGAGCGCGATCGGCCCGAGCTCGTGGTGGCGGACCGAGGTGGTCACGAAGCCCAGCTGGCGGCCCTCCTCCCCGTCCGCGGCCAGTCGTACGGGCGTGCCGTGGGCCGGGAGCAGCACCTCGGAGCCGTCCAGGTGCAGGAAGACCAGCCGGCGCGGCGGCTTCCCCAGGTTGTGGACGCGCGCCACCGTCTCCTGGCCGCGGTAGCAGCCCTTCTGCAGGTGCACGGCGGTGCCGATCCAGCCCAGCTCGTGCGGGATGGTGCGGTGGTCGGTCTCCAGGCCGAGCCGCGGCCGGTGCGCCTCGACGCGCAGGGCCTCGTACGCGAGCAGGCCTGCGGCGGGGCCGTGCGAGGCGGCGAAGGCCTCCAGCTCGGCGCGGGGCAGGAAGACGTCGCGGCCGTGCGCGGTCTCCCGTACGGCGTGCTCCTTGGCGACCTCGGCGATGGATCCGGCCGGCAGGTGCACGATGGCGAAGTCCGCGGTGGCGTCGGCGACTTCGACGCGGTAGAAGAACTTCATCGACTCCAGATAGGCGATCAGCGCCTCCTGGGTGCCGGGCTCGACGTGCATCCACGTCGTCTCGCCGTCGTCGACGATGTAGAGCGCGTGCTCGATGTGCCCGTTCGCGGAAAGGATCAGCGCCTCGGTGGCCTGTCCGGCCGGCAGCGCGGTGACGTGCTGAGTGATCAGCAGGTGCAGCCAGCTCAGCCGGTCCGGGCCGGTGACGGTGACGACCCCGCGGTGGGACAGGTCGACGAAGCCGCGGCCGTCGGCGAGGGTGCGCTGTTCCCCGTACAGCTCGCCGTAGTGGGCGGCGACGCCCTCGTCGCGGCCTTCGGCCTGGACGGCGCCGGGGAGATGGAGCAAAGGGCTGCTGGTCATGCCACCCAGCCTACGACCCTGCTCGGGGCAGACCTAGGCCCGGCCGTCCTGGTGCTTGGCGGCGCACTTCCCGCAGAGTCCGAAGATCGCGAAGTGCTTCATGTCGGTCTCGAAGCCGAAGGTGGCGCGGAGCTTGGCCGTGAACTCGGCGGCGATGTCCACGTCCGCCTCGATGACCTCGGTGCACTCCCGGCAGACCAGGTGGATGTGGTGGTGCCGGTCGGCGAGGTGGTAGGTGGGGGCCCCGTGCCCGAGGTGGGCGTGCGAGACGAGCTTCAGCTCCTCAAGGAGCTCCAGCGTCCGGTAGACCGTGGAGATGTTGACGCCGGAGGCCGTCTTGCGCACCTCGACGAGGATCTCGTCCGGGGTCGCGTGCTCCAGGGCGTCGACGGCTTCCAGCACGAGCTGACGCTGCGGGGTCAGGCGGTATCCGCGCTGGCGCAGGTCGCTCTTCCAGTCGCCGGTGTCGCTCTCGGCGCTGTCCGTGCTGTCGGTGGTCACCACCCGGCCAGTGTAGGCCTCGGCCGGGACCGCCCCAACTGTCCGTGCGCCCGTGAGACGGGAGGGAGCCCCCGGCGGCAGCGCCGGCCGGGGGCTCGTCCACGTTCTCGCGCGAGTCAGCAGGTCAGCTCATCGGCTGATCGGCCAGGTCGGCAGGTCGACAGGTCAGCGGAAGAAGGCGATGCCGTCGTCCGGCATGTCCGGGAGGTTGCGCGCCATCTCGGCGACCTCCTCGGGCGTGACGACCTTCTTGAGCTGGGCCGACATGTACGGGCGCAGCTCGACGTCGGGGGTGGTCTTCTCGCCGACCCACATCAGGTCGCCCTTGACGTAGCCGTAGAGCCGCTTCCCGCCGCTGTGCGGGCGGGAGGTGGCGGTACGGGCCACCGCGTCGGTGACCAGGTCGATCTGCGGCTTCTGGGCGGCGAGGTCGCCGTACCAGATCTCCACGACGCCGTGGTCGCGGACCATGACCATCTCGACCCGGCGGTCGCTGTCGATGCGCCAGTAGCCGGACTCGGACTCCAGCGGCCCCACCTTGTTGCCCTCGGCGTCGAGGACCCAGGAGTGCGAGTGGTACTCCAGGAAGTCCCGGCCGTCGTGGCTGAAGACGACTTCCTGGCCGAAGTTGCACTTCTCCTCACCGGGGAAGTCGAAGACGCCTGCGCCTTCCCAATTGCCCAGGAGGAAGGCGAGGGGGACGAGGCTCGGGTTCAGGTCGGACGGGATCTGGATCATGAATGGCTGCTCAGGCGATCTGTGGGAGGGGGTTCCGGTATCCGGGAGGGGCGGCGGCCGATCAGGAGATCAGCGCTGGCCCTGGTACAGCTTCTTCACGGCCAGTCCGGTGAAGGCCATAACACCGACGAAGATCAGGACCAGCAGGGAAGTGAAGACTGCCTCAAGCACGGGGTGCTCCTCGGAGTGTGGGTGGCGTTACGGGGCCGGTCCCCAAGCCTACTGGCCTGGGGACCGGCGCACTCTGTGAGGTAGCCCGTACGACGGGCTCCCCTGCTAGCCGAGCAGCTGGTGCTGGAGGATCACCGTCTGGTGGAAGGGCACGGTGGCCACCTCGCCCTTGCGGGTCTGGAGGACGACGGCCACGACGTCACCGGAGCGGATGCAGCCGATCTTGGCCTGCTCGTCGCCGACCG
Source organism: Streptomyces sp. ISL-43 (assembly GCF_018614195.1). Taxonomy (GTDB): domain Bacteria; phylum Actinomycetota; class Actinomycetes; order Streptomycetales; family Streptomycetaceae; genus Streptomyces. Next base: position 10,488 of record NZ_JAGGOT010000038.1, read on the forward strand.
GATCCGTCTCCTTGTAGAGCGAGACGCCGGAGAGGACCGGCGCGGACTGGCCGGACTTGGCCTTGCTCCAGGACAGGTCCGCGCCGGTGTTGGCGGCGCCCTTCAGGTGCATGTTCACGTTGCAGCCCTTGAAGGTGTCCGCGAAATCGGAACCGTGGAAGCGCAGCAGGTAGACACGGGTGCGGGTGCCGTCCGGGGTGGTCCAGCCGCGGCCGACGATCTGACGCAGTCCGTCGTTGGCGAACTGGTCCTTCATCGCCCCGTGCTCGGAGTCCTCGTACTCGGTCAGGAAGCTGTCCGTGGTCACCACCTCGTCCTTCTCCAGCTTCATCGTGGAGTCGGGGGTGGAGCCGGCGGGCGGCGGCAGGAGCAGCTGGATGAGGCCGGCGTAGTGGATGCCGTCCTCGTTGTCCTTGGCGAACGGCACGGCGGCGCCCGCCGGCAGCGTCGGCTTGACCAGCGCCGGGTAGGCCCAGCGGCCGTCGGCCTTGGTGGACAAGCCCGGGATGTCGGTGCGCTCGGGCTGGGCGACCTCGTACGCGACACCCGTGCCGACGGCCGCGAAGACCAGTACGGCGGCGGTCCAGCGCAGGGCGGCGAACAGCTTGCGGCGGTCCTTGGGCGCGGCCGGAACCTCCGGGGCGGCGAAGGGGTTGGCCGCGAGCGGGTCGGCCGCGAACAGGTCGGCCCGGGCCGCCTCGCCCGCGGGAGCGCCGGAGACCGGGGCGGCCGGGGCCGAGCCCTGGCCGGGTACGGCGTCCTGGCCGGGCACGGCGTCCTGGCCGGGCACGGCGTCCTGGAACTCGGCCGCGGGAGCCGTCGCCCGGGCGGGCACGGTGGGCTCGGGAACGGGGGCGGCGTCGGGGACGGTGGCCGTGGCCACGGCGGGCTGGGCCGCCGCGTCCTCGGGGGGCGCCGCCTCGGCACCGGTGGTGTTCTGCTCGGTCACACGGACTCCCCGGGGGACTTCAGGTGGCTCATCTGGTTCTTGAAGAACGCGACGGCGTCGGAGGTGGAGAAGGGCTTGGGCCCGTAGGCGCGGAAGGTGACGGCCACATCGCCCTCGACGGCGGCGCAGTCGATCGAGTCGATCTTTTCCTTGCCCTCCGCGCCGATCGCCATCAGCGAGCACTTGGCATCCGGGAACCCGTCCACCTTCGGCGCTTCGCGCTTGTCGCCGGTGAGTTCGAGGAGCTTCTTGGTGACCTCGGACAGGTTGCCCACGGCCTTCGGGTCGGCCTGCATGATGCGGACCTCGGCGATCCAGCCGCCCTGGTACTTGGTGTAGCTGCGTCCGGCCAGGCCCTTCAGCTTCAGCTCGGCCAGCATCTCGTCACGCTTCTTGCGGTCCGAGCTGGACAGGCCGTTGCGGGACTCCTTGAAGCCCTCGATCGCCTGGTCACCGGAGACGAAGAAGTTGTTGCCGTCCGACCCGAGGTCCGGGCCGAGTGTGAAGCCGGACGGGACAGGCAGCAGCTTGCCGGAGAGGGCGTTCGACGGGACGGAGTCGGGCTCCGAGGTCCCGTCCAGCCGCTCGCCGAAGGGGACCCAGTAGGCGGTGGGCGCGTCCCGGTCGGCGTCCGCGATCGCGGAGGACGCCCAGACGCCGCCGCCCAGGAGGGCCGCGACGGCCACACCGCCGGCGATCAGGGCGACCGCCTTGCGGTTGACCTTGCGTGCGGGCTTCGCCGGCGCAGCGGGGTAGAGGTCCGCCCCGGGGGCCGCCTCAAAGGCGGCGGGGGCCGGTTCAGGGGTCGCCTCGGGCGCCGGAGCGGCCGCCGGCGCCTCGGCCGGGACCGGGGCTTCGGCCGGGACCTGAGCCTCGGCCGGGACCGGGACCGGGGTCACGTCGTTCTGCGGCTCGGTCACAGTCGCTCCAGCTGTCGCTTGGCCAGGTCCACGACATCGCTCTCGGCGATCTTGCCCCGGTTGTTCATGTAATGGATGTCCAGCACGAGGTCACCGCGGCGGGCGATGGCCCGGGCGGTGCGCATCGGGAGGTAGCCCGGCTTCTCGTAGGCCTCCGAGTACACCCAGACGTGCCCGAGGTCCGCGGCGAGGCCGGGAATGGCCACGCCGTCGTTGCCCGCGAACTTCTTGTCGTCCATGTAGCCGGACTGCTCGGTCTGGTAGTCGTCCGCCCCCTTGCGGTCGGAGAACTGCAGCACGCTCACCTCGACGAAGGTGGTGTCGTCCTCCGACCAGCTCACCGAGGCGATCCGGCGGGTCTTGTCCTGGGCGAAGCCCTTCAGGGCGCGGTCCGGGTGCTCGAAGCCCAGCGCGAGGAAATCGAGGGTGCCGTAGCCCGAACCCTCCTTCTTCGCGCCGCCCGGTGCCTCGATCAGCAGCTTGGTGAGGTCGTCGTCCGTCTTGTGCCAGCGGTTGGCGTTGATCGTCTTGTTCGTGGTGGCGTCATCGGGCGCGAGCGCCTTCGGGGACACCAGGTCCTGCTGCGCCAGCGGGACCAGTGGCGTCGGTTCGCGGTCGTACTGGACCGCGTAGCCGGCGACCGTGCCCGCCAGGACTCCGAGGACGGCCGCGCCCGCGATCAGGAGGACCGTGCGGCCCGCGCGACGGCGGCGGGGGCCGGTCGCGGCGGCGTCGGGAGTGCCCTGTTCCGGGGTGTTCTCCTCCTCTTTCCGCTGCTCGGGAAGAGTCTGTTCGTGTTCCAAAAGAAGTCCCCCCACAGGACTGGTGTCGCGGGTCGATTGACCGCGTACAGAGATGACACCTTGCTGCGGGGGGATGTTGTACGCACCCTTATTACGTTTTTATATCGACTGGTTTCAATCCTCAGGACGCCGCTTTCCGTCCAGTTCGTCCCACCACTCGTCGGACTTCGCGTCGCCCGAGGGGTCGTCCCACCAGCGGTCGTCCGGTCCGCGCCGGTTCGCGACGATCGCGGCGACCGGCGGGATGACCATGGCGACCACGCACAGCGCGACCGCGGCCTCGACGGACAACAGGCGCACGAAGGACCAGGCGGAGACGAAGAGGAACAGGCATCCGCCCATGAGCAGGAAGTAGGCGCGGCGCCGCCGGGCGTACATGTCTTCAGGGTAGAGCCGCTTCCCGCTCCCGCGAAGGGCCCGTGCCGTTCCCTGACGGGTCCGGGAACGGCACGAAGGGCCGCACCCCGATCCAGTGGCGTCCAACCCCCGGGGATGCGGCCCTTCGGCCGGTCATACGGTCACGAGTGCGGTACTCAGACCGCGATCGCCACGTCCGTCACGCCGCCGGTCTCGACGACGACCACGGCGCGGTCGGCCTGGGCGCCGGGCACGAGCGCCCGCAGCGTCCAGGAGCCCTCGGCCGCGTAGAAGCGGAACTGGCCGGTCGCCGAGGTCGGGACCTCCGCGGTGAACTCACCGGTCGAGTCCAGCAGGCGGACGTAACCGCTGATGGGCTCGCCGTCCTTGGTGACCTGGCCCTGGATGGCGGTCTCGCCGGGCTTCAGCGTCGAGAGGTCGGGCCCGCCGATCTGTGCTCCACACATGTTCTCTGTCCTGTCCTAGAGAGGGATGACTACGGGGCGTCGCGTGCCCGGAATTACTTGTTGGCGCCGAGCTCGATCGGCACGCCGACCAGCGAGCCGTACTCGGTCCACGAGCCGTCGTAGTTCTTGACGTTCTCCTGGCCCAGGAGCTCGTGCAGCACGAACCACGTGAGCGCGGAGCGCTCACCGATGCGGCAGTAGGCGATGGTGTCCTTCGCCAGGTCGACCTGCTCGGCCGCGTAGAGGGCGGTGAGCTCCTCGTCGGACTTGAACGTGCCGTCGTCGTTGGCGTTCTTCGACCACGGGATGTTGCGGGCGCTCGGGATGTGGCCCGGACGCTGCGACTGCTCCTGCGGGAGGTGCGCCGGCGCGAGCAGCTTGCCGGAGAACTCGTCGGGCGAGCGGACGTCGACCAGGTTCTTCGTACCGATCGCGGCGACCGCGTCGTCACGGTAGGCGCGGATCGAGGTGTCCTGGGCCTTGGCCTTGTACTGGGTGGCCGGGCGGCCGGGGACCTCGGTGCCGTCGACCAGGTCGCGGGAGTCGAGCTCCCACTTCTTGCGGCCGCCGTCGAGCAGGCGGACGTCCTGGTGGCCGTAGAGCTTGAAGTACCAGTAGGCGTAGGACGCGAACCAGTTGTTGTTGCCGCCGTAGAGGACGACGGTGTCGTCGTTGGAGATGCCCTTGGCGGAGAGGAGCTTCTCGAAGCCCTCCTGGTCCACGAAGTCGCGGCGGACCGGGTCCTGGAGGTCGCTCTTCCAGTCGATCCGCACGGCGTTGGTGATGTGGTTCTTGTCGTAGGCGGACGTGTCCTCGTCCACCTCGACGATGACGACGTTCGCGTCGTTCAGGTGGGCCTCGACCCAGTCGGCGTCTACGAGGACGTCGCTGCGGCTCATGATGTTCTCCTCCGGGGCAGTGTGCGGCGGGGTGGTGCTGGTCGTGCTGGGTGCGTGCGTCCGGGTGCGCTCGCGGATCCTGTTGCGGGGAGGCTTCAGGAGGGCGGGAGGCAGAGGTGGTCACACGGGAAAGCGGAAGGCCGTCGTCCGGCTATGGAGCGGGATGCGCTCACACGTCACATGGATCGACAGAGCATGGCGGCGACGCGACACAGGTCTACTGCCCGTCGCTTCGTGAGGTCCGCCTGCTGATGCTTCATAGCCATGGATCGTAGGGACGAATCGGCCGCCCTGTCACCGCCGTGTCATATTCCGAGACAGGATCGTCCGAATACTGGGATCAGAACCTCGCCGACGGCTCCGTCCCGGCCTCGGGGGCCCCTCTTACGACCCCTCCCATCTGCGGGTCGGACCGACCCGTCTCACTATCCGGCCAAAGCCAGATTCGTACCGCCCAGCGTCAGGTGCACACCCGCCTCGTCGGAGGTCAGCGCGGTCAGCTGGACCCCGGACGGCAGACCGCCGTCGAGCCGCCGGTCGAAGTCGGTCTTCTTGCGGATCACGCCCTCGATCCCGGGGAGCCCCTCACCCGGAACCTCGTCGGCGCGCACCCTGACGATCTTGGAACCCTTCGCGTCCTTGGCCTCGACGAGGGAGATCGTCGACACCACGCTGCGGCTGATCGTCTTGCCGAGGAACTCCACGCTCGCGCTGACCTTCACCTTGCCCGGCGCCCCGCCGTAGGCGACCGTCACCCCGGGCTGCGCCGCCGCGCTCAGGTCGGCGTACGTGATGAGAGCCGAGCCCTCGGCACGCGCGGCCGTGCCGCCGCTGTAGTCGCCGTTCAGCTCCACGCCGTGGAACGTGACGGCGAGTCGGGACAGGCGCGTCTTGCGGCCGTCCGTGGTGGCCACGTCGAGGTCGGCCACCTTCAGGTCGACCTCGTCCAGGTCGTGGGAGAGCGCCTGGGTCAGGAAGGGGAATCCGTGGATGTCCACCTCCACGCCGCCCGCAAGGCCCTGGCGGGTCTGGATCCGGTCGGCCAGCCGGTTCTCGGCATAGCCGACCGCCCAGCGGTCCAGCCCGACGAACAGGCCACCGAGGACCACTCCGATGATCACAACGACACGCAGGACGCGCACGCGCCCACCCCCAGACGATCGGTACCAGCTGTCTAGTGGACCATGACCGGCTGTCAGGGCGCCGTGAGCATGCCGGCGGGGGGCGGGTGGGCGCGGGGCGCGCGGAGTGTGGGGCGCGGGGAGTGTGGGCGCGAGGCCTCAGCCCACCATCCGGGGCCTCAGCCCACCATCCGGGGCCTCAGCCGACCACCCGGCCGATCAGGTAGACCGCCGGAGCCGCCGCGGCCAGCGGCAGCGCGACACCAGCCGTCATGTGGACGAACTTGGACGGGTAGTCGTACGCCGCCACGCGCAGCCCGATCAGCGCGCACACCCCGGCCGCCAGGCCGATCAGCGCACCGCCCGCCCCGACGGACGTCAGCCCGCCGACCGCGATGCCCGCGCCGGCCGCGGCGGCCAGCGAGACGCCGACCGAGGGCACGGTGGGCAGCGGCAGCGCCCGGGCGAAGGCGGCCACCGCCACGGCGGCCGCGCCCACGGTGGCGGCGGCGGAGTCGGCCGCCAGGTAGCCGGCGCAGACGATGGCGAGCGCGGCCGAGGCCACCGAGGCCATCAGCCCGTACATCCGCTCGTCCGGATCGGCCTGGCTGCGCAGCTGGAGCACCAGCGTGAGCGGCACCCAGGCGCCGAGCGTGCCGATGATCGCACCGGGCCCGTACGCGTCGTCGACCGCGAGCACGGCCACGTCGGCGACGACGGCTCCGGCGAAGGCCAGCGCGATGCCCTGCCGGGCCGGCCACATGCCGTTCAGCCGGAACCAGCCGGCCGCGGTGAGGCCCTGGAGGGCGATCAGGGGTGCGAGCAGCGCGAGCTTCCCGAGGGCCGCGGCCGCCGCGATGACCAGCCCGAGGGCGGCGGTCAGTATGGCCGCCTGCGGGCCGGGGTCGATGATCGGCGAACGGCCTTCGGCGCGGGCCTGGGCCGGGTCGACGGCGCGCAGGGTGTTGCCCGCGAGGGTGGGCGGGGAGTACGCGGGCTCCTCCCCGGGCGGCCCCGGCTCCGGGGCGGGTGCCTGAGCCGGTGCCGGCACCGCTGCCTGCGCCGGGTCCGCCGCCGACTGCGGCGGGAGGTAGGCGGTCGAGTCCGCCCACTCCTGGGGCTGCGGCTGGGAAGCATGCGGCGGGGCGGCCGCGGGCTCCTCACGGAACCAGTGGTCCGGCGCGGCCGTCTGCCGCACCTGCCCCGGCGGATCCGTCGGGCCGGGGTAGGAGGGCGCGTACGCACCCTCGCCCCACTCTTGCCCGGCGGCCGGGGCCTGCGGCTGGGCGGTGTACTGCTGGGCGGCCGGGGGCTCCTCGCGGAACCAGTGGTCCGGCGCGGCCGTCTGCGGGTAGGCGGGCGCGGCGCCGTGGTCGGGAGCGCCGCCCCCGAAGCCCTCGGCCCCGAAGCCCTCGGCCCCGTAGCCCTCGGCCCCGTACCCCTCGGCCCTGTATCCCTCGGCCCCGGCACCCTCCGGCCACACCGCCGCCGGGCCCGCGTACGGGTCCGGATACTGCGCCGGGACGCCGTCGAGCGGGCTCTGGACCGGCTGGTAGGAGGTGTCCCACGTCGAAGCCTGCCAGGTCTGGGTCCCGTACGGGTCCGGCTGCTCCTGGGGCTGCTGGGGCTGCTGGTCCTGATACTGCGCTTGCTGCTGCAGGTACAGCTCCTGCTCCTGCTGCTGCCGCTGCTGTTCTTCGGGCGTGCTCATCGGACTCCGCTCACCCGCCCGCGAACGGCGGGAGCACCTCGACGGTGCCCCCCTCGGTCAGCTCGACGCGATCGTGCGGGCGCTTGCCCACCGGCTCTTCGTTCACGAGGAAGGAGCAGCGCAGCAGGACCCGGGTCAGCTCCCCGGGGTGGCGCTCCCGCACGGCGTCGAGCGCCTCGGCCAGTGTCCGCGCCGAGTACGGCTCCTCCGCCGTCTTGGCCGCGGCCTTCGCCGCCGCCCAGTAGCGGATGGTTCCGGTTGCCACTGCACGCTCCTCTCGTCGGCGCTCTGCCGTCGGCCTCCATCATGAACCCTCGAGCCCCCGATCCCGGCGTGGCTTCGCGCGCCCCGCGTGCGCCCGGGCGGCCCGCGATCAGTCCGCCGATCCGGTGAAACCGGCGCATAAGCAGATCACGGGGTGGTGCGAACCACAGAAGAGCCACCTTCGAAGCCTCGGCCCGGCCAGGGCGGGTGAGCTATTCTGCTGGCGAGAGGATCCGGGCAACGTAGCCCCCGGGTCCTTTTGTGCTTTCAGCACGTTGAACGGACCGAGAACAGTGGTATCCATCCGGACCTCAGGGCGCGGGGACCGGGCGGACACCAGGCAAGTCGTACGAAGCAGTGCCGCGAAAGTCCTCGACGGGACCGAGGAGGAACCGACGTGATGGACCAGCGAACCGTGCAGGCGCACACGCACGCACACCACAGCCCGACCGGGGTAGGTGGTGGGGCATGAGCTCCCTCCTGCTCCTGACCAATGCCCTGCAGCCGTCGACCGAGGTGCTGCCCGCCCTCGGCCTGCTGCTCCACACCGTCCGGGTGGCGCCCGCCGAGGGCCCCGCCCTCGTCGACACCCCGGGCGCCGACGTGATCCTCGTGGACGGCCGCCGCGACCTGCCGCAGGTGCGGTCGCTGTGCCAGCTGCTCCGCTCCACGGGACCGGGCTGCCCGCTGATCCTCGTCGTCACCGAGGGCGGACTCGCAGCCGTCACCGCCGACTGGGGCATCGACGACGTCCTCCTCGACACCGCGGGACCGGCCGAGGTCGAGGCGCGGCTGCGCCTGGCCACCGGGCGCCAGGCGCTCGGCTCGGACGACTCCCCGATGGAGATCCGCAACGGCGACCTGTCGGTCGACGAGGCGACGTACTCGGCGAAGCTGAAGGGGCGGGTCCTGGACCTCACCTTCAAGGAGTTCGAACTGCTGAAGTACCTCGCGCAGCACCCGGGCCGGGTCTTCACCCGCGCGCAGCTGCTGCAGGAGGTCTGGGGCTACGACTACTTCGGCGGCACCCGGACCGTCGACGTGCACGTACGGCGGCTGCGCGCGAAACTCGGCCCCGAGCACGAGTCGCTGATCGGTACCGTCCGCAACGTCGGCTACCGCTTCGTCACCCCGGAGAAGGTCGAGCGGGCGGCGGCGGAAGCGGCAGCGCAGGCGGCCACGAAGGCGGCGGCGGAGGCCGCGGCACAGGCCGCCGCGGCGCTCACCCGGATGGACTAGGGAGCCTGTGGGAACGACCACCTCCGGGCGCCCTGCCCAGAGGCTGGTCACCCCGCGTAGACTTCCGCGCGTGGCCAAGGTGACGCGGGATGACGTGGCACGACTTGCGGGTACTTCGACCGCCGTCGTGAGTTACGTCATCAACAACGGACCCCGGCCGGTTGCCCCGGCCACGCGCGAGCGTGTCCTCGCCGCGATCAAGGAGCTGGGCTACCGCCCGGACCGGGTCGCCCAGGCGATGGCCTCACGGCGCACCGACCTCATAGGCATGATCGTCCCCGATGCCCGCCAGCCGTTCTTCGCGGAGATGGCGCACGCGGTCGAGCAGGCCGCCGCCGAGCGCGGAAAGATGGTGCTGGTCGGGAACTCCGACTACCGGGACGAGCGCGAGGTCCACTACCTGCGGGCGTTCCTCGGCATGCGGGTCTCGGGCCTGATCCTGGTCAGCCAGGGCATGAGCGAGCGCGCCGCCTCCGAGATCGAGGCCTGGGACGCACGGGTCGTCCTGCTCCACGAGCGCCCGGAGGCCATCGACGACGTCGCGGTCGTGACGGACGACATCGGCGGCGCGCAGCTCGCCACCCGGCACCTGCTGGAGCACGGGCACGAGTACGTGGCCTGCCTCGGCGGTGTCGAGACCACGCCGGAGGTCGGCGACCCGGTGGCCGACCACGTCGAGGGCTGGCGCCGGGCGATGCTGGAGTCGGGCCGCTCGGTGGAGGGCCGGCTCTTCCAGGCCCCGTACAACCGCTACGACGCGTACAAGGTCGCCCTGGAGGTCCTGGCCGGCCCGGACCGGCCCCCGGCGATCTTCTGCGCCACGGACGACCAGGCGATCGGTCTGCTGCGGGCCGCGCGCGAGCTGCGCATCGACGTGCCCGGGGAGCTGGCCGTGGCCGGCTTCGACGACGTGAAGGAGGCGGCCCTGACGGACCCGCCGCTCACGACGATCGCCTCGGACCGCCCGGCGATGGCCCGCGCGGCGGTGGACCTCGTCCTGGACGACTCCCTGCGGGTGGCCGGCTCCCGCCGCGAGCGCCTGAAGCAGTTCCCGTCGGCCCTGGTGATCCGCCGCTCCTGCGGCTGCCGCTAGCCGCCGGCCGCTCCGGGCGCTGCCCGGACCCGTGCCTCGTACGCCGGCGGGCTGAAGGGCCGCGGGCTGGAGGGCGGCGACCCAACCCGGCCTTATATCGGGCATACACGGTTCTGTCGGGCTTCTCAGCGGGGACTCAGGAAGCTCTCATGATCCGCGGACACAGTCGTATCCATGACGGACAGCTTCCGCCGCGAAGGCGAGTACCCCCAGGACCTCCCCCAGCAGCCCGCCCCCTTCGGCGAGGACCGGCGGCGCGGTCGTGACCGGCTCGAGCAGGACGCCGCGTACCCCCCGCCGCCCGCGTACCCCCCGGCCGCCCCGGGCTGGCACGAGGCGCACGTGCCCCCGGTCATCCAGGGCGAGACCGTCCCCCAGGGCAGCGGGGGCGGCGGAAACGGCACCGGCACCGGCTGGGCCACCTGGGGCGAGGCCGCCCCCGCCGCGCCCGCCGCCCCGCGGGGCCACGCCCGGGCCAAGCGCCCGGTCGCCCTCCTCGCCGCCGTCGCACTCGCCGCCGCGGTCGTCGGCGGCGGCACCGCCGCGGCCGTCCAGCAGCTGCTGGACAACGGCAGCGCCACCGGCACCGGCGTCAACGGCAGCAACATCTCGCAGTCGAACACAGGCACCGTCTCCGGCGTCGCCGAGAACGTCAGCCCCTCCGTCGTCCGCATCGATACCAGCACCGCCGCCGGCACGGGCACCGGCTCCGGCGTCGTCATCACCGCCGACGGCGAGATCGTCACCAACAACCACGTCATCGACGGCGCCACCAAGATCCAGGTGACGATGAGCGACGGCAAGAAGTACACCGCGAAGACCGTCGGCACGGACCCGGACAAGGACCTCGCCCTCATCAAGCTCGAAGGGGCGAGCGGCCTCACCCCCGCCAAGCTCGGCGACTCCGACAAGGTCAAGGTCGGCGACGAGGTCGTCGCCATCGGCTCCCCCGACCGCCTCACCGGCACGGTCACCAGCGGCATCGTCTCCGCCCTGAACCGCGAGGTGAACGTCCCGAAGTCCGAGCAGCAGCAGTCCCCGCAGGACGGCTTCCCGTTCTCCTACGGCGGCAAGCAGTTCAACGGGAACACCGGCTCGAACACCACCTCGTACAAGGCCATCCAGACGGACGCCTCCCTGAACCCCGGCAACTCCGGCGGCGCCCTCGTCAACCTGAACGGCGAGATCGTGGGCATGCCCTCCGCGATCTACTCCCCCTCCGGCGGCAGCGGCTCCGCCGGCAGCGTCGGCCTCGGTTTCGCCATCCCCGTCAACACGATCAAGGCCGACCTGCCCTCCCTCCGCAAGGGCGGCTCGGGCGGCACGGGCGGCGGCGACAGCGAAGGCAGCACCGGCACCAACGGTTTCGGGACTTCCTTCTAGGCGGCCCGTGCGAGCCTGGTAGAAGACCGACCACCACCCCTGGGGGACCCCACATGAGCGCCGAAGGCGACCAGCAGCGCATCCTCGTCGTCGACGACGAACCGGCCGTACGCGAGGCCCTGCGCCGCAGCCTGGCCTTCGAGGGGTACGGCGTGCAGACCGCCGTCGACGGGCTCGACGCCCTCGACAAGGCGGCCTCGTACGCCCCCGACCTGATCATCCTGGACATCCAGATGCCCCGGATGGACGGCCTGACGGCGGCCCGCAGGCTGCGCGCCTCAGGCAGCACCACGCCCGTCCTGATGCTGACCGCCCGCGACACGGTCGGCGACCGCGTCACCGGCCTCGACGCGGGCGCCGACGACTACCTGGTCAAGCCGTTCGAGCTGGACGAGCTCTTCGCGCGCGTCCGCGCTCTGCTGCGCCGCAGCTCCTACGCCGCCCCCTCCGCCGGGAGCACCGAGCCCGAGGACGCCCTGGCCTTCGGCGACCTGCGCATGGACCTCGCCACCCGCGAGGTCACCCGGGCCGGGCGCCTGGTGGAGCTCACCCGTACCGAGTTCACCCTGCTGGAGATGTTCCTCGCGCACCCGCGCCAGGTCCTGACCCGCGAGCAGATCCTCAAGACCGTGTGGGGCTTCGACTTCGAGCCGAGCTCCAACTCCCTGGACGTGTACGTGATGTACCTGCGCCGCAAGACCGAGGCCGGGGGTGAGCCCCGCGTCGTGCACACCGTGCGCGGAGTGGGCTACGTACTGCGCGCGGGCGAGAGCGGCCCCGAGTGAGCCCGATCGCCAGATTCCGCGCCCTCCCGCTGCGCTCGCGGCTCGCGCTGCTGGTGGCGACCGCGGTGGCGGTGGCGGTGGCCGCCGTCGCCGCCGTGTCGTGGGTGATGGTGCGGGCGCAGCTGCGTGACCAGCTGGACCGGTCCCTGATGTCCACGAACGCGGCCGCGGAGGTACGGAGCGTCCTGCGCGACGGCCGCCCGTGCCCGGAGCAGGCACCCACCCAGCCCACCCAGCCCGGCCAGCAGATCGCCGGGAACCTGAACGCGTCCGTGCAGATCGTGACGGCCGACGGCAGCCACTGCTGGGTGAGCGGCCCGTCGACCCTGCCGGTCACCGAGGTGGACAAGCAGATCGCCGCGGGCAGCCGCAATGCCACCCTGCACGACGTGACGACCGCCGACGGCATCGAAATGCGCGTCTACACCCAGCCCGCGCGGGTCACGCCGAACTCGCCGCTCTTCGGGATCTCGGTCGCCAAGCCACTGACCGACGTCGACAAGACGCTGTCCACCCTGGCCTGGGTGCTCCTGCTCGTCTCCGGCATCGGCGTGGTCGGCGCCGGCGCCGCCGGCCTGTGGGTGGCCCGTACGGGGCTGCGCCCGGTCGACGAACTGACGGGCGCCGTCGAGCACATCGCCCGCACCGAGGACCTGACCGTGCGGATCCCCGACGAGGGCGACGACGAGATCGCCCGGCTGTCGCGCTCCTTCAACTCGATGACGGCCGCGCTCGCCTCCTCCCAGGAGCGCCAGGCTCAGCTGATCGCGGACGCCGGCCACGAGCTGCGCACCCCGCTCACCTCCCTGCGCACCAATGTCGAGCTGCTCGCGCGCAGCGAGCAGACCGGCCGGGCCATCCCGCCCGAGGACCGCAAGGAGCTGCTGGCCTCGGTCAAGGCGCAGATGACGGAACTGGCCTCGCTGATCGGCGACTTGCAGGAGCTGTCGCGCCCGGACGCGGCCTCGCCCGGCCCGCTGGGCGTGGTGGCCCTGCACGAGATCGCGGGCGCCGCGCTGTCCCGGGCCCGGCTGCGCGGTCCGGAGCTGGAATTCGCCTCGGACCTGGCGCCCTGGTACGTACGCGGTGAGGCCGCGGCCCTGGAGCGCGCGGTGGTCAACGTCCTCGACAACGCGGTCAAGTTCAGCCCGCCGGGCGGCGCCGTCGCCGTCTCGCTGCGGGCGGGCGAGCTGACCGTGCGGGACCACGGGCCCGGCATCCCGGCCGACGACCTCCCGCACGTCTTCGAGCGGTTCTGGCGCTCCCCCTCGGCCCGCGCGCTGCCCGGCAGCGGCCTCGGCCTGTCGATCGTGGCCCGTACGGTGCTGCGCGCGGGCGGCACGGCCGAGCTGCGGGCACCGGCCGGCGGCGGCCCGGGCGCGGAGGCGGTGCTCCGCATCCCCGGCGCGCCGACGCCACCGCCGCCCGCGCAGCCGTCAGTTGTGCCGGATGAGTGAGGCGACCAGGCCGGAACGCGTGTTGGGGAAGTCCATCGGGACGATCCCGAGCCCGGTGCGGCCGGCGAGCTCCGAGCCGTCGACGAAGGCGTGCACCTGGGGGTTGAGCCGGTCGGAGTTCCAGCGGGGCGGCAGGGCCGCGGCCGTGCTGGTGTAGTTCATGAAGAACTTGCCGGGCTGGGTGACGGCCTTGCGGAAGTGGTTCTCGATCTTCCCGCGTTTGGCGAAGGGCTCGGCCATGTAGTCGTCCTGGATGTCGAAGACGTTGCCGTCGCCGTAGCGCAGGCCGCCGGGCAGGCCGCCGTTGTCGGGGAGCAGGAGCACCTTCCCGCGCGCCTGCCCGAGGGTGGGCAGCGCGTCGGCGATCTTGAACAGCGGCCGCCAGCCCCGGTTGTCGAGGTAGTCGTCGAAGACGGCGCGGAAGGTGGCGTCGCCCTCCTCAGAGTACTCCTGCTTGAGCCGCATCAGGACGGTCTCGGAGGGGTGCGCGGCGAGGAAGTTCCAGCACGCGGCGAGGACGTCGCCGAACATCAGGTTCTGGTAGAACGCGCCGTGGTGGATGGCGAAGGATCCGCCGGTCACCCGGCAGCGCACGTCGAGGAAGCGGATCCCGGAGTCGAGCTGCTCGGCTATGGAGGTGTTCTGGCAGGCGACGTAGAGGCCGCCCTGGCGGGCGCCTGAGTCGTGGGTGCCGGGGATCGTCATCCGCTGCAGGGCGGTGGAGTCGCCGAGTCCGGCCATCCAGTCCCGCGTCGACAGCGCCTGCGCGGACGCCGCCCCGGCCCCCGCCCCGAGCGCCACGCCGGCCCCGACGGCTGCGGCTCCGGCGAGGAACCCCCGCCGCCCCAGCCCCGCGCCGCGCCCCGTGCCCGTACCCGTGTCCAAGCCCATGCCCGCCCCTTTGCCGACCCAGTGGTGGCGGGATTATGGCGCGCGGAGCCCGGCATTACTACCCACGGGTAAACTTCAGCTTTCGAGCAACTCCACGAGCGCGCGCAGCCCTTGGGCGATCTCCCGGCCGTCGGGCGCCTGCTCCGGGTCGGTCAGGCACTGCACCATCACCCCGGTGAGCAGCGCGATGTGCACCGACCCCAGGGCCCGTACGTCCTCCTCCTCGACCGCCTCCTGCGGCACCGCGCGCAGCTGCGCGGCCACCATGCGGCGGTTCTGGCGCTGCCCCTCGGCCAGGATCGCGAGCAGCTCGGGCGAGGACTGCGCGTGCACGAAGGCCTCGACCGAGGCGGTCCAGAGCCAGCGCGTGTCCGCGAAGTCGCGGATCTTGCGGTCCCAGGTGTCGGCGTAGCGCTCCCGGGCGGTGTCGCCCTGCCCCGTGAGCCTGCCGGACCCGGCGGCCCACTCGTCCATGGCCGCGAACAGCGCCTGGTTGAGCAGCACGTCGCGGGAGCCGAAGTGGTAGCCGATCGCGGCCATGCTCACGTTCGACGCGGCCGCGATGTCGCGCACGGTGGTCCGCAGGTACCCCTTCTCCTCCAGGCAGCGCCGGGCTCCGGCCAGCAGGTCCTCGCGATTTCCCATGGCCGGATCGTATCCGCGCCCGATTCGGGCAGGGCGCCGGACAAGCGGTTGGACGAGCGGTTGGACGAGCGGTCGGGCAAGCGGTTGGACGAGCAGTCGGGCAAGCGGTTGGACGAGCAGTCGGGCAAGCGGTTGGGCAAGTGCCCTACACGAACGTATTGCGCAGTTGCCCAACCGGTGGCAGGCTGATGACCGGCCCACCGAACCGCACACAGGGGAGAGCAACGCCATGCGCCACGAGCTGAAGATCGACGACCGCACCCTGTCCTACCTGGATTTCGGCGGCGCCGGCCGCCCGCTGCTCGCCCTCCACGGCGGCATCTCCGAGGGCGCGCACTTCGCCGCCCTGGCCACCGCCCTCGGCGACGAGTGGCGGGTCATCGCCCCCGACCAGCGCGGCCACGGCGACTCCGACCTCGCACCCGAGTACAGCCGCGAGGGATACGTCAGCGACGCCGCCGCCCTGCTGGAACACCTCGACCCGGGCGGGCCGGTGCCCGTCCTCGGCTTCTCCCTCGGCGGGATCAACGCCTACCACCTGGCCGCCGCCCGGCCCGACCTCGTGTCCGCCCTGATCAACGTCGACGCCCCCGTCGAGTCCCCGCCCCAGGCCGCCGCCCGCCCGAGCCCGTGGGACTTCCTGCACGGGCTCCCGTACACCGCGCCCACCCGCGAGGAGCTGCTCACCGCCCTCGGCCCGACCCTGGGCCCCGCCTACGCACAGACCCTGCGCCCGCTGCCCGACGGGACCGGCTGGCGCCTCCCCTTCGACCCGCGGGCCACCCTGGCCACCCTCGCCGCGGGCGACGGCTCCCACTGGGACGCCTGGCTCGCCGGCCACTGCCCGGCCCTGCTCGTCCACGGGCTGCGCAGCGAGGTCCTCCCCCGCGAGCAGGCCGACGCGATGGTCGCCCGCCGCCCCGGGACCTCGTACGCCGCCCTCGACACCGAGCACTTCGTGCCCTTCCAGGACCCGGAGGGCTTCGCCGGGGCCGTCCGCGCCTTCCTGGCCACCCTCCCGTAGAACGCCGAAGGGGCGGCGGGCCGATGGCCCGCCGCCCCTCAGGGGATGGAGGTGTTACTTGACGACCGTGATCCGGTCCGCCGCCGGCGGCGCCAGCGGCGCGGCCGCCGAGGAGTGCGCGGCCAGGTAGGCGTTGAAGCAGTCCAGGTCGGACGCGCCGACCAGCTTGTTCTTGTGCTCCTTCAGGACGGTGAAACCGTCACCGCCGCCCGCGAGGAACTCGTTCATCGCGACCCGGTAGGTCTTGGCGGGGTCGATCGCCGCGCCGTTCAGCTTCACCGAGTCCACGACGATGCGCTCGGCGCCCGCCTTGGTGGTGTCCAGGGTGTAGGTCAGACCCTTGGAGATCTGCAGGATCTTCGGGTTCGGCCCGTTGACCGGGCCACTGACCTGCTGCTGGAGCGCGGTGACCAGCTGGGCGCCGGTCAGGTCGACGACGTTCATCATGTTGGTGAACGGCTGGACCGTGTACGACTCCCCGTAGGTCACCACACCGTCGCCCTCGGCGCCCGCCGCCTTGAAGGCCAGGTCGGCGCGGATGCCGCCCGGGTTCATGATGGCGATCTGCGCGCCGCCCTTCGCGGCCGGGGCCAGGGCCTCCAGCTGCGCGTCGGCGATCACGTCGCCGAGCGGCTTCTCGTACTCCGCCGAGCCGCGGCCCGGGATGTCCGCGGAGATGTAGCCCATCGGACGGTTCGCGATCGGCGCGGCCAGCGCGTTCCAGCGCTGGATCAGCGCGGTCAGGTCCGGGGCCTTGGGCTGGTCCCGGTCGACGACCTTCTGGACCGGCTTCGGCGACCTGACCGGCGTACGGACGATGTCCTTGGTCTTGCGGTCGTACGTGAGGGTGGTGTCCGTGAACAGCCGGCCGTAGGAGGCTGCCGAGGTGACCGTGCGCGGGTTGCCCGCCGGGTCGGGGATGTTGCACGCGTACGCCTGGTGCGTGTGGCCGGTCACCAGGGCGTCGACCTTCGGCGAGACGTTCTTCGCGATGTCGACGATGGCACCGGAGACGCCGGCGCCGGCGCCCGGCACGTCGCAGTCGTAGTTGTAGGCGCCGCTCGCGGGCAGGCCGCCCTCGTGGACCAGGGCCACGATCGACTTCACGCCCTGCTTGTTCAGCTGCTCGGCGTACTTGTTGATCGTCTCGACCTCGTCGCCGAACTGGAGGCCCTT
Organism: Streptomyces sp. ISL-43; assembly: GCF_018614195.1. Taxonomy (GTDB): domain Bacteria; phylum Actinomycetota; class Actinomycetes; order Streptomycetales; family Streptomycetaceae; genus Streptomyces. The sequence goes on from NZ_JAGGOT010000038.1 coordinate 27,672, forward strand.
GACCCCGTCGGCGGTCACGACGTCGGGCGTGCCCTCCAGGGTGACGCCGATGAAGCCGATCTTCACGTCCCCCTTCTTCCAGACGAAGGTGGGGCTCATCATCGGGCGCTTCGTCTTCTCCTCGACGACGTTCGCCGCGAGGTACTTGAAGTCCGCGCCCTCGAAGGTCTTGCCGTATTCGAAGCAGCCCTCGACCGGGTGGCAGCCGCCGTACTGCATGCGGCGCAGCTCGGTCTTGCCCTCGTCGAACTCGTGGTTGCCGACGCTGGAGACGTCCAGGCCGAGGTCGTTGAGCGCCTCGACGGTCGGCTCGTCGTGGAAGAGGCCGGACACCATCGGGCTGGCGCCGATCATGTCGCCGGCCGCGGCCGTGACGGAGTACGGGTGGCCCTTGCGGGCCTCGCGCAGGCCGGTCGCCAGGTACTCGACACCGCCCGCGGGTATGGCCTTGGTGGTGCCGTCGGCCTGACGCTCGGTCACGGTGCCCGAGGAGCCCTGCGGGGGCTCCAGCGTGCCGTGGAGGTCGTTGAACGACAGCATCTGTACGTCGACGGTGAGGCCGTGGTCGTGGCCGCCACCGCCACCACTCGCGGCTCCGGCCGGAAGGGCGGCGGCGACCATCGCACCGGCGGCCGTCGTGACGGCGAGGGCGGTGAAGGTCAACCGGCGGGCTCGGCGGTGCCGTTGTGGCGTCGCTGACATTTAGTCCCCTTTGCGGACAGCGATACATCTTGGGAGGTCTGCCGAAGCCTAGAGTCAACGCGCGTAGCGCGACAGGGGGTACCTGGTATCGAGCTGGTTACACGCGAACGACGGACGGCCGTCGCGCCCGCTTCCGCGATGCCGCCGCGCCCCCGCTCGAAAGGCCGCCGCGCCCGCACCCGGACAGGCTCCCGCCGTGGTCGTAGGCTCGCCCCATGACTGACGACGCAGCAGCGGCCCTGGAGCCGGGACGCCGGATCGAGACCCTCGACGAACTGACGGAGGAGCAGGCCGACTCCGTCCTCGCCCTGATCGCGGACGCGGCCCGCACCGACGGCACCACCGCCGTGTCCGAGCAGGGCCGCCTCCAGCTGCGCGGCGGCCCCCGCGAGGGCATCCGGCACTTCCTGCTCACCGAGAAGGGCCGCCTCGCCGGATACGGGCAACTGGAGGACACCGACCCGGTGGAAGCCCCCGCCGCCGAACTCGTCGTACACCCCTCGATGCGCGGGCGCGGCCACGGCCGGGCGCTGGGCACCGCGCTGCTGGCCGCCTCCGGCAAGCGGATCCGGGTGTGGGCGCACGGCGGCAAGTCCGCCGCCCGCCACCTCGCGCAGGTCCTCGGCCTGACCCTGTTCCGCGAACTGCGCCAGCTGCGCCGCCCGCTCGGCCCGGACGCCGCCCCGCTGCCCGAGCCGGTCCTGCCACCCGGCGTCACCGTACGGACCTTCGTGCCCGGCGCGGACGACACCGCCTGGCTGGTCGCCAACGCCGCCGCCTTCGCCCACCACCCCGAGCAGGGCTCGCTCACGCAGCGGGACCTGAACGACCGCGTCGCACAGCCCTGGTTCGACGCCAAGGGCTTCTTCCTCGCCGAGCGCGACGGCGAACTCGTCGGCTTCCACTGGACGAAGGTGCACGCCGAGCAGCGGCTCGGCGAGGTCTACGTCGTCGGCGTACGCCCCGGCGCGCAGGGCGGCGGCCTCGGCAAGGCCCTCACCGCGATCGGCCTGCGCCACCTGGCCGCGGCCGGCCTGCCCACCGCCATGCTCTACGTGGACGCCGACAACCCGGCGGCCCTCGCCGTCTACGAGGGCCTCGGCTTCTCCACCCACGAGATCGACCTGATGTACCGCACGGAAAGCTGACCAATTCCAGCCCCGCCGGCATTCGAGGCACGGGGGCCCGGGGGCAGCGCACCCGCCAAATCCAGCCCCGCCGGCATTCGAGGCGCGGGGGCCCGGGGCAAAGCCCCGCCAAATCCAGCCCCGCCGGCATTCGAGGCGCGGGGCCGGGGCAGAGCACCGCCAAATCCAGCCCCGCCGGCGTTTGAGGCGCGGGGGCCCGGGGGCAGCGCCCCCGCAACGGCGCCGCACCGGCCCGGCACCCCCGCGCCCCCCGGCACCCGGCACCCGGCACCCGGCACCCGGCACCCGGCAAGCACCCCACCCCCGCCGCGACGGATCGTGCACCAGCCGGCACCACAGCCAGAGCCGGGAAGCCACATGCCATTAACCGGGCATTAATGCACGCTCGCGAAGCTGACCGCATGCAGCCCCGACTCCGACTGACCGCCGACACTTCCGACGCGCCTGTCCTGCCGCGTGCGCGGAAGAATGGAGTCATGAGCCACAAGCCCGGCGCCGGCCCCACCGAGGTCCCCGCGCAGCAGCCGTCCCACGCGTCCGCGGCCTCCGCGGAAGCCGTTGCCTCGCGCGCCACCAGCGGCGCTCACGCGCGACTCGGCTCCATAGCCGCCCACCGCCCGCACGTCGATCTGGAACCGGATCTCGACGCGGACCTGGACGCCTACGAGGACAAGGACGCCGGGGAACTGCCCGCGGGCCGCTTCCTCGACCGGGAGCGCAGCTGGCTCGCCTTCAACGAGCGGGTGCTGGAGCTCGCCGAGGACCCGGCGACCCCGCTCCTGGAGCGGGCGAACTTCCTGGCGATCTTCGCGAGCAACCTCGACGAGTTCTTCATGGTCCGCGTCGCCGGCCTCAAGCGCCGCATCGCGACCGGCGTCGCCACCCGTTCGGCCTCAGGCCTGCAGCCCCGTGAGGTCCTCGACCTCATCTGGACCCGCTCGCGCGAGCTCATGGCACGCCACGCCGCCTGCTTCCAGCAGGACATCTCCCCGCAGCTCGCCGAGGAGGGCGTCCACCTCATCCGGTGGCCCGACCTCACCGAGAAGGAGCAGGCGCGCCTCTTCACCCTGTTCCGCAACCAGATCTTCCCTGTGCTCACCCCGCTGGCCGTGGACCCCGCGCACCCGTTCCCGTACATCTCCGGCCTCTCCCTGAACCTGGCCGTGGTCGTACGCAATCCGGTCAGCGGCCACCGCCACTTCGCCCGCGTCAAGGTCCCGCCGCTCCTCTCCCGCTTCCTGGAGGCCTCCCCGCAGCGCTACGTCCCGCTGGAGGACGTCATCGCCGCGCACCTGGAGGAGCTGTTCCCCGGCATGGAGGTGCTCGCGCACCACATGTTCCGCGTGACCCGCAACGAGGACCTGGAGGTCGAGGAGGACGACGCCGAGAACCTCCTCCAGGCTCTGGAGAAGGAGCTCATGCGGCGCCGCTTCGGCCCGCCGGTGCGCCTGGAGGTCGAGGAGTCCATCGACCCCGGCGTCCTGGACCTCCTCGTGCAGGAGCTGAAGGTCAACCCCTCCGAGGTGTACCCGCTGCCCGGCCCCCTGGACCTGACCGCGCTCTTCGGGATCGCCTCGCTGGACCGGCCCGAGCTGAAGTTCCCGAAGTTCGTCGCCGGCACCCACCGCGACCTCGCCGAGGTCGAGTCCGCGTCCGCGCCCGACATCTTCGCCGCGCTGCGCGAACGGGACGTGCTGCTGCACCACCCGTACGACTCCTTCTCCACCTCGGTGCAGGCCTTCCTGGAGCAGGCGGCCGCCGACCCGGACGTCCTGGCGATCAAGCAGACCCTGTACCGGACCTCCGGCGACTCCCCGATCGTGGACGCCCTGATCGACGCCGCCGAATCCGGCAAGCAGGTCCTCGTACTCGTCGAGATCAAGGCCCGCTTCGACGAGCAGGCCAACATCAAGTGGGCACGCAAGCTGGAGGAGTCCGGCTGCCACGTCGTCTACGGCCTCGTCGGCCTCAAGACCCACTGCAAACTGTCGCTCGTCGTCCGCCAGGAGGGCGACACGCTGCGCCGCTACTCCCACGTCGGCACCGGCAACTACCACCCCAAGACGGCACGGCTCTACGAGGACCTCGGCCTGCTCACCGCCGACTCCCAGGTCGGCGCGGACCTCTCCGACCTCTTCAACCGGCTGTCCGGCTACTCGCGCCGCGAGACCTACCGCCGGCTGCTGGTGGCCCCGCGCTCGCTGCGCGACGGCCTGATCTCCCGGATCGACAAGGAAGCCGCCCACCACCGGGCCGGCCACCCCGCGTACGTGCGCCTCAAGATGAACTCGATCGTCGACGAGGCGCTCATCGACTCCCTCTACCGGGCCTCGCAGGCGGGCGTGCCCATCGACATCTGGGTCCGCGGCATCTGCGCGATCCGCCCCGGAGTCACCGGGCTCTCGGACAACATCCGGGTCCGCTCGATCCTCGGCCGCTTCCTGGAGCACTCCCGGGTCTTCGCCTTCGGCAACGGCGGCGAACCCGAGGTGTACATCGGCAGCGCCGACATGATGCACCGCAACCTCGACCGCCGTATCGAGGCACTGGTCAGGGTCGCCGACCCGGCCCACCGCGCGGCACTGGACCGGCTGCTGGAGACCGGGATGTCCGAGGCCACCTCCTCCTGGCACCTGGGCCCGGACGGCGAATGGACCCGGCACAGCACGGACGGCGAGGGCCAGCCGCTGCGGCACGTACAGGAGATGCTCATAGACGCCCGGAGGCGCCGGCGTGGCTCAGCCAAACCATGACCCGATAGCGGGCGACGTACTCGGTGCGTACCTGCGCGCGCAGGCCACCGCTTTCCTGCGCGGGCTGCGCCTACACGACGAGGGCACGGCGAGCGGGGCCGCCGGGGGCGGCGAGGCGGCGCGCGGCCTGCGGGGGGCCGCGCACCGGATCTCGGCCTCGCTGGCCACCTTCCGGCCGGTCGCCGACTCCTCCTGGGCGGACTCGCTGCGCACCGAGCTGGTCTGGCTCTCCTCGACGCTGGCCGACGAGCACGCGTACGCCGCCCGGCTGGCCCGGCTGATGGACGCCCTGCACCGGCTCACCGGGACCTCCGAGGTCCCGGCGACGCGCGCCTCCGCGGGCTCCCTGACCGTGGGCTCGGCCCGCGCGGGCGCCCTGCTGGAGCGCCAGCTGACCCTGTCGCGCACCCGGGCCCACTCGGCGACCCTCCAGGCGCTCGGCTCCTCGCGCTTCCACGCCGTCGCGGACGCGGTGGCGGTCATGGCCTCCGAGGTCCCGCTGGACCCGATCGCGGCCCGGGGCCCGGTCGACGACGTCCTGAGCCCGCTGGCGGCGGTGGCCGGATCCCGCCTGTCCACGGCGGTGGCCTCGCTGCCGTCCCCCTGCCCCTCGCACCCGTACAACCAGGACCACGACGGCCCGTGGAACGAGGTACGCCGCCTCCTGCGGGTCCACCTGTACGCGCGCGAGGCGCTGGGCGAGGACGTGGCCGAGCTGGCGGCCGCGGGCGAGGCCCTGGACCACCACCGGGACGCCGCGGAGGCCGCCGCGGCCTCGGCCACGGCCGCCCGCACCCCGCGCATCGCCCCCGCCACGGCCTACGCGCTCGGCGTCCTGCACGCGGACCAGCGCCACGAGGTCGAGGCCTCCCGCGCCACCTTCCACCACATCTGGAAACTGGCCGATTCCAGCCCCGCCGGCGTGTGACCTTTCAGCCCCGCCGGGGTGTGACCTCTTCAGCCCCGCCGGCGTTTGAGGCGCGGGGGTCCGGGGGCAGGCGCCCGGCGATGGCGCCGCACCGCCCACGGCGGCCGTCACGCGCCGGTAACGGCGGGATAACGGAAGATGACGACTACCGGCGCCCGCGCCGCATCGCACCACCCCGTCCGCCACGGTTCACCATCCGTTCACTTACCCCGGTCGGCCGCTTCACCTGATCTGCCTAACTTCATAGACGCAAGGGGCGAGTCGCCGCCAAGGCGGCGGCTCCTCCGGGCAACCGACGTAGTCCTCTTCGCACGCCGCCCCGATACAGAAAGCGGCCGGCGGCTTCTGGAAGGAAACACCCGAAAGTGAAGCTTCAGCGCAAGAACCGGCTCCGCGCCTCCGCCCTCGGGGCCCTCGTCGTGTCCGGTGCCCTGGTCCTCACGGCGTGCGGCTCGGACGACAACACCAAGACCGACGGCACCGCTTCCGGCAAGCCCTCCGCCGCCGCGAGCGACATCAAGTGCGAAGGCGCCAAGGGCAAGCTCCTGGCCTCCGGCTCCTCCGCGCAGAAGAACGCGGTCGACCTGTGGGTCAAGAACTACATGGCCGCCTGCTCGGGCGTCGAGGTCAACTACAAGTCCGTCTCCTCCGGTGAGGGCATCGTCGCCTTCAACCAGGGCACCGTCGGCTTCGCCGGTACGGACTCCGCGCTGAAGCCCGAGCAGGTCGAGGACTCGAAGAAGATCTGCACCGGCGGCCAGGGCGTCGACCTGCCGATGGTCGGCGGCCCGATCGCCATCGGCTTCAACGTCGCCGGCGTGGACAAGCTGGCCCTGGACGCCCCCACGATCGCCAACATCTTCAACGACAAGATCAAGAAGTGGGACGACGAGGCGATCAAGAAGCTGAACCCCGGCGTCGCGCTTCCCTCCACCGCGATCCAGGCGTTCCACCGCTCCGAGGACTCGGGCACCACCGAGAACCTCGCCAAGTACCTCAAGGCGACCGCTCCCGAGGCCTGGACCTACGAGGCCGCGAAGAAGTGGCCGGCCCCCGGCGGCCAGGGCGCCTCCGGTTCCTCCGGTGTCGCTTCCCAGGTCAAGGCCGTCGACGGCGCGATCGGCTACTTCGAGCTCTCCTACGCCTCCTCGCAGAGCATCAAGACCGTGGACGTGAACACGGGCGCCGCCGCTCCGGTCAAGGCCACCGGCGAGAACGCCTCCAAGGCCATCGCCGCCGCCAAGATCGCCGGCACCGGTTCCGACCTGGCGCTCAAGCTCGATTACACGACCAAGGCCGAGGGCGCCTACCCGATCGTCCTGGTGACGTACGAGGTCGTCTGCGACAAGGGCAACAAGGCCGAGACGCTCCCGACCCTGAAGTCCTTCCTGAACTACGCCTCGTCCGACGCGGGCCAGAAGGTCCTCACCGAGAACGGCTACGCCCCGATCCCGGCCGAGATCAACGCCAAGGTCCGCGAGGTCATCGCCTCGCTCGCCTGATCCTGATCCCCGGACCCCCGGCCCGCTCCCCCCGTCCGGGGCGCGGACCGGCCCGGGGACCCCTCCCCTCCACCCAGGGGATCCGGTGCACCGCCGACAGGGGGCCTGCCCCCCATCCAGACCGGAAAGAACATGGCTCCCACCACACCCACCCAGATAGACACGGCTCCGCCGGTCTCCACGAGCAAGAGGCCGACCGGCCGCGCCGGTGACAAGGTCTTCGCCGCCCTGTCCAAGGGTTCCGGCATCCTGCTCCTGGTGATCATGGCGTCGATCGCCGCCTTCCTCACCTACCGTGCTTCGATCGCCCTGGCCGACAACGAGGGCAACTTCCTCACCACGTTCGACTGGAACGCGTCGGCCAAGCCCCCCGTCTTCGGCATCGCCGTCCTGCTCTTCGGCACCGTCGTCAGCTCGATCATCGCGATGCTCATCGCGGTTCCGATCGCCGTCGGCATCGCCCTCTTCATCTCGCACTACGCGCCGCGCAAGCTGGCCTCCCCGCTCGCCTACGTGGTCGACCTGCTGGCCGCGGTGCCGTCGATCATCTACGGCATCTGGGGCGCCCTCTTCCTCGTCCCGTACCTCGGCGGCCTGAACATGTGGCTCGACGAGTACATGGGCTGGACCTACGTCTTCGACAAGACCCAGGTCGGCGTCGCGCGCTCGCTCTTCACCGTCGGCATCCTGCTCGCGATCATGATCCTCCCGATCGTGACCAGCGTCAGCCGCGAGGTCTTCCTGCAGGTCCCGCGCATGAACGAGGAGGCCGCCCTGGCCCTCGGCGCGACCCGCTGGGAAGTCATCCGCATGTCGGTACTGCCCTTCGGCCGCTCCGGAGTCATCTCCGCCTCGATGCTCGGCCTCGGCCGTGCCCTCGGCGAGACCATGGCCGTCGCGACGGTCCTCTCGCCGAGCTTCCTGATCTCCGGCCACATCCTGGACCCGGGCGGCGGCACGTTCGCGCAGAACATCGCCGCGAAGTTCGACGAGGCCAACGAGTTCGGCCGCGACGCCCTGATCGCCTCCGGCCTCGTGCTCTTCCTGCTCACCCTGCTGGTCAACGGCGCCGCCCGGCTGATCATCGCCCGTCGCAAGGACTTCTCGGGGGCGAACGCCTGATGAGCCACGCACTCCAGGCCCCGCGCCCCTCCCGGGCCCGCAAGTCCGTCACCCCCAGCAGCCTGACGCAGGGCCACCTGCCCCGCTGGGCCCCGGCCGGCATCGCGGTCCTCTCGACCGCACTCGGCTGCGGCCTCGGCACCCTCCTCGGCCTCCACAGCAAGATCCAGTGGGGTCTGCTCGCGGCCGTCTTCTTCGTGGTCGTCACGTACACCGCCAGCTCGGTGGTCGAGAACCGCCGCCAGGCCAAGGACCGGGTCGCGACCTCCGTCGTCTGGGTCTGCTTCGTCCTCGCCGTCGTCCCGCTGCTCTCGCTGCTGTGGACCACCATCAGCCGCGGCATGAAGGCCCTCGACGCGGACTTCCTCGGCCACTCGATGAACGGCGTGACCAGCTTCGACCACGGCGGCGGCGTCTACCACGCACTGCTCGGCACCATCGAGCAGGTCGGCCTGGCCACCGCGATCGCGGCCCCCATCGGCCTGCTGACCGCCGTCTACCTGGTCGAGTACGGCCGGGGCGCGCTCGCCAAGTCCGTGACCTTCTTCGTGGACGTCATGACCGGCATCCCCTCCATCGTCGCGGGTCTGTTCATCCTGACGACCTGGAACCTGATGCTCGGCTTCGGCCCCTCCGGCTTCGCCGGCGCGATGGCCCTGTCGATCCTGATGATGCCCGTCGTGGTCCGCTCCACCGAGGAGATGCTCAAGCTCGTCCCGAACGAGCTGCGCGAGGCCGCCCTGGCCCTCGGTGTGCCCAAGTGGCGCGTGATCCTCAAGGTCGTGCTGCCCACCGCTATCGGCGGCATCTCGACCGGTGTCATGCTGGCAGTGGCCCGCATCGCCGGTGAGACCGCCCCGATCATGCTGCTGGTCTTCGGCTCCCAGCTGATCAACAACAACCCCTTCGAAGGCCCCCAGTCCTCGCTCCCCCTCTACATCTGGGAGCAGTACAAGGTCGGCAGTGAAGCCTCCTACGACCGGGCATGGGCCGCAGCGCTCGTCCTGATCGCCTTCGTCATGATCCTCAATCTGGTGGCCCGCGGCATCGCCCGCTGGAAGGCCCCCAAGACCGGTCGCTAGAAGCGAGTCCGTCAGCGGCTCCGCCGCGGTGACCACATGAAAGCGAAGTAACCCTCATGGCCAAGCGAATCGACGTCAGCGGACTGTCCGCCTTCTACGGCACCCACAAGGCCATCGACGACATCTCGATGACCGTGGAACCCCGCTCCGTGACCGCCTTCATCGGGCCGTCCGGCTGCGGAAAGTCCACCTTCCTGCGCACCCTGAACCGCATGCACGAGGTCACCCCCGGCGGCCGCGTCGAGGGCAAGGTGCTGCTGGACGACGAGAACCTGTACGGCCCCGGCGTGGACCCGGTCGCGGTCCGCCGCACGGTCGGCATGGTCTTCCAGCGCCCGAACCCCTTCCCCACCATGTCGATCTTCGACAACGTGGCGGCGGGCCTGCGCCTCAACGGCTCCTTCAAGAAGTCCGAGCTGGCCGAGATCGTCGAGAAGTCCCTGCAGGGCGCCAACCTCTGGAACGAGGTCAAGGACCGCCTGAACAAGCCCGGCTCCGGCCTCTCCGGCGGCCAGCAGCAGCGCCTGTGCATCGCCCGCGCCATCGCGGTCGAGCCGCAGGTCCTCCTCATGGACGAGCCCTGCTCGGCCCTCGACCCGATCTCCACGCTCGCCATCGAGGACCTGATCGGCGAGCTCAAGGAGCGCTTCACGATCGTCATCGTGACGCACAACATGCAGCAGGCGGCCCGCGTCTCCGACCGCACCGCCTTCTTCAACCTCTCCGCGGTCGGCCAGCCCGGCAAGCTCGTCGAGATCGACGACACGGACCGGATCTTCTCGAACCCGTCCGTCCAGGCGACCGAGGACTACATCTCCGGCCGCTTCGGCTGAACCGACCCGGACACCACGCGGCCCCGCCGCGTGGCCACCACACGTCCTGCGGTGCTGCATGGCGGTGCCACCGCACGGCGAAAGGGCCGGCTCCCCCTGGGTGGGGGGAGCCGGCCCGCTTTCGTTCGCCGCCGCGCTGGTGCCCGTACGGCTAGTTCACGAAGGCCAGGTTCACGATCCAGAAGCTGATCGCGGCCACGAGGGCGGCGGCCGGCATGGTGATGAACCAGCCCAGGATGATGTTCTTGGCGACGCCCCAGCGGACCGCGTTCACCCGCTTGGTCGCGCCCACGCCCATGATCGCCGAGGTGATCACGTGAGTGGTGGAGATCGGCGCGTGGAAGAGGAACGCCGAGCCGAACATGATCGAGGCGCCGGTGGTCTCCGCCGCGAAGCCCTGCGGCGGGTCCAGCTCGATGATCTTGCGGCCGAGGGTGCGCATGATGCGCCAGCCGCCCGCGTAGGTGCCCAGCGACAGCATCACGGCACACGCGATCTTGACCCAGACCGGGATCGCGTCGCCCGTGTTCTGCACATCGGCGATGACCAGGGCCATCATCACGATGCCCATCGTCTTCTGCGCGTCCTGCAGACCGTGGCCGAGCGCCATGCCGGCCGCCGACACCGTCTGCGCGATGCGGAATCCGCGCTTGGCCTTGTGCGGGTTGGCGCGGCGGAACATCCACAGGATGGCGACCATCACCAGGTAACCGACGACGAGGCCGACGACCGGCGAGACGAACATCGGGATGACGACCTTGTCGAGCACACCCGACCAGAGCACCTCGGTGCCACCCGCCAGCGCCGCGCCCACCATGCCGCCGAACAGGGCGTGCGAGGAGGACGAGGGCAGGCCGAAGTACCAGGTGATCAGGTTCCACACGATCGCGCCGACCAGCGCCGCGAACAGGATCCACATGCCCCGGTTCCCGTGGGGCGTCTCGATCAGGCCCTCGCTGACCGTCTTGGCGACCCCGCTGCCGAGGAAGGCGCCGGCGAGGTTCATCACCGCGGCCATGGCGAGCGCGGCGCGCGGCGTCAGCGCACGGGTCGAGACCGAGGTCGCGATCGCGTTCGCCGAGTCGTGGAAACCGTTGGTGTAGGTGAAACCGAGCGCGACACCGATGGTCACGATCAGAGCAAAGGTGTCCACGAGGTTCAGGACTCCTTGACCGCGATGGTCTCCACCGTGTTCGCGACGTGCTCGAACGCGTCGGCCGCCTCTTCGAGCACGTCGACGATCTGCTTCAGCTTCAGCACCTCCATGGCGTCGTACTTGCCGTTGAAGAGCTGGGCGAGCAGCTTGCGGTGGATCTGGTCGGCCTGGTTCTCGAGGCGGTTGACCTCGATCCAGTACTCGGTCAGGTTCTCCATGGTGCGCAGGTGCGGCATGGCCTCGGCGGTCAGCTCGGCCGCGCGCGCCAGTACCTCGATCTGCTGCTCGACGCCCTTGGGGAGCTCCTCCACGTTGTAGAGGACGACCAGGTCGACCGCCTCCTCCATGAAGTCCATGATGTCGTCGAGGCAGGACGCCAGGTTGTAGATGTCCTCGCGGTCGAACGGCGTGATGAAGGAGGAGTTGAGCTGGTGGAAGATCGCGTGGGTGGCGTCATCCCCCGCGTGCTCCGCTGCCCGCATCCGCTCCGCGATCTCGGCTCGGGCGGAGGAGTCCGCTCCGAGCAGTTCCATCAGGAGCTTGGAGCCCGTGACGATGTTGTCCGCGGATGCGGCGAACATGTCGTAGAAGCTCGTCTCCCTGGGGGTCAGACGAAATCGCACGTGAGGTCCTCGGGGTGCATTGGATTCGGTCAGGCTGATGCTAGGCGCATCCCCCGGCCACGGCTAACCGGCAGTTCCCCAGTGTCCTCCATCAGGCAGAGTGAGGACCACGGGCCCCTCCCCTCACGGCGGAGGCCGGTAAACTATACCCATGAGGGGTATGCATCCCTCGATCCGGACCACGGGAGGACGCATGACTGCCATCCAGGCGGAGGGCTCCGGAGCCGAAGCGGGCACCCACACCGCTCCCGGCACGGTGCACGGCTACCACCACCAGAAGGACGAGCACCTCAAGCGACTGCGGCGGATCGAGGGCCAGATCCGGGGGCTCCAGCGGCTCGTCGACGAGGACGTCTACTGCATCGACATACTCACCCAGGTCTCGGCGAGCACGAAGGCGCTGCAGTCCTTCGCGCTCCAGCTGCTGGAGGAGCACCTGCGGCACTGCGTCGCGGACGCGGCCGTCAAGGGCGGGGGCGAGATCGACGCCAAGGTCGAGGAAGCGACCAAGGCGATCGCCCGGCTGCTGCGCACCTGACCGACGGCGGCCCGGCCGGAGCGGATGCCCGTCCGGTCAGCCGGACCAGATGCCCATCAGCACCTCGTCGATGCGGTCCTGGCTCAGCCGCTCCCCGGCCGCGGCCGATGCCGCGATGATCAGCTCGCCGCACAGCTCGATCTCGGCGAGAGCCACGTTGTCCTGCACCGTCGTACCGCCAGCGGGAGTCACTCGTGTCACCTCTCTCTGCTGTCGTCCGGTCGTCGGCGCTCGGTTTCTCAGCGTAGGGAGCGCACGGCGCGGCGCGCATGACACGGATGGACCATTTCCGGATACCCGGCATGGCCCGATCGCGCCGCCCCGCGAGGGCCCGGGCGGCTAGTCGGCGATCTTCCCCGCGTAAATGTCCCCTTCTGCCGGCAATACGACGGTGACCGGAGTCCCGAAGCCGTAGAGCAGCGTGGTGGAGGACACATCGATCACGCCATTGTTGACGTAGGTGAAACGGTGGCGGACCTTCCGCAGCCGGCCTTCGGCGTCGAGGTACGCGTCGAACGGCACCGCACCCTTGCTGAACCCTTTCGCCGCCGCTTCCAACGCTCCCTTCACCGCCGGCGAGGCGGCAGCCGCGGCCCGCGCGATGTCGGTCGTACCCCGGTAGTGCCGCACCTTGGTCCCGGCCACCTCGGTCTCGCCGACGTAACTCACCTCCTGCGCGCCGCGCAGCAGCTCGGCGGCGGCCATCGGGTCGGTGGCCCCGCCCGTGACGAGGTTCCCGTCGGCGAGGGCCGTCGTGTCGACCCGTACCCACTTGTCGTCGGGGACGCCGGCGCCCCGGTTCTTCATGTAGAGCGCGCCGGGCACCAGCAGTTCGGTGATGGGCCGGTGCTCGGCCTTGCCCTGGGCGTCGTCCGGGAGCATCACCAGGAGCTGGCCCATCCGGTTCTTGAAGTCGACCCCGCCTTCACCCCGGATCGTGACCCGGGTGCCGCCGGTCGCCATCTCCATCGCCGTACGGGCCCGCGCGCTGCCGGTCTTCACCAGCGCGTCGGCGGCTCCGCGAACCGCTGCCGCCGGGTCGCCGGCGGGCCGGGCGTCGTCGCCGGCGACCGCGTCGCCGCCGCATCCGCTCAACGCCGCCACCGTGAGAGCCAGGCCGACCGCGAACGCCGCCTCTGCGCGTCCCGGCCTCCGCCTGTGCTGGTGCACCACCATCGCCTGCCAACCCCCAACGCGTGACCGCTGTTTGCCCGAGGCCCACCCGCTCCGCTTAACGAGGTCCGGGGTCTCCCGTCACGGCCCGGCCCCCCGCACGAACGGCTCGTCACCGCGCCCCGAACCCCCCTGTGAACCGCCCGGGGCGGGTCCAGGCCCCGGCTCCGTGTCGGAGAGGCGCCCGGTGCGGGGCAGTCCCCCACCCCGCCCCGGCCCGGTACCGTGGTGGCGTGGACCCGCACACCGAAGCGACTCTCGTCCCTCCGCTTGCCGCCGTGCCGTTGCCCCGCGATCCCGTGGGACCGGTGGGCCAGGATCCCGTCGGACACTCCACGAGCACCTCGGACCGCGGCTCGTTCTCGCTGGCCGCCTGCACCTGCGGCTGGCGCGGCCCGGCCCGCCGCTCCCGCGACCTGGCCCGCAAGGACGCCGCCCGACACAGCTCGCCCTAACTTGTTCTTTAACCGGTGCGG
>NZ_JAGGOT010000003.1 GCF_018614195.1 Streptomyces sp. ISL-43
CGGATCGGGAAGCCGTGGGCGGTCATCCACGACAACGCCCGGATCCCGGCGCTGCGCCGGCTGTACATGACGGCCACGCCCCGGATGTGGCAGCTCGGCGACGAGGACGAAGCCGTGGCGCCCGGCGAGCTCGTCGCGAGCATGGACGACGACCCTAACGGGCCTTTCGGCAGCCGGTGCTTCACCCTGTCCCTCTCCGAGGCCATCGACCGGGGCATCTGCGCGCCGTACCAGGTCGTCTGCGTGGACGTCACCGACAGCGCGCTCCAGGCCGCGCAGCTCCTGGGCGCCGAGAGCCGGTCCAACGAGGTCCGCGGGGCACGCCTCGCTGCCCTGCAGACCGCGCTGGTGAAGGCATCGGCGGAGGAGGGCTTCCGGCGCACGCTGGTCTTCCACCATGTGGTGAAGGAGGCCGAGGCGTTCGCGGCCGGCCTCCCGGAGGTCGCCACGCAGTTGCACGCCAGCGACCGCGAGCTGTACCCGGCCACGATCTGGGCGGACTGGTTGTGCGGGGAGCACAAGCCGCTGCACCGACGCCGTGTCCTCGCGGAGTTCGCCGAGGGGATGGCCACGGACGGCACCGTCGTGGAGAAGGGGTACCTAGGCTCCGTGAAGGTCCTGGGTGAAGGTGTCGACACCAAAAGCTGCGACTCCGTGTACTGGGCCGACGTTCGCGGCTCCATGCCCGACCTCGTCCAAGCCGTGGGGCGAGCCCTGCGGATGCAGCCGGGCGAGGGGAAGACGGCCTCGCTCGTGGTACCGATCCTCCTCGGGCCCGGCGAGACGGCGGACAACATGCTCACCAGCCGCGCGTACGGGGGCCTCGCCAAACTCCTCGAAGCGCTCCGGGCCCACGACGCACGGATCGTGGAGACCCTCGCCGAGCAACAGGTCCCGAGCCGCTACACGCCCGTCAGCAAGGACGGCAGCAGCCCCGGCGGCAACGGGGCCGGGCATGGCTCCGGAGAGGTCAGTGCCCCCGCCAAGGCCCTGCTGAAGTTCTCCACGCCGCGCGACCCGGCCGCGCTCGCCGCCTTCATCAACCTGCGCGTCCTCAACCCCGAACACGAGCACTGGCGGCGCGGGGTGGAGGCCGCCGTCATCTACGCCCGCTCCCACGGCGACCTGCGCGTCCCGTTCACGTTCCGTGTGCCGGCCGCCGAAGAGGCGGAGAAGGCCGGCTGGCCGGCCTCGCTGGCGAACTTTCCGCTCGGGCAGTGGACCGCCGACGCCCGCCGCTTCTACAACCGCGGCGACATGGACCCAGAGCGCGTCGACCAGCTGGAGAAGCTCGGGATGGTCTGGTCCCACGCCGACGTCGCCTGGGCCGAGGGCCTGGCGGCCGCGCGCGGGTGGGCGGCCGAGCACGGGCACCTCCTGGCTCCGCTGGACGCCGCCTTCCAGGGCGCGGCGGTGGGGATCTGGCTGAAGAACGCCCGGGTCGCCGCGCGGAAGGCCCGCGAGATCGAGCAGCAGCGTGCCGAGGGACTACCGGTGGAATCGTCGGCCGGAGCGATGACGAGGAAGCGGCGCGAGCAGCTGGAGGAGATCGACCCCTCGTGGTGCCCGGTGTGGCCGGTGACCTGGCAGCGCTGCTTCCACCTCGTCCGCCTCCACCTGGACGCTGGCGAGACCCTGCCGACCACGCCGGGTGAGGTCGTGCGCCAGGGCGAGGACCTCGGCCGGTGGGTCACCACGGTCCGGCACGGGTGGGACCAGCTCGCCGGGGTCCAGCAGTGGATGTGCGAGCAGATCCTCGGCATCGAGCCCGCGACCGAGGACGAGAAGCCGAAGCCGCGCACCAGCCAGGCGGACAAGTGGGTGATGCACTACGCCGCCGCGGCCCAGTTCTTCGCGCGCGAGGGTCATCTGACGGTTCCCCGCAAACACGTCGAGACCATCACCCTCGGCGGCGGCGATGGTGGCCAGGCTCAGCGGGACGTCCCGCTGAAGCTCGGGACGTGGGTCGACAACCAGCGCCGCCGGGCCGCCATGCTGACGCCGGAGCGGGTGGAGCAGCTGTCCAAGGTCGGGATGAGGTGGGCCTAGCTGACTGGGCGGCCGGGTTCGGCCAAGCTGCGCACGGGTGGGGCCGGACAGCGTGTGTTGTCCGGCCCCACCCGTGTGACCAACCTCAGTCGTACGTTCCTGCGTGTCAGACCGCACGAAAGACTTCAGCCGACACGGCTGTGACCTGCGCACGGAATCTTCCTTGCGCCTACCCGTCAGACTTCGGCTAACGAGGCGGGCATTTCAGTTCTCTGTCATGGCTTCGTTCGGCGCGCTCTTCTTGCCATTGCGAGCGGCCGCTGACGCCTGCGGGCTCCACCACAGCGATCGGTCAAGGTCAGGGTCGGCCGGATCGAGGACCCATGTTGAACTGGCTTTTCCCGTCATTCCCGGGGTGCCCATCTGTGGGCCGCTCCCTCGTGCTTGCTGCTCGTTCACAAAAGATCTCCCCTGCTCGACTGAAATGTTCGGTGCGCTATGACCTACTGAAGACTCTCATGCGCTACTGAAGCGTTCGATGCTGTCCGACGCTGCGGGTGGGGAGCTACGCGGTGTTGCGAGCGCGCTTAGCTGCGTTCTGTCGATCGCGCCGGGCCTGGGCGGCGGCGGGGTCAGCAATCTCCTGAACTGTGGTTCGGTGGAGGCTGGCCACGGTGGACATGGCCTTCTGGTCGCCGTGGTTCTCCTCGGCGGCGATGCGCTTGATCAGGTCATCCCGTCGTGCCTCGGCCTCGCGTACGTCCTCGGCGAGGTTCCAGAGTTCGCGCAGGTCGGGACGTTCTTTGATGAGTGCCGCCACTTCAGGCGGCGGGGTGCGTCGGGTGGTGGGCGAGCGGCCGGCCTTCGTGGTGTTCATGGCGGGAGTATGACATCTGCGCTGGAGTCTCCGACAGGTTCCGACTACGGAAAGCCGGAGACTCCGACTTGCAAATGTCGGAGTCTCCGACCTATAGTGATGTCAACGCCGCGAAGAACACACCGACCCAGGGGAGAACAACATGAACGCCACCACGGCCGAGCACGTCGCCCGTATCCAGACCTCGGTCATCTGCGTGTGCGGCGCCCGGACGGCCGGAACCCTCGTCATCCGCGACGGCGGCGACACCACCGAGGCCCTGATCCCCGCCTGCGCCCACGACGTTGACGGCCCCGTACGGCTCCTCGGCGCGCACGGTCAGCCTCGCCCGCTCCCGTCCGACGAACGGGCCTACTGGGTCCAGATGTCTGACCGGGTGGAGGACCCCGAGCGCCCCGGGGAGCGCGTTACCCGCGTCGTGTGCGCGGACGTCGCCTATGACGCCAGGGACATCGGTGGGACCTACGTGGTGCGGCGGGTGTTCGGCGGTGAGCACGTCATCACCACCGAGGGGTACGCCGAGATGGTCGCGGCCATCCGCGCCCACCGTTACGGCGTGGAGCTGGACCGCCGCTCCGCCTGACCACCGCCAGTCGCCACGGGCCCGGCTGACTCCCCCGGCCGGGCCCGGCCCCTATACCGCCACAACTCGAAAGACAACGACATGAGCAGCAGCACCACGGCCCGCCGCATCACCATCAAGCAGCGCCAGACGGAGATGATCGAAGCCGTCACCCGCGGTGAGGTCTACAACGTGGCGATGGAGCGCGGCCCCTGGGTCGTCTACGGCCTGGAGGGTGAGCGTCTCGGGGGTGCTGGCTGGTACGACTGGGACACGTCCCGCGTCCACGCGGAGATTCGCCGCATCATTCGGGGCGACCTGGACGAACGTGCCACCCGCCCCTCCGAGGAA
Organism: Streptomyces sp. ISL-43; assembly: GCF_018614195.1. GTDB lineage: Bacteria > Actinomycetota > Actinomycetes > Streptomycetales > Streptomycetaceae > Streptomyces. The sequence goes on from NZ_JAGGOT010000003.1 coordinate 3,780, forward strand.
GACCTCGAGGCGGGCGCCTCCCGCGTCTTGGCTGAGGTTCGGGCCGAGCTGGCCGCCATCCGCGCCGAGGTCGAAGCGGAAGTGGCCGCCGATCGTGAGCGGGAGTTGGCCGAGGCGACGGCGCAGGCCCTGGGCTGGACGGAGCGTCACCTGGAGGCCGTCCAGTTCGCCACCCAGCAGCCCATCCATGTTGAGGCCGACGCCTACCGGCGCTCGCCGGGCGGCCGTCGCATCTCCGCTGAGCTGGTCACCACCCTGGCCGCCGCCGGTTTTCTGGTCGAGGCCGACGGCCTGGTGAGGGCCACCGGCGATGGAGTCACCGCGGTGCGCCGCATCCTGGCCGCCGGCACGCCGCTGGTCACCTTGGAGGAATGGCGCGCTCACTCCAAGCGCGTGAATCGCGCTCTAGCCCACGGCAAGACAGCTCACCTGCTCCCCTGCCTCCCCGGTGGCGCCGAGGCAGGCCGCCGTGCCGCAGCGTCCCGCGCCCAGTGGGCTGAGTACGAACGCCTGGCCGCCGTCCGGCACGCCGAGGCCGTCGCCATCCAGGCCCGCGCCGAGGCCGCACGCCAGCAGGAGCTGGCCGAGGAGAGCGCGGCCGCCGACGCAGCCAGGGAGCAGCTGGTGAAGGAGCAGATGTACGGGTGCGGGTCCTGCCCGGACTCCTGGGTCCTGGCCGCCCGGTGCGGCCTGTGCCGCTCGGCGTTCGCCCCGGCCCCGTACGTCCCCGCCGCTGAGGACCAGGATGTGGTCCTGGACGACGTTGCCGAGGAGTTCGCGGAGCAGGCCGCACACGACGCAGCCCGGATGCCGGTCCGCCGTGCGGCCGTGCGGGCCGAGGTCTCCCGCCACGCCGTGGTCGGCGGCCGCGGCCTCGCACGCATCACGTTCCCGGCTACCAGGGCGCACCGAGCGCGGGAGCAGCGGGCCGTGGTGCTGGAGCTGGCCACCTTGTTCGGCGTGCAGACCTCCACGCCGCGCCGGCTGCTGGCCGACGGCACGCATTCCGGTGTCGAGCTGTGGCGCCAGGTCGACGTCTCGGGCACGTCACGGGCGGTGGAGCGGCTGCTGGCCGCGCGGCTCCCGGTCCTGGACGGCCTGGAACGTCTGGCGACCCGCGCCGCCCGCCGCCTGGGCATGTGGCGGCGATCCCTGCTGGCGGTCCTGGGCGGCCACCTGGACACCCTGACACCAGACCAGCGGGCCGAGCGGGCGCGGAAGTTCCGTACCGAGATCCTGCAGGCCCTCACCGGGTTCATGCGGGCCGGCGCCGCGGACGGATGTGCGGGCCGCCCTGTGGGACCAGGTCGACGCGGTGGCCGCCGAGGTCTGGACGGCCGGACCGGTGGACCCGTGGACGATGGCCGCCGAGCACGCGCCGACCCCGGCCCCGGCCCCGGTGGCGGAAGCGGCCACGCCCCTCCAGCCGGTACCTCTGGTGTCCGTCGACCGCCCAGCCCCGGCCGTGGCGCTGGCCGCGTGACCCGCCCCGCCACCTCCGATATTGCGCAGGCTTACCCAGGGTCGCCTTGGGCTTACCCAGTCAGGGTCGCAGGCGTGACAGGAGCCCACGCCCTTTGTGCTCGGCTGCGGCCTCCTTCGTCTGGTTCTTCTCGGCTACGCCGTGGAGCCGGTTGTTGGCCAGGGTGTCCTTGCAGTCGTCGCAGAGCGTCGGGTGCGGTTCTGCCTCGGTGTCCCAGCCCTGGGCGTTGACGCGGCGCCAGCGTGCATCGGTGAACTTCGCCCCGCACTCCGTGCAGCTGGGCCGCTCTCTTTCCCTGGCCGCGGCCCGCTCCGCCAGCTCGCGCTGGCGCTCGGCCTCGCGGGCTCCGTCGTCGGCATTCCGCCGGGCCTCGGCTTTTGCCTCTGCAGCCACCTGGCGCGGGTTGCCGACGGCGGCCAAGAGTGGCTGGAGTCCGGTGCGGCCGAAGCGCCAGAACACCTCACCGGCTGGGCCGTGCTCGCGGAGCAGGTCCAGGGTGGTGGCCACGATGGGGATCTTCCCGTCATAGGTGTGGTGGTCACGCTGGGGGTGGCCCTGCCAGTGCTGGCGGGTGAGTTCGGCAAGTTGCCGCATGGTGTTCTGTGCGTTTCGGGGGCCGATCTGGTTGAACACCAGCAGGACGGGCGGGTGGAGGGTCTCTCCGTGGCGGTCGGAGGGGGCGGACCAGCGGGTGCGCCACATCGCCTTCTCGCGGCCGTCGGTGTCCTTGATTCTGCGCCGCAGGAACCGCATGTACTTGTCGAACTTGGCAGCGATCTCCTGCGCGGTCTCGAAGCAGTTGTCGACCTCGATGAACATCAGCGGGATCCCGTCTTCGCTGGCGACGAGGACGATGTCGGCCTGGGCGCCGCCCTTACCCGCGGTGGACCATGTACCGGTCGAGGGGAGCGGCACCTCCGTAGCGTAGGAGCCGATGGAGCCGATCCCGGGCGGACCCGCCACCTCGCGCTCGGCAGCGGCGACCGCGTCGGCCGGCTCCCCGTCCAGCAAGCCCAGGTCGGGCTTGGGGCGAATCAGCGCGAGGACTGCTTCGTTGACCGCCATCGGGTGCGAGGCCCCGGTACGTCCCGCGCCCCGGGCGATCCCGCCCATCGCGTCCATCGGCCGGCCCAGTTCGACCGCGGCGGCCTCCAGTCCCATCGGAGTGAGGCCGCGCAGCGTCTCGTTGTCCTTGGTGGAGCCGCCATCCAAGACGAGCCCGTGCTTGCGCAGGTCCGCGAGCGCCGCGCGATGCGAGGCCGTCCGCGCTTCCTTGCGTTTGGCTTCGGTCTCCTTGCTGGTGTGCCGGTAGGTCAAGTGCGGCAGCGCGAGGCGCTGGATCTGATCGGCCGTGGCCACCTTGAGCACGCCCAGGACACGCAGGACGTCCGCGCGCAGCGGATTCGTTGACCTGCCCGGGTTCAACTTCCTCTTGCCAGCCATCAGCCACGCCTCCCTGTACTGCCACCTGGCCTGTCCTGCGGACGTCGGCCCCCGCACCCCGCTGATCTCCTCTCCAACCAGCAACGAAGGTCGAGAAGAAGGGGTGTGACGAAGCAATTCTGCACCGGATGTGGGGGGTGACCAGCGGAAATACGGATCGGGCAGAATTGGGCACGTAAGTGGCAACGGAAGTAACAACGTAAGTGCCCACGGAAGTGAGCCAGGCAGGCTTACCCAACCGGGACGAGACCTCGGCCGCACCTGTTCGTCGTCACTGGCCTCATTCGATCTTCGGTCGAGGTGCTGGGAAGTCCGGGCAGCTCTCGCCAAGCCCGTGAGAGTGTGAAGCCTGCTCAGGAAGGGCCTGGTGAGGGAGGGGTGAACGCCGAAGTGACCGCGGGGAGGAAGACGACGCCGATGCAGCTGACTCGTACGCACCGGATATTGATCGGTGTCGTGGTCGCCGGAGCCGTCGTCATCGCCGGAATTGGCTTCGCGGGCTCGTACTCCGCCGTGCGCGCGCTCGCGATGCAGAAGGGCTTCGGCAGCTTCTCGCTCGTCTTCCCGATCGGCATCGACGCCGGCATCTGCGTCCTGCTGGCGCTGGACCTGCTGCTGACGTGGATTCGGATCCCGTTCCCGCTGCTGCGCCAGACGGCGTGGCTGCTGACGGCGGCGACGATCGCCTTCAACGGCGCGGCAGCCTGGCCCGACCCCCTCGGGGTCGGCATGCACGCCGTGATCCCGATCCTCTTCGTGGTCACCGTGGAGGCCGCCCGGCACGCGGTGGGGCGGATCGCGGACATCACCGCGGACCGGCACATGGAGGGCGTCCGCATCACGCGGTGGCTCCTCTCCCCCGTCCCCACCTTCAAGCTGTGGCGCCGGATGAAGCTGTGGGAGCTGCGCTCCTACGAACAGGCCGTCGGCATGGAACAGGACCGCCTGATCTACCAGGCCCGCCTCCAGGCCCGCTACGGCCGCTTCTGGCGCCGCAAGGCCCCGGTCGGCGCACTCATGCCGCTGCGCCTGGCCCGGATCGGCGTCCCCCTGGCCCAGACCGCCCCCGAGGGGCTGGCGGCGGCGGGCATCGACCCGCTGCTCCTGCCCCCGGCGGCGGCCGTCGCTGCTCTTCCCTTGTCGGCCCAGGCGACTGCAACTCCAGCCCTGCCAGTGGGAGAACCCGCGCTCGAGGAGCAGCCCCATCGCCTGGAACCGCAGTTGCAGCCCGAGGCCCAGCCCGCCCTCGCCGAGGTAGCCACCGTCCCGGATCCCGTCGCCGCAGAGCCGGCGGCCGCGCTGGGACACAACAGCGGCTCGTTCGCGGTGGCTGGCGCGCCTCAGGTTGTCTACGAGGGCAGCTACGCCCCCTACGCAATGGAGAGCCAAGAGCAGCCGGGAGGTTCCTTCGAGGCGTACCGTCCGTTCGTCGCTGCCACCGGCGCGTTCCCAGCGGATGAGCAGCAGCCGTACGAGGAGTACCCGGCGCAGGGGCAGCTGATCGAGCCCGAGCTTACCGATCCGGGCGAGCCCGCGTCCGATGGCCGGCTCCAGGCCCTGGTCGTCGATGAGCGCCAGGCCGCCGTGGGACCCCACCCGTTCTTCGGGCCGCCCGCTGTGCAGACCGCCTTGGTGCAACCGGTGGAGGCTGAGCCGGACCCGCGCGAGCCGGCGCCGACCGCCGCCTCGGCGGCCGAGGGCGCCGGCGGGGAAGTTGGACTGCAGACCACACTTGATGTCCCGGCGGCGAGGGCGGCCGAGGCGCACCTGGGCGAGCCGGCCGTGTGGGAGGCATCGGTCACTGATGGCGGAGGGGTGGCCGCGCGGCTGCCTGAGCAGCAGACTGCCGAGCCGGATCTGGATCCTGTTCAGCTACAGATCGTGACCGTTGCGGGCTGGTTGGCCGAGGCCGAGGAAGCCGGGCAGAAGCTCGCCGGTGCGGAAGTCGCCCGCCGGCTCGGGCTGTCCCCGAAGACCGGGCAGCGGCGCGTGAGTGCCGCGAGCCAGTACCTCGAAGACCAGCGACGACAACAGGGCCGCTCACATCTCCGGTCGGTCAGCAGCTGACGGTCGACGTCCCGCACGTAACCGATAGCCAGGCCGCACTCATCGGCCATCGGTCACCGCATCGGTCACCGGCGTCCAGTAGTCGATCACCGGTCACCATCGCGGTCCACATCCTTGAGTCCGTGACCGATCGCTGGATAACCGGTGACCGGTGCGATGACCGTGACCGACCGGGATGTGACCGACCCCAGTGGCCGTGACCGATGGCCGATCCGGGCCTCATCGGTCACCGGTCATGACCGATGACCGCGCATCGGTCACCGCCGGGATCGGTCACATGGACCCGCCTCGCGGCCAGGCTTACCCGACCCCTCGGAGGGCTTACCCAACCGGGCCCGACGAGGCATACCCAACCCCCCAAGAGGCTTACCCAATCGACCGCAGGGGGCTTACCCATTGAATGGGTAAGCCCCCTGCCTGCGGTTTTGGCCTGTTGGGTAAGCCTTTGGGTAAGCCTCGGTGAGGAGAGTTCACGGCACGACATCCGAAAGGAGACGTGCCGTGCTCGACGTACTGCACCCCGCCCGCACCGCCGGCGGGATCTTTGACCGCCTGGACACCGAGTGGGAAGCGCTGTGCGCCGACACCGCCGTCCAGGCTGCGGTGACCGACTGGCTGGTGACCGATCAGCTGGCCGACGGCATCGCTGCCGTGACCGATGCGGTGACCGATTCCTGGGTGCGGGCCCTTGGCCCCGCTCAGCTGCTTGCCGCCCTCCGCCCCCGTGACGGCCGTCTGTCCGACGAGTTGACCGATGCGGTCCTGCGGGCCCTGCTGCGCCGTGCGGCTGGCCGTGACCGATCGGCCACCCTGGCCGCGCGCATCATCGTGCAGGCGATGATCCCGGCCATCGTCCGGATGGCGCGCGGCAAGGTCCGCCCCTTCGGCGGCCGCTCCTTCGAGAACGTCGCGCACACGGCGGTGGCCGCGCTCTTCGAAGTCGCGTCCTCCGGCCGCATCCACACCCGTCCCGGCCGACCCGCCGCGAACCTCGCCTTGGACACGCTGCGTCACCTATGCGCCGAGCTCGCCGCCGACCGAGAAGAGCTCGGCGAGGACCTGGCCGTCGCCGAGGACTTGCCCGACAGCGAGTCAGGCCCGGCCGAGATCGCCGAAGCGTGGGCTGTGGACGCCGCAGCAGCCGCCGCTGACCTCCGCCCCGTCGGGACCGTCAACGAGGGAGAGATCAGCCAAGCCCGCCTGGAACTGCTCGGCCTCGTCCTGGACGCGATGGAGGCCGGGACTCTCTCGCCCGCCGACGGGCGCGCCATCGCCTGGCACTACGCCGCCGAGCCGGTCCCGGACACGACAGCTGCGGTCCACGCCGGAACGTCCCCTGCCGCATGGTGCCGCCGGCGCTCGCGCGCCGTGGCCGCCCTCAAGTCATCGCTGCAGCCCGCTGCCTGACCGCAGCACCACATACCCGAAGACCCCAGGAGGAATCTCATGCCCGCCACTACGGCCAAGATCCCGTTGGACGCCGACGAAGAGAAGGTGACCCGCGCGCAGCGGCTGCTGATCGGTCTCGGCGCCGCGCTCGTCCATCAGCCCTTCGACACCGCCACCCACGACAAGCTCCGCGTCTTCCTGACCGATGAGGCTGCCTCCGTGCTGGCCTCGCTCCAGGTACTGCGGCAGCGCCCCGAGGCGGAGCTGCGTGCGCGGATCGACGAGCTCGCCGGCCACCGCCTCCACGCCGGGGGTGCGGCATGAAGCTGCTCCAGCGCGAGACGGACGAGTACCGGGTTGACGCAGAGGTTCCCGAACCCGGATACCCGGGTGGGTGGTCAACCGGTGCCCGGGCCAACGCCTCCACTCTGGTCCGCTGGGCGGCCTGGGCCCTGCTCCTGTGCGGTCCCCTGATCGGCACGGCCGCTTACGTGTCGGCTTCGGCGCCCGCCCAGGCCGTCCAGCCGAAGACGCCTCCCGGCACGGGCGCCCCTGCAGGCTCCCAGGGAGCGGCCGGTTTCGCCACGCTCTACCTTGACGCGTTCCTGCGCGCCGGGGACGGCGACCAGGCCAAGCTCGCCGCCTACTACCCGCCCGCGGCCCAGCTTCGGATGGAAGGACAGCCCGGGCGGCGCCGCGGTGAGCAGCTGACCGTCGTCCGGCTGCGTCAGAGCGAGCGGGACGTGTGGTCGGTGACGGTGGCCGCCCGGATCACCGAATCCAGCCCCGCCCTTGTGCCCTCGCCCGACGGTGCCCGCCGTGATGTGAAGGCGGAGGCGCGTGCGGCGTCGGCTGCGGCCGTCCACTACTTCCAGATCGCGGTTGCCACCGCGCCGGCCGAGTCGGGTGCGACGGGGTACATCGCGCTGGGGCTGCCGGCGGAAGTCGGGGCGCCCGCGCGCATCGAAGCTCCGAAGCTGGCGTACGGGCCGTCGCACCCGGCGTTGCCGAGTGACCCGCGCACGCTCGCGGTCACCGAGTTCCTGCGTGCCTACCTCACCCAGGCCGGGCCGCTGGACCGCTACCTCTCCCCCGGCACCCGCCTGACCCCGATTGTCCCAACCCCGTACGTGGGCCTGGCCGTCGACCAGATCGCCGTCGAGGGCGAGGCGGGTGAGGCCGCGGTCACCGCGGTGCCGGGTGATGGAACCCGGCTTCGGGTCCTGGTCGAACTGCGGGGGACCGGCCATGACGGCATCCGGGTGCCGCTGTCGTACGCGCTGAGCCTCACCGCGCGGGCGGGGCGCTGGGAGATCGCCTCCCTGGACGCCGCCCCCGCCCGCTCGGCTCCGCCCTCCGTCGCTCCCTCCTCCTGAACTCGTGAAAGAGGTCTTCGTCATGAATGACACCGTCACCCTCGCCGCCGGCTGGATCAGCACCGGCTGGGGCATGGGCGCCGACATCAAGAAGCTGATCTTCATCATCCTCATCCCCTGCCTGTGCGGCCTGTTCGTGGTCGCCGTCGGCTGGAAGACCAAGGCACCCGGGCCGACCATCGTGGCCTGCATCCTGGGCGCTGTGGTGTGGGGGCTGTCCGCGAGCATGGGCACCCTGCAGGGCAAGGTCACCGAGGACATCACCACGTACAACGGCACCACGATCTCGGGCGACCAGTGACCGGGGCCGGCGGCGACTGGGACCCGGAGCTCATCGGCCGCTGCTACACCAAGGCGCGCCGCTCCCCGCTGGTCTACGGCGTCATCCGGGACGTGCGGGGCGGGCGCGGACTGCGCCTGGCCGGCGGCCCGTACACGATGACGCAGCTCACCGCGATCATCGTCACCGTCGGCCTGCTCGTCATGACCCGCCCCCTTTGGGGTGGGCACGGTGTCGGCGACATCGTCGTCCTGCTCGCCCTGCCCTTCGGCGCCGCGTTCGCGCTGCGCCGCCTTCAGGTCGATGGCCGCAACCCTGCCGCGGCGGCGGCCAGTGTGATCGCGATGCTGGCCGCGCCCCGACGGGGCGTGCTGGGCGGCCGCGCCTACCGGCCGGCGTCAGCCCGCCGCACCAGCTGCCTGCTCACCCTCCCGGGCTGTGCGGGCTCCGGAGCCGAGGCTCCCGTACCGCTCATCGGCCGTCTCCCCGCCACTGCGGCCGCCGCACCAGCCGATGCGGCCAGTACGGCGCCAACTGGTCCGCCTGTGGGTGCGGTGGCCTCCGGAGTCCAGGCGCTCCTCGCCCGCCGAACGGCCCATCCCTCCTCCCTTGTGGAGTCCTGATGCCTCTGCCCATCCGCCACGTGGAACAGAACCTGATCTTCACCACCCACGGCACCGTGTGGGCGGTGTGGCGGGTGGCAGCCACGAACTACTCCCACGCCCCGTCCGTCGCGAAGAAGCGCCGGCTTCAGTCGCTTGAGTCGCTGTTCAAGTCCCTGACCGGTGAACCGATGCTGATGTCGCTGTGCCCGCAGGTCGATCCTGCCGCCGTGGTCCGCGCCATGGTCACCGATGTCGACCTGGCCGCCTCTCCCCGCTACGAGGCGCTCGGGCACACGGTCCTGGACCAGTTGGAGGAGATGGAGCTGACCGGCCGCACCGACTGGCTGGCCATTCCCCTGCCTGCGCTCTCCCGTACCGGTGCGGTCCGCGACGTGTTCTCCGCCGCCGGCGCGGAACTCGCCCTGCAGCTCGGCCTGCTCCCCGCTCCGATCTCGGCTGCCGAGGTACAGCTGCGAGCGGAGCAGGCGCAGCGCATGCAGGCCCAGTGGCCGAGCGGGGTCGCGATGCGGCCCGCGAGTGAGGCGGAGATCCTGTGGATCTACGGGCACAGTGCCCGGCGGGGGCTGCGCGAACCGTTCCTGCCCGACGGCACCGAGCCCGGGATCCGGGGCCGCGGGCGTACCGTCGCGGCGCTCGGCGACGTCCTCCTCGCCGAAGGCGGCGCCGATCTGACCGGTGGCCCCGTCAGGGTTGTGCCGGGCAATCCCTTCCAGCGGCGGTTCCTGCAGGTCTCCAGCGAATGGGGGGACTCCTACCAGACGCTGCTGGCGCTCTCCGAGATGCCCGAGGCGTTCGCTCTGCCCGGAGCGGCGTACCTGCAGCAGCTCGACGATCTCGCCTACCCGGTGGACTGGACGGCCCGCCTGGTCATCACCCCCGGAGCGAAGGCCGAGGCGAAGACCCGCCGCCGAGCCCGGCACCTGAAGTCCCAGGCCGCCGAGTACGAAGGCGATCCCGCCGGCGCTCCGGCTGCGATCGAGAAGAACGTCGAGGACAACGACGAGTTCCGTGAGCGGATCACCGCCAACGCCCGCGAAGTGGAGATCTCCGCCATGGTCACCCTCGCCGTCTGGGGCTCCAGCCCCGACGACGCGCAGGCCCGCGCCGCCGCCCTCGCCTCCGACTTCGGCGCCGGCGACTACACCTTCCGCAGCCCGGTGGGCAAGCAGTCCGACCTGTGGCACGCGATGCTGCCCGGCTGCCGCACCCCCCGCGTGATGCTCGGCTACGCCCAGATCCTCCTCGCCCGCGACTTCGCCATGGCGATGCCCTGGTGCGGCAGCGCGCTGGGGGATGAGCGCGGCGGCCTCCTCGGCCTGCAGATCGCCTCCGGCGGCGCACGCCCCGTCCTCTTCGACGCCACCCGCGGCCCCCGCGAAAACGCATCAGGATCCCTGGCCGCGGTCGGTGAACTCGGCGCCGGCAAATCCATCGTCCTCAAGTCCGCGACCTACGAGGTCCTGGCCCGCGGGCACCGGACCGGCCGCCCCGGATCACGGGGCCGGGCCGTGATCGTGGACCGCACCAGGGACGAGGAGTGGGTCCGCTTCGCCAACGCCTGCCCCGGCACCACGCAGATCGTCCGCATCGACCACAACGCCGCGGTCTCCCTCGACCCGTTGCGTCTCTTCCACCGCCACAGCGTCAAGACCGCGGCCCGGTACACCGAATCGTTCCTGACGCTGCTGCTCGGTATTCGCCCGATGGAACTTGAGGGCGTGGCGCTGTCCGAGGCGGTCGAGGCCGTCCTGGAGCAGCCGTCCCCGTCCATGCGGGCCCTGGTCACCGAGCTGGAGTCACGCGGTGCCCAGGATCCGGCGGCCAGGACGTTGGCCCGCAAGCTGGGCGCCGTCGCCCGTAAGGACCTGGCCCGGGTGGTGTTCGACGAGACGTTGCCCGTCGTCGACACCGCCGGCGCGGACAGCGTCGTGTTCGCCGTGAACGCGCTCGCCCTGCCCAAGAAGAGCGAGCTGGCCTCCGAGCACCGGATCGAGAGGCTGGAGTTCGAGAAGGTCTTGGGGCGGGCCGTGATGTATCTGATCGCCGCGGTCGCCCGCGAGACGGCGATGGCCAGCACGGAGGAGTTCGCCGTCACCGTCTTCGACGAGTGCTGGTGGCTGACGTCGAGCGATGAGGGGCTGGAGCTGCTCCTGGAGCTGCTGCGCGACGGGCGTAAGCGCAACGCGGCCGCCTACCTGGGCTCTCACGACGCGGACGACTTCGGGCCGGCCGACTCGGAGAAGGGCATGATCATTCGCGGTCTGATCCCGCACCGGTTCGTGTTCCGCCAGACCACCGCTTCCCTGGCCGCGCGCGCACTGGAGTTCCTGGGCGTCGACCCCACCGACGCCGACCTCCTGGACCTCGTCACCACCCGGCTCTCCCCCCTGAACCTGCGCGACGAGGAGAAGGCCGCCCGGGCCGGCGAGTGCCTCCACCGCGACCTGCCCGGACGCATCGGCCTCATGAAGGTGGTAATCCCCATGGACGACAAGATCCGGCAGGTTATCCACACCACCCCCGGCGCCCACGGGATGGCGGCATGAAAACCCCCAGAACCTGGCGCTCCCGCCTCCATCTGCTCGGCACTGCCCGGCTGCGCCTGGCACTGCTTGTGGCCGCCTTCGTGGCCACATCCTTCACCCTTCTGACCTCATTGCCCGCCCACGCCGAACCCACCCCTCCCCCCGACCCTGCGGCCACGACCACGGCGCCGCCCGGCTTCCCGCTGAGCCCACTCCAGCCAACAGGAGGCCTGCAGTCGCCCCCCACCCCGGAGGAAATCGCGCAGATCGAGGAGATCATCGCCGACTTCAGCAAGCACGCCTCGAAGGCCATGCAGGACGCGTACCTGGAAGCCGAGCGGGAGCGGATCCGCAAGCTTCTGCCCAACGAGGGCGGCGTCCTGGCGGTTTTCAACGTGACCGATCGCAATGGCATGCCGATCTCGGCGTACACGGTGCGTTCCGACACCGGCGGGCTGACCGACTGGGACCTGGGGATCTACAACCTGATCGCCGAAATCTGCTTCATGATCACGAAGTGGGTCATCGCGTTCTGCTGCTGGCTCGTCCTGCGGGCCCTGTCCTTCGCGCTGGCCAAGCTGCTGCTCATGCCGGCGCTGTCCGTCGCCAACTCCCTGCACGCCCGGGTCATCCTGGAGATGGGCCTGCCCAGCCTGTTCATGGCGGTGTGCGCACTGGTCTGCGTCGCACGGATCTTCTTCGGGGACCGGGCCAAGGGCTGGGGGGACGCCGCGCTCTCCCTGTTGATCGCGGCCCTCACCACCACCCTGCTGGCCTCCCCGCCGCAGGTGCTGCTGGGTGAGCGGGACGGGGCGGTAGCGGTAGTGCGCGGGGTGGCCCTGGAGGTCGCCGCCATCATCCTGGACGCCAGCCCGACCGCGCCCCCGTCGCAGAACAAGGCCGGGGACGAGGCGGACAGCGCGTCGCTGGCCAGGCCGCTCACCGACGCGCTCACCGACGCGTTCATCGTCAAACCGGCGATGCTCATCCAGTACGGGCGCGTCTTCAAAGCGGAATGCGCGACCAAGTACAGCCAGACCAAGCTGTCCCAGCTCGCCTACGACCGCGCGGTGACCGAGCAGACCAACAAGCTCAAGAAGTACAACCACCTGCGCTCCTACATCGACCCCACCGGCGCCGCTGTCACCGACTGGACGACACCCATCGTGCAGAGGTGGGCCGTCGACCACTTCGGCACCTCCCCGATGGAGGAGTTCGAGAAGGACTGTGTCACCGGTGATGCCGGCGCGGCGAAGAGGGCCTCGCTCGACAAAGTCGGCGGCGCCCTGTTCCTACTGGTCGCGGCCCTCATCGTCACCGTGCTGATCTCCGGCCTCGCCGGCAGCTTCCTGGTCGCCCAGTGCCGGATCGCCTGGGACGCGATCCGTGCCGAGCCCGCCCTCATTCTCGGCACGGTCCCCGGCGCCGGCCGCGCCTACCTGTGGGACTGGGCCGCCTCCGTGATGCGCTCGCTGGGGCAGATGCTCGCCAGCGTCATCGCCCTGGCCGTGTTCATCGTCATCGTCCAAGCCGTCCTCGACCCCTCACAGCCGGGCTGGGAACAGGGACTGTCCGATTCCCCAACAGCGGACCCGGGACTCGGGCTGACTCTGCGGTTCCTGATCGTGGACGTCGTGTGCATCGGCGCGGTCATGAAGCGCCGCAAGATCGCGGAACGCTCCAAGCAGGTCTCCCAGAATCTGCGCAGCAAGCTCTCCTCCAGCCGCATCGGCGGAACCCACGGATCGGTCTTCACCAAACCCTCCTCCAACACCATCGCGAAGCGGCCCCGCGTCGCGCAGAGCACGGCCCGTGTACTCGTGCGCAGCGCTCTCGTCGGGGTCGCCCTCGCCAGCGGCAACCCGCTGGCCGCCATGGCCTACGCGATGCCCAAGTCAGTTGGCGCCTCCGTCCTCGCCACCCGCCTCGGCTCCCCCGGTCCCGGCCGCGGACCGGCCCGTGCCCCTGCCCGTCCCGCCGGCCGCCCCCGTCCCGGAAGCCCGCAGCCAACCGGCACCGGTCCCGGGCCCCGCACTCCCCGCACTCCCCGTACAACGCCCGCCGGTCCCGTCGCGCCGAGGACTCCGGCCGTGGCGGCCCCCGCGTCCCCTGCGGTACGGCCGCCACGTCCCAGCCACCGGCCCGGAGCACAGCCCGCCCGCCGCCCACCCTCAGCCACAGCCCCGGCCTCCGCCCGGCCCACAGCGGCGGCGCCGCGTCACCCGCTCCCCACCCCGGCCCCTGCCTCGCCCCGCCAGCGCCAGCTGCGCCAGCGCCTCGACCGCGGTGTACGCCGCACCCCGCCCCCAGGCCCGGGGCAGCCGTGACGAAGAAGCGCAAGGCGTGGCTGGCGGGCGGCAGCGCCCTTATCTCCCTCGCGCTCCTGGTCATAGCGGCGATCGCCGCCCACGTCGCGGGCATCGCCGACGCCGAGGCCCAGACCGCAGCCGGCGCACAGTCCCGCTGCGCAGGCTCCCCTGGACTGGACGCGGACACCGCCCGAATCGTGCAACAGGTCCGTGGCGCCCTCGCCGGAGGCGCCGCCGGAGGCGTCAACGTCGCCGGACTGTCGGCGCCGGGCGAGCAAGTCCCGATGGCACGGGCCATCGTGGCCACCGGGATCCAGATGCGGGTCCCGGCACGCGGGCAGGTCATCGCGCTGGCCACCGCGTTGCAGGAGTCAGGACTGCGCAACCTCGATTACGGCGACCGGGACTCGCTCGGTCTGTTCCAGCAGCGCCCCTCACAGGGCTGGGGCAGCCGGGAGCAGATCCTGGATCCGGTCTACGCCTCCACGAAGTTCTACAAGTCGCTCACCGCGTTGAAGAACTGGGAGTTCATGCCGCTGACCGTCGCGGCGCAGAAGGTCCAGGCGTCCGCGCTCCCCGACGCTTATGCCAAGCACGAACCCCTGGCCACCGCACTGCAGCTGGCCATCGCCCCCACCCTCGGCACCGCCCCCGCCAACCCGGCGCTCCCGGTCGCGGGAATTGTCCCCACTGGATGCCAGGGCGCCGGCGCCCAGGACTGGGGCACGATCCCGCCAGGCACCGTTCCCGCCGGCTACCAGATCCCCGCCACCGCGCCGGTCACGGTTCAGAGCGCGATCCGGTGGGCGCTGGGCCAGCTCGGCACCCCCTACCAGTGGGGCGGCAGCTGCACCAACCCCCACGGCAGCGAGGCGATGGGCCGCTGCGACTGCTCCTCGCTCATGCAGCGCGCATACGGAACCGCGGGAATCGAGCTCAGCCGGACCACCTATACCCAGGTGGGCGAAGGGATGGCGGTACCCGTGAACGCGATCGCGCCCGGCGACCTTGTCTTCAGCCGCGGCAGCGCGTCCGTCCCTGAACATGTGGCCATGGCGATCGGGAGCGGGCTCGCGGTACACGCGCCCAGACCAGGCCGCAATGTGGAGGTAGTCGCTCTCGACACGATCACCGTGCTCGCCGTCCGTCGGCTCACGCCTTGAGAATTGCGGTGCCCACGATGCTCATCGAACACCGTCTGCCGTAGCGGGGGCCTGGCTGAGGCCTTCCAAGGTGGCCTGATGCCGGAAGGTCGTTTCGATCGCGTGGTTCGCGGCGGGGAGGGCGAGGAGCAGGCTGGCAGCCCGCTGGATGAGGATCCCGGCGTCTTCCAGCATGGCCAGGCCCCGCCCGATCTCCTCGTAGTTCACTCCCGCCCCACGCGCGAGCCCGACCGCGACCGTGGCCCCGGAGTGCATCCTCAGCACGAGATCCTCTACAGCCCGACGCCCCGCTCCAGGGTCGCAAGCCAACAGCTGCCCCAATTCGTTTCCCAGCGCTGCCGCTGTGCGCGCCACAGCTCCAGGGCCGTCGGTCCGGTCTTCGCTCATGCCTGAAGAACGACACCGGCTACGCGACGCAACGCGGACGCGGCGGAGCACCTTGCCAAGAAGACCCGAATAACCCTATTCGCGGACCCTCTTGGCAATGAACTGGTAAAGCCTGGAGGGCTGATGTCCGAACGGGGCTTCCAGCCGTACTTGGTCCAGGTGAAGGGACTTTTTCCGAAGCGACCAAGGAGGCCCCGTGAGACGTGGCACCACTACCCGCATCTCTTCTCGGAGTTCGGCATGACAGCCGTAGTGCCGGGCGCCGAGATGCTCTTCACCGCTGTGCACGCCATCGCGGTGTCGGCGCCGTTTCTCGCCACGGCCGTACTGGTGGGCGGTGCCGTGTGGGGCTGGAAGTCGTTCCAGCGCGCGCTGCGCGTCAGGGAGGCGCTCGCGAACCGCACGTGCGTGGAGCTGGTGCCGACCAGCACCTTCGACCCGCAGGCCGGCGAAGTCTCGCGTTGGGCGCACCACCTGGGCCGCGTCGTGGACGCCGCCCAGGCGCCATCGCGCGGCGCGGCCGTCCGGCTGCGGTACTCGGTCGACCCGGACGGCATGATGCGCTGCTTCCTCGAGGGATCCGCTCAAGCGGGCGCCGTGCTGTCGATGCCCGGATTCGCGGAAGTGGAGGTCCGCTTCAACCGTCGCAGCCAGGGCATCGAGCCCGTCCGCTTCCCCGCTCCTCGCCAGCGCGAGGGAGGCTCCCAGTGAGCGCCTCTACGGTCCTCTCCAAGCCCGCGCAGAGCGGTGGTTCCGGCCGGGGGAAGCGTCGGGCGTATGTGGAGCGGGCCGAGCTCGTCCTGGGCCGCTCCGACCACAAGGCGCTCGCCGCGCTCGGGCTGTCGCCGGATCCCCTGCAGCAGCTGGCCGCGGCCCTCGCGGCCGTGCGTGCGAAGGACGGGGAGCGAGCTGACGTCGTCCTGGACCTGGTGCCCGTACGGGACCGCCAGCTGGCCCGGCGCCGGCGGCGTCTCCTTGCCGAGTCCCGCCGCCAGGGTCCCTCCGCGTACGGCGAGCGCCTCACCGGCGGCACGGGTGGAGGCGGCGCCTGGGGGACGTTCATGGCGGCCTGGTCCGGCGGCAAGACCGTTGGCTCCTCGCCTGGTGCGAACCGGCAGATGCCCAGGGTGAGTGATCTCCGCGAGGGGATCGGCAAGTTCGACCCCGCGGCGGGCGCCGTATTCGCCGTTCAGATCCTGCTGCGTACCCAAGCAGCGCACCCGCAGGCGGCGCTCGCCCGGATGCACCAGCTGCTCGCCGTGTTCGCGACCACGAGCGGCGAGAACTACCTCAAGGCCCGCAAGCCTCGCAGCCGGCGCGCGATCGCCGGCTTCGAGCGCCGTTTCGCGACGGGCGAGTTCCGCCCGTACAAGCGGCAGTGGCTCACCGTCCCGGAACTCGCCGGGTTCCTCAAGCCCCCGACCGCGCGGTGCCACGCCTCCAACGTCGTCCGCTCCGGCGGCCTCGTCCCGCCAGCCCCCGCGACGCTGCCCGTCTACACCGGGCAGCCGGGCCTGGTCCCGCTCGGCGCCGTCGTCTTCCCCGACGGGCAAGAGCGGATCGGCGCGGCCCGGGTCGAGGACCTGTTGTTCGGACTCTCGCTGGGCAAGTCCGGGCACGGCAAGACCGAGGCCGCCCTCGTGCAGTGCATCGCACTCGCCCACGCCGGCTACGGCACCTGGTTCCTCGACCCGCACGGCGAGGGCTGGGCCCGCGCGAAGGCCTACCTGGCCCACCCCCGCATCCAGTCGCGGGTGTGGGAGATCAACCTGGCCAAGGTCACCGACGACGACCTGGTCGTCTCCTGGAATCCGCTGTCCATGGAGGGCAAGTCCACCGGCGACGTCCAGGACGTGGTCCGCTCAGTCGTCGAGGGCATCGCCGCAGCGCAGGGCTGGGGCGACAAGGCGCCGCGCGCCCAGACGATCCTCGCCCGCACCGCCCAGGCCCTCGCCCTCCTCAACCTCAAAGCCGTCGAGGACGGGAAGCCGAAGGCTCAGTGCACCCTCTTCCAGATCCGGACGTGGCTGACGGACGACGCGTGGCGTGAGGCGCTCCTGCACAGGCTCCCGGAGAGTGTGCAGGCCTACTGGACGAAGACGTTCACCAAGCTGGGCCCCGAGGCCGTGCCCACCGTCACCTACGCCATCGACCGCCTCGACACCTCACAGTCCCTCCAGGCGTTCTTCGGCAGCCCCCGCTCCGCCTACAACATTCGCACCGCAATGGACACCAACCGGATCGTGTTCGTGTGCCCCTCCGGCAGCGAGTCCGACGCCCTGGTCAGCTGCCTCCTCATCCACGACCTCTACCGCAATGGCCTCGCCCGCCAGGACACCCCCCGCGAGGAGCGCGCCACGTTCTGGGCCTGGGGGGATGAGCTCACCGCCCTGGACAGCAGCAGCAAGGGCTTTCTCGCCGCGATCGCCGAGCAGCTCAGAAAATATGAGATCAGGTTCATCGGCATGACGCAGATGGCGCTGCGGCTGTCCGCGATGACGCGCCAGTCACTGCTGCAGAACCAGAGCCTGCTGGCCACCTGCGCCGCGGACTACGACGAAGCGGCGTTCATCGCCAAGCGGTGGAACGGGCACGTCACGGCGGAGACCATCACCGAACTCCCCAAGTACCACTACCTCATGTCCATCAACCTGAACGGCAAGCCGACCCGCCCCTTCAGGGTCCGCGGACTGCCCGTCGAAGAGATCTTCGCCAAGTACAACAACCCGGACGGCATCCCCGCCCTGGACGAGGCGATCGACACCAACCTCCAGCGCCGGCCCGTCAAGGAAATCCTGGCCGAACTCGAAGGCATGGACGCGGTGATCCTCAAGCACCACAGCAACCTCTAGCCAGCCTTGCCCCGCTTCTACCCAACCCGACCTGAATGAGGGAACCCGCTGTGATACGTCGTCTCTTGGGCCGCATCGCCACCCCGGCCACCGCCCACACCCCCGCGCCCGCCGCCTCAGGAAGCGCCTGCGGCAACGTCAGCGCGATGCTGGCGTTCAACCCCCTGATCACCGAACTCCTCGCCGTCCACTCCCACACCCGCCACCTGCCGGCCCTCGCCGAACAGACGCCCTCCCCTGAGGAATTCCGACTGGTGGCGCGGGCCATCCTCGCCTCGGTTCTGGAGGCGTGGAGCCGCCAGACCGACGGCGAGGGGACCGTCGACGACCTCCTCCTCGAACCCCGCCCGGTCCAGCCCTTCCCCTGGTGGTCCGTGCCGGCAGACACCCGGGAGTACCACCGTGCGCTCTGAGACCTCACGCGCCACCGCAGCCGTCGGTGTGCGCTGCGGCCACGACGGCTGGACGACGCACCGTCAGCAGGGCGGCTTCGACACGCTGGAGAGAGCGATCCAGGGTTTGTACTGGAGTGGTGGGAGGGGCATAGGGTGGGCCTGCGCTGGATTCCGTGTTCACGCAGATACGGACATCAGCCACCTCGTAAACGGCGAAAACCCCAACGGCATCAGGCTGGCCGGCCTGAATCGCGCCACTGGGGCTGAACCGGTGCGAGAAAGCTTCGACCAAAAAGGCCTCGCACAGTGCGAGACCGATGCTTGTCGGAATCGAGGTCTCGCTGCGATGCAGCGTACCCGCAACCGTCCTCCGGGACACAACAGCCACCGCCAGGCCGACGCCGTGTCCACTCCGGCCACCTGGTGGATTTCCCCATGCCCTCCGGCGTGCGGGACCCGTCTGTTCCCCCGTGAGCGGGGCTGGATGACGTAACCCATCTGAGGGGCAGCCCGTCCGCGAGAGCCTCCCCAGGCCTCGCTCAGCTGCCCCGGCCACCGTGCCCGATTTGCCGTCGGACCAGCTGGCCATCTGCCACCGCCATCCCCAGGGCCGTAATCCCTGGTCAGGCGAAGTGTCCGACCTGAAGGCCGGACATTCACTCGGTTCTCCCAGAACCCGAAACACCCGCAAGTGGGGCTTCGTCTTGCCCGAAACGGACTCCCGGCAACGGAGGTAATGATGCACGACGTCCTGGCATGCCGCCATATCGACCCGGCGGCATGCCCCGACGCGTCCGCGCTGTCACAGCCCACGGACATCCCCTTCGACCTCGTCGGTGACGCTTCCGCGCACGAGGTCTCCACGACCGCGTCCCGGCACCTCCGCCAGGCTCGCGACTTCCTTCCTGCTGTCCGCTTCATGGTCGCCGCCGGCTACCACTCCGACGCGGGTCCCTCCACAGTGCGCTTGGCCGAGGTGTTCGCTGCCCGGATGCGGCGCAGCAAGCACGGCCACTTCCCCTTCAGCATCGAAACGGCCCAGCTCGAACTCGGCCTGGGCCGGCGCACAGTCCTCAAGCACGCCCGGGTCCTGCGCGAGCTCGGACTCATCGCCTACATCGAGCACGGGTCCAAGACCAACTCGATGCGCACCCGGCACGGTGACGCCTGGACTCCCGAACACGGCTACCGCGGGACCGCCACGCTCTTCGCCGCCGTCGCCCCTCCCGTGTGGGACGCGGCCATGGGCCGGCGGACCGACGGAACCGGGTACCGCGCCCGTGTCATCGGAGTCACCTGCCGCGGCCGGACCCTGGCTGTCGCCGACGTCCGTCGGCGCACCGCGTCGAAGCCGAATCGAGGAAGACGGTGCACCCCTTCTTCTGTGGTCCCACAGGACCACAGAAACCTGCAGGTAGTGGAGGGTAAGAACTACACCCGCGCTCGCGGGTGCGCTGTGAAGTCCCCCAAGCCCACAAGGCAGAGCAGCTCCCGCCTCACACCCGCACAGTGCGCCCAGGCCATCAGCCTTGCCGAGCAGCTCCAACGCGAGGTCTGGTGGCTGCACCGCAGCTGCGCCCGCCGGCTCGCCCACGCGCTACGCCCGCTGATCCTCCAGGGCTGGAGCTGGCAAGGCCTCGCCGCCGAGCTCCAGACCTGGGGTGTTCCGGGTTATCTTCGCGACCCGTCGGCTTTTGTGCGGTACGAACTCGCACGCCAGCAACGCCTCGGCCGCCTCGGCGACCCCACCGCGCCAACCGTCCGCGACGAGCTCGTCGACGACACAGGGCAGCGGTACACCGACCTCCTCAACGGGCTGGCGGCGTACAGGGCGCCGGTCATAAACAGGTTCAAGGCTGAGGTCGGTCCGCAACTGCGTCAGCGCCTGGCCGAGATCCGGGAAGCGGCCGCCAGGACAAGGCAGATCCCGGCGCCGTACGCTCCGCCAGCCTGGCTGCGTGAACCCGAGGACGCTTTCCTCAGCTCCCTGCCACCGCACGAGGCATACGGGCACCAGCACTCCCCCTGGGAGGTCTACGAGGCCCGGGCCGAGGGGCACGCTCTGCCCCAAGACCGGCAGTTCCATCCGGACGACGAGCAGTGGCTCACTCACTTGAAAGACCAGCTGGACGCGGAACGCGCGTGCGCGGCCCTCCGGGCCGACCTGGAAACCTGGCAGGCCGAACAGGAAGAACAGCCCTACTGGCGATAGTCCCGTTGGCCTGCGCCACCGGCCCAAGGCTGCTGCTGTGGCGCAGGCCAACGGCCGGGCGGCGTTCGCAGAACGCCGCCCGGCCGTTGGCTGAGATGTGAAGTTGGCGAAGCCTAGGTGGCTCCGAGGGGCTCGATGTTATCCAGGGCAGTCGGGAGCTCTGGTCCGCCACCAGTCGGACGGATGTATCCGCGCCGGGTGGTGCGGGAGGTTCCTGTGTGCGTGGGTAGGTCCTCGCGGACCACGGCCATGAGGCGCCCCTCGGTGCCGGAGGGAATGTCGCGGACGAGGCGGCCAATCAGCGGGTGTGCCTCGTGCCCGTCGCTTTTCATCCGTCCGTCTCTGTGTCGTCGGGGTTGTCGCTGCCGATCAGCCGGTTGAGGCCGCGGTCGGCCCGCGCGAGCAGGGCGGGTGTGGGTACCCCGTACGCAGGCTGCTGCAGGCCCCATTCGCCTTCTGCGAGGGTGTTCGGCCAGGCTGAGTGGAGGCGGACGGTTCCCTGGGCCGTGAGGTAGGCGGGGCCGGTCAGGGTCATGTTCCCGTCGGCGGCGACGTCGACCATCAGACGGCCTCCGGGAGCGTCCACGGCGTAGCGGACCGGGCCCCGGGGTCCGGGCGTGCGGGGGAGGGCAGCGGCCACCGCGGCGCAGGCCCCGGTCCCGCAGGACGGTGTTTCGCCCACGCCGCGCTCGTGCACACGGAGCGCCAGGTGCCGGGAGCCGAGGTCTCGGACGAATTCGACCGTCACGCCGTACGGGTAGGCGCTTGCTGGGGAGACCACGGGTGCGGTGGCGAGGGTGCCGGCGTGGTCGAGGTTGTCGACGAACGCGACGGCGTGCGGGTTGCCCATGTCGACATGGGCCCCGGACCAGCGCCGCGCGCCGACGGTTACGGCGATCCGCGCCGGTCCGGGAAAGATTGGGATGCCCATGGAGACGCTGACGTCGCCCCGGTGTGCATCGCCGCCGGTGGGAACGTGGAGGTGTCGCACGCCGGCTCGGGTGGCGAGGGTAAGGGGGCCGCCCTGGTGGCGTCCGGTGGCGACGAGGTGCTGGGCAAGGACGCGGGCGCCGTTGCCGCACATCGCGCCGAGGGAGCCGTCGGCGTTGCGGTAGTCCATGAACCACTCGGCATGGCCGGCCATGGCGAAGGCCTCCACGTCGGCGGTGCAGCGGACCAGGCGCAGGACGCCGTCCGCTCCTATGCCGCGGCGGCGGTCGCAGAGCTCGACGATGTCGGCCGTGGTGAGGTCGAGGAGGCCGTCAGGATCATCCAGGACGACGAAGTCGTTCCCGCTGCCGTGGCCTTTGGCGAAGGGGACGCTGATCGGGATGGCGGTCATGGGCGGGGTGTCTCCAACTCGATGGACAGCCAGACGGTGCTGGTGCCGGCCGCGGTGGTGGTCAGGCCGTAGAAGGTGCCGGTCTCCAGGACCGCGAGCAGGCTCTGCCAGTCCTCGGCCGGGACGCGGGAGGTGTCGGCGTGGATGGTCATCACGCCGTCGTGCTCGGCGGTGTCGGGTGCCTGGCCGGTGAGTTCGGTCAGAGCCTCTATGGCCGTGGTGCCTAATTCGCGCACTGCCCCTCACCCCGAACTCTCGGATCTCACGGATAGCACTTCTAGTCCACTAGTTTTGAACTAGTGGACTAGATTGTCAAACGATTCGGGAAGATCCCTGACCGGCAGTCAGCACGCGACGGACGACGGAGAAGGCATGGCCGACACGACTGGTGCCCCCTACCTGGTGGTCGCCGCCGCCTTCCGGGCGCTCATCACCAGCGGCGAGTGGGCCGTCGACTCCCGCCTTCCCTCGCGTATCTCCCTCGGCGAGCAGTACGGCGTCGGGGAGAACGTCATCCGCCGCGCCCAGGAACTGCTCATCACCGAGGGCCTCCTGGAGGGCCGCCCGGGGGCCGGCACGTACGTCCGCGCCCCGCTGGAGCGGCTGCGCATGCTTCGCTGCCCGGCCCCCGGACACCCCAGCGCCCCGCTCGCCCCAGCCGGCATCTCCACCTGGGACGCGCAGAGCACCGCGAAAGTCCAGGCCCCCGACGCCATCGCCGAACGGCTGCGGATCAAGCCGGGCGCACTGTGTGTGCGCACGGCGTACGAGTTCCTCGACCAGGACCGGCGCCCAGTGATGAGCAGCACCAGCTGGGAGCCGATGGCCATCACCGGCAAGAGCGCGGTGGTGCTGCCCGACGGCGGGCCGCTCGGCGGCCGCAGCGTCGTGGACCGGATGGCGCACCTGGGTATCGCCGTGGTCCGCGCGGTGGAGCGGGTGCGGCCGATCGAAATCGACCGGGACCAGGCCCAGCAGCTCGGGGTGGCCACCGGGACCCTCGCGACGCTGATCGAGCGGACCTATCTGGACGACGGCGACCGCCCCGTGGAGACCGCGGACATCGTCATCCCCGCCGACCGGTGGGACGTCGACTACGACATCGCACTGGTCAGTGGCGCCTGAGCCGGTTCCCGGCCGGTGATCGCGCCGAACGGGCCGATAACCACCACGAATCCCCCGGTTCCGTGAGCTCGCGGCCAAGGCCTCGGGAATCATGAAGCCTTGGCCCAAGGCGGGCCGTTGTAGGGGGAGGAACCGAAAATGTCCCAAGCGCAGCCAAGCCCGCTTGGCAGGGTCAGCGCCGTACTGAATTCGCCCGCGCTCAGCGCGGTCGTCACCGTCGTCGGATTCGCCGCTCCGGTGGTCGGCTGGGCTATGGACCGCGTCAACCTCAAGGTGCTTCTGGTCGTCCAGGCCGTGCTGATCCTGATCCTGGCAGTCGGCCACTACTGGACGCAAAAGACGTACATCCAGCTGCGCCGGGTCACTAACCTGAAGGCCATGGACAACGCCGAGTACTACAACCAGGTCCGTACCGGTCTCGAAGCCGAACTCATCTCGAATTACAACGAGATCGCCGACGGGCACCTTCGCGTCTTCTCCTCCGACGTGCCACGGTTCAGCGCGCTCCTGGTGAACACCGTCACCGCGTCCCAGGCCCAGCCGCAGCGGATCCTCGCCGCAGACCTGACGACCGACCCGACCCTGCTGACCGGACGGCGTGAGTACATCTCCGCCAACCGCCGGTTCACCGAGGCCGGCGGCACCATCAACAGGGTCTTCATCGTCTTCGCGACGGATCTGGCCAAGGCGGACTTCGCCCGTTCCCTGCTCGACCTCGTCGGGCAGCACCGCGACCTGGGCGTCACCTGCGGGCTCGCCGTTCGGGACCGGCTGCGCGCCGAGCAGGCCATCGACGCCGCCATCTTCGCCGATGCCGCCGCGCTCGTCGAAGAGGAGCAGGGAGACGTCGACTACCAGCGCGGCCGCTCCAGCGTGCACTTCAAAGGCATCGGCCGCTGGACCAGCCGCTTTGAGTCCGTGTGGGGCCACGGCGCGGACTCCGCCCCACGGACCCTGCAGGCGTACGAGGCGGTCGCCCGCCCGCAACTTGACGCCGGCACCTGGGAACAGAGCCGCATCGACTCGGCCGTCGCCGGTTTGTAGAAGAACTTCCACCAAAGGAGGCGGCCCACCTAACCGGTGGGCCGCCTCTTTCACGTCCCGAAGACGGATATTCACCCACCCCCACCATAACTAGTCCACTAGATGTACGGTGTGTGATTATCGGGTGGGAACGGCCTGCCCTGCTCGCCACGGGATCGCCGCATGCTGCTCGCCTTATCCCTGATCGCCGCCGGAATCCTGCTGCGCCAGCCCGACCGTCTCCGCTTTGGCCGGGGCCGGCCCCACGCCGCGGACGCGGCGCAGCTCATAGCCCTCCAGCGCGCCCGGGCCAACAACTGGACCCCCACCGTCCTGGTCGTCGGACAGTGGGTGCAGATAGCCGGGTACTGGATGCTCGCCGAGCACGGCCTGTTGGGCGCCGTGGTCGCGATGGCCGGAGTCGCCGTCCAGCTCCGGCATCTCCAGGAGATCAGCCACCACGCCGTGCACGGGGTGCTGGCCCGCACCCGCCGCGCCAACGACGTCCTGGCCGCGCTCGGCGCGCACTACCCACTAGGCCTGGCCCCCGTCGCGGTACGCCGACGTCGTCACGTCCGCGACCACCACCCTGCGGCCACCCTGTCCAGCGACCCCAACCTGGCTGAGCTCTCCCAGGCCGGCATGCGACCGGGGGTCGAGCGCTACCGCTTCGCCGCCGCCCTGCTCTTCCCCGCTACCGCGCGCGGCATTGCCGTCACGGCCTCCACTCTGGCGGCCAACCTGCGGCCACAGCCCGGCCGGTATGCAGCAGGTCCCGCCGTCGCCCTGGTCCTGGCAGCCGCGTACGCGACCGGCGGCTGGACGGCCGTCCTCGCCGGGGTGCTCGTCCCGCGCCTGCTGCTCTACCCCCTACTGGCCTGGGCCTCACTGCTCGTCGAGCACACCTGGTTCGACGCCGACCACCGCACCGGCACCCCCGCCGAGATCGAAGCCGGCCGCTGCCTGCGCCTCTACCCGCACAATCGCGCCCTCGCGATGCTCGCCGCCGCGACCTGGCTCCCCTACGGGGACCTCCACCACTACGCGCACTCCGCCCACCCCGGCCTGCGCTGGAACTACCTCCCTGCCCTCGAACGCCACCTCCCGCCCCCGCACTTCACGCCCCAGGGCCTGCTCATCGGCCCCGACTCGGTCACCGGCCGCCACCGCGCGGCCCTGGAGTCGGCAACGGCTCTCCCGGTCACCACGTAGCCGTACCGGAGAAGGGCAGCGGCCCCGCACCCCGTGGAGGGGGTGCGGGGCCGCTGCCCTTTCGTTGAACCTGGTTCGCCGCGCGGCGGTCCGTGACACGCCTGGGGTTGGAGCCGACGCCGGCGAAGGTTGAGGGGGTGCGGTCGAAGGCGAAGCGCCTGGTGGAACGCGGGTGGCTGGTCCAGGAGGCGTCGGGGATGTTCAGGCCCGGCTGCGGGACCGTGGCCGGGCAGGCGGCGGCTCATTCACGTGATCATCGACCACTGGACTGGAGGCTACCCTGCCCTACGTAACCGACTCCAGATTCACCCAAGAGATAGTGGCGGATGATTCCGTGCTCAACCGGAAGTCGTAGTCATCCACCTCGGGAGCAGAGACCATGAGCCTGAACCCCACAATGAATGCGACGAATTCGCCTTGAGCGATGGGGTTCGAGGGTGCATACCTGAAGGTGAATGCGCTGGGGAACGCCAAGAGCGTCCTGTCCCACCGATTCATGTTGAGACCGGTGTCCTCCGTGCTGCTGCCGACCAATCTCCGCATGCTTGCCTTGTTCTGCGGGCCAAGATCGATGTTCCAGAATTCAAGGACCGGTCTTTGTGGATTCGGCGTCAGATCTCGGACTTCAGGATGCAGCACCTGGGCGAACGGATGCAGCCCGGCATAGACTTCGTGCGACGACCAACCCCACTCGTTGTGCCGACTGCCGAAGGCTCGCAGACTCAGTGTCCCGAATTGAACTCTCAGCAGCAGGGGGCTGGGTCCTGGGGACTGCACAAGGAAAGCCCAGGATGACTCCACGCCGCCATACGCGTGGTCATCATCTCCGGGGTCTTTCACTGTGATCGCGCATGTCAGGTACGTCGAACCGCCGGAGGACTGGCCGAAGGCTTCTTGCTCCGTCGTCGAGTTCGACGAGTTTCCCGGAACCGCCACGGGGCCGTCGCTGACGCGAAAAAGCTGGGGTCCGGATATGGTCATTTCACTCATGATGCCGCCGCTCCACCCTCTCGATGACCGAACGAGCCGCAAGCCCGATGCGTGCGCGGCGTCCAACGAGTTCCGGATCGGGTGACGGAGGTTTGGTGAAGAACTCGCCTATAGGGTGGGCGTTACGCAACACAAAAATGGATTTCGGGCGCTTCTGGTGAAGCTCGGCCAGCTCGAATTCCGCCGCCTTGACAAGAGCGTCATCAGCCGTCCGCATGTCGGCAATCCTTTTGGCCAGGATCTCCGCCAGCTTCGGATCCTGTTCCGCCACCATCGAAATAAAGTCGGACATCACCGCATCACTCCTTCCGTAGAGGTAGCCCGGAGGCCGCTGGCGCTGACTCAATTCCATCCTGGCAGGGCGGGCGCCTTCCCGCCTCACAGCCCACCCCGCCGCCTACACGGACGGCCTGGAGCACGACACCCGAACGTGAAGCCCCTGAGTCTGCAGCGCAGCCCTGGTCAGCTCCCCGTCATACCCTGGACGGTACGGAGCCCCCCGTGTCCCTCTCCGAAAGACCGCAAGAGATCGATAACGACGGCTGCGGGCTGTAGCAAATGCGCAGCGAGCCCTGGATTTGCGCATTCATTGCGCATCCTCAGCCGCCATTGCGCATCGACTCGCGGATCCTAGACTGGTGTGGGTGTGGGTATAGGCACTGGCCTGGGTGGTCCACATGGCGGCGTACTCGCCACCGGCGGCCAGGAGGCTGTTGTGGTCGCCTTCTTCGAGGACCCGGCCGTGGTCGAGGACGATGATGCGGTCGGCGTGCTGGGTGGAGCCGAGGCGGTGGGTGATGAGGATGACGGTTCGGTCGGCGGCGAGTTCGCGGATGCGGTCGTAGGCGGCCTGTTCGGCTCGGGGGTCGAGGGCGCTGGTGGGCTCATCGCAGATCAGGAGGGGTGCGTGCTTGCGGGCATAGGCGCGGGCGGCCGCGATCCGCTGCCACTGGCCGCCGGAGAGGTCCCGGCCGCCGGACTGGGAGGGGCGGATGTGTGTGTTGAGGCCGTCGGGGAGTGAGTCGATGACCTCGGTGGCGCCTGCGGCGTGGGCGGCGGCGAGGACGGCGTCGTCGCTCTGGTCGCCTTGGCCCAGGCTGATGTTCTCGCGGACGGTGGCCTGCCAGCGGGCGATGTCCTGGGGCAGCATCGCAAGGCGAGAGAACAGCTGGTCGGGGTCGACGGTGGTGAGGTCGGTGGTGTCCCAGCTGACGGTGCCGCTGGTGGGGGCGTAGAGCCCCGCGAGGAGTTTGGCCAGGGTGGATTTTCCGGCGCCGTTGTGGCCGACGATGGCGAGGATCTCGCCGCGGCGGACCGTCAGGGAGATATCGGTGAGGACGGGGGCGGTAGCGCCCTCGTACGCGAAGGTGACCTTCTGGGCGCGGATGACCGCCGGGTTCGCGGGGACCGGCGCGGGGGCGGCCGGGAGGGTCGTGCGGGCCTTGGCATCGGTGAGGAAACTAGCCCAGTCCTCTAGGTAGAGGCCCATGCGGTAGGTGGTGGTCAGGCCGGTGGCCATGCCCGTCAGCAGCATGCGGCTGGTCTGGACGGCGATGAGGGCGGTCGCGGCGTCGGCGGTGGGGATCCGGCCGTGGACGGCCAGCCAGAGCAGGGCGCCGTAGACGAGCAGGGTGGCGATGCCGGCGAGGGTGTCGCCGGTGAGCTGGCGGCGGGCGGTGTCGGCGCCGATGCGGGCGGTGTGGTCCTCCAGGCGGCGGCTGACGGCCTGGTACTGGTCGAGGAGCCAGGGCCGCATGGTGCCGGCGCGGACGTCGAGGGCGGTGCTGCGTCCGGCGGCCAGGTACATGAGGATGTGGCGGGTACGGCGGTCGCCGACGGCGTGCCGGTCGGCGTGGTGGGCGGCCTGGGCGGCTCGGGCGGCGGCCCAGGCACGGGGCAGGACCGCGAGGACCAGCAAGGGCAGCAGCAGCGGGTCCAGGGCGGCCAGAATCCCAGCGGCGGCGGTGATGCCGAGCGCGGCGCCGGTGAGCGCGACGAGAGATTCGACGATGGTGTGGGCGTCCTTGGCGGCGCGGTTGGCGGCCTCGCCGTGGTCGCACCAGGCGGTGTCGTCGTAGGCGGCGAGTGGGACGCGGGTGGCGGCGTCGAGGTAGGCGAGCTCGGCGCGGCCGTCGACGCGGGGGCCCAGGCGGGCGGTGGTCGCGACGGTCGCGGCGGAGGCCAGGGAGCGGGCGGCAGCGACGGCGGCCAAGGCGAGCAGGGCGAGTTCGGCGCGGTCGAGGCGTTCCAGCGGGGCTCCGGCGGCGAACAGGGCCGCGAGCGCGGTCCGGGTGAGGTGCAGGGCCACGGCCGTGAGGGCGCCAGTGGCGAGCTGGAGTCCCACCAGGCGCAGCAGCGCGGTGCGGTCGGCCCGCCAGGCCAGGGACAGCGTGATCCGCATCAGGCGGGGCAGGGTGCGGGCCATCGTGAGCAAGCCGTCGGTGCGGTCCTCGTGGCGTTCGCTGGCGAGCGTCCATGCGGGGAGCGGTTCGGGGGCCGGTCGCCGTCGGCGGCGAAGGCGGTTTCCGAGCCGCTCCCCGAGAGGGGCGCGGGGGTGCGGAGTGGTCGGGGTGCGGTGTTGTGTGTCTGTCACATCTGGCGCAACGCGTCACTCATACGGGTGGATACGCAAACACCCCTGGTCCATCACCCGTTCGAATTGCTGACCGTGAGGACGGGCAGGTACGGCCAGAGGCGGTCGTGGTCGTCCTGCCCGAGCACGTGGCCGTCGGCCTCAATCCAGGCGTGGGCGCCGCGCGGGGTGAAGCGGGCCCCCAGCACCCAGTGGACGCGGTGGCCAGTGAGGGCAGCGGCCAGATGGCAGGCCAGGGACTCCTCCAGGCAGGCGACACGGCCCGGCCACCAGGTCCCGGCGGCACGGACGGCGCAGAGGATGCCTTCGGCGTCGTGGACGCGGGCCGGGCGGCCGGGCAGGCGGGTTGCGGCGCGGGCGACGGTGACGACGTGCCGGATCGGCAGGGCCCGCAGGAGCAGCAGGGCCGCGGCCAGGCCGATGCCTGCGGTGACACGGTCCCGGAGGGTGGTCCGGGCGGTGGGGGTGCAGAGGACCGTCGGTGGCGGGCCGGGCCGAGCGTGGTGCACGGGGCGCCCGGCGCGAAGGTGGTCGAGGTCGGCGGCGGCGCGGGTGAGGTCGGCCCGAACCCGGTCGGGGTCGGCGCCGGTGGCGGCCCACCGTGCGGTGGCGCCCTCGATGGCGGCGGCCCGCTCGGGTGCGGAGGCCGGCAGGTCGAGGAGGGCTGCGGCGATGGGGTCCAGGAGGGTCCACCGGCCGGTCGCGAGGTCGAGGAGGGCCGCGCCGGCGGGGCCGCGGGCGGCGTGGAGGCGGGGCTCGGTCATCGGCTGCTCTCCCGGATCGGAGTCGGCTCCCACCAAGCCTCGGAGCCGGTCGGGAGGTTCGTCAGCCACAGCTCGGCGGCGACCAGGGCGTGAACGCTCCCGAGGTCGGCGGGGGAGCCGTGGATCGTGTGGTCCAGGGAGGCCAGGACGGCGGCGGGGTCGATGAGACCGGCGTCAGCCAGGGCCGAGCCAGCCAGGAGGCCGCGCAGGGCGGGGGCGTTGACGCGCAGACCGTCGTAGACGCCGTTGAACGGCGTCTTGGTGCGGCGGGCCAGGACCGGGGCGTGGACGAGACCCGTGAGAGCTGCGCGGGCCAAGGGCTTGAAGTCACCGGGGCGGCGCCGTTCCCAGGCGGGGACGGCCTGGCAGATGTCGACTATCCGGGTGTCGAGGAACGGCGCGTACACGGGCAGGTCCCACAAGGTGCGGGTGAGGGTGTCCAGGCCGGAGTACTCGGTCCCGGTGGCCTCCAGCGCGAGGCGCTCGCGTAGTTCGCCGGGGCCGACGGTGGGGTCGGCGGTGGCGGCGCGGGTCCCGATCAGGTCGGCGAGGGCGGTGCGGCCGGTCGTCGTGAGCCAGCGCGCGGCGGACAGCCGTCCGCACCAGCGGGCCGCGTCGGCGGCGTCGGGCAGCGCGCTCGGGGCGGGGCCGGTCAGGACGGTGTCGGCGAGGTCGGCCAGCGCTCGGGGGTGGGTGCCGCGTCCGGCCGCGGTGACGGCGCGCAGGATGGGGTGGGCGGCGGCGCGGCGGTCCCGCGCGAGCCGGTAGGCGTCGCGGAGGGCGACGACGCGGTCGCCGGACCGGTAGCGGTCGGCCGGTGACGCAAACGCGTCCAGGACGTTGTCGCCGCCCCAGCCGGTGAGGTGCCCGGTGCTGCCCGCGGTGACGGCGGGGGCAAGCTGTGCGCCGAGGATGGCGAGCATGCCCACGCTGAGGGTGGGGGCGTCGCTGAAGGGGACGTTGGCGGGCTCGTCGAGCCGGTCGAAGTGCCGGCTGCCGACGTGGCGGCCGTCGACCAGGTGCCGGGTGATGCCCGGGTGGGCGGCGGCGATCTCGGCCGCGTACCGGGTGTCGTCCTGGTCGGCCATCGCGGCGTCCACGTAGGTGACGGCGGTGAGGTCGGTGTGGGCGGCGGCCAGGCAGGTGATCGAGCTGGAGTCGACACCGCCGGACAGATCCGCCGAGACCGGCTGGCCGGACAGGGCACGGCGGCCGACCGCGAGCGGCAGTTCGTGGCGCAGTGCGTCGGCGGCGTCAGCGAACGAGCGCCGGCCTGGGGCGGGGAGCCGCTCGATCGAGGGCGAGGCGTCGGGGGCGAGGGTCAGCACCGCTCCTGGCGGGACCCGGTGGATGCCGCCGAACCAGCCGTCGGTGCCTGGCTCCACGCCCCAGGTGGTGAACTCGGCCAGCAGACGGACAACATCCGGGACGGCGCCAGCGAGGGCGGCGAGAGCGGCGGCGGACGTCGACCAGGTCACCGCCCCGGCGGCATCGGCGACCCAGTGGACCTGGACGGTGGCGGCCCGGTCTCCGGTGATCCGTATGGTGCGGCCGACCCGGACGATCCCCATGTAGGAGCCGTGCAGCTGGGTGACGGCGTGCCAGTAGCCGCGCACCGCAGCGTCGGCGGCATCCCGGACCTCGTCCACGGTGGCCAGGCAGTCGCCGACGAGGATCACCTCCGCGGTGCCGTCCCTGGACAGCGCCCGCTGTACTTCGTGGGGGCCGTGGTCGACGGTCCAGGCGCGCAGGGTGCCGTCGTCGTGGATTTCGTGTCCGCCGCGCGGGCGCGGGCCGGTGGTGGGCGGGGGCGTGTGGGTGACCGTGCCTGCGACGTACCTCATGTCGGGGCTCTCCCTCTCGGTGAGACGTTCCGGAAAAGGCGAACGCGCGCCCGGAACGGGCCAGCCCGTCAGGGCTGGCCGTCCCGGGCGCGCGTTCACCCGAGGTGGCGCCGGACGGCGCCGGGCGGGTCAGCCCTGGTAGTACATGGTGTGGTCGGGGTTGTTGAACCCGCCGCTGCCCAGGGTGACCTCGGAGACGGTGCCGAGGTCGGTGACCTCGGGGGTGGTGAAGACCTCGGAGGTGGCGATGGTCTGGACGGCCTGGATCTCGGTGTTCTCCATGACGGACTCCTTCGTGTAGGGCTGTCGGATCAGGTCCTCCAAGGCCGGCACGATGAACTGGGCGTCGGCCTTGAAGTAGATCGGGAGGTCGAACGCCCCTCCGCCGTGCACTCGGCGTCGTGCTGCCGGGCTGGGAACAGTTGACCCCCTCCACGTGCTGCGTCTCCACGGCGAACCCCGTTGCGCTTGCCTGCGTTCCGAGAAAGCGGCAGTGCTGCGGTGTCGCTGCGAATCGCTGCGAACAGCCGTGGACCAGGCTGTAGTTCGTGCCGCTGGGCGTAGCCTGGAATCGCACCTTTGACCATTCCCGCAGTTCTCACTTACTCGGATCAGGTGGACACGGTGGCGCAGCTGGGAGCACGGCCGAACGAGGCCCTCGCGCACTGGGTGCGCATCTCTGGAGCCAGCTACAGCCGGATCGCGACGGAAGTCGGCCGGGTGGCGGCCCGGCACGGGCGCCACGACATCCAGCCCGACAGCTCGCGCGTCTCCCGATGGATCAACAAGGGGGAACGGCCCCGCCACCCCGTCTCCGCGTTCCTCGCCGAGGCCATGAGCAGCCTGTGCCATGGGCGCACGCTCGCCCCGGCTGATCTGGGCCTGGCCTCCGCCGGACCGCCGCCCTGGGGAGGAGAGGCGTGGTCCGCGCTTACGGTCGTGGCCGCCATACTCGACACCACCCGGAGCGATGCCGTGACCGACGACCGCACCCCGTCCCGCGCGCGCCACCTATCCGGCGCCGCCCTGGTCAACGCCGTCCAGCCCTGGCTGCACCTGCACGACCTCGAACCCCTGCCCGCCCCCGAACGGTCCGGAACCCGGCTTGGCCTGTCGGACGTGGCACGGATCGAGGCGACCACCGACGCGTTCCGCGAACTGGACAACGCACACGGCGGCGGCTTGTCCCGTCTCGCGGTCGTCGGTCAGCTTCAGCACGTCACCCGCCTGACCCGCACCGGTATCTACACCGAGGAGACGGGTCGCGCCCTGTTCGTCGCGATCGCGGAACTCGCTTCCGTCGCCGGATGGATGACCCACGACGCCGGCGCGCACGCCGATGCCCAGAACTACCTCCTCCTCGGGCTTCAGGCCGCCAAGCAGGCTGGCCGTGACGGCGCCGGGATCGGCGGGCACCTGTTGAACTGCCTCGCCCGGCAGGCCAACCACCTGGGGCGCACCGACGACGCCCTTGAGCTCGTCCAGGCCGCCCAGTACGGCACCCGCAAACTGCCCCCGGGCCGGCTGCGGGCCCTGCTGTGCTCGCTCGAAGCGCGCTCTCACGCGGCCCTCGGGCACATCGACGAGATGACCCGCGCCACCGGTGCCGCCGAGCAGGCCCTCGCCGACGAGGACGCCACAACGACTCCCGGCTGGGCCGCCTGGTTCGACCTCGCCGAATTCCGCGTCACCGCCGGCGTGTGCGAGTTCGAAGCCGCCGAGCACGCACCCGACCGAATCGGCAACGCCATCACCCTGATCGAGCGGGGCACCGCCAACCGGCCCGCCGACCGGGTCCGCAGCCGAGCCTTCGACCAGATAGCCCTGGCCCGCGCCCACGTCCGCGCCGACGAGCCCGAAGCCGCCGACACCGCGACCGCCGCGGCCCTGAACCTGATGGGCACCATCACCTCCACCCGCGTCGGCGACCGCCTACGGGAACTGGACACCGAACTCGGGACCGCCCCGGGAGGGACGGTCACGGCTGACAGCCGCGCACGCATCCGTGCCGCGCTCCAACCCCTCTGAATACCGCGTCTCCCCAACCTCTGCCTGATGGCAGCGGCCACGTCGTTAGCCCGTCGCCTTGCGGAAGGTCACTTCTCCGTTCGAAAGCGCGAGGCCCGAGTATTGATCGACTTCGAAGGGGGCGTTCTCCTCGGCTGATGCAGAGCGGTCCTGACCCGTCTGTCCGTCGAGGACCACGGAGCCGTTTGAGCTTCTGCCGTACACAGCGCCGTGCCAGAACGCTGTCACCCGTGGGATCAGCCGTCCGGATCCGTCCGGCAGCTGCCACAACTTCTGCAGCGAGGCGTTGAAGACGACGATGCTGTTGGTCCTCCCGCCACCGGTCTCAAGCGCGCACAGCACGAGAGACCGCTCGTCGTAGCGGCAGTTCCACGACCCGGGCAGCTTCTCCGGGCTGTCGGCTGCCGCCCGGACGGCGCCTGTTGCGACATCGAGGATCGTCAGCTTCGAGTCGCTGCTCGTGGCTACCAGCCCTGGGCCGGCGGATGATGCGGGCAGAGGGCCTTTACCCTTCAGCGCCGTCCAGCGAGGCTGCCCTGTGTCCACCGCGAAGCCGGAGATCTGGCCTTGCATCACATCCGTGGACTGGGACCCTGCGACCACACCGTCCGCCAAAGTGACGGCCCGGAAGCCGGGCTGCTTCCAGCGCACGCTGCTGTCCTGCCGGTTCAGGATGTAGGTCGCGTTCGACGCCACCACCACGACGTTGTCCTTGTCGGTGGCGACGACCTGCGGCGCACGGATCTCGCTGAGAGCCACCGGGCCGCCCGACACCGGCTGGAACTCGGCCGTCCAGACGGTCTTGCCGGTGGCCGAGTCCACGGCGAGTACCTCAATGAGGTGGCGTGAGGGCGTCGTCCCCTGTGCCGTGACCGTCCTGTCGAACGCTCCGAACACGGTCGCGCTTCCGTCGGCGGGTGTCACCAGCGGAGCGGTCCGTTCGTTGCCGAAGCCGCCCAGCTCCGGGGTGTTCTTCGTGTCCGCCTGCCATCGCGCCGTTCCGGTCCCGGTGTCGACTGCCTTCAAGCCGCTCTCGGCCGCGATGTATGCGGTGCCGTCGGCCAGGGTCACGGCGGGTCGGCTCGCATCGCCGCTGCTGGTGCTCGGCTGTCGCGCGTCCGTCAGACCATCAGGGCCTCCTCCCGAGCCGTCGAATCGCAGAGGCGGGTCGAAGGCAGCGCGGGCGGGCGGCTTCGTGGCCGGGGAAGCCGTCTGCTGACTCACGTTCTTGCCTGATTCGCCGGGGCCGTCACTCGCGCAGCCTGCGAGCAACCAGCTGGCTGCGACGAGACTGGCCGTCGAGGCGACGAACCTTCTGGAACCCCTGTGAGACCGCATTGCTCCCCCGACGTGGCTGGCTACTCGAATTGATCAACCATAGCGGTGTGATCGCAGAGCCTGAGTTTGCCTGGGATCGGCGAAACACTGTTGCCGCTCAAGAGTCTCAGCGGAGTTGATCGCTGGGTGCAGCTCAGAAGGTTGCGCTGCTTTCCGGCCATTGATGTCCCGAACATGGCTGCCTGATGACAGGAATCAGAAGTGCTGATTAGTCGACTCGTGCTGCACATGGCGTGCAGCGGGATGCGTCCCCGTCCCGCTCGGCGGACTTCGTGAACTGAATTCCGGTCCACACGTCCCGCAGCACGAGAATGTGCCGATTTACTCCCTTCGCAAGCCCCTGAACTCCACTTACTCCTTCCACTGTTGGCCAAACATTGCGTAACGTATGGCAACAGTCTGGTCGCGTGTGACGGTAGCGATCCGCATCGGCCCATCGCCCAGAAGGCCTCGCCGTCACAGTGGAAATCGTTATGGATGGGGGAGGCACAGTGGCGCATATCGCTCAACGTGAACGGAACAGGCTTCAACGTGTAAAGCACGCCCGAGCGTTCCCTCTGCTCCTTGTCGCGTGTGCGCTCGTCACCTCTGCTTGCACATCGCCGGGGGATACAGACGGCAAGAAGAGCGAACCTTCACAGGCCAGCCGGTCCGCCTCGCCTACCCAGACCACAGATCCCGCGGAGGCCGCCAAGGCTGAAGTGCAGCAGGTCTACGGCATGTACTGGAAGGAGATGGCGAAGCTCTACGCCGATCCCTCCGGAACGGGTGCGAACCTCAAGCAGTACGCCGCGTCCACGGCCCTGGACAGCGCTGAAACCGACGCCAAGCGGGCCCACGGCCAGAACCTGATCTACACCGGGGACGTCGTCGTGGGATCCCCGACGGTGACGCAGATCAACCTCGACCAGAAGGTCCCCAGCGCTTCGCTCACCACGTGCCTGGACATCTCGCAGTGGCAAGTCCTTGACGCCGGGACCAAGGAGCCGGTGCCCCTGCCGTCCAGCCGGCTCACGAAGTACGTGATCACCTCTGTGGTGGAGCGCTGGCCGGAGGGCTGGCGGGTCATCCGTGACGAACCCCAGGGCCGTCCGTGCTGACCCGCTTGGGGCGAAACGCGGCGACCGCCGTGTTCGTCGCGGCCAGCCTGACCGCCCCTGCGGCCACGGCCGCCACTCCCCCACCGCCTACTACCGGGACTACCCCGTGCGGCATCTTCGTCTGTGTAGGGGTGGAGGTGCCCGGACAGAACGGCGGAGGCAAGCCCGGCGGCGGAGGCGGCGGTGAGGGCGGCGGAGGTGGCAGCGGCAGTTCCGCGGCGCGCTGGGTGTGCTCCTACGAACTCCTCGATCCGCAGCCTCCCGCCGGGAGCCTCGACTGGGAGGGCCACGAACCGGGAGACGGCGCGGTCTACCGGGAGAGCTGCACCTTCCTTCCCTCCGAGAGCCCGCTCACGATCATCCGCAGAATCTGGGCTGCAACTCCGCCCGTCGCGGCTGCGGTCGACCCTGCCGTTCTGGCGAGGCAGGCAGTGGACAAGATGCTCCTGCGCCCGCCGGCGATCGGCATCACGCCGAAGCCGGGCGGCACCGGTGTGGTCGGCATGCCCGTCTACATGTGGACCGCTACCGGCCCCGAGACGTACGGCCCGAACACGGCCAGCGCCTCGGCGGGCGGGGTGACCGTGATCGCGACCGCGAAGGTCAGCAAGATCGTGTGGAGCATGGGCGACGGAATGACCGTCACCTGCACCACGGCCGGGACCCCCTACAAGGCGGAGTACGGCAAGGCATCGTCTCCGGACTGCGGGCACCGCTACACCGCGCCCTCGTCCACCGCCGGCGGGAAGTACCACGTGACCGCGACCTCTACCTGGTCGATCGACTGGCAGGTCACCGGCGGCGCCCAGGCCGGCCAGCTCACCGAGGTCCGTACCACCGCCGTGGACATCAACGTCGTCGAGGTCCAGGTCCTCAACTAGCACGTCGCACCTGCTCTTCCCCGAGAGGCCCCCGTATGGAATCCCCCGTAGCCCCGCCGATGCCGCGCCCCGCCGGCCCGCGCCCCGCCGGCCCGCGTCCTGCCGGTCCGCGCTCCGACCTCCCCATCACCACGGCAGTGCCCGTCAAGCGGCAGCGCCGCTACGGCGTCGTTGCCTTGTGCACCGTGCTGGCCGTCGCCGGTGCGCTCGGCGCGGCCGCGGCCGTCACTTCCGTGGGTGATCGCACCAAGGTCCTCGCGATCGCGCAGGACGTGCCAGCAGGGCAGGCGTTGACCGACGCCGACGTGGTGGTGGCCGAGGTGTCCGCGGACGCCGCGCTCACTCCGATGCCCGCCGCCGACCGCGCGTCGGTGATCGGCAAGCGTCCGGCTGTGGATTTGCGTAAGGGCGGCTTGCTCCTGGCCTCGCAGCTGAACTCGGGCACGGGGCTCGGTGACGACAAGGCTCAAGTAGGTGTGCAGGTCAAGCGCGGCCAGGCCCCGGCGGGTGCTCTTGTCCCTGGGGACAAGGTCCTCGCGGTGACCGTGCCTGCTCAGGGAGACCAGGGCGGCGGGAAGGAAGTCGAGGCCCCTCCGGTCTCGGTGAAGGCCGTCGTCGTGTCCGTCAGCCGGCCCGACGCCTCCGGCGCGGTCATCATCAACCTGGCCGTGGCCGTCTCGGACGGCCCGCTCCTGGCCACCCGGGCCTCGGCGGGCCGTATCGCGCTGGTCCGCGAAGCACGGAGCACCTCATGACCGTGACCGCACTCGTCGCCGCGAAGTCCTGCGGCGTCACCACCAGCGCGCTCGCGCTCGCCCTGGCCTCGTCCAGGCCCTCTCTGCTCGCAGAGTGCGACCCGGCCGGGGGCACCATCAGGGCCGGCCTCTTCGAGGGCCGGGTGGACGCCTCCTACGGGCTGTATCACCTGGCGGCCGCCGAACGCGCAGGCGGCGACGCACTCGCACACACCTTCGCCAGCCACCTGATCCCGCTCGATGCCTCCGGAAACCGGCGCGCCCTGCCCGGACTGACCGATCCAGGGCAAGCGGCGGCACTGAGCCGGACCTGGCCCGCACTCGCACAGGTGATGCGGGTCCTGGCCGACGAAGGCGGCTACGACGTGGTCATCGACGCTGGCCGCATCGCCCTGGAATCCGGCAACCTTCACCCGGTCCTGACCCCGGCACCTCTGCTCCACGGCGCGGACCTGGTCCTCCTCGTCGTACGCGGCACGAAGCAGTCCCTGTCGCTGGCCCGCCACATCGTCGAACCCCTGCGCGGTGAGCTCGCCGAGCGGGGCTCGGGCGCGGACGCGCTGGGCCTGCTCCTCATCGAGGACGGTCCCGCCCGCGCCCACGAGGTTTCCGCCACCCTGCGCCTGCCGGTCCTGGCTACGCTGCCCTTCGACCCGGAGACCGCCGGCTACCTCACCCACGGCGGACAGCCGCCGCGCAGCAAGCGCGCGACCCTGCTGGCCCGCGCGCGGACCGCGTCCGAGGACTTCCGTGCTGCGGCCTCGCGCCGTGCACTGCAGCGCCGCTACCCGCAGCCGGCGGCGTATCCGCAGTTGTCGGGTGTGCTGCAGCGGCTGAACCAGGGGGCTGGTTCGCGTGGCTGACACCCATCAGCGCCCCGGCCAGGGGGCCGCGGGTCCGGCGGACATCACCAGTCTGCTGGCCGGCCGTATCGGCCCCAGCCGTACTCCCGATCACGGACGCCCGCCCGTAGACCCTTCCGTCCTGCCCCCGGTTCCGGTGGCGCGTCCGGTGGCTGCCGCGGCGCCGACCCATCCCGCCTCGGTCCCCCGGCTCGCTGGGCTGCCCGGTGAACTGCCCGTCAGCTGGGATGTCATCGAGTCCCTGCAGGCCGAGGTGTCCCACAATCTCACCGCGGAGGACCCCACCCGGCTGCTGGAGGATGACGACCGCCGGGCCCGGGCGCGCTCGCTGGTGAACACGGCGGTCGCGAACTGGGCAACCCTCTACGCCCAGGGCAACACCCCGCTCACCTCCGACCAGGAACGGGCGATAGGCGACGCCGTCTTCAACGCGATGTACCGCGGTGGCCGCCTGCAGTCGCTCCTGGACCAGGACGGCGTCGAGGACATCATGGTCGACGGCCTGACAGCCCACATCGAGTACTACGACCAGCCCCGCCGCACCATCAACAAGGTCTCCGACTCCCACACGGAGCTCATCGCCTGGGTCAACCGCATGGCCGGCCTGTCCGGGCATGGCGAACGCTCGCTGACCCAGGCCACCCCCAATGTCGGCTTCCGCATGCCCGACGGCTCTCGCGTCACGGCGAGCCTGCTCACCACCCGGCCGTCCGTAGTAATCCGCAAGCACCGCATCCGCGAGCACGGCCTGGACAAGCTCCTCGAGTGGGGCACGATCAACCCGCTCCTGCGTGCGTTCCTGATCGCGTGCGTCCAGGCCAAGCTGAATCTGCTGGTCGTCGGGGACATGGGGGCCGGCAAGACGAGCCTGCTGCGGGCACTGGGCCGGGAGATCCCGGCAAGCGAGCGGCTCGTGACCCTGGAGTCGGACCGCGAGCTCTACCTGGACGAGCCCGGGCCGCCAGAGAAGCCGGGCCCGCTCACCTTCGCCTTCGAGGCCCGCCAGTCCAACGGCGAAGTACGCGGAGCCGGCGACCAGGCCGGCGCGATCTCCATCTCCGAGATGTACGAGACCGCCCTCCGGTACAACGCCAGCCGGGTGATCGTCGGAGAGGTCCGCTCGAAGGAGATCCTGCCCATGTTCGAGGCCATGTCCTCGGGCGGAAAAAGCTCGATGTGCACCCTGCACGTACGGCGGCCGCACGCCATCATCAGCCGCCTCGTCCAGCTGTGCACCAACGCCGGGGTACAGACGGAGGCCGCCCACCACCTCATCGCCTCCTCCGTCGATGTCGTCATCTACCTCACCTACCTCGACGAGACCGCGATCGGCGGCCGCAAGCACCGCTTCGTCTCGCACATCTACGAGGTCCACGACGACGTCGGTGAAGGCGGACGCCCCACCACCAGCGAGCTCTTCGCTCCGCAGGGCGACGAGCCGCGCGCCGTCTACCGCAACATGCCCTCCTTCATCGACTCCCTCGAACTCACGGGCAGCTTCTACCGGCACTGGCTCACAGGGCAGCAGCCCGAGACGGCCTGGGAAACGCCCCTGCAACTGGTGAGCCGATGACCGCATCCACCTGGGAGCCCCGTGACCTCCGAAATGTTCTTCATCTCCGTCTGCCTGATGGTGACCGCCGTGATCGGCGCTGTGATCGCCGTGGTCCTGCACTTCAACTGATGACCGCACTTGCCTGGGAGGCCCGGTGAACTCCAGCCAGCTGGCCCTCGTCGCCGCGTGCTGCGCCGTCGTCATGGTTCTCGCCGGGATCGGCGCCATCCGCTCCTTCCGGGGACGCATCGTGGACCCGGGCAAGCCCGCCACCCGTACGGCCGGCCGGATCCAACGGGCGAGATCGGAACTCCCGGAAGCCTGGCAGCGCCGGTGGCGCCACCTGTGCGCGATCGCCGTTGTGGTGACGCTCGGGGTGTGGGCATGGACGGGCTGGCCCATCCACGGGCTGCTCGCCGGCGCTGCCGTCATCGGCCTCCCCTTCCTGTTGAATCCGGGGACGGCCGCCGAGCAGCGCATCGAGCGTCTGGAAGCGATCGGGCAGTGGCTCAACGGCTTGGCGGGTATCCACACCGCGGGTATCAGCCTCACCCAGACCATCCACTCCAGCTCCCGTAATGCCCCCGGCCCGATCGCGCCGAACGTGCGGCTGCTTTCGGAGCGGCTGCGGTCCGGGATGGACGCGAAACTGGCGTTCGCCGGTTTCGCCGACGAGCTCGCCGACGGGGTCGCCGACCACGTAGTGCTGCTCCTGCAGTCCCACGCCATCTACAAGGGCCCGGGCCTGTCCCGCGCGCTCGAGGCCCTCGCGGTGACGATCCACCAGCAGGCCGCTGATGCACGGGACATCGAGTCCGACCGCGCGAAGGTACGCAAGTCCAGCCGGATCGTGTCCGTGGTGATCTGCGTGGTCTTCGTCGGCTGCATGCTCAATTCGGCCTGGTCCGCCTGGTACCAGTCCCCGATGGGTCAGGTCGCCCTCGCCGTCCTCGGCGGCCTCTTCGCCTGGACGCTGTCCTGGCTGCGCCGCGCCGCCCGCACCAAGCCCGACCCCCGCCTCCTCAACCCGCTGCCCCAGCTCCCCGACCCGGCCGCGCTGTCGGGAGGTCTTCTCCGATGATTCCTCTTTCCGCGGTCCTTCCGGCCGCAGCCGCTGGCGCCTGCGTCGGCCTGGCGATCCGTGCCCTGTGGCCGGGCCGCCCCGACCTCGCGACCGCGCTGGACCGCCTCGACGTAACCCGCACCTCCAACCGCCTGTCGCCGGCCCCTGCGGCCGGCTCGGGTTCGGTGTCCGAGCGGGTCGGTGTCCGGATCCTGGCAGCAGCCGGCGACCGGATCGCCCTCCCGGTGCGTGACTTGGCCCTGCTGCGGATCTCCCCCGCCGAGCACCTTGGCAAGCGCTTCTTGTTCGGCCTGTACGGGCTGGTTCTGATGCAGCTTGCGGCGGGGCTTCTCGCCGTCCTGGGCGTGGTCTTCCCCTTCGTCATGCCTGTCGGCGCATCCCTGGCCATGGGCGTGTTCTTCTGGATGTGGCCCGGCCGGGAGGTAAAGAAGGACGCCGCCGCGGCCCGCCTGGTCGTCCGGCACGCCGCCGCCTCCTACCTCGACCGCGTCGCTCTCGCCCGTATCGCGAACGCGGGTGCCGCGCAGGCCCTGACGGAGACGGCGGAGGTCGGCGACGGTTGGATCTTCGAGCGGATGCGGCAGGCGTTCGCCGAAGCTGACCTGTCCGGCACGACCGTCTGGGACGCTCTCAAGCAGCTCGGGGAGCAGCTCGACATCCCCGAACTGACCCGGCCCGCGGACACGCTCGCTCTCGCGGGCGACGGCGCCGCCGTCTACACCACCCTCCAGGCCCAGGCCCGCCAGCTGCGCGTGGCGATCCTTGCCGACTCCAAAGCCCAGGCCAACGAAGCCTCGACCACGATGGTGCTGCCGGTGACCTTCGGCGTACTCCTCATGCTGGTCTTCGTCATCCTTCCGCCCATCGTCAGCTTGTTCAACGGCTGAACCCCCCAAGGGAGAAAAACTATGAACGTGCGCCCGCTGACCATCCTGCTCGCCGCCCGCTGGGAGCGTCTGAAGAGCCACCGTGGTGATGCCGGGCAGACCTCGGCCGAGCTCGCACTCATCGCCGGCGTGGTCATCGCCATTGCCATCGCCGTCGTCGCGGCCATCAAGACTTTTACCGACGCCAAGATCCCGCTCATCGGGGCCTGAGCCCACCATCATCAGAAGGAGAGCGGCGTGAAAGCCCAGTTCAACGGCCGGTGGCGGCACCTACGGGACCGCTTGCGGCAGGGCGGAGACCGCGGCTCGGGAAGCGTCGAGCTTGCGGTCCTCGCCACCGTCGTGCTGTTCCTGGGCTTCGCCGCGATCCAGACCGGTATGTACTTCCACGCGCGCAGCGTCGCCCGCTCCGCCGCCACCCAAGGCGTGGAAGCCGGCCGCCAGATCGGCTCCAGCCCCGACGACGGCGTCGCCCAGGCCCAGCAACTTCTCGCGAAGTACGACAGCGTCCGCAGCGCCAGCGTGTCTGCGGAGGGCAGCGGCACCGAGCAGATCCGCATCACCGTACGCGGCACCGTCGCCACCCTCGTCCCCGGACTCGAACTCTCCGTCGTCCAGCACGCCGAGGCTCCCGTCGAGCGCTGGGTCGGGGCACCGTGAGGCGCGCGCGGCGGCGCTGCAACTGGCGCGATGACCGGGGCAGCTACTCCGTGGAGACGGTCATCCTCGCGCCGGCCATCATCACCCTGATGCTCCTCATGATCGCCTTCGGGCGGGTCACCGACGCCTCTGGCGCCGTCGAGTCGGCTGCCCGCGCGGCCGCGCGGGCAGCGTCCCTCGAGCGCGATGCCGGCACCGCACAGGCCGCCGGGTCGGCCGCGGCCTCCAGCAGCCTCACGGGCGAGGGGATCCGCTGCGCGTCCTCCAGCGTTTCGGTCGACACCTCGGGGTACTCCCTCGACCTGGGCCAGGAAGCCACCGTGCGCGTCACTGTGGCCTGTACGGCCCCGCTCGGCGAGATCGGGCTGCCCGGGCTGCCTGGGTCCCGCACCCTCCAGGCATCCTGGACCAGCCCGATCGACAGTTATCGAGGCAGAGGCCAGTGATCATCGCACTTGCCCGCAACGCCGTACGCCTGCGTGCCCGCCTGCGCTCGGATCGGGGCTCGCTATCCCCGTTCTTCGCGGTCATCGCCCTCGGGATCATCATGATCATGGGACTCCTCGTCGACGGCGGCGGCGCCCTCAACGCGACGAACCGGGCCACCGGCCTCGCCCAGGAAGCAGCCCGCGCCGCGGGCCAGCAGCTGAACATCGCCCAGGCCGTCGAGGGCACCGGCATCACCGTCGACCCCGACGCGGCCGTTGGAGCAGCCCAGGACTACCTCGCCGCCCAAGGCGTCCAGGGTGAGGTAGCGATCACCGACGGCGGCCAGCGCCTGCAGGTCACCGTCCACGACACCTACCGCACCACCTTCGCCGCGGTCCTCGGCAAATCGGAGATCAGCGTGTCCGGCACCGCGCACGCCCGACTGCACACCCAAGCTGGAGGCTGAGCCACCGTGGCCACCCGAACCCCCGCCCCCCTGCGTACCCTCGGCCGCCTGCTCCAGGCTCTTGTGGGCCTCGTAGTCCTGGCCGCGCTCGTAGCCGGCATCCCGGCCGTCCTGCTGGCGGTCGGCTACCAGCCGACCGAGCTGTCCGGCGGCTGGGACCTGCTCATGAGGCAGGACGACGGCACTCTGTTCCTCACGGTCCTGACCTGTATCGGGTGGGGAGCCTGGGCACTCTTCGCGTTCTCCGCCCTCGTCGAGGTCGTGGCCCTGCTGCGCCGCCAGAAGGCGCCCCGGATCCGTGGGCTGGGCGGGCTGCAGTCCCTGGCCGGGTTCTTGATCGGTTCGATCGTGCTCATCGGCCCGGCGGCCGCAGCCAACGCTGCGACCCCTCCGGCTGTGGCCGCGAGCACTCTCCACATCAATGCCTCACCCGGAGCTGGCACACAGTCGACGCCGACACCCGTGGGTAGCTCCGCAGCGGCCGCGCTGACGCACACGGTCACCTCGCCGACCGAGCTCGCCTGGGACCTGTCGGAGCAGTACCTCGGCGACGGCAAACGCTGGAAGGACCTCGCGGCCCTCAACCCCTCCATCCCCGAACTCGTCGCCGGAGACCAGTACCTCCCCCAGGGCGCCGTCCTCACCCTTCCCGCCGACGCCCACCTCGCCGCCCCAGCCGCCAGCCCCACTCCCCCGCCTGTCA
Source organism: Streptomyces sp. ISL-43 (assembly GCF_018614195.1). Lineage (GTDB taxonomy): Bacteria > Actinomycetota > Actinomycetes > Streptomycetales > Streptomycetaceae > Streptomyces. The sequence continues at coordinate 47,929 of NZ_JAGGOT010000003.1, forward strand.
GCGAGCAGCAGACGCCGCCTACCAGTGCAGGCCACACGTCAGCCGGGCCAGAGCGGCCCGCGAGCGTGACGGTCGAGGATGACGACACCCTCTGGGGGATCGCCGACCGGGTGGGCGACCCGGAGGACTGGCCCGCCCTCTTCGAGGCCAACCGCGGCAAGCCCCTGCCTGGCGGCGGCACTTTCACCGACCCCAACCTGATCTACCCCGGCCAGCAGCTCGACCTCCCCCAGGCTGCGGCCCCCAGCTCCCCGCAGCCCAGCACCGACGACGCGAAACGCACCCCTGAGCGGCCCGCACCGGATACCGGCCCGCAGACTCCAAGCCCTGACGGTGACGAGCAGCAAGACCAGGCGCAGCAGCCATCCCCGCCCGCCGCAGCCCCCACCCCGAGCGGTGCCGCGCCCAGCGCACCGGCACCGGTCGCTTCGCAGGCGCCGGCGACCCCTGCCGCAGTGCACAGCAAAGTTCCAGATGCCGCGGTCACGGAGGCCAACGAGTCGGACACTGCCGTACCGGCCGCTGTATGGATGGGCACAGGAACGCTGGCCGCTGCGCTCGTCGGAACCCTCACGGTCCGCCGGATCCTTCAGCAGCGCCGCCGCCGACCGGGCCGACGCATCCCCATGCCGAAGGGTCGTGCCGCGCAGACCGAGCAGCAGTTGCGCGCCGCACAGCGGCCCACCGGCTTCGACCTCCTGGACCAGGCCCTGCGCAGTCTCGCTCTCAACCTCGCCGATGCGGGCTGCGAGCTGCCCGCCATCGAGGCGGTTGTCCTGCACGACACGAAGATCGAGCTGCACCTCGCGGACGACAACGCGCCGATGAAGCCGTTCACTGCGGCCGCCGGCCGTCAGGACCAGTGGAGCTGCTCGGCAAACAGCCTGCACCTGGCCGACGACGAAGCCCTGCAGGCCGCCGATGCCCCCTACCCGGCACTGGTCTCCATCGGCTGGGACACAGCCGGCCACCTGGTCCTGGTCGACCTCGAACACGTCGGCGTCCTGCAGTTGGCCGGCGACGCCGACTTCGCCCGGCATGTACTGCAGGCCGTCGCAGTGGAGCTGGCCAGCACTCCCCTACCGGGCCACCTCGAAGTCACCACCCTCGCCGACACCGCACCCGGCCTGGACACCGCCGTGCCCGAACGGGTCGCCCGTACCCGCCTGCTCGCCGACGCCGCCGCCGAACTCGTCGGTCACTGCGAGGACCAGCGCCGCGCCCTGGAATCTGCGGGCGCCAGCAGCCTGCGTGCCGCGCGCCTCCTGGACGACGGCGGCGATTCCTGGACCCCGCTCATCCTCCTGGCTCAGGACCTGCCCCACGACGACACCGCGGCCAGGCTGCTCCTCGACACCCTCGCGGCACTCCCCCGCACCGCAGGCGCGGTCGTCTCCTCCAGCACCGGGCCTGTGCCCGCCGGGGGATGGACCCTGAACTGCCAGAGCCAGGACGACATCGTCGTCCTGCCCGGCTCCAGCCTGCCCGTCAGGCTGCAGGGGCTGAGCGACACCCATTTCGCCGACGCCATCGAGCTGCTCACCCTCGCCGCGAGCGAAACCGACGTACCCGCCCCCGAGTGGACCGATGAGGTCCTCGAGGACCCCGAGTATGTCGAGGAGGTCGAGGACCATCTGGCCGGGGAGAAGCCAACGGGCGGAGAACCGCTCAGCGCGGATCCTGACGGACTGCCCGATGAATACGCCGAGGCCACGATCGACGATCCGTCCAACGAGGCCACCCCCGCCGGAGAAGCTTCCACAGCCCCGGACGATTCAGTCCTGGCGGCCCTCCCGGCCACCGGTCCACACAGCACGGTCACCGCTGACGGCGCAACGGCGGAGGACGAGGCCGGTTCAGCCGGCCCCACCCTTGCCGAGGTCTTGGCCTCCGCAGACTCAGACTCAGGTGCGGCTCCCCGCAGTACAGCGAGTGCGTGCTCTCCTCCGGGCGTGGCAGCCGTCCACGTCACCATCCCCGCACCGGCCCCGACACCCAGTCCGGAGCTCACCGCTATGCACTCCGCTGACCCCGGCGCCGCGCTGGAGCAGCCGTCCGATCCTTCCGTGCTGGTCCTCGGTCCGGTCCGCATCGAGGGCGCCAGCGGCCGGATCGACTCCAGCCGCCTCAACGTCGCCACCGAACTCATCGCCTACCTCGCCCTGAACACAGGGATCGACCACCACGCGATCGACAACGCCCTGTGGCCCGGTCACCTCAGCAACAAGAACATGCGCAACAAGACCGTCTCCCTCACCCGCTCCTGGCTCGGCAAAGACACAGACGGCCAACCCCACCTACGCCTCGTTCAGAAGACCGGTGACAGCGGCTACCGTCTCGGCCCGGCCGTCACCTGCGACTGGACCGGCTTCCAGTACTTCGCCCGCACCGGTCTGGCCTGCCACGACGAGGACGGCGACCTCGCCCTGCGCCGCGCCCTCGCACTCGTCCGCGGACGCCCCTTCGCCGACATCAACCCTCAGCGCTACGCCTGGGCCGAACCCGTGATCCAGGAAATGGTCTCCACGATTGCGGACGTCGCCTTCGAGCTGTCCAACCGCCGGCGCGAAGCCGGCGACTACCCCGGCGCCTTGTGGGCTGCTCGCCAGGGGCTGCTCGCTTGCGAGGAGAACGAGCTCTTGCACCGCTGCATCTTCCTCGCCCACCACGCCGTCGGCGACCTTGTATCCCTCCGCGACGCTGCCGCCCGCCTCGCACACATCAATGAGCAACTCGGCGGCGTCGACATGGAGGCCGAGACCGCCACGCTCCTCCGAAATCTTCTCCCCCGCCCAATGTCAAAGCTCCAGGGCGCCTGATCCCTGTCCGGTCCTGCTGCTCTTTCGGCGGGGGCAAGGCGCTGCGGGCTCGGGGCCAGCTGGGCGAGCTTCGACGCAGGGCGTCGATCTCTGCGGATCGTGAAAAGGCCCGGCCACCCAGGAGGGTGGCCGGGCCGGGGCCGTTTCCATTGGAGACGGCGGTCGGGTCTGGTCGGGGAATCCAATGCTGGTCGTGAGCTTGCTGCAGTCGACGTGGGCTTCGTCGCGCAGGACGTGGGCCGCTTGCGTACTGGGTAATGGAAACCTGCGCATCTTCGCTGAGACAGGAGTGCCGGACCGGTTGAGACGGGACAGGATCACAGGGGGCTGGGGTGCTAACGCCGTTAGCACCCCAGCCCCCTGTTCAGTCACGGCGAGCGTGGCTGAGCTCTGCTGCGTTCCCTAGCGAGTGAACGATCGTCAGTCGACTGCGGCGATGAGCCGCTCCACGAGGACCGTGCGCTGCTCGTCGGTCATCTTCTCGAGAACCAGGTCGGCTACGGCGTCGCCGTCGTGCCATGGGACGCGCGGCAGGTTACGGATATCCACGAGGTGGGGCTCGAAGGCGGGACCGGTCTCCGGCTGGGTGGGCTGCTGCAGCAGATCCGGCTCGCTACTGGCGGCGGGGAGTGGCGCCGGCGATGGGGTGCTAACGGCGTTAGCACCCTCCATGGTTCGCTTGCGTCGCCGTTGGGCTGCGGCGCGCTTTGCGAGGGCCTCCTCAGCTGCGCTTTGCTGCTGCTGTGCGGGGAGCTGCCCGACGTTGCGAGCGATCTCTACCGGGAGGCTTCGGTCCTCGACCGCCCCTTGGAGTTCCGGGGTGAGCTTGAGGAGGGCAATGCGCTGGGTGACCCAGGGACTGGATTTCCCCAGCGCTCGAGCGACTGCACGCTGGGATCCATGGACGTGTACCAGCCGCTGCAGGGCCTTGGCTTCGTCGAGGGGTTCGAGGTTCTCGTGCTGGACAGCAGCGGTGAGGGCCGTTTCCAGGAGGGTGTCGGCGTCCTGCGCGAGCGAGTCGTCGACATGGATGGGGACATCGTCCAGACCGGCGAGGTTCGATGCAGCGAGCCGGCGGTTGCCGTCGACAACTACGTACGCGGCCTGGCCGATCTGGTCCTCGTGGTCGGGGTGCGCGGCGAGGAACGCCTGGCGGGTGACGACGGCGAGGGGCTGGATGACGCCTCGGGAGGTGAGGCTGTCGGCGAGGTCGTCGACGGACTTGAGTTCCTCGCGCGGGTTGTATGGGTTGTGCGCCAGGGCGTCCAGGGGCACACGGAGCGTCCCTGTCTGGACTGTGGCTTCGGATGCCGCTGCGGGGTTGTCCTGTCCTGCGAAGCGTGCAAAGGACGCCGCGCGGCTGCTCATGGGCTGGGCGACCGCGTTGAAGGTGGGGGAGTCCCCCAGCATGTCTGCTTTACTCATGCGGTCTTCACCTCCCGGGCGATTTGCCTCATCTGGTGGGACTGTTCGCAGTCGGGTGCGTAGTCCAGGAGCGGGCGCTGCTTGCGGACGGCTTCGCGCTGTTCCTTGACGTCGGGGATGACTGCGAGGACGGGAGGTGTGCCGAGACTCTTCCACTTGTCCAGCGAGGACGTCGCGATGTACCCACGCCGGCTGTCGAACTTGTTGACGACGAGGCCGAGCTGGTCGATGACGATGTCGAAGTCCCTCGAGAGGGAGTCGATCTGCTGGATGAGCATTCCGTACGCCTGGGCGGAGGTGTCTTCGGCTTCCACCGGGATGACGAGGCCTGACGCACCGGGCTTCTCCCCGTCACGCTGGCGACCGTAGTTGAGAGCGGCGTCCATCGCGAGACCGAGGCTGGGAGGCGAGTCCACCACGATGACGTCGAAGTGCTCTTCGAGGGGGGCCAGTGCACGCTCAAGTGCGGCGTGGCGGGGGCCACGGAAGATGGTGAGTCCCGAGTCGAGGAGGAAAGCGTCGAACGCCGCGGGGAGGATCCGCAGGCGGCCGCCGAAGCGGTCACCTCTTATGGCGGTGGTCAGGTCGAGCAACTGCTGCTTGGCCTGCTCCCGGTGGAGCATGTGAGTGATGAGGCTCTCTTCACCCGCTGGGATGGCCGTGAGGCCGAGCTGGTGGGTGAGGTGGCCTTGCGGGTCGTAGTCGACCAGCAGAACGCGCTGGCCATTGACGGCCGCATCAGCCGCGGCGCCGATGGCCGTCGGCGCCTCCGCGAGAGCCTGGGCAAGGCCTGCGGAAACTGCCGTCTTGCCGACTCCGCCCTTCTGGTTGCAGACGATGATCCGCCGGGTGGACTCCCGAGCGCCGGCTGGATTGTCGGCCAGCCAGAGAACCACGCACTGGGCCAGTCCCTGGATGTAGGAGACGCCGCGCTCTCGGCAGTCGGCCTTGAAATCCTCGTAGAGGCCTTCGGGTAGGTACGTACCGAACGAATCAGCGCCCGCGGTGTTGACGGCGGGTAGCTCGTCGGTGCAGTCCCGCCAGACCTGGATGCCTTGTGCGACGGCGTCCTGCATGTCGGTCTGGAGCTGCGCTGCACGGACCTTGAGTGCTTGCTGAAGGTGAGCGGGCAGCTTGGAGACGAGCTTCTCCCGCTCACCTCCCGAGGTAGGAGATGACATGAGTGGCAGCATACTGCCGCCCAACGGGATGCAGACGCTGCGTTAGGTGCGTTTTGCCTATTTTCAGCGTTAGTTCTTGCAGGGGTGCTAACGGCGTTAGCACCCCTGCACCACCTCGCACCGACATCGTGGAAGCGAAACAGCTGAGGAGGCGGCTCAGCTGAGCAGGCGAAAGGGTGCGTCTGCCGCCCGTTCGGATGCGAGGGCCACACCCCTTGAAGCCCAGCCGCGTTCTGCCATGAACACTGCCGCCCACTGTGGAGAGCTCTATGACCCACATCGACCCCGCAGCCCATATTCGCCCCGACTGGTGGACCGACGACACGTTCATTCAGCTGTGCGCGTTGGAAGACCGCGCCCTGCCCAGCAAGGGTCTGTCTACTCGGGAAGAACAGCATCCGACCCTGCCCATCTTGAAGCAGCTCCTGGGAGCTGTGTGGTGGTTGGGCAAGACAGGTGGAATCGGGGAAGAGGGACCACGGGCCGAGGATGTCATCGAAGCCCTACAAAGCGCCGAGTGGTCCGCACGGCTCGCAGCCCGGGCCGCCCGCCTGACACTCAGCCGACTGGATGGGCCTTCCGACGACGAAGTAGCCGAAGACGAAAGGTACTGCGAGAGGGAAGACCCCAACTGGGGTCCGCCGCACGCCCGCCTGACCGAAGCCACCTTCATCGTGCGCCTTCCCGGATACTCCGGAGACACCGTCAGCGCAACGATTCAAGTCGACACCGAGGGCACGATGACCATCGATGGGAACGGCCCCCTGGCCCAGCTCAATACGCTCGGACGACTCAACGCCCGTGCAGCCATCGACGAGATCGAGGCACTGGTTGAGCGACAGCTCGCTCCCACAGCAGAGCCCCACAACGCCGGCCCGTCGGCGACTGGTTCCCACGACTGACGGCGGCACGACTGCCACCAGTCCTGCTCGTGGCGTTGAAGGGGCCAAGCCCCCTCCCACAAACGCAGAAGGCCCGTGCTCCCTGCTAGAAGCAGGGAGCACGGGCCTTTGGGGGTTCGGAGCCGCAGCGTCTCCGGGTGCCCAGATTGCAAGCGCGGGCGGCCCGTAGCCGGGGCAGCGAGGGCCGCAGCCGTAGTGTCCGTCAGGGTGGTGCACACCGGGACGCCCTGGCGGCGGGCCACGTAGATCAGGTAGCGGTTGCGCTCGGGTCGCGGGGGATCCAGAACAGGATCGCGTCGGCGTGCTGGCGGGCGTCGGTCTCCCAGTCGACCTGGTCGTCGTAGTGGGCGGCGCGGATCCCGCCCCGGGACTCCGGGGTGAGCACGGTCAGCGGCTGTTCGCCGGTCCACCGGGCGGCGAGCTCCTTGATGGCGGCGGGCCGCCAGGAGGGGACGTCGCCGCCGGCGCGCGGGGTCGGTCCGGCGAGGAAGACGCTCGGACCCGAGGCAGGAATCGGCTCGCGGGCATAGACGAGGGTGGGCGTCGGACGGGTCATTCGTCGAACACCCCCTCGGCCTCCTGGGCGCGGACGTACTCGGCGACCGACCGCGCGGTGCCGCCTTCGAGGGCCTCGCGGACATAGTCGGTGACCATCATGCTGCCCGCGTCCTCGACCCGGTCGTAGAGCACGCTGAGCGTGGTGTGGGCCGCGTCCCGCTCGGCGTACAGCCGGTCCCAGTCGGACTGCCCGGTCCAGGGGAGCGAGAGTCCGTCGCCCTCGACACGGGGCACCACGTGCACATGGCTGTGTTCTTCGCGGTTCGCATGTCTCACGAGACGTTGCTTGACGACCGTGAGGCGGAGATGCGGTTCACCCTTTTCGGGGGTGATCGGGCTCTTTGAAGACGGCCATTCCTTACTTGGGATGACCCCGCACATGCTCAGTGGTTTTCCCCACCCAGGCCCCACCGGACTTGCAACCGGTACCCGGGTACAGGTTTACCGTCGGAGGTGTCCCCGCCTGCGGGACGTGACGACGGGAGTGAGTGCCATGAGCGATCTGGCGTGGGTGCCGCGGTCCTGCACGCTGCCCACCGAGGAGCGGCCCCTGCGGGTCGCGGAGTGGGACACGCTGTTCTCCGAGCGGCTGACCTCTTCGTCGAGGCCCGAGCCATTGCGGCTGCGTCTCGGGCTGGCTGGAGGGCAGGACATCGAGGAGCGGGTGAGGGACCTGGTGGAGCGGGAGAGCGGCTGCTGCTCGTTCTTCACCTTCACCACCACCTCCGCCGAGGACCTGATCGGTTTGGACATCGCGGTGGACCCGGCACACGAGGGCGTCTTGGACGCCCTCGCCGCATGCACCACCGCCGGGCGGCAGCGGTGAGCACGGGTCT
>NZ_JAGGOT010000039.1 GCF_018614195.1 Streptomyces sp. ISL-43
CGTCCCGTCCGCACGGACCTCGAGCGTGGCGTCCGGCGCGACCCAGCCCGAGCCGCTCTTCGCCTTCACCCGGACCGGGACGGCCGAGGTGTCCAGGCGGAAGGACTTGCCGTCCGGATTCGCGAACGTCGTCGACGAATCGGTGCGCTCACCCATCACCTCGACGGGCTTACCGGACTTCTTCGCGTCCTTGAGCGCCTGATCGCTCTCGCTGACCGGTGGAGCGGCGGCAGCATCCGCCACCGAAGTGAACGAAGGTGCGGCGCTCACCACGAGCACCGCGCCGAGCACCGTGGCGACGGCACGCCAAAGTCGGCCTCTGTCTGAAGGCATGTTGTCAACTTCCCCAAGTGACACCGGATCCCCGATCCGGCGTGAAACGAATCCAGCCGCACCCCTGCGGCAGACACCCGGAGTGCACCCTCCAGGGCTAAACGCCCGTTAAAGCCGCAGGCCAAAGGGGTTAACGCCCTTGAGGGGAGGGGCAGTAGGCGCTCAGGGGACACCCGGGAGACCGACGCGATCCGGTCGGCGGGAAACGGTGGCGGGGGCGTCTCAGCCGCCCGCCGACCACCGCTTTCCGGACATCCAGGCTCCGCACGAAGCCGCGCCGCGGCGGGCCGCCGGCGGGGACGGCGGCCTCCGGCGGGGGCCGGTGGGGGCGCGCAGTAGGGTGGGCCGCATGACAACCGGGGTGCGGCGCAGGATGGGTGTCGAGGAGCGGCGGCAGCAGCTGATCGGGGTGGCGCTGGAGCTGTTCAGCCACCGGTCGCCCGACGATGTGTCCATCGACGAGATCGCGGCGGCCGCGGGGATATCGCGGCCGCTCGTCTACCACTATTTTCCGGGCAAACTGAGCCTGTACGAGGCTGCGTTGCGGCGGGCCGCCGATGAGCTGGCGCTGCGGTTCGTGGAGCCGCAGGAGGGCTCGCTCGGGTCGCGGCTGCTGCGGGTGATGGGGCGGTTCTTCGCCTTCGTCGACGACCACGGGCCCGGGTTCTCGGCGCTGATGCGGGGCGGGCCGGCCATCGGGAGCAGCCGGGCCAACGCGATGATCGACGAGGTCCGCCAGGCCGCGTACGAGCAGATCCTCGCGCACCTGGGCGTCGACAAGCCGCCCGCGCGCCTCGCGCTCGTCGTGCGGTCGTGGGTGTCGCTGGCCGAGTCGACGGCACTGCTCTGGCTGGACGGCCGGGAGATCCCGCGCTCCGAGCTGGAGTTGCAGCTCGTGCACGACTTCGCGGCGCTGGCCGCGGTCAGTGCCGCGTACGACGCGGAGATGGCGGGCATCCTCGTACGGATCCTCGCGGACGAGCCGGCCGACGGGCCGTTCGGGGAACTGGTGGGGCGGCTGGTGGCGCTCGTTCCGGCCGGGGTGCCCGCTCCGCGTTGATCATCCGGGTGGTCATAATGCTCGCGTGATGATTGACGACGGGATCTTGTTCCGGCAGGCCGAGGCGAAGGACGCCGGCACCCTGGTGGCGCTGTACGACCAGGCCTCCCGGTGGATGCGGGCCAATGGGATCGACCAGTGGAAGCCCGGCGAGAAGGATGTCGACCACTTCCGTGCGCGGATGGGCGACGGCGAGGTGTGGCTCGGCGGGGACTCCGACGGGCGGGTGGTCGGGGCCTACGAGCTGTGGTGGTCCGACGAGGAGGCCTGGGGCATCCAGCCGCCCGTCGCCGGCTACGTGCACCGGCTGATGGTCGAACGCGAGGCCGCGCCCGCCGGGGCCGGCCGGCGGCTGCTCGAACATGCCGAGCGGCGTATCGCCAGGACCGGCCGCGAACGGGCGCGGCTGGACTGCGTCTCCACCAACCCCCGGCTGCTCGCGTACTACCAGGGCGCGGGCTACCGGGTGACCGGGGAGCTCCCCAACAAGGTGGGGAAGGACGGCAGGGTCTACGGGGTGATCCTGCTGGAGAAGCGGCTCGATCAGCTCACGCTCGTCTGACCCGCCCCCTCGCAGGATCCGCCCCGCCCCCGGCTCAGCCCCGCTTGAAGACGGCCACCGTGCGGGCCGGGACCGTGAACTCTCCCTTCGCCGTGTCGTACGCCGCCTGCCGGGCCGCCGCGTCGGAGCCCGCGGCCTGCACCGGGTGCAGGGCGTAGCCCGTGCCGGCGAGGGCGGGGACGCGCTGGGTCTGGGCGGCGGGGGTGGCGTTGAAGACGACCACCAGGTTGCCCAGGGTCATCGTGATCACGCCCGGGGTCTCCGCGGTTCCCGACAGCGGGAAGGCCAGCTTCGACTGGACCGCCTCGGACGTCGTGAGGGCGAAGGCCGGCTCCGTCGTACGGATCTTCAGCAGGTCGCGGTAGGCGGCCGAGGCTCCGGTGATCTCCGCGCAGCCCGGGGCGGCTCCCGCGGCCAGCAGCGGCTGGGCGTAGAGCCACTTCGAGCGGTTGTCGGCGGCCGGCGGCAGGCCGAGCCCGAAGCCGTTGCCGTCGCGGCAGTCCCAGTGGATGGCGTTGAACCAGTCGCCGCTGTCGTACGAGTTGCGGTCCAGGGACTTGGAGCGGAGCAGGTCCGTGCCCGCCTGGGAGAGCGACGGGCCCTGGGAGAGGGCGGCGACGGACATCGCCAGGACCTGCGAACGGGCCTGGTCGGCGGCCGAAGTACCCTCCGGAATCTTGTACTTCAGGGCGTCGAAGAGCGACTCGTTGTCGTGCGCGTCGACGTAGGCCAGCGCGTCGCCGGGGGCGGCCGCGTACCCGGCCGGGGAGCCGTTGTAGTCCACCTCGGAGCCCTTGGTCTCGCGGCCGGTGGAGTCCGTAAAGGCGTACGAGGCGAGGTTGCCGGTCAGCCCGACCTTGATCAGGTCCTGGCCGTGCAGCAGCCGGACCCGCTGCTGTTCCGAAGTGCCGTTCGCCGGGGATGAGTTCGGCGCCGTGAACAGGCCGGACGCGAAGCCCTGTACGCGCGGGTCCTCGTCGAAGGGGCCGCCGCCGCGCACCGCGTCGCGGGCCCGGTCGGAGAAGGTGGCGATGCCGGTGCCGGCCATGTTCCGCTGGGTGGCCTGGACGAAGCGGGCGTCGTCGGCGACCTCGCCGAAGTTCCAGCCCTCCCCGTAGAGGACGATCTTCTTCCCGTCCACGCCGTCCTTGGCGACGGTCAGCGCGTCGAGGGCGGCGCGCACCGCCAGGATGTTGGCCTTCGGGTGGTGGCCCATGAGGTCGAAGCGGAAGCCGTCGACCTTGTACTGCTTGGCCCAGGCGACCACCGAGTCCACGACGAGACGGCCCATCATGGCGTTCTCGGGCGCGGTGTTGGCGCAGCAGGTGGACGTCGCGACGGATCCGTCGGCCAGGAGCCGCTGGTAGTAGCCGGGGACGATGCGGTCCAGGACCGACTTGTCCGACTGGCCGGACGCCACCGTGTGGTTGTAGACCACGTCCATGACCGTGCGCAGGCCCGCGCCGTTCAGGGACTGCACCATGCGGCGGAACTCCACCGTGCGCGCCGTGCCGTTCGGGTCGCTCGCGTAGGAGCCCTCGGGGACCGTGTAGTGCAGCGGGTCGTAGCCCCAGTTGTACGAGTCCTTCGCGGCCGCGGCCGCCACGCAGGCCTGCTGCTCCTGCGAGTCCGGGGCGTAGACCTTCAGGTCACAGGCGGGCTCGGTGCGGTCCGCCGCCTTCTCGGGGATGGTGCCGATGTCGAAGGCGGGCAGGAGGTGGACGTAGGAGGTCCCGGCGGCGGCCAGGTCGCGCAGGTGGCGCATGCCGTCAGAGCCGGTGTCCGCGAAGGCCAGGTACTGGCCGGCGTGGGTGGTGGTGCGGTCCGCGACCGAGAAGTCGCGGATGTGCAGCTCCTGGATCTGCGCGGAGGTGAAGGGGACGGGCGCGGGCTTCTTCAGGTCGCGCCAGCCGGGCGGGGCCAGCTTCGGGTCGGCCAGGTCCACGGCCAGGCTGTACGTGGAGTCCGTGGTCAGGGCCGTGGAGTACGGGTCGGTGACCAGGTTCCGGACGACCTGCCCGGCGGCCGGCGCCCAGACGGTGACGGCGAAGCGGTACCGCTTGCCGGTCCAGCTCCGGTCGCCGCGCACCGACCAGACGCCGGTGGCGTCGTCGCGGTGCATGGCGACGGTGCGGCCGCCGTCCCCGTCGAGTTCGAGGGCGACCTCCCGGGCCGTGGGGGCCCAGACGGAGAGGGCGGGGCGGCCGTCCTTGAAGACGGGGCCGAGCGGGGCGTCGTTCGCGTACAGGTCGTCGAGTACGCCCGCGAGCTGGACGCCGGTGGCGGCCAGGACGGCGCCGCCGGCCGTACGGGCACTCGCCACGAGCTGGCCGCGCAGCGCTTCCTGGATCCGGCCGCGGTCGCGGTCGCGCGGGTCGATGGTGAACGCGGCGTACGAGGCCAGGTGCGGGAACTTCTGCTTCTGCGCGGCGGTGAGCTCGGTCTTGGCCAGGCGGAGCCAGGCGGCGGCCTCGGTGCCGGTCAGGGTGCCGTTCTCCGCCTTGACCTTGCCGTCGCGGGAGGCGAGGAGCTGGAGGGAGGCGGCGGCGGGCGGGGCGTTCCAGGCGAGGGTGTCGCGGTCGATCCAGACGGCCTGGGCCTTGGTGAGGTCGAGGGCCGCGGCCGAACCGGCGGGCTGCGGAAGGAGGTACTTGTCCTTGCCGCCCAGCATCCACGCCTCGTGGCCGGTGGCCTTCAGGTCGAGGGACTGGTCGGAGGGCAGGTCCTTCTCGTCGCCCTTGTGGAGGATGTAGCTGAGGCTGGTCGCCCCGGCCGCGAGCGGGACCTCGTACACCGCGCCGTAGGAGTCGGTGCGGGTGGGAAGCAGCGGCTTGGACCACTCGGTCGGGTTCGCCGCGCCGGTCCAGACGTGCAGGCCCCAGCCGTCGTAGGCGCCGTCGGGGCGCTGGTAGTGCAGGACGGCCTTCGCGGTGTCCTGCGGCGGGTAGGCGGGGCGCTCGGGGCGCGGGGCTTCCTTGCCCTGCTCGAGCCAGACCTCGCCGGTCTTCGTCACGTCGATGGTGCGGTCGGCGGCGACGTCCTTGTTGCCGTTCTTGTCGATGACGAGGTAACCGACGCTGCTCGCACCGGGCTTCAACTTCACGTAGGCGAAGGCGCCGTACGCGTCGCGGCCGGTGAAGTCGTGGCCGGCGGGCCAGGGGGTCGCCTCTCCGTCGGCGAGGTCGCCCCAGGCGTAGAGGCGCCAGTCGGTGTAGTCGCCGTCGGGGCGGTTGTAGTGGACGACGGCGTAGTCGCGCTGGGTGGCGGTGGGGATCTCGGCGGGCGGGGCCTGGCCGGCGGTGGACCCGGCGAGGGCGCTCGCGGTGCGGCCGGCGGAGTCGACGACGACGGCCTTGTAGCGCAGGGCGGTGCCCGCGGGGGCGGTGGCACCGTCGATGTGCTGGGTGACCTTGTACGGGGCGTGGTCGGCGGAGCCGAGGACCTGCCACTTGCCGTTGCCGGTCTGGGCTGCGAAGACGACCCGGTTCAGGCCGCCGCCGGTGACGTCGGCGGTGAGCTCGACGGTGCCGGTGGCGCCGGGGGCCGGTGCCTTGAGGGTGACGGCGGGCTTGGCGGCGGGGGCGGCGAGCGGGGCGGCACCCTGGAGGACCACCGAGCCGAGCGCGGGGACGGTGACGGTGAGCTTGCCGGTGGCGGAGGCGCGCACGAGCGCGGTGCCGGCGGCTGCTCCTCCTCCGTACAGAGTGCGGTACTGGGCGCCGGCCGGGGCGTCGAGCTCGATGGTGCGGGGCTCGGTGCCGTTGTTGGCGGCGACCAGGTACTCGGTGCGCGTCCGGGCGTCGGTGCGGGCGAAGGCGTAGGCCGAACCGTCGGAGAAACGTTCACTCTGGACGCCGTCCCGCAGGGCCGGGTGGTCCTTCGTCAGCTTCGAGAGAGCACTGATCTGCTTGTAGAGCGGGTGCTCCGGATCGTAAGCATCGCTCGCGTGTGTGCGCACCGTTCCGAGCTGGTCGTCGTCCAGGTAGTCGGCGATCTGCGAGGCGAAGAGCGGCTGACGCGCGTCCTTGTCGCCGCCGGCGCCGGTGAAGCCCTGCTCGTCACCGGCGTAGACGACCGGATTGCCCCGTGAGAAGAACATCAGCTCGTTCGCCAGCCGGTAGCGGCCCAGCAGCTCCTGTTCCCCCGCGCCCGGCCGGTCCTGCTTCAGGAAGGTCCCGAAGCGGCCCATGTCGTGGTTGCCGAGGAAGGAGACCTGCTCGTACGCGTTCGCCTTGTCCGTCGTGTACCGGTAGTCGTCACCGAAGACGGAGGCCAGCCGCTGGGCTCCCGCGCCCTGGGAGGCGTAGGAGCGGATCGCCTCCTGCAGCGGGAAGTCGAGCGTGGCGTCGAGGCGGCCCCGCGTCACGTACGGGGAGGTGACGGCCGTGTCGGCCGAGTAGACCTCGCCGAACATGAAGAAGTCCTCGCGGCCGCGCCGGGCCGCGTACTTGTCGAGGGCGGTGGCCCACTGCGACCAGAAGCCGGTGTTGACGTGCTTGACCGTGTCGATCCGGAAGCCGTCGATGTCGAAGTCCTTGACCCACTTCTCGTAGATCTTCTCCATCCCCTCCACGACCTCGGGACGCTCGGTCCACAGGTCGTCGAGGCCGAAGAAGTCGCCCTGGTCGGACGATTCGCCGGCGAAGGTGGAGTCGCCCCGGTTGTGGTACATCGCCGGGTCGTTGAGCCAGGACGGCGACTTGAGGTTCTTCTTCGCGTCCGGGACGAAGGGTGTCCGCGGGAAGGAGTCGTTGTCCACGGCCGGGAACTTCTTCCCGCCGTCGGCGGCCGCTCCCGAATGGAACGCAGTGTTGTCCTCGAAGGGCACGCCGTCCTTGGCCAGGTAGGGGAAGGCGCCCTTGGAGAGGTACTCGTAGGACGCCTCCCGGTAGTCGACGACATCGGCGGTGTGGTTGGTGATGACGTCGAAGAAGACCTTCATGCCCTTCCCGTGCGCCTTGTCGATCAGGCGCTCCAGGTCGGCGTTGGTCCCGAAGTGCGGGTCGACCTGGGTGAAGTCGGTGATCCAGTAGCCGTGGTAGCCGGCCGACGCGTCCTTGCCCGTCCCCTGCACCGGCTGGTTCTTGAAGATCGGCGCCATCCAGATGGCCGTGGTGCCGAGCCCCTTGATGTAGTCGAGCCGGTCGGTCAGCCCCTTGAGGTCGCCGCCCTGGTAGAAGCCCTTGTCCGTCGGGTCCAGACCGGTCTCCAGCCGGGTACCGGTCAGGCCGCCCCGGTCGTTGCGCGGATCGCCGTTCGCGAACCGGTCCGGGAGCACGAAGTAGAACTGCTCCCGGGTCAGATCGTGCCGCGCGGGCTCGGCCGCCAGCTTGGCGTCCGAGGGCGGGGCCGGCGGCGCCTTGGCGGCCGCCGCGGCGGCGGGGAGGGCGGGCAGGAGCGTCACGGCCAGGGCGGCGGCGAGCACTCCCGCGGCGGGGCGTATCAAGAGGGTTCTCCTCGGGTGCGGGACGGGCGGGACGGGAGGGTCAGTTGCGCCAGGTGTCGTTCAGCGTGACCTTGCCGCTCGCGGGGACGGTCGCGGAGCGGTTGGCCCCGCTCTCCCAGGTGACGTTCCCGGCGGCGTCCTTGCGGACGTACTTGTACGCGAAGACCGTGCCGGGCGGGAGCGAGACGTCCAGCTTCCAGACGGGGTAGGCGGCCGGGTCGAGCTTGAGGGCGCTGCCGGTGTTCCAGCTGCCGAGCTCGGCGCGGTCACCGGTGACGTAGACGTTCTGGCCGAGGACGGTGGTGGCGTTGACGGCGAAGGAGGCTCCGGCGGCCGGGACCGGGTCGGGCACGGGTGTACCCGTACCGGCACAGGTCCGGGCACCGACGTGCAGGGCGACGGCCGTACCCGCGCCGAGGGTGGCGGTGAACCGCCCGCCGGAGTCCACGGTGACCGCGCGGCCGCTCTGCACGTCGCAGTAGTCGCCGGCCGCGAGGGAGGTCTGGAACGTCCGGGTGAGCGCCGAGCCCTCGTGGTTGATCGCCACGTACGCCTTGGCACCGCGCCCGAAGGCGATCTGGTCGCCCCCGTTGTCCCACCAGTTGGTGACGGCCTGCCCGCGCGCCGCGTTGCGGAAGCCGACCATCGAGGAGATCTCGCGCCAGGCGTGCTGGCACTTCCAGCCCTCGGAGTAGCAGGCGTTCACGGTCCCGCCGTTGGGCGGGCCGGCGTCACGGTCGGTCCACTCGTAGCCGGAGTGCACGTCCGGGGACCCGTAGGGCCAGGCCAGCATGAACACGCTGGCGAGGGTGTAGGCGGACCCGTCCTTGTAGCTGAGGGTGTCGCCGCCGCGCTCGGTGTCGTGGTTGTCGACGAAGACGCCGGCCTGGCCGGAGGGCATGTGGCCCCAGGCCTCCCCGAAGTTCTTCAGGTAGGCGAGGTTCTCGCTCTGGAAGACCCGCTTGAGGTCGCGGGCGTAGCGGAACTCCTGCACGTCGCCGCTGCCCAGGTACTCGGACGGCGAGACGGCCTCGCCCGCGCCGTAGATCGCCTCCTGCTTCCAGTAGGCGTTCGGGTTCGCCAGCCGGGACTTGATGTTGGCGAGGTCGGCGGCGGGCATGTGCTTCGCGGCGTCGATCCGGAAGCCGTCGACGCCGAGGGACAGCAGGTCGTTGAGATAGCCGGCGATCCGGCCGCGCACGTAGTCCTCGCCGGTGTCGAGGTCGGCGAGCTGGACCAGCTCGCAGTTCTGGACGTTGGCGCGGTCGGTGTAGGTGGAGATCGTCGCCCGGCAGTCGTCCATGTCGGTCCCGGAGTACAGCCCCGGGTAGTTGTACTTCGTGTACGAAGTCCCCCCGGTCCCGGTGCCGTCGGAGGCGGCCATGTGGTTGATGACGGAGTCGGCGACGACCTTCACTCCGGCGGCGTGACAGGCGTCGACCATCGCCTTGAAGGCCGCCCGGTCACCGAGCCGCCCGGCTATCCGGTAGCTGACGGGCTGGTACGAGGTCCACCACTGGGACCCTTGGATGTGCTCCTGCGGGGGCGAGACCTGGACGTAGCCGTACCCGGCGGGCCCGAGGCTGTCGCCGCAGGCCTTGGCCACGGAGTCGAACCGCCACTCGAAGAGCACGGCGGTGACGTCCTTCTCCCCGGGCGCGGCGGCCACGGCCTGCGGCGCGGGGCCTCCGATGACGGCGAGGGCGGACAGGGCGGTCACGGCGGATACGGAAAGCAGCGCGGCGGCGGCTCTGGCGGCGCGAGCGGGGGTGAACATGCGGCGTTCCTCCTGGCGGAGAGGCACGGACCGAGCGGTGGTGGGAGACCGGTCGCGGCCGAGTTGGGGATTGGAGCGACCGTAGGTGCCAGGCGGGGGTGCTGCAAGAGTTTGCGCAAGAGATTGCAGAATTGTTTCGTGGGGGTGGCCGGGGGCGGCGGGACGGCGAGCCGGGCGTTGACGGCTGGGCGGGGGTGAGGGTGGAGGGGTGGGGCGTCGGGTTGGCGGGGCACCCGCAGCACAGGCCATCCACCCCGCAGCCCCCACCCCGCAGCCCCCGCTCAAAGCGCCGGCGTGCGCGTGACGCGGCTGGCTATCGCGTGCTGGGCGCGGGCCATTGCCTTGAGGATCCAGCCGATGACGTACAGGCAGGCCAGCCAGCCGAGTGCGTGGACCAGCCAGACGCCGGCCAGGGTGGGGCCGCCCCAGGCCTGGTGGTAGTCGGTGGCGCCGTACCAGATCGGGTATCCGAGGTTGCGCACCGTGTTGAACACCGAGTACGCGCCGAGGACGAGGGCGGCGAGGTCCAGCGGGAGGCCGAGGAGTATTCGGGCCGTGACGCGCGGGGCGGTCCAGCCGGGGGCGCCGCTGGCCCAGGTCTGCAGCCGGTCGGCCCGCCGGCCCTGGCCGACTCCGGTGAGGGCGACGCTCGCGAGTCCCACCGGGAGCGCCAAGGCCGTGCGCGCGGCCCGCGCACCCCACGTCCGGAGGGCCGGAACGAGGGTGCCGAGCATGGTGGTCTTCTGACTGGACATCGTGCTGCTCCCCGCTGGGTGGGCCTCGGTGACAGGCTCATGCTCCCGCGGGGAGCTTTTAGGCCGCGTCCCGCTGTGGAGTGGGATTCGCGCGTAGTACTTAAGTATCAAGATCACTTGCGGGCAGCCGGATCGGCCGCCCGCTCAGTGCCCCGGCCCCTGTCCCGTCGACCCCCTGACCACCAGCTCCGGCTGGAAGACGTACTCCGTGCGCTGGACCGGGGTCCCGGCCACCGCTTCGAGGAGGGCTCCGACCGCCGCCGTCGCCATCGCGCGCACCGGCTGGCGGATCGTGGTCAGCGGCGGGTCCGTGAAGGCGATCAGCGGGGAGTCGTCGAAGCCGACCACCGAGACGTCCTCCGGGACGCGCAGCCCCCGCTCGCGCGCCGCGCGGATGACGCCCAGGGCCATGGGGTCGCTGCCGCACACGATGCCCGTGCAGCCGCGGTCCAGCAGGGCTCCGCCCGCCGCGTGGCCGCCCTCCACCGTGAACAGGGTGCGCTGGATCAGCCCGTCGGCCGCGGCCGAGGGAAGCGCGGCCTTGAAGCCCGCCTCCTTGCGGGCCGACGGGACGTAGCGCGTCGGCCCGATGGCGAGGCCGATCCTGCGGTGGCCCAGGTCCTCCAGGTGGCGGACGGCCATGTCCGCCGCCGCGCGGTCGTCCGGGGAGATGAACGGGGCCTGGACCTGTTCGTTGAAGCCGTTGATCATGACGAACGGGACGCCCCGGGCCGCGAGCCGCTGGTAGCGGGACGGGTCGGCGGAGGAGTCCGCGTGCAGGCCCGACAGGAAGACGATGCCCGTGACCCCGCGCTCCTCCAGCTGTTCCACCAGCTCGTCCTCGGTGGCCCCGCCCGGGGTCTGCGTGCAGAGCACCGGCGTGTAGCCGTGCCCCGCCAGCGCCTGCTCGATGACCTGGGCGAACGCCGGGAAGATGGGGTTGGTGAGCTCCGGTATCAGCAGGCCGACCAGGCCGTTGCTGCGCCGGCGCAGCCTTACCGGGCGTTCGTAGCCCAGCAGGTCCATGGCGGCCAGCACCTTGTGCCGGGTGCCGGCCGCGACGCCCGATTTGCCGTTGACGACGCGGCTGACGGTCGCCTCGCTGACCTCGGCCTGCGCGGCGATGTCCGTCAGCCGGAGCGGCGAAGTCACCCCCGCCACCACACCGCCGTGTCGGGTGCCAGTACGTCCGGGTCGGCAAGGTCCCCGCTCGACAGCAGGGCGGTGCCCGGCGCGGGTATGCGTACCGGCTCGTCCGTCGTGTTCACCGTGCAGGTGAAGTCGCCCCGGCGGAAGGCGAGGACGCCCGCGGGGGCCTCCAGCCACTCGACGGCGTCGCCGGCGCCCAGTTCGGGGTGCTCGCGGCGGATCCGCAGGGCGGCGCGGTACAGCTCCAGCGTCGAGGCGGGGTCGCCGGTCTGGGCGGCCACGCTCAGGCCGCCCCAGTCGGCGGGCTGGGGCAGCCAGCTGCCGCCGTCGCCGAAGCCGTACGGGGCTTCGCCGCCGGACCACGGGATCGGTACCCGGCAGCCGTCGCGCAGCCCGTCCTGGCCCTCGCCCCGGGCGAAGGCCGGGTCCTGGCGGACCGAGTCCGGAAGGTCGAGCACCTCCGGCAGACCCAGCTCCTCGCCCTGGTAGACGTACGCCGACCCGGGCAGCGCCAGCATCAGCAGAGCGGCAGCCCTCGCCCGGGCCAGACCCCGCGCCCCACCCCCGTACCGCGTCACATGACGCACCACATCGTGGTTCGACAACACCCACGTCGTCGGAGCACCGACCGGGCGCATCGCGTCCAGCGAGTCGTCGATGGTGGCGCGCAGCGCCTGCGCGTCCCACCCGGTGTTCAGGTAGTGGAAGTTGAACGCCTGGTGGAGCTCGTCGGGGCGCAGGTACATGGCCGTGCGGTCCGCGCTCGGCGTCCACGCCTCGGCGACGCCGATGCGGTCGCCCGCGTACTCGTCGAGCACGGTCCGCCAGGAGCGGTAGATCTCGTGGACCCCGTCCTGGTCGAAGAAGGGCAGGACCTGGTTGCCGAGCAGTTTGAGCTGCCCGCCCCGGCCGAGGTCGGGCAGGCCGGGAGCCTTGACGAGGCCGTGGGCGACGTCGATGCGGAAGCCGTCGACGCCGAGGTCGAGCCAGAAGCGCAGGATCGAGCGGAACTCGTCCTGGACCGCGGGGTGTTCCCAGTTGAAGTCGGGCTGTTCGGGGGCGAAGAGGTGGAGGTACCACTCTCCGTCGGCGACTCGGGTCCAGGCCGGCCCGCCGAAGATCGACTCCCAGTCGTTGGGCGGCTCGGTGCCGTCCTCGCCGGATCCGGCCCGGAAGTGGAAGCGTTCGCGCAGCGGGGAGCCGGGGCCCTCGCGCAGCGCCTGCTTGAACCATTCGTGCTGGTCGGAGCAGTGGTTGGGGACCAGGTCCACGATGATCCGCAGGTCCAGCGCGTGGGCTTCGCGGATCACGGCGTCGGCGTCGTGCAGCGTGCCGAACATCGGGTCGATGGCCCGGTAGTCGGCGACGTCGTAGCCCGCGTCGGCCTGCGGGGAGGCGTAGAAGGGGCTGAGCCACACGGCGTCGACGCCGAGTTCCTTCAGGTAGGGCAGCCGGCTCCGGATGCCTTCGAGGTCCCCCATGCCGTCCCCGTTGGAGTCGGCGAAGCTGCGCGGATAGACCTGGTAGATCACCGCTTCTCTCCACCAGCCGGGCAGGGTGCCGGTGGAGGTGGGGAGTGCGTCGGCGAGGTGCTGGGTCATGTCGTCCTTGGAGAGGTCGGGCCGGGCGGTACGAGGGGCGGGGCGCGGGGTGGTCAGCCCTTGGTCGCGCCTGCCGTCATCCCGGCGACGAGGTGACGCTGGGCGAAGAGGAAGAAGAACGCCGCGGGGATGGCGATGAGGACGGAGGCCGCGCTCATCGCACCCCAGTTGGAGGTGTACTGGGTGACGAAGGTCTGCAGGCCTCCGGCCAGGGTGAGGTGCTCGTCCCCGACCATGAAGGCGGAGGCGTAGGCGACTTCGCCCCAGGCGGTGATGAAGGCGTAGAAGCCGGTGACGGCGAGGCCGGGCTTGGCCAGCGGGAGGATGAGGCGCCAGAAGGTGCCGAAGGGGTTGAGCCCGTCGACGCGGCCGGATTCGTCGATCTCCACCGGGATGGTGTCGAAGAAGCCCTTCATCATCCAGGCGCAGAACGGCACGGCGATGGTGAGGTAGGTGATGATCAGGCCGAGCGACTGGTTCAGCAGCCCCAGCTGTCCCATGAGGTTGTAGAGCGGGACGATGAGGATGGCCATCGGGAACATCTGCGTGATGAGCAGGGTCCACATCAGCGGCTTCATTCCGGGGAACTTGAAGCGGCTGACGGCGTATCCGGTGGTGGCGGCGATGAACACCCCGAGGACGGTGGTGATGCCGGCGACCAGGACGGAGTTGCCGAACCAGGTGAGGAAGGACGTCGACTCCACCAGGTAGCGGTAGTTGTCGAGGGTCGGTTCCTTCACGAAGTCCGTGGTGATGGCGTGCTTCGCGGGTTTGATCGAGGTCAGCAGGACCCACAGCACCGGGAAGACGGCGATCACGGACGCGCCGATCAGCGTGGCGTGCAGGCCCGCGGAGGCGAGCGGGGAGCGCCGGCCGCGGGGGCGGACGGCGGTCTTGGGCGAGGTCGTCACGGTCACCACACCTCTCCCTGCTTGCGCAGCGAGCGCCGGTAGACCAGCGCGAAGATCATGAGCAGCAGGAGGATCAGTACGCCCCAGGTCGCCGAGCCGGCGAAGTCGCGCGGGCTCGTCACGAACGCCTCGCGGAAGGCCTGGGTCACCAGGATCTCGGTGGAGTCGCCCGGTCCGCCCCGGGTGAGCAGGAAGATCACCGGGAACATGTTGAAGGTCCAGATGGTGGAGAGCAGGATCACCGTCATGCTGACCGCGCGCAGTCCGGGCAGGGTGATGTGGCGGAAGCGCTGCCAGGGGCCGGCCCCGTCCATCTCGGCGGCCTCGTAGAGCTCGCCGGGGATGGACTGCATCCCGCCGAGCAGGGCGACCATCATGAAGGGGACGCCGAGCCAGACGTTGACGGCGATGACCGAGAGCTTGGCCCAGGTCGGGTCGTCGAGCCACGGGACGGCGGTGATGCCGCCGCCTTCGAGGAGCTTGTTGAGGATGCCGTTGTCGCGGTTGAAGAGGAACCGCCAGGCGAAGACGGAGACGAATCCGGGCACGGCCCAGGGCAGGATGAGCGCCATCCGGTAGGCGGCGCGGCCCTTGAAGTCCCGGTTGAGCATGGTGGCGAGGGCGAGGCCGAGCGTGAAGGTGATCGACACGCAGGCGACGGTCCACAGCACCGTCCACACCAGCCGCTGCAGGAACACCGGGTCGGCGAGGACGGTGGCGTAGTTGTCGAGTCCGACGAACTGGTACGTCGCCTCGATGTGGTTGGCGCCGATCGTCCGGGCGACGTTGCGCTCGGTGGCGTCGGTCAGCGACAGGTAGATGCCGCGGACGAGCGGCCAGCCGATGATCACGCCGAGGACGAGCACCACCGGGGTGACCATGGCCCAGGCGTACCAGTGGGTGGCCAGCGCGCGCCTCAGTCCGGGGCGGTTGCCGAGTCCGGGGCGGTTCCCGCGGTCAGTCCTGCGGCTCCGGCCGCGGGCGGCGGGGTCGGCGTCAGGACCGACCTCGCTGCCCGCGGCCTTCGCCACCGACTGGCTGGTGTGAGCAGCCATGGTTCGTTACTTCCAGCCCTTGAGGATCTTGCGGAATTCGACGCCGGCCGCCTTGGCCGCGTCCTCCGGGCTCGTCGCCCCGGTGATCGCCTTGGTGTATTCGACCTTGAGCGGCTCGAAGAGGGAGCCGTTCTCCGGGATCCAGGCGCGCTCGACGGCCTTGTCGACGGCCGGCTTGAAGAACTGGACCATCTCGCTGGCCTTGACCTCGGGCTGCTCGTAGGCGGCGGTCCGGGTCGGGAGCAGGCTCAGCTCCTTGGCGGACTGGACCTGCACCTCCTGCGAGGTCATGTAGTCGACGAAGGCCTGCGCGGCGGTGATGTTCTTGGAGCCCGCGTAGACGGCGAGGTCGTGGCCGCCCTGCGGGGCACCCGCCTTGACGGAGCCGGCCGGGACCGCGGCGATGCCGAGGTTGGCCTTGTCCTTGAACTGGTCGCCCGCGTAGCTGTCGGCCACGGCCCAGGGGCCGTTGATCATCATGGCGGCCTCGCCCGACTTGAAGGCGGTCTGCATGTTGGTCCAGCCGTCGGTGGCGTTGGTGATCGCCGCGCCGGAGGTGACCAGGTCGCGGGCGGCCTTGAAGGCCTTGACGCCCGCGGCGTTGTCGACGGTGACCGTCTTGGTCTTCGCGTCGACGAGGTCGCCGCCCTCTCCGTAGATGAGCGGGAGGAACCAGTAGGAGTCGTCGCCGCGCAGGTAGAGGCCGGCCTTGCCGGTCTTGGCCTTGATGGCGGCGGCGGCGGTCTTCAGCTCTTCCAGCGTCTTGGGGGGCTGGACGCCGGCGTCGGCGAGCATCTTCTTGTTGTAGAAGAGGCCCATCGTGTCGATGACCTGCGGGACGCCGTAGGTCTTGCCCTCGTACTTGCCGCTGGCCGCGGCCTGGGGCAGGAACTCGGCGTCGACCTTCTTGGCCGTGTCGGCCGGGACCTCGGCGAGGTAGCCGAGGGAGGCGAAGTCGGCGACCCAGCCCACGTCGGCGCGGATCACGTCGGGGGCCTCGGAGCCGCTGCTGAAGGCGTTCTTGACCTTGTTCTGGGCGTCACCGTACGGAACGTTGACGTACTTGACGGTCACCTTGGGGTGCTTGGCGGTGAACGCCTCGGCGATCTTCTGGAACGACGCCTTCTCGGCGTCGTTCGAGGTGTCCCACCAGGTGACCGTGCCGGAAAGCTCTCCGCCGGCCTTGGTGTCGCCGCTGTCGTTCTTGCCGTCACCGCCGCAAGCCGTCGCCGCGAGCGCCAGAGTCGCGACCAGCGCGGTGGCCGCTATGCCACGCCGCATATGAACTCCTTCGAAGATCCCGGCCGCGCCTCGCGGTCCTGAGTTGCCGAGAACGTAACAAGCCTGCAAGCCGTCCGAAAGAGCTTGCGGCAAATTTCTGCAAGAGAAGCTGATCGTTACATCCGTGTGTCCGTACGGTTGCCGCAGCTTGCTGTTAGTTCGAACCTTCTTCGACTGTCCGGGCCCGCAACCAGGGGGCATGCACTCGCGTTGACCCGATATGACCCACGAGTTGACCGCCTCCCGGCTTGCAAGCGCTTCCAGCAATGCCACCGCAAGCGGCGGCTGGTGGCGCGATGCCGTCATCTATCAGGTGTACGTGCGCTCCTTCGCCGACAGCGACGGCGACGGCTTCGGGGACCTGCGCGGGGTCCGTGAGCGCCTCCCCCACCTGGCCCGGCTGGGGGTCGACGCGGTGTGGCTGACCCCCTTCTACGTCTCCCCGCAGGCGGACGGCGGCTACGACGTCGCCGATTACCGGGCCGTCGACCCGCTCTTCGGGGACCTCTCCGACGCCGACGCCCTCGTCGACTCCGCCCACGCGCTCGGCCTGCGCGTCATCGTGGACGTGGTGCCGAACCACACCTCCGAGCAGCACCCCTGGTTCCGCGAGGCCCTGGCCGGCGTCCCCGGAGCCCGGGACCTCTACCACTTCCGCCCCGGGCGCGGCCCCGGCGGCGCCGAGCCCCCCAACGACTGGAAGTCGGTCTTCGGCGGGCCGGCCTGGAGCCGGACCCCCGACGGAGAGTGGTACCTGCACCTCTTCGCCCCCGAGCAGCCCGACCTGAACTGGGAGCACCCGGAGGTCGCGGAGGAGTTCGCCTCCGTCCTGCGGTTCTGGCTCGACCTCGGCATCGACGGCTTCCGCGTCGACGTGGCCCACGGCATGGTCAAGGCCCCGGGGCTGCCGGACATCGGCCACGGCGCGCAGGCCACGCTGATCGGCACCGAGCCGCTCCCCTTCTTCGACCAGGACGGGGTCCACGAGATCCTCCGCTCCTGGCGGCGGCTGCTCGACTCCTACGAGGGCCCGCGCATCGGGGTCGCCGAGGCCTGGGCGCCCACCTCGGAGCGGCTGGCGCTCTACGTCCGCCCCGACGAGCTGCACCAGGCCTTCAACTTCCGCTTCCTGAACTGCCCGTGGGACCCGGCAGCGATGCGGAAGGTCATCGACGAGTCCCTGGCCGCCACCTCCTCGGTCGGTGCTCCGACGACGTGGGTGTTGTCGAACCACGATGTGGTGCGTCATGTGACGCGGTACGGGGGTGGGGAGCGGGGTCTGGCCCGGGCGAGGGCTGCCGCTCTGCTGATGCTGGCGCTGCCCGGGTCGGCGTACGTCTACCAGGGCGAGGAGCTGGGTCTGCCGGAGGTGCTCGACCTTCCGGACTCGGTCCGCCAGGACCCGGCCTTCGCCCGGGGCGAGGGCCAGGACGGGCTGCGCGACGGCTGCCGGGTACCGATCCCGTGGTCCGGCGGCGAAGCCCCGTACGACTTCGGCGACGGCGGCAGCTGGCTGCCCCAGCCCGCCGACTGGGGCGGCCTGAGCGTGGCCGCCCAGACCGGCGACCCGCACTCCACCCTGGAGCTGTACCGCGCCGCCCTGGAACTGCGCCGCGCGCTGCCCGGCCTCGGCGCCCCCGACGCCGGGCCGCCGACCTGGCTGTCCGCGCCCAAGGACGTCCTCCTCTTCACCCGGCCCGGCTTCGCCTGCACCCTCAACACCCGGCCCGCCGTGCTCGAACTCCCCTCCCCCGGACGCCCCGTTCTCTCCAGCTCTCCGGTGGAGACGGACGGCCGTACCGTCCGGCTTCCCCCGGATTCGTGCACCTGGTGGGCTTTGTAGCGTGCGACCGGTACAGTCCAATCCCGTGACCGCACGGCTAGCCGACATCGCAGCCCAAGCGGGGGTCAGCGAAGCCACAGTCAGCCGCGTGCTCAACGGCAAGCCCGGTGTGGCCGCAGGCACCCGTGAATCCGTGCTGGCCGCCCTCGACGTTCTCGGCTACGAACGCCCCGTACGACTGCGCCAGCGCAGCGCGGGGCTCGTCGGCCTGATAACCCCCGAGCTGGACAACCCCATCTTCCCGGCGCTCGCCCAGGTCATCGGCCAGGCCCTGACCCGGCAGGGGTACACGCCGGTGCTGGCCACGCAGACGCCCGGCGGGTCCACCGAGGACGAGCTGACCGAGATGCTCGTCGACCGCGGGGTCTCCGGCATCATCTTCGTCTCCGGGCTCCACGCGGACACCACGGCCGACATGGGCCGCTACGACCAACTCCGCGGACAGGGCGTCCCGTACGTCCTCATCAACGGCTTCTCCGACAAGGTGCGGGCCCCCTTCGTCTCCCCCGACGACCGGGCCGCCATGCAGCTCGCGGTGACCCACCTGACCGCGCTCGGGCACACCCGGATCGGGCTGGCCGTCGGACCCAAGCGGTTCGTGCCGGTCCTCCGCAAGATCGAGGGCTTCCGGCTCGGCATGAAGGAGCGGCTCGGACTCGGCGAGGACGAGATCGAGGAGCTCATCCAGCACTCCCTCTACACGCTGGAGGGCGGCCAGGCCGCCGCGGCCGCGCTCATCGCGCGGGGCTGCACGGCGGTGGTGTGCGCGAGCGACATGATGGCGCTCGGTGCGATCCGGGCCGCGCGGCAGCAGGGGCTCAAGGTCCCGCAGGACGTCTCGGTCGTGGGCTTCGACGACTCCCCGCTCATAGCGTTCACGGACCCGCCGCTGACCACGATCCGCCAGCCCGTGCAGGCCATGGGCCAGGCCGCGGTGCGGACCTTGCTGGAGGAGATCGGCGGCACCCCGGCGCCGCACAGCGAGTTCGTCTTCCTGCCCGAGCTGGTGGTCCGCGGTTCGACCGCGTCCGGGCCGCAGCAGGGCAGGGGTCCCGCGCGCCCCTGAGGCCCCTGGTGCCCCTCTCGTCCCCTTGGTCCCGAAACCCTTAGGGGCGCAAGGGATCGAGTCGTCCAGGAGGCGGAGGGGCTGCGGCCAAGACCGTCCCAAGGGATGATCGAAGGCGAGAACGGATCTGGCAGACTCTCTCCCTATGGGTGAAGCGAGCGTGAAGACACTGGAAACCCGGACGGACGTCTCGTCACCCACCGTGACCGAGAGCCAGGACCGCCCGGCGCCGTCCGAGCGTGCCCTGCTCTCCCGGCTACGGGCGCCCCGCCGGCCCCGGATCTGGTTCGAGGTCCTGCTGATCGCGGTCAGCTACTGGACCTACTCGCTGATCCGCAACGCCGTGCCCGAGCAGAAGGCGGCCGCCCTCGCGAACGCCGACTGGATCTGGCGGACGGAGCGGACCCTCGGCATCGCCGTGGAGGAGTCCGTCAACCACGCCGTCAATTCGGTGACGTGGCTGATCGTGGGCATGAACTACTACTACGCCACGCTCCACTTCGTCATGACCATCGGCGTCCTGGTGTGGATCTACCGTTTCCATCCGGGGCGCTACGCGGCCACGCGGCTCGTCCTCTTCGCCACCACGGGCGTGGCCCTGGTCGGCTACTACTTCTACCCGCTCGCGCCGCCCCGGCTGATGAACGGGCAGAACTTCGTCGACACCGTGCTGGTGCACCACACCTGGGGCTCCATGGCCTCGGGCAACCTCAAGCACATGTCGAACCAGTACGCGGCCATGCCCTCCATGCACATAGGGTGGTCGCTCTGGTGCGGGCTGACGATCTTCGCGGTCGCCTCCGCCCCCTGGGCCCGGATCCTGGGCCTGCTCTACCCGACCGCGACGCTGATCGTGATCGTGGCCACCGCCAACCACTTCTGGCTCGACGCCGTCGGCGGCATGCTCTGCCTGGCCTTCGGCTACGCCGTCTCCCGCACCTGGTACGGGTCCCTCCCGCACCGGCTGCCGCGCCGGCCCGAGGAAACGGGCCGCCACCCGGTGGCGGCGGCCGTCCTGGGCATTCCGGCACTGAACCGCTTCCGGCGCTGACCCGCTTTCGGAGCCTTTTTTCGGAGCCGCCTTCGGAGCTCAGCCGCCTCCGGCTCTGAGCCTCACCCCGTTCGGTGCGTGATGCGGCCGCCCGACATCGTCAGCCGGACCGGGGCCTGCGCCAGCTCGTCCGCCGGGGTGTCCACCGGATCCAGCCCGAGGGCCGTCAGATCCGCCCGGAACCCGGTCGCGATCCGGCCCGCCACCCGCTCCTCCCCCGCCGCGAGCGCGGCGTGCGAGGTCATGCCCTCCAGGGCCATCAGCCCGGTCAGGGCCGCCCCGCGCCAGGCCGGCGTACCGGCCGAGGCCGCTCCGAGCGGGCTGCGGGCCACGGCCAGCACCCGACGGGCGTCGTAGTGGGCGATCGGCCAGTCCGAGCCGATGGCGAGCACCGCACCGGCTTCGCGCAGGTCCCGGCAGCGCCAGGCGCGTCCGGCCCGCTCCGCCCCCAGCCGCTTGGACCACTCGTCGCCGTGGTCGGCCCGGGTGTACGCGGTGTGCGGCGGCTGCATCGAGGCGATCACCCCGAGCTCCGCGAACCGCTTCAGCTGGTCGTCGGGGACCGTCTCGATGTGCTCGATCCGGTGCCGCGTCCGGGCCTGCTCGCCCAGTGAGGCCACGGTGTCCAGGACGTGGCGGACCGCCGCGTCGCCGATGGCGTGGGTCGCGGTGCGGACCCCGGCCGCGTCGAGGACCCGTACCGCCCGGGCGTAGGCGTGCGGGTCGGGCCAGAAGGCGTCGGTGCCCCGGCCGTGGCAGTCGGCGTGCTCCAGCCAGGCGGTGCCGCCCTCGACGGTGCCGTCCATGAAGAACTTCACGCCGTCGACCTGCCAGTGCCGGCCGGCGAGCCGCTGGATCCCGATCAGATCGTCCAGGTCGCCGTCGGTCGCGCCCGGCATGCACCAGGGGGACAGCCGCAGCCGCAGCGGCAGGTCGCCCTCGTACTCGACGCTCGCGAGCAGCGCCGGTACGTCGTCGCCGAGGTCCATGACGTGGGCGCCGGTCAGGCCGGTGGCCGCCATGTCGGCGAGCAGCCGGGTGAGGCTGCCGCGACGCTCCGCGTACGTGGGCTTCGGCGCGAGGGAGCCCACCAGGTCCATCGCGGCGTGTTCGATGAGGTGGCCGGTGGGCCGCCCGGCGTCGTCGCAGACGATCTCGGAGCGCTGGGCGAAGGTGCGCGGGCCGGTGATCCCGGCGGCGGTCAGGGCCTCGCCGGAGGCGAGGGCGGAGTGGCCGTCGTAGAGGCGCAGGAGGGCGGGGGCGCCGGCGAGGGCGTCCTCGATCAGCGCCTTGTCGACGGGGCGGCCGCCGAAGGCGTTGTGGTCGAGGCCGTGGCCGAGGACCCAGCCGCCGGGGCCGCGGCCGGCCTCGCGCAGGGCGGTGCGGAGCTGGTCGAGGTCGGTGACGGCGGAGAGGTCCGTACCGGCGGCCATCTCGATGCCCCAGACGGGGTGGCTGTGGGCGTCGGTGAGGCCGGGGGTGAGGGTGGCGCCGGCCAGGTCGACGGTTTCGGTGCCGGGGCCGCGCCAGTCGCGTACGTCCGCCTCGTCGCCGACGGCGACGATCTCGCCGCCGAGGACGGCTACCGCGCGGGCCTCGGGGCGGTCGGGGTCTAGGGTGCGGACGCGGGCTCCGGTGAGGACGGTGTCGGCAGCGGGCACGGCTGTTCTTCTCCTTCGGGGGTGACGGGTCCGGTTGCGGCGGCGGGCTCTTCGGCGAAGCGTGCGTACACCTCGGGGCGGTGGGTCTTCAGCCGCTGGGCGAGGACGAGGCCGGCCGCGAAGACGGCGGGGACGAGGGCGACGAGGACGGTGTTGACGGTGGTGGAGGCCATGGTGAACAGGTCCACCTTGGAGACGACCAGGCAGATCGCGACGGCCAGCAGGACGGCGGCGGTGACGGGCGCGACCAGTGTCCGCCACGGGCCCTCGTCGTGGGCGATCCGGCGGAAGTAGACCGGTACGGCGATGGCGGCGAGCAGCATCAGGGCCATGAGGCCGACCATGCCGGGGGTGTTCACCCAGAGCAGGAGCTGCTGGTACGGGTCGGCTCCGGCGAGGGCGAAGCCGAGGACGATGACGGCGCCGAGGGCGGTCTGGGCGAGGCCGGCGAGGTACGGAGAGCCGTGGCGCGGGTGGATCCGGCCGAGGGCTGCGGGCAGTACGCCTTCTTCGGCGAGGGCGAGCACGTACCGGTTGATGGCGTTGTGGAAGGCGAGGAGGGAGGCGATGACGCTGGTGACGATGAAGACGTGCATCAGGTCGGCCGCCCAGGGGCCGACGTAGGTGGTGATGGCCGCGAAGAAGAGGCCGCCGGGGTCCTCGGTGGCGGCGGTGATGACTTCCTCGGCGCCGAAGGCCTGGATGACGGTCCAGACGACGAAGGCGTAGAAGAGTCCGAGGAAGGCGACGGCGATGTAGGTGGCGCGCGGGATGGTCCGGTCGGGGTCGCGGGCTTCGCGGCGGTAGATGACGGTGGACTCGAAGCCGGTGAACGCGGCGAAGGCGAAGGCCAGGACGGCGGCGGTGCCGGGGACGAACACCGCGCCGGGGGCGAAGGAGCCGAGGGAGAGCCCGTGGGCGCCGCCCTCGAGGAGGACGCCGCCCGCGAGCAGGATGAGTATCCCGGTCTCGGCGACGAGCAGGACGCCGAGCAGCTTGGCGCCGAAGTCGATGGAGCGGAAGCCGCCGTACCAGATGAGGGCGAGGCCGGCGAGGGAGACGGGCAGCCAGGGGACGTCGGTGCCGGCCAGGGCGTGGGCGGTGTCGGCGGTGGTGGTGCCGAGAAGGCCGTAGACGCCGATCTCCATGCCGTTGTAGCCGACGAGGGCGAGCAGGGCGGCGCCGATGCCGACGCGCTTGCCGAGGCCTCGGGCGATGTAGGCGTAGAAGGCGCCGCCGCTGCGGACGTGGCGGCTCATGGTGGTGAAGCCGACGGCGAAGATCGCGAGGGTGAGGCCGGCGAGGAGGTAGCCGGCGGGGGCGCCGATGCCGCCGAGGAGGATCGCGACGGGGGCGACGCCGGCCATGACGGTGAGCGGTGCGGCGGCTGAGACGACGAAGAAGGAGATGTCGGCGGTACCGAGCGCTCCGCGGCGCAGGTCGGTTCCGGTACCGGGTCTTGGTGGCTCTGGCGTTTCGGACATGGGAGGCACCCTTCTGCGTACGGCAAGCGGCGTCGGCGGGGAGGCGGAAACCTAAAGGCTTTCGGTTTGCGGCAATGTAGCCTCCGGTTTTGGCGTACGGGAAGACCTGACGGCGGGAGAAATACGATGGCGCGGCCGCGCACCCCCTTGCTCGACCGGGAGCGGATCGGCGCTGCCGCCCTGCAACTGCTGGCGGAACAGGGCGAGTTCAGCGTCCCGCAGGTCGCCCGGGCGCTCGGGGTGCAGACCGGGTCGCTGTATCACCACGTGGACGGCCGGGCCGGGGTGATCGAGCTGGTACGGGAGCGGGTGTGCGCCGGAATCGACGGCGGAACCCTGGCCGCCGAGCCCTGGGACGGGGCCCTGGAGGCCTGGGCGCGCTCCTACCGGGCCGCCTTCGCCGCCTACCCACGGGCCATCCCGCTGCTGATGACCACACCGGTACGGGCGCCCGCGGTGCTCGCGCAGTACGAGCAGGCGGTGGCGCTGCTGCTGGGGGCCGGATTCCGCGCGGAGCAGGTGATGCCGCTGCTGACGGGCCTGGAGAACCTGGTCCTGGGCTCGGCCCTGGACCTCGCGGCACCGGACGCCATGTGGGAGCCGACCCCGCAGACCCCGCTCCTGGCGGGGGCACTGGCCGCGCAGGGGCCGGGGCGCGCGGAGGCCGCCTTCGAGGTCGGCCTGGCGGCCTTCCTGGCGTACGCGAGGGACCTGCGGGGCGGGGCGGAACCGGGTGGCGAAGGGTGACCTGACCGTGCCGGGCGCGCCGAGAGAAGGCCCAGGTCACGGGCCTGGGCCTGCTTCGCTGCCGGGACCTGTTCCGGCGCCTATGGCTCCGTTCAGCTCCCTACGGCTCCAGGTGGCTGAATCCGACCTCGAAGCGTTCGACCGAGACGATCCGCTGGCCTTCCCGCTGCGCGGTTTCCTCGCGGATCCGGGCGGCGCGCTCCTCGCTCGCCCGCATGGTCCCCTCGTCCTCCCACAAGGTCAGCGATTTGGCCTGACCCGAGGCGCGGTCGACGAGGTAGTACACGCCCAGGAAGCCGGGAACGTCCCGAACCTGCTGGACGATCGCCTCCGAATTCGCGGTCAGGTCTCCCTCCGCCGGAACCGGTGATCCCTGGTAGGTGCTCAGCCTCGCGAACATCCGCCGCAGTCCTTTCCTTCGGGCCCCAGGACCAGCGTGCTCCGGCAGGTCACGCGCCGCATGCCGAGCGGCGTGACAATGGGGGTGAGGGACGCGTCTGCCGTTGCGGAAAGGCGGGACGTCGTGGTGGCGTACATAGCCGTGACCGCCCTGAGTCACGTCGGGCTGGTCCGCGATCACAACGAGGACAGCCTGGTCATCGGACCGTGGACCCTGTGCGGGACCACGACCCTGAGCCCCCAGACGCTTCTGTTCCCCCTCGGCAGACCGCTCGTCGTCGCGGTCGCCGACGGGCTCGGCGGGCAGCCGGCCGGCGAGGTCGCCAGCGAGCTGGTCGTCCGCGAGCTCGCCTTGCTCGGCCCTTCACTGGACGGCGCCCAAGCCGTCGAGGACGCCCTGAACCTCTGCAACCGCGCGGTGCACTCAGCCGCCGCCGGCCGTCCGGACCTGACCGCCATGGGGACCACGGTCGCCGGCGCCCTCGTACTGCCGGAGTCGCTGCTGTCGTTCAACGTCGGTGACAGCAAGGTGTTCCACGTGACCGGGGACGGGCTGCGCCAGGTCAGCGTGGACGACAGCCCGCCGCCGGCGCCGGGGCACCGCACCACGTCGGCCGTCACGCAGACGCTCGGCGGAAGCCGCGGGCACAGCACGATCACTCCCCACGTGGCGGACCTCGCGCTGACCACGGGCGATCGCTACCTGGTGTGCAGCGACGGGCTGACCGACCCGGTGCCCGACGAAGCCATCCACGATGTGCTGCGGGTGCACGACGACGGCAAGGCGGCGTTCGAGCTGTGGAAGGCCGCCATCGAAGCCGGAGGCCCCGACAACATCACCCTCGCGCTGGTACGCATCGGCGCATGACGTCACCGACGCCTGGTCGCGTACCCGACGAACCCGGTCCAGGCCGCCGGGCCGACGGCGAGCCGGGGGCCGTCCGTGTTCTTGGAGTCCCGGACGAGGACCGCCTCGGGGAGGACCGCGACCTCGACGCACTCCGGACCGTCGTTGGTGCTGTAGCTGCTCTTCACCCAGGCGACTTCGACGCAGTCGTTGCTGTCGCTGGCGCTGTAGCTGCTCTTGACCCAGGTCGGGTTGGAGGCTGTCATGTCTCCCCTAGTACCTTCTCGATGAAAGTCCGCGACTCCCGCGGCGTGAGAGCCTGCGCTCGGATCATCCCATAGCGCATGTCCAGGACCTGGACCTCTTTCGGCTCGGTGATCAAGCGGCTGACCAGCTGAACCTCGTTGTGCCCGATCGTCGTACCGTCTTTGAGGCGTATGACCTGCAACGAACCAGCAAGGCCGGCATGTTCCTCCACGGCGGTGGGCATCACCTGGATCTCGACATGCCGTAACTTCCCCACCCCCAGCAGGAATTCGAGCTGTCGGCGCAGCACTGATGCGCCCCCGATCGGCCGTCGGAGCACCGACTCCTCCTGCACCACGGTCAGCAGCGGAGCCGGGTGTTGGCGGACAAGTTCCTGGCGGGCCAACCGGGCCGAGACGAGCCGCTCCACCTGCTCCTCCCGATACGCCGGCCGCCGGAGCTCGTACAGGGCGCGGGCGTACTCCTCCGTCTGCAACAGACCGTGCACGACGATGTTGGCGTAAGCACCGATCTCGACCGCGTCGGCCTCCAGCCTGGCCAGGTCCCGGACCTTCTTGGGATGGCGGGCCTTTTCCACGTCGGTCTTCATCGCGGCGATCTTGCCGCTCGCGCCGAGGATGTCGTCCGCCTTGTCCAAGTACTCCGGGCGCGGAATTCGGGCACCGCGCTCGATCTTGTAGATCAAGTCCGGCCCGTATCCCATGCGCGTACCGAACTGCGCGCGGTCGAGCCCGGACGCCTCCCGCCACATTTTCAACTGGCGGCCCACGGTGGCGATAACCGCCCCCGATTCATCCTCCGGATCGAGTTCCCAACTCGACTCGCTCGACTCGTCCGCGCCTTCTGCGTGCACTTCCACCCCCGAGGGACAGGCGGGACAGCGGGACCGCCCCTACCTGTTCAGGTTACGCACGACCGACCACGCTGAGTGACATGAATCGGAAATGGTCTGGCGGGAGGAGGCTCACCGGTTCCCGGATCACCGGATCTGGGTTTCCACGTCCCGGTGGACGACGTAGCGGTCCGGCACGACGTAACCGGAGATAAACAACCCCGGGAAATGACCCAACCAAACCAAACCAGGCCCGCTCACTCGGTCGGGTGAATGCGGCCAACCTGGCTGGCGCATATGCCATTTCAGGGTGCAGGCTCGGCCCCGAGCAACCCCCAGCGCGAGCGCTACGTCAAGATCGGCAACCACCTCGCCCAGCACGGCGAGCTGAGCCTGACCGCGATCGGCCTGTCCACGCACATCCAGTCCCTGCCCACAGGCGCCAAGGTGTCCATCAAGGCCCTGTCGGAGCGCTTCTCCGAGGGCGAGACCCGCATCGCCGGGGCCCTGCGCGAACTGGAAGCGCACGGCTACCTGTCCCGGACCAGGGAGCGGCTTCCGTCGGGGCAGGTCGTCACCCGAACGGTGTCGTACAACGTCCCGCTCGTCGCCAGGACGAGCCCGCGCCCGTCGGGCCGCTCCCCGAAGAGCACCGGGAGGCCGCCGAGCTGCTCGCCGGGCTGCGGCTGCGCGATCCGCGGCTGATGCTCTCGGAGCGCGAGGTGGCGCGGCTCGCGCCCGGCCTCACCTGCTGGCTGGAGCTCGGCCTGAGCCGCGCCGCCATCAGCGGCACCCTGGCGGGCTGTCTTCCGGACGCGCCGATCCGGTCGCCCGCGGCACTGCTGGCGTACCGGCTCAGGGAGTTGCGGCCGCCCCGCCTGCCGGAGCGCCCGCCCGGTCCCCCGCCGGGCCCGGACATGGACATCCACCCGCTCCAGACCTGCGACGATTGCGACCGGGCCTTTCGTGCCCCCGCCCCGGGGCGCTGCCGCTCCTGCACTGCGGCCAAGGCCTCCTGAGACCTCGGCCGTTGTCGCACCACTGTCCTACAGTCCGGCACATGACCCGTCACACACCTGCCCGCCCGGTGGATGTCGAGAGCCTCTTCCCCGAGCTGGCTCCCCACCGCCGTGAGGCCGTCCGTCTGCATCCGCGTCCGGGCTTCGTTGGCGGCCCGCTTCACCGAGTTGCGGGCCACCACCGGCCTGGATTACTGGTACCACCTGGCCGATGCCCCCGGGATCAAGCTGGGCGGGTACCCGGGCTGGACCCAGGAACCCTGCTGGCCCGACTGCGAAGCCTGCGGTGGCCCGATGGACCACCTGCTGACCGTTGCGAGTTGGGAGTTCGACGGGGAGTCCGGGCGGACCTGGCTGCCGGTGGAGGACCGGGCCGACGACGGCTGGGACGGGCCCGCCCACAACCCTGCGGACCTGTGCCTCGGCGACGCCGGCAGTGTCTACGTCTTCGAGTGCCGCACCTGCCCGGACCGCCCCGTCGGGCACTGGTTCGACTGCTCGTGACCGGGTGCCGTCCCGCGTTCCGCCGGGGCCGCGCGAGATTCCTTCCGCCGCCGGGCAACCGAATGCGGGCGGGTGGTGGTCAAGGGGGCGAAGGGGGTGCCGATGCAGGCCGAGGAAGAAGCTCAGTTCCACTCGTTCGTGGCCGCGCGCTGGTCTCATCTGGTGCGCACCGCGTACCTGTTGACCGGCGATCCGCATGACGCGGAGGACGTGACCCAGACCGCGCTCGCGAAGGCGTACCGGTCGTGGCGGCGCGTGTCGCGCATGGACAGTCCCGAGGCGTACGTCCGCCGGATGCTGGTCACGTGCAACAGCGACCGGTTCCGCAAGCGCCGGGTCGCCGAGCGCCTGACGGCCAGCGTGCCGGACACGTCCGCGGGCGACAACGCCGTGGCGTGGGCCGACGAACGCAGTGTGCTGATGGAAGCGCTTGCCCAACTGCCCGCCCGGCAGCGCGCGGTGGTGGTGATGCGTTACTGGGAGGACCTCTCCGAGGCCGAGACCGCCGACGTCCTGGGGTGCTCCCAGGGCACCGTCAAGAGCCAGGCCTCCAAGGCACTGGTGAAACTGCGCGCCTGGCCCGGACTGGGCCGGATCGCGACGAGGAACGAGGGGGCGGTCCTGTGAACGGGCGGGACAACACACAGGGCGACGGGCAGGGCGGCGGGCAGGGCGACGGGCAGGGCGACGAATTCGAGTTCGGCCTGCGGGAATGGATGGCCCAGGGCGCGGAAGCCGTACAGCCCGCGGCCGTGCCGTATCCGGCGATCGTCCGGCAGGGCCGCGCGGAGCGGCGGCGCAGGCTGGCGGTGGCGGGGGCAGCCCTGGTCGCGCTGGCCGTCGTACCGGTCACGGCCCTCGCCTTCACCGGCAACGCCGGCGGCGGGCCCGCGGTCGTGTCCGTAGCGGGAGGCCCGACACCGAGCGCGGCCCCGCCGTCCCCCCCGCCGCCCGCGGGGCCGACCGCACCCGCGACTCCCGGGCAGCTCGCCGACGGGATCACCCTCCAGGTCGCGGCCGCCGGGCTCGAGCAGTGCCTCGACTACGACCGGCAGCACGTCACCCCGTCGGGGATCCAGCGGCCGGACCTGGGCGTGGCCTCCGACTACCGGATCCTGCTCGCGCACCGCAGTACCGGCAACGACAACACCCCGGGGGACGGCCGGTTCATCGTCGCCGTCAAGGACGGTCCGACGCAGGCCCGGCTCATCTGCAACATCAAGGACGGCGGGGCGAGCGGCATCAACGCCTCCAGCGGCGGGAACTCGGACCCCGAGAGCGGATCCGTCGCCCCCGACATCAACGGAGGCAAGCTCTACCTGCAGCGGCTGAGCTCCGAGGGTCCCTGGAAGCTGCCCTACCGCTGGGGCAGCATCGGCACCGTCGACGCCGGCGTCGCCCGGGTCACCGTCAGCTACGGCGGCGCCACCGTGGAAGCAGCCCTCGACCACGGCTGGTTCGCCGCCACCGGCGTCCTGGACGAGGCCGTCACCAAGGCCCCGCGGATCAAGGGCTACGACGCCCAGGGCAAGCAGGTCTACGACTCCGACCAGGACAAGGGCTACGACAAGCTCCTCCCTTGACCCCCGGTCCTGGCGATCCGGCCGGGAGGGGCGCGTAGGACCCCGCCGCCGTACAGGGGTCGGCGGCGGGGTCGTACGCGGCTAGGGAGTCTCCGACCGGGAACGTTCGCCGGGGAGGAGTGTGCCGATCTCCTTGCCGAGGGCAGCGATGTCGACGGGCCGGCTGGTGTCGACGGTCAGGACGGGCCCGCCCAGTCCGAGCGGGCCTGGGTGGGATGCCCAGGTGGCGACGCGGTCGTCGATCTGTTCGCGGGTGGAGTTCTGGTCGAGGTGTCCTGGGTGGCGCTTGCGTGTGTGGAACCGTTCGGCGACGAGCGTGGTGTCGCAGTCGCAGAACACCTCGATCAGGTGGGCGTCGAGCTGGTGCAGTCGGCCGGGGGCGGTGTCGCGGTGCCACCAGTTGACGAGCACGGCTCGCCCGGCATCGGCGGCGAGGGCGAACAGGATGTCGTCACTGGCCCGGCTCAGCTTGTGGCACCACGTTTTGTCGCCGACGCCGAGGGAGTCGTAGAGAGACTCGAGGATCACGTCCTTGTCGATGACCGGCAGGCTCAATCGCGTGGCGAGCCCGCGGGCCAGGGTGCTCTTCCCGCTGGCAGGGAGGCCGGAGACGATGACGAAGGCGTTGTCGGTCATGGTCTCAGTGTTCCCTCCCGGCGGTCTACGCGCCGTAGAAGAGCTCGTCCACGACCGCCCGCGCACGGCGGGTGATGCGCCGGTAGTCGTCCAGCATGTCGCCGACCCGGCCCTCCGGATAGCCGAGGTAGCGGCCCACCGCCGCCAGTTCGCGGGCGTCGGAGGGGAAGGTGTCGCCGGCCCGTCCGCGGACCAGCATCACGGCGTTGCGGACCCGGGTGGCCAGCACCCAGGCCTCGTCCAGGATCTGCGCCTCCTCGGTCGGGATCAGCCCGGCCGAGTGGGCGGCGGCCAGGGCCCGGCGGGTCCGGGTCGTGCGCAGGCCCGGCTCGGCCCAGGCGTGCCGCATCTGGATCAGCTGGACGGTCCACTCGACGTCGCTGAGGCCGCCGCGGCCCAGTTTGGTGTGCAGGGTCGGGTCGGCGCCGCGGGGCAGGCGTTCGGATTCCATCCGGGCCTTGAGCCGGCGGATCTCGCGGACGGCGTCCTCGCCGAGGCCTTCCATCGGGTAGCGCAGCGGGTCGATGAGCTCGATGAAGCGGGCCCCGAGCTCGGCGTCGCCCGCGATCGGTTCGGCGCGCAGCAGGGCCTGGGACTCCCAGGTCAGGGACCAGCGGCGGTAGTAGGCGGCGTAGGAGGGGAGGGTGCGGACCAGCGGGCCGGAGCGGCCTTCGGGGCGCAGGTCGGCGTCGATGAGCAGCGGCGGGTCGGCGGTGGGCAGCTGGAGCAGTCTGCGCATCTCGGCGATGACGTTCTGGGCAGCCTTCGCGGCCTCCTGTTCGCCGACGCCCTCGCGGGGTTCGTGGACGAACAGGACGTCGGCGTCGGATCCGTAGCCGAGCTCGTGGCCGCCGAAGCGGCCGACTCCGATGACCGCGAACCGGGTGGGGAGGGTGTCGCCCCAGTGCGCGTGGACGGCGGC
Organism: Streptomyces sp. ISL-43; assembly: GCF_018614195.1. Classification (GTDB taxonomy): domain Bacteria; phylum Actinomycetota; class Actinomycetes; order Streptomycetales; family Streptomycetaceae; genus Streptomyces. The sequence continues at coordinate 30,792 of NZ_JAGGOT010000039.1, forward strand.
GCGCAGGGCTCCGGCGATCGTGGCGGCGGTGAGGTCGGAGACGGCGTCGCCGACCCGGTCGACCAGGGCTCCGTGGTCCTCCTCGGCCGGGTTCTCCTCCGTACCGTAGGAGCCGATGATGTCGGCGGCGGTGGTGCGGAAGAGCTCGCGGCGGCGCACTCCGCGGGCCACGGCGACGGCGGCTTCCGGGTTCTCGGCGCGGCCTACGGCGGCGAGTACCTCCTGCTCCAGGGCCTCGTGGGTACGGGGTGCCAGGCCTCCGGCGTCGCCGAGCAGGGCGACGGCTTCGGGGGCGCGCATGAGCAGGTCGGGGGCGAGGCGGCCGGCGGACAGGACGCGGGCGAGGTTCTCGGCGGCGGCGCCCTCGTCGCGCAGGAGGCGCAGGTACCAGGGGGTCTTGCCAAGGGCGTCGGAGACCTTGCGGAAGTTGAGCAGGCCGGCGTCCGGGTCGGCGGAGTCGGCGAACCAGCCGAGGAGCACGGGCAGCAGGGTGCGCTGGATGGCGGCCTTGCGGGTGACGCCGGAGGCGAGGGCCTCGAGGTGGCGCAAGGCCGAGGCCGGGTCGGCGTACCCGAGGGCTTCGAGGCGCTGGCCGGCGGCGCGCGGGGAGAGCCGGGTCTCGCCGGGGGCGAGTTGGGCGACGGCGTCCAGGAGCGGCCGGTAGAAGAGCTTCTCGTGGAGGCGGCGGACGACGGAGGCGTGCCGGCGCCATGCCTTGTTGAGCTCGGCGACCGGTTCGGTGCGCAGGCCCATGGAGCGGCCCAGGCGCCGCAGGTCGTTCTCGTCCTCGGGGACGAGGTGGGTGCGGCGCAGCCGGTAGAGCTGGATGCGGTGTTCCATGGCGCGCAGGAAGCGGTAGGCGTCGTTCAGCTGGGCGGCGTCGGCGCGCCCGACGTAGCCGCCGGCGGCGAGGGCGTGGAGCGCGTCGAGGGTGCTGGAGGAGCGCAGGGTGGCGTCGGAGCGGCCGTGCACGAGCTGGAGGAGCTGGACGGCGAATTCGACGTCGCGCAGGCCGCCGGGGCCGAGTTTGAGTTCCCGGTCGACCTGGGCGGCGGGGATGTTGTCGACGACGCGGCGGCGCATCTTCTGGACGTCGGCGACGAAGTTGTCGCGCTCGGCGGCCTGCCAGACGAGGGGAGTTATGGCCTGGACGTACTCGACGCCGAGCGTCTCGTCGCCGGCGACGGCGCGGGCCTTGAGGAGGGCCTGGAACTCCCAGGTCTTGGCCCAGCGCTGGTAGTAGGCGAGGTGGGAGGCGAGGGTGCGGACGAGCGGACCGTTTCTGCCCTCCGGGCGGAGGTTGGCGTCGACGGGCCAGATGGTGCCCTCGATGGTGGTCTCGGAGCAGATCCGCATGAGGTGGGAGGCGAGCCGGGTGGCGGCCTGGATCGCCTTGCCCTCGTCGGCTCCGGCGGCGGCGTCCCCGACGAAGATGACGTCGACGTCGGAGACGTAGTTCAGCTCGTGGCCGCCGCACTTGCCCATCGCGATGACGGCGAGCCGGCAGGCGGCCGCGTCCGCGGGGGCGGCGGCGCTCGCGATGCGCAGGGCCGCGCGGAGGGTGGCAGTGGCGAGGTCGGCGAGCTCGGCGGCGGCCTGGGCGACGTCGGTGGTGCCGCAGACGTCGCGGGCGGCGATGGAGAGCAGGCAGCGGCGGTAGGCGACGCGCAGGGCGATGGGATCGTGCGCGGCGGCCAGGCCGAGCTCGAACTCCGGGAGCCCCGGGTGCAGGTCGGCGGCCTCGTAGGTGACCAGCGCCCGCCAGTCCTGATGGTGGCGGGCGAGGTGGTCGCCGAGGGCCTCGGAGGCGCCGAGCACGCCGAGGAGGCGGTCGCGCAGGGGTTTGGCGCTGACGAGGGTGTCGAGCAGTACGGGCAGTTCGTCGGCGGACTGCGCCTCGGCGAGCCGGACCAGCCCGAGGAGGGCGAGGTCGGGGTCGGCGGTGGCCCCGAGGGCGTCGAGGAGCACCGGATCGGTGCGTACGGCGGCCAGCGCCTCGGTGTCGAGCAGCCGGGCGGCGGCGGAGGGGTCGGTGAAGCCGCTGCGCAGCAGCCGGCTGAAGGTACTGCTCCTGCGTCCCGGGACTGTCATCCCGCCGCCTCCCGCGTACGTCGCCTGCCTTTGCCCTGGCCGGGCGGTTTCGCGGGATCCCACTGCCGGCGTGGTCCGGGTCCGCGCGTCCGCCCGGGGAGAGCCTAGCCGGAGCAGGCGTTCGACTCACCGACACGGTGGGATGGATTGTCAGATTATTGGCAGATTTGGGGCGCACTGGGGCCCGCCTCCCGGCGACCGGCCAGGAGGAGCCCCATGCCCGACCCCGCACTGCCGGCCGGCGGCCCGCACGGCCCCGTCGATCCGCCCGGCCACGGCGGCCCGGTCCGGAGGGACAAGCTCCGCATACCGTCCACATACCGATCACATCCGCACACACGGATCACACGAGGCACAATCCCAATCGGCCACTTCCGGAAATGTGAAGTCATCGGCGAACCCGGTGAACCAACTTGCCCGGAATGGCCTCTCACTGACTGACCGACACCGACCGACCGGCTGCTCAGTGGTTCTTCCTGCCGAACGACACCCAAGGCGTAATCCCATGCCCGTTTCCCGCCGACGCTTCCTTCTGGCGACCGTGCTCCCGATGCTCACCCTCGGGGTCACCGGCGCGCTCGCCGTAGCCTCCGGGCAGCAGACGGCCGCCGAAGCCTCGGCGGGAACGGACCCGGCGACCGCCCGCCCGGCGAGCACCACCGCCGGATCGGTCGTCCAGATCGCCGCACACCCCGACGACGACCTGTTCTTCATGAACCCCGACCTCAGCCGCTCCCTGCTGGCCGGCACCCCGCTCACCACCGTGTACCTCACCTCCGGCGAGGCCGACGGCCGCAACGAGGCCGACGGCGATGGCGCCAAGGACCCGACGCAGCCCGCCGACCGCGGCCACTACTCGGAGGCCCGGCAGAACGGCATACGCTCCGCCTACGCGCAGATGGCCACCGGCGACCGCACCAGCGCGTGGCAGCGTACGGTCATACCCACCGCCGGCGGCGGACAGGCCGAGCTGGACGTCCTCGTGGCGAAACCGCACATCAACCTGGTCTGGCTGCAGATGCGCGAGGCCCGCGCCCCCATCGCGGACACGCCGGAGAGCCTGCGCGGCCTGTGGAACGGCCGGATACCGGCGCTCGTCCCCCAGTTCGCGACCGGCACCCCGGTCAAGCATGCGTACACGTACACCAAGGACCAGGCGATAGCGGCGATAGCCGGGATCCTGGAGCGGTACAAGCCGACGACGATACGGATGCAGGACCCGACGCCGGGGCGCTACGCCGACAGCGGGCGCTACACCGACCACCAGGACCACATGTACGGGGCGCGGTTCGCGCAGGCCGCCGCGGCCTCGTACGCCGCGCGCGTCCCGGTCGGGCAGCGGCCCCACTTCTCCGTCCAGAGCTACCTCGGGTACCACAACGGCACGCTGCCTCACACGCTGGACCCGCAGACGGCCGAGACGAAGATCGGCTTCCTCAAGACGTACGCGTGGCACGACAAGCAGAACCACTGCGGTTCCCCCTACGGCTGCGGCGACCGCAAAGTGGCGGGCAACCCGACCGGCCACAACTGGGCCCAGTCGCTGCGCTACGCACGCGCCGACAACTCCTCCTGGCTGGCGCAGGGCACGCCCGGCCGGCTGTACGCCTTCGCCGCGCTCGACGGCCAGATGGCCGTCTGGACCCGCGGCCCCGGCACCGGTGCCGCGGCCGCCTGGCAGGGGCCGGACCTGCTGCCGGGCACGGGCATCGACCCGGGCGCGACCACCGCCCGCTTCCCCGACGGGCGCGTGGCCGTCCTCGCCACCCGGACCGTCTTCGGCGAGCGGCCGCAGGACTACCGGCGCGAGATCGTCTACGCCGTCCAGGCCGTGCCCGGCGGCCCGTTCGGGGCGTGGGTCTCGCTCGGCACCCCGGAATCCACCGACGAGGCCGGCACCTCCGCGATCAGCGCCCCCTCGGCGGCCGCCGACCAGGACGGCCGGCTGACCGTGTACGTCCGCGACTCCCGCCGCACCCTGCTCGCCCGCTTCCAGCAGCCCTCGGGCGCCTTCTCCGACTGGCAGCAGCTGGGCGGCACCGACCTGCAGAGCGACCCGGTGACCGCCACGGACGCCGCCGGGCGGCGCCACCTCTACGTCGCCACCACCGGGTCCGTGCTCGCCTGGATCCAGCCCGCTCCGGGCGCCCCGCTGGCCGGGCCCTTCCCGACCGGCCTGCCCGCCACCACCGTGCCCCTCACCGCGACCCCGGAGGCCGCGGGCGTGCGCCTGTACTTCCGGCGCCCCGACTCGGGCGTCGTGCGCACCGCCCTGGTCACGGCCGGCGCCGGAGCCGCCAAGCCGGCCGTCTCCAGCATCGCCGAGGCCGGCGGCCGGGCCGGCTACGGCGCGGTAGGCGTCGCGGGCCGCCTCCTGTCGGGCCGCGCCGACTCGGGCACCATCAGCACGACGGGCCTCGGCGGCCCGCCCGCGTGGACGGAGTCCCAGATGCTCTACGCGGGCGCCCCGGCGGGCACCCAGGAGCAGGGCGGCGCCACGACCACGGCGGTCCTGGGCCTGGACGCCGAACTCCACGTCACCACGACCCTCCCCAACCCCACCCGCCTGGTCTGGCACAAGGCGATCCCCCGGCCGTAGCCGGCGAGACACCCGCGCAAAAGGCCCCGCGACCGGTCACCCGGGAGCGGGGCCCTACCCGTACGCCGGTGCTAGCGGCCGGTGTTGCCCGTGAGGAGCTCCAGCACGTGTGCCGGGGTCCGGTTTCCGGCCGCGCCGGGGCGGGAGGACAGGTAGTCGGCGATGTCCGGCTCCTCCCAGGGTCCCGATTCCAGCAGGCCGCCGGCCAGGTAGCGCAGGTACGCGGCGGAGGGCATGAGCGGCTCGATGTCCTGGAGCGTCCATGGGGCGGTGAACGTCAGCAGCGGGATGCTTTCGATCGTTCCCGGGCAGATCAGCGTCTCGTACCGCCCCGGACCCAACTCGTCGCGTCCCAGGCGCAAGACCGTGGTCAGGTCCAGGTCCGCCCCCGAATTCCTGTACATCTCCTGCGCGGCGGTGGTCGGCGGTGTGGACGACCATGCTCTGTTTCTCGCGAGACGGCTCCGGGCCGGCGGTCGTCGACCGTCGGCCCGGAGGGATGGAGCGTGCCCGGTGCTCGTGCTACAGCACCGGCATCATCTTGCGGAGTTCGAAGGCCGTGACCTCCGAGCGGTACTCCTCCCACTCCTGCTTCTTGTTGCGCAGGAAGAAGTCGAAGACGTGCTCGCCGAGGGTTTCGGCGACCAGTTCGCTGCGCTCCATCAGGGAGATGGCCTCGCCGAGGTTCTGCGGGAGGGGCTCGATGCCCATCGCGCGGCGTTCGGCGTCGGAGAGGGCCCAGACGTCGTCGTCGGCGCCCGCCGGGAGTTCGTAGCCCTCCTCGATGCCCTTCAGGCCGGCGGCCAGGAGGACGGCGTAGGTCAGGTACGGGTTGGCGCCGGAGTCGATCGAGCGGACCTCGACGCGGGAGGAGCCGGTCTTGCCCGGCTTGTACATCGGGACGCGGATCAGGGCCGAGCGGTTGTTGTGGCCCCAGCAGATGTACGAGGGGGCCTCGCCGCCGGAGCCGGCGGTGCGCGAGGAGCCGCCCCAGATGCGCTTGTAGGAGTTGACCCACTGGTTGGTGACCGCGGCCGTTTCCGCGGCGTGCTTGAGGAGGCCCGCGATGAAGGAGCGGCCCACCTTCGAGAGCTGGTACTCGGCACCCGACTCGTAGAAGGCGTTGCGGTCGCCCTCGAAGAGGGAGAGGTGGGTGTGCATGCCCGAACCGGGGTACTCCGAGAAGGGCTTCGGCATGAAGGTGGCCTGGACGCCCTGTTCGAGGGCTACCTGCTTCATGACCAGGCGGAAGGTCATGATGTTGTCGGCCGTGGAGAGCGCGTCCGCGTAGCGCAGGTCGATCTCCTGCTGGCCCGGGGCGCCCTCGTGGTGGCTGAACTCGACCGAGATGCCCATGGATTCGAGCATCGTGATGGCCTGGCGGCGGAAGTCCATGCCGACGTTCTGCGGGGTGTGGTCGAAGTAGCCCGAGTTGTCGGCCGGGGTGGGCCGGGTGCCGTCCAGCGGCTTGTCCTTCAGCAGGAAGAACTCGATCTCGGGGTGGGTGTAGAAGGTGAAGCCCAGGTCCGAGGTCTTGTTCAGGATGCGCTTGAGGACGTACCGGGGGTCCGCGTACGAGGGGGAGCCGTCGGGCATGAGGATGTCGCAGAACATCCGGGCGGTCCCGGGAGCCTCCGCGCGCCACGGCAGTATCTGGAAGGTGCTCGGGTCCGGCTTGGCGATCATGTCGGACTCGTAGACCCGCGCGAACCCCTCGATCGCCGAGCCGTCGAACCCGATGCCCTCGTCAAAGGCCTGTTCCAGCTCCGCCGGCGCGACCGCTACGGACTTCAAGAAGCCCAGTACATCGGTGAACCACAGGCGCACGAAGCGGATGTCCCGCTCCTCGAGCGTCCGGAGGACGAATTCCTGCTGCTTGTCCATACCTTCATCCTCGCAGTTCAGGCGGCCTGTGCACCACTGTCACGGGGACCGGGGGCACAGTCGGGCCGGCCCAGTATCGCCAGCGGTGGTTTCCGCCAGATTACGCACCCCGGAAAGCCGACCGCACCCCCGCACTGACCTTGGGCCCGTCATGAGCATTACCATCGGCGCCCATGGGGGGCGGGAAGCACGCGGAGCGTGGACGTCGAGGACGTCCGCTGCCCCGGCGTGCCGTCCTCCTGATGGCCTTCGGGGTGCTGGCCGGCACGGTGTTCCTGTGCGCGCGGCCCGGTACGGAGCACGGGGCCGGCCATCCGGCCGCCCACGCCCCGGGTGCGCGGCACGTCGTCTGCGTGTCGCCGCACGACCTGCCCGGCTGCTCCCCGCTCTCGCGCGTGACCCCCGGGGTCCTGCCCGTGCCGCCGCCCGCCGCCCTGCAGGCGGCCTCCGGCGCGCCCTGGCCCGGAGGGCCCCCCGCCTACGCGGGCCCGGCCCGGCCGCCCCGGGCGCTCGCGCGCGGCCCCGACCTGTACGCCCTCCAGGTGCTGCGGACCTGACCGATCCGGCTCCGGCACACGCGCGTACATCACGCGCGTATCTCCTCCACCCCCCTCAGCAGAAGGATTCAGGGCACATGGCCAGCAGGAAGTCAGACAACAGCTCCCGCCAGTCGCGCATAGCCGAGATGCGCCGCGCCGACCAGATGCGCGACCGCCGCAACAAGGCCATCGCGATCACCGCCTCCGCGGCCATCGTCGCCGGGCTGATCGGCTTCGGCGCGTGGGTGATGATCGACCAGCAGGACAAGAAGGACGCCAAGGAGGCGGCCGCGAAGGCGCCGGTCAACGGCGAGCAGACCTGGGACGCGGCGAAGCTGGGCCGCAAGCACGTCGACACCCCGGTGAAGTACGAGATGAACCCGCCCGTCGGCGGCGACCACAGCCCCCGCTGGATGAACTGCAACGGCGACGTCTACAAGAACCCGCTGCCCGAGGTCAACGCGGTCCACTCGCTGGAGCACGGCGCCGTGTGGGTGACGTACAACGAGAAGGCCGACAAGGCCGACGTCGAGACGCTCGCCGGGACGGTTGCCAAGACCCCGTACACGCTGATGAGCCCCGCCAAGGAGCAGACCGGCACGATCATGCTCAGCGCGTGGGGCAAGCAGCTGACCGTGGAGAAGGCCGACGACCCCCGGGTGGCGCAGTTCTTCACCAAGTACGTGCAGGGCCCGCAGACCCCCGAGCCGGGCGCGGCCTGCACGAACGGGCTGGCCGACAAGTGACCCGCCCGTCCCGGACGTACTGGGCCGCGGGCACGGCCGTCGGCCTGGCGCTGCTCTTCGCGGTGGGGGCCACGGTCGCCACCGCCGGCGGGGCCGATTCCGCTACGTCTCCCCGTGCCCCGGGGCTCCACTCCGCCGACGCGGGCTTCGCCCGGGACATGGCCGTGCACCACCAGCAGGCGGTGGAGATGTCCTTCATCGTGCGCGACCGCACGAAGGACGAGGCCGTGCGCGGCCTCGCCTACGACATCGCCAACACCCAGGCCAACCAGCGCGGCATGATGCTGGGCTGGCTGGACCTGTGGGGGCTGCCGAAGGTGGTGGCCGACGAGCCGCCGATGTCCTGGATGGGGTCCGAGGGCCACGCCGCGGGCGGTCACGGCACGGACGGTCACGGCACGGACGGCGACGGCACGGACGGCCACGCCGCGGGCGGTCACGAGATGGGCGGCGTCGTCACCAAGCCCGGCGCCCTGATGCCCGGCATGGCCACCAAGGAGGAGCTGGCCCGGCTGGGCTCCGCCGAGGGCCGGGACGCCGAGGTGCTCTACCTCCGGCTGATGACCGAGCACCACAAGGGCGGCGTCGCGATGGCCCGGGGATGCGCCACCCGGTGCGAGACCCCGGCCGAGCGGGCACTGGCCCAGGGCATGGTGGCGGCGCAGCAGTCGGAGCTCGCCTTGATGGCCGACATGCTCGGGCAGCGCGGGGCCGAGCCCGCGGAGTGACGACGGGGCGCGGCCGTACGGGTGGCCGCGCGGGTGCTCGTACGGGTGCCCGCGCGGGCGCTGGTACGGCCGCGCGCGGGCGCTCGCAAGGCCCGCCGCGGCCGCGCGGCCGCCTGCGCGGTCACCCGTACGGCCCCGTCTCGCCCCTGTGGAGTCGCGTGGTCCGAACGGGCGAATGACGATGGGAACGCCGAGGTGGGCGCATCCGCGCCCTGCCGCTACGGCGCGCTCAGGAGGTTTACGCGATGACCACCGCCGGAGAGATCATGCACCCCGGGGCCCAGTGGATCCCCGCCACCGAGACCCTGGACCGGGCGGCTCAGCTGATGAGCCGCCTCAATGTGGGCGCGCTGCCCATCAGCGACGACAAGGAACGCCTCTGCGGCATCCTGACCGACCGCGACATCGTGGTCGGCTGTGTGGCCAAGGGCCACGACCCGGCCAAGACGACCGCGGGCGAGATGGCCCAGGGCACCCCGCGCTGGATCGACGCGGGCGCGGACATCTCCGAGGTGCTGGAGGAGATGCAGAGCCACCAGATCCGCCGGCTCCCCGTCATCAAGGACAAGCGGCTGGTCGGCATGATCAGCGAGGCCGATCTGGCGAAGCACCTCTCCGACCAGCAGATAGCGGGCTGGGCGGAGAAGGTCTACGCGAAGGGCTAGGCCTCACGGTTCCACCGCGGGGCCAGGCCCCGGCTACGCCCCCGGCTCCGCCGCGTGCAGGACCGCCCGTGCCACCTGGTGCGGGCGGTCCAGCATGACCAGGTGCCCGGCCGGCTCCGCGACCACGAAGCGGGCGCCCAGCCGGTCGGCCAGCTCCGCCTGGCGGGCCAGCCAGTGCAGGGACCGGCGGCTGGTGGTGCCGTCGTGGCCGATCAGGACGGTGGCGGGCGCGGTCAGCGGGTGCTCCGCGCGCAGCGCCGGCACCTCGGCGGCCACGTCCAAGTAGCGGGAGTTCTCCAGGAGGGCTCCGCGCCAGACCCGGCCGGTCCGGTAGCAGCGGCGTACGAGGTCCCGCGCGGCCGGGTCCGTACCGCCGACGCGGGAGGCCCGTACGGTGGCCCGCCGGGCCCACGGCCCCAGCGCGGCGGGCAGTCCGGCGGCGGTCACGGCCCGGCCGAGCGCGCGGGCGGCGGCGGTGCGCACGCCGGCGGACAGGACCGGGCGGGGGTGTTCCTCCACGCTGCTGTCGACCAGCACCACGGCGGCGGTCCGCCCGGGATGGAGCCGGGCGAAGGCCTCGACGTGGAACCCGGCGATGGAGTGCCCGGCCACGGTGGCGCGCGCGCTGCCCAGGCCCAGCGCGTCCAGCAGTCCGGCGATCCGGTGGGCCTCCCCGGCGGCGCTCGGCGGCCGGACGGCGGGGGCGCTGAGCCCGTGCCCCGGCCGGTCGAAGCGGATGACGGTGCGGCCGGCGGCGACGAGCAGCTCGGCGACGGGGTCCCAGTCGAACCAGGCCATGGCGAGCCCGGCGCTGAGCACGACCGGGGGTCCGGCCCCCTCGACGACCACGTGCAGCGGGACCCCGTCGACGGCCGGGACGCGCAGGAACCGGCCGGGAACGGCCGGGGGCCCGGTCACGTACGGCCTTCCCGGTGGACGGAGTACGCGAGCAGTCCCAGCCAGAGGGCCACGAACAGCACCTGCAGCCGCTGCCCGGCGCCGAGGGCCCACGTGCCGTGTCCGGCGGTGAACATCGCGATGGCGGTCAGGGTCCAGGCGGTGGCGAGCAGTTCGCACACGACGAGCACGGGGCCGAAGCGGGCGAGCGGGGCGAGGCGGCCGTAGCGGCGGGCGGCGCCTGTGAGGGCCACGATCCCCACGAGGGCGCCGGTCATGGCCAGACTGCTGCTGACGGCATGGGCCTGATGGGTGGCGGGGACCAGTCCGGCGGTCTCCCGGGCCGCGCATTCGGGGTCCACGGTCGGCGCACAGCTCAGCGGCAGCCAGGCGTCGGCGGCGGTGGACGCGCCGAAGAGGGTGACCCCGGCCCAGCCGGTGACCGACCAGAAGCGGCGGGAGTCGCGGTGCCGGACGAGGCGCGCCAGGGCCAGGAGTCCGCCGAGGAAGACGAGGAGCCCGGCGGTGAAGTCCGTGGCCCGGAACAGGCCGCCGAGCGGCTGGTCCTGGGCGGCGAGCTCGCTGACGTACGTCTCGATGGGGTTGAGGCCCGTGGAGAGGACGACTTCGAGGACCCACGCGGTGTACGCGGCGGCGCCGAGCCCGACGAGGACCGCGACGGGGCGTGCGCCGGCCGGGGTCGGGCCGGGCGGTCCCGGTGTGCTGTTCACGAGCCGACCCGGATGACGTGGCTGACCTTTTAGGGACATAGTGCGACTAATCCTAAACACGGCGGGCCCGGTACTCCGATTGGATACCCACCCCGGGTAGGGTTCCGCCCATGACGCGCCCCGCCCTGCGTACCGAGCGACGAGCAGTCCGGTGGTCCCGGCTGCTGTTGTTCGCCGCGCTGCTGCTGGGCATCGCCGCCATGCACACGCTGGGCCATCCGGATCGGTCCCATGCCATGGAAGACGCACCCGCCGGCCACTCCGTTGCCCCGGCCGCACACGGCTCGACCGAATTGCCGGACGGGTCCGCGATGTCGGGGGCATCCGCGGCGGCCGCCGCGGAGGCCCGGGACCTGACCGAAGTCGTCGCCGTGGTGGCCGCCGCCGCACCGCGCCCCCACACCGGCATGGACCCCATGTCGGTGTGCGTCGCCGTGCTCGGCGCGCTCACCCTGCTGATCCTCGGAGCCGGGCTGGCCGGCCCGCGCCGTGCCGCGCCGCTCGGGGGCGCGGCTCGTGCGCCGGGCCTGCCCGGCGGCCGGGACCCTCCACCTCCCCGCGAACTCCTCGACCTGCTGACGGTGCTGCGCGTATAGGCCGGGCTCCGTCGTCGCCCCCGCATGCCTTCGGGGCGGCGGCAGACGGTGCCCGCCCGCTCGTACACCGACACCACGAGGTGTTCCGCCATGCGCTCTTCCGCGCGTTCCCACTCGCCCTCCCTCTCGTCCTCCCTCTCGCCCTCCGCCCCTCCCTCCCTCCGGGACTCCTTGCCCTCCCGCCGCGCCGTGCTCGGCGCGGGCGCCGCACTCGCCGGCTCCGGGCTGCTCGCCGCCTGTTCGGGCGCCGGCTCCGGCATGGCCGGCATGGACCACGGCTCCGGCTCCATGGGCGGCGGCCCCTCCCCCGCCACGGTCCCCGGCGGCTACGTGGACCCGGCCGGCCCCGAAGTACGGGCCGCCGAGGCCGCCCGCAAGGCCACCGGCCCGCTCACAGAGCTCCGCCTGACGGCCACCGCCACCCCGCTCGACCTCGGCGGCGGCCGCACCGTCCGCTCCTGGGCGTACGGCGATCAGCTGCCCGGCCGGGAGGTACGCGTCACCGCGGGCGGCACCCTCGCCCTGACCCTCGCGAACAACCTCCCCGCGGCCACCTCCCTGCACTGGCACGGTCTGGCGCTGCGCAACGACATGGACGGGGTGCCGGGGCTGACCCAGCGGGACATCGCCCCGGGCGGCTCCTTCACGTACCGGTTCGCCGTCCCGCACCCGGGGACCTACTGGTTCCACCCGCACTCCGGGGTCCAGCAGGACCGCGGCCTGTACGCGCCGCTGATCGTCGAGGACCCCAAGGAGCCCCTCTCCTACGACAAGGAGTGGGTGGTGGTCCTGGACGACTGGCTCGACGGGGTGGACGGCTCCACACCGGACGCCGTCCTCGCCGAACTGCGCAAGGGCATGGCCGCGAGCCCGGGCGGCGGCGGTCACTCGGGCCACGGCTCGGCGGGCACCCCCGCCGCCCCGGCGGCCGGGGACGGTGCCGGCCCGTCCCGCGTCCTGATGGGCGGCGACAGCGAGGTCCTCGGCAAGGACGCGGGCGACGTCGCGTACCCGCACTACCTGGTCAACGGCCGTACTCCCGAGGACCCGTCGGTCTTCACCGCCCGCCCCGGCGACCGGATCCGGCTGCGGATCATCAACGCGGGCGGGGACACCGCCTTCCGGATCGCCCTCGGCGGCCACGAACTGACGGTGACCCACACCGACGGCTTCCCGGTCGAGCACGCCGAGGCGCGCTCACTGCTGCTGGGCATGGGCGAGCGGTACGACGTCCTGGTGACGGCGGGCGACGGGGTGTTCCCGCTGACCGCGCTGGCCGAGGGCAAGGGGGATTCGGCGTCGGCGCTCGCCCTGCTGCGCACCGCTCCGGGCACGGCGCCCACCGCCGCGACCCGGCCCGCCGAGCTGTCCGGGCGGCCGCTGACGGCAGACGCCCTGAAGGCGGCGGAGCCGGTGGCGCTGGCCGCGCGCGAGCCGGACCGCACGGTGAAGATCAAGCTGACCGGCGGGATGGCGAAGTACGACTGGGCCTTCGACGGCAAGCCGTACGCGCCGGACCGGCTGCACCCGGTGAAGGCGGGCGAAAGGATCCGGCTGGAGTTCAACAACTCCACAACGATGTGGCACCCGCTGCACCTGCACGGGCACACCTTCGCGGTCGGAGGACGGCCGGGCGGGGTCCGCAAGGACACGGCGGTGGTCCTCCCGAACGGGACCCTGACGGCGGACTTCGACGCCGACAACCCCGGCCTGTGGATGGTGCATTGCCACAACGTGTACCACGCGGAGGCCGGGATGATGACGGCGTTCGGCTACCAGCGCCAGGCACCGTCCGGGCAATAGCCGCCTCGTGCGGGCCCGGTGCCGTGCGGCCGTCCGCGCGGTACCGGGCCCGCGTCCTCCGGGGCCGCGCGGCCCCGGTCCGAATTGCCCGGCGGGGAGGCCGCCGGGCATGACAGGCTGGTGATCGTCACGCGCCGATTGCGACCTGAAGGACTTCCCGCCGGTATGAGCACCCCGCAGAACCCGCCCCTCACCCCGTCCGGCCCGCCGACGGAGCCCGAGGGCACCCCCATACCCGAATCGGCTTCCATACCCGCGCCCTCGCAGCCCCTGTCGCTCGAGAAGCCCGCGGCGGAGGCCGAGGTCCCGGCCGAGGTCCCCACCCAAGCCGAGGTCCCCGCGCAGGCCGAGGTCCCGGCCGAGGTCCCCACGCAGGCCGAGGTCCCCACCCAAGCCGAGGTCCCGGCCGAGGTCCCCGCGCAGGCCGAGGTCCCGGCCGAGGTCCCCGCGCAGGCGCAGCCTTCGACGCCGCCCGCCGCCCCGGCCCCCGGCACCTTCGCCCCGGTCCACCCCGCGCCGGCCGCCGCCGCTCCGCCGGCGCCCGCGTACGGAGCCCCGTACGGCCACGGCGGCCCCAACCCGGGCAATCCCTGGGGTACGCCCGTCGGTGGTTTCCAGGCCCCGCACCCGGCCGGCTTCCCGCCGCCCCCGTCCGCGAGCAACGGCATGGCGGTCGCCGCGCTGCTCCTCGGCCTGTTCGGCATCCTCGTCGGCCTCATCCCCTTCTTCTTCTGGGCCGGCGCCCTCCTCGCCCTGACCGGCCTCGGCCTCGGCATCGCGGCCGTCGTCCGCTCCCGCAACGGCGCCCCGCGCGGAACGATGGCCGCCTTCGGCACCGCCCTGAGCCTCCTCGGCCTCGGCGCCTCGGTCGGCGGCTGGTTCATCACCGAAGCCGTCACCGACAAGATCGACAAGATCGTCGCCGAGGACCGCCGCTACGGGGACTACGAGGACGACCTGGTCCGCCCCAGCGTCCCGCCGCTCCCGACGCCGAAGGCCTCGCCGTCCCCGTCCCAGGTGCCCGGCCTGACCAGCGCGCTGCCGTTCGGTGAGACGTTCAAGTACCCGAGCGGCGTCGAGGTGAAGGTGTCGGTGCCGAAGAAGTACGTCACCGACAGCGAGTACATCAAGGTGGGCAACGCGGTCGAGCTGACGCTCACCATCACCAACAACTCGACCGAGACCCTCAACGTCATCTACTCGGTGCCCAACGTCCGTGACGAGCAGGGCCTGGCCGGCAAGATCGTCTTCGACGGGGAGATGCCCAAGATGGTCAAGGGCGACATCCTGCCGGGTGCCACGGCGACCGGGGTCATCGCCTACGAGGTCCCCAAGGGCACCGCGAACCTCAGCGCCGACATCACCCCCGGCGGCCGGCTGCCCTCGGTGAAGTACAGCGGTCCGATCGGCTGAATCGCGGGCTCCCAGGACATCGCGTCAGAAAGACGATTACACTGGGCCCGTGCCTCAACTTCGCCTCGCTCTGAATCAGATCGACTCGCACGTCGGCAACATCGCCGCGAACGCCGACTCGGTCGTCCACTGGACCCGGCACTCCGCCGAACAGGGCGCCCACCTGGTGGCGTTCCCGGAGATGGTGCTGACCGGGTACCCCGTCGAGGACCTCGCCCTGCGCGGCTCCTTCGTCGATGCCTCCCGTATGGCGCTGCGCGAGCTCGCGGAGCGGCTGGCGGCCGAGGGCCTCGGCGACCTGCCGGTCGTCGTCGGCTACCTCGACCGTACGGAGAAGGCCGCGCCCCGGCTCGGCCGCCCGGCGGGGTCCCCGGAGAACGCCGCCGCCGTGCTGCACGGCGGGAAGGTCGTCCTGCGCTTCGCCAAGCACCACCTCCCCAACTACGGCGTCTTCGACGAGTTCCGGTACTTCGTGCCGGGCGACACCCAGCCCGTCATCCGGGTACGGGGCGTGGACGTGGCCCTGGCCATCTGCGAGGACCTCTGGCAGGAGGGCGGCCGCGTCCCCGCCACCCGCTCCGCCGGGGCCGGGCTGCTGATCTCGATCAACGCGTCCCCGTACGAGCGCAACAAGGACGACCTGCGCCTCGAACTGGTCCGCAAGCGCGCCCAGGAGGCCGGCTGCACCCTCGCCTACCTGGCGATGATCGGCGGCCAGGACGAGCTGGTCTTCGACGGCGACTCGATCGTGGTCGACGCCGGCGGCGAGGTCATCGCGCGTGCCCCGCAGTTCTCCGAGGGCTGCGTACTGGTCGACCTCGACCTGCCGGCCGCCTCGGCCACGCCCGTCGAGGGCGTCGTCGACGACGGCCTGCGCATCGACCGGGTGGTCCTCTCCGAGGAGCCGGTCGAGCCGTACGAGGCGGTCGTGACCGGCGGCTACGCGGAGCGCCTGGAGGACGACGAGGAGATCTACGACGCGCTGGTCGTGGGTCTGCGCGCGTACGTCAGGAAGAACGGCTTCCGCTCGGTCCTGATCGGGCTCTCCGGCGGCATCGACTCCGCGCTCGTCGCCGCCATCGCCTGCGACGCGATCGGCGCGCAGAACGTGTACGGCATCTCGATGCCGTCCAAGTACTCCTCGGACCACTCCAAGGGCGACGCGGCCGACCTGGCCGACCGGACCGGCCTGAACTTCCGGACCGTGCCGATCGAGCCGATGTTCGACGCGTACATGGGCTCGCTGGGCCTGACCGGGCTCGCCGAGGAGAACCTCCAGTCCCGGCTGCGCGGCACCATGCTGATGGCGGTCTCCAACCAGGAGGGCCACATCGTGCTGGCCCCGGGCAACAAGTCGGAGCTGGCCGTCGGCTACTCGACCCTGTACGGGGACTCGGTGGGCGCGTACGGCCCGATCAAGGACGTCTACAAGACGGACATCTTCCGGCTCGCCGAATACCGCAACCGCGCGGCGGCCGAGCGCGGCGAGACCCCGCCCATCCCGGAGAACTCCATCGTCAAGCCGCCGAGCGCCGAACTGCGCCCGGGACAGGTGGACACGGACTCGCTGCCGGACTACCCCGTGCTGGACGGGCTCCTGGAGCTGTACGTGGACCGCGACCAGGGCCTGGAGTCGATCGTCGCGGCAGGCTACGACCGCGAGCTCGTCGCGAAGACCCTGCGGATGGTGGACACGGCGGAGTACAAGCGCCGGCAGTACCCGCCGGGCACGAAGATCTCCGCGAAGGGCTTCGGCAAGGACCGCCGGCTGCCCATCACGAACGGCTGGCGCGAGCACGCGTAGCAGTTCGGCCCCGCCGTACACATGCCGGNNCCGGCATGTGTACGGCGGGGCGGGCGGGGCGGGTCCTACTTGACCGTGACCCGGGCCGCGATGGGCAGGTGGTCGCTGCCCGTGCGGGGCAGGGTCCAGGAGGCCACGGGGGTGACGCCGCGGACCAGGATCTGGTCGATGCGGGCCATGGGGAACTGCGCGGGCCAGCTGAAGCCGAAGCCGTCGCCGGACGCGCCCTGGGTGGAGCGCAGCTGCGAGGTGACCTCGGACAGGGCCCGGTCGTTGACGGTGCCGTTGAGGTCTCCGAGGAGGACGACCTTGCCCAGCGGTTCGGCGGCGAGCGCGGCGCCGAGGGCGTCGGCGCTGTTGTCGCGCTGGTTGGCGGTGAAGCCGGCGTTGAGTTTGACGCGGACCGAGGGCAGGTGGGCGACGAAGGCGGCGACGTCGCCGTGGGGGGTCTTGACGGTGGCGCGCATGGCCCGGGTCCAGCCCATCTTGATGTCGACGGGCGCGCTGGAGATGAGCGGGTACTTGCTCCAGACGCCGACGGTCCCTTCGACCGAGTGGTACTTGTACGTACCCGCGAGGGCCTTCTCGTAGACGGGGACGGCGCTGCCCTTGAGCTCGGTCAGGGCCAGGACGTCGGCTCCGGACTTGGCCACGGACGCGGCGGTGCCGGTCGGGTCGGTGTTGTCGGCGTCGACGTTGTGGGTGGCGACGGTGAGGTTGCCGCCGGCGTGGGACTTGTCGGTGACCAGGCCGCCGAAGAGGTTCACCCAGACCGCGGCGGTCAGCAGTATCGCGATCAACGCGGTCGCGGACTTGCGGAAGACCGCGGCGGCGAACAGGACCGGGACGGCCAGGCCCAGCCAGGGCAGGAAGGTCTCGGTGAGGCTGCCGAGGTTGCCGATGTCGTTGGGCAGGGAGGCGTGGAAGATCATGACGAGCGAGATCAGCGCCGCGAGCGCGGCGAGCACGACCCCGCGGCGCCAGATGCCGCGGTCGCCCCTCAGATCGGCCAGTCGGCGCCGGAGACCGGATCGGGAGGGCTCGGGCTCCGAGCCGCCGTTCCCCGTCTCCGTCATGTACGCCTGTGCCATGCCACTGCCCTCGCTGCCGTGCTCGCGCTCCGTCCCCGCCTCTTGACCCTAGGCGATATGCGGAGCGTTCCGTGCCGATTGTGTCGGCCGTACGTCCGGGAGGACGAACGGCCGAGCGGTCGTAGTTCCGCTTGTCACGAAACGCGCACATTGGGCCGGACGGGGGCGTGCTGGGCCGGGAGTGTGATGAACGGCGGGACGAACGGTCCTCGTGCCACTTCCCGCCCGGGCCGGACGAGTGCCACCATGGTGGTGAGTCCGGGGACGCTGTAAGGGTGCCTCGAGATGAACACCAAGGAGCAGTTGCAATGACGCATGCCGTTTCGCCTGCCCGCGAAGCCTCCCAGACGCTGTACGGAGGCACGGGCACCCGGCGCATCACCGTCCGCGACCTCACCCTCGCCAAGGAACGCGGCGAGAAGTGGCCCATGCTCACCGCCTACGACGCGATGACCGCGTCCGTCTTCGACGAGGCCGGCATCCCGGTCATGCTCGTCGGCGACTCGATGGGCAACTGTCACCTCGGCTACGAGACCACCGTCCCGGTGACGATGGAGGAGATGACCCTGCTGTCGGCGGCCGTCGTACGGGGCACCAGCCGGGCCCTGATCATCGGCGACCTGCCCTTCGGCTCGTACCAGGAAGGCGCCGTGCAGGCGCTGCGCAGTGCGACCCGGCTCGTCAAGGAGGCCGGGGTCGGCGCGGTGAAGCTGGAGGGCGGCGAGCGCTCGCTGGCACAGACCGAGCTGATCGTGCAGTCCGGCATCCCGGTCATGTCCCACCTGGGTCTGACCCCGCAGTCCGTGAACGCCATGGGCTACCGGGTGCAGGGGCGCGGCGACGAGGCCGCGCACCAGCTGCTGCGCGACGCGAAGGCGGCGCAGGACGCGGGTGCCTTCGCGGTGGTGCTGGAGCTGGTCCCGGCCGAGCTGGCCGCCGAGGTCACCCGGTCCCTGCACATTCCGACGGTCGGCATCGGCGCGGGCGCGGAGTGCGACGCGCAGGTGCTGGTGTGGACGGACATGATGGGGCTGACGAGCGGGAAGCTGCCGCGCTTCGTCAAGCAGTACGCGGACATGCGCCGGACGATGGGCGACGCGGCGAAGGCCTTCGCCGAGGACGTGGTCGGCGGAACGTTCCCGCAGGCCGAGCACTCGTTCCACTAGCCGAACCGCCCGCCGACGGCCCGCCGATACGACCGTCGGCGGGCCGTCGGTTCGCTGTCGGTCGGATGTCGGTGCTTTGTCAGTGGCGGATGGTCCCATGAGGGCATGACGCGAAACGACGACAATCCGCCGAACGGCTCGCACGCCGTGACGGTGCGGGGGCTGGTCAAGCACTACGGCGAGACCAAGGCCCTCGACGGTGTGGACCTCGATGTCCGCGAGGGCACCGTCCTCGGGGTCCTCGGCCCCAACGGCGCCGGCAAGACCACCCTGGTGCGCTGCCTGTCCACCCTGGAGATCCCGGACTCCGGCACCGCCACCGTCGCCGGGTACGACGTGGTCCGCCAGCCCCGGCAGCTGCGCCGCACCATAGGCCTGACCGGCCAGTACGCCTCGGTCGACGAGAAGCTCTCCGGCTGGGAGAACCTCTACATGATCGGCCGCCTGCTGGACCTGTCCCGCAAGGACGCCCGGACCCGCGCCGACGAGCTGCTGGAGCGGTTCTCCCTCACGGAGGCCGCGAAGAAGGCCGCGATGCACTACTCCGGCGGCATGCGCCGCCGGCTCGACCTGGCCGCCTCCATGATCGGCCGCCCGGCCGTCCTCTACTTGGACGAGCCGACGACCGGCCTGGACCCCCGTACCCGCAACGAGGTGTGGGACGAGGTGCAGCGGATGGTCGCCGAGGGCGCCACCGTCCTGCTCACCACCCAGTACATGGAAGAGGCCGAGCAGCTCGCCAGCGAGCTGACGATCATCGACCGCGGCAAGGTCATCGCCACGGGCAAGGTCGACGACCTGAAGGCCCGGGTCGGCGGCCGCACGCTGAAGATCCGTCCCGCCTCCTCCTCCGACCTGCCGGGCATGGCCCGCTCGATCGCGGAGGCCGGGCTGGACGGGGTGGCCGGCTCGCAGGCCGTCCCGGACGAGGGCGTGCTGCTGGTCCCGATCCTGAGCGACGAGCAGCTGACCGCCGTGGTCGGCCTGCTGGCCGCCCGCGGGTACCCGATCGCCGACCTCGGCACCTACCTGCCCAGCCTCGACGAGGTGTTCCTGTCCATCACCGGCCAGAAGCCCTCCGCGCCCGAGGACTCGATCCCCACCGAGCAGACCGAGGAGGTCGCGGCATGAGCACCGTAACCACGACGAAGCCCCACGCCCCCGCGACCGCCCCACGGGGCTCTTCCCAGGGCCCGGTCGGCGAGGGCCGGATCGGCCTGCGGGCCAATCTGCGGCACATCGGCGCCCTGGTGCGCCGCAACGTCCTGCAGATCAAGCAGGACCCCGAGTCGATGTTCGACGTCCTGTTCATGCCGATCATCTTCACGCTGCTGTTCGTGTTCGTCTTCGGCGGCGCGATCTCCGGCAAGGGCAACCAGGCGGACTACGTCAACTACGTGGTGCCCGGCCTGATGGCCATGATGGGCATGAACATCGCCATGGCGGTGGGCACCGGCGTCAACGACGACTTCAAGAAGGGCGTGATGGACCGCTTCCGGTCCATGCCGATCGCCCGGTCGTCCGTGCTCCTCGCGAAGATCGTGGTCGAGATCGGCCGCATGATGGTCGCGATCGGGATCCTGCTGACCGTGGGCTTCATCCTCGGCCTGTCGATCAAGACCTCGGTGCTGGACCTGTTCCTCGCCATCGGCCTGTCGGCGATCTTCGGCGCCTCGCTGATGTGGATCTTCATCCTGCTCGGTCTGACCATGAAGACCGCGCAGGCCGTCCAGGGCATGGCGATGCTCGTCCTGATGCCGCTGCAGTTCGGCAGCTCGATCTTCGCCCCGCCGTCCACGATGCCGGGCTGGCTCCAGAGCTTCACCGACTACAACCCGCTGTCCAACCTCGCCGACGCGGCCCGCGGACTGATCAACGGCGGTCCGGTCGCCCACTCCGTGTGGATGACCCTCGGCTGGTCGGTGGCGATCACGGCGATCACGATGCCGCTCGCCATCCGCAAGTTCCGCCAGAAGACCTGATCCGGGCGGTCCGTTCGGATCGCGTCCCGGACGGGCCGTGAATCAGTGGGACCGGATCAGACGAGGGCGGTGGCCTCCTCCAGGGTGAGGCCGCCGCCTTCGGCGTACGCCGCCTCGCAGGCGCTGTCGCCGAGCGCGGCCCGGGCCAGGCTCTCGGCCCGCTCCAGGTCCGCGCGCTCGGTGCTGATCGGGAAGTGGGCGGGAGGCAGCTGGGCGCGATAGGCGCCGATCAGCCGCGCGGCGTCGTACTCCCGCCGCGGGCCGCCGAGTTCGACGTGGGCGACGGCCGCGGTCAGCAGGTACACGGCCGGGAGCTGCGGGGCGATCATCAGGGCGAGCGGGTCCCGGACGCTCTCCATGGCCTGGCGGACCAGGGCGAGGGCGTCCTCGTACTTGCCCTCCTGGTTGTCGAGCCAGGCCATCGTGCCGAGCAGGAACCCGTCGAAGATGGCGTAGGCGCCGAGCGCGAACTCGTCGCGCAGCGACTGGAGTTCGGCCCTGGCCTCGGGGATGCGGCCGGTGCGGCCGTAGATGCCCGCGAGGAACATCCGGGCGGCGGGCATCGCCTCGTTGCCGAACTGCCGGATGCCGGGGATCAGGCCGGTGAGGATCTCCTCCGCCTGCTCGATGTCCCCGTCCTCGGTGAGCGTCCCGGCCATCCGCACCTGCAACACCGTGACCTGGGCCTTGGCGTCGAGCCGCCGCGCGTGTTCGATGGCGGCGCGGAAGTCCTGGGCGGCCAGGGCGTATTCGCCGCGCTTCTCCAGGGACTCGGCGCGGGCGGACAGCGCTTCGGCGCAGCCCCAGTCGTCGCCGAGCGAGCGGAAGACGGCGAGGCTCTCCTCGGCGTCGCGCGAGGCGTCTCCGGCCCAGTCGGCGCGGTTGGCCAGGATGTTGGCGCGCAGCTGGAGGGCGGAGGCGAGCTCCCAGCGGTAGCCGAGCGTCCGGGCTGTCTCGACGGTCTCCTCGACGACGCGCTGGAGCAGTGCGGGATCACCCGCGATCATGACGGCGTAGATCCACAGGACGCCGGGGGCCCGGCAGGTCTGCGGCAGCCCCGGGCGGTACACGGCGACCATGGAGTCGACCTTGGCGCGGACCTCGGGGCTGGACCAGTTCTCGCTGGTCTGGTCGCTGGAGGCCAGGCACATCATCTGGACGCCGCGCCAGGCCTCGGTGAGCAGCTCGCCCCCGTACGGCGGGGGCGTGTCGACGACCCGCTCGTAGACGGGCGGCGCGGGGACGAGGGGCGGGGCGAAGGGGTCGGGGCCCAGGGCCGCGACGGCTCCGGACCAGTGGCGGAACTCGGTGCGCAGGTCGTGCATCTGCCAGTACCAGCACAGGGAGTGGACGAGGCAGAGCACCTCGCCTACGTCCTGGGCGGCGATGGAGCGGCGCAGGGCCGTACGGAGGTTCTCGTACTCGGTGCCGATCCGGTCGGCGGCCGCGCGCTGGCCGTGGCCCCGGAGCTGCGGCTCGATGGTGCGGACGAGTTCCCGGTAGTGGGTGAGGTGGCGGCGCTCGGTGGCGGCGCGGTCCCCGCCGGCCCGCGTGAGGCGCTCGGCGGCGTACTCGGCGACGGTCTCCAGGAGCCGGTAGCGCATGCCGTTGCCGTCCGCGCCGGGGGCGGCGACGACGAGGGACTTGTCGACGAGGGAGCCGAGGAGGTCGGCGACGTCCGCGCGGTCGGCGGCGTCCTCGCCGTCCGCGCAGACGGCCTCGGCGGCGTCGAGGTCGCAGCCGCCGGCGAAGACGGACAGGCGGCGCAGGACGGCCCGTTCGGGCTCGTCGAGGAGGTCCCAGGACCAGTCGACGACCGCGCGCAGGGTCTGCTGGCGGGGCAGGACGGTACGGCTCCCGCTGGTCAGCAGCCGGAAGCGGTCGTCGAGGCGGTCGGCGATCTGGCGCGGGGTCAGCAGTCGCAGCCGGGCGGCGGCCAGCTCGATCGCGAGCGGCATCCCGTCCAGACGCCGGCAGATCTCGGCTGCGGCCGCCGGGTCGTCGTCGACGGTGAACCCGGCCCGGGCGGCGGAGCCGCGATCGCCGAGCAGGCGCAGCGCGACGGGATCGGGCAGCGGCTCCACCGGGCGCAGCGTCTCGCCGGGCACACCGAGGGGCTCCCGGCTGGTGGCCAGGATCCGCACGCCGGGACAGTGCGTGAGGAGGCGGTCGGCGAGATCGGCGGCGGCCCCGACGACGTGCTCGCAGTTGTCGAGGATCAGCAGCAGGCGGCGCCGGGCGCAGTGCTCCGCGAGCCGGTCGAGGGCGCTGTCGCCGCCCCGGTCGGTGAGCACCCGCATCTCCTCGGCGGAGGCGCCGCGCAGCTTGGTCTCACGGGCACCGAGCGCGGCGAGGGCCGCCTCGGCGACGTCCTCGGGGTCGTCCACGGGGGCCAGCTCGACGAGCCACACCCCGTCGGGCCAGCCGTCCCCGGCATGCGCCTCGGCGGCCTCCTGCGACAGCCGCGTCTTGCCGGCGCCGCCGGGCCCGAGCAGGGTGACGAGCCGCGCCCGCGCGAGATCGTCCCCGATGACGCGGATGTCGTCCTCCCGCCCGACGAAGGTCGTCAGCCGTGCCCGCAGATTCCCCTGCCCCGCCGGTACGGGCCCTGCCGCGGCCGCGGCATCGGCGGGCCGGCCGTCGTCGTCGGGGCGGGCATCGGCGGCGGGGCGGGCATCGGCGGCGTCCGGGCGGGCGGTCGGGGCGGGCGGGGACGGGTTCCGCGTGACGGGGGCAGCCCCGGATGACGGGGGCCGCGAGACGGGGTCGGCCGGGGTCAGGAGCGCCGCGTGGAGGGCACGGAGGGTGGGGCCCGGGCTGGTGCCCAGGCGGTCGGCCAGGTCGCGGCGGACCTCGTCGTAGGCGGCCAGCGCCTGCGCCGGGCGGCCCGCGTCGCGCAGGGCGCGGATCCGCAGGGCCTGCAGCGGCTCGTCCAGCGGCAGCCCGGCGCACAGCGCGGACAGCTCCGGCAGGACCCGCTCCGCCTCGCCCAGCGCCAGCGCCGCCTCCAGGCGGCCCCGGCGCGCGTCCATCCGTAGCGCCTCCCAGCGGGCGGCCTGCGGCTCCGCGCCGGGCAGGGAGCTCAGCGGCTCGCCGCGCCACAGGGCGAGGGCCTCGTCGTACAGGTCGGCCGCCCCGGCCGGGGCGGCCGTCGCCGCCGCCCGCGTGAGCCGCTCGAAGCGGTACAGGTCGATGTCGTCGCGGGCGGCGGCGAGCACGTAGCCGCCCTCCCCCGACCCCACCGCCTCGTGCCCCAGCGCCCGCCGCAGCCGTCCCACCAGCGCCTGGAGCGCCGCCGGGGCGTCGGCCGGCGGGTCCCCGTCCCAGACTTCCGCGATGAGCGAGGCCGCCGGCACCGCCCGCCCGGGCCGCAGCGCGAGCGCGGTCAGGAGCGCGCGCAGGCGCGGACCGCCGACGGGGACGGTGCTCCCGTCGTCGCGTATGGCCTGGGTGGTGCCGAGAATCGCGTAGCGCACCGGTCCATTGTCCCCGGCCCCGGCCCCGCTCCGGCCCGTGCCCCGGGATAGGTTCACCGTATGGGTCACCAGGGCAACCGAAGCCACCACCGCGGCGAGCGGCAGATCAGTCCCGTCTTCATAGGCATCTTCGCCGTCATGGCGGTGACGGGGTGGGCCGTGTGGACGGGGTACTCGACCAGCACCGGGCTGGCCGTCTTCCTCTTCGTCACGGCGGCGTGGATCGTCTCCCTCTGCCTGCACGAGTACGCGCACGCCCGCACAGCCCTGCACAGCGGCGACCTCAGCGTCGGCGCCAAGGGCTACCTGACGCTCAATCCCATGGCGTATAGCCACGCAGTGCTGAGTTTCGTCCTTCCTGTGCTCTTCATCATCATCGGGGGCATCGGTCTGCCGGGCGGTGCGGTGTACATCGAGCGCGGCCGGATCCAAGGGCGCTGGAAGCACAGCCTCATCTCGGCGGCGGGCCCACTCACCAATGTGGCGTTCGCCGTTGTGTGCACGGCGCCGTTCTGGCTGCACGCCCTGGAGGGAGTCCCGGGCCCGTTCCGCCTCGCGCTCGCGTTCCTGGCACTGCTCCAGGTCACGGCGGCGATCCTGAACTTCCTGCCGGTGCCGGGGCTGGACGGCTACGGGGTGATCGAGCCCTGGCTGTCGTACGGCATCCGCCGGCAGGTGGAGCCGCTAGCACCGTTCGGCCTGATCGCCGTGTTCGCGCTGCTGTGGATCCCCGAAGTGAACCGGTTCTTCTTCGACGCGGTCTACGGCCTGCTGGACTCCGTCGGCGTGACCGATCTGGAGGCCCACTGCGGCCGCGAGCTGTACACCTTCTGGCGCGACGAGGGCGGCTTCTTCTGCGCGACCCCGCTGGGCTGAGCAGGCACCAGTGCAGGTCAGACAGGGTTACGTGGCTGAACTCTAAGCCCGCTCAAGTACACGCACGCGCTGCTCAGCATCGTGCTGCCCGTGCTCTTCGTGATCATGGGCGGCGTGGGCCTCCCCGGCGGCGCGGTGTACATCGAGCGCGACCGGATCGAGGGCCGCTGGCGGCACAGCCTGATCTCGGCGGCCGGCCCGCTGACGAACGTCGCCTTCGCGGTCGTCTGCACGGCCCCGTTCTGGCTGGACGCCCTGGACGGGGTCCCGCCGGCGTTCCGCTTCGCGCTCGCCTTCCTCGCCCTGCTCCAGATCTCGGCGGCGATCTTGAACTTCCTGCCGGTCCCGGGCCTCGACGGCTACGGCGTCATCGAGCCCTGGCTCTCCCACCGGGCCGCGAGGTGGCGCCGCTGGCGCCGTTCGGCCTGCTGGCCGTCTTCGCGCTGCTGTGGATCCCGGAGATCAACGCGTACTTCTTCGAGGTGGTGGACGGCCTGCTGTCCACCCTCGGGGTGAGCGATCTGGAAACCTACTGCGGCCGCGACCTCTACCGCTTCTGGCAGGACACCAGCGGCTTCTGCACGACCCCGACCGGGAATTGAGCCCGTCCGGCCCGCCTGTCCCGCCTAGCCCGCGTCGCGCGCCTTCTCGGCCTTCGCCTTGCGCACGTAGAACCAGGCCATGTTCGACGTGATGCCGGCCATCAGCACCCACACGATCCCGAGCAGGCTGCCCTCCACGAAGGCGACGACGGCCGCGGCAGCGGCGAGGACGCAGAGGACGATGGCGAACACGGCAAGGCGGGGCATGTCTGGAGCTCCTCGAAGACACTGAAGCGGTTCAAGCCCTCCCAGTGTCCCCCATGCCCACCCCACCCCACTCCGGCCCGGCCGTTTTCCGGCTTCTCATGATCTTTCGGCTGAGCGGGGCCGCCCGACCGCCCTCGGAGGGGGCGGCCGGGCGGGGTGGGGGTCAGACGTCCGTTACGCGCAGGCCCGCGTGGGCCTTGTAACAGCGGTTGGTGGAGATGAGGTTGGCCACCAGGGATTCGACCTGGTGGGCGTTGCGCAGGCGGCCGGCGAAGACTCCGCGCATGCCCGGGATGCGGGCGGCCAGGGCCTGGACGATGTCCGTGTCCGCGCGGGCTTCGCCCAGGACCATCACGTCGGTGTCGATCTCGTCGATCGACGCGTCCTGGAGCAGGACCGCCGAGAGGTGGTGGAAGGCGGCCGTGACGCGGGAGTCCGGGAGGAGGGCGGCGGCCTGCTGGGCCGCGCTGCCCTCTTCGACCTGGAGCGCGTAGGCGCCCTGCTTGTCGAAGCCGAGCGGGTTGACGCAGTCCACCACGAGCTTGCCCGCGAGGTCCTCGCGCAGCGATTCCAGGGTCTTGGCGTGGCCCTCCCACGGCACCGCGATGATGACGATGTCGCTGCGGCGCGCGCATTCGGCGTTGTCCGCGCCCTCCACGCCGAGGCCCAGTTCGTCGGCCGCGGTCTGCGCGCGGTCGGCGGCGCGGGAGCCGATGATCACCTTCTGGCCGGCCCGGGCGAGCCGGTAGGCGAGGCCCCGGCCCTGGTCGCCGGTGCCGCCGAGGACGCCCACGACGAGGCCGGAGACGTCGGGGAGGTCCCACGGGTCCTTGGCGGGAGCCTTCGCGGGGGGCTGCTGCGTGCTGTCTGTGGAGGTCATGGGGGCGAGGGTAACGCCGGGACCGGCAGAGTCGAATGGGCGGTGGGGGTGAGATGGGCCGGAGAGGAGTGGGGATGGGGGGAACGGCTCCCGTATGTCCCTTCCATGCGGCAGGATGCCGGTATGGACGCCGTGAGAGTCGCGCTGCTGCGCGAGGTACTCGCCGGTACGGAGTGGCCCGGTGCCGCGCGCAGGTTCGCCGGGGCGCTGCGGCGCTCCGTAGTGCCGGCCGGCGGGAACCTGCTGCTGGTCGGGACCGAGGGGTACGAGCCCTGGCACCTGGCCGCCCACCTGGTCGACGAGGCCGCCTGGTCGGGGCTGCCGGAGCTGGCGCCCACGCTCGTACGCCACCGCGTGCTGCCGGGCGACGCCCCGCACCTCTCGGTCGGCCTGAGCCGGCTGGGGGCGGCCCGGCGCGGTCACACGCTGCTGGTGGTGGCTCCGGAGCAGCCCGGCGAGGGGCTGCTGGAGCGCGTCCACGACGCCCGGCGCGCGGGGGCGACCGTACTGTCCCTGGACGGCGGGGATCCGGACCTGGGGGCGCTCGCGCACGACGTGCTGTCCGTGCCGGACGGCGCCGCCGAGCTGGACCTGGACACGGTGCAGCACCTGGTCAGCGCGGCGGCCGGGGAGAACGGCTTGCCGGTGCAGCGCGGACGCAAGCGCTTCCGGGACCGGCTGGCGCGGCTGGCCGACCAGCTGACCGCGCCGCCGCCCAGCCGCTGGTAGACCCGGGGCACCCCCGAAGGGGCGTGCCCGGGAGGGGCCGCCGGGCCGGGAAGGGGCGCGGGGCCGGGAAGGGGCGTGGGCCGGGGAGGGCCGCCGGGCCGCGGGGAGGGCCTGCGGGCTAGGGAGTGGCTTCGCCTTCCTCTTCCTCGCGGGTCTTGTCGTTCCACTTCGGGTCGTTCTGCCATTCGAGGTTGCGCTCCTGCGCCGTCTCCATGGCGTGGTTCGCCTCTTCCGGCGTCCCGTAAGGGCCGAAGCGGTCCTTCGCCGGGCACTCGGGGCCTTCCTCGACCTTCTTGTGGACCAGGCAGTAGTACCACTCGCCCGGTTTGCCCACCTGGCGCTTCTTGAACAGGGCCATCGTCAGGCTCCTCTCTCTGTCGCCATGCTGCCCCATACCCGGTCGATACACTCGCTCGTATGTCTGGCCAGTCGCTGCTCGTACCAGGCGAGCTCACTCCCGTCCGTTCCGTTCCCGGAAACATCCGCCGGCCCGAGTACGTGGGCAAGCCCGCGCCCACTCCGTACACCGGACCGGAGGTGCAGACGGCCGAGACGATCGAGGCCATGCGCATCGCCGGCCGGATCGCCGCCCAGGCGATGGAAGAGGCCGCCAAGCTCATCAAGCCGGGGGTGACCACCGACGAGCTGGACCGGGTCGCCCACGAATACATGTGCGATCACGGCGCCTACCCGTCCACGCTGGGCTACCGCGGCTTCCCGAAGTCCCTGTGCTCCTCGCTCAACGAGGTCATCTGCCACGGGATCCCCGATTCGACCGTCCTGCGGGACGGCGACATCGTGAATCTCGACGTGACCGCGTTCATCGGCGGGGTGCACGGGGACAACAACGCCACGTACCTGTGCGGCGACGTGGACGAGGAGTCGCGGCTGCTCGTCGAGCGCACCCGCGAGGCCCTGAACCGGGCCATCAAGGCCGTCAGGCCGGGCCGCCAGATCAACATCATCGGGCGGGTCATCGAGTCGTACGCGAAGCGCTTCGGCTACGGCGTGGTCCGTGACTTCACCGGGCACGGCATCAACTCGTCCTTCCACTCCGGCCTGATCGTCCCGCACTACGACAGCCCGCACGCCACCACCGTCATCGAGCCCGGGATGACCTTCACCATCGAGCCGATGCTGACCCTGGGCACCCACGAGTACGACATGTGGGAGGACGGCTGGACGGTCGTCACCAAGGACCGCAAGCGCACCGCGCAGTTCGAGCACACACTGGTGGTCACGGACACCGGGGTGGAGATCCTGACGCTGCCGTGACCCCGAAGAGCACTTTCAGATTTTACCGACAAGGCGTCGGGAACACATTGACTTAGGTAAGCCTAAGTAGGAGGATCGGGTGTGGCGGCACGGCCGCCACTCCTGCTTGCCCCTTCCTTCCGATTCCTCGGAGGTCCGCCTTGGACGCCTTCTCCACCGTCATCCGTGTCGCCTCGCACGAGCAGCACACCGAGGCAGAGACCTCGACCTTCATGAGCGACCTGCTCGGCGGCCGGCTCGGAGTGGACGCGTACACGCGCTACACCGAGCAGCTGTGGTTCGTGTACCGGGCTCTGGAGGACGCGGCCGAGGCCCTCAAGGACGACGCGGTGGCCGGGCCGTTCATCCAGCCCGAGCTGATGCGCGTGGCCGAGATCGAGCGCGACCTCGCCCACCTGCGGGGTCCCGACTGGCGCGAGACCCTGGTCGCGCTGCCGGCCACCGAGGCCTACGCGGCCCGCGTGGCCGAGTGCGCCGGCTCCTGGCCCGGCGGGTACGTCGCCCACCACTACACCCGCTACCTGGGCGACCTCTCCGGCGGCCAGATCATCCGTGACAAGGCGGAGCGGACCTGGGGCTTCGAGCGCAAGGGCGACGGCGTCCGCTTCTACGTCTTCACGGACATCTCCAACCCGGCCGCCTTCAAGCGGACCTACCGCGAACTGCTGGACACGATCGCGGCGGACGACCTGGAGAAGCAGCGCATCATCGACGAGTGCAAGCGCGCCTTCGACTTCAACGGGGCGGTGTTCCGGGAGCTGGGCGAGCAGTTCCCCCTCAGCGCGTAGCGCCTGCGGCGAGCTGAACGGAGGAAGGGGGTGGGCCCTTACGGGCCCACCCCCTTCCGTGTCCCCGGGCCGCGGGGCAGGGCGCCGGCCGTGGGGGGCGTCAGTTGGTGTTCGGGGCGAAGCGGACTCGGCCGCCGATCTCGATCGTGCCGTCCGGGCCCGGGGCCGTGAGGATCTGGGAGCCCGCGCCCTGGGTGATGTTCAGGGAGCGGTTCAGCTCGGCCGTCAGCAGGACGGCCGCCGAGCCGGTGGCCTCGTCCTCGGTGATCGCCCCGTCGGGACGGCGCGGGAAACCGCGGGCCCGGATCCGGCCCGCGGCCTCGTCCTCCCACGCCCAGGCGTACAGCCAGCCCTCGCCCGGCGGGGGCGCGGGCAGCGCCTCGACCTCGGCGGCGTCGGCGTACTGCTCGGTGCGCTTGCCCTCGACCCATTCGGGGCGGGCCGTGATCCAGGTGAACTCCCCGTCGTCGCGCGCCCATACGGTGCCGGCCGGGGGCTGGAGCTCCTCGATGTCGAGCAGCCAGGCGACTCCGACCAGCGGGTGCCCGGCGAAGGACATGCGGGTGCCGGGGGTGCGGATGTCGACGACCCCGCGCTCGGGGTCGTCGACGAACACCGTCTCGCTGTAGCCGAGTTCGGCGGCCAGCGCCTGCCGGGACGCGTCGTCGGGGCAGGTTCGGCCGTCGCGCACGACGCCGAGCAGGTTGCCGTGGCTGCCGTCACCCGCGCAGAAGACCCTCAGGACGTCCAGATCGTTCACGCGGGAAATTGAAGCACGGCTCAGCCCTGGGCCGTACGCCGCCTGCGCGCGATGTACACCGCGCCCGCACCCGCGGCGACGATGGCTCCGGAGGTGCCGAGCAGGGCACCGGCCGGGATCTCGGCGCCGGTGGAGGCGAGGTTGCCGCCGACGCTGCCGCCCGAACCGCCCGCGGCGGCCGGGGTCGTGGCGGTAGTGGTGGGGGTGCTGGTGGGCAGGACGGCGTCCTTGTCCACGGAGACCGTCAGGTTGACGTCGTCCACCCGGTCGCCGGCCTTGTAGATGGAGCCGTTCGTGTCGTTGGCGAAGGTTGCGGCGCCTTCGGCCGTGAGCGCCGTACGGACGGCGTCCAGGGCGAGCAGGCCGTCCTTGGTCTTGTACTCGGCCTTCGACAGGTCGAGCGTGGCGAACGGGACGTTCGCCTGGGTGGCGGTGGCCGTCTTCACGTCCAGGACCAGGGTGCCGGTGGCGCCCTCGGTGTCGATGCGG
Organism: Streptomyces sp. ISL-43; assembly: GCF_018614195.1. Taxonomy (GTDB): domain Bacteria; phylum Actinomycetota; class Actinomycetes; order Streptomycetales; family Streptomycetaceae; genus Streptomyces. The sequence goes on from NZ_JAGGOT010000039.1 coordinate 61,609, forward strand.
ACGTTGCCGAAGGTCATGTCGATGCGGTGGGCCGCGTACTGGAAGCGCAGGTTGCCCGCGAAGGAGGCGTTCAGCTTCTGCTTCTTGGTGTCCAGGGTGCCCTTGCCGCCGCCGAAGGCGAAGCTGTCGCCGTTGGCGACCGCGCCGTCCGCCGGGGTGACGGTGCCGCCCGCGCCCTGCACGTAGTTGCGGAAGGACTCCTTGACGCCCCAGGCCAGCTTGCCGCCGAGGATCTGCTGCGGGCCCTCGGCGGCCGGGGAGCCCACGGAGGCCGACGGGGAGGCCGACTTCGACGGGGACGCGGACGGCGACGGGGACGCGGACGTGGAGGTCGACGGGGACGGGGAGGGCTGCGGCGGGAACTCCAGGACGGCCGTCAACGGGTCACCGGTCTTGCCCGCGTAGGTGTCGGAGCCGAGCAGCTTGCCGGCCTCCGCGGTCAGGGTGGTGACCAGGTCGGTCATCGGCCCGCGGCCGAAGGCCACGTCCGCGAAGGGGACGTCCGCGGTGAGCTTGCCGTCGCGGGTGACGTCGACGAGGAGCTTCTTCGTGCCGGTGTCGACGCGCAGGTTCGCGAGCTTCACCTCGAAGCGGTGCGCGGCGGACTTGAAGGTGACGCTGCCCTTGAAGGCGGCGGTCACGACGTGGCTGGTCCCGTCGTACTGGCCGGTGGCCCCGCCGAACCTGAAGCCCTTGTCGGTCTTCGTGGCGCCGTCCGCGACGGTGATCTCGCCCTGGGCGATGGTCGTGACGTAGGTGCGGTAGCTCTCCAGGACTCCCCAGTCGAGGGTGCCGCCGATGACCGGGGTCGGCGCGGGCGCCTCCGCCGCGGGCGCTGCGGCTGCGCCGCCCGCCGCGGTGGCGGGCAGGACGAACGCGGTGGCGCCGATCGCCGCGGCGGTGGCGATGGCGGCCGCTATGGCGATGGGGCGGCGGGTGGAAGACATGGCAGAGATCTCCTGAAACGGGGCGAAGGAGGAGGAGCGAGGGAGGAGGAGGGAGGAGGAGGGAGGAGGAGGGAAGACCGGGGGGCGCAGGGCAGGGCAAAGCGAGCCCGGGCGGTGCGGTGCGGGGCGCTGCGGGCGGTGCGGGCGGTGCGGTACGGGCGCTGCGGCGGTACGGGGTCCGGATCGCGGGTCAGCCCCGAGGAGCAGCCCCATCGGTTCCGGCGGAGCCGGAGGAGCCGGCGGAGCCGGAGGCCTCGGTGGGCCCGGCGGCCTCGGCGCCAGGCGGTCCGGCGGCCGCGACCGGCTCCGTACGCCGGTTGCGGACCACCAGGAAGGCGGCTCCGCCTGCGAGTACGAGGACGGCCACGGCGAGAGCGGCGTACAGGCCGGTGTTCGAGGCGTCTTCGGTCTCCTCGGCGGCGGCCGGGGCCGGTGCCGAGGGGGCCGCGGGCGTGGCCGTGGAGCCGAGGTTCGGCAGGGCCGGGAGCTTCGCGGCGCCGTCGAGGACTACGGCGAGCGAGACGGGGTCCATTTCCGTGCCGGCCTTGTACATGGAGTTGAAGGCCTGGGCTCCGCCCTCGGTGAGGGTGGCCGGGGCTTCGGCGAGGGTGGCGAGGCCGCCCTCGGCCTTGAGGCCCTTGGCGTCGAACTCGACGAGTGCGACGGCGCTCTTGGTGTCGGCCCCGGTGGTGACGTCGGCGGAGAGCACGCCCTTGCCGTTCTCCACCCTGACGGTGAACTTGGCGAGCTTCATGTCGAGGTGGGCGCCGGTGAAGTGGACGGAGCCGCCGAACGCGGCGTCAAGGGTGCCTTTCCCGCCGTCGTATGCGCCCTTGCCTTGCGGGAAGCGGAACAGCGCGCCGCCGTCCTGCGCGCCGTCGGCGAGCTCCCACTTGCCCTGGCCGATCGAGCCGGAGACATACTCGCGGAAGGTGCGCCGCACCCCCCAGTCCACGGCGGCGTCGGTGAACGCTCCGGCGCCCTGCGGGGACTGCGAGGCCTCCGTTGCCTCGGACGGAGCGCTCGGCGTCTGAGCGGGCTGCTCGGCCGCGGGGGCGGCCTTGACGTCGACGGAGAGCGAGATCGGGTCGAGCTGCGCGCCGGCCGCGTAGTAGCCGGCGAAGGAGTGGGCGCCCTGGTCGGTGAGGGTGGCCGGGATGTTGGTGAGGACGATCGGGCTGCCGCCGCCCTTCATGTTCACCCCGCCCAGGCTCAGCTTGGCGAAGGGCACCTGGGAGGCGGTGGTGACCGCTCCGCCCTCCTTGGCCTTGCTGGAGACGTCCACGTAGAGGGTGCCGCTGCCGCCGCTGATCTTGACGGTCGGACGGCTGACGCCGAGGTCCAGCTCGTACGAGCCGTCCGGCTTCTGGTGGCCCTGGAAGGCGACGCCGCCGCTGAAGGAGGCCTGCAGGGAGCCGGTGTCCGGATCGTAGGAGCCGTTCGCGGAGTGGAAGCGGAACAGGCTTCCGCCGACGGTGGCGGCGCCGTTCCTCAGCTTGAACGCGCCTTTCGCCACCGGGCCGGTGACGTAACTCTGGAAGGAGGATTTGATGCCCCAGTCAAGCCGGCCGCCCTCCACGGTGCGGCCCGCAGCCTGCGCGGCGGTCGCCGGGAGCAGGACTCCCAGCAGGGCCGCCAGGGTCGCCAGCAGGGCGACGGCGGACGCACGGGTGGGTCTTGCGGACATGAATGCCCCTCCAGGGTCTAGCAAGTGAGGTTAGGCTAACCTAAGCTACATCCGGCCGGGTGCGAAACCCCCCGGTCCCCGGAACTCGAACTTCGAACCGGGCCACCCCACTTCCAGTCGGACGATCAGGACGGTGCCTTCGTGCCTACGCCCGCCGCGTCAACCCGCGCGCCCCGACTCGCCCTTGCCGTGACCTCCCTGGTCCTGGCACTCGGTGTGGCGGCCTGCGGAGGTACGGCCGCCCCCGCCCACACCGCCGGCGCCGGCGCCCCCGCCGTCCCGGACCGGGTGGAACCGCTCGCCCCGGCGCCCGTCCCCGCGCTGCCCGCGACCGTGGCCTCGGCGGACGGCACCCGGGTCACCATCGCCTCGGCGGACCGGGTGGTGCCGCTGACGGGCAGCCTCAACGAGATCGTCCACACCCTGGGACTCGGCCCCAAGGTCGTCGCCCGGGACATCACCGCCACCTTCGAACAGGCCGCGGACCTCCCGGTGGTGACGCGGGGCCACGACGTCTCGGCCGAGAGCGTGCTGTCGCTGCGCCCGACGCTGGTGCTCGCCGAGAGCACCTCCGGCCCCGCCGAGGCGATCGAGCAGATCCGCGACGCGGGCATCCCGCTGCTGGTGGTGGCCCCGGCCAAGTCCCTGGACGACGTGGCGAAGCGGACCGACGCGGTCGCCGCCGCGCTGGGCGTCAAGGACGCCGGAGCCCTGCTGAACCAGCGCACCGCCGAGCGCATCGCCGCCGCCCGCAAGGGCCTGCCCGCCTCGGGGAAGAAGCCGCGCGTGGCCTTCCTCTACCTGCGCGGCACCGCCTCCGTGTATCTGATGGGCGGCTCCGACTCCGGTGCGGGCTCGCTGCTGGACGCGGCCGGCGCGGTGGACACGGGCCCGGAGTCGGGGCTCGGCAAGGACTTCACCCCGATCACGAGCGAAGCCCTGGCGGCCGCCGCGCCCGACGCGATCCTCGTCATGGCCAAGGGCCTGGAGTCGGTCGGCGGCGTGGACGGCCTGGTGAAGATCCCGGGCATCGCGCAGACCCCCGCCGGGATGGACCGGCGGGTGATCACCGTCGACGACGGGGTGCTGCTCAACTACGGGCCGCGCACCGACCAGGTCCTGACCTCGCTGATCACACAGCTCTACGGCAAGGCGTGATGTGACGACCTCCTACGACAAGGAGCCGGGGGCCGCGCCGCACGGCGCGGCCCCCGGCCCGCAGGACGACGCCCGGGACGGCGCCCGGGACGACGCCCGGGACGGCCGGGACGACGGCCGGGACGACGGCCGGACCGGCACCGGACCGGCCGCCGGCCGCACCGGGCTCCGGCCGGCCCGGTCGCTGCTGCTCACCGCCGGGCTCGGCGCCGTCCTGCTCGTACTCGCGCTCGTGTCCGCGGGGGTCGGCGCCTACGAGATCCCGCTCGGGGACGTACTCGGATCGGTGCGGCACCGCCTCGGGCTCGGGGGCGCCGCCCTCGACCGGGTCGGGGAGAGCGTGCTGTGGAACGTACGGCTGCCCCGCGTGGTGCTCGCGCTGCTCGTCGGGGCCAGCCTGGGGTGCGCCGGAGCGCTGATGCAGGGGGTGTTCGGCAACCCCCTGGCCGAGCCCGGGGTCATCGGGATCTCGGCGGGCGCCGCCGTCGGCGCGGTCGCGGCGATCGGACTCGGGCTGAGCTTCTTCGGCAACTGGACCATCACCGCGTGCGCGTTCGTCGCCGGGCTCGTCACCGTCGCCTCCGTCTACCTGCTGTCCCGCAACGGCGGCAAGACCGAGGTCGTCACCCTCATCCTCACCGGCATCGCCGTCAACGCCTTCGCGGGCGCCCTGATCGGCCTGTTCGTCTTCTTCGCGGACAGCGGCCAGGTCAACCAGATCACCTTCTGGCAGCTCGGCTCCCTCGCCCAGGCCACGTGGCCCAAGGTCCTCGCCGTACTGCCCTGCGCGCTGGCCGGCCTGCTGCTCGCCCCCTTCCACGCCGGCAAGCTGGACCTGCTCTCCCTCGGCGAACGGCCGGCCCGCCACCTCGGCGTCGACGTGGAGCGGCTGCGGCTCGCGCTGATCCTGGTCGTCGCGCTGCTGACGGCGGCCGCCGTCGCCGTGGCGGGGATCATCACCTTCGTCGGCCTCCTCGTGCCGCACCTGCTGCGCATGGCCAACGGCCCCGGCCACCGCTTCCTGGTGCCCGGCAGCGCGCTCGCCGGAGCCGTGGTGCTGGTCGCCGGAGACCTGGCGGCGCGGACCCTCGCCCAGCCCGCCGAGCTGCCGCTCGGCGTACTGACCGCCCTGCTCGGCAGCCCCTTCTTCTTCTGGCTGCTGCGCCGCACCCGCCGCAAGCAAGGAGGCTGGGCGTGAGCGTCCTGTTCGCCGCACTCCGCAGGAACAAGCGGACCGTTCCCGCCCGTCCGGCCCCCGGTGCGCCGCTCGCCGAGGCCGCGGAGGTCCACGTACGGCTCGGGGAGCGCGAGGTGCTCGCCGGGATCGGGCTGACCGTGCGGGCCGGTGAGGTGCTGGCCCTGGTCGGGCCGAACGGGGCGGGCAAGTCGACCCTGCTCGCGGCACTGTCGGCGGATCTGCCGGTCTCCTCGGGGGTGGTCCGGATCGACGGGCGCCCGGTGGGCGACTGGTCGGCCCCCGAGCTGGCTCTGCGCCGGGCGGTACTCCCCCAATCGGCCGCACTGGCCTTCCCCTTTCCGGTGGAGGACGTCGTACGGATGGGCCGCGCCCCCTGGGCGGGCACCGCGCTGGCCGACGCCGACGAGGAGGCGGTGGCCTCCGCCATGGCCGCCACCGAGGTGACGGACTTCGCGGCCCGCCCCTTCTCGGCGCTCTCCGGCGGCGAGCGGGCCCGTGTCGCGCTGGCCCGGGTACTGGCCCAACGGGCCCCGCTGCTGCTGCTCGACGAGCCGACGGCCGCCCTGGACCTGCGCCACCAGGAGCTGGTGCTGCGGATCTGCCGCGAGCGGGCGGCGGCCGGGGACGGGGTCGTCGTGGTCCTGCACGACCTCGGGCTGGCGGCGGCGTACGCGGACCGGGTCGCCGTGCTGCACGACGGCCGGATCGCCGCGGACGGGCCGCCCTCCGAGGTGTTCGAGGACGGGCTGCTGAGCCGGGTGTACCGCCAGCCGGTGGAAGTTCTCCCGCACCCCCGTACGGGGGCGCCGCTGGTGGTCCCCGTACGCGGCGGGCACCGGGCCGACGCCCGGGAGGAGACCGTTCCGCGGTACGGAACGGCGACTACGGCTTGACCTCCGCTTGACCCGGCCATGGGCCGGGGCTGGGTCGACCGTGACGGCTCCGTGTCCGGCGGCGAAAGGTGTGGGCTGAATCACTGGACGCGCGGGTATAGGTCAGGTAAGCCTCGGTTAAGTTAGGTCCGCCTCACCGGCCGTACCCACCTGATCGGGGCGGTCGTCTGCCGAACGCCAGACTGCCAGGAGCCCCCTATGCGTCCCGCCCGCCTCACCGTCGTCACCGCGGCCGCCGTCGTGGCCGCCCTCACCGCGGTCACCGGCTGCTCCGAGAAGAGCGACGCGTCCGGCGACGGCACGATCCGCGTGAAGGCCTCCGACAGCGCCTGCGAGGTCTCCACGAAGGAGTTTCCCGCGGGCAAGGTGCAGATCGAGGTCGAGAACAAGGGCTCCAAGGTCACCGAGCTCTACGTCCTCTTCCCCGACGACCGCATCGTCACCGAGCGCGAGAACATCGGCCCCGGCACCAAGGCCACCATCACCGCCGAGCTCAAGGCGGGCGACTACGAGATCGCCTGCAAGCCCGGCATGAAGGGCGACGGCATCCGCCAGCAGGTCAAGGCCACCGGCACGGGCACCGCGGAGAAGCGCAGCCCCGAGGCCGACGCCGCGGTCGCCGCGTACCGCAAGTACGTGCAGGAGCAGGCCGACGAGACCCTCCCCAAGGCCCAGGCCTTCGCGGACGCGGTCAAGGCCGGCGACGTCGAGGCCGCGAAGAAGGCGTACGCCCCCTCGCGCGTAGGCTGGGAGCGCACCGAGCCGGTCGCCGAGTCCTTCGGCGACATCGACCCGAAGGTCGACGTCCGCGAGGACGGCCTGGAGCCCGGCCAGGAGTGGACCGGCTGGCACAAGCTGGAGAAGTCCCTCTTCGCCGACAACAAGATCGACGACGCGGACAAGAAGCTCGCCGAGACCCTGATCGCCGACCTCACCGACTGGCAGAAGAAGGTCGGCCAGGCGGAGATCACCCCCACCTCGATCGCGAACGGCGCCAAGGAGCTCCTCGACGAGGTCGCCACCGGCAAGGTGACGGGCGAGGAAGAGCGCTACAGCCACACCGACCTGGTCGACTTCAAGGCCAACGTCGAGGGTGCCGAGAAGGCGTACGAGCTGCTCAAGCCGGTCGCCGTGAAGAACGACCCCGCGCTCTCCGCCGAGCTGGACAAGCAGTTCGCGGCGCTGAACAACCTGCTGGAGAAGTACCGCCCGAACAAGGCCGCGTACGAGTACACCTCGTACGACAAGGTCGGCGAGGCCGAGCGCAAGGAGCTCTCCGACGGCGTCAACGCGCTGGCGGAGCCGCTCTCGAAGCTGGCCGCCGCGGTCGCCAAGTAGTTCCGGTAACGGCAGAGCAGGCGGGAGATCTTGGAATGAGCGAGTCAGTGTCCGCACAGGAACCCGGGCAGGGCCGGGAGCCGGGCCCGGCGCCGGACTCCCCGCAGGAGCAGGCCAAGGGCGCGCCCTCGCGCCGTGCCGTCCTCGGCTGGGGCGGCGCGGGCCTCGCGCTCGGCGCCGCCGCGGCCGGCGGCACCGCCATGGCCCTCACCTCGGGACCGGACATGGTCTCGGCGGCCTCCGCCGGGGCGGCCGTGCCGTTCCACGGCGAGTACCAGGCCGGTATCGCCAGCGCCGTCCAGGACCGCCTGCACTTCGCGGCTTTCGACGTGAAGACGAAGGACCGCGCCGAGCTGATCGCGCTCCTCAAGGAGTGGACCGAGGCGGCCCGGCTGATGACGGCCGGCCTGCCGGTCGGCGAGGGCGGCTTCGGCGGCCTCCCGGAGGCCCCGCCGGACGACACGGGCGAGGCGCTGGGCCTGAAGGCCTCCCGCCTCACCCTGACCATCGGTTTCGGTCCCGGGCTGTTCGCCAAGGGCCGCTTCGGGCTGGAGGGCAAGCGCCCCGACGCCCTGGTGGACCTGGAGCTCTTCCCCGGCGACAACCTCGACCCTGCCCGCTCGGGCGGCGACCTGTGCGTCCAGGCCTGCGCCGACGACCCGCAGGTCGCGGTGCACGCCATCCGCCAGCTCGCCCGCATCGGCTTCGGCAAGACGGCGGTGCGCTGGTCGCAGCTGGGCTTCGGCAAGACCTCCTCGACCACGCCCGACGCGCAGACGCCGCGCAACATGATGGGCTTCAAGGACGGCACCCGGAACATCTCGGGCACCGACACCGCCGCCCTGGAGAAGCACGTGTGGGTCGGCGCGGGCGACGGCAGCGACTGGCTGACCGGCGGCTCGTACCTGGTGGCCCGCCGGATCCGGATGAACATCGAGACCTGGGACCGCACCCCGCTCGGGGAGCAGGAGGACATCTTCGGCCGCGACAAGGGCGAGGGTGCTCCCGTAGGCAAGTCCAAGGAGCGCGACGAGCCGTTCCTGAAGGCGATGAAGCCGGAGGCGCACGTCCGCCTCGCCCACCCGGACAGCAACGACGGCGCGACGATCCTGCGCCGCGGCTACTCCTTCACCGACGGCACGGACGGACTGGGCCGGCTCGACGCGGGCCTGTTCTTCCTCGCCTACCAGCGCGACGTGCGCAAGGGCTTCGTGCCGATCCAGCGCAAGCTGGCGAAGTCCGACGTCCTCAACGAATACATCCAGCACGTGGGTTCGGCCGTCTTCGCCGTCCCGCCGGGCGTCCGCGACAAGGACGACTGGTGGGGCCGGACGCTGTTCGCGTAAGGGACGGAGAGAACCCAAGTGTTCAGCAACTACCTGATCGGGCTGCGCGAGGGGCTGGAAGCCAGCCTCGTCGTCTGCATCCTCGTCGCGTACCTGGTGAAGACCGGCAACAAGGACAGGCTGGCGCCGCTGTGGCTGGGCGTCGGCCTGGCCGCCGCCCTGTCGCTCGCCTTCGGCGCGGGTCTCGAATTCGGCACCCAGGAACTGACCTTCAAGGCGCAGGAGGCCATCGGCGGCTCCCTGTCGATCGTCGCGGTCTGTCTGGTCACCTGGATGGTCTTCTGGATGAAGCGCACCGCGCGGCACCTGAAGGCCGAGCTCCAGGGCAAGCTCGACGCGGCGCTCGCGATGGGCACCGGCGCCCTGGTGGCGACGGCGTTCCTGGCCGTCGGCCGGGAGGGCCTGGAGACCTCGCTGTTCGTGTGGCGTTCGGTGCACGCGGCCGGTGACGGCGCGGGCCCGCTGATCGGCGTGCTGCTCGGCATCGGGTCGTCGATCCTGCTGGGCTGGCTGTTCTACCGGGGCGCGCTGAAGATCAACCTGTCGAAGTTCTTCACGTGGACCGGCGCCATGCTCGTCGTGGTCGCCGCGGGCGTGCTCGCCTACGGCGTGCACGACCTGCAGGAGGCGGACTTCCTGCCGGGCCTGGGCAACAAGGCCTTCGACATCAGCGAGACGATCCCGCCGGACAGCTGGTACGGGACCCTGCTGAAGGGCACCTTCAACTTCCAGCCGGACCCGACCGTGCTCCAGGTCGTGGTGTGGGCGCTGTACCTGATTCCGGTGCTCGCGCTGTTCCTGGCCCCGTCGCTGGCCAAGCGGACCCTGGCGGAGCCGAAGCGGGAGCCGAGCAACTCCTGACGCGGGACCCGGACGTACAGGTGAAGGCCGCGAGGACACCGTCCGCGCGGCCTTCGTCGTACCCCGGGCAATCGTTACGGGATCCGCGTGCCCGCGCCGCCCACCCGGACCCGGGGGTCGTCCGAGCGCAGCTCCACGGTCAGCAGGCCGGGGCGGCCCATATCCTCGCCCTGGTGGAGGGTGAGGACGGCGTCGGCCGGGACCAGGCCGACCTCGCGCGCGTACGCCCCGAAGGCGGCCGCGGCGGCGCCGGTCGCCGGGTCCTCGAAGACGCCGCCGACGGGGAAGGGGTCCCGTACGTGGAACTGTGCCGGGCCCGCCCGGTGGACGAGCTGCACGGTGGTCAGGTCGAGGCGCCGCATCAGCGCCTCCAGCCGGTCGAAGTCGTACGCGAGGTCCGCGAGCCGGGCCCGGGTGGCGGCGCCGAGCACCAGGTGGCGGGCTCCGGCGTAGGCGATCCGCGCCGGGAACCGCGGGTCCAGGTCGGCGGCCCGCCAGTCGAGCGCGGCCAGTGCCTCGGCGAGGTCGGCCGGGTCCACGTCCTCGGTGTGCGGCTCGACACTGGTCAGGACGGCCCGCAGGCCGCCCGTCCCGCCATCGGTCACCGACACCGGCACCGTGCCCGCTTTGGTCGCGAAGAGCAGCTCGCCCGGGCCGATCCGCTCGCCCAGCGCCACGGCGGTGGCCACGGTGGCGTGCCCGCAGAAGGGGACCTCCGCCTTCGGGCTGAAGTAGCGCACGGTGAAGGCCCGGCCTTCGGCGCCGCCCAGGCCCTCGGGCGGGGCGGTGAGGAAGGCCGTCTCGCTGTAGCCCAGTCCGGCGGCGATCTCCAGCATGGCGGCTTCGTCGAGGCCGGCGGCATCGAGCACGACACCGGCGGGGTTGCCGCCGGCCGGGTCGTCGGAGAAGGCGGTGTAACGCAGCACGTCAGTCATGATCGTCCCAACCTCCGCCCCCGGTCCGGCATTCCCGGACGGGATCGAGCGGGATCGAGCGGGATCGAGCGGGGTCGGGCGGGGTCAGCCGCGGCCGATGTACGGCATCGCGCTCGCCATCACCGTCGCGAACTGGACGTTCGCCCCCAGCGGCAGTTCCGCCATGTGCAGCACGGTGCGCGCCACGTCGGCGGCGTCCATCACGGGCTCCACCGCGAGCTGTCCGTTGGCCTGCAGGATCCCGGTCTGCATCCGCTCGGTCATCTCGGTGGCCGCGTTGCCGATGTCGATCTGGCCGCACGCGATGCGGTACGGACGCCCGTCCAGCGACAGCGACTTCGTCAGGCCGGTCATGGCGTGCTTGGTCGCGGTGTAGGCGATCGAGTTCGGCCGCGGCACGTGCGCCGAGATCGATCCGTTGTTGATGATGCGGCCGCCCTGCGGGTCCTGGGCCTTCATCACCCGGAAGGCCGCCTGCGCACAGAGGAACGCCCCGGTGAGGTTGACGTCGACCACCGAGCGCCAGGCCTCGTAGGTGATGTCCTCCAGCGGGACGCCTGCCGGGCCGAAGGTGCCCGCGTTGTTGAAGAGCAGGTCGAGCCGCCCGTAGTGCTCGCGCACGGCTGCGAACAGCGCGGCCACGTCGTCCGGATCGCTCACGTCGGCGCGCACGCACAGCACGTCGGCGTCGCTTCCCGCGGCCCGGGCCGCCCGCGCGGTGTCCTCCAGCGGTTCGACGCGGCGTCCGGCCACGGCCACCGACCATCCGGCAGCGGCGAGGGTGAGGGCCACGGAGCGGCCGATACCGGAGCCGGCACCGGTCACTACGGCGATCTTCTTCACACGTGCGTTCATGGGGCCGCAGGCTACGTCACATGTGGTATCTGCCCCGGGACGTTCCGATTGCTGAGAACATGGGGCGGCAGGGGTGCGAAGAGAAGACGATAAGACTGGAGTTCCGTATGCCGGAGAGCGGCCCCGCGACAGCGCCCTCAAAGGACTCGTCGCCCACGAACCCCTCCCCCACCAGCTCCGCCCCCCTGACGGCCGCCCGCAGGACCGGGCTGCTCGTCACCTTCATCCTCGGCGGGCTCACCGCCCTCCCCCCGCTGTCCATGGACATGTACCTGCCGGCCCTGCCGGCGGTGACCACCGCACTGCACAGCCCCGCCGCCACCATCCAGCTCACCCTCACCGCCTGCCTCGCCGGCATGGCGCTCGGCCAGCTGGTCATCGGCCCGATGAGCGACAAGTGGGGCCGGCGCACACCGCTGCTCATCGGCATGGTCGTCTACGTCCTGGCCACCGCCACCTGCGCCTTCGCCCCGACCGCCGAGCTGCTGATCGGCTTCCGCCTGCTCCAGGGCCTGGCCGGCGCGGCCGCGATCGTCATCGCGCGAGCCGTCGTACGGGACCTGTACGACGGGGTCGAGATGGCCCGGTTCTTCTCCACCCTGATGCTCATATCCGGTGTGGCCCCGGTCATCGCCCCGCTCATCGGCGGCCAGGTGCTGCGCTTCGCCGACTGGCGCGGCGTCTTCGTCGTCCTCACCGTCGTCGGCGCCGTCCTGACCCTCATGGTCTGGCGCAAGCTCGAAGAGACACTGCCGCCCGAGCGCCGCCAGACCGGCGGGGTCGGCGCCGCCCTGTCGACCATGCGCGGGCTCTTCGCCGACCGCGTCTTCACCGGCTACACCCTGGCCGGCGGCTTCTCCTTCGCGGTGCTCTTCTCCTACATATCGGCCTCGCCCTTCGTGGTGCAGGAGATCTACGGAGCTTCGCCCCAGACCTTCAGCCTGTTGTTCGGCGTCAACTCCGTCGGCCTGATCGCGGTCGGCCAGGTCAACGGCAAGCTGCTGGTCGGCCGGGTCAGCATGGACAAGGTCCTGGCGGTCGGGCTCGCGGTCATCACGGCCGCCTCGGTGGCCCTGCTCCTCATGTCGGCCGGGGTGTTCGGCGAGGTCGGGCTCCTGCCGGTCTGCGCGGGGCTCTTCGTCCTGATGTCCGCCATGGGCCTGGTGCTGCCCAACACCAACGCGCAGGCCCTGATGCGCGCCCCGCACGCGGCCGGCTCGGCCTCCGCGCTGCTGGGCACCTCCTCCTTCCTGGTCGGGGCGGTCGCCTCGCCGCTGGTCGGTATCGCCGGCGAGGACACGGCGGTGCCGATGGCGCTGGTCCAGCTGACGTGCTCGCTGCTGGCGGTCGGCTGCTTCGTGGGCCTGTGCCGGCCCTGGCGCCAACCCGAGGCGCAGGCGGCGTAAGGCGGGGCGGGCGGACAGCTCGGGCCGGCGAGAGCGCCGGGCGGAGCGGCGGCCGGAGCGGCGGGCGGGCGCGCGGGGCGCCGTAAACTTCGTGGGTGAACGCCTCCCCGGTCCCCGCCTCCGTCCCCACCACCGCCGAGACCCTGCGCGCCGCCCTCGGCCGGCTGCTCGAAGGGCTCCCGCAGAAGCAGGCCACGGCCGCGGTGGAACGGCTGATCGCCAACTACCGCGGGCAGACCCCGACCAACGCCCCCGTGCTGCGGGACCGCTCGGACGTGGCGGCGTACGCGGCCTACCGGATGCCCGCCACCTTCGAGGCCGTACGGGCCGCCCTGGACGGCCTCGCCGAGGCGGCGCCGCAGTGGTCCCCCGCCTCGCACGTGGACGTCGGCGGCGGGACCGGAGCCGCGATCTGGGCGGTGGACGCCACCTGGGTCGGGCCGCGCGGTACCACGGTGCTGGACTGGGCCGACCCGGCCCTGGTCCTCGGCAAGGAGCTGGCGGCGGCCTCCGCCTCGCCGACGCTGCGGGCCGCCGAGTGGCGCCGGGCGGTCATCGGCGGCGGGATGACGATCCCCGACGCGGACCTCGTGACGGTGTCGTACGTGCTGGGCGAGCTGACCCCGGAGGCCCGCCGGGCGGTCGTCGCCGAGGCGGCGCGGGCCGGCCGGGCCGTGGTGCTGATCGAGCCGGGCACGCCGGAGGGCTACCTGCGCATCCGCGAGGCCCGCGAGCAGCTGATCGAGGCCGGCCTGCGGGTCGCGGCGCCGTGCCCGCACGACGGGACCTGCCCGATCGAGGTCGGGCAGGACTGGTGCCACTTCTCGACGCGGGTCAGCCGCTCGTCCCTGCACCGGCAGGTCAAGGGCGGCTCCCTCTCGTACGAGGACGAGAAGTTCAGCTACGTGGCCGCGACCCGCTTCCCGGTGGAGCCGGCCGCCTCCCGGATCACGCGCAGGCCGCAGATCCGGAAGGGGCTGGTCCTGCTGGAGCTGTGCGGCCCGGAAGGCGAGGGCCTGACCCGGGTCAACGTGACCAAGCGCCACGGTGACCTCTACAAGGCGGCGCGGGACGCCGACTGGGGCCAGGAGTGGCCGCCTTCCCAGGGGGCCTGAGGCAGGTCCGCCTCCGGGGCCGACAGGGCCCGGGCCCTGTCGGGCTAGGGCGGGCTAGGGCCGCAGCTCCTGGGTGCAGCACTTCACGCTGCCGCCGCCCTTGAGCAGCTCTCCCAGATCCATCGGGACCGGTTCGAACCCCCGCGCCCGCAGGGGTTCGAGGAGTCCGGTGGCTGCCTGCGGGAGCAGGACGTGCCGGCCGTCCGACACGGCGTTGAGCCCGAGGGCCTCCGCGTCCTGGGACTCCGCGATCAGCGCGTCCGGAAAGAGCCGGCGCAGTACCGCCCGGCTGCCCTCGGAGAAGGCGGGCGGGTAGTACATGATCTCGTCGCCGTCGAGCACGCACAGCGCCGTGTCCAGGTGGTAGAAGCGCGGGTCGACCAGGTCCAGGCCGATGACCGGCCGGCCGAAGAACTCCTGCGCCTCGTCGTGCGAGAGCGGGCTGGAGCGGAAGCCCCGGCCGGCCAGGATGTAGGTGGCGGTGACGGCGAAGTCGCCTTCGCCCTCGTTGATGTGGGACGGATCGTGGACGTCCCGGAAACCGTTGTTCCGGAACCAGTCCAGATGGATTTCGGCCTCCGCGGCCCGCTCCGGATAGGCGAACCGCGCGCCCAGCACCCGGCCGTCCACGACGAGGGCGCCGTTCGCCGCGAAGACCATGTCGGGCAGCGCGCGGTCGGGGACGAGGGTCTCGACGGTGTGGCCGAGGGCCAGGTAGCGGTCCCGCAGGTCCTCCCACTGGGCCTGGGCCAGCGGCAGGTCCACGGGTTTCGCGGGGTCCATCCACGGGTTGATGGAGTACGTGACCTTGAAGTGCGTGGGCGGGCACATCAGGTAGCGCCGGGGTGTGGCGTCTCTACGCAACGAGGGCTCCTCACGGTGATGAGGAGAGAATCGTCTCTCCTCAAGGGAGACGGCGCAGTGGACTGATCGGGTGGTTTCCGGAACGGCTGAAAGACGCGGGGTGCCGGGTTGATAAATTGCCGAAATGAGCGCCAGTCCGCAGCCCAGTACCTCCCCCCGGCCTCCCGACGCGGCGCGCCGCAGCGACCGCTCCCGGCGGGCCATCCTCGACGCCGCGCTCGCCCTGGTCGGGGAGGTCGGCTACAACAAGCTGACCATCGAGGCCATCGCCGCCCGCGCGGGGGTCGGCAAGCAGACCATCTACCGCTGGTGGCCCTCGAAGGCGGCGGTACTGCTGGACGCCGCGCTGGCGCTTGCCGGTGACGCCGGGTCCGGATCCGGCTGGACCGGCTTCCCCGACACCGGGGACCTGGCCGCCGACCTGAAGTCCGTACTGCGGGCGACGGCGGACGAGTTCGCCGACGAGAGGTACGCGGCCCCCGCGCGCGCCCTGACCGCGGCCGGCGCCACCGACCCGGAACTGGGCGCCCGTTTCAACGAAAAACTGCTGGAGCCCCAGCTCGCGCTGTACGAGGAGCGGTTGCGGGCGGCCCGCGAGGCCGGGCAGCTCGCACCGGACACGGACCTGCGGCTGGTCGTGGAGATGCTGCTCGGGCCGCTGACGTACCGGTGGCTGCTGCGCACGGCGCCGCTCACGCACGCATATACGGACGCGCTGGTGGACTCGGTACTGGGCGGGGTCGGCGCGGGGGCCTGAGCGGGCCCGCGCCGGGGCGTGAGCACGGCCCGGACCAGGGCGGGAGCAGGGCGGGAGCAGGGCCGGGACCGGGTGGGACCGCGGTGGGACCGGGGTGGGAAAAGTCATGGCCGGTTTGATGGCCGAGAACAAATGGCCGAATTCTGTGGTTTTGTGGGGGCCCCGGCCTGGGGGCGCGGTCACCCGGCGCCCAGGATGGTGGGACCATGTGAGGGTCTGCCGGGGCAACGGTGAGGATAGGGGATAGATGGGGTCTGAGTCGGGCCGCGTCAAACGCGGCGAGCAGAGCAGGATTTCCCAGTGGCTGCGCCGCAAGCCGAAACCCGACGCCCAGGACCCCGGACGAGAACGCGAGGCCCTGCTGCTGGCCGTCGCCGCGGCCGGTCTGCCGCTCTCCCCCGCCGCGCACCCCGCGGGCTACCGGTGTTCGTGCGACCGGATCGGCTGTCCGACGCCCGCACGACACCCCCTCTCCTTCGCTTGGCAGACCCAGTCGACCACCGACCGCGCGCAGATCGAGCGCTGGGCGCGCAACCAGCCCGCGGCCAACTTCATCACCGCGACGGGCATGGTCCACGACGTACTGGACGTCCCGCTCGAGGCCGGCCGCAGCGCCCTGGAACGCCTGCTGGCCGCCGGGATCGAGGTCGGGCCGGTCGCGGAGTCGGGCGGCACGGGCGACCAGGCCCGGATGCTCTTCTTCACGGCGACCCGCGGGACGCCCGAGGACGAGGACGAGTGGTGGCCCTGCGAACTGGACTGTCACCCCGAGACGATGGACGAACACCCCGGCCTGCGATGGCACTGCCGTGGCAGCTACGTCCTCGTCCCGCCGGCCGCCCTGCCGGGTGACCTCGCGGTGACCTGGCTGCGGGGGATGGAGCACGGGCTCCCCGACCCGCTCACGCTGTTGGAGACCCTGACGGACGCGTGCGCGACGTACGCGGGCGCCTCGGAGCACACCCCGGCCACGGTCGCCTGGCCCCTGGGCCGCTAGGCCCGCCCGCGGGGCTGGATGTTCCAGCCCCGCAAGGCAGCGTTCGAGGCGCGGCCGCTCAGTGGATCTGGGTCACGACCACGTCGAGGGACCATGCCTTGCCCGGCTTCGCCGGGGCTTCGGCCTCCACTGTGAACCCCAGGTCGCGCAGGGCCGTGACCAGGTCCGACGGGGAGGCGGGGATCGCGCCCGATACCAGGAGGTCGCGGACCAGGCGGCCCTTGGTGGCCTTGTTGAAGTGGCTCACCACCGACCGCTTCTCCACGCCGTCCACCATCTGCGAATGCAGCACCCGCACCGTGGCCGTACGGCCCGCGACCTCGCCCTTCGGCTTCCACGCGGAGGCGTACGCCGAGGAACGCAGGTCCAGGACCAGGCCCTCCCCCGCCGCCTCCGGCATGACCTGCGCCATCGGTTCGCGCCAGAACGCGCCCAGCGCCCCCAGCCCCGGCAGCTTCACGCCCATCGAGCACCGGTAGGAGGGGATGCGGTCGGTGACCCGGACCGCTCCCCACAGGCCGGAGAAGACCAGCAGGGATTCGGCGGCGAGGGACACCGCCGCCGGGGGCAGGGTCGACAGGCCCAGGGCGTCGTAGAGGACACCCGTGTAGATCTCCCCCGCCGGGCGGGCGACCGCCGACAGCAGCTCCGCGTTCTTGGCGACCTCACCGCGCAGGCCCTCGCTCAGGCCCAGGACTTCCCGCGCCTTCAGCTCGTCGCCCACGCACAGTTCGACGAGCTCCTCCAGCACCGCCGCCCGCGCCGGGCCCAGCCCCGGCAGCGACAGCGACTCCGGCTTCAGCGGTGCGCCGGAGCCGCCGGCGGCCTTTCCTTCGGACGGCGGCAGCAGCACGAGCACGGTGGTTCTCCTTCGGACGGGCATGGCACAGCGGCGGGGGTGCGGCCCCAGCCCAGGGTAGACGGCTCGCCGTGCCGCCCGGGCCCACCGGCCATAGGCTCGGCTCATGCCACGCCGTCACATGATCATGACCGGCGCAGACGGGGCTGCTCTGCGGGCCGCTCTGCGTGAACTGCGGACGAAGCTGGAGGTGCCCCGGGAGTTCCCGGCACCCGTACTCGCCGAGGCCGAGCGGGCGGTCACGCGTCCGCTCCTGCCGGACTTCGACGCCACGGGCATTCCCCTCTTCACCATCGATCCGCCCACCTCGCGCGACCTGGACCAGGCCATGCACCTGGCGAAGCGTTCCTCCGGCGGCTACCGCGTGCACTACGCCATCGCCGACGTCGCCGCCTACGTCACCCCCGGCGGCGCGCTGGACGCCGAGGCCCACCGCAGGGTCACCACCCTCTACTTCCCGGACGAGAAGGTCCCGCTGCACCCGGCCGTGCTCTCGGAGGGCGCGGCCAGCCTGCTGCCCGACCAGACCTGTCCGGCCCTGCTGTGGCGGCTCGACCTGGACGCGGAGGGGCGGGTGGAGCACACCAACGTCCGCCGCGCGCTCGTGCGCAGCCGGGCCAAGCTCGACTACGAGGGCGTCCAGAAGGCCATCGACACCGGCACCGCCGAGGAGCCGCTGGCCCTCCTGGGGGACATCGGCCGGCTGCGCGAGGCGCTGGAGGTGGAGCGCGGCGGGATCTCGCTGAACGTGCCCGAGCAGGAGATCGTCGCGTACGAGGGCTCGTACAGCCTGGCCTACCGGGCCCCGCTGCCGGCCGACGGCTGGAACGCGCAGATCTCCCTCATGACCGGCATGGCCGCCGCCGAGCTGATGCTCGCCGCCGGGACCGGCATCCTGCGCACTCTGCCCAGCGCCCCGGACGGGGCGGTCGGGCGGCTGCGCCGGGCGGCGAAGGCCCTGCGCATCGAGTGGCCGCACCACGTCCCGTACGCGGAGCTCGTGCGCTCCCTCGATCCGCACCGCCCCGCCCACGCGGCCTTCCTGCAGGAGTGCACGTCCCTGCTGCGGGGCGCCGGCTACACGGTCTTCACCGGCGGCGCGATTCCGGATCCGCTGCTGCACGCGGCGGTCGCGGCCCCGTACGCGCACTGCACCGCCCCGCTGCGCCGGCTCGTCGACCGGTACACGGGCGAGCTGTGCGTGGCGGCGACCGCGGGGGCCGAGCCCCCGCAGTGGGCGCTGGACGCCCTGGCCGGGCTGCCGAAGGAGATGGCGGACGGCAGCCGGCTGGCCAACTCGGCAGAGCGGGAGGCCGTGGACCTGGTGGAGGCGGCGCTGCTCAAGGACCACGTCGGGGAGACCTTCGAGGCGACGGTCATCGACGTCAAGGAGCTGGAGCCGCTGGTCGGCACGGTCCACCTGGCGGACCCGGCGGTGGTGGGCCGCGTCGAGGCCGCGCCCGGCGGGAGCCTGCCGCTGGGCGACCGGATCACGGTCCGGCTGACGGAGGCGGACCCGGGGACGTCGAAGGTGCTCTTCGCCCCGGTCTAGGCCGTTTTCCTCGGATAGGCCGCGCGGAAGAGGGGTGTCACCCGGCGAGGTGACACCCCTCCGGCTACGCGCGGGCCTCGGGTCAGTGGACCCAGCGCGAGGGGTCAGGAGTAGACGTTCCAGTTGAGGGTGCCGCTCCAGTTGAGCTTGATCTCGCTGACGTCGGCGGCGGCCGCCAGGCAGAAGACCGTCCCCGCCTTGAAGTTGGAGCCGATCAGGTGGCGGCGGCCGTCCCCCACCTCCACGTCCGCGCCGTGCACGGAGCGGTTGTCGCACTTGTACCACTTGACCACCATGGCCCCGCCGGGGTTGTTGATCTGGATGTACACGTTGGAACCGTTGGACGTGATCGTGCGCCCGGTGCCGTAGTAGGTGTAGCTTCCGCCGACCTGGCCGGAGACGTTCGTGGAGGACGCGTACGCCGGTCCGGAGGCGAGGGCGAGCGCGCCGGCCAGGGCCGCACCGGTGACGAGGACCTTGCTCTTGGTGCCGTGGAGGATCCGCATGATCGTGAGGCTTCTTCCTGTGTGAACCAGTGGGAGGGGAGGGTCAGACCCGGCAGGCCGGCGAGTCGGTGATGCGGAGCTTGTCGACGGTGCCCATGGGCCCGAGGAGGGCGTGACCGCCGGGCTTCAGGCAGTACGTGTGCCCGTCGGTGAAGTGCAGGAGGGCCCCGTCGTCGTTGCGGTGGTTGTCGGCCTACTCGGCCCCGCGGCTGCGGGTGAGGGTCTGCCAGCCGGAGGTGACGTCCTTGAAGCGGCCCGCTTCGCTCTCGCCGATGTAGAGGCAGACGTACGGGTATCCGCAGTCGGCGGGCGGGGCCGCGGCGGGCGCGGCCGCCGCCGGGCCGGCGAGGGCCGAGACGGCCCCCGCCAGGAGCGCGGCGGCCGCGAGGGCCCGCGGGCCGCGCCGGACGTCTCTCATGTCGCCTTCCCCGCTCAGCAGCCGGCGGAGTTGGTCAGGCGTACCTTGTCGACGGTCCCGATGCTCTTCAGGTCCTCGCGCAGCTGGCCCGCCTTCAGGCAGATGGTCTTGCCGTTGGTGAAGTGCAGGAGCGTGCCGCCGCTGCCGCGGTTGCTCCACGCCTTGTCGGCGCCCTTGCTGCCGACGAGCGTCTGGTAGCCGGAGGTGACGTCGTGGAACGCGCCGGTCCAGGTGGAGTAGCCCTTGTAGAAGCAGACGGCGTTGTCACCGCAGCCCAGCCCGTCGGCCTGCGCCGCCGGGGCGACGACCAGGCCGGCTCCGGCGATGGCCAGGGCGCCGAGGGTCACGGACAGCTTCTTGCGGAGGGAGAGCTTCGTGACTCCTCCCCCTCCTAAAGAACAAGGCCGTGAAGTTAAGGGCTGATCGGTTCTGTCAACAGGATGTTGATGTTGATGGTGGCTTTGTAGGTGTGGCGGTCGACGCGGAGACTTTTGTGCGCGTAGCGGGACATGGGGCGTTTGACTGCGCGGGGGCTGAGGCGGACGCGTCGGGCTGGCATGGGTTGGTCCAGGACGGCGCGGCCGATGGCGCCGATCAGGTCGATGACGGTGTCGGCGATCACGTTCGCGGCCTGGGTGACCTGGTCGCGGGCCGTGTTCAGGGCGGTGGTGAAGCTGCACCGGTCCGGGTCGGTGCCGGCGGTGTGGGCTGCGTCCGAGATCGCGGTCCTGATCAGCTGGTAGGTGCTGAGGAGGGCGTAGATCTCCTGGGCGATGCCGGGCCAGGTGCGGGAGCGGAGGACGCGGCGTCCGAGCATCGTCTTTTTGATCTCGAAGTAGGCCGATTCCACTTCCCACCGTTCGTGGTAGAGCCTGACCAGCTCGAACGCCGGGTGGCGGTGGTGATCGAGCAGGGTGGTGGCCAGCCGGTAGATCCCGGTGCGCTGTCCCTGGTTGGTGGCGATGGTGATCTCGCAGGCCACGATGCGGACCTCGATGCCTGCGATGCGGGAGAGGACGGAGCCGTCGGGGTAGCGGGCCAGGATCGGAGGCTTCCAGTGGGAGGAGAGGCGGGCCAGGAAGTGGGCGCCGCTGGAAGCGGTCGTGTTCAGGAAGCCCGTGGTGGCGAAGCCGCGGTCGAGCAGGACGAGCATTCCGGGGTGCATGGACCGCGCCAGGCGGCGGCCCAGGATCGACTCGCCTGGTTTCCCGGGACCGAACACCGCGTCGATCACCGCCCGTGTTCCGCAGGCCACCAACGCGACCAGCAGGACCTGCGGATATCCCGAGGCATCGGTGTACTGGTTGGACGTTTTACCCAGCTTCGCACGGACCTCCCGGTCGTCAGCGACATCCAGATGAGTGCCGTCGACCGCGACGACCAGCAGCCCCGCCCACCGGGCCCCGGCCGTGCGGACCGCCGAGGCCGGTCCGCGCAACAGGTCGAACAGGGCCCGCATCGGACGCACCCCGAGCCGGCAGCGGGCCTGCCACAGTGCCGTGGCGGTCACCCGCGGCACCGGTACCCAGGACAAGGCGCCCGTCAGTTTGCGCCATACCGCGGGGTATCCGCACTCCTCGAACAGACCCGCCGCGAGCAAGACATAGACCACGACCCGGGCGGGGAGCTTGCGTATCCGTTCCTGGACGGACCCACACTCGACGAGCACCGCATCGACCATCTCGAACGGCACAATCTGGGTCAGCTCACCCAGATGCCCCGGCGCGAACACCCCTGCGGCTACCGACATTTCGCGGCTGATGACACACTGGTCCGACAGCGGAGCCTCCGGTGACGTGAACGGCTGTCTTGGTCGACTGCCAGTTCTACCGGGGCTCCGCTTCCTACGTCTCGACGACCACCGAACTCCCCACCCAACCCCCTTGACTACGCCGATCAGCCCTTAACTTCATGGCCTTGAGCTAAAGCAGGGGATACCCACGCAAGATCAGTGATGGGGAATGCCTTTCGGGAACGCGAGAGTGTCTCTGAGGGCGCGGGGGTGCGCCGGGTGCGCTGGGGGGAGGGAGACCCGCGGGATCAGGCGCTGGCCGCCTTCGTGCAGGCCGTGGAGCCGCCGCAGAAGGTGATGTCGAAGTGGTTGCTCTCGCGGGCGTAGACGTTGCCCGCCGCGGAGCGCCAGCGCTCCGCGCCGTCACCGCGGGTGGAGATCTTCGTGAAGCTGTTGCGGATGTAGTTCGTGATGCAGGTGTTCGGGTTGATGTCCGCCTTGTAGCCGTTGTAGTGGCTGTAGGTGCCCGACGCGTGGCCGACCTCGGTGCCGCCGGTGACGTTGATGGCGCAGCCGCTCGCGGTCTTGAGGGTCTTCAGCCCCTCCACCGTGGCCTGGTTGATCTGGTCGTAGGAGGTGCAGGTTCCGTTGGAGCGGATGGTGCAGCCGCCGCTGGAGGAGTGGGTGACGCCGACGGAACTGAGGGCGGAGTTCGCGGTGGACTGCGACATCTTGGTGACGGCGAAGGCGTTGGCGGGCAGGGCCAGGACGGTCGCGGCGGCGATGGATCCGACGGTGATGGTGGCGCGGCGCAGGTTGATGCGCATGATGGTGTCCTTCCTTATGGGGATAAAGCAGGTCGGTGTGGGCACACGGGTGCCCGGAGGGGTTTCACTGAGGGAGGGGTGCCGGGGGGGTGCAGGGGTGCGGCGGCGCCTAGTACCAGTGCGGCGAACGGGCCTTCCAGGTGTCGTACGCCTTGCACGGGGTGCCGTACCGCTCGTCGATGTACTTGAGGCCCCACTTGATCTGGGTGACCGGGTTGTCGGCCCAGTCGCCGCCGCTGACGGCCATCTTGTTGCCGGGCAGCGACTGCGGGATCCCGTATGCCCCGCTGCTGGGATTGGTGGCGTACACCTTCCAGTTGCTCTCGCCGATCCACAGGCTCTTCAGGCAGCCGAACTGCGCGGACACGGTCCAGCCGTGCGCGCCGAACTGACTCTGCGCGACCTGGTAGAGGGTGCGCGGGACGCCCATGTCCGACATCGTGGCCGGGCCGGCTATCCCGTCGGCGCCCTCGCCGTGCGCGCTCTGCCGGCGTTTGACCGCCGACTTGGTGCCGTCGCCGTACAGGCCGTCCGCCGCGACACCGGCCTTGCGCTGGACCGCCTCGACCTGGCGGTGCAGGGCGAGCTCGCTGCGGTCCCCGTAAGCGCCGTCCTCGGCGAGGCCGTTGTCCTGCTGGAACTCCTTGAGCGCGGCCCGGGTGCCGGGGCCGTCGACTCCGTCGACACCGCTGGAGGCGAGGTATCCGAGGCCGGCCAGGTTGGTCTGCTCCCAGCGCACCGAGTCCACGGCGTGCGCCTGGGTGGTGCCCAGCGCCGGGACGAGCAGGGCGGCGCCGAGCAGTGCGGCGGCCGCGGCGGGAATCCGGAGCCGGGACGCGGTGGGGGCGGCGCTCACTACGTTGCCTCTCACGGTGGTGTCTCCAAGTCGGGCGTGCCGAAGGGGTCGAGGATGTCGAGGGGGAGCTCCCGCGCCGTCCATCCGGACAGCAGCGGGGAGGTGGCGAGGGCGCGCCGTACGCCGTGCAGCGCCGCGGCGCGGGCCGCTTGCGCGGAGTCGGCGAGGGAGTAGAGGACCAGATCGGCCCGTCCGTCCCCGGTCAGTACGGTCAAGTGCTCCGGCCGGTCGGCCGGTTCGGCACAGGCCCACAGCACATCGGTCAGCAGGTTCGGGTCGAGGCGTTGGTGCGGGGCCTGCGGACTTGCCGTCAGTTCGACCGCCGCCATCGCGAGGTACACGGGGGCGTCAGTCCCAGATGAGGCCGAAGAAGGCGAAGAACATGGCGGGCCACTCCCTTTCTTTCCGGTCCGTCTCGGCGGGTTCCTGTTGCTTTCAACCGGTGTTCTCCGGCTGCAGCAGAAGCATCGCCGCCACGCGGTACCCCCCGGAAGGTGTTCAGGGTGAGAGCAAGTGGTCCTGAACGCTTGGTGTCACGGCCCGGAATGATCTGGCCACCGCCCTCGGGGCCTGCCATCATCGGCCGACGGCGCGGTACGACCGACCGCGCAACAGCAGGGGGAGGGCCCGCGATGGGGTCCGTCGACGTCTTCGACGTACAGGGAACGGCCGCTCCCGAGGTGGGCGCCCGCTCGGCACGCCGCCGACGGCCGGCCGTCCCGCTACGGCCACTTATCGTCAACTACACGGGATTCCATACCGAGTTCACCGCGCCGAGGCGCCGGCTGGAGCTGCCCACGGGGTATGTGACGCTGGTCTTCACCTTCTCCGAAGGCCTGTGGGTGACGCGTACGGAGGAACTCGCCAAGGCACTGCTCCGGCCGGCCTCCGGGGCCATGATCAGCGGCCCTCGCACGGTGCCGGCGATCGGGGTCCACGCGGGCGTCGTGCGCGGGCTCGAAGTGAACATGAGCCCGCTGGGGTGCTACCGGCTCTTCGGGGTCCCCATGTGGCGCTTCGAGGACGCGCACGTGGACCTGGGGGAAGTGCTCGGCCCGGGCGGCCGGTACCTGACCGAGCGGCTCCACTCGCTCGGCTCGTGGGCGGAGCGCTTCGCCCTGCTCGACGAGGTGTTCTGCGCGCGCCTGGAGCGCGGCCCGGCGCCCGCGCCCGAAGTCCGCGGCGCGCTCTCCCGGTTGTGGGCGGACAGCCGCTCGCTGACGCGGGTGACCGCCGAGACCGGGTGGAGCGCGCGCACCCTGCGGGCGCGGTTCCGCGAGCAGGTGGGCCTGTCCCCCAAGGCCGTGGCCAGGGTGTTCCGGCTCCAGCACGCGCTGGGCCTGCTGGCCGCGGGGACACCGCCCGCGCACGTGGCCGCGGTGTGCGGCTACCACGACCAGGCGCACCTGAGCCGCGAGGTGAAGTCGATGACGGGCCTGCCCCCGTCGCAGTACATACGGCTCCGGGGCGGCCTGCCGCCGGGCTCGGTGCTGGACCGGATGCCGGGCCGGGTCAGCAGCGTGATGCTGTCGGGGTGAGCCGCCCCGGCGGCCCGGCCGCTCCCGCGTGCCGATTTTGACAAGACAGGGGCGCACGGGCTTGCCACGCTCGGCGCACGACTCCTCGTCCCCCACGGAGGATCACCTTGTTCGCCACCCTCGGGCTCGATCCGGCCACCGAAGCCGTCTACCGACTGATGGCCACCCGCCCGGAGGGCTGGGGCGTCGAGCAGATCGCCGCAGACCTCGGGTCCACCGAGACGGACGTACGGGAGGCTCTGGACCGGCTCGCCGAGGTCTCGCTGCTGCGCCGGTCGCGGGCGGTCCCCGGCACTTGGCGGGCGGTCAGCCCGGAGCTCGGGATGCAGCTGATGCTCCGCCGCCATCAGGAGGAGCTGGACCGGCGGCAGCGGGAGATCGCCGAGAGCCACGAGACGGTGTCCCGGATGATCTCCGGTCTGCGCCAGGGTACGCATCCGGCCATCGGCCCGGAGGGGGACGGCGGCGGGGAACGGCTGATCGGCATCGACGCCGTACAGGCCCGCCTCGAACTCATCGCGGACCAGGCCGGGTCGGAGATCTGTACGTTCATGCCGGGCGGCGGCCAGTCCGCGGCCGCCATCGAGGCGGCCCGCGAGAACGACGCCCAGTTGCTGGCGCGCGGCGTCGGCGTCCGCACGGTCTGCCTGGACAGCGTGCGCGGCAACCCGCCGACCCTCGACTACGCCCGCTGGCTCACCGACAACGGCGGCGGCGTGCGGACCGTGCCCACGCTCCCGCTGCGCATGATCCTCGTCGACCGGGCCCACGCCCTGGTGCCGCTGGACCCGGCCGACACCCGCGCGGGCGCCGTCGTCCTGCGCCTGCCGGGGGCGGTCGCGGCGCTGACCGCGCTCTTCGAGCAGGTCTGGGAGGCGTCGCTGCCCTTGGGCTGCGACCGGCCGCGCGACGAGGGCACCGGCCTGAACCCGCCCGAGCGCGAGTTGCTGCGGCTGCTGAGCCAGGGCATGACCGACGAGGCGGCCGGCCACCAGCTGGGGGTCTCGCTGAGTACGGTCCGCCGTTCCATGGCGGCCCTGATGGAACGGCTCGGCGCGCGCAGCCGCTTCGAGGCGGGCCTGCGCGCGGCCCAGCGCGGGTGGCTCTGACCGGGGAGCCCCGCTGGGCGCCAGGGCGCCAAGGGGGACACGGCGCCAAGGGGGACAAGAGCAGCACTGCGGCAGCCCGTCACGGGGGTGCGGGCTGCCGCGGTGCGGCGAGCTCTCCGAGGCGCATACGGGCAAGTGGAAACCCTGCCGCTGCGTCAAGGTCGAGGACCTCACCCGAGCGGCGGTAGCATGGTCACCGCAGAACGACGCAAGCGGACGGCCGCGTCGGGATCCCCGGATCCCGCCGAGGAACGTCCGGGCTCCACAGAGCAGGGTGGTGGCTAACGGCCACCCGGGGTGACCCGCGGGACAGTGCCACAGAAAACAGACCGCCTGGGGCTTCGGCCCCCGGTAAGGGTGAAACGGTGGTGTAAGAGACCACCAGCGCCTGAGGTGACTCAGGCGGCTAGGTAAACCCCACCTGGAGCAAGGTCAAGAAGGGTCGTCTCCGGACGGCTCTGCGCGGACGTTCGAGGGCTGCTCGCCCGAGTTCGCGGGTAGACCGCACGAGGCCGGTGGCAACACCGGTCCTAGATGGATGGCCGTCTCCCCGGCGACCGCGAGGTCGCCGGGCGACAGAACCCGGCGTACAGCTTGCGTCGGTCTGCGCCACAACCGCCCGGCCCCGGGGTCTTCCCCGGGGCCGGGCGGTTTTTCACGTCCCGGCCGCACGGGGAACCCCCCGGCGGGTGTTCACAGGTCGCGCCGGTGGACGACGACAGTGGCGATGGCCACGGCCGCGAGCGGCCAGGCCGCGTACACGATCCACGCCCCGGTGAGCGTCGCCGGGTAGAGCACCGGCACGGGCGAGTCGCCCACCTCGGTCAGCCGGTCCCAGGCACCCCGGGGCAGGGCGTGGAGGAGCGCCGCCGACCATGCGTCGCGGTCGTTGATCAGGGAGGGCAGCAGCAGGAGGACGCCCGTGATCGTGACGATGCTCGTCGCCGTGTGCCGGATCAGGGCTCCGAGGCCCATGCCGACGAGCGCGCACACCGGCGCGAGCAGGGCGGACGCCGCGGTGGCGCGGAGCGCGCCGGGGTAGTCGAGCGGGAGGCCGACGTGCCGCCCGGACAGGACGGCCTGCGTCACGCCGAAAGAGGCGGTCGCGACGACCGCTCCGTAGACCAGCGTGATCGCTGTCACGACGGCGGTCTTGGCTGCCACCACCGAGCGGCGGGCGGGGACGGCGGCGAAGGTCGTACGGATCTGTCCGGTGCTGTACTCGCTGACGACCGTGAGTGCCCCGATGCTGCCGGCGGCAAGCATGAGGACCATGCCGGCGCCGAGGGTGAAGGCGTCGCGCATCGCCCAGATCGGCACGAAGAGGTCCTTGGTGCCCTGGGGATAGTTCGGATAGTTGTCGTAGTCGGCGACGGCGGCGTTCACGTTGATGCCGATGACGACCAGCACGCCGACCCCGAAGGCCCAGGGTGTGGAGCGCAGCGACCACAGCTTGATCCATTCGGCGGCGAGGAGGTCCGGGAAACGGGCGCGTGCGGCGGTGGACACGGCCGCCTTCCGCAGGGGCGCCGGGTGGATCGGGGTCATCGGGGTTCTCCTGCGAGGTATTCGACGCTGTCGGCGGTGAGTTCCATGAAGGCCTCCTCCAGGGAGGAGGTACGCGTGGCCAGCTCCCGCAGCACGATGCGGTGCTGGAGGGCGAGTTCGCCGATGCGGTCCGCGCTCAGGCCGGTCACCTTGAGCTCCGTCGCTCCTTCCGGGCCTTCGGACCGGACCGAGGCGCCCTCGGCGGCCAGCACCGCCGTGAGTGCGGCGGGGTCCGGGGTGCGCACGGTGACGCTCAGGCGGGTGCCGCGGGCCGCGAAATCCTTCACGCTCTCCGCGGCGATCAGCTCGCCCCTGCCGATGACGACGAGGTGCTCGGCCGTGTGCTCCATCTCGCTCATCAGGTGGCTGGAGACGAACACGGTGCGCCCCTCGGCGGCCAGCCGACGGAACAGGCCGCGCACCCACAGCACCCCCTCCGGGTCCAATCCGTTGACCGGCTCGTCGAACAGCAGCACGGGCGGGTCGCCGAGCAGTGCGCCGGCGATGCCGAGCCGCTGCTTCATACCGAGGGAGAACCCGCCGATACGGCGCCGGGCCGCACCGGACAGCCCGACCTCCTGCAGGACCTCGTCCACCCGGCGCCGCCCGATGCCGTTGCTGCGGGCCAGGGCCGACAGGTGCCCCACCGCGGTGCGGCCTCCGTGTACGTCGTGGGCGTCGAGGAGCGCGCCGACATGGCGAAGCCCGCGGGGGCGGTCCCGGAAGGGGAGGCCGTCGATGGTGGCGCTGCCGCTGGTGGGACGGTTCAAGCCGAGGAGCATCCGCAGGGTGGTGCTCTTTCCGGCGCCGTTCGGGCCGAGGAACCCGGTCACGTGGCCGGGGCGGACGGTGAAGGTCAGGCCGCCCACGGCCGTGGTCTGCCCGTAACGCTTGGTCAGTTCGTTGACTTCGATCACCCGGCCAACGGTGCCGCGGGCCGGCCCGCGGGGCATCGGGCCGTCGGCCACAGTCCCGTGTCCTCCGGTAGCCCGTGGGCGTACGCCCACGGGCCAATACCCCGCCGGGCAGTACGACATCTACGATCAAGGCATGCCCCCCATCGCCCGTCCACCACTGCCGAGGGGCGCCCTGCGCGTCGCCGGAGAGATCCTGCCCTGGTGCGGAGCCATCGCGTACCCGGTGGTTCTGAACGTCACGATGCGCGGCAGCTGGCAGGGCTTCTCTCCTCCGATGCTCCTGTTGGTCGCCGTCCTCACGGTGCTGACGGCCGGTCTGCTGCGGCGCGGACCGCTGCCGGCTCTCGCGCTGCTGCTCGCCGGCGGGTTCGCCGCGGTGGCTGCGAGGGCCATGCTGGAGGTCGGTTTCCTGCAGGTGCTGATCAGTGATCTCGCTGTCGGCTACATCGCGGCCACGCGCCCGCGCCGCACCTCGCTCACCGGCGCCGTCATGGCGCTCGGCACGCAGGCGGCATCCGCGCTCTACTTTCCGTCCGGGCAGGGCGCGTACGTCCAGACGCTCGCGTTCGTCGTCGTGGCCCTCGCCGCCGCCTGGACGGCCGGGGATTCGATCCGCGAACGCCGGGAGCACGCCGAGGCGCTGTATTCCCAGGCCACGGCTCAGGCCGTCACCGCGGAACGGCTTCGGATCGCACGCGAACTGCACGACATGATCGCGCACAGCGTCGGTGTCATCGCCATCCAGGCCGGCGTCGGCAGGCGGGTCATCGACACGCAGCCGGACGAGGCCCGCAACGCGCTCGCCGCCATCGAGGCCACGAGCAAGGAGACCCTGGCCGGTCTGGGGCGGACGTTGGGCGCGCTGCGCCGCGCCGAAACGGGCGCCGGTGCGGGCGCCGGTGCGGGCGCCGGAGCGGGCGCCGGAGCGGATCGCGCACCTCGTGATCCGGCACCGGGCCTGGACGATCTCGACCGCCTGGCCGCGTCGGCGGAGGGCGCCGGCATCCGTGTCGACGTACGGTGGCTCGGCGAGCGACGGCCGCTGCCCGCCGACATAGAGCTGGCCGCCTATCGGATCGTTCAGGAGTCACTCACCAACGTCGCACGCCACGCCGGCACCCGTGACTGCCACGTCACCGTCGACTACCGGGCCGACGAACTGTCCGTCGAGGTCGAGAACGGCGGCGGCAACGGCCACGCTCCGGAAACCGGCGCCGCCACTGGCTGGGGCATCGTCGGAATGCGCGAGCGCATCGTCCTGCTGCGCGGCCGGTTCACGGCCGGTCCGATTCCCGGAGGCGGCTTCCGTGTAGCGGCCCGGCTTCCCCTGCCCGAAGGAGTCCGCCTTCCATGACGATCCGCGTCGTGCTCGCCGACGACCAGCCGCTGGTGCGTTCCGGCCTGCGCGTGCTCATGGCCGACACCCCCGACATCCAGGTCGTCGGCGAGGCCGCGACGGGCACCGAAGCACTCCGGCTCGTCGGGGACGTCCGGCCCGACGTGGTGGTGATGGACATCCGCATGCCCGGAATGGACGGCATCGAGGCCACCCGGATGATCACGGCAGGCTCCACGACGACCCGGGTCCTGATCCTCACCACCTACGAGGACGACGACTACGTCTACGCCGCTCTGCGCTCCGGTGCGAGCGGATTCCTCGTCAAGAACATGGACTTGGACGACATCCTCACCGCGATCCGCGTGGTCGCCGCCGGAGACGCCCTGATCGCGCCGAGCGTCACCCGCCGCCTGATCGAGGAGTTCGCCGCACGACCCGAACCGACCCCCCGGCCGCGTCCGGTCGAGGGCATCACCGAGCGGGAGCGCGAGGTACTGACACTCGTCGGACGCGGCATGTCCAACAGCGAGATCGCCGCCGAGCTCTGGATCAGTGTGGCCACCGCCAAGGCACACGTGGCGCGACTGCTGTCCAAACTCGCCGCCCGCGACCGGGTCCACCTCGTCATCCTCGCCTACGAAGCAGGCCTGGTCACACCGCCACGATGACGCGGGCAACACCGCTCCGCCCGCTCCACGTCGAAACCCCCGCCCGGTGGGCGGGGGTTCTCACGGCTACCGGGCCCGCGGCCGGGCTACCGCAGGTGCGACGTGTCGTTCAGGAGGCGGACCGAGGCGTTGCCGTCCGCGTAGTAGGCCACCGCCGACAGCGAGGCCGCCGACAGCTCCATGCGGAACAGCGCCTCCGGCGGGGCGCCCAGCGCGAGCCGTACGAGGATCTTGACCGGCGTCACGTGCGAGACCAGCAGCACCGTGCGGCCCGCGTGCGCGGCCAGCAGCCGGTCCCGGGTCGCCGAGACGCGGCGGGTGGCCGACACGAAGCTCTCGCCGCCGCCCGTGGGGGCGGCCTTCGAGGAGCCCAGCCACGCCTGCAGGTCCTCCGGGTAGCGCTCGCGCACCTCGCCGAAGGTCATCCCCTCCCACGCCCCGAAATCGACCTCGCGCAGCCCCTCCTCGACGGTGACGGTGAGCCCGAGCCGGTCGGCGACGGCCTGCGCGGTCTCCCGGCAGCGCAGCAGCGGGGAGCTGATCACCGTCTGGATGGTGCCGCGCGCAGCCAGCGACTCCGCGACCGCGGCGGCCTGGCGGCGGCCGGCCGGGGAGAGCTCCGGGTCGCTGCCGCCGCTGCCGGAGAAGCGCTTCTGCGGGGTGAGCGCGGTCTCGCCGTGGCGCAGCAGCACGAAGGTCGCCGGGGTGCCCATGTCCGGGCCCCAGCCGACGGTGGGTGCGGCCGGGGTCTCCACCGAGGCCGTGCCGGACGGCTGCGGCGCGGGCGGAACGGGTCCCGCCGCGCCGGCGCCGGGCTCCGCGAACAGGGTGCCGGCCCCTGCCTCCACGAACTCCGACGCGCCGGTCGACGTACGGGACGAGGAGGCGAGGGCGGCTCGCACCGCCGCGGCACCCTTCGCCGCGTCCCCGGGAGGGCCGGCCAACGGGGTCGCCAGGGCGCGCGCCGCCGAGGCGTCCAGGGCGGCCGAGGAGTTCGAGGGCTCCCACTGCGCACCGCGCTTGCCCGCGTCCATCGCCTCGTTGGCGAGCCGGTCGGCGTGCTTGTTCCGCTCGCGCGGGATCCACTCGTACGTCACCTGCGCGCGCGGCAGGATCGTCGCCGCCAGCGCCGCGAGCGGCTTCATGTCCGGGTGCTTGATCTTCCAGCGGCCGGACATCTGCTCGACGACGAGCTTGGAGTCCATCCGGACGAGGACCACCGCGTCCGGGTCCAGTTCGCGGGCGGCCCGCAGCCCGGCGATGAGGCCCTTGTACTCGGCCACGTTGTTCGTCGCGACGCCGATGTACTCCGCGCGCTCGGCCAGCGTCTCGCCCGTCGCCGGGTCGAGGACGACGGAGCCGTAGCCGGCGGGCCCCGGGTTGCCCCGGGAGCCGCCGTCGGCTTCCACAACGAACCGCGGCATCAGATGCCCGAGTCGGCCGTACGGACCAGGATGCGGCCGCAGCTCTCGTGACGGACGACCTGGTCGCGGGCGGCGGCCTTGATCTCGTTGACCTCGGCGAGGTCGAGCTCCAGGCGGCAGCCCTCGCAGCGGCGCTGCGACAGGCGGGCGGCGCCGACGCCGCCCTGCTTCACGCGGATCTTCTCGTACAGGGCGATCAGCGCGGCCGGCATGGCGGTGACGATGATCTCGCGGTCCTTGCCGATGCCGGCGACCTCGGCGTCGATCTCACCGGTGGCGGCGTCACGGCGCGCGGTGGCGTCGGTCAGCTTGGCCTCCAGGGCGGCGACCCGGTCGGTCAGCTCGGTGACGCGCTCCTGCGCGCCCTCCAGGCGCTCCATGACCTCGAGGACGACGTCCTCCAGGTCGCCCTGGCGCTTGGCGAGGGAGACGACCTCGCTCTGCAGGTTGGCCAGGTCGCGGGCGGAGATGCCGGCGCCCGAGTCCAGGCGCGCCTGGTCGCGGGCGGCGCGCTGGCGCACCTGGTCCACGTCCTGCTCGGCCTTGGTCTGCTCGCGGGCGGCGTCGCTCGCCTGTGTCTGGGCGGCGACGAGGAAGTCGCGCTGCTGGGTGAGGTCCTTGGCCAGGGAGTCGACCTCGGCGTGCTCGGGCAGCGACTTGCGCTTGTGGGCGAGCTGAGACAGCCGCACGTCCAGGGCCTGGACGTCGAGAAGTCGGATCTGGTCGGCGGGCTCGGCGTTCAGTTGGGGGCTCCAGAGGTACTAGAAGGGGGTGTGACGGACGGCGCGTGCGCCGTCCACGGGTCGGTGACCGTGCGCGAGACGTGGGTGCGCAGACCCCAGCCGTGGCGCTCGGAGACGGCGTCGAGCTGGGCCGCGGCCTGCTCGCACCAGGGCCACTCGGTGGCCCAGTGGGCGGCGTCGACGAGGGCGAGCGGACTCTGCTCGCGGGCCTCGGAGACCGGGTGGTGGCGCAGGTCGGCGGTGAGGTAGGCGTCGACGCCGGCGGCACGGACCTGCGCGAAGAGGCTGTCGCCGGAGCCGCCGCTGACGGCGACGGTACGGATCCTCGCGTCGGGGTCGCCGGCCACGCGGATGCCCTGCGCGGTCTGCGGCAGGCGCGCGGCGGCGCGGGCGGCGAACTCGCTCAGCGTCTCGGGGCGGTCGAGCTCGCAGATCCGGCCGAGGCCGCGGCGGCCCGTGGGATCGCTCGGGTCGGGGACGAGCGGGCCGGTGATGCGCAGGTCGAGTGCGCCGGCGAGGGCGTCGGAGACGCCCGGGTCGGCGGTGTCGGCGTTGGTGTGGGCGACGTGCAGCGCGATGTCGTTCTTGATCAGCGTGTGCACGACGCGGCCCTTGAAGGTGCCCGCTTCGACGGTGGTGGTGCCGCGCAGGTAGAGGGGGTGGTGGGTGACGACCAGGTCGGCGCCCAGCTTCACCGCCTCGTCGACGATCTCCTGGACCGGATCGACGGCGAACAGGACCCGGGAGACCTCGGCGTCGGGGTCTCCGCAGACGGTGCCGACGGCATCCCACTGCTCGGCCCGCGAGGGGGGCCAGAGAGCGTCCAGCGCGGCGATGACTTCAGAGAGACGGGGCACAGGCCAAGGCTACCGTCCGTATCGACCGGCCCGGCGCTCCGAGCCCGGCGGATCCGGGGCGGGAGCGCGGGGCCGGTCGGGGCGGCCCGGCCGGCTGCTTCACGAGGAAGCCGCGCAGGTCGTCGAGGACCTTGCCGGGGGCGGTCACGCCGAGGCCCGGGTACCAGGTCTCGTCCGCCACGTCCTTCGCCTGGCCCTGCTTGACGGCCGCCCCTCACCCCAAACGCCCCGATATCGCACAGCACAATCCCCGCCTCCCCCACAGCCGAATCACGGCCCCGCCACCCGTATGTGTGAAGCGGGTGTTGTCACAGGGTCCGGGGGCAAGCGCGATCACTACGTTCCTCGGCGGAGGTGCCCGCATATGACTGTCTGTGCGATCGAGACGACGACGGCCCCGTTCACCATCGCCGCGGACGGGTCCTACGCCGCCCGGCTGGCCGGGTACGGCGAGGCCCGGTACCCGGAGCGCTGGACGATGGCCGGGCCCGAGCCGTACGCGGTGCCGCTGCCGCTCGCGCAGCCCGAGGAGGCCGACAGCGAGGTGCTGCCGCTGGCCGACGGGCGGGTACTGATCCACCGGCGGGTGGCGGAGCGGCACGCCTTCGCGCTGCTGTACCCGACGGGCGGCGGCGCCGGGGGCGCCGGGCCGCGGACCGGGGAGCTGGAGCTCGGCGCGATCTCGCCGCAGGACGACCCGGGGGCGGGGGACGGCGTACGGATCACCCTGCTGCCGCCGTCGCCGGACGGGCGCGGGGCCTTCGCCCTGGCCGTGGGGGCCGCCGCCACCACGGTGTGGCAGGTGGCCGGGACCTCCTTCGGGCCGGAGCGGGTCGCCCGGATCCCGGGGCGCTGTTCGGGCGGGGTCTGGCTGGACCGGACGGGCCGGCTGCTGGCCCTGGACCGCGAACTGGACGGCCCGCGGGGGCCGGTGACCAAGGCGGTGGCCGTGGACCTGCAGCGGGCCGGCGAGGTCTCCCCGCTGCTCCAGATCGCCGAGGCCAGCGACGACCGGCTGCTGCTGGCCGACCCCGACAGCGGGCTGCTGCTGATCCGCTCGGACGCGCCGGGTGAACCCCGGCTCGGCTGGGGGGTCCTGGGCAGTGTCCGCCCGGTGCGCTTTCCGGAGTGCCTGCGGTCGTTCGGGGCCACGGCGACGCCGTTCGCGGTGCAGCCGGGGCAGGTGCTGATGCCGGAGACCTGCGGGGTCGCGCTGCGGGTGGACGAGGCCGGCGACGGCTACGGCGGCAGCGTGGCCGGGGTCGCCCTGTGGCGCCCCGCGGACCGGCACGTCTTCCGGCTCGGCGCCCCCGCCGGCTGGCTCGGCGGGACGGGCCGGTGGAGCACGGAGGGCCGCCTGCACCTCCCGTACGCGACCCCCGACGTGCCGTGCGGAGTCCTCGGCATGACCCTGCCGGTCTCCCCGCCCCCGCCGGTCCGTCTGGACCCGGCCCCGCCCCGGGCGGCCCGCCCGGTCCCCCTGCAGCAGGCTCCGCTGGGGTGACTCCCCCTGAAACGGCGGCGGGCCCGGGGAGAACCCCGGGCCCGGCGCGTGCATGCGTACAGCCGGAGCGGCGGTCAGCCGTCGTGCTTGAGGCCGAGGACCTCCGCGGCGGCGAAGGTCTCGTTCGCCGGGCGGGAATCGTAGTGCGGGGTGAGGAGTTCGTCGAGCTCCTCGTAGGAGAAGGACTCCTTGGTGGTGTCGAACTTCGCCGCCACCTTCGGGCGTTCCATGACGACCACGATGCCGCCGTGGACGACGAACAGCTGCCCGTTGGCCTTCGCCGAGGCCGGGGAGGCCAGGTAGCCGACCAGCGGGGAGACGTGCTCGGGGGCGAGGGCGTCGAGCTTGCCCTCCTCCGGGACCTGGAAGCCGGCGAAGACGTCCTCCGTCATACGGGTACGGGCGCGCGGGCAGATGGCGTTGGCCGTGACCCCGTACTTGGCGAGCGCCAGAGCGGTCGAGGTGGTCAGGCCCACGATGCCGCCCTTGGCCGCCGCGTAGTTGGGCTGGCCGGCGGAGCCGCCGAGGAAGGCCTCGGAGGAGGTGTTGACGATCCGGCCGTAGACCGGGCCGCCGGCCGCCTTGGAGCGCTCGCGCCAGTGCACGGAGGCGAAGTGGGTGGTGTTGAAGTGGCCCTTGAGGTGGACCCGGATGACCGAGTCCCACTCCGCCTCCGACATCGAGAAGACCATCCGGTCGCGCAGGATGCCCGCGTTGTTGACCAGGATGTCGAGCTTGCCGAAGCTGTTGACCGCCAGCTCGACCAGCTCGCGCGCCTGCTCGAAGTCGGCCACGTCGCCGAGGTGGGCCACCGCCTGCCCGCCCGCCGCGCGGATCTCCGCGGCGACCTCCTCCGCCGGGGCGGCCGAGGCCTCCCCGGAGCCGTCGCGGCCGGCCTGGCCGAAGTCGTTGACGACCACGCTCGCGCCGAGCCGGGCGAGTTCGAGCGCCTCGGACCGGCCGAGGCCGCGGCCGGCCCCGGTGACGATGGCGGAGAGTCCCTCAAGTGGCAGTGACATCCGTACGGTTCCCCTCAGAACGGGTCGGAGCAGGTCAGAGTTCGATGCAGGTGCGCAGGGCGACGCCCGTGCGCATCTGGTCGAGGGCGTCGTTGATCTCGGCGAGCTGCACGCGGTGCGTGATCAGGCCCGCCAGGTCCACGCGGCCGGCCCGCCACAGCGCGATGGTGCGCTCGTAGGAGCGGAGCACGTCCCCGCCGCCGTACATGGACGGCAGGATCTTCTTCTCGTCGAAGAAGAGGGAGAACATGTTGATCGAGTAGTTGTCGTCGAGCGCGCCCGCGCCGACCACGACGACGGAGCCGCCGCGGCGGGTCATCTCGTACGCGGTCTGCGTGGTCGAGGACTTGCCGACGACCTCGAAGACGTAGTCGAAGCCCTCGCCCGCGGTGATCCGGCTCCTGGCGTCGGCGAAGGCCTCCGGGGAGACGGCCTCGGTGGCGCCGAAGCGCAGCGCGGCCTCGCGCCGGGAGGCCACCGGGTCGACGGCGATGATCTGGGCCGCGCCCTGCACCTTGGCGCCCTGGATGACGGAGATGCCGACGCCGCCGCAGCCGATGACGGCGACCGAGGAACCGGCCTCCACCTTGGCGGTGTTGATGGCCGCGCCGAGGCCGGTGGTCACGCCGCAGCCGATCAGGGCGGCGATGTCGAAGGGCACGTCGTCGGGGATCGGTACGGCGCAACCCGCCGGGACCACCATCTCCTCGGCGAAGGTGCCGGTGCCGGCGAAGCCGAAGACGCTGTTGTCGCCCCGCTGGAAGTTGGGGGTGGCGACGTTGCCGAAGGCCTCCAGGCACAGGTGGCCCTGGCCCCGCCGGCAGGAGGGACAGTGGCCGCACGGCGGCAGCCAGCAGACCAGGACCCGGTCGCCGATCTTGTGGCTGGTCACGCCGTCGCCCACGTCCGTGATCACGCCGGAGCCCTCGTGGCCCGGGATGAAGGGGGCGGGCTGCGGCAGGACACCGCTCATGGCGGAGAGGTCGGAGTGGCACAGGCCGGTGGCCTTGATGCGGATCTTGACCTTGCCGGGGCCGAAGCCGACGGCCTCCATGTCCTCGACGACCTCGAGCTTGTCCTGGCCTATCTCGCTCTGGAGTGCTGCGCGCACGGTGCGGCTCCTTCTGTGGGTCTGTCGGGTGGTGCGTGTTCGGCGGCTAGAACACGCCCTAGCCGTGTTCGACGACGGTGTCGGCGAGGACCGGGGCGTCGTCCCGGTCGACGGCGGTCACCGAGACGAGGACGCGGCCGGGCTCCTGCCACATCCGGATGCGCAGGGTCTCGCCGGGGAAGACGATCCCGGCGAAGCGCGTGCGGTAGGCGCGGACGCGGGACACGTCCCCGTCCAGGACGGTGTCGACCACGGTCTTCAGGGTCATCCCGTAGGAGCACAGACCGTGCAGGATCGGCTGGTCGAAGCCGGCCAGCTTGGCGAACTCGGGGTCCGCGTGCAGCGGGTTCCAGTCCCCGGAGAGGCGGTACAGCAGCGCCTGCTCCTCGCGGATCTTGCGCTCCTCGATCCGGTCGGGCGCCCGCTCGGGCTGCTCCGTCTTGACGGAGGGCCCGCGGTCGCCGCCGAAGCCGCCCTCGCCGCGTACGAAGATCTGCGCGTCGGAGGTCCACAGCGGCCCCTCGGCGTCCGCGACCTCGGTGCGCAGGACGATCACGGCCGCCTTGCCCTTGTCGTAGACGGCGGCGACCTTCGCGGAGGAGGTGGCCCGGCCCTTGACGGGGATGGGCCGGTGCAGCTCGATGGACTGGCCGCCGTGCAGGACGGCGGCGAGGTTGACCTCGATGCCGGGGGCGGCGAGGCCGCCCATCATGGCCATGCCGGCGCCGGCGACGGTCGCGAAGCTGGGGAGCACGTGGAGCTTGGACTCCAGGGTGTAGCGCAGCTCGTCGGGGTCGGTGGCGGCCCCGAGGTTGTTCGGTGACGTTCCGGCGCCGAGTCCGAGGTGGTAGAGCTGGATGTCCTTGTGGTCCCAGGCGATGTCCCCCTGGCGGGGTTCGGCGGCGAGGGCCTTGGCGGCATCGATCGGCATGAGCGTGCTGCTCCCTGTCTTTGGAAAACCGGGGCCGTGGAAGACCTCGGCGCGGCCGTCCGCACCGTCGGCCGCACCGAGGTCGTATGCGGGACCGGCTCTCTAGAACGCGTTCTAGGTTGCCGGTGAAGGAATGTATAACGCACGTCCCAGCAGTTGGGAAGACTCCTGACTTCACGTCAGATGAGGTTTCCCCAGGGCGTGTTGCGCGTACGCCGGGCATGCCGGCCGTACCCTTTCCGGGTGGACGAAATGCCCGTTTCCCAGCGTTCCGCCCGGTCCCTGCGGGTGCTCTTGGCTCCGCCGAACCCGGCGCTGGCCGTGCTCCTCGGTCTCCAGCCGGACATCGAGGTGGTGGCTTCGGCGATCGCCCGCCCGGCGGTGGCCCTGACGGAGTCGGTGGACTCCGTCGCCGCCCTCCTCGGGGAGGATCCGGAGTGCCGGGTCCTGGTCCTGACGGGGTCGGCGCACGCGGGCCTCGCGGATGCGGTGCTCGCCGCGGGCGGAGCGGGCCTGGTCCTGCGGGACGGCCCGGTCGAAGACTTGGCAGACTCCATCCGCCGGGCCTCCCGGGGGGAGACTGTGATCGACCCGGCTCTGCAGCTCTAGCCCGGGCACATCCGGCGTCCGCCGGGCGAACTCCGCGCACATCCGGCCCCGCCGGCGTTCGAGGCGCGGGGTCCGGGGGCAGGCCCCCGGGGACGCGCCCGCGCGGGCTACTTGCGGAGCAGCGTGACGACCGCCGCACCGCCCAGGCCGATGTTGTGGGCCAGGGCGACCCGGGCTCCCGCGACCTGCCTCGCACCCGCCTGCCCGCGGAGCTGCCAGACCAGTTCCGCCGCCTGCGCCAAGCCTGTCGCGCCCAGGGGGTGGCCCTTCGAGATCAGCCCCCCGGACGGGTTCACGACCCACCGCCCGCCGTACGTCGTCGCGCCCGACGACACCAGCTCCCCCGACGCCCCGTCCTCGCACATGCCCAGCGCCTCGTACGTCAGCAGTTCGTTGATCGAGAAGCAGTCGTGGAGCTCGATCACGTCCACGTCCTCGATCCCGAAACCGGCGGCCTCGAAGACCTGCCGCCCGGCCGCCGCCGTCATCGGCTTGCCGACCACGTCGATGCAGGAGCCGGACGAGAAGGAGGCCTCGGTGTCCGTCGTCATCGACTGCGCGACGATCGCCACCGCCCGCTCCTCCAGCCCGTGCCGCTCCACGAACCGTTCCGACACGACGACCGCCGCCGCCGCCCCGTCCGACGTCGGCGAGCACTGGAGCTTCGTCAGCGGTTCGTGGATCGTCTTCGCGGCCAGGATCTCCTCGACCGTGTACACGTCCTGGAACTGCGCGTTCGGGTTGTTCGCGGAGTGCCGGTGGTTCTTCTCCCCGACCGCCGCCAGCTGCGCGGCCGTGGTCCCGTACCGCTTCATGTGCTCCCGCGCCGCGTTCCCGAAGATCTGCGCTGTCGGCGGCGACATCTCGAAGCCGTGCCCGGCCGCCATGACCCCGTAGTGCCGGGCGACCGGGGAGGTCTTGAAGTCTCCCCCGTCGGACCCGCCGCCCAGCGCGCCCTTCTTCATCTTCTCGAAGCCGAGCGCGAGCACGCAGTCGTTGATCCCGCCCTCGACGAACTGCCGCGCCATCATCAGCGCCGTCGACCCGGTCGCGCAGTTGTTGTTGACGTTGTAGACGGGGACCCCGCTCAGCCCGATCTCGTACGCCGCCCGCTGGCCGGCCGTGGAGGCCTGGAAGCAGTAGCCCACCGGCACCTGCTCGACCAGGTCGTAGGCCACGCCCGCGTCGGCCAGCGCCGCCGTTCCGGCTTCCTTCGCCATGTCCCAGTACTGCCAGTCCCGGGACTCCGGCTTCTCGAACTTCGTCATGCCGACGCCCACGATGTACGACTTCATCAGGAGTAAGCCCCTTCAGCGCTTCGATCCGACGCTTCGATTCAATGCTTCGATCTGTTTTGATCTGATTCGATCTGCTTCGGTCAGTCCCTGGGAAGGCCGAGGATGCGCTCGGCCACGACGTTGAGCTGGACCTGTGTGGTGCCTCCGGCGATGGTCAGGCAGCGGGACATGAGCATCCCGTGCACCGCCCGCTTCCCCGCCCCCTCGCTCACCGCGCCCGCCGGGCCCAGCAGTTCGAGCGCGAGCTCGGCGGTCCGCTGCTGGTGCGGGGTCTGTACGAGCTTGCGTACGGAAGCTCCCGCGCCCGGCTCCAGGCCGGAGACCTGCTGGAGCGTGGTGCGGAGCCCGATGCAGGCCAGCGCGTGCGCCTCGGCGGCCAGCGCCCCGATCCGGACCCGGTATCCGCTGTCGAGTTCGGCGGAGTTGGCGAGCAGTGCCTCCAGGCCGGTGTCGAAGGTCATCTGGTCGGCCATGTGGACGCGTTCGTTGCCGAGCGTGTTGCGGGCGACCTTCCACCCGCCGTCGGGCAACCCGACGAGCGCGTCCGCCGGAAGGGTGACGTCGTCGAAGTAGACCTCGTTGAAGAGGGCCTCGCCGGTGATCTCCTTCAGCGGCCGGATGTCGATCCCGGGGGTCTTCATGTCCACGATGAAGTAGCCGAGGCCCTTGTGCTTGGGGGCGTCCGGATCGGTCCGCGCGAGGAGGATGCCGTAGTCGGCGCTGTGGGCGGAACTCGTCCACACCTTCTGCCCGTTCACGATCCAGGCCCCGTCCCCGGATGCCGCCCGCTCCGCCTTGGTCCGCAGCGAGGCGAGGTCGGAGCCCGCGCCCGGCTCGGAGAAGAGCTGGCACCAGGTGATGTCCCCGCGCAGCGTCGGCAGCAGGAAGCGCTCCTGCTGCTCGGGGGTCCCGTAGGCCAGCAGCGAGGGCACGACCCAGGTGGCGATGCCGAGGTCGGCGACCTTGACGCCGGCGGCCCCCAGTTCCTGCTGCACGACGAGCTGTTCGACGGGCCCGGCGCCGAGCCCGTAGGGGGCCGGCAGGTACGGGGCCGCGTACCCGGTGGGTGCCAGCACCCGGCGGGCGGTGGCGGGGTCGAGGCCGCGCGCGTCCTCGATGGCGGTACGGGCCTTCGCGCGGTGGGCCTCGGCCTGCGCGGGCAGTTCGAGGCGCAGTTCGCGCCGGGCTCCGGCGGCGGCGAGCCGCACGGCCCGGACCCGGTGCCCGTCGCCGGGCCCGAGGAGCTGGCGCGCGACGAGCGCCCTGCGCAGGTAGATGTGCGCGTCGTGCTCCCAGGTGAAGCCGATGCCGCCGAGCACCTGGACGCAGTCCTTGGCGCAGGAGTACGCGGCGTCCAGCGCGGTGCCGGCGGCCAGCGCGGCCACCAGCGAGCGCACTTCGGCCGGCTCCTCCGTGGCCTGGGCGGCGTCCCAGACCAGGGCCCGGGCCTGTTCCACGCGGACCAGCATGTCTGCGCACAGGTGCTTGATCCCCTGGAACTGCCCGATGGGCCGGCCGAACTGCTCGCGCACCTTCGCGTACTCGGCCGCGGTGTGCAGCGCCCAGGCGGCGGTGCCGCAGGCGTCGGCGGCGAAGAGCACGCACGCGAGGTCCCGTACGAGCCCGGCGTCGAGCTCCAGCAGCCGGTCGGGCCCGGCGGTGACCCCGCGGGCCTGGACTTCGGCGGTGGGGCGGGTCGGGTCGGCGCTGTCGTGGGTGCGGACGTCCAGTGCGACGGCGTCGACGGCGAACCAGCGGGTGCCGTGCGCGGTCTCGGCGGCGAGCAGCACGAGGTCGGCCTCGCCCGCGCCCAGCACCGGCGGCGCGCTCCCGTCGAGCAGGTACCCGCCCTCGACGGCCACCGCGGTCAGGTCCCCGGGCCCGAGCGCGACCGCCCCGACCCGCCCGTCGAGCGGCTCGGCGCCGGCCCGGTCCAGGAGTACGGAGGCCAGCGCGCTCGGCAGGTACGCCCCGGGCAGCGCCGCCCGGGCGGCCTCCTCCAAGGCGACGGCGAGGTCGAGCAGGGTCCCGCCGTCCAGGTGCGGCTCCAGCAGCCCGGAGGCGGCGAGGGCGTCCCAGTATGCGGGGCGCGAACCGGTCTGCGGCGGGGTGTCGAGGAGTTTGCGCACTTCCTCGGGCGGCACGGCCCGAGCGACCCAGCCGCGCACGGCCTCGGCCAACTCCCGCTGTTCCTGTGTGATTCCGATGCCCATGCGCGGCAGAGTAGAACACGTTCCATTCTGACGGAAGGTCAGAAGGCGCAGAACTGCAACGTGTTCTCGCTTCGGCCGCGCCCGGTGCGACCGCCGCGCCTCGCGGGGTGCACCGTCCGCGGCCGGCCGATGCGGGATCGGGCCTTGATGGTCCACGGAGGGTGAGCCGCCGCCCCCTGGCGCCACGGGCCCGCACGGCCGGGGCCCCGCGGAAGTCCCCCGCGGTCGGCCGAACCGACCAGCCAATCGAACCTGCCTCGACGTGAAGCCAGTTCACGTTCGGAATGCAGGAAAGGCGGGGCAGTACTGTCCGGTTTTCGCTCCATTAAATGTGGTGGCCATGACATTTTTGACGGTTGCTCACTTTTCGATAACTCTTGATCAACTTGGAGAACGACTTCGGCTGTTCTAGGTCCATTTAGCCCTGGATGGAGCGGGTACTTTTCTCCGGTGCCGCGCCGATTTCGGCCGAGCAATTACATGAATTCCCTGGGGGGATTATGGATTTTCATAAGAGACCGGGGACGCCCATATGGCGTTTCCGCCAATTGACCGGTGGTGCGGCGCGGTTCGGCGCCACTGCCGCCGGCCTGGCTCTGGTGATGGCGGTGTCGGGGCTCCAAGGCTCCGAAACCGCCCTCGCCGCTACCCAGCAGCCGCACGCCGGGACGCCCGAGGCGGCAGCCGCCACATCCGCCGCGGACATACCCTCGGCCCGTGTGGCCGCCCGTCTGTCGGGCAAGCGGGTCGAGGCCCTGTCGGAGCGGACGGAGACGTCGACGACGTGGGTGAACAAGGATGGTTCGCTGACCTCCGAGGTCGCGGCGGGCCCGATCCGCTTCAAGGACGCCACGGGCCAGTGGCGTGATGTGGATGTCGACCTCACCCCGGCACCCGACGGGTCGATCGTGTCCAAGGCGCACCCGCAGGGGCTGCGGCTGTCCGGGAAGACGGGGACGAAGGCCCAGTCGCTGGCCGCGGCCCAATCGACGGCCGGCA
Source organism: Streptomyces sp. ISL-43 (assembly GCF_018614195.1). Classification (GTDB taxonomy): domain Bacteria; phylum Actinomycetota; class Actinomycetes; order Streptomycetales; family Streptomycetaceae; genus Streptomyces. The sequence continues at coordinate 104,543 of NZ_JAGGOT010000039.1, forward strand.
GCGACCTGGTGACGCTGGGCCAGGGCGACGAGGCGATCACGCTGCAGTGGCGTGGCGGACTGCCCGCGCCGAAGCTGGACGGCACCCGGGCGACCTACACGGACGCGGTGCCGGGTGCGGACGTGGTCGTCGAGGCGACGCGTACCGGGTTCGAGCAGTTCGTCGAGGTCAAGGCGAAGCCGGCAGCCGGCTTCTCCTACACGCTGCCGCTGAAGACCAAGGGTCTGAAGGTCGAGCAGCAGGCGGACGGCAGTGTGCTGTTCACCGACAAGAAGTCGAAGAAGACGGCGACGATGCCCGCCCCGGTCATGTGGGACGCGACCGTCGATGCGGCCTCCGGCGAGCACACCCGGCGGGCGAAGGTCGGTCTGAAGGTCGTCAAGACCAAGGACGGCGTCGACCTGGTCGTCACCCCGGACGCGGATTTCCTCGCGGACGCGGCGACGAAGTATCCGGTGACGGTCGACCCGTCCACCTCGGCCTTGGGCAACCTGTTCGACACCTACGTCCAGCAGGGCGAGACGGTCGACTGGTCCAACGACACCGAGCTGGACCTCGGCAACCCGGGCACGAAGAACGCCAACGGCACGTACCGCACCGCGCGCTCCTTCATCACCTGGAACACGGCACCGGTTGCGGACGCGCTCATCTCGGACGCGAAGTTGTCGCTGTGGGACTTCCACTCGGGCAACACCGACTGCTCCGCCCAGCCCTGGGAGGTGTGGACCGCCAACGGCCCCACCACCGCCTCCCGCTGGACCAACCAGCCGGCGATGGTCACCAAGATGGCCACGTCGACCGAGACCAAGGGCAACCCCGCCTGCACGTCGGCCCCCGACGGCTGGATCAACGCGGACGTCACGAGCCTGGTCCAGCACTGGGCCAACAACAAGTGGACGTTCTCCAGCATGGGCCTGCGGGCCACGGACGAGAACAACACCAAGCAGTGGAAGCGGGTCAACTCCGCCAACGCCGCGAGCAACGTCCCCAAGCTCACGGTCACCTACAACTACCGGCCGCGCACCGGCACCAACCAGGAGGCCGGCCCGCCGTTCTTCTCCTACGACGGCGCCTACACGGTCAACACCGTGACCCCCACCCTGCGCGACACCTTCGTCGACGCGAACGGTGACAAGGTGCAGGGCGCGTACCAGATCTTCGACTCCGCGACCGACACCCAGGTCGGAGACGTACTGCGGTCCTCCTTCGTCCCCTCCGGTCAGGTCGCCTCGGTGACCGTCCCCGCAGGGCTTCTGGTCAACGGCAAGACGTACAAGTTCCGCACCAGCCCGTACGACGGCACCCACTACAACCTCGGCTGGTCGGCGTGGAAGACCTTCACCGTCGACACCACCGCCCCGGCCGCGACCGGCATCGCCTCGGCGGCCTTTCCCCGTGATGCCTGGTCCGGCACCCCGGACGCGGACGGCAAGCTCTCCGGCGGGTTCACCTTCACTCCCCCCGGCTCCGACGTCCGCGACATCCAGTACTCGCTGGACGGCGCGCCCTGGACGACCCTCTCCACGACGGCTGCCGTCACCGAGCAGCTGACCTTCGGCGCCGGCCAGCACACCGTGCGGGTACGGACCCGGGACAAGGCGGCCAACCTCTCGGTCGAGACCTCGTACCCCTTCGCCGCCGGTACGGGCGCCGCTCTGACCTCCCCCTCGGAGGGCGACCGCACCGCACGCCGCAGCGTTCTCGCCGCGGAGGGCCAGGCCACCTACACCGGGGTCACCTACGAGTACCGGCGCAGTGACACCGACGCCTGGCAGAACGTGCCGGTCGCCGATGTCCGCAAGGCCGCCGACGGCTCCGCCGTGGCGTCCTGGCCCCTGGCCTCGCCGCAGGGCCGCCCCGAGGCGCTGACGTGGAACATCACCGACACGCTGCTCGAGGACGGTCCCGTCTCGGTCCGCTCGGTCTTCAACGTCGGCGCCCAGACGGCGAACTCCCCCGCACGCACCCTGACCGTGGACCGCAACGCGGGCACCGCCCCGACCCAGACCATGGGCCCGGGTGTGCTGAACATGCTGACCGGCGACTACGTCGTGTCGGCCACCGACGCCAGCGCCTACGGCCTGACGGTCTCCCGCAGCGCCGCGTCCCGGGGCCGTACGCAGGCGGCCGCGGAGACGGTGCCGATCTTCGGCAAGGAGTGGCTGTCGGGCACCGCGCTGGACGGCAATAGCTCCTGGCTGCACGTCCGCAAGACCTCCGAGACCTCGCTCGCGCTGGTCACCCTCGGAGGACTGGAGATCGGTTTCACCTCCGTCGCGGGCGGCGGCTGGAAGGCCGAGCCCGGATCCGAGGAGCTGACGCTCACCGGCTCCTTCACCGGCACCTTCTCCCTGAAGGACAACGGCGGCCACGTCACCGAGTTCGCCAAGCAGGACCCGGCCCAGCTCACCTGGCCCGCGACGACCTCCGAGCAGGAAGGCCTGGCCGGCAGCGAAACCAAGGTGATCGCCGAGACGGTGACCATCGGCGGCAAGAAGCTGTCGCGCCCGAAGCTGCTGGTCGGTTCGACCTCCGCGGTCCCGCTGACGACCTGCGCCACGACCCCGGCCACCAAGGGCTGCCGGGTCATCGAGTTCACGTACGCCACCAGCACGACGGCCACGCCCCTCGCGTTCGGTGACTTCGCGGACCAGGTCAAGGAAATCAAGCTGTGGTCCACCGAGCCCGGCGCGACAGCGGCCACCTCCAAGCAGGTGTCCACGTACCGCTACGACAGCACCGGACGACTCCGCCAGCAGTGGAACCCCAACCTGGCGCAGTCCACCATGGCCGAGTACGACTACGACTCCGCGGGCCGCGTCACCTCGCTGAAGTCGCAGTCGGAGCTGCCCTACACCTTCACCTACGGCAAGGCCGGCAACAGCGCCGCCTCCGGTGAGGGCATGCTGCTGAAGCTGTCGCGCCCCGGCCTGAAGCAGGGCACGGTCGACGTGGAGGAGGGCACCTCCGCCACCACCATCGTCTACGACGTGCCGCTGACCGGCACGAAGGCCCCGTACCAGATGGGTCCGGGCGACGTGCAGGCCTGGGGCCAGCAGCAGCTGGTCACCGACGCCACCGCCATCTTCCCGGCGGACAGCGTGCCTTCCTCCAGCGACGGCGCCCAGCTCTCCGCGTCGAACTACACGCGTGCCGCGCTCATGTACACGGACGCATCCGGGCGCGAGGTGAACTCCGCCGCACCCGGCGGGCACATCACCACCAAGGAGTACGACCGGTACGGCAACGCGGTCCACAGCCTGTCCGCCGCCAACCGTGAACTGGCCCTCGGCATCAGCGCGTCCGACCAGGCCGCCCTCGCCGACCTGGGCATCCAGAACCTGCCGTCCGCGGAGCGCGCCGAACTGCTCTCGGCCCGCACGGTGTACGACAGCACCGGGACCCGGGGCCTCGAGGCCTTCGCCCCGCTGCGCAGGGTCACCCTCGCCCAGCCGCTGACCTCCGGCGGGACCACCCTGGTGGCGGCCGGCGAGTCCGTCGTGGCGCGCAACTGGACGACGAACACCTACGACGAGGGCCGTCCCACGGACGGCTCCGCCACGGTGGAGAACCAGATCACCCGCGTCTCGATCGGCGCCCAGCTCCTGGCCCACCCGTCCCTGATGGCGGAGCCGCGGACCACCGAGCACACCTACGACTGGGTGAAGGGCCTGAAGACCAAGACGGTCGAGGACCCGGGTGGTGTCGCGCTCGTCGAGACCACCGAGTACGACGACCAGGGCCGGGCGACCAGCGAGACGCTCCCCGGCGGTGGCGGCCAGGCCGCGACCACCCAGCTCACCACGTACTGGTCGGCGACCGGTACCGGCGAGTGCAAGGGCCGCCCCGAATGGGCCGACCGTCCCTGCGTCACCCGTCCCGCCGGCGCGATCACCGGCGGCGGCACCAACCCGAGCGAGCGGCCCTCCGTGGGCGCCGAGTACGACTTCTGGGGCAACCCGACGAAGTCCACGGAGACCGTCGGCGCACAGACCCGGATCACCGAGAAGACGTACGACGCCGCGAGCCGGCAGACCGGCGTGAAGATCACCGGCGGCCTCGGCACGGCCGTGCCGGAGACCCGGACCGAGTACGACCCGGTCACCGGGCGGGCCGTCAAGACGGTCTCCCCCACGGCCGGCACGATCACCACCGCCTACGACAAGCTCGGCCGCGTCGTCTCCTACACCGACGCGGACGGCGGGGTCAGCACGAGCCAGTACGACCTCCTCGACCGCGCGGTCAAGGAGACCGACTCCGTCCCGTCCTCGGTGACGTACACCTACGACCACGCGGCCGAGCCGCGCGGTGTGGTCACACAGACCACCGACTCGGTGGCGGGCACCTTCAAGGTCGCGTACGACGCCGACGGCGGCGTCGTGTCCGAGACCCTCCCGGGCGGCTACTCGCTCACCCAGCGCCGCGACCCGGCGGGCGGTGTCCTCCTGCGCGAGTACACCCGCACCAGCGACGGCGCGGCCGTCCTGTCCGACAGCGTGACCCGTTCCATCCACGGCCAGGTCCTGGAGCACTCGGGCCTGACCTCGCAGGACTACGGCTACGACGGCCTCGGCCGCCTGACGTCCGTCCGGGACGACTCCGTGGACGGCTGCACCACCCGCACCTACTCCTTCGACAGCCGGAGCAACCGGACCGGACAGACCAGCGCGACCGGCGCCCCCGGCGCGCCCTGCCCGGCCGCGGGCGGCACCTCCGTCACCCACACCTACGACAGCGCCGACCGGCTGACCGACAGCGGCTACGCCTACGACACCCTCGGCCGCACCACGACCCTGCCCGGCTCCACGATCGGCTACTACGCCAACGACCTGGTCCGCCAGCAGACCACGGGCAATCAGCGCCAGACCTGGGAGCTCGACGCCTCCATGCGCTTCCGCTCGTGGACGGTGGAACGCAACACCTCCGGCTCATGGGCCCAGACGGCGTCCAAGCTCAACCACTACTCGGCGGACGGCGACAGCCCGAGCTGGATCGTGGAGGACGGGGCGGGCACCGTCACCCGCATCGTGAACTCGGCCCCCGGCGACTTCGCCGCGACCACCACCGCCACGGGCGGCACGGTGCTCCAGCTGACGAACATCCACGGTGACGTGGCCCTCCAGCTCCCGCTGGACTCGGCCCAGCCGCCGGTGGCGATCAGCACCGACGAGTACGGCAACCCGCGTGCCGGACAGGCGGACACCCGCTACGACTGGCTGGGCGGCAAGCAGCGCTCCAGCGAGAACGTCGGCGGCCTCACCTTGATGGGCGTGCGCCTGTACGACCCGACCACCGGCCGCTTCCTGACCCGGGACGCGGACCCCAAGGGCGGCGCCAACGCCTACGCGTACTGCTCGGGCGACCCGGTCAACTGCTGGGACACGACGGGCCTGCTGGACTACAGCTTCACGTTCTTCATCGGCTCCGGGAACGCGACGCCGCAGGGCGTCTTCAGCTACTGGATGAACTACTTCGGCAAGATCTTCCCCCTGTCCGGTCGCGCCGGCCGCGTCTCCTACTACTGGCAGTACATGCCCCTGCGCGACACCATTGCCGGCTTCGGAGTCATCAACTTCAACGTCCGCGTGGGTTACATCGGCTCCACCTACCTCCTGCTCTGGGCCGCCCCCGGCAGCGTCGTCTACGGCCGGAACTCCTACGTCGAGTTCTGGATCACCAAGTGGTGGACCGGCGGAAGGTGGGGCTACCTCTACCTCAACGTCCACGGCCACACAGAAGGCAACACCTTGGCCGACCGCTGGATCCCGGGCTGGATGTACAAGCGGGGTGCGGGCAGCACTTGGCAGAGGCTGGCCAGCAACCTGAACCGGATCCTCTGGTAACCGGTTTCCGATGGCCTGCGTCTGCCTGACGGTCGCTTTCTGACCGCGGCATTCCGACAACCGCTTCACGAGTACGACTGAGGAGCGCCGAAAGACGACGCCCTTCACGGGGGTGGTGTGCACATACTGCGCACCACCCCCGTCTTCATATGCTTCATCTTCTGGATTCACCGACATTACGAGGCTGGGTACCCGATGAAACCCGTCAACAGAATCGTGCCCGTCCGGGTCAAAGGAACGGTGATATCCGCCTGGCGCGAGCCGGTGTCACGGGCATACCTGGGCCTTTTCGCTGTGTTCGCGCTGTGGGCCGCGGCCGGCGGCACCGGGCTGGTCGCAGAGTGGTGGCCGGCCCGCCACCTCGCGGTGATCCTGTCCATGCCCTGGTTGCTGGTCGTGGTCCTGTTCCTCGCCCTGGCCCGGATCGACTCGTGGCTCCTCGGCTACAACTTCTACTTCGAGTCACCCGCCTGGCTCTTCGAGCCCCTCTGGGTGGTCTACTGCCTCGCCGCGGGTCTGCTCAACGCCCGTCTCCTCGCGCGTTGGTCCCGCTCCGCCCGGGAGTCCGGTAGGACGCCGTGGGTGGTACCGGTGTCGGCGGTGGCCTTCTTCGCGGCCGTTTTCGCACTCTGGCACCTCTGAGTGCCGGACACACCGAAGGACCCGCCGACGGCCGGCCGGGCCCAGCCGCACGCACCGGTCCCGATGGTGTGGTTCGAGTGCGACGCCCCCGGCCCCGGCGGTACTTGAGGCGCGGCGCGGGCGCGGAACGGAGCACTGGATCGCGCCGGATCTTCATGTACATCCGGCCACACCGCGTACAACCATTCGACGGCACGGCCGGTCTACCCCAGCGAACTCCCTGCTGAGCCGAAGGACCGTACATGCGCCCGTACCTGCGGAACACCCTCGCCACCCTCACCGTGGCCGCCGTCACCGGCGGCGGCCTGCTCCTGCCTGCGGGGACGGCGGCCGCGGCCCCCATCCCCGCCCCGAAGGCCGACTTCAACGGCGACGGCTTCGCCGACATGGTCGTGGGCACGCCGAACGCGAAGGTCGGCGAGGTGCGGGCGGCCGGCCAGGCGGTCGTGCTCTACGGGTCCACCGCCGGGGTGACGGCGGCCAAGCGCCAGCTGCTCACCCAGGCCTCGCCCGGCATTCCCGGTGCTCCGGAGGACGGCGACGGCTTCGGCGGCGTCAGCGCGGTCGGCGACTTCGACGGCGACGGCTTCTCCGACCTGGCCGTGACGGCACACGGCGAGGACGACCTCGCCGGCCTGCTCACCGTCGTGTGGGGGTCCAAGGACGGCCTGACCACCGGCGTCGCGCTCGCCGACCCCGACAAGCTCGCCACTCAGACCCCCCAGAACCGGCGCACGTGGGGCGCGAAGCTCGCCGCCGGCGACTTCGACGGGGACGGCAAGGACGAGCTCGTCGTGGCCGCCTCGGCCAACGCGAACGTGAACAGCACGCTCTACACCTTCAAGAACCTCGCGAAGTCCGGCACGCAGGCCGCGCCCGCCAAGACCCAGCTGGGCTTGCGCCTCACGACGTCCCTCGCAGGCATCGCGGCCGGGGACGTCAACGGCGACGGCCGTGACGACCTGGTGCTGGCCGGCACCGCGAACAGCCTGAACCACTTCGTGCCCGGCAGCCCCACCGGCCTCCTCCCGGCCGACGCGAAGCCCGTCGGGCCCGGAAACGCCCCGGCCGTCGGGGACATCAACGGCGACGGGTACGGCGACGTCGTCATCGGCAACAGGTACGGGGCCAAGGGCGGCCAGATCCTCGTCTCCTACGGCTCGGCCGCCGGGCCGTCCGCGACGCCGGTCGCCGTCGACCAGGACACGCCCGGAGTGCCCGGCGCGGACGAGCAGGGCGACGGCTTCGGCGTCTCCGTCGCGCTCGGCGACGTCGACGGCGACGGGTACCAGGACGTGGCGGTCGGATCCTACGGAGAGTCCCTCGACACGGCCGATCTCGCCGGAGGGGTCCACCTGTTCCGTGGATCGGCGTCCGGCCTCGTCACCAGCACCGGCGTGGTGGGGCTGACCCGCAACTCCGCGGGGGTCCCCGGCGACGCCCGGCGGGCCGAGCAGTTCGGCGTCAAGGTCAAGCTGACGGATGCCAACAAGGACGGCAAGGCGGACCTGATCGTCGGCGCGTCCGACGCGGACGGCGTCAACGCCGGCTCCGTCACCTACCTGCCGTCCAGCGGGGCGAAGGTCGGCGGAACCGGCTCCCGGATGATCCTCCCCGCCGAGGTCGGCCTGACCCCGATGGGCGGGCTCGCCTTCGGCGCCCACTTCGACCACTGACCACCGCGGGGGTGCCCGTACGAACGCGGGCACCCCTCGGGAACCACAGGGCCCCGGCATGGACCGCTACCCGGCGGTAGGGCAGCATGGGCCGCCGAATACCAGCTCACCGCCGGAGGAACCATGGCCGCCACCCCCAAGCCGGAGACCCTCGCCGCCTTCGAGGCCGCCAAGGGGTTCATGCCCGCCGGGGAGGGCCTCGCCCTGTACGCGGCCGCCGCCGACGCGGGACGGCTCGGGCTGCCGCTGCTGGAGGTCGGGACCTACTGCGGCCGCTCCACCATCCTGCTCGCCGACGCCGCCCGCGAGGCCGGGGTCAGCGCGCTGACCGTCGACCACCACCGCGGCAGCGAGGAGCAGCAGCCCGGCTGGGAGTACCACGACCCGACGGTCGTGGACCCGGAGATCGGCCTGATGGACACCCTGCCGACCTTCCGCCGCACCCTGCACCGGGCCGGCCTGGAGGACCACGTCATCGCGATCGTCGGCCGCTCCCCGCAGGTCGCCGCCGCCTGGGGCGGCAAGCTCGGCCTCGTCTTCATCGACGGCGGGCACACCGACGAGCACGCCACGGGCGACTACGAGGGCTGGGCCCCGCACGTCGCCGTCGGCGGCACGCTGGTGATCCACGACGTGTTCCCCGACCCGGCCGACGGCGGCCAGGCCCCGTACCGCATCTACCTGCGCGCCCTGGCCTCGGGCGCCTTCGAGGAGATCTCGGTGACGGACTCCCTCCGCGTCCTGCGCCGCGTCGCCGAAGGCATCTGACCGCGGTCCGGGGAATCGGCGAAGCGTCCCCGGGGAAGGGTGAAGCCGGAGCCGCCCACGCGGCCACCGCTACCGCCGTCACCAAGAGCGATCGACGGCGTCGCGCCGGCCCCGGCATATAAGCGCACCGCGCCCCCGGATGGCTCAGGGTCCGTACGTACGACCGACCTCCGGTCTAGCATCGCCAGGTGCGCTACGACGACAGCCCCCCGCCCCCAGAGTCCGCCTCTTCGGTCAGCCCGGACCGGCCCTGGTACGTCCGCCGGTCCACCCTGGTCGTCGCGGTCGCCGCGCTCGCCCCGGCCTGCCTCGCGGGGTGGGTCCTGACCGAGGTGCTCGGCGGGGGCGGGACCGACGATTCCCGCCCGCCCCGGATCGTGATGCCGCTCGTCTCGCAGACTCCGGCCGCGGCGGCGGGCCCGGGCGCTGCCGCGAGCGGTTCCGCCAGTGCGTCCCCGGGCGCGAGCGCGTCCGCGAGTACGGACACGAACACCGCCGCGGGCAAGTCCCTCGCCGGCCGCGTCGTGGTCATCGACCCCGGCCACAACACCGGCAACTTCAAGCACACCACCGAGATCAACCGCCAGGTGGACATCGGCACCAACCGCAAGGAGTGCGACACCACCGGCACCACCACCAACTCCGGCTACATGGAAGCCGAGTTCAGCATGGACGTCTCCCGGCGTCTGCGCACCGTCCTGGAGGCCAAGGGCCTCAAGGTGGTCCTCACCCACGAGGCGGGCGCCGAGCGCCCCTTCGGCCCCTGCATCGACGAGCGCGCCCGCATCGGCAACGAGGCCCGCGCCGAAGCCGTCGTCTCCGTCCACGCCGACGGCGTCTCGGCCGGCAACCGCGGCTTCCACGTCATCCTCCCGGCCAAGGTCAAGGCCAAGAGCGCGGACACCGCGCAGATCGTCGAGCCCTCCCGGATGCTCGGCGAGCGGATCGCCGGGAACTTCGCGCGCACCACCGGTTCGGCCCCCGCCAACTACCTCGGCGGCGGAACCGGATTGGTGGTCCGCGACGATCTCGGCGGGCTGAACCTCTCGACCCGTCCCAAGGTGTTCATCGAATGCGGCAACATGCGTGACGCCAAGGACGCGGCGCAGCTGTCGAGTCCGGAGTGGCGGCAGAAAGCGGCCCAGGGCATCGCGGACGGTATCGTCGGGTTCCTCGGCGGGTAGTCCCCTCGGGACCGCCTTCCGGGGCGGCCCGCAGCCCCGACCCTCTCGGTCGCGGTGGACCTCCGTACCATGGTGCCGCCCGCCCACTCCGTCATGGCGTGCGACCACGGCACCACGAGACGACGAGACCGAGAAGGACACCTAAGACGTGAACATCCGCTCCCTCACTCGAGGCGACGGCGTGGTGATCGGAGCAGCGGTGCTGCTGTTCATCGCCTCGTTCCTCGATTTCTATTCCGCCACCGGTGTCTCCACCCCGAGCGTGTGGGACACCGACTCGTACCACCTGGCGCTGCCCAGCATCTTCCTGCTCGCCTTCATCGCGGTCGGCCTGCTGGTCGCCGCCCGGCTCCAGCCCGCGGGCCGCCAGCTCCTGGGCCTGCCGTTCCAGGCCTGGGGCACCGTGCTCGCCGTCGCGGCCGCCTGGTCCGCGCTGTGGGCCCTGATCACCTGCCCGCGCGGCATCGACCTGGGCGCGGGCGCGGTCATCGCGTTCCTCGCGACCCTGGCGCTGGCCGGCGTGACCCTGTTCGGCGAGAAGATCCCCGCGCTCGCCGGCCGGCTGGTGCCGGACCCGAAGCCCGCGGTCGCGGCCGTCCCGGCGTACGGTGGCCAGCCCCAGCCGGACGCCGGCTACGGGTACCCGGGCGGCCAGGAGCCGCAGCCGTACGGGGCCGCCCCGCAGCCGGTCCCGCCCTACGGCGGCTCCCCGGAGGCCGGCGCGGCCCCCGCCCCGCAGGACTCCGGTCCGGTCCCGGCGGCGGACTTCACCCCGTTCTGGTTCGCGGTGCCGGTGGCCCGCCCCCTCTTCGCGGAGGACGGCAGCCCCAACCCGATCGCGGAGCTCGCACCGGGCACCTGGTACCTGGCCGTGGAGCAGCGCGGTCCGGCCACGCTGATCGCCCAGACCCAGGACGGACGTCGCGGCGTCCTGAACGACACCTCGGGCATCCAGCGCGGCTGACCCGCGCGCGAGCCTGCGCAGAGCCACAGCGGCCCCCCGCCCTTCCGGGCGGGGGGCCGTTGCCCTACAGTCACCTGACGCATCGTCAGATATGGCTGACCCGGCATCGCGCCCGGCATCGCGGAGGGGACCGTACATGCGCCTCGGACTCGCACTCGGCTACTGGGGCCGCGGCCCCAACCCGGACCACCTCGACCTCGCCGCCGAAGCCGAGAACCTCGGCTACGACTCGGTGTGGACCGCCGAGGCCTGGGGCTCGGACGCCTTCACCCCGCTCACCTGGATCGCCGCGCACACCTCGCGCATCCGCCTGGGCACCGCCATCGCACAGATGGCCGCCCGCACCCCGACCGCCACCGCCATGCAGGCCCTGACCCTGGACCACCTCTCCGGCGGCCGGATGATGCTCGGCCTCGGCCTGTCCGGCCCCCAGGTGGTCGAGGGCTGGTACGGGCGCCCCTTCCCCTCCAGCCCCCTCACCGCGACCCGCGAGTACGTGGACGTCATCCGCCAAGTCCTGCGCCGCGAGGCCCCCGTCGCCCTGGACGGCCGCTTCCACAGCCACCCGTACCGGGGCTCCGACGCCGCCGGGACCGGCAAGCCGCTCAAGCCCATCACCCACCCGCTGCGCGCGGACCTGCCGGTCCTGCTCGGCGCGGAGGGCCCCAAGAACATCGCCCAGACCACCCGCATCGCGGACGGCTGGCTCCCCCTGTACTGGTCGCCGACCCGCACCGACGTCTACCAGGCCTCGCTGACCGACCTCCCCGAGGGATTCATGATCGCCCCGATGGCGCGGGCCAAGGTCTGCGACGACGTCGCCGAGGGGCTGCTCCCGGTCAAGGCGATGCTCGGCTTCTACATCGGCGGCATGGGGCACGCGGCCCGCAACTTCCACGCCGACCTCATGGGCCGGATGGGCTACGAGGAAGAGGCCCACCGGATCCAGGAGCTGTTCCTCGCCGGGCGCAAGGAGGAGGCGGTCATGGCCGTTCCCGACGCCTTCGCCGACGAGATCTCCCTGGTCGGCCCCCGGGAGCGGATCGCGGAGCGCCTCGAACTGTGGCGCAAGGGCCCGGTCACCGACCTGCTCGTGACCGCCCCGGACCCGCACACCCTGCGGGTGCTGGCGGAGCTGAACTCCTAAGGGCTGTCCCGGGGCGTCTCGGGGGCGGGCTCGGTGTCCGGCTCCGGGTCCGCTTGCGGCAGGTCGGCGATCAGTTCCCGCAGGTCCAGCGGCATCACGGCGATCTCGATGCTGCCGCCCTCGTAGGTACAGGTCACGATCCGCGAGCCGGGGTTGATGGCGATCCCTTCCTTCACCGAGGGCACCCGCACGCCCGTGGCCCGGCCGCCGGTGAGGAGCACGGGCTCGCCCCGGCCGGGCACCCAGCGGGCCGCGCCCTGCTCCGCGTACACCCGGCCGCTGCGCCAGCGGCCGGCTCCGGCGGGCTCGCGCGCCATGCACGGGATCCCGGGCACCGGCCCGCCGGCCAGCCGCTGCCGGTGCCTGCGGCGCATCAGCCAGCCGGTTCCGGCGGCGGCCCCGGCGAAGAACACGTACTCGATCACCCGCCCATTGAAACAGGCCGGACCGGAGCAATCCGGTCCGGCCTGTTTCCGTGGGCGTGCGCCGCGCCCGGTGGGGCCGGGAAGCCCGCCGCGCCACGGCGCCCTCCAGGGGCGCGGAGACGGCGCGGCCGGCCAGGGACGGCCGGCAGCCCGCGTACCGTACTTCCCGCGGATCGCTCAGCCGGTCAGCTCGCCCGCACTCGGGACCTTGTCGGTCACCGTGGCGCCCGCACTCTGTCCGGCGTCCTTGACACCCTTGATGACGTTCTCGAAGGAACTGATGTCGGCGTCGCCGGCGTCGCCCTTGCGCAGCTTGGAGCCGAGGCCCTTGAGGGAATCGATGCCGGCCGTCAGCGGTCCCATGGCCTTCGACAGCAGCGGGTCGCCCTTGGCGTTCTCGCTCGCCGCCTTCAGCCGGTTGTACGCGAAGGCGCCCGCGAGGCCCGCCTTGATGAGCGCGAAGGTGCGGCCCTTGGTGCCCTTCTTGAACTTGCCGGCACGGTACGGCTTGACGATCCACTGGTACGTGGCGCCTGCCGCGAGCCCGGCGTTGGCGACGAAGCGCGTCTTGGCGAACTTCTGCTTCTCTTCCGTGCTGCTGGCCGACGGCGTGGCGGCGGCCGCCTCCGCGTCCTCGGCCGACGCCGCCGCGTCGGCCTCGGCGAACGCGGCCATGGCCACCGTGACCTCGTCGCTCTGGCTGCTCGCGGTGTCGTTGCCGCCCGAGCCGCAGGCGGTGGCACCGCCCAGCAGCGCGCAGGACAGCAGAACCGCCGTGAGGGAGCGACGGAATCGAACGGTTCGGGTGGGTAGGGACACGGGTTGCCTCCGGGGACTCAGGGGTCCCCCGCAGCCTGACCCGGGTCACGCAGCTGTGCCACCTGGGGGACCCGTTCGGGTTTACCCGGCCCAGGGGCGGCAAGACGCGCACCATGCCCACACACACGCGAGTACACGCCCGAGGAAGTAGTCAGGCAGGCCGCGCCGTTGCGGTCGTGGCGGACGTCATGGCCTTCGTGATCGCCCTGTGGATCCTGCTGTACCTGCTGGACGCCAACCAGGGCAACGCCCTGGTGGACTTCATCCACGACGCGGCGAGCTGGCTGGCCGGCTGGTCCTACGACCTGTTCACCTTCACCCGCGAATGGGTCCAGGTGGTGGTCGGCTACGGCATCGCGGCCGTCGCCTACCTGGTCATCGGCCACGCCGTGGCGGGCCGGCTGTACCGCCGCTAGGGCGTGTTTCAAACGTAGCGGAGGGCGCCCGGAGGGCGCGGCCCGCGACGTCTGGTGCCGCTAAAACACGCCCTGGCCGTCGGCCGGCATGGCCCGCCGCTCGCCCCCCGGCGGACCGGGGGACGGGGCGTGCTCAGTTGCAGCAGTCCGGCTCCAGGCCGGCCGGCAGGGTCAGCCCGCCGAAGACGACGCCCGTGGCCTCGTCCCCGCCCAGCGCGGCCACCGCGAGGAGCAGCGAGCCCGCCGTCCAGGTGGTCTGCTCGACGGGCCACACGGCCCGGTCCTTGAAGACGTACCCGGTCCAGTACATGCCGTTGTCGGCCCGCAGGTGACCGATCGAGCGCAGGATCTCCAGCGCCCGGTCCGACTCCCCCGTCGCCCAGAGCGCGAGCGCCAGTTCGCAGGACTCCCCGCCCGTCACCCAGGGGTTCGGCAGTACGCACCGCACGCCCAGGTCCGGGACGACGAACTCCTCCCACCGCTCCTCGATCCGCGCCTTCGCCGCCGTACCGGTCAGCGCACCGCCCAGGACCGGGTAGTACCAGTCCATCGAGTAGTGGGACTTGTCGAGGAACCGCTCCGGGTGGCGACGTATCGCGTGCCCCAGCGCGCCCGCGGCCAGCTCCCAGTCGGGCTGCGGATCGCCCCGGTGCTCGGCGATGGCCAGCGCGCACCGCAGGGCCTGGTGGATGGAGGAGGACCCGGTCAGCAGCGCGTCGCGGACGGGCTCGCCGGACGGCTCGCGCTTCCAGCCGATCTCGCCGCCGGGCTGCTGGAGCCGCAGGACGAACTCCACGGCCGCGTACACGGCCGGCCACATGCGGTCGAGGAACGCGTCGTCCCCGGTGGACAGGTGGTGGTGCCAGGCGCCGACGGCGAGGTACGCGACGAAGTTGGTCTCCCGGCTCGCGTCCTGCGGCTCGTGGGTGTCGACCCCGTCCTCGCGGTCCGCGTAGGCGGCGAACCAGGAGCCGTCCTCGTTCTGGTGGCGCACCAGCCAGTCGTACGCCCGCTCGGCGGCCTCGTGCTCGCCCGCCGCGTCGAGCGCCATGGCGGCCTCGGTGTGGTCCCACGGGTCGAGGTGGTGGCCGCGGAACCACGGGATCGCCCCGTCCGCGCGCTGCGCGGCGAGGATCCCCGCGACCGTGGCGGCGGCCTGATCGGCGGTCAGTACGCCGTCAAGGACCAGGTGCTCGGGTGCGGTGCGCCCGGGCGAGCTCACTTCTCGGCGCCCGCGGCCGCGCCCACGGGCAGGTGCGGCTTGGTCGCGTAGGCGACGAAGCTCTTGCCGATGACCGGGTTGAGGGCCTGCTCCGCGAGGCGGGTGAGCGCGGGCTTCTTCATGATGTCCCAGACCAGGAGCTTGTGGTACGCCTTGACGGGCAGCGCCTTGTCGTTGTCGACGCCGAAGGCGCACTTGAGCCACCAGTACGGCGAGTGCAGGCCGTGCGCGTGGTGCGTGCCGTACGGCTTGAGGCCGGCGGCCTCCATCTTGCCGAGCAGCTCTTCGGCCTTGTAGATGCGGATGTGGCCGCCCTCGACCTCGTGGTAGGCGTCGGAGAGCGCCCAGCAGATCTTCTCGGGGCCGTAGCGCGGCACGGTGATGGCGATGCGCCCGCCGGGCTTGAGGACGCGGACCATCTCGGCGAGGACGCCCTTGTCGTCGGGGATGTGCTCCATCACCTCGGAGATGATGACGACGTCGAAGGAATCGTCGGGGAAGGGCAGCGCGAGGGCGTCGCCCTCCATGGCGGTGGCGGTGGCGCCGGCCGGGGCCTCGCCGGCCTCCTTCATCGCGGCGAACCACTTGGCGACCTCGCGGATCTCCTCGCCGTTGCGGTCGAGGGCGACCACCTGGGCGCCTCGCCGGTAGCACTCGAAGGCGTGCCGGCCTGCGCCGCAGCCCAGGTCGAGTACGCGGTCGCCTGCTGCGAGCGGGAACCGGGAGAAATCGACGGTCAGCACGTGGTCCTGCCTTCGCGGTCGCGGGGGTGAGAGGGGAACTGCATCGGACGGAAGGTGAAGGTCACCGGGTACCGCGGCTACGGGAGGCGGTCGCCGCCTTCGAGTCCGCCGCGCCCTTCGCGGCCCGCTCGATGGCGGCGCGGTAGTGCACGACGGTGCCCTCGGCGGCCTTGGCCCAGGTGAAGCGGGCCAGCACCCGCTCGCGGCCGGCGGCGCCGAGCCGGGCGCGCAGCTCGGGGTCGCCCAGCAGCCTGCCGAGGGCGAAGGCCAGGGCGCCCGCGTCGCCGGGCGGCACCGCGAGGCAGGTCTCGCCGTCGGGGCCGGCGACCTCGGGGATCGCGCCGCCGGTGGTGGCCACCAGCGGGGTGCCGGTGGCCATGGACTCGGCGGCGGGGAGCGAGAAGCCCTCGTAGAGGGAGGGGACGCAGGCGACCTGCGCGCTGCGCACCAGGTCGACGAGTTCGGCGTCGGTGATGCCCTTGACGAAGCGGACGGCGTCCTGGAGCCCGTACGTCTCGATCGCGCGGGCGACCAGGCCCTTCTCGGCGCGCTTGCCGACGACGACGAGGTGGGCGTCGGGCTGCTCGGTACGGAGCTTCGCGAGCGCCTCGACGAGGTGGACGAGCCCCTTGAGCGGCACGTCGGCGCTCGACGTCGTCACGATCCGTCCGGGTACCTCGGCGACGGAAGCGTCGGGCGACCACAGGTCGGTGTCTGCGCCGATGTGGACGACGTGGATGCGCTCGCCCTGGACGCCGAGGTGGTCGGCGATCTCCTGCTTGGAGGAGCCGGAGACGGTGAGCACGGACGGCAGGCGGCGGGCGACACGTCCCTGCATGCGCGTGAAGCCGTACCAGCGCCGGACGGACGCGCGCTTCTTGCGGTCCTTGGCGGCGGCCAGGTCCAGCTCGCGGTCGACGGTGATGGGGTGGTGGATGGTGGTGACCAGCGGAGCGCCCAGGCCGCCCAACAGCCCGTAGCCGAGCGTCTGGTTGTCGTGGATGACGTCGAACTCACCGGCGCGGGCGGCCAGATGGCGCCGGGCGCGCAGCGAGAAGGTCAGCGGCTCGGGAAAGCCGCCGGTCCACATGGTGGCGACCTCGACGGCGTCGATCCAGTCCCGGTACTCGTCGCGCTTGGGCGTGCGGAACGGGTCGGGGCTGCGGTAGAGGTCCAGGCTCGGGAGCTCGGTGAGCGTCGCCCCGGTGTCGAGGACCGGATAGGGCTGCGCGCCGATCACCTCGACGGAGTGGCCCAGCTTGACGAGCTCGCGCGAGAGGTGCCGGACGTAGACGCCCTGGCCACCGCAGAACGGGTTCCCCTTATAGGTGAGGAGCGCGATCCGCAACGGGCGGCTGCCGTCGGCGGGGGAACCCGTGAAAGGGCTCGTCACCATGGCCTCAGCAGTCACTCTCGGCCCCCTTCTCCCTGCACTTTCGCCGGAGCGTAACCGCTCGGATAATGTAGAACAAGTTTCAGACTTGATCCGTTGAAGACCATTGAATCTACCGGCCGGAAACCACACCGTAAGAGGGGTGGCAGGTGATTCGCGCCACGGCTCGGGCGCCTGCCATGCTGGGCGCGGAGCAGCCCCCGCACTACCCCACCCGCACAAACGTGGAACGCCTTGGAACGGGACAGATGACAGCGGAAGCGAAGGCCGTGACCCCAGCCGTCACCACACCGGCGTCCCCGCCCCTGACGGAGCGCCAGGAGGCGCGTCGCAGGCGAATCCTGCACGCCAGCGCCCAGCTGGCCAGCAGGGGCGGCTTCGACGCCGTCCAGATGCGGGAGGTCGCGGAGTCCTCCAGCGTCGCGCTGGGGACCCTCTACCGCTACTTCCCCTCCAAGGTGCACCTGCTCGTCGCCACCATGCAGGACCAGCTCCAGCACATGCACACGACGCTGCGCAAGCGCCCGCCCGCCGGGGACGAGCCGGCGGCCCGGGTCGCCGAGACCCTGATGCGCGCCTTCCGCGCACTGCAGCGGGAACCGCACCTGGCGGACGCGATGGTGCGCGCGCTGACCTTCGCGGACCGCAGCGTGAGCCCCGAGGTGGACACGGTGTCCCGGCTGACGACCGCGATCATCCTGGACGCGATGGGCCTGGACGCCCCGCCGACGGCGGAGCAGCTCTCGGCGGTCCGGGTCATCGAGCACACCTGGCACTCGGCGCTGATCACCTGGCTGTCGGGCAGGGCGTCGATCGCCCAGGTGAAGATCGACATCGAGACGGTCTGCCGCCTGATCGACCTCACGGCGCCGGGGCCGACACCCCCTGGAAAGGCCTGATTCCGCCGGTCGCCCCGGTCCTCGGCGCCGCCCCTACCCGTCGGTCCCTCCTTCACCGGGCGAGGTTCGGCCCGGTGGCAGTCGCCGGAGTGTCACACGTTCCGTAACGCGGAACGGGGCCGGGGCTACTCCTGGGGCTCGTCCTTGAGCAGGTCTTCCATCTCCGCGTCCGTGAAACGGCCCTCGCACGCCTGTTCCGTGGCCATGAAGGACAGCATGTCGGGCATGCCCATCCCGGAACCCTTGCCCGCGGAGAAGTCGTAGCGGCGGGCGAGCACGGTCCAGCCCTGCTTGGTCAGCACCGTCTGGGTGAGCATGTCGTGCCGCAGGCGCTCGCCGGCCTTCCAGCCGCGCTGCTGCAGCGCCTCGACCGTGGCCTCGTACGCCTTCCCCGGGTCGGGCATCCGCTCCATGCTCTGCCAGGGGGCCGTGCAGGCCAGCAACTCGGCGCGGCGCTTGTCCGTGGCCGTGGCCGTGGCCGGGTCCACCGGTGACGGGGCCGTGGTGACGGACTCCTTGGGCTGGTCCAGCCCGGCCGCACCCGTCGCGGCGGTGACATCGGCCGCGGCCTGTTCCTTGCCGAAGGCGCCGGCCGGCGCGGCGGAGCCGGTCGGCGACTTCGCCTGGGCCGACGCCGATGCCGACGCGTCCGGGGCCCCCGCGGGGGCAGCCTTCTCGCACCCCGTCACCAGCAGCGCCCCGAGCACCGCCCCGGACACCGCCCCGGCCTTCGTCCAACCGATCCCGCGCATACCGTTCCCCACCGTTGCCATGCCGCCGGGTCAGGTGCGCCGGGCGGTCGTCGCAGGAGTCTCACACGGGCCCGCCGCACACGGGACGGCCGGTGCCCGGACCGCCCGGGGCGGGGCCCCGGGCGGTCCGGACCCGGACTCACTCCTCCGGCGGGAACACCGCCTCGCCGCTGCCCAGCATGGTGATCATGATGGCCTCGACGGGGCAGCCCTCCGCCGCCGTGAGGACCGGCTCGTTCGCGTCCGTCTCCACCGCGCGCGGGTGGGACTGGCGCGCCGAGTCGAGGCTGAAGCCCTCCGGGGCGTGGTTCACGCACATCCCCGAGCCGATGCAGACCCCCCGGTCCACTTCGACGTGCCACCGGTCACCCATCACGCACCGGCCGCGGGGGGTTCGTACCCGGCCGGGAGGTGGATCATCTTGTGCTCCAGGTACTCGCTCAGCCCCTCGGGGCCGAACTCCCGCCCGACTCCGCTGTTCTTGTAGCCGCCGAACGGGCCGAGCATGTCCAGGCTGAAGGTGTTCACGTTGAAGGTGCCGGTGCGCACCTGCCGCGCGAAGTCCACGCCGTGCTCGACGTCCCCGGTCCAGACGCTGCCGCTCAGCCCGAACTCCGAGTCGTTGGCGATCCGCACCGCCTCCGCCTCGTCCCCGTACGGGATCAGGCAGACGACCGGGCCGAAGATCTCCTCGCGGGCGATCCGCATCGAGTTGTCGACGTCTCCGAAGAGGGTCGGCTCCACGTACCAGCCCTGGTCCATGCCCGCCGGACGGCCGCCGCCGGAGAGGACCTTGGCGCCCTCCTCCTGGCCGATCCGGATGAAGTCGAGCGAGCGCTGCTGCTGCCGCTTGGCCACCAGCGGGCCGAGCTGCGTCGCGGGGTCCATCGGGTCGCCGACGACCAGCGCCCCGGCCGCGGCGGCGAGCGCCTCGGCGATCTCCGCGTAGCGGCTGCGCGGGGCGAGGACGCGGGTCTGGGCCACGCACGCCTGGCCGTTGTTCATCCAGGCCGCCGGGACGATGCCCGCGATGGCGGTGTCCAGGTCGGCGTCCGGGAGGACGACGGCGGCGGACTTGCCGCCGAGTTCGAGGGTGACGCGGGTGAGGTTGCGCGAGGCGACCTCCATGACGCGCCGGCCGGCCCCGACGGAGCCGGTGAAGGCGACCTTGTCGACGCCGGGGTGGCCGACCAGGTACTCGCTGACCTCGCGGTCGGCGGGCAGGATCGACAGCACGCCCTCGGGCAGCCCGGCCTCGCGGGCGATGTCGGCGAGGATGTAGGAGTCGAGCACCGCCTCCGGGGACGGCTTGAGGATGACGGTGCATCCGGTCAGCAGGGCGGGCGCCAGCTTGGCGGCGGCGACGAACTGCGGGACGTTCCACGGGATGACGGCGGCGACGACGCCGACCGCCTCGCGCCGGACGAGGATGTTGCCGAGGACGCCCTGGCGGTACTCCTCGTAGGGGTAGGACCGGGCGACGGTGATCGCGGCGTCGTAGACCATCATCGGGCCGAGCGCCTGGGCGAGGATGCTCCAGGAGTACGGGGACCCGTTCTGGGAGCTGATCGAGGCGGCGATCTCCTCGTGGCGGACGGCTATCGCGTCCTTGATCCGGGTGACGACGGCGATCCGCTCCTCGAGCGAGGTGCGCGGCCACGGGCCTTCGTCGAAGGCCTTGCGCGCCACGGCCACGGCCCGGTCGACGTCCGCCTTCGAGGCGTGCGGGACGCTGCCGATGACCTGCTCGGTGTGGGGCGAGACGACCTTGATCGTGTCGGAGCCCAGCGGATCCGTCCACTCCCCGCCGATGAACAGTTGTCCGTGTTCCACGAGCTCGGTCATGGCTGATGCCTCCTGCGGCTTGGCGTTCCAGAACTGATACCAGTTCTAGTTCTAGGAGTCCACGGCGCTGACCGAACCGCCTCGCCGGATACTCCGAAGATCCAACGACTAGTCAGAACGGCCTGGAGATGGTCGACTTGGGCGACTATTGCAACATGTTCTCGTTAGACACGGCCTTGTGAGAGGGGAGCCCTTCATGGCAGAGGACACCGCACACGACGCGCCACGGGACACGTCGGGCGTCACACCCCACGTCACCGACCACGGCGGCGGCGTGTGGGCAGTCAAGGTGCCCATCCCCGACAACCCGCTCGGCCACACCCTCGTCCACGTCCTCGACACCGACCGCGGCCCGGTCCTCATCGACACCGGCTGGGACGACCCCGAGTCGTGGGACACCCTCGTCGCCGGCCTCGGCGCCCTCTCCATCGCCGTCGCCGACGTCCACGGCGTGGTCATCACCCACCACCACCCCGACCACCACGGCCTCTCCGGCCAGGTGCGCGAGGCCTCGGGCGCCTGGATCGCCATGCACGCCGCCGACACCGAGGTCGTCGTCCGGACCCGCTCCTCCGAACCCGGCGTCTGGTTCGACTACATGAGCGAGAAGCTGGCCACCGCCGGAGCCCCCGAGGAACACATCGCCCCGCTGCGCGCAGCCCGCGCGAGCGGCCGCATGCGCACCCTGCCCGGGCTGCACGCAGCCGTCCCCGACCGGGAGATCGTCCCCGGCGAGCTGCTCCCGCTGGCCGGCCGCAAGCTCCGGGCCATCTGGACCCCCGGGCACACCCCGGGCCACGTCTGCCTGCACCTGGAGGAGAAGCACCCGGCGGACCTGCCCGGCAACGGCCGCCTCTTCTCCGGGGACCACCTGCTGCCGGGGATCTCCCCGCACATCGGCCTCTACGAGGACCCGTCCTCCGAGCTGGTCACCGACCCCCTCGGCGACTACCTCGACTCCCTCGAACGCATCGGCCGCCTGCGGCCCGCCGAGGTGCTCCCCGCCCACCAGCACGCCTTCACCGACGCCCCGGGTCGCGTACGGGAGCTCCTGGACCACCACGAGGAGCGGCTGACCGGGCTGTGGGAGCTGCTCGCCGAGCCCCTGACCCCGTGGGGGCTGGCCGAGCGGATGGAGTGGAACAGGCCCTGGGAGCAGATCCCGTACGGCTCCCGCAACATCGCCGTCTCGGAAGCGGAGGCCCACCTGCGGCGGCTCGTGAAGCAGGGACGCGCGGAGGCGGTACCGGGCAGCGACCCGGTCGCGTACCGCGCCCTGTAAGGGGCACCGGCGGGCGGCACCACCCGGCACGCGGGCTACGGGCCGGTAGAGTATGGGCGTCGTCCACACTTGCGTACGGGGGGAAGCCGGTGCAATTCCGGCGCTGACCCGCAACCGTGACCCTCCCTCGGCACCGCCGGGGCGGGGAGCCGGAATGCCCCGTGCGCAGGTGCGCGGCTCGTGCCGCCGGGTCCTCCGGCGGCCGGCACCGTCGAGGTAAACGGAGCCGGAGCCCGGTGCCAGCCTCCGCTGTGCTGCCTGCCTCCGGGTCCCCAGCACGAGAGGCACCCGCCCCGCCATGAACGTCCGCCGCAGCGCCGCCACGCTCGCCGCCTCCGCCGTGCTCTGCGTGGGCGCCGCCCCCGCAGCCTTCGCCGACGTCGCCTCGCCCTCGCCGGCGCCCGCCGTCCCCTCCGGTCTCTTCGGCAAGAACGACCCGACGTACGACGGGGTGTGGCGGCAGTCGTTCGCCCTCCTCGGCCAGCACACAGCCGGCGTCAAGCCCGCCCCGCAGGCCGTCGACTGGCTCGTCGGCCAGCAGTGCGCCGACGGCTCCTTCGCCTCCTTCCGTGCGGACGCGGCCGCCGCGTGCGACGCGAAGACGATGCTCGACACGAACGCCGCCGCGGTGGCCGTGCAGGCGCTGAAGACCCTCGGCGGCCACGACGCGGCGGTCAAGAAGGGCGCGGACTGGCTGAAGTCCGTCCAGAACGAGGACGGCGGCTGGGCCTACGTCCCGGGCTCCCCGAGCGAGGCCAGCTCCACCGCCGTGGTGATCAGCGCCCTGGCCGTGGCGGGCGAGAAGCCGGCCGACGTCAAGTCGAAGGCGGGCAAGTCCGCGTACGAGGGCCTCCTCGCCTTCCAGCTGGGCTGCTCCGCCGAGCCGGCCGCCGACCGGGGCGCCTTCGCCTACCAGCCGACGGCCGACGGCAAGCTCCCCGCCAACGCCGACGCGACGGCCGCCGCGGTCCTGGCCGGCCTGGCCACGGGCCCGCTCCTCGCCCCTTCCTCCACGGACACCCCCGCGGCCGCACTGGCCTGCCCGGCAACCGCCGGCGACCCGGCCGCCGCAGCCCAGGGCGCGGCCGGATACCTGGCGCAGGCCCTGCGGAAGGACGGCCACCTGACCGCCCTCACCCCGGGCGCCGACCAGCCGACCCCGGACATCGGCAACACCGCCGACGCGGTGATCGCCCTGGCCGCGGCCGGCCACAAGCAGTCGGCGACGGGCGCACTGGAGTGGCTGAAGTCCCACTCGGCCGAGTGGGCCAAGGACAGCCCGGCCGGCCTCGGCACCCTGATCCTGGCCGCGCACGCGACCGGCACCGACCCGAAGTCCTTCGGCGGCACGGACCTGGTGGCGGCGCTGAACGCGACGGGCCCGGCGGCGGAGAAGGAGAAGGACAAGGAGAAGGGCAACAAGAACGTCTGGTGGATGATCGGCGCGGGCGCGGCGGCCGGCGCGGGCATCGGCATCGTGCTGAGCGGCCGCCGGAAGAAGAACCAGCTCTGATGCGCGGCCGCCGCCCGACGCCTCCGGCCCTCGGCCTGGGTCTGGGCCTGGCCCTCGCCTTCGCCCTCACCCTGCTGGCCGCTTCCCCCGCTCTCGCCTCGACGTACCGCTACTGGTCGTTCTGGGACGCCGCGGGCGGCCAGTGGAAGTACGCCACCCAGGGCCCCTCCTCGCTGCGACCGGCGGACGGGTCCGTGCAGGGCTTCCACTTCGTGGTGAGCAAGGACGCGGCGGACCAGGCCGCCCCGCCGCGCACGGCTCCCGACTTCGCCGCGGTCTGCTCCGCCACCTCCCCGGTGGAGGGCAGGAAGCGGATCGCCGTGGTCGTCGACTTCGGCACCCCGGCGGATGCCCCGGCGGGCGACGCCCCGCCGCAGGACGCTCCGCGCACGGCGTGCGCGCAGGTCGGCCCCGACGCCACGGCGGCCGAGGCACTGGCCGAGGTGGCGAAGCCGCTGCGCTACAACAGTGCCGCGCTGCTGTGCTCGGTCTCGGGGTACCCGGAACAGGGTTGCGGCGAGCCCATCGCGGACGCCGCCCCCGGCGCGTCCGACGGCACCCCGTCGGTAGGCCTCCTCGCGGGCATCGCCGCGGTAGCCGCCCTGGCCGCGGCCGCCCTCTGGCAATCCCGCCGCCGCCGCTCCCGATGACCCCCACCCCGGCAGACCCGCCGAGCCCGCGCCCGGCAGCGCCCGAGGGCGCGGCTCCGGGCGACGGAGCGGCCGGGCCCGACCGCTCCGCTTCGCC
The DNA here is from genome assembly GCF_018614195.1 of Streptomyces sp. ISL-43. Taxonomy (GTDB): domain Bacteria; phylum Actinomycetota; class Actinomycetes; order Streptomycetales; family Streptomycetaceae; genus Streptomyces. Next base: position 128,823 of record NZ_JAGGOT010000039.1, read on the forward strand.
CGGCGCCCGACCGTCTGCTCACACGGGTGGTGCGGGTGGGAACCCAGCCCGGCCGCAGGCCGGGCGCACCCCGCACGGCGCCGCACCCGGCGTCTCGGCCCCGGCCGGCCCCGCCGCCGACCGGGCAACCGGCCGCCCGCGCGTGGCGACGTACAAAAAGAGCCGGCAGCCCCCCGAGTCCACGCGTGCCAACGCCCTGCACGCCGGTGCCTGGTGGATCTGGGCCCTCGGTCTCGCCACCGCCGCCTCCCGCACCACCAACCCGCTCCTCCTCGGGCTGATCATCGGCGTCGCCGGGTACGTCGTCGCGGCGCGCCGCACGGACGCCCCCTGGGCCCGTTCCTACGGCGCCTTCGTCAAGCTCGGCCTCTTCGTCATCGGCCTGCGCCTCCTCTTCTCCATGCTCCTCGGCTCCCCCATCCCCAGCTCGCACACCCTCTTCACCCTCCCCGAGGTCCCGCTGCCCGCCTGGGCACAGGGCATCCGGCTCGGCGGCCGGGTCACCGCCGAGCAGCTGGTCTTCGCCTTCTACGACGGTGCGAAGCTGGCCACGCTCCTCATCTGCGTCGGCGCCGCCAACGCCCTCGCCAATCCGGCGCGGCTGCTGAAGTCCCTGCCCGCCGCCCTGTACGAGGTCGGCGTCGCCGTGGTCGTCGCGATGACGTTCGCGCCGAACATGGTCGCGGACGTCGTCCGGCTGCGGACCGCCCGCCGCCTGCGCGGGCGCCCCACGGGCGGGGTGAAGGCGATCCTCCAGATCGGCCTGCCGGTCCTGGAGGGCGCGCTCGAACGCTCCGTCGCGATCGCCGCCTCCATGGACGCGCGCGGCTACGGCCGCACCGCGCTGGTCGCGCCCGCCGTCCGCCACACCACCAACGTCCTCACCCTCGGCGGTCTCCTCGGCATGTGCGCGGGCACGTACGGGCTGCTCGCGGCCGAGGGCGCCGCGTACGGCCTGCCGGTCCTCCTCGTCGGTCTCGCCCTGGCCCTCGCGGGGCTCCGCCTCGGCGGCCGCCGGTCGGTGCGGACCCGGTACCGGCCCGACCGGTGGGGGGCGCGGGCCTGGCTCGTCGCCGGTTCGGGCGCGGCGGTCGCGGTGCTGCTGATCCGGGCCGCGTCCCTGGATCCGGAGGGGTTGCTACCGGGTGTCGTCCCCCTCGTCTCCCCCGGCCTCCCCCTCTGGCCCGCCGCGGCGATCCTGATCGGCCTGCTCCCCGCCTTCGTGGCACCCGTACCACCACAGCCGAAGGAGGCGTCGCAGTGATCCGTTTCGACGAGGTGTCCGTGACGTACGAGGGCGCGCCCGCGCCCTCCCTCGTGGACGCGGACTTCACCCTCGCGGAGGGCGAGCTGACGCTCCTGGTCGGCCCGTCGGGCGTGGGCAAGTCGACCCTCCTGGGGGCGGTCTCCGGTCTGGTCCCGCACTTCACGGGAGGCCGGCTGCGGGGCCGGGTCACGGTCGCCGGCCGCGACACCCGCACGCACCGGCCGCGCGAGCTCGCGGACGTGGTCGGCACGGTCGGGCAGGACCCGCGGGCGCACTTCGTGACGGACGTCGTCGAGGACGAGCTCGCCTACGGCATGGAGTCCCTCGGCCTGCCCCCGGCCGTCATGCGGCGACGCGTCGAGGAGACCTTGGACCTCCTCGGCCTGAACGAACTGCGCGACCGCCCCATCGCCACGCTCTCCGGCGGCCAGCAGCAGAGAGTGGCCATCGGCTCGGTCCTGACCCCCCACCCCCAGGTCCTCGTCCTGGACGAACCGACGTCCGCGCTGGACCCGGCGGCGGCGGAAGAGGTCCTGGCCGTCCTGCAACGCCTGGTCCACGACCTGGGCACCACGGTCCTGATGGCCGAGCACCGCCTGGAGCGGGTGGTCCAGTACGCCGACCAGGTCCTGCTCATGCCCTCCCCGGGCGAACCCCCCGTCCTCGGCTCCCCGTCCTCGATCATGGCCGTCTCCCCGGTTCACCCCCCGGTCGTAGCCCTGGGCCGCCTGGCCGGCTGGACCCCCCTCCCCTTGTCCATCCGCGAAGCCCGCCGCCACGCCACCCCCCTCCGCACCCGCCTGTCCACCCCTCCGCGCCCCGACTCACAGCCCGCGGAGCCCACCAGCCCCGGGGCGCAGCCCCAAGCGCGATCCGGCGCGCAGCCCCAAGCGGGGTCGGGGGCGCAGCCCCAAGCAGGGTCGGGGGCGCAGCCCCAAGCAGGGTCGGGGGCGCAGCCCCAAGCAGGGTCGGGGGCGCAACCCCGAGCCGGGTCCGGGGCGCAGCCCCGGGGAACGGGGGAAGGGTGGGTAGGGGACGGCCGCCCGCAGGGCCCCCGCTCCGGCCAGGGCACCCGCCCCGGCCCCCTCGCCCGCCTGCTCCGGCGACGCCCCCCGGGCGCCGAAACCACGGCGGCGGCCAAGCCGAAGGCCAAGGCCCCCGTGGCCCAGATCACCGGCCTCTCCCTCCGCCGCGCCCGCGCAGAAGTCCTCCGCGACATCACCCTCACGGTCTCGCCCGGCGAGACCATCGCCCTCATGGGCCGCAACGGCGCCGGCAAGTCCACCCTCCTCGCCACCCTCATCGGCACGCTCGAACCCACCACCGGCCAGGTGACGGTCAGCGGCCGCACCCCCCACCGCACCCCGCCCCGGGAGATGGTGACCCGCGTCGGCCTCGTCCCCCAGGAGCCCCGCGACCTCCTCTACGCCGACACCGTCGCCGCCGAGTGCGCCGCCGCCGACCACGACGCCCAGGCGGCCCCCGGCACCTGCCGCGCCCTCGTCAGCGAGCTCCTCCCCGACGTCCCCGACGACACCCACCCGCGCGATCTGTCCGAGGGCCAGCGCCTGGCCCTCGCCCTCGCGCTGGTGCTGACCGGCCGCCCGGCCCTGCTCCTCCTCGACGAGCCGACCCGCGGGCTGGACTACGCCGCCAAGGCCCGTCTCGTCGAGATCCTGCGCGCCCTCGCCGCCGACGGCCACGCCATCGTCCTGGCCACCCACGACGTGGAGCTCGCCGCCGAGCTCGCCCACCGCGTGGTGATCCTGGCCGGCGGCGAGGTCGTCGCGGACGGCCCGACCGCCGAGGTCGTCGTCTCCTCGCCCGCCTTCGCACCGCAGGTCGCCAAGATCCTGGCCCCGGGCCACTGGCTCACGGTCTCCCAGGTCGCCGCGGCCCTGACAGCCCGGGCGGAAGCATGAGCAGCACGCCGAGCACGAGCAGCGCGCCCCGCCAAAAGCCGCCCACCCGCCCCACCAGCCCCACCCGCGCCACGCGCGCCACCCGCCCCATCCACATCGGCCCCCGCGCCGCCGCGGCCCTCCTCCTCGTCACCCTCATCGGCATCGCCGCCTTCGGCTGGCCCCTCCTCGCCGACCGGCAGTCCGGCTTCGCCCACTCCCAGGACGCCCCCTGGCTCTTCGCCGCCCTGCTGCCCCTCCTCGTCGCCGTGGTCGTCGCGACCATCGCCGACGACGGCATGGACGCCAAGGCCGTCGCCATGCTCGGTGTACTGGCCGCGGTCGGGGCCGCGCTGCGCCCCCTCGGCGCGGGCACGGCCGGCCTGGAGCCCATGTTCTTCCTGATGGTGCTGAGCGGCCGGGTCCTCGGCCCCGGCTTCGGCTTCGTCCTCGGCGCGGTCACGATGTTCGCGTCGGCCCTGCTCACGGGCGGGGTCGGGCCGTGGATGCCGTTCCAGATGCTGGCGATGGGCTGGTTCTCGCTGGGCGCGGGGCTGCTGCCGGGGCCGGAGCGGATCCGGGGGCGGGCCGAGCTGGCGATGCTCGCGCTGTACGGGTTCCTCGGCTCGTTCGCGTACGGCACGGTCATGAACCTGCAGGGCTGGGTGATCCTGCAGGGCATGGGCCAGGGCGTCTCCTTCCACCCGGGGGAACCGGTGGCCGCGAACCTGGCCCGCTTCCTCGCGTACTGCCTGGCGACGTCACTGGGCTGGGACCTGGGCCGGGCCGCGCTGACCGTCGTACTCACGCTCACGCTCGGCACCACCCTGCTGAAGGCGCTGCGGCGGGCGACACGGAAAGCTGCCTTCGACGCGCCCGTTTCCTTCGATCCGGGGGCCGGATCGGCCCGCAAACCTTTCCCCGAAAGGGATACGACCGCGCACGGAGGGTGAGATCCCGGCCTCCCAGCGGTGACCCGCCCCACAGGACCTAGGTCACATACGAACCGGGATAGTAGTCCTTAAACGTCCCATATCGACCCCCGCACACCGCCTCCCACCTGCGCGGATCCCGATCCGGCCGACCGGGGGCCGTTCCGCCCCGGCTGCGAGGACCACTAGTAAGAGGGGTCGTTGCCAGGCGGCCCGAACCCCCGTAGAACTGGATGAGTCGCAGGGCGGACGGAGATCCCCCGGGTTCACCCCCGGTCTCCCGCTTCCGCCGACGAACCCCTCTCCTCCGCGTGAGTGGCTCACGCATGTCTTCGGCATGCCTGCGATCGCCCTTGTCCCCTTCGGAAGGTCAATCCGTGTCCAACGCTGTCATCCGCCGCATCGCCGCTTCCAAGAAGACCCTCGCGGGTACCGTCCTCGCCCTGGGCGTCGCCGGTTCCATGCTTGCCGCGGTTCCCGCGCAGGCTGCCCCGATGAGCGCCAAGGCGATCGCCCAGCAGATGATCAAGGACCCGGCCCAGTTCGCCGCGTTCAACAACATCGTTTCCCGCGAGAGCGGCTGGGACCACACCGCCACGAACTCCTCTTCCGGCGCGTACGGCCTGGTCCAGGCCCTGCCGGCCTCGAAGATGTCCTCGGCCGGCTCGGACTGGAAGACCAACCCGGCCACCCAGATCAAGTGGGGCCTGGAGTACATGAACGAGCGCTACGGCAGCCCGACCGGCGCCTGGAGCTTCTGGCAGACCCACCACTGGTACTAAGCCACCAGCGGCAGCAGACTCGCGAGTACCGCCCGCAAGGCCCGGTACGTACGCATGCGAAGGCCCCGGCGGCCGACCTCCCCAGGTCCGGCCACCGGGGCCTTCGGCTATCCCATCCCACAGGGACCGAGGGCGGCGCAGCAGTGCTACAGCCGCTGGATGATGGTGCCCGTCGCCAGCGCGCCCCCGGCGCACATGGTGATCAGGGCGAATTCCTTGTCGCGCCGCTCCAGCTCGTGCAGAGCGGTGGTGATCAGCCGGGCTCCGGTCGCGCCGACGGGGTGGCCGAGCGCGATGCCGCCGCCGTTGACGTTGACCTTCTCCAGGTCCTGGTCGAAGACCTGGGCCCAGCTGAGGACGACCGAGGCGAAGGCCTCGTTGATCTCCACGAGGTCGATGTCCTTCAGCGACATGCCGGCCTTGCCCAGCACCGCGCGGGTCGCGTCGATCGGCCCGTCCAGGTGGAAGTGCGGGTCGGAGCCGACCAGCGTCTGGGCGACGATCCGGGCGCGCGGCCGCAGCTTGAGCGCGCGCGCCATCTTGCGCGAGGCCCACATCACGGCGGCGGCGCCGTCGGATATCTGCGAGGAGTTCCCGGCGGTGTGCACGGCGGTCGGCATGACCGGCTTGAGCCTGGCGAGCGCCTCCATGGAGGTGTCGCGCAGACCCTCGTCCCGGTCGACCAGCCGCCACATGCCCTGCCCGGCGGCCTGCTCCGCCTCGGTGGTGGGCACCTGCACGGCGAAGGTCTCGCGCTTGAACCGCTCCTCGGCCCACGCGGCGGCGGCCCGCTGCTGGGACAGTACGCCGAGGCGGTCCACGTCCTCGCGGGTCAGGCCCCGGTTGCGGGCGATGCGCTCGGCGGCCTCGAACTGGTTCGGGAGGTCGACGTTCCACTCGTCCGGGAAGGGCTTGCCCGGTCCGTGCTTGGAGCCGGAGCCGAGCGGGACGCGGCTCATGGCCTCGACGCCGCAGGCGATGCCGATGTCCATGACGCCGCCGGAGATCATGTTGGCGACCATGTGGTTGGCCTGCTGGGAGCTGCCGCACTGACAGTCCACCGTGGTCGCGGCGGTCTCGTACGGGAGGCCCATGGCCAGCCACGCGTTGCGGGCCGGATTCATCGACTGCTCGCCGGCGTGGGTGACGGTGCCTCCGACGATCTGCTCGACGCAGTCGGGCTGGATGCCGGTGCGGGCGAGGAGCTCGCGGTAGGTCTCGCCGAGGAGGTAGGCGGGGTGAAGATTGGCGAGCGCGCCCCCGCGCTTGCCGATGGGGGTGCGTACGGCTTCGACGATGACGGGTTCCGCGGCCATGAGCTCGTCCTCTCCTGCTCCTGCGTAGCGCGAAGCGCGCCTCAGCTGGCGGGTGGGCCGTCCCGGCGCCCCACCCGAACTAGTACGCGTTCTAGTTCTCCCAGCAGTCTTATGACCAGAAGACCCGGTACGCAAGGGTCTTGCACGTGGCTTACACGGATTCCACACGCAACAGTTGGCGCGGGGCCCCTTGTCACTTCTAGAACTCGTTACTACCTTCAAGCCAACTTCTGATGGGCCGTCAGACTTTGGAGTCGCCCGATGACCTGCCCCGTGCTGCCCGAAGGCTTCGACGCCACCGACCCGGACTTGCTCCAAGACCGGGTCCCCTACCCCGAGTTCGCGCAGTTGCGGCAGACCGCGCCCGTGTGGTGGTGCCCGCAGCAGCGGGGTGTCACCGGCTTCGACGACGAGGGGTACTGGGCCGTCACCCGGCACGCGGACGTCAAGTACGTCTCCACGCACCCGGAGTTGTTCTCCTCCACCACGAACACGGCGATCATCCGCTTCAACGAACACATCCAGCGTGATGCGATAGATGCCCAGCGATTGATCATGCTGAACATGGACCCGCCGGAACACACCCGCGTACGCCAGATCGTGCAGCGGGGCTTCACCCCGCGGTCCATCCGCGGGCTGGAGGACGCCCTGCGCGACCGCGCCCGGAAGATCGTCTCGGAAGCCGTGACGGCGGCGGGCGACGGCAGCTTCGACTTCGTCACCCAAGTGGCGTGCGAGCTCCCGCTGCAGGCCATCGCCGAGCTGATCGGAGTACCGCAGGAGGACCGGTCCCGGATCTTCGACTGGTCGAACAAGATGATCGCGTACGACGACCCGGAGTACGCGATCACCGCCGAGGTCGGCGGCAACGCGGCGATGGAGCTCATCGGTTACGCGATGAACCTGTCCACGGCACGCAAGGAGTGCCCGGCCAAGGACATCGTCACGCAGCTGGTGGCGGCCGAAGGCCAGGGCAACCTGGGCTCCGACGAGTTCGGCTTCTTCGTCCTGCTGCTGGCGGTCGCCGGCAACGAGACCACCCGCAACGCCATCAGCCACGGCATGCACGCCTTCCTCACCCACCCCGAGCAGTGGGAGCTGTACAAGGCGACCCGGCCCTCGACGGCGGCCGAGGAGATCGTGCGCTGGGCCACTCCCGTGGTGTCCTTCCAGCGCACCGCCACCCAGGACACCGAACTGGGCGGGCAGAAGATCAAGGCGGGCGACCGGGTGGGGCTGTTCTACTCCTCCGCCAACCACGACCCCGAAGTCTTCGAGGACCCGGACGCCTTCGACATCACCCGCGACCCGAACCCGCACCTGGGCTTCGGTGGCGGCGGCCCGCACTTCTGCCTCGGCAAGTCCCTGGCCATCATGGAGATCGACCTGATCTTCAACGCCCTGGCCGACGCCCTGCCCGACCTGCGCCTGGCCGGCGACGCCCCGCGCCGGCTGCGCGCCGCCTGGCTGAACGGCATCAAGGAACTGCGGGTCAGCCACGGCTGACCCGTGACCCAGGACGGCAGGGGCCCCACCTCCCACGCCCGGCCCCTGCCGTCCCTCGGCCACCGTCCGGCCGCCGGCCGCCCTGCGGCCCGGCCGGCAGTCGTCCCCCGGCCGCCCTGCGCCCCGCCGGCAGTCGTTACCGTGTCGCCGCCGTCGAGATCATTGCCTTGGCGGCGGCCCGGACCCCAGACTGCCCGGATGAACCTTGAGGACCCCAGCGCCAGACGCTGGCAGCGGCTGCCGACGACATGGCGGCGGATGGTCGAGCAGAGCGGGTCCGAGCCCATGAGCCAGGGCGTCCTGGCGCTCATCGAGGCCGCCCGCACAGAGCCCCGGCTGCGCCGGCTCTACCCGTACACCAGCCATTTCACGCTGTGGTTCAGCGCCTCCGCCGGGCATCCCTTCGCCGTGACCGCGCCGGCCGTCGAGCCGCTGCCCGACGGCCGCTTCCGCGTGCGCGGACCCCGCCAGACCACCGTGCTCGGCGAGACCGACACGGCTCCGGCGGCGATAGCCCTCGTCGTGGCCAACCTCCCGCCGGAGTAGGCCGCCGCTTCCGGCTCCCGCCGGGCCCGGCTCCCCGAGTGGCGGGAGCACCGCCGGTGGCGGATCCTGGCAGAACGCGGCGATCCAGCGCGAAGGGGTGCCGGGGCGGGTTGCAACACCGCCCCGGCACCCCTTCGTCGTTCCCCGGGCCCGGCCGGTCGGCCGGCCTGGCCGCCGGTCAGACCGGCCGGTCAGGCCGGCCGGTCAGGCCCGCTGGTCAGGCCCGCGTACGCTGCCCGGACCCCGCGCCGACCCGCTCGGGCTGCCGGGGCCTCGGCAGCACCCCGGCCGGCAGGGCGGCGCCCCGGGGGCCCGAGAGTACGTAGACGAGTCCGAAACCGGCGCTGACGACGACCGCGCCGCCGACCGCGTCGAGCACCCAGTGGTTGGCGGTGGCGACGATCGCGCACACCGTGATCGCCGGGTGCAGCGCCCCGAGCAGCTTCTGCCAGCCCTTCGGCGCGAGCATGATGATCACGATCCCGCACCACAGCGACCAGCCGAAGTGCAGCGAGGGCATCGCCGCGTACTGGTTCGAGATCGCGGTCATGGCCCCGTAGCTCGGATTGGCCAGGTCCTGGACCCCGTGGACGGTGTCGACGTAGCCCATCCCGGGCATCAGGCGCGGCGGCGCGAGCGGGTACAGCCAGAAGCCTATGAGCGCGAGGACCGTGGCCAGGCCCAGGGAGGCGCGGGCCCAGCGGTAGTCCTTGGGGCGGCGCCAGTACAGGACGGCCAGGATCGTCAGCGGGACCACGAAGTGGAAGGAGGTGTAGTAGAAGTTGAAGAACGCCTCCAGCCAGGGCTTGTTCGCGACCGCGTGGTTCACGGCGTGCTCGATGTCGATGCCGAGCGCCTTCTCCATGCCGTGGATCTGGCTGCCGTTGCCCTCGGCAAGGGTGCGGCTGGTCGGCGCGGCGGCCCGGATGTGCGAGTAGAGCGAGTAGCCGACCCGTATCAGCAGCAGTTCCAGCAGCAGGTTGGGGCGCGACAGGACGCGCCGCCAGAACGGCAGCAGCGGCACCCGGGCCCAGCGCGCGGGCGCGGGCCGCCCGTAGGCCGTCGCTACCGGCTCGCGCCAGTACGGGGAGGAGCGCGGCAGGAACGGCACCGTGCAGGCCGCGGCGAGGGCGGCGAGCAGCAGCACGTTGTCCCGTACGGGGGCCAGCGCGGCCAGGTTGGGCAGCAGGACGGCGCTCGGCAGGGTCATGGCCAGGACCACGGCCACCGGCCACACCGACCGGTCCGCGGCCCGCTTGCCGACCTTGCCGGCGACCGCGAGCAGCACCCACAGCAGCTGGTGGCGCCAGCCGGCCGGGGACACGGCGACGGCCACGCAACCGGTGACGGCGACGGCGAGGAGCAGCTGTCCGTCGCGGGCGTAGCGGGCGGCGCGGCGCAGGCCGATCCAGGCGATCCCGGCCGCGAGGGCGAGGTAGAGCACGATCTCGCCGGGGCCGGAGAGGCCCAGGCGCAGCAGCGCGCCGTGCACGGACTGGTTGGCGAGGCCGTCGGGGGCGCCGCCGAGGCCGGTGCCGGCCAGGTGCTCGATCCAGTACGTCCACGAGTCGCGCGGCAGGGACGCCCAGGACAGGGCGGTGGCGCCGGCGAAGGTCGCGGCGGCGGCGCGCGCCGTGGGTTTGCGTCCCGTCAGCCACAGCAGCGGGGCGAAGAGCAGCAGCGCCGGCTGGAGCGCGGCGGCGAGGCCGATCAGGAACCCGGAGGGCCGCTCAGCAGGGACCCGGAACACCGCCAGCAGCACCAGCAGCACCGGAAGCACGGCGGTCTGGCCGGGCGAGGCGGCCTCGCGGACGGGCAGCGAGACCATCATCAGCGCCACCAGCACGGGCGCGGCCAGCAGCGCGGTGCGCCGCGGCACCGGGTCGGGCAGGCCGCGCGCGGCGACGAGCCCGACGGCGGCGACGAACAGCAGGGTCACGCAGGTCCAGGCCACCTCCAGCGACGGCGCGGCGAGGCCGAGCAGCGGCTTGAGGACCAGCCCCGCGAAGGGCGTCCCGGTGAACTGGCCGTTGTCGTAGAGCGAGCCCGGCAGGCTGCCGGGGGTGCCGGGGAGATGGAAATCACTGAGCCATTCGCCCGGTGGCACGCGCAGCACGACCGCGGCCTGCCTGACGGCGAGCAACCCTGCCAGCGCCCACAGCATGAGGCGTGCCGCCCCAAGCCTGCCGCCGCTACCGCCTATGACCCCGGCATGTCCGTTCGCACCACTGTGCTCCGCCGCGTTAGCCACGCCTCGCCGGCCTCCCACCCTGTTGACCGCAACCTTGACTTCGCCTGGCTGCCGCGTTTCATACCGCGTTTCATACCGCGCGCTTCATTTACCCGGACGACGATATCCCCCGCGCGATACCTAGGATGTCGGGCATGAGCATCGTGAAGATCAACGCACTCACCGTTCCGGCCGAACAGCGCGAGGTTCTGGAGCAGCGGTTCGCCTCGCGGGCGGGCTCCGTGGAGGGTTCGGACGGGTTCGAGTGGTTCGAACTGCTGCGGCCCGTCGAGGGCACCGACCAGTACTTGGTGTACACGCGGTGGCGTTCCGAGGAGGATTTCCAGGCGTGGATGGAGGGGCCCATGAAGGCGGCCCACCAGGGTGGCGGCGCGGCGGGCGGACCGGCGGGCGGAGCGGGCGGCGGTGAGCGGCCGAAGCCCGCGGCCACAGGCTCGTCGGTGTGGTCGTTCGAGGTCGTGCAGCAGGCGGCGCCGAAGCAGGCGTAGGACGGCGAGAGGTCCGGGGCGCGCGCCCCGGACCTCTGCTCCTGCCCCGCTCCTGCCCTACTGCTGCCCTACTGCTGCCCGCTGCCGCTCAGCTCAGCTCAGCTCCAGAACGCTTCTTCCTCGTCGATGTCGGTGGTGCATTCGTCGATGTCGCTGATCTTGCCGCCGACGATGGTGAAGAAGAGGCCTTGGCGGACCTCGATGCCCCGGTCGCCCCGGTCGGCGCGGGCCAGGTGGACACTGATGACGTGGCCGCGGCCGTCGACCAGCACGCTTTCCAGATCGACCTGGAAGGTCCCCTTCGTCTCCTCACCGAGCTTGCGGTAGCGGTCGAGGACGGCTTCCCGGCCCTTGTGGTGCCCGGAGAGCGGGTGCTTGCCCGGCACGTGATAGATGACGTCGGCCGTCATCAGCGCGCCCACGGCCTCCAGGTCGCCCTTGCCGAAGGCCGCGTAGCCGCGGCGGACCAGGGCACAGTCAGGATGCTCCGACATGACGGTTCGCCCTTCATGCGTGCGGTTTGTCCTTTTTCATATCATCGGCCCGTACCTGTGGATATTCCAGCGCGGGGCGGTTCCCTCCCGCTCCACAATGACGCCATGACCAGCGACGAGACGATCACCACCACCACAACCACGGGCACGGCCACCTGGCAGGTCGCCGCCGAGGCCTTCACCACCCCGGACGCCACGCTCCTGCGCCGCGCGTACTACGCGGAGGTCGCCGGCCGGTACTGGAAGCGCTCGGTCACCGAGGCCGAGATCGACCAGGGCCTGCTGGACTTCCCGGACGAAGAGCTCACGGAGCCGACGGGCCGGTTCGTCGTCGGCCGACTCGACGGCGCGCCCCTGGCCTGCGGAGGCATACGCCTCATCGATCGCGTCACCGCCGAGCTCACCAGGGTCTACGTGGACCCGCGCGCCCGCGGTACGGGCGGCGGGGCAGCCCTGCTCCGCGCCCTGGAGGAGGCCGGCCGCGAGCTGGGCGCCGAGCGCGTCCGGCTGGACACCCGGTCGGACCTGGTGGAGGCCCGGGCCTTGTACGCGCGTCACGGCTACGTGGAGATACCCGCGTACAGCACGGGCCCGTACGCGGAGCACTGGTTCGAGAAGCGGCTGGTCTGAGAGGTCACCTGGCGGCGTGGTCCCGGCGCGGCGGGGCATCGAAGGGCTCCTCGGCGTCGGATCCGCAGAGCTCCGCATTGATCTCCGCGACCAGCTCGGACAGGTCGGTCGGCCGGTCCGGGCCCCACCAGTCGCCGAGGAGTTCGGCGAGCGACTCCTCCCGGGCGTCGGACAGCTTCCTCGCGCTCACGCGGCCCTTCTCCGTCAGGACCAGCGCCAGCCCGTCGCGGACGGCCAGCCCGCGCTCCTCGACCTGGCGGGCCGCGTCCGTGACAGCCTTCAGCGGCACGATGGTCCGCTCGGCGAGCACGGCGGGCTCGGCGGAGCCGTACTTGTTGATCCGCAGCAGCATCCAGCTGGAGGCGGGCAGCAGGTCGTAGCCGGCCTTCGCGGTGATCTTCTCGTAGACGTGCTTGCGGCCCTGGAGGGTGCCGAGCGCCGTCAGGGCGCGGGCGACCTCGTCACGGGAGGAGCGGTGGACGGGGTTGGAGGCGAGGGTCTCGCTGACGTCGGGCGCCGTCACCGAGCCGCGCAGCTTGTCCTCCTTGAGGAACCAGGCCACGACGAAGGCCACCAGCATCACGGGCACGGCGTAGAGGAAGACGTCGGTGATGGAGGTGGAGTAGGCGTCCAGCACGGTCGTCCGCAGGTCGGCGGGAAGAGCCCCGATGGCGCGCGGGTCCGCCTCCAGCCGGGCCGCGTCCACCCCGGGCGGCAGCGGGACTCCGGCCAGCGCGGCGGACAGCTTGTCGTCGAGCCGGTTGGTGAAGACCGTGCCGAAGATGGCGACGCCGAAGGACGCTCCGATGGAGCGGAAGAAGGTGGCGCCGGAGGTGGCGACACCGAGGTCGGCGTAGCCGACCGCGTTCTGCACCACCAGCACGAGCACCTGCATGACCAGTCCGAGGCCGGCGCCGAAGACGAAGAAGTAGACGCTCATCTCCCAGGTGGAGCTGGTGCGCTGCAGCTGGTGCAGGAGCAGCAGCCCGACCGCGGTCACGGCCGTACCCGTGATCGGGAAGACCTTCCAGCGCCCGGTGCGGCTGACGATCTGGCCGGATCCGGTGGAGGTGATCAGCATGCCGAGCACCATCGGCAGCATGTGGACGCCCGACATGGTCGGCGAGACGCCCTGGACGACCTGGAGGAAGGTCGGCAGGTAGACCATCGCGCCGAACATCGCGAAGCCGATGACGAAGCTGATCAGCGAGCAGAGGGTGAAGGTGCGGACCCGGAAGAGCTTGAGCGGGAGCACGGGCTCCACGGCCCGCCGCTCGATGACGATGAAGGCGATCAGCAGCAGGGCGCCCAGCACGGCCAGCCCGATGATCTGGGGCGAGCTCCAGCCCCAGGTCCCGCCGAGGGAGGCCACCAGCACCAGACAGGTCGCGACGGAGGCGATGAGGAAGGTGCCGAGGTAGTCGATGGTGTGCTTCTCGGAGCGCACCGGGATGTGCAGGCTGGCTGCGATGACGACGAGCGCGACCAGACCGATGGGGAGGTTGATGTAGAAGACCCAGCGCCACGACAGGTGGTCCACGAACAGTCCGCCGAGCAGCGGCCCCAGCACGCTGGTCGCGCCGAAGACGGCGCCGAAGAGGCCTTGGTACTTGCCGCGTTCGCGCGGCGGGACGATATCTCCGACGATCGCCATCGACAGCACCATCAGACCGCCGCCGCCCAGGCCCTGCAGCGCGCGGAAGCCGATGAGCTGCGGCATGTTCTGCGCGAGCCCGCACAGGGCGGACCCGATCAGGAAGAGCACGATGGCGTACTGGAAGAGCTTCTTGCGCCCGTACTGGTCCCCGAGCTTGCCCCACAGCGGCGTGGCGGCCGTCGAGGCGAGCATGTAGGCGGTGACGACCCACGACAGATGTGCCATGCCGCCGAGATCGCTGACGATGGTCGGCAGCGCCGTCGACACGATCGTCTGGTCGAGCGCGGCGATGAGCAGCCCCAGCAGCAGCGCGCCGATGGAGACGAGCACCTCGCGAGAGGCGCGTTCGGCACTCGGGCCGGATTTCCGCGGGTCGGGCTCCGTGGCCACGTCCTGAACCATCGGCTTCTCCTCAGGCTTGATCGACATCTCCATCCTGAGTGGTGTGTCCCGTTATGGCCTGTCGGGCGGGTTGGGAGGGCTTCCGCGGGTCTGCATAATCGCAGGCAGTGTCCAGGGAGGGGTACAAGTGAGCGCTGAGCGCTGTACAGAATGCGGCGCCGTGGGCGACGCCTGCGGATGCGCGTCGGGGTTCGAGCCCCTGCGCGTCCGCCCGTACGTCACGCTGCCCGATCCCGGCCAGGCTGCCGCCCCGCCGCCCCGTCCCCGCCAGGCTGCCGCCCCGCCGGTCCATCCCAGCGAGGCTGCCGCCCCGCCGGCCCACTCCGGCCAGGCTGCCACCCCGTCGCCCCACCCCGCAGACGCGGCCGCCCCGCCACCGCCGTCCGGGGTACACACCCCGGCGTACGGCACGCCCGTGGCTTCGTGGCCCGATGAAACGATGCAGCTGCGCCCCGTTCCGGCGTACGAGGCACCCCCGCGCCGTCGCATACGCCCCCTGCTGATAGCCGCGTCCGCGGTGGTCGCCTTCGGCACGGCCGCCCTGGCCCTGACGGCCTTCGCCGGCTCCGACGAGCCCGAGACGGTCCTCCTCGACATGAAACCGTCCTCCCCGGTCATCAGCCTGACCCAGGTGGCCCCCTCGCAGTCCTCCGCGAGCGCCAAGCCGAGCCCCTCGGCCTCCCGCTCCCCGAGCCCCTCGCCCTCCCGCTCCGCCTCCCCGTCCGCATCGGCTTCCCCGAGCCCGAGCCGCTCTTCGCAGCCGGCGCCGTCCCCCACCCCCAGCCGCCCGTCGAGCCCTCCCCCGGCACCTCAGGCCCCCACCCTGCGGTACGGGGACTCGGGCCCCGAGGTGGAGAAGCTCCAGCGCCTGCTGGCCTCGCGGGGCCTGTACTCGGGCAAGTTCGACGGCAAGTACGGCTCCCGCACGGAGAACTCGGTGTCGACGTTCCAGTGGCAGAACGAGATCGAGGACGACGACTGGGGCGTCTACGGTCCGGCGACCCGCCGCGCATTGGAGGGATAGAACACATCCCCGATGGTGGCGCGGAGGCGACGATGCTTTGTATCCTTCAGGAACAAAGTGGTTCCGTCCTCTCCCTGACCGGTGGACGGAACCACTTGTTCTCTTTTCCCGCCCCGTCTGGAGCCCCGCCGATGCCGGCCAGCACCACCGCCCCCGCCGTCCTGACCGCCAAGGCCCTGCTCCTGGACATGGACGGCACGATCGTCAACTCCGACGCGGTGGTCGAACGCTGCTGGCGTGACTGGGCCGTCTCCCACGGCTTGGACCCGCAGGAGGCCCTCAAGGTGGTCCACGGCCGCCAGGGCTACGCCACGATGGCGATCCTCCTCCCGGAGCGCCCGATGGAGGAGAACTACGCCGAGAACACGGTGATGCTCGCCCGCGAGACCGCCGACACCGACGGCGTGGTCCCGGTCGGCGGCGCCCCGGAGTTCATGGCCTCGATCAGCGCCCTCCCGCACGCCCTGGTCACCTCCGCGGACAAGGCCCTGGCCACGGCCCGGATGACCGCCGCGGCCCTGCCGATGCCCGAGGTCCAGGTGACCGCCGAGTCCGTCCGGGCCAGCAAGCCCCACCCCGAGGGCTTCCTGATGGGTGCCGCCGCTCTCGGCGTGGACCCGGCCGACTGCATCGTCTTCGAGGACTCGGCCGCCGGCATCGCAGCCGGTCAGGCCGCGGGCATGCGCGTCATCGGCGTCGGCCCCCGCGCCGCCGCCCACGCCCCCACCGCCCACGTCCCGGACCTGACAGCCGTCGACGTCACCGCCTCCCCCGACGGCTCCATCACCCTCACGCTCCAGAGCGCCTGACTCAGACGACGCAGAACTCGTTGCCCTCGGGATCCTGCAGCACGACGGCGTAAACACCCTCGGGCTCGTCCAGGACGCGCACCACGGCCGCACCCGCTCCCGTGAGCACCCCGACCTTCTCGTCGACCCGCCGGGTCCGCACCTCGACCGCGACATCGCGCCCGCCACCGACCTTCAGGTCGAGGTGCACCCGGTTCTTGCCGGTCTTCGGCTCCGGGACCTGCTGGAACCACACTCGCGGCCCCCTCCCCGCCGGATCCACGATCGACTCCGGCATCTCCCCCGCCCCCTCGGGCAACTCCTCCGCGGGCACCCCCATGTCGACCCAGTACTCCCGCCAGCTGGCATGTCCACCGGGCGCGGGTTCGGGCACGTACCCGAGCGCCTGAGCCCAGAACGGCACCATCACCCGCGGATCCGCACAGTCGATGGTCACTTGCAACGTCAGCTCCATCCCCGCACCCTCCCAGACCCCTCTGACACCGCCACCACCCACGCGCCCGCCCGCGGACCGGCGGCCACGCGAGGGGGCGGCGGGGGCCGGCGGAGGGCGGGCGGGGAGACGGAGATGGCAGACGCGCAGACGCGCAGACACGCAGACGGCTGGCTGCCCGGACGGACCTACGCCACAACCGCCTCGTAGAGCGAGAACACGCCCAGCGCCGACATGACCGCCGCCGCGATTTTGGTGATCAGGCTCAGCGGCACGTACTTCATCAGGGTCCGGCCACCCAGGATCCCGATGCCCGCCACGGCCCACAGGGCGAGCACCGCGCCGATGCCGACGGAGATGGGGTCTTCGTACTTCGCGGCGAGGTTGGCGGTCATGATCTGCGTCAGGTCACCGAACTCGGCGACCAGGATCAGCATGAAGCCCGCCCCCGAGACCTTCCAGAAGGACTGGTCGGCAGGCGGCTTGACCTCCTCCTCGCCGTCGCCCTTCTTCAGGAGCAGCATCGCCGCGCCCGCCAGGAACAGCACGCCCACGACGGCCTGCACCAGCCGGTCCGGAAGCAGCGTGAGCACGCTGGCGGCCGCGATGGCGAGTGCCACGTGCACGGCGAAGGCGGCGGCGACGCCGGCGAAGACGTACGAGGCGCGGTAGCGGGCGCCGAGCATCAGACTCGCCAGGGCCGTCTTGTCGGGGAGCTCGGCGATGAAGATGACGCCGAAGGCGATCGCCATAACGGTGAAGCTGAACACGGGGTGAAACCTCAATCGGTCGGGCAGGACGCCATCGGTACCGAGAGACCTTCGTGGATCAGGGGGTCGCTTCGGCTCGGCGGCGCCCTGAAGTACGTATACGCGCATACGCGTAGGACACTGCGGCCGAAAGTCTCGCTGGCCGACCCCGCGCACACGTGCACGCTGCCTGCCTCCGGGCGCCGGCTGGTGTGACCCAGCAGTATGTCGACGGTCCGGCGAAGAGCTACTCCCCTTCTGCTCCTCCAGCGTACGCGACGCCCCCCGCCCCCGAAATGGGACTTTGGGCCCACTCCGGTCCGATCCCACCCGGAATACCAACTCCCCTCACACCCGGGCTCGTTGCAAACCTCGCCATGACATGCCCATGTCGCCACACTGTCACCTGGCGCCCATCCCCACGAAACCCGGCGCGGCCACCATGGCGACGCCCCGCAGCACTCCACCCCCGCCCAGGAGTTCTTTCATGTCCATGATCTACGCGCGTCGAATTGGCATGCTCGCCTCATCGCTGGCAGCCGCCGCCCTCACCACCCTCCTCACCGCCCCCACCGCCGCGGCCTCCCCTCCCGCCCCGATCAGCGCCGCGGCCGCCCGCTCCTACCTCGCCACCGTCACCCCGAAGACCGAGGGCTCCACCAGCGGCTACAGCCGCGACCTCTTCCCCCACTGGAGCACCGTCTCCGGTACCTGCAACACCCGCGAGACCGTCCTCAAGCGCGACGGCTCGGGCGTCGTCCAGGACTCCGCCTGCGCGGCCGTAAGCGGCAGCTGGTACTCGGAGTACGACGGCGCCACCTGGACCGCCGCCTCCGACGTCGACATCGACCACGTCGTCCCGCTCGCCGAGGCCTGGCGCTCCGGCGCCAACTCCTGGACCACCAGCAAGCGCCAGCAGTTCGCCAACGACCTCACCCGCCCCCAGCTCATCGCGGTCACCGACAACGTGAACCAGGCCAAGGGCGACCTCGACCCCGGCAAGTGGCTGCCGCCGCGCACGGCCTACCGCTGCACGTACGCGCGCATGTGGGTCGGAGTGAAGCAGTACTGGAGCCTGAGCATGGACTCCACGGAGAAGACGGCCCTGCTCAACATCCTCAACGCCTGCTGACGCCTCTCCTCCCCGAATCCACCTCCCAAATCCACCTCTCCCCTTCCCCCTCCCCCACCTCCCCCTCACCCCTGGCCAAGGATCTTTCCCCCGCCAGGGGGAGGTGGACCTCACCCTCCCCGTCGTAACGTGATCACAGGGGCAAGACAGGATGAAGGAGGGGGAGTTGCATGACCGCAATGCGTCTGGGACCACTGCTGCGTTACGTCGACTGGAACACGGGCGACTCCGCCACGATCTGGATCGAGGCGGACCGCCCGTGCACCGCCGAGGTGCGCTGCGCCGACGGCGCCGGGGGCAGCGTCCGCACCTTCCAGGTCGCCGGCCACCACTACGCCCTGGTGCCCGTCACCGGCCTGACCCCGGACTCCACCACGGCGTATGAGGTACTGCTCGACGGCGTGCACGTCTGGCCGCTGCGCGACACCCCCTTCCCGCCGAGCACCATCACCACACCCCCCGCCGCGAAGGCCCACCACTCCAACCACAGCCCCACCCGCGACGCCAACCCCACCCACAGCCCCACCCTCCGCCTCACCTTCGGCTCCTGCCGCCAGGCCGCCCCGCCGGCCGACGGGCGCGGACCGCACGGCCCCGACGCGCTCGACACCCTCGCCTCGCAGCTGGCCGTCGAACCGGAGGCGGTCCGGCCCGATGTCCTGCTCCTCCTCGGCGACCAGGTGTACGCGGACCACCTGTCCCGGGCCACCCGCGCCTGGCTGTCGGCCCGGCGGGACCTGCGCGAGGCACCGGGCGCCCAGGTCGCGGACTTCGAGGAGTACACCCGGCTCTATGACGAGTCCTGGCTCGACCCCGAGATCCGCTGGCTCCTCTCCACCGTCCCGAGCCTGCACATCTTCGACGACCACGACGTCATCGACGACTGGAACACCAGCGCCACGTGGCTGGCCGAGATGCGCGCCACCCCGTGGTGGCAGGAGCGGGTGCTCAGCGGGCTGATGTCGTACTGGGTGTACCAGCACCTCGGCAACCTCTCCCCCGCCGAGCTCGCAGCCGACGCCCTGTACGGGGCGGTCCGCGAAACCCCCGACGGCACCGACGCGCTACGGGCCTTCGCGGCATCGGCCGAGGCCGACCCGGCCACGGTCCGCTGGAGCTACCGCCGTGACTTCGGCCGGTCCCGGCTGCTGATGGTGGACACCCGCGCCGCCCGGGTCCTCGATGAGGACGGGCGGGCCATGCTCGATCCGGCGGAGCAGCAGTGGCTTCGCGACAACGCCCTGGCCGGGCACGGCGGTTACGACCACCTCCTCATCGGGTCGTCGCTGCCCTGGCTGATGCCCCCGCTCGTCCACGACGCGGAAGTGTGGAACGCCGCGCTGTGCCGGGGGGAGCGGGGCCCCAAGTGGGCCAGGATCGGGGAGGATCTGCGGCGGCGCAGCGATCTGGAGCACTGGGCGGCCTTCCCGGCCTCGTTCGCGGCGCTCAGTGACCTGATCGAGGAGGTGGGCACGGGGCCCCGGGCGCCGGCCACGGTGTGCGTACTGTCGGGGGACGTGCACCACGCGTATGTGGCCGAGCCCCGAATACCCAGCACGGCGCGGGTGTTCCAGCTGACGTGCTCGCCGGTGCACAACTCCATCCACACCGCGGTGAAGTGGGGTTTCCGGCTCGGCTGGTCACGGTGGGGCCGGTGGCTGGGCCGGGGGTTCTCCCGGCACGGCCGGACGGGCCGGCCCCCACTGAGCTGGCGACGTACGGGCGGCCCGTGGTTCGGCAACCAGCTCATGACCCTCGCGCTGTCGGGCCGCTCCGCGCGGCTCCGCCTGGACCAAGCCCGCAAGGGCCCCCGCCTGGTGACGGTCCTGGACCGAGACCTCACACCCCCTGGAACGGGCAGCGGGGAACCCACGGCCTGAGGGAAGGCACCACCGGACGCACGCCATCGCGCCCGATCGCCCCCCGGGCGTCCGGTCCGTGGACACCCGGCGTACGCTGTTCCGCTGTCAGCCGCCCCTGCCGCTCCCCCGCGACGTTGCGGCGCTTCACGCCGAAGCACGTCGACCGGACCGGGGAGTCCCGCTTTGCTTGAGAGTCTGGGCTCTCTGACTTCGAGCCCATGGATCTACGCCCTGGTGGCGCTGTCCATCCTGCTCGACGTCTTCCTGCCGGTGCTGCCGAGCGGAGTCCTGGTGGTCACCGCCGCGGCGGCCGCTGCGGCAGCCGCCGGGGCGACGGGACCGGTGTCCGTGCACGCGGAGGTGCCGGACATCCTGGCGCTGCTGGTGACCGCCGTCACCGCCTCGGTGCTGGGCGACATGGCCGCGTACCGGCTGGCCAGGCGCGGCGGGGCCCGTCTCGACCGGGCCATCGCCCGCTCCCGCCGGCTCACCCGTGCGCACGAACGCCTCGGCACCGCACTGGCCCGCGGCGGCGGCGCCCTGGTCGTGGTCGCCCGCTTCGCCCCGGCCGGCCGTTCGGTGGTCTCCCTGGGCGCGGGCAAGACCCACCGCAAGGTCAAGGAGTTCCTGCCCTGGTCGGTCCTGGCCGCCATGGCCTGGGCCGGGTACAGCGTGGCCCTCGGCTACTTCGGCACGCAGTGGCTCGGTGCCACCTGGCTCGGCACCGCCGTCTCCGTGATCGCCCTCTTCGCCGCCGGCGCGCTGGCCGCC